>OZ241868.1:1907500-3868867 GCA_965202905.1 Alphaproteobacteria bacterium | reverse complement strand
GCCCGCGGTGAAGAAAGAGATCGTATCGCCGGCTTCCAGGAGAAGATTGGTTTGTTTGAAGACCGTCTCCTCGCCGCCGTCCTTGCGCCGGACGACGGCATGGTTGGGCAGCGCCGGACCGCCGCCGGCCACCCCCCAAGGCGGGTCGACCGTGCGCTCCTGATTCACGTTGGCGAGGGTCTTTTGCAGGCAGCGGTAGCGCAGCTCCACCCCGAGCCCGCCGCGATGTTCGCCCGGCCCGCCGCTGTCCTCGCGCAGCCGGTGACATTCGATCAAGAACGGGTAGTTGGTCTCCTGCACTTCGACGGGCGCGTTTCGGACATCGCCCTGGCAAATCGAAACCGAGGCCGATTGCCCGTCGCCCGACGGCCTGCCTCCCCAGCCGCCGCCGGTGATGTTCATCAACAGGAACCGCTTCCCGTCATCTTCGCGATAGCCGTAGAACGAACAGCCGCTCATGTCGCCCTTGTGGGCGGCGGGGATGCGATCGGGCAGCGCGGGGGCCAGCGCCTTGAGGATCGTGTCGATCACGGTCGGCAGCGCGATCGACCACAGACCGATCGCGGCCGGCGGCTTTGCATTGACGATGGTGCCGGGCGGCGAGACCAGTTCGAGCGGACGGAAACAGCCCTCGTTCACCGGCGCCGTCGGCATCGTCAGGCACTTGAACGCAACGCGCGCCGCGGCAAGCCCGCCGGAAAAGCCCGAGTTCAACGGCGTGGGCACCTGCGGGTTCATGTCCGAATAGTCAATCGTCATCTCCGATCCCGCGACCCTCACGCCCACCGCGACTTTGAGCGGGGCGTCGAGCGTCTTGCCGTCATTGTCGAGATGGCTGACGGCGTGGTACGCGCCGTCGGCGATGGCCTCGATCGCCGCGCGCGCCTCGGCCTCGGCCTGGTCCCAGAGTTCCGCGATGCAATCCGCGACCGTCGCGGGGCCGTAGCGGCCCGTCAACTCGCCCAGCCGTCGCTCGCCCAGCGCGCACGCGGCGATCTGCGCCCGCAAGTCGCCGAGCGAGGAATCGGCAAAGCGCAGATTGTCCTGCAGGATCTGCCAGACCGCATCGTTTCTCTTGCCCGCCTCGTAGATCTTGAGCGAGCGGAGCTGAAGCCCCTCCTGGAAGATCTCCGAAGTCTCGTAGGAGCCGAATCCCACGCGCGTGCCGCCGATATCGATCCAATGCGCCCGGTTTGCGGCGAATGCGACCAGGTTTCCGTCATGGAAGCACGGCGTGTAGACGACGACATTGTTGAGATGCTGCCCGCAGATCCCGGCGTGGTTCATGATCACGACATCGCCCGGCGCGAACCCGTCGAGCCCGTAGCGTTCGATCCCGTCGGCGATCGCGACCCCGAGATCGGCGAGAAAGATCGGCAGGCCGCCGGCGTTCTGACTGATCATCCGGCCTTCGGCGTCGATCAGCCCGCAGCAATAATCGCGTACCTCATAGATCATCATGTTGTAGGCGGATTTGCACAATGCCGTCGCCATTTCCTCCGCATAGGCGACCAGCGCGTGGCGGACGACTTCGAGCGTGATCGGGTGGACCGTCATGATCCGGCTCCGCTGTCCTGGTTGAGCGCGATGTCGATATGGCCGTGTTCGGTGATCCGCACCCGATCGCCCGGGAAGACGAGCGTGGTCGCGCTGGGCTCCTCGATCACCGCGGGACCTTCGAACGCCATGCCCGGTTCGAGCGCGGGGCGCCACAGGATCCGGGCTGGAACCGGCCGGTCGTGATCGTCGAAGATCACCTCCCGGATAGTCTCCCCGGCCCGGATAGTCTCCCCGGCGCCGTCTTCGGGCGCGTGAGGCGCGGCCAGCCATTCCTCGATCTCGCCCTTGCTTCGCACGAGCGTCGTCGTCAGGCGCAGGTTGGCGATCTGAATCGGCTGGGCGATGTCGGAATGGCCGTAGCGGCGCTCGTGCAGATGATTGAACGCGGCGTTGAGGGTGTCCGAGCCGCCGTCGGCGAAATCCTCCGCGCGCGCGAACGGCACCGGGATCGAATGCTCCTGACCGCGATAGCGCAGATCGGCGGCATACGCGAAGACCGCCGCGTCGACATTCACGCCCTCGCCCGCGAATTGCGCCGCGGCGTCGGCGCGCAGCTCGCCGAGCGCATCGCTCACCGCCGCCGGATCGACATCGGCCAAATCGGAAACGAATGTCCGCGCATAGTCCTGCCGCGCCTCGGCCAGAAGAATCCCGAGCGCGGAGAAATTGCCCGGCAGTTTCGGGATCACCACGCGCGGGATGTAGATTTCGCGGGCCAGGGAAATCCCGTGCAGCGGGCCGGCGCCGCCGAAGGCCACCATCGCGCAATCCCTCGGGTCGAACCCGCGCTCGACCGAGACCGAGCGGATCGCAAGCGACATCGCGGCATCGGCGATCTTCGCGACGCCGAGCGCGGCGTCGGTCATCGACAGGCCCAGCGGATCGGCAATTTTCTCCCTGACCGCCGCTTCGGCGAGCGGACGGCTGAGCCCCATCGCGCCGCCCAGAAAACGATCGCCGTTGAGCCGGCCAAGGAGGAGATCCGCGTCGGTGACCACGGGATCGGCGCCGCCCTTGCCGTAACACGCCGGCCCCGGATCGGCCCCGGCGCTTGCGGGTCCGACATGGAGACCGCGATGGCGGTCGATCCAGGCGATCGACCCACCGCCGGCGCCGACCTCGACGATGTCGACGACCGGAAGCTGCATCGGCTGGCCGCTGGCATAGCCGCCGATGAAATATTCGTCGCAAAGCCCGGTCTTGCCTCCGCTGACGAGGCTCGCCTTGGCCGTGGTGCCGCCCATGTCGAAGCCGATGCAGCGTTCGATGTCCAGCAGCCGCGCGATATGCCCGACCGCAATCATGCCTGCGACGGGCCCGGATTCCATCATCGAGACCGGCTCGACCCGCGCGCGCGCCAAAGACATCGTCCCGCCGTTAGAGCGCATGATGTGGACGCCGCCGGAGAAGCCTTCCCCGCTCAGATAGGACTCCAGCCGGTCGAGATAGGCGCGCACCCGCGGGCCGACATAAGCGTTGAGCGCGGTGGTCGAGGTGCGTTCGTATTCGCGCCAGGCGCGCAGGATCGCGTGCGATTCGGTCACGAACATCGCCGGATGGCGATCGCGGACGATCCGCGCGGCCTCGCGCTCATGGGCGGGGTTGGCGTAGGCGTGGAGGAAGCAGATCGCGACCGCCTCGATCCCGCTTCCTGCGATTCTGTCCGAGAGGATCGCGATTTCGCCGGGATCGAGCGGGCTCAAGACCTCGCCCCTGGAGTTGAGCCGTTCGTCCGCCTCGAAGCGGAGATGGCGCGGAATCAGGGGCTCGGGACGTTCGAAGTCGAGGTTGAACCCTTCGGGCCGGTTGCCGCGGCCGATTTCGTAAACGTCGCGAAAGCCCTTGGTCGTGATCAGCGCGGTGGCGGCGCCCTTGCGCTCCAGGACGGTGTTTATCGCAATGGTGGTGCCGTGGAGAAACGACTCGATCGCAGCGATGTCGGCCTCGGCCGCCTCCATCGTCCCGGCGACGCCGCGCGTCGGATCGTCGGGTGTCGTCGAACGCTTGGCGACGACGATCTTGCCGTCTTCCAGCCCCGCCAGATCGGTGAACGTGCCTCCGATGTCGACCCCGACCCGATGCATTGGTTTATGCTTCACCCTGTCTCGGGCGGCATCCGGGTCTCGAGCGGCATCCGGCGCGTCGGGATGTGTCATGCGCAGGGACGAGGCGCCGGGGCCGGCGTCGCCCGCCGGCCCCGGCGCCTCGTCGTTCGGATAACTAACTGCCGGTATGACGCTAACGAACGTCCTTGGCCGCCATCTCGTTGGCCTCCATGGCCCGATCGGTCCAGAGGCCCTGGCTCTCATAGAAGGCGATCGCCGCGGGGTGGTACGGAGCCATCGGCAACGTCGTCACGGCGTTTTCGCGCTTGAATCCGGCGAAGATCGGGCTCGCCTTGAGGAGTACGTCGGTGCCCTTCCAGAGCGCTTCGACCACCTTCGTGGCGGTCGCGTCGTCGAGATCCTTGTTGGCCAGCAGATAGGTGTCGTAGGTGATGACGTTTACCGGTCCCCGGATGCTGAGCGGCGGGATGGCGCGGGGAATCAGCACGAGCTTGAGGCCCGGGAACATTACCTTGCGCATCCTCGCGACCGCCGCCGCGCTGTTGTCGAAGGACAGGAAACGGACCGCGTTCTGCGCGTTGATCTCGCGCACGACCGGCATGCCGATCGCGCCCCAGGTCGCTTCCACACGCCCGGCGCCGAGCGCCTTGATGCCGTCGACGACGCCGGTGACCGGGACCTGCCGCACATCGTCCCAGCCGAGCCCCGCAGAGGCGAGCCCCGCCTCGACGGAACGGGTAACCGCCGAATGTCCGCCGAAGTTCGACGTTATCTTGCGGCCTTTCAGATCGCCGACGCTCTTGATGTCGGAATCGTTGGGCACCATGAAGCCGAGGCGCAAGACGTTCGGACCCGAGCGGAGAATGCGGATGTTCTTGATCACGCGCCCGGCCTTGTTCAGGCCGTGGACCTCGGTATGGACGGAGCCGCCGGTCAGCATGGCGAGCTTGATCTCCCCGCGGTCGAGCGCGCCCACGAACGCGTCGGGCCCGGCGAACGGCCGCACCACCGCGCGCATGTTCGAATGGTCGGTAATCACCTTCGCCATCGCGGTGCCGGTCCGGTTCATCAGGCTCCCCTGACGATCGGTGGCGATGACCATGGTCTGCGCCGAGGCGAAACTCGCCGTCAGCGAAACGAGTCCGGCGCCAAGCGCCAGCGTGATGACGGAACGGTGTCCCTGTACAGGCATGACTTCCCTCAGTTCAGGTGTGGGCGGGAGTTATGTTATCGCGCCGTCGAGTGTACTTGTTATGCGGGCGGGAGGCCAATTTTCGTCGGCGTCGGCTATAACCCGGGGGCCGGATCTTTCCCGGCGAACTGTCGCCAGACGATCAGGCCGAAGAGGATCGCGGCGCCGGCCAGAACGGCGAGGCCGATCGTCCCCTCCGCCGGCGTCACCATGACGGCTACGCCGGCGATCGAAACGATCGTCTGTTCTAAAAGACCCATCCGCCTGATCAGATAGCCCGCCATGCCGATTGCGAGGACCGACACGCCAACGGTCGTCTTGAGACCGACCAGAACGATTTCCGAAACCGCGCCGTCGAACAGAAGCGCCGGCTGAAACACGAACACGAACGGGACGACATAGGCGGCGATGCCAAGACGGACCCCCGCCGCGCCGGTACGCCAGAAATTCGTTCCGGCAACGGCGCAGGCGGCGAAGATGGCGATGCAGATCGGCGGCGTGATCATCGACAACATGCCGAAATAGAAGATGAAAAGATGGGCTGCGAGTCTCGGGATGCCTGCTTCCACCAGCGCCGGGGCAATCAGAAGCGCGAGCATCAGATAGATGACGCCCGATGGCATGCCCATGCCGAGAACGATGCACACCAGCGCGGTCAGAAGCAGGAGACCCAGCCCGCTGCCGCCGGCGAGCTGCGTCAGCAACAGCGAGAAGTTGAACCCGAGCGTCGAAACCTGGATGGCGCCGATGATCATGCCTGCGAGCGCAGTGATGATTATCAGCTCCAGGACGGTCTGGCCGGTCTCCCGGACGGCGATCCAGAGTTTGTTCAATGTCGGGCGCGTCGCCGGGTTCAGGAAGGACACGACCAGCGTTGCGCCGACAGCGAGCATCGCCGACCGTCCGGGCTGCCACGCTTCGACGATCAGCGTCCACACCAGAAGAAAAATCGGGATCACGAACACCCAGCCGCGCGCCACGATATCGCGAATGCTGCTGGACGCAGCCACATCGCTGGATCTCAGGTTATGCTTGGCGGCTTCGAGATCGACCTGCACGAAAAGCGCGATGTAGTACATCAGCGCCGGCAGCAACGCGGCCAGGATCACCTCGGAATAGGAGATCTGGAGGATGTCGATCATCAGAAACGCGACGATCCCCATGACCGGCGGCATGATCTGCCCGCCGGTCGAGGCCACCGCCTCGATCGCGGCGGCGGTTGGGCCGCTATAGCCGGCGCGCCGCATCATCGGAATGGTGATCGGACCGTCCATGACGACATTGGAGACGGCGCTGCCGGAAATCGTGCCAAACAGGCTCGACGCCAGGACGGCGACCTTGGCCGGTCCGCCGCGATAGCGGCCCATCACAGTCAGCGCGAAGTCGTTCAGAAACTTGTCGCCGTTAGCGGCGAACAGGAACCGGCCGAACAGCACGAAGGCGACGATGATCGACGTCGTGACGTCGAGCGGAATGCCGAGGAGCGCGTTGTTGTCGAGATAGAGATAGGTCGCGATGCGTTCGGGCGCAGTGCTGGGCACATTCAGGATGCCGGGCGCCAGATGGGACAGCGCGGAGTAGCCGATGAACACCGCGCCCAGGGCGACCAGCGCCCAGCCGGTGGAGCGCCGCGTCGCCTCGAAGACCAGGAACACGGTGCAGGCGCCCAGAACGATTCGCGCCGGCGTCAGTTCGCCGATGGTTTCGACCAGATCGGGGTAGATGACCGATACGAAGAACCCGCAGATCAGGCTGAGACCTGCGAGGAACCAGTCATGGATCGGAATCTCGTCGCCGGCGGTTCGCAAGGGCTTGAGGCCCATGAAGATCGCCGCCATCGAAAGGCCGAAGATCGCGGCGAGGAACTGTTCCTTGAAGATCACCAGACCGAGGCTGTGCTGGAGTTCCAGCGACCATGCCGCGCAGGCGAGCGTGATGATCGCGAGCAGCGCGTTCTTCACCGTCAGCGCCGCGCCCTCGAGCCGCCGCCATTTCGTTTGGCCGGTCAGCTCTTCGAGCTTGTCCTCGCGCTGTGGCTCTGCCTCGGCCCTCGTGCCGTCCGCCATGGGGCCTCCCGGAATCCCGGCGCCTGACCTGTCGGTGCGCCCGTTATTGTCGCATCGTCGCGCCCGATGCTATGCTGGATGGCCCGGCGCCGATAGGCGGCGCGGGCCTCAACTCGTCTTGAACCGATCCGCCGTGCGGGCGGCGATCCCGGGACGCCCGGTGCGGCGCGACTGCGCGATGAGGGTGCGGGTATAGGCCTCGGCTTCCACAGGCGCGTAGCGCGGCTTGCCGCCGGAGCCGCGGCACGTCCTGAGACAACGCACCACGGTCGCGCCTTGATGCGTGACGAACAGCGCCGCCGAGAGCCGGGCGGCGCCGCGGACGTTCATCGCGCGGTGGAGATTCGAGGCGTAGAGGTCGTTGGTCGACATCGCGAACAGATCGCCGATGTCGACCACGAACGCGCCGGATACGGGCGGCGCGTCGATCCAGACCCCCGCCATGTTGCGCACCTCCAGACCGCCGGTCGAGTCCTGCTGAAGGATCGTGAACGCGCCGTAGTCGGTGTGCGGCGAGAAGCTCCACTGGTTCTCCCGGAGTTCGGCCGGTTCGAGCGGTGGGTAGTCGTTCAAGGCCATCAGGATACCCGGATAGGCGTAGTGCGCGTCAAGCTCGTCCTCGCGAAGCCCGAGGCTGAGCGCGAACGCGCGGGCCATTCGGCGGGCGAGCGCGATGCGCTCGTCGATCCGATCCTTCATGAAGGCGGCGAATCCTGGCAGGGTCGCCGCATCCGGATAAGTCGCCGCGTCCGGATAATGGGCGCGGCCAGCGGCGTAGCGCTCGCGTTCCGGTTCGCCGGGCGGCGAATCGCGGCCGATCATCGGCCGCTCCTCGACGTCGCCGGCGGCGGCCGGACCGGTATCCGGATCCAGCAGCCCGCCTGCCCGGATGTATCCCTGCCCGCAGGGCAGGGATTCAAAACTGCCGGACGAAGCGCAGCTCGGTGCGCAGACGGCGATAGTCCTGGGTCTGGGCGTTGGTGGTGGAGACCTCCCGGATCAGCGCCAATTCCGGGCTGAACCCGATCACGGTAAAGGCGCGGTTGTGGACAGAGGCGCGCAGGATTCGGAGCCGGTCCGCACGCTTCTCGCCGTCCTCGGTGAAGTGCGGCCCTCCCCGCCCGCCGTCGTCATACCCGGTGCGGCGCAGCTCCCCGCCCACACCCACCGTGAACCCCTTCGGCAGGGCCAGCGACGCATCCAGACGGCCCCACAGGTCGGTGTTGCGCCAAGCCTTCGCCTCCGGGCGCTCGCGCTCGACCCCGAGCGCGGCGCGCAGCTGCAGCGTCGGCGTCGCCGCCAAGGCGGCGCCGAAGGAGAGCGTTCCGGCCGGTCCGTCGAGGACGTCGACTCGGCGGTAGTCGCGCTCGCGCAATGCGGCGGCGGCATGGAGGCGCAGGCGCCGGGTCAGGCGATGTTCGGCCTCGACGCGGGCGCCGAAAGCGTCTCTGTAGGCCTTTCGCGCCACCCATTGGCGGGACGCCTCGGCGAGCACGCTGACCTCGGTGTCGGCGTCCACCAGCCAGCGCGGCCCCAGATGCAGGCCGAGCCAACTCTGGTCGAAGCGCCGCCCCTCATACTCGCGATGCGCCACATCGGCTCCGGCGCGCAGCCGCAGACGAGGCGTCAGCGGATGCTCGTACGCGCCGCCGCCCCATGCCGACAGACCCAGCCCCGATCGCGCCTGCGAGGCCTCGTCGCGGCGAAAAGGCAACCGGCCGAAATCCGTGTCGAGATAGATGATGTCGCGCTCGGAGGCGCCGTTGATGTTGTTATCCGGGGCAACGGCGAAACCGAAATAGCCCGACCAGCGCCGGCGCGCCCGCATCACCGAAAGGTAGCGCCCGATGTTGACGGCCACCGCCGGCGACGGCGCACCGGCCAGCACCCGCTCGAAATGCTCCCGGGCGAGGCCGTCCTCGCCCTTGAGGAAGAACGCCAGCGCAAGCTCCAGACGCACCCGCACCAGGCCGGGGCGGTCGACGAGGATGGCGCGCAGAGCGGCGACGGCCTCGTCGAGCATCGCCTCGCGGCCGTCGTCCGATCGGCCGGGCGCCTCGGCGGCCGCCATCGCCGCCAAGCCGGTCTGAAACAGAATTTCGGTGCGGCGGTCCCCCTCGCGCGGCAGCGCCCGCAAGAGAGCGAGCGCCTCCTCCGCCCTGCCCCCGGCGCGGAGAGATTTCGCCTGGGCGAGGGCCGCATCGACCGCCGCCGGCGGCCTCGCGTCTTCGCCAGAGACAGCGTCTTCGCCAGAGACAGCGTCTTCGCCAAAGACAGCGGGGGCCAGCAGGACCGTTGCCAGACATACGCTGGCGACCAGGGCCAGCGCACGGCATAGCGAGGGGATCGTCGTCATCAGCCCGGGGGGGCACAAGACGCAGGATCGGGAGACCGCCGTCGAGAGCGGCGGAGACCGCTCCTCTGCATCGGGCATCGGCTTGTGTCCGTCTGGAGGGTGTGGGAATCGAAATGTAACCAGAAAAGAAAGGGGACGGCGCATATATGCGACGCCGTCCCCTTTTACGCCTAACGGCGCTTGGCTACCGGTTGGTTATCCGGGTGCCGAACGCGCCGATGAGATTCACCGCACTCGGATGGGAGGCCTCATCATCGGATCCTAAGCGTAAGCGACGCGTCGTGGCGTTGAACGTGCCAGCCGCATAACCCGGATGGGGGTTGGTGCTGGTCTCGTTTCCATCCCTGAAGAACCGGACGCCCCACTGACCGATCAAGGAACGACCATCCGCCGCGCCGCCAGTAGGGCCGGCAAGCACGCCGCCGCCGATAGCAGCCTCACCCAGGGTTACCTGCCAGTCGCCGAGCCGTTGGCCGTTCTCCGTGAAGTTGTCGATAACACCGGACACGTCGCCGTCCGTAAGAGGACCGTCGAACCTTGCGGTAAGCATCGCGTCAGCCACGAAAGCGCCGACCTGTGAGGACGCCCGGGGACCACCTGGGACTGAGGCTGTAATAGTCGAATAGCTCCCGGTGGCCGATCCTTCTCCTTCATAGGTCACAGTACCCGTCAACCCGGTCAGCTCCGCTCCCTCAAACGGCGTCCGGCCATCTGCGAAGGCGCCAGCCTGATAAGTGCCGTCGGGGGAGTCCGGCAACGACAGCCACGCCCCGAGGGTCAGATATTCCGCGTCCTCCGGCACGTCCACATCCTCCTGGCCCACTAGCTCTTGCACCTGATAAACAAGCGTCCATGTGCCAGCCACTGTCGGGCCGTCATCGGATGTCTGCACCTCGCATGGGCTCGCGACGCACATCAGACGAGCTTCTGTGATAGCGGGTGTGGCATCGTCATTGTCATGGTCGACGGGTGCGATCTCGAACAAGTCGGTAGCCTCGCCTTGGCCGAGCTCTTCACGCCAATCCCTCTCCGCCGCCAGGACATCGAGATAGTTGTGGAAGCGATCTTCGCCGAAACCGAGGCTCAGTTCGAACGGCTGCCCAGCCTCTGGTAGGTTGTCCGGTATCGCAAGAACGATACCAGTTCCTCCTCTGTTGTCGAAACGTACCCCCTCTGGTCGCCCCTCGCTGTTGAGGGAAGTAGGGGGGAGGTCGAAAAAGCGGTTACTCGGCTCGAACACATCCCGCTGCTCTTGGCGGGGGCCCTCTATGTCCGAATAGACAACGGCGTGCACAGTCGATCCACCGTCGATCTCACTCGAAAAGGCGGCGCCATTCCAGCCGGAGGGCAGTTCCGGTATCGTGCTATCGGAACGCCTGTCGAGCGTGATCGAGTCCGGCTGGTCGCGATCGTCGGGATCGCGGCTAAACACCTCGAATCCCAGCGCCAAACCGAATGTTGGGGCAGCGTCGCGGCGGTTGCGAGTGACACTGACTCCCACCATCGGCTCAAACGCCAACGTGCTCTGTACGACATCAGCGCCGTTCGGCTCAAGGCCGGTATTGGCGAGCGCCTCGAACGCATCCCTCTCGATGCCCCTGAGCATCCTGTTGAAGAGACCCTCGGCGTGGTCGCCGTCGGAACCACCGAGGGGACCGTTATTGGCAGCCAAGATCATTTGGTTGATCTCGACCGTTGGCATGCCGCCGGTCGCGTCGTATGTGGCCGAGCCATCCTCCGCGACCTCCACGACGCAGGCGTCGCCGCCGGCGGGGCACTCGATAACGACCCCGCGCTTGCCGTCCTGACGCATGCCGGCTCCGAGTGTGGCGGCGACCAGATCGTGGCCGTCGGGCAGCGTCAGAGAATCGAACGCCGCAGTCACGACGGGCGTTCCGCCCGTAGCCACGTGGGTGACCGCTCCATCCGCCACATTGACCGTGCATGCTGCGCCATCGGCCGGGCAAGCGATATCCACATTGCCATGCCGCGCTTGTCCACCTGCGGCGACCATGATCGGCGTGTCGCCGGTGTTGGCCAGACCGTGGCCGGCGGGCGGCGTCAGAGAATCGGACGCTGCAGTCACTTCGGGCATTCCGCCCGTAGCCACGTGGGTGACCGCTCCATCCGCCACATTGACCGTGCATGCTGCGCCATCGGCCGGGCAAGCGATATCCACATTGCCATGCCGCGCTTGTCCACCTGCGGCGACCATGATCGGCGTGTCGCCGGTGTTGGCCAGACCGTGGCCGGCGGGCGGCGTCAGAGAATCGGACGCTGCAGTCACGACGGGCATTCCGCCCGTAGCCACGTTGGTGACCGCTCCATCCGCCACATTGACCGTGCATGCTGCGCCATCGGCCGGGCAAGCGATATCCACATTGCCATGCCGCGCTTCGTCGCCTGCGGCGACCATGATCGGCGTGTCGCCGGTGTTGGCCAGACCGTGGCCGTCGGGCGGCGTCAGAGAATCGGACGCTGCAGTCACGACGGGCATTCCGCCCGTAGCCACGTTGGTGACCGCTCCATCCGCCACATTGACCGTGCATGCTGCGCCATCGGCCGGGCAAGCGATATCCACATTGCCATGCCGCGCTTGTCCACCTGCGGCGACCATGATCGGCGTGTCGCCGGTGTTGGCCAGACCGTGGCCGGCGGGCGGCGTCAGAGAATCGGACGCTGCAGTCACTTCGGGCATTCCGCCCGTAGCCACGTGGGTGACCGCTCCATCCGCCACATTGACCGTGCATGCTGCGCCATCGGCCGGGCAAGCGATATCCACATTGCCATGCCGCGCTTGTCCACCTGCGGCGACCATGATCGGCGTGTCGCCGGTGTTGGCCAGACCGTGGCCGGCGGGCGGCGTCAGAGAATCGGACGCTGCAGTCACTTCGGGCATTCCGCCCGTAGCCACGTGGGTGACCGCTCCATCCGCCACATTGACCGTGCATGCTGCGCCATCGGCCGGGCAAGCGATATCCACATTGCCATGCCGCGCTTGTCCACCTGCGGCGACCATGATCGGCGTGTCGCCGGTGTTGGCCAGACCGTGGCCGTCGGGCGGCGTCAGAGAATCGGACGCTGCAGTCACGACGGGCATTCCGCCCGTAGCCACGTTGGTGACCGCTCCATCCGCCACATTGACCGTGCATGCTGCGCCATCGGCCGGGCAAGCGATATCCACATTGCCATGCCGCGCTTCGTCGCCTGCGGCGACCATGATCGGCGTGTCGCCGGTGTCGGCCAGACCGTGGCCGTCGGGCGGCGTCAGAGGATCGGACGCTGCAGTCACGACGGGCATTCCGCCCGTAGCCACGTTGGTGACCGCTCCGTCCTCCACTGCGACCGTGCATGCTGCGCCATCGGCCGGGCAGCCGATATACACATTGCCGTGCCGCATCATCGCGCCTGCGGCGACCCTGATCGGCATGTTGCCGGTGTCGGGCAGACCGTGGCCGTCGGGCGGCGTCAGAGAATCGGACGCTGCAGTCACGACGGGCGTTCCGCCCGTAGGCTCGTAGGTGGCCTCTCCGTCCACCACATTGACCGTACATGCCGCGCCATCGGCCGGGCAGCCGATATACACATTGCCGCGCCGCACCATCGCGCCTGCGGCGACCCTGATCGGCGTGTCGCCGGTGTCGGTGTCGGCTAGATCGTTGCCGGCGGGCAACATCGTCAGCTCCATATCCGGCATGTTGTCATTGTTGCTGCACCCAGCCACTCCGAGCGCAAGCACCACAGCCGCAATCGGGCCGTACCTTCGAAAAGTCATCTGTCGTTGGGCTCCTTGGACCGCACTGTTGAAAGCCCCCTCAATGAAGAGGCCCTGTGAAGATCGCCATCCGATACTAGCGCCGGATCGGGGCGGCGTACAAGAAAAAAACGATCGCCCGCGAAAAACACAATCACCCTATGAAGCTCCGGCGCCGACGCGCAGGCTCAAGATGGCGCCGGCGACAGGCTTTCGCGAACGTGAGGTCGCGAAGCGGCCCGGATCTGGCTGGCGCCGGAGACCGATGTCGTCACCGACGGGCCCCGCTGATGGCGTGCGATCGGGGATCGCCGGCCATCGTCGGGCCATTCGCACGGCCCCCGGCCGACAGGCGGCGCGCAAGGCGCCGTTCAAGTGGATCGACACGACGCCCGGCGACATCGAGAGCGCGATCCGCGGGCGCCTGTCGGAAGAAGATGGCCCCCTGCCATGCCGGGCGCCGACTCGCCAGCTTCGCCTGGAGATTCAACCGTCGCTATGAGGCGGTCCCAGCAGACCGGACAGGTTGCCCGGGTGTATTCCCCCGATTGACGGAGGGATACGGGATGACGAGACGACGACGATCTACGGCGGGCTTCAAGGCCCGGGTGGCGCTTGAGGAGCGACCGGACGATCCAGGAGAGTGCGTCCCGGCACAAGGTCCATCCGAACCAGGTCAGCACATGGAAGCGTCAGGCAATGGATGGGCTGGGCGAAGCATTCTCGAATGGCGCCGGGCATGTCCGCCAGGACCATGTGACCGAGGTTCGCGATCTGCGCGCCAAGATCGGCGAGCTGACGGTGGAACGGGATTTTTGGCCAAAGGGCTTTGGCCAAAGGGCTGAAGCAATGAGCCGGGGGATCGCAAGGCGATGACCCGGCGCGACCACCCTGTCCTCAGCTTGAGCCGACAATGCGAGATTTTGTCGGTCAGCCGCTCGTCGTCCTATTTACGGGCCAAAGGTCCTATTTACGGGCCAAAGAGAGAGTTCCGGGAACCGGGCGCTGATGCGTCGCATCGACGAACTGTTCCTGAAGTATCCGTTTTACGGTTCCCGTCAGATGGCGCGCCAGCTGCGGCGCGACGGCGTCCGCGTCGGCCGTCGCCGGGTCCGTCGTCTGATGCGCCCGACAGGGCTGGAGGCTATCTATCAGGCTATCAGGCGCCGAGAACCTGTGCTCCCCACCCGGAGCAACGGATCTATCCCTTGGCGCCGGGCGGCACGATCAGGCAACCGAATACACCCTAGCTTCGCCGCCTAACTTCGCCGCCAAACTGCCCAACAATACGGGACCACCTCAAACCGCAACCGACCAATCTTCATTCGGAGCGCATCGACGCACATCGCGGACAGGAACGCAAGAAAGCGCCTGCCCCAGGAACGCCGGCGCGCCGACATGGCCGAGGCCAACCGCTTCCCCGCGGCGGTCTTCCCGCCGGACCGCCATCGCCGCCGCCCCGTCAAGGCCGCGGTTCAAGGTCGCCATCCGGGTCCACGAATACCCCGATGGCGCGTTCGCCGTCTTCCACCGACCCGCGACGCCGGGCGCGCCGACGCGCCGCGCCCGACCACTTGCCCACAGGCCCGACACCCTCGACCGAACCGGTCGGTTCGGAATGTTCTCGACGGCCGAAGACGCGTCCGGGCGTGCGGCCGCCGAATTGGCGGCGGCGGCGCGATGTGTCAGACTCGCGGCGATGTCGGGCAGGTTGGCGGCGATGTCGGGCAGGTTGAAGGACAAGGATCGGACTCCATGAAACACCGCACGCTGGGCAACTCCTCGATCGGGATTTCCGCCATCGGGCTCGGATGCATGACCATGACCGGGCTCTACGGCCCGGCCGATGACGCCGAATCGATCGCGACCATCCATCGGGCCATCGATGCCGGGCTCGATTTCATCGACACCTCCGACGCCTACGGCAATGGCGGCAACGAGGAGCTGGTGGGCCGCGCGATCGCCGGGCGCCGCGACAAGGTGGTGCTGACGACCAAGTTCGGCAACGTGCGCAAGCCCGACGGCAAGCCCGGCGCCGACGGCCGCCCGGAATATGTGATCGAGGCCTGCGAGGCGAGCCTCAAGCGGCTGGGGGTGGACACCATCGATCTCTACTACCAGCACCGGGTCGATCCCGACGTGCCGATCGAGGACACGGTCGGCGCGATGTCCCGCCTGGTCGACCAGGGCAAGGTCAGGACGCTCGGCCTGTCGGAGGCCGCGGTCGCGACGCTGCGCCGCGCCCACGCGGTCCACCCGATGTCCGCGTTGCAGACCGAGTACTCGCTGTGGACGCGGTTTGCCGAGGACGATCTGCTGCCGGCCTGCATCGAACTCGGCGTGACCTTCGTCGCCTATTCGCCGCTCGGCCGCGGGTTCCTGACCGGCGCGGTGCGCGCGCTCGACGACCTCGGCGGGAGCGACCGGCGGCGCGACCATCCCCGCTTCACCGCCGAGAACATCGCCCATAACACCGCGCTCCTGGGGCCGATCGAGGAGATCGCCTCGGCCAAGGGCTGCAGCCCGGCCCAGCTCGCCCTCGCCTGGACGATGGCCAAGACCGAGACCGTCGTGCCGATCCCGGGCGCGAAGCGGCGCGACCACCTGGCCGACAACATCGCCGCCGCCGGGATCGCGCTGACGGCAAGCGAGATCGCCGCGCTCGACTCCGCCGCCCCGCCCGACTTCACCGCCGGCGAGCGCTACCCGAAGGGCCAGATGCCGATGGTGAACATCTGAGGATCGGCAACCAGGGGACCGCCCCGGTTCAGCCGGCCATCCCGTCGGGCGTGGCGGGCGCGGCCTCCCCTGTTGCCGCGACCGCCTCCCCTATTGCCGCGACCGCGGAGGCACCGGCTTCTCGACCTCGACCCCGTCGATGTGGACGGCGTCCACGTTCTCGCCGTAGAAGCACATCAGGTTCTCGATCTTCGGGCATTCGGGAACCGGGCGGGGATAGGACCAGACGATGTCCTCGAACATCTTGCCGTCGATCCCGGCCGACCAGTAGACCGCCTCGCCCTTGTACGGGCAGAGCGTGCGGGTCTGGCTCGGCGTCAAGAGATCCATCCGAACATCGTCCGGCGGCAGGTAGTAGCGGACCGGCATGCCGGTCTCGAACAGGAAGCACCCGCGCGTGCTTTCGGCCACGATCTCCCCGCCCAGAGTGACCCGCACCGACCGGGAAGACGGGATCGCGTCGACCCGCTTATAGGGATCGCGCGCATGGACGAAGACCTCCTCGTCCTCCTCGTACCAGCGATCGAGCTTGCTCCAGTAGAACGCGCCGTAGCCGATGAGGTCCGGATGCTCGTCGAACGGCGTCTCGTAGCTCCACAGGACGTTCTCCCCGGCCCGATCGCCGACCCGGATCGACCAGTAGGACGCATCGCCCTTGTAGGGGCAGTGCGTGGTGTGGCCGGTCCGGTTCATCAGGTCCATCCGCACGTCTTCCAGCGGGAAGTAGTAGACCGGCGGGTGGCGGCTTTCGTGCATCAGCTTCATACGGGTGGAGTCTGCGACGGTCTCGCCGTTGAACACCGCCCGGACCCGGCGCGGGCTGGGCTCGAGCGTGATCCGGTGGCCGGGGTTCCTGGCGTAGCCCGGCGCCGGGCCGGTGGTTGCACCCTGCGCCATCCTGCCTCTCCCTTCGCGCTGCCCGGCCGGAGTCTCACCGCTTGGCGCCGGCCGCGCAAGCGCGATTGCCGCGGCGCAGGGCGCGACCTAACATCGGCGCCGGGCGACTTCGAGGAGAGCGGCAATGGCCGGAGTCCTGAGCAAGAATGCCACGGCGGCGAACGTGCCGGACATGGATGCGTTTCGCCTGCGCCGGTTCATCGAGCGGCTCGTCGAGATGGGCCTGGCCGAAATCCTCGAGGACCCGATCGACCTGATCGACATCGCCGGCGTGCTCGAAGGCAATCCGAAGGCGGTGCTGTTCAGGAATGCCGGCCCCGAGAAGGCGGAGCTCGTCGGCGGCGTGACCGGCAGCCGGGCGCGAATCGCGGCCGGCTTCGGCGTCGCGCCGGGCGAGCTGATGCAGACCGTGAGCCGCCGGCTCACCCAGCCCCAGGCGCTGGTCGAGGTGGACAGCGCCGATGCGCCGGTCCATGCGCTGGTCCTGCGCGGCGACGACGCCGATCTGACCCGCCTGCCGGTCCACGTCCAGCACGAGCGCGACGGCGGGCCTTATATCTCCTCCTCGCTCGATCACGCTGTGGATCCGGAAACGGGGCTGACCAATCTCGGCTGCCGCCGGATGATGCTGCGCGGCCGTCGCGAGGCCGGCGTCGACCTCAACGCGCCGAGCGATCTGAAGGCGATCTACGAGCGCGCCGCCGCCCGCGGCGAAACGCTGCCGGTGAGCTTCGTCGTCGGCGCCCACCCGAGCGATCACGTCGCCGCCTCGATGCGCGTGCCGACCAACGAGATCGAGTTGATCGCCCGGCTGCGCGGCGAGACGCTGGCGGTGGTCCGGGGCGTGACCAACGACATCCTGGTCCCGGCCGACGCCGAGATCGTGCTGGAGGGCTACTTCGATTCGCGCGGCCATGTCGAGGCTGAAGGGCCCTATGGCGAATTCCTCGGCTATTACGGCGTCATGAAGCAGAACCCGGTCTTCCACCTCGAAGCGATCACCATGCGCGCGGACGCGCTGTTCCAGACCTCGACCATCAGCGGCCGGACGATCGAGCACACCGACACCGCGCAGATCGGCGCGCTGCGCGCCGAGGCGACGGCCTGGCGGGCGCTCGAGACCGCGGTGCGCGAGCCGGTGGCGATCTACGCGACGCCGTCCTCGGGCGGCAGCTTCAACATGCGCGTGGCGCTGCGCCAGCGTGTTCCGGGAGAGGCGCGCAACGCGATCGCGGCGGTCTTCGCATCGCTGTCCAACACCAAGAATGTCTTCCTGGTCGACGAGGACATCGATGTCTTTTCCGATTCGCAGATCGACTGGGCGCTCGCGACCCGGTTCCAACCCGATCGCGACCTGATGATCGATACGGGCTTCCGGACGCTGCCGCTCGACCCCTCCCTGGAGGGCAGGCGGACGGGTGCGAAGGCGGGATTCGACCTGACCCGGCCATTCGTCGGCGACCTGCCGCTCCACTACACCGTGCCCGAAACGCCGTCCTCCGGCGCGCCCGCCTTCGCGACGGTGCGTGAGGCGCTGACCGACGGGCCGAAATATTTCGGCGCCCTGGTCGCCGCGCTCGGCAGCCGCGACGGCCGGGAGGTCTTGCTGGCGCTCGACGCGCTGCGCGGAGAGGGGATGCTGACCCGGGCCGGCGACGGGCTCTACGCGCTCGGCGGAGACTGACTTGGCGCGCAGCGACGGGATCGGCCGCGCCATAGCGCGGCGCGAGGACGCGCGGCTGCTCACCGGCCACGGGCGCTTTTCGGACGACGCCGACCTGCCCGGACAGGCTTACGCCGCCTTCCTGCGCGCGCCGCACGCCCATGCCGCCGTGTGCGCGATCGATACGTCAGCGGCCGCCGCCATGCCGGGACTCCTCGCGGTCCTCGTCGGAGACGACTATGCTGCGGACGGTCTTGCCGACATCCCCCAGTCCGCCAATCCGGCCGGTCCGGTGGAATTCGCCAATCCGGCCTTCGTCTCGCCGCCGCCGTTCGAGCCGGCCCATCCGCCCATCGTCCGGACCAAGATACGCCATGTCGGCGAGATTCTCGCTGTCGCAATCGGCCGGACGCACGACCGGGCCGTCGATGCGCTGGAACGCATCGCCGTCGATTACCGGCCGCTGCCCGCCGGAACGCCGATCTGGGAGGAGCGCCCTGACGACGTGGCGCTGACCGCCACGCTGGGGGATGCCGATTCCGTCCGCGCCGCATTCGCGGACGCGCCCCACACCGTGGCGCTGAGCGTGGTCAGCAACCGGATCGCCAACGCCCAGATGGAGCCCCGGGCGGCGGTCGCGGACTATGACGCGGCGACCGGGCGGTACACGCTGCATACCGGCAGCCAGGGCGTCGGCCGGCCCAAGGGGCAACTCGCCGCGGCGCTCGGCGTGGCGCCGGAGAGGGTGCGCGTTCTCACCCGCGATGTCGGCGGCGGGTTCGGCCCGCGCAACAACCTCTATCCCGAATATGCGCTGACCGCCTGGGCGGCGCGGCGCTGCGGCCGTCCGGTCAAGTGGTCGGGCAGCCGCAGCGAGGCGTTCCAGGCCGACTACCAGGCCCGCGATCTCGCCATCGAGGCCTCGCTCGCTTTCGACGAGACGGGCCGGATCCTGGCCATCCGCTGCGACTATCGCGGCGGCCTCGGCGGTCATGCGGTCTCGTTCGTTCCGCTGTCGAACGGCCCGCGGCTGACCACGTCGGTCTACGACATTCCGGCCGCCTTCTCCGATATCCGCGCCGCGTTCTCCGCCACCGCGCCGACGACGGTCTTCCGCGGCGCCGGCCGGCCGGAGGCGATGTTCGCGATCGAGCGGCTGATCGAGCTGGCCGCGCGCCGTCTGGCCGTCGACCGGGTGGAGATCCGCCGGCGCAACCTGATCGCGGACGACGCCTTTCCGCATACCAACCCGATGGGGGCCACTTACGATTCCGGCGCCTTCGCGCGGAACATGGACATGGCGCTCGCGCTCGCGGACTGGCCGGCGTTCGAGGCGCGCCGGTCGGACGCACTGGCGCGCGGCCGCCTGCGCGGCATCGGCATCGCCAACTTCATCGAGGCGCCGGTCGGTGCGCCGATCGAGCGCGCGCACATGCGCATCGCGCCCGAAGGCAGGATCGAGCTCGTCCTCGGCACCCAGTCGCAGGGCCAGGGCCACGAGACCACCTTCGCCCAGGTGGCCGCCGACCGGCTCGGCGTCCCCATCGAGACCGTCGCGCTGATCACCGGCGACAGCGATGTCGCCATCGAAGGCGGCGGCACGCATTCGGCGCGCTCGATGCGGATCGCCGGCACGCTGATCGTGCGCGCCGCCGAGGCGATCGTCGCCGAGGGCCGCGCGCGGGCGGCTGAGGCCCTGGAGGCCGCCGCGGCCGATATCGACTTTGCCGACGGCGCGTTTCGCATCGCCGGCACCGACCGCTCGGTCGGCCTGTTCGCGCTGGCCGAGGACGCGCCGCTGGCCGCCGAGGAGGATTTCCTCGGCCGCATCCCGGCCTTTCCCAACGGGGCGGCGGTGTGCGAGGTCGAGATCGACCCCGAGACCGGCGCGATCGATGTCGTGCGCTACAGCCATGTCGACGATGTCGGCGCGCCGATCAACCCGATGATCGTTCACGGCCAGGCCCATGGCGGCATCGCCATGGGGATCGGCCAGGCGCTCTGCGAGCATCTGGTCTACGAGCCCGAGACCGGCCAACTGCTCGCGGGCTCGTTCCTGGACTATGCGCTGTTGCGGGCGGGCGATGTGCCGCCCTTTGCGGTCGAGCTCAACACCGCGGCGCCGACGGCCGGCAACCCGCTCGGCGTCAAGGGCGGCGGAGAGGGCGGCACGACACCGGCGCTGGCCGCGGTGGTCAATGCCGCGCTCGATGCGCTGCACCCGCTCGGCATCGAGGACATAAGGATGCCGATCACCGCCGAGCGGGTCTGGCGAGCGATCCGCGAGGCGCGGGGCTCACCGCCGGGCCGGTCGGGATTTGCGACCTAGGCTGGACGGTGCGATGACGCTCCCGGCGATCAAGCTGCACGATCTTTACGCGGCTGAACTTCCCGGCATCGACCTGCGCACGCTCGCGGACGTCGAGACTCTGCTGGAGGCGATGGACATTTATGCCGTCTGTGTCGTCCGCCACGAGGCGCCGCTCGGCGATGAGGAGCACATCGCCTTCAGCCGCCGGCTCGGCCCGATCGAGGACCGGCGGGTTCTGGTGATGAGCGGACGCCGGGCGATGCGCATCCCCCATCACGAGATCGTCGACCAGAGCAACCTCGACGATACCGGACGGATCTATGCCGACGGCGACCGCAGGCTCGGCTTCAAGCGCGCGAACCGGCTGTGGCACACCGACATGTCCTTCCACCCGATCCGCGCGACTTATTCGCTGCTTTCGGCGCATGTCGTCCCGCCGGCGCCGGCCGATACCGAGTTCGCCGACATGCGGGCAAGCTACGACGCGCTGCCGGCGGCGATGAAGGCGCGGATCGAGCCCCTCGTGGCCGAGCATTCCTACTGGCATTCCCGGGTCCTCGGCGGCGGGAAGGAGCCGACGGAAGAAGAGCTGCGCTCGCGCCCGCCGGCGCGTCACCGGCTGGTCCATGTCCATCCGCGTTCGGGCCGCAAGGCGCTCTATCTCGCCTCGCACATTGCACACATCCAGGGTATGCCGGACGACGAGGCGATCGACCTGCTCGACGAGCTGACCGCGTTCGCCACCCGGCCGCAATTCGTCTTCGCCCACCGCTGGCGGGTGGGCGACGTGGTGATCTGGGACAATTTGGCCACCATGCATCGCGCCACCCCGTTCGACGACCGCGCCCATGTTCGCGACATGCGCCGCACCACCTGCCGTGAGGCGCCGGTCGCGGGCTGAGGATTGCCGGAAATCCCGGCGGAGACCGGACTCTATCCGGAGAAACGGGAAGTGAGCCTGTCGGGCCGTCGGGCGCCCAACGGCGCCGTGCGCGTGAGCCGGGCGAAGGCGATCTCTCGCCGCGGGCCTCCCTCAACCCTTCCTGGCGTCGCGGGCGGCGATCATCGGGGCGACGGCCTCGCGGAACGCCGCGCGTATCCCGGGGCCGTGGATGTACTCGTAGTCGTAGACCACCGGCTCGCCGGGCTCGACCTTCAGGCAGCCGAAGACCGGGCCGGGGGTGCTCAGCACCTCGGGCAAGAGCGCGGAAAACCGGTTCAGCCCGTCGAAGTCGTAGACCTTGGCATAGCCTGCGCCGCGCGCTATCCCGGCGAAAGCGATCCGCCCCTGCCCCGGGATCGGATGGCGGCCGTTGGCCTCGTAGTTGCCGTTCTCGACCACGAAATGGACCAGATTCGCCGGCGCGGCCTCGGCGACGGTCACCAGGCTGCCGAGATTCATCAGCAGGCTGCCATCGCCATCGAGCACGATGATTTTTTGGTCCGGCAGGCCGATCGCGAGTCCGAGGGCGTGCGAGGAGGCTTGGCCCATCGCGCCCACGCTGAGGAAGTTGAGCGGGCTCGGGTCGATCGCGATCCACTCGAAGGCCGAGCTGTAGGTCGCCACCACGATCGCCTCGCCGCGCAGCGCGGCAAGCGTCCGGAAGCACTCGTCGCGGCGCATCATGGCTCGACCGTCCTGCCGATCAGCGCGGCCAGGGGGCGCGAGGTCTCGTAGGCGCGGCCGATGGCGGGCGCCAGCAGGCCGACATCGCCGGGGCGTTCGATCAGCAGCCGGTCGATTCCCATCGCATCGAGGATCGGCTCGACGATGCGAACGCCGTAGCGCTTCGACTCGCTCGGCAGCCGGTCCGGCTCCTTCTGCAAGAGCCCGATCAGCATGCAGATCGGCTGGCCGTACTCAACCGCGCCGGCCCGGATCGCGTTGATCGAATCGAAGAATCCCGTCTGCTGCATCAACAGCACGCTGCGCAGGTTGCAGAAAGCGAGCCCGGCGCAGATCGAGACGCCCTCGTCCTCCTTGCAAAGCCTGATCAGCCGCAGGTCGGGATCGTCCGCCAGCGGCCACAGCAGCCCGGCGCTGGTGGTGATGTCGGGCAGCGCGGCCACATGGCCGACGCCCGCCTCCCTCAAAGCAGCAATGATGTCGCTGCCGCGCGGTCCGGATATATCGTTCATATCCTCGCTGTCCCGAGCCTGCCGGGCGGCAAGGCTACCACTTCAGCCACGCCGATGACAGCCGCGGCCGGACGGCGGGGAAGCGCGGACATGGACCGTCGCGCGGGTTTTCGCTAGCATCCGTCCCAAGACCCCAACGCAAGGGAGCCGGGTCATGCCCGCGTCATTCGATCGCTCGGCCTTCGCCAACGTGTTCAAAGCCGTCGAAGAGGCGGAGTCCCTGCCGCCCTGGTGCTATACCTCCCGGGACTACTATGACCTGGAGGTCGAGAACCTGTTCTCGCGGGTGTGGAACTTCTTCGGCCATGTCGATCAGGTCGCCGCGCCGGGCGACTATCTGAGCGTCGATTACCTCGGCGCGCCGCTGGTCATCGTGCGCGGCGACGACGACGAGATTCGCGCCTTCGCCAACAACTGCCGGCACCGGGGCACCCCGGTCGCGGACGGCGAGGGCAACTGCCGGGCCTTCACCTGTCCCTATCACGGCTGGGTCTACGATCTCGACGGCAAGCTGCACGCCGCGCCGGGCATGGAAAAGACCGCCGGCTTCGATTCGGCGGCCAACGGGCTGCGCCCGCTGCGGCTGGAAGTCTTCGGCTGCTTCATGTTCGTCAGTTTTTCCGACGACGCCGAGCCCCTGACCGGGTATCTCGGCGACTTCCCCGAACTGATGGGCTCCTACCGCCTTGCGGACCTCGCCCTGGTCCGCAAGACGGTCCACGAGGTGCCGTGCAACTGGAAGGTCCACATCGAGAACGCGATGGAGGAATACCATCTGCCGATGGTCCACAAGGCGACGCTGAACCCCAAGGAGATGAAGCATTCCGCGGCGCCCACCTCGGAGAACTGGCTCGACATCCGCGAGCGTCACGACGAGCACACCCGCTCGCTCCTGATCGAGGACCTGGCGCACGAGCTGCCGCATATACAGGGGCTGGAAGGGCGGGCGGCGGGCGGCACCAACTATGTCTGCCTCAACCCCTCGACCATGCTCGGCATGACGCTCGATTCGGTCTGGTACCTGGAGATCCAGCCGCAGGGCCCCGGCCACACCCGCGTGATTCACGGCGCCTGCTTTCCGAAGTCGACCGTCGCCCGGCCCGATTTCGAGGACAAGGCGCAGTACTACTACAAGCGCTGGGACACCACGCTGGAAGAGGACAATTCGATCGCCGCGCTGCAACAGAAGGGGCTCGGCTCGCGCTTCGCCCAGCCGGGCCGGTTCTCCCATCTCGAACCGTTGGTCCCGCGGCTCGCCCAATGGTGGGTCGGGCGCACCCTGCCGGCCGAAACCGCGCGATGACCGCAGACACGGTTCGCCTCCACATCGACAACGACCGCTCGCTGGGCGAGGTCTTCGAGATCGGCGAGGACCGGCTGGCCGCCGCCTTCGCGCGGTTCCCCGACCTCGAGGGGCGCATCGACTGGACCATCGGCTACGACTGCGAGCGCTTCGACGAGCAGATCGCCGAGGCCGACGCGCTGGTGTGCTGGAAGGTTCCCCTGGAGGGGATGGCCGCGCGCGCGCCGCGCCTGCGCTGGATTCACGTGACCGGCGCCGGCAACGAATACTTCGCCCCCTTCGACTGGCTGCCGGCGCAGACCATTTTCACCAACAACCGCGGCGTCCACGGCGCGCGCGCGAACGAATACGCCATCATGGCAGTCTTGATGCTCAACAACCGGCTGCCGGAGATGGTCACCCATCAACGCGCCGGCCGCTGGCGGCAAACCTTCAACACCGGAATCGCCGGCAAGACGCTCCTGATCATCGGCGTGGGCCATGTCGGCGGCGGCGTCGCGGGATGGGCCAGGCGTTTCGGCCTGAACGTGATCGGCGTGCGCCGGACGACCGCCCCCCACCCGGCGGTCGACGAGATGCACGGCCCGGAGGCGATTCCCGGGTTGATGCCGCGCGCGGACTTCATCATCGTCACCGCGCCCGCGACGGCCGCGACGCGCCACCTGATCGGCCGGGCGGAGATCGCGGCCATGCGCCCGGGAGCCGGGATCGTCAATTACAGCCGCGCGAGGCTGGTCGACTACCAAGCGCTCGCCGAGCGGCTGGAGCGCGGCGAGATCAGCGCGATCCTCGACGTCTTCGAGCCCGAGCCGCTGCCCGCGGACTCGCCGCTGTGGCGGACGCCCAACCTGATCATCACGCCGCACTGCTCGTCCGACGACGCCGAACTCTATATTCCGCGCACGCTCGATCTCTTTTTCGCCAACATGCGCCGGTTCCTCGCCGGCGAGCCGATGGAGAACCGGGTCGATCCGGCGCTGGAGTACTGAACCCCCGGTCGCGCCCGAGCATTCGCAACCGGCGTAGAGTGAGCGGGAGGCGAGCGGCGCGAATCCGGTCCGCCATGACCGGCGTTGCGTCCGCAAGGCGACAGCCCGGCGCCGCCTCGGCGCCAGGTCCCGGAGTTGGCCGGCCGCAACCGCTTGACACCCGCTCCGGGGTTCATGACCTTGGGGCGGCGATGACCACAGACCGCAGCGCACGCACCCGCACGATCTGGCTGGAGACGCTGGCGCGGCACAAGCGCGACGCGGCCGGCCCGGTCTCCGAGCGCTACTGGTCCGAAGCGCTGGAGACCTGCCCGCGCGACGCGCTGATTGCGATCCAGAACGACAAGCTTGCCGCGCTCACGCCGTTTCTCTACGAGAACAGCGGCTTCTACCGCGCCCGGTTCGACCGCCTGGGCCTTGCGCCGACCGACATCGCCTCGGTCGAGGACCTGCCCAAATGGCCGGTCATCGACAAATCCGAGATGATGGCGGACGCCGAAGCCAACCCGCCCTACGGCGCCTATTCGACCATCGGCGCGGCCGAATGGGCCGACCGCGGCTGGATGCTGTTTTCGTCCTCCGGAAGCACGGGGACGCCGCGGGTCTTCCGCTACACACACCAGGACCGCGGCTACTGGGAATGGGCGAACGCGCGCGCGCTCTATTCGATGGGGATCCGGCGCGGCGACACCGTCTTCCCGATGGTGGGCTTCGGCCCGCATGTGTGGATCTGGGGGGCGATGTACGCCTTCGCTCATATGGGCATCGCGGTCATCCCCGGCGGCGGCATGGACGCCCAGGCGCGGGCGCGGGCGATCGACCGTTTCAAGCCCACGGTGATCGCCTGCACCCCGTCCTATGCGCTCTATCTCGGCCGTGCGATGCAGGGGCTCGGGCTCGATCCCGGCGCGAGCTCGGTGCGCACCCTGTTCACCGGCGGCGAACCGGCGATGGGGATCGACCGCACCCGCGAGCGGTTGGCCGATCTGTGGGGCTGCGCGGTGGTCGAATTCTACGGCTGCACCGAGGCCTCGCCCCATGTCGGCGGCTATTCGTGCGAGGCGTCCGTGCGGCCGGGCGAGACCACCTTTACCCACCTGATGGAGGATGTTCAGATCTGGGAGCTGATCGGCCCCGACGACCTGCAGCCGGTGGCCGAGGGAGCGCGCGGGCTGACGGTCTGCACCTCGCTCAACTCCGAAAGCGCGCCGCATCTGCGGTTTCTGGTCGGCGACTACACCGTCTACGACACCCAACGCTGCGCCTGCGGACGCAGCCACGTCAAGGCGATGGGCTCGTTCGCCGGCCGCGCCGACGACCTGATCAACCTGCGCGGGGTCAAATTCTTCCCGAGCCAGGTCGAGCAGGCGGTGCGCTCGATCGAAGGCATGGGCGACGAGTTTGAGATCGTGCTGTCGAGGCGGGACGACGGGCTCGACGTGATGACCCTGCGCGTCGAGCACCCCGGCCACGACCGGGACGATGACCTCGAGGCGCGGGTCGCGGCCGAAATGCGCAGCCGCTGCGAGGTGCGCGTCGGCGTCGAGGTGCTGGCGCCCGACACCCTTCCCAAGACCGAGTTCAAGGCCAGGCGCGTGCGCGACGAGCGCCGCTGAACTTTGCGAGGACGGACTGAATGAACGTCGATTACGTCAACGGCGACTCCGAGAAGATCACCGGCTATCACGCCCACATCTACTACGATGCCGAAACCCGCGAGACCGCAGCCCGGCTACGCCAGGAGATCTGGCGCAAGTGGGAGTTCGCCGTCGTCATGGGCCGGTTTCGCGACCGTCCGGTCGGCCCGCATCCCGAATGGATGTTCCAGGTCGCCTTCGACAAGGACCTGTTCGCCGAGATCGTTCCCTGGCTGATGTACCACCGTAACGGGCTGGTGATTCTGGTCCATCCCGAGGCCGAGGACGCCCATGACGACCACGCCCACTACCCGCTGTGGCTCGGCGGCCGCTTCGACCTCAGGCTCGATTTCCTGGCCGCGGGCAACCGTCAGGCCTGAGCCGTCGCCCGTTCCTTGACCGGACATGAGATGACCGGACACGAGATGCGTCGGGCCGGGCGAGGAACGGCGGGTTGCAACAACGCGAAACCCCGCCGGCTTTGCGCCGGCGGGGTACGGGATCGACCGATCGTCGATCACTTTCAATTGGTCCCTTGGACCGTCGTCCGACGTGCTCGACGGACTGTTCATCACGGGTACGGTGCGGGCCCACGCACCGTCCGCCCGTGGGCGGACGATCTCTGTAGCTGGACGGCCCTTCCGGCTCGGTAAGCCTTCAGTCGGGCCGTGGCCCCGCTGGGCTGCGGGGCCCGCGCAACTCGCCAGGCGGTTCCATGTGCGTCGCACCCTCCCAGCTTGTTTGACTCCCGGGCCGCCGCGCGGATCGCGACGAACCGGTGTATCTACACCGCACGGGCCACCGCGCCATGTCAAGCCCCTATTTGTCGCTAACAAGCATTATGTCCGGTGCCGGCGCCATGCGATCTGTCCGGGCGATCCGTCCGGTTTGCCGTCGCCTCGCAGAGAAGGCGCCATGAAGCGGGCAGAGATATTGCAAGGGGACTACGAGCGATGAAGCTCGAGGAGCTTCATTCGAGCGGCAAGCCCGGGAGCCGACACGGGGGAGCCAGGCGGCGGCGGCGGAAGGCGCCGGGGGGCTTTATGACCGCCGCCTCGGACGCTTGCGGGCGACCGGGTTCCGGCCTGTCGTGCGCGAGCCGGAGGACGCGGGATCGGCCTTCGCAGCCTTCGCTGGCAAGGGGCGCGACATCCTGTGCGTGCAGGAAGATCGTGTCCTCGGCAACAACAATTCGGCAACGACAATTCGGCAACGACAATTCGGTGCGCTACAAGGTCCGCGCGTCGCAGATCGCCGCAAGCCGCCGCCATTTCGTCAAGGCAAGCATCCGGGTCCACGAATATCCCGACCGAACGCCGGCCATCTTCCACGGTCCCTCTTCCACGGCCCCGGGCGCATCGGCCGCTATCGGGCCGACGGGCGGCCAATCGAGCAGGAG
Organism: Alphaproteobacteria bacterium; assembly: GCA_965202905.1. GTDB lineage: Bacteria > Pseudomonadota > Alphaproteobacteria > MPNO01 > MPNO01 > CAYFYS01. The sequence goes on along the minus strand of OZ241868.1, from coordinate 3,840,796 downwards.
GCCGATACCGGAAAGGCGGCGTGAACCGCTTCGACGCCGGCCAAACGCTGCCGGTCGAACCTGCGGTCGCCTGCCGCTCCCTCCGGTTCGACCGGCGGCGACAACAACGGAAGCGGACAAACGGCAGGGCGCCTGTACCGGACAACTCACAATGCTCTCGACACCGGAACCCTGGCGCGAGCCTCGGCTGGAACAGGGGATTACGGCCGCCCCGGCGGCAACCTTCTCCCAAGGGTTCAATGAGAATCACTTATGCTGGCGTTGATGGAGCAGATATTGTATTCTTGCGCCGTCACACGGAAATGGGGCCCATTCGGGTGCGCGGCGCGAGCCAGCGGTTTCCAGCCAACTAACCAGCCAACTAAAAGGAGAAGGCAGGGTATGAAAGTTCTTATCAGGATCGCCCTTGCAGCATTGCCGGTCATGTTCGTTGCGGGCTGTCAGACCGCGCCGATGGAAGATTCTTCGATGAAAGAAGCCGCGGCGATCGAGGACGCGAAGGCCACGGCCATGGCCGCGAAATCGGCCGCCGACAAGGCCGCCGCCTCCGCCGATAGTGCAGCGTCGCGCGCCGAGAACGCCGCGCGCGCGGCCGAGCGCGCCGCCGCCGCGGCTGAGCGCGCGGCGAACGAAGCCAAGGCCGCCGGCGACAGGGCCGACCGGATGTTCCGCAAGCAATTGCGGAAGTAGCTCACGCCGTCCGTCTGTGGCGGGGCTGTCTGCAGCGCGACGCGGCGCTGACCCGATTCCGGCTCAGCCGGCCGCGTCCCTGCGCTTCAATATGCTGACCGGCAGGCCGCTGCGCTCGCGGATGGCGGCGTTGATGCGCCGCCAGTCGAGCCGGGCGGCGAACCGGCCGGCCTTCTCCATGATCCGGTAGCGGTATTCCGCCGGGGTCTCCGGCGTCATCGGATCGCCGGCCTCGATCTCGTCGGCCTGATTCTGGCTCGGATGGACTTCGAGCATCAGCCGGTCGCCAACCCAGGCGAGTTTGACCGGGTCGTCCAGCACGGTGACCGGCGTGCCGATTTTCACCTTCTTGAACAGCCGGGCGATATCCTCGGGATAGAGCCGTACGCAGCCGTGCGAGACCCGGCGGCCGACGCCGAAGGGCTTGTTGGTGCCGTGGATCACATAGGACCGCCAGCCCAGGTAGAGCGCGAAATCGCCCAGCGGGTTGTCCGGGCCCGGCGGGACGACCGCCGGCAGTTCAGGGTCCTCGGCGCGGATCGACTCCGGCACGTACCAGGTCGGCCGCTTGCGCTTCTCAATCACCCGGGTCCTTCCGGTCGGCGTCCGCCAGCCGTCGCTGCCGATGCCGATCGGCGCGGTGACGATCCGCCCGCCGTCGGGCGGGAAATAATAGAGCCGCTGGTCGGCCAGATTGACCACCAGGCCCTTGCGAACGCCCTGGGGCAGCAAATGGGCGGTAGGGATCAGAATTTCGGCGCCTTCGCCCGGCAGCCAGGGATCGACATCGGGGTTGGCGGCGCGCAGCTCGGTGTAGCCGACATTATACAGTCTGGCGAGCTCGACCAGCGTATCCTCGTGGCGCGCGATATGGCGGGTCAGCTCGCCGACCATGACCGGACCGGCCGGCGACACGGGCCCACGCGCCGCGCGGGCCGGAGGCTGCTTTCGCTTGACGGACTCGATCCGCTCGATCGGCTTAGGCGGCTCGGGCGGCGCCTCGTCCGCCGCCAGGCTTGCCCCGCCCGGCGCGACGGCGGCCATCAGGCCCGCCAGCGCCGCCGTCCGCAAAACCGATCCGATGCCTGCGCCTCGTCTCATTGCTCATTCCGTCGCCAACGGCGCCCTATGGGTCGTAACCCGGCGTTGAAGCTCGCCCGGCCAGATGCGGCCTCCTTCCCGCCCGAGACCTCATCGGATATAGATACCATGATTGGCTGGGTTGGAGGGTACGGTAATGGAGCGTTTGATCGTCGGCGTCACCGGGGCCACCGGCACGATCTACGGTGTGCGCATCATGGAGCTTCTGCGCCAGTCGACCGATACCGAGGTCCATCTGGTGATGAGCCGCTCGGCCAGGCTCACCCTCAAGATGGAGCACGACGCCGAGATCGATTACATCCACGGGCTCGCCGACGAAGTGCACGAGGTCGGCAATATCGGCGCATCGATCTCGTCCGGCTCCTTCCGTTCCAAGGGGATGGTCATCGCGCCGTGCTCGATCAAGACGATGTCCAACATCGCCATGGGCAATACCGGCGATCTGATCAGCCGTGCGGCCGATGTGGTCCTGAAGGAGCGCCGCACGCTGCTGATCGCCATCCGCGAGACCCCGCTCCATGTCGGTCACCTGGAGAATCTGGTCCGGCTCGGCAATCTCGGCACGGTGATCTTCCCGCCGGTTCCGGCCTTCTACAACCGCCCGGCGACGCTGCAAGACATCGTCGATCAGAGCTGTATGCGGATGCTCGATCAGTTCGGCATCCATATCGAGAACGCGCCGCGCTGGGGCGAGGAAGGCGGCGTGCCGGCCGTCGGCCAGAAGATCGTCGGCGGCATGGCGGCGGTGTCGGGCAAGACTTCGGGGAGCTGAGTCCGCCTCAGGCGAGCCGCGCGGCGACCGCCCCCAGCCCGTCGATCTCGATCCGGGCCTCGACCGGGAAACGGCTCAGGAACTCCGGACGGACCATCGAGCCGGTCATGACGACCTGGCCGGCCGCGAGCGCCCCGCCCGAGCGCGCCAGCGCCTCGCCGAGCCAGATGACCGCATCGAGCGGATGGCCGAGCACATCGGCCCCGCAGCCCTCGCCGATCGTCCGTCCATCGAGGATCGTCCGGCCGCGGACGCGGTCCAGGCTCATCGGATCGACTCCGGGGGCCGGCGCGCCCAGCACGCAGGCGGCCTGGAAGAAGTCATCGGCGATCAGGGTCGGCACGCCGAGCGCGGACCAGTCGCCGTAGCGGTTATCGACGATCTCGATCGCCGGCATCGCCTCGACGATCGCCGCCGCGGCCTCGACCCGCGTGCGGGGCCGGGCGCCCGGATCGATGTCCGTGCCGACCCGGAGCGCGATCTCGCATTCGATGCCGGGCGCCTGGAAGCGCCGCGCCGGCAGCTCGGCCCCATCGCCGTGAACGACGCTGCCGCGGATCCACCCGCGCGCCGGCCCCGAAACGCCAAGCATCTCTCGCATGACGGGCGTGGTGGCGCCGATCTTGACTCCGGCGGGCGGCGCGCCGTCGGCGCGCGCCAGCGCCTCCTTGAGCGCGTCCTGGATTCGGTAACCGTCGTCTTCGTCCGCCGGCCGGCAGTCGATGGCCAGGGGGACGACCGCGCGATGCTCCAGCCGGGCCGCGGCGAGCGCGGCGGCCGCACGCTCGAGCGCGGCCCGCTCCAGGCTCACGCGACCGGCCGCTCGTCCTCGAACCGGGCGACGGCCCTGGCGGCGTTGCGAGCGCGCTCGCGCGCGAGATCCTCGAAGATCGTGTCCGGGTAGAGCGACCGGAAATCGCCGATCACGCGGCCGGGGTCGAAGTCCGACCACACGCCGTGATCGACGACGTATTCCATGTGCCTGCGCCCCAGCCGGTCGAATTCCTGGAACAGCGCGTCGGAAACGCCGTCGAACTCGGTCGGCAGCACGTCGAACTTCCGGCAGAGCCCGAGGTTGAAGGTGGGTGCGGCCTTGATCCAGCGGCCGCCGAGATGGAGGACGGCGTAGGCGTGATTGATGAACAGCGTCTCGCCGCCCATCAGCCGCAGCAGACGCTCGGTGCACAGATGGTTGGTGACGTTCGACAGCCCGAGACCGGCGGGGATGCCGAGCGCGCGCAGGCCGGCGACCATCAGATTCGCCTTGGGCACGCAGAACGCGGCGCCGGCGGCCAGCACATGACTCGCCTTGTAGTCCGCCGGCTCGCCGGACATGGTGTAGGGGTCGTAGCGGATGTCGTCGCGGATCGCGTAGAACAGCTTGACCGCCCGGGCGCCCGGAGTCCCGGCACCGTCCGCAGCGGTCCGCGCGAAGGCGGCGACCGCCGGGTCGTCGAAATCGAAATATTCCGTCGGTTCGAGGTAGAGCGGGCCGGGCTCGGGAAAGCCCGTGGCGCGGTGTTCCATCGCAGATCCTTTCGTGACCGTCGCCACCATAGGCAGGCGTGGCTGGCCGGGCAATATCGCCCGGCGGCCCGGCGGCGGGCTTCCTTGACGCAGGCAGCCGCGGATGAAAGAGTGCGGCCGGAATCGAGCCAGCGCCGGGCCAGGGCCGGGCGACATGGCGCACATCCGACAATTCATCCGCGACCGGGAGCCTGACGATGCCCAAGACCGGGGCGCCCAAGACCGGGGCCGAACACCTGCAAAGCCTCAGGGACGGGCGGGAAGTTTTCCTCGACGGCGAGTGCGTCGGCGACGTGACCGTCCATCCGGCCTACCGCAACGCGGTCGCTACGGCCTGCGGTCTCTACGACTTCCAGGCGGCGCCCGGGAACCTGGAGCTGATGACGTTCGAATCGCCCACCAGCGGGCGACGGGTCAACCGGTGCTGGCAACTGCCGAAGACCTATGACGAGCTGGTCGAGCGCCGCAGGGCGATCGCCGCGTGGTCGTCGCTCAGCGGCGGCTGGCTCGGCCGCTCGCCGGACCACATCGCGTCCTCGATGGCGGGCCAGGTCATGGGGGTGCATCTGTTCCGCCGGCACGGCGAAGACCGCGCCAAGGCGCTCCTGGATTACTACGCCTGGGCGCGCGACAACGACATCTACATGACCTATGTGATCATCAACCCGCAGGCCGACCGGTCGAAGGACACCGGCGCGCAGGCCGACGAGTTCCTCGCCTGCGGCGTGGTCGACGAGGACGCGAGCGGGATCACCGTGCGCGGCGCCAAGATGCTCGGCACCGGCTCGGTCATGGCCAACGAGGTGCTGGTCGCCAACATCCAGCCGCTCAAGCCGGGCGAGGAGAAATACGCGATCTCGTTTGCCGTGCCGATGGGCCAAAAAGGCGTCAAGGTGATGTCGCGGCGGTCCTACGAGAGCGCAGCGACCACCGAGTACGACTACCCGTTGTCGACCCGTTTCGATGAGAACGACGCGCTGATCTATTTCGACGATGTCGCCGTCCCCTGGGAGCGGGTGTTCATCTACCGGGACACCGACATGTGCCGGGCCCAGTTCTCCGATACCTACGCCCACACGATGCAGAACTACCAGGCGCAGATCCGGCTGATGGTCAAGATGCGGTTCCTGGTCGGCGTCGCCCACAAGGTGGCCGAGACCAACGGCGTCCTGAGCTTCCCCGCCGTGCGCGAGCAGCTCGGCGCCCTCGCCTCCCAGGCCGCCATGGTCAAAGGTCTGGTCTACGGCATGGAGGCCGGCGGCGGGGAATACCAGGGCTACTACGTTCCCGATCACAACCTGATGTACTGCTCCCAGGTGCTGACCCAGGACCTCTACCCGAAATTCATCAATGCGATCCGCGAACTTTCCGGCGGCGGGCTGATCATGCTGCCTTCCTCGGCCAGGGACTTCGCCAATCCCGAACTCGCCGACCTCATCCAGCGGACCCAGAAATCCCCGGCGACGGATCCCGAGGGCCGGGTGAAGTTCATGAAGCTCGCCTGGGACGCCGTGGGTTCGGAGTTCGCCTCGCGCCACACCCAGTACGAGATGTTCTACGCCGGCGCCCAGTTCGTCACCCGCGGCCACGCCTACCGCACCTATGACTGGCGCGCGGCCACCGGCATGGTCGACGAGATCCTGGAACGCTACGACCTCGCCGCGTCGATGGGCGGCCCGAAGGCGCAGGCCGCGGAGTGAGGGGCGGAAATCCGCCCCGCGAGGCTCAATTCACCGGAGGCTCAATTTACCGACGGGACAGCACCACCACCGGAATTTGCCGGGACGCTGCCGCTTTGTCTCGATAGTCGTCATAAGGCGGATAGATCCCCGACATCATTCGCCACAAGCGGCTGCGGTCGTCGCCGGCCGCCGTCCGGGCCGATGCGGCGATGACCTCCGACAGGACCTGCAGCTCGACTTCGGGAGCGGCGTCGAGATTCAGGTACCAGCCCGGGTGATCCGCATGACCGCCCCGGGAGGCGATGACGACATAATCCTCGCCGTCCCGGCCATAGATCAGCGGTGTCGTGCGCGGCTCGCCCGATTTGCGCCCCGTGGTGGTCAACAGCAGGCACGGGAAGGTCCCCGCGCCGTCGTGACCCTTCCAGATATGACCGTCCGCCCCCGCCGTTCGGCGGTAGCGTTCGACGTGTTCCTTCGCCCAATTCGTCTGAGCCATCGACTCCGCCCCTTTCGTTGGTCAGCCCGATACCGCGTCCTGGTGGATCGGAAGCCGCCCGACCACGGGCTCGATGCCGAGGCCGAGGCGCACGAGGTGGTCGTCGGCGCCGGTGCGGTCCATCACCATCAGCCCGACCGGCGCCGCGCCCGGTTCGTGGATCGGGATGGTGAGCGCGCAGCGGTCGAGGAAGTTGCCGAGCGTGGTGTTACGCAGGATGAACGGGTTCATCTCGGCATAGAGCTCCTCGCTGGCCACGATGTCGTCGATCGGCGGGGCGATCACGGCGACCGTCGGCATCAGCACGGCGTCGTACCGGGCGCTGAGCGCATCGGTGTGCGCCCGGATCTCGGCGCGGGCCGCCCAGATGTCGAGGAGATCGGCCGATGAGAGGTTCGCCCCGCGCTCGATGCGGACCTTGACCCTCGGGTCGACCAGATCGCCCCGCTCGGCAAGGCGCGCGCGGTGGAGCGCATAGGCCTCCGCGCCCAGGATGCCGCCATGGGCGCTGACTTCGGGAATTCGGCCCATGTCCGGAAGCGCGACATCCTCGATCAGGGCGCCGGCGGCCGAGAGCGACGACAGCGCCGCCTGGAAGGCCGCGCCCACGATCTCGTCCATGCCGTCCTGGGCCAAGGTCGTCGCGACCGCAAGCCGCATACCTTTTACCGGAAACGGTTCCGGCGTTGCGAACGGATCGCGCCCGGCCATCACCGCATCGAGCAAGGCGCAGCACGCCACGGTGGGCGCCAAGGGCCCCGCCGAGTCCAAGGTCTTCGACAGCGGGAAAACGCCGTCGAGCGGGATGCGCCCGGTGGTGGTCTTCAAGCCGGTCAGGCCGCACAGCGCGGCCGGAATGCGCACCGAGCCGCCGGTGTCGCTGCCGAGCGCGGCCGCGGCCATGCCGTCGGTCACCGAGATCGCGGCGCCGGCCGAGGAGCCGCCCGGGATGCGCCCGCGCGCCCGATCCCAGGGGTTCTTCGGTGTGCCGAAATGTGGGTTGACGCCGATCCCGGAATAGGCGAACTCGGTGAGGTTCGTGCGGCCGAACGGGATTCCGCCGGCTGCCCTGATCCGCGCCACGACGACCGAATCCCGGCCCGCGGGCGGCGTGTCCGCCAGCGTGCGCGAGGCGGCGGTCGTCGCCTCGCCCGCGACGTCGAACAAATCCTTGATCGAGACCGGCAGCCCGGCGAGCGGCGAGGGGACGACGCCGGCCGCGCGCAGCCGGTCGCTCGCGTCCGCCTCGGCCCGCGCGCGGCCGGCGTTCAGATGAACGAAGACTTGCCCGCCTTCGCCGGCCGGGTCCTCGGCCGCGGCGATCGCGGCCTCCAGCAGGTCGCGGCTGCTTGCGGCGCCCGAGGCGAGGTCGGCCGCGAGGGCGGAAAGCGGCTTGAGTCCGAGCGACACGGCAGGACTCCGCGCTAGCTCTGGGTCGCGTCGTCGGAGCGGTGCGCGACCGGTACGCAGCCGCCTTCCGACCGAAACGGTCCGCAACAGGCGCCGGGCGGATAGCCGGGCGCGGTCTCGAACCGGCCATCGAGGCCGAATGGGTGAAACTCCAGGTGCTGCCTATCGACGGGCATTCCCGCTTTCCTCGATCGGAATGTGTCTCGCTCAGCCCTCGGTCGGCAGGGTCGCGATGTCGCGGGCGCGGTGCAAGCTGCGGCCGGGCACCGGAGCCTGGATTGCAATCCCGATCGGCCGCGATCGCTCCGACATTTTCAGCACCAGCCGCATCCGCGCTCCCGAAACCGGCGGCTTTGCGCCGAATTGCCTTGGAGCAGCTTGAATTTTCGGGCATTACTGCCCGGGCTGGCCGACACTCTAGCGGCGCCCGCGTGGGCCCGTCAACAAGACCGCGTCGGCCAGAAGAACCGCGTCGGCCAGAAGATGAAGTCTTGCATGAACCCGACCGCAGGCCGAAGACCGTGAGCGAGGACCGATCCTATCCCAGCCGTCCCTTTGTCGGGATCGGCATCGCAGTGTTCCGCGACGACGAGGTGCTGCTCGTAAAGCGCGCCAAGCCGCCGATCTCGGAGCGCTGGAGCATTCCGGGCGGCGCCCAGGAGATCGGCGAGACGGTGCGCGAGGCGGCGCTGCGCGAACTCCGCGAAGAGACCGGGGTCGAGGCCCGGATCGTCGGGCTGATCGACGTTGTCGATGGCATCACCCGGGACGCGGCCGGCGGGATCCGCTACCATTACACGCTGGTCGACTTTGCCGCTGTCTGGCTCGCCGGCGCGGCGCGACCGGCGAGCGATGTCTCCGAGATCCGATGGACCCGCACGGCCGATATCGATTCGCTCGCGATGTGGCCGGAAACCCGCCGGGTCATCGCGGAGGCCGGGACGCTGTTGTAATCGGCCGTCCGCGGCGCAGTCCCAGGGCGCCGCATCCCTCGGCGATCGTCGTTGCCGCCCCCGGATGTGCGCACTAGGTTACGGGACATGAGCCCGGAGTTGATCGCCATCCTCGCTGTCGGCGTCGCGATCGCCGGCCTCGTCCTTACCGGCCTGCGCGGCCTGCGTCAGGATCTGGCTGTCCGGATCGGCGATTTGCGCGATGACACGGCCAAGCTCGAAACCGGCCTGCGCGATGACATGGCCAAGCTCGAAACCGGCCTGCGCGCGGACATGGACAAGCTCGAAACCGGCCTGCGCGATGACACGGCCAGGCTCGAAACCGGCCTGCGCGATGATATGGCCAGGCTCGAAACCGGCCTGCGCGCGGATATGGACAAGCTCGAAACCGGCCTGCGCGATGACATGGCCAAGCTCGAAACCAGCCTGCGCGCGGACATGGACAAGCTCGAAACCGGCCTGCGCGATGACATGGCCAAGCTCGAAACCAGCCTGCGCGATGACATGGCCAAGCTCGAAGCCAGCCTGCGCGATGACATCGCCAAGCTGGAAACCGGCCTGCGCGATGACATGGCCAGGCTCGAAACCGATTTGCGCGCGGACATCGCCAAGCTGGAACAGCGCCTCGATGGGCTCGAACAGGGCCTGCGCGCCGTGGAATCGGATTTGCGCGCGCTGGAGCAGCGGTTCGCGCATATGGAGGGGGTGCTCGACGGCTTACGCGAGGCAATCGTTGCCGGCGCGCGCCGGGGCGCGGCGGAGTAGCGCCCCGGCGCGGGTGTCTTGGGCGGGCATCGTGGACCGCCAAAAAGAAGGGCGGCTTGCGCCGCCCTTCGGGTAGATCAAAGCGTCGGGACGGATCGGAAACTGGCCCGGATGCCGGTGGAAACGGCCCAGCCACTTTTCCTGGTTGTTACAGGGTTGCCGCCGCCGGTCGTGACCCTCCCCGTGAGGATCGTGGACTTGTTTTGTAGATCGGCTTGTCGTCCCAGGCGATCCACGGCTTGTCGGCAGGAACCAGCCGGTCGAGCGCGCGTTTGGTCGGGGTAAGCTTGACCTTCGCGGCCCGATTTACCCGATCGTTCCGACATGCTGGATACGATTGCCGGTTTCGCCGTCGAGTCGACACCGGGGTAAGCACCGGCGGGCGCCGCGGCGCCCGCCGCATCGGTTGGCTGCCGGGCGAGGCAAGCGGAGGGCTTTGTTGCAAACAAGCAACATTGCGGCGGAAATCGCGCGGCGGCGGCGGCGGTCGGATTGACCCTTTTCGCCGCCGCAGGTTATCAACCGCGCGTCGATGCGCTCGGTTGCCGATCCCCGGCGCTGGCGTCCGGCACGACGCAAACAAATCAGGTGGGAGGGAGGATCCATGAAAAAGCAGTTTATGAAAACGACCGCGCTGGTCGGGGCGGCGCTGATCGGCGCCGGCGCGGCCGCGCAGGCGCAGACGCAGACCAACCGACCCGTGGTCTCGGTCGGCGGCTATTACCAGGGCGATATCGGCCTGCCGATCGAGAACCGCGCCAACAACACGGTCGCGCTCGACTACCACGCCGAATCGGAAGTCCACTTCAACGGCTCGGTCAGACTGGACAACGGCCTGTCCATCCGCGTCCGCTGGGAGCTCGAAGGCGACGCCGATGGCTCGCCGGCGCCCGGGCCCAATAGCGATCTGATCGATGAGGCCCATCTGACGATCAGCGGCTCGTTCGGCCAGCTCATCCTGGGCTCGACCGACAACGCGCCGACCAGGATGGTCACCGGCTATATGGGGAGCTGGCCAACCAGCGTTGGCCAGAACCACGCCTTCGATTCGTTCGAATGGCACGGGACCGCCTACAGGGCCCAGTTCAACACAACGCTCGATTCGCGGGCCAACAGCTTCGATGGCGATGCCGAGAAGATCAGCTACTTCACCCCGCGGATCTCGGGTGTCCAGCTCGGCTTCAGCTACACGCCGAATGCCATCGAGCAAAACACCGATACCGCCAGCAGATTGCGCACTACCGACTTCACCATGAACCGGAACGCCTACCACGACGGCCTCGCCTTTGGCGCCAACTGGACCGGCGAGTTCGATGCGGCCTCGGTCGGTCTCGCCGGCGGCTATGTCACCTTCGATGCGCCGGATAACCAGTTACCGGGAGCCGACAACGACGATGCGACTCTGTGGACGGCCGCGATGCGGGTCGATGTCGGGCCGGTGCGCATTGCCGGCGGGTACAAGACGATCAACAGCGGAGCGCGCAGGCCGCAAGGCGAGATATTCGATGTCGGCGTCCGCTACACGATGGGGCCGAACCGGATGAGCCTGACCTACACCAACGGCCAAATAGATGGCAACAACGACGAGACGCAGGCCGCGCTGCTGGGCTACGCCCGCAACCTCGGCCCCGGCACGCGCTGGCATGCCAACCTGATCTACAACAAGGGCACGGCAACCAACAACAATACGCAAGTAGTCACGCGGGACACTGGCTGGGCCGTTTCCACCGGCGTCCGGGTCAATTTCTGATCCATCCCCGGCGCTGGCTACAAGACTAGCTACAAGAAGGGCGGCGCAAGCCGCCCTTCTTTTGTGCGTCGCCGGGGGTCGGAGGCGACCTGCCGGGAAAAGGGCTCCGACCCCGTTTTCCACGCCCGTTTTCCACGATCGAGCGCCGCCGCCGGCCAGGCCGGCGTCTTGCCCGGAGGGGTCTGCGCAGCTAGGATCGCGGGCGTTCGATCCTGCGGGCGTTCGATTCTGACGGTGGAGTGCGGGCGATGGCCCCTGGTCTTACGGTCGCAATACCCGGGGAGCGGACCGTGATCGCGCGCGGCGAGCCGCTGCCGGCGCCGGCGTGGTTCGGCATCGACGGACGCGAGTTTCCGATCCTTGCCGACCGTTTCTCCGGCCGCAGGCTCGTGCTGCTGGTGCTGGGGGCGAAGATGGGCCGGGCGGCCGAGGCGGAGCTCGTCCGGTTCTCTGCGCTCGCCCCCGCTTTCGCCGAGGCGGGGGCGCTGGCGCTGGCGCTGTCCCCGCAAAGCCCGTCGGACAACGCCAAGCTGACCGGCAAGCTCGATCTGGCGATCCCGGTCCTCAGCGATCCGTCGTTCTCGATCGGCGCGGCGCTCGGGCTCTCGCACACCCGGCCGAACCGCGGCGCGCGGCGCGCCGTCGAACCGCTCCCATTCGCGACCGTGGTGGTGAACGAGAACCGCCGCATCGAGAGAATCCTCGGACCGGAATCGGGGCCGAGCCACGCCAGGGCCGCGCTTGGCGCGTGCGCGCGCCGGACGGCGCCGGCCGGGGCGATCACCGGACGGCTCGCCCCGGTGCTGGTCGTGCCGGACCTGCTGGACGAAAGCCACTGCGCGCGGCTGGTCGCGCATTGGCAGGATGGCGAGAAGTTGCGCGGCACGGTTTCCAGGGCGCGCGGCGCCGGCGAGGCGGTCGTCGATGTCGGCGTCAAGCGGCGCGGCGATGTCTATCTCGCCAATGACGGCGCCGAGGCCGGGGCGCTGGTCGCGCTGTTCCGGCGACGACTTTTCCCGGAGATCGCCAAGGCGTTCAAGTTCCGCGTCACCCGCGCCGAGACGCTGCGGCTCGGCGGCTACGACGCGCGCGAGCGCGGGCATTTCAAGCCGCATCGCGACGACACGACGCCGGCCACCCTCCATCGAAGGTTCGCGATGTCGCTGAACCTCAACACCGGCGAGTACCGCGGCGGAGAGCTGCGCTTTCCCGAGTACGGCGAGCAGGCGTTCGATGTCGCGCGCGGCGGCGCGGTGATCTTTTCGTGCAGCCTGCTGCACGAGGCACTGCCGGTGAGCGAGGGACGGCGGATCGGCGTTTTTGGTTTCTTCCATGGCGAGGCCGACGAGCTCGGCCGTCGCCGTCGCAACCCGGCCGCGCCGGAAGCGATGTCGGTCGACCGGCCGGAGCCCGGGCAATCGCACGATTGAACGAGCGGGCGAATCGAGCGGAGTCGGAATTCATTTCGACGGAGTCGAGCACAGCGAGTCCGTGGCCGGCGACGGCCGGCGACCCGCGTGTCGGGCGCGGAATCGCCGGCCGCGCCGGGCCGGTCAGTACCCGCGAGAGCGAATGAACACCCCGGGAGAGGATTGATGCTGAGAACCGGTGCGGAATATCTCGAAAGCCTGCGCGACGGCCGCAAGGTCTATATCGGCGGCGAGCTGGTCGAGGACGTGACCGCCCATCCGGCCTTCCGCAATGCGGCGGCCTCGTTTGCGATGCTGTATGACCGCAAGCGCGATCCGCAGAACGTCGAAATGATGTCCTGCGAAGAGGACGGCGAGCGCTTCACCTCGTGGTTCCTCATGCCAAGGACCGAGGACGATCTGGTCAAGCGGATGGAGACCCACCGCCGGGTCGCGGCCTGGTCCTGCGGCCTGCTCGGACGTTCCCCCGACCACGTGGCCTCGTTCGTGACCGGGCTTGCCATGCGGCCGGAGGTCTTCGAGGCCAATCGTTCCGGCTTCGGCGACAACCTTCTGGCCTATTACGACAAAATGCGGCGGGAAGACTTGTTCGCCTGCTATACCGTCCTGCCGCCGCAGGGCGCGCGCAAGCCCGAGCTCTATCAGCGCGAAGGCCTCCAGGTACCGACTCTGCGCGTCACCGCGGAGGACGACGCCGGCGTGACGCTGAACGGCATGAAGATGCTGGGCACGTCGGCGATCTTCGCCGACGACACCTGGGTCGGCAATTTGCTGCCGCTGGCCCCGGATCAGGGCATGGAGTCGATCACCTGCGCGGTGGCGCTGAACGCGCCGGGGGTGACGATCTGGTCGCGCAAGCCGTTCGAGCGCTACGCCGTATCGGAGTTCGACAACCCGCTGTCGGCGCGTTTCGACGAGACCGATTCGATGGTCCTCTTCGAGGGCGTGCGCGTACCCTGGGAACGGGTCTTCATCCACGACGATGCGGTCCTGTCGCGCGACATCTATTTCAACACCCCGAGCCACGCGATGGGCAACCACCAGTCCAACGTCCGGTTCTGGGAGAAGCTTAAGCTGATCATCGGCATTGCCAGCCAGATAACCGAGATCAACGGCGTCGGGCACATCCAGGCCGTCCAGGGCACGCTCGGCAGGCTGGCGGCGATGGAGGCCGGTCTGGGCGCGATGATCCACGGCCAGATTCACGACGCCGAGGAGCGCGTGCCGGGCTATCTGACGGTCAACCGGCGGGCGATGTATGCCGCGCTGCACTGGTGCACCCACAGCTATTACGAGATCTGCGAGATCGTGCGCGAGCTGCTGGGCGCCGGCCCCTTCCAGATGCCGGCCGACATCTCGGTGATCGACGACCCGAAGCTGTTCGAGCAGTTCGAGACCTACTGGTCGGTCCCGGGCCAGTCGGCCGTCGAACGGATGAAATTCATGAAGCTTGCCTGGGACCTTCTCGGCTCGGACTTCGCCGGACGCCATTCACAATACGAGCGCTTCTATGCCGGCCCCGCCTTCATCAACACCCATTACAGCTATCTAAACTGTCCCTGGGACGAGATGCGCGGGGTCGTCCGGACGGTGCTGGACAGCTACGAGACGCCTTCGGCGGACCGGTCCGCCGCCCGGGTCGGGCGCGACCGCCTCAGCGGCCGGTGAAACGGGCGGGCCGCCTGGCGAGGAAGGCCGCCAGACCCTCGGCGAAGTCCTCGCTCGAGGCGCACTCGCCGAACGCCGCCGCCTCGGCGGCGAGCTGATCCTCCAGGCCGCGATGGAAAGAAGCATTCAGCAAGGCCTTGGTCTTGGCGTAGGCCCGCGTCGGGCCGGAAGCCAGCCGCGCGGCGAGCGCCGCGGCCCGGGCCTCGAGCTCGGCGGACGGCGCCACGCGATTGACCAGGCCCATCGCCTCGGCCTCCTCGGCGCCGAACCGCTCGCCGAGGCAGGCGATCTCGAAGGCGCGCCTGGCGCCCACGGCGCGCGGCAACATGTAGGTCGATGAGCCGTCCGGGCTGGCGCCGATATGACAATAGGCCAGCGTGAACACCGAATCCGCCGCCGCCATCGCCATGTCGCAGGCCATCATCAGGCTCATGCCGAACCCGGCGACCGCGCCCTGCACGCCGGCGATCACCGGCTTGGGCATGTTGACGATGGCCAGGATGCAGGGATGAACCTCGTGAATGAAGGACTCGAACCTGTCGCGGCGCTCGGACCGGTCGGGCGTCTCTTCCAGCCAGCCGGCGAACGCCTTGATGTCCCCGCCGGCCATGAAGTGCTCGCCCGCACCGCGGATCAGCACCGCGCGCACGCCGTCTTCGGCCTCGGCCGCGCGGGTCACCGCGACCAGCGCGCGCGCCATGTCGCCGTCCAGCGCGTTGAGCGCCTCGGGCCGGTTGAGCGTGATCGTGCAGACGCCGCCCGCGACGGACGCCACTACGGTCGGGTTGGGGGATTCGATCATCGTCGGGATGGCTCCAGGCTCGGATCGGCCGCGAACCATATCATATCCACACCGCGTTGCGGCGCGGCCCGCGCGGCCACCGCGCGGGTCGCCCCGCAGGGAGGGACCGTCCGCGACCGCGAACCGGCGACCTTCAGGCGTAATCGAGCGGCAAGGCGGTGGTGTACTTGATCTCCTCCATCGCGAAGCTCGAACTGACGTCGCTCAGCGATATCCTGCCGATCAGGCGCTTGTAGACCGCGTCATAGGCCGCGATATCCGGCACGACGACCCGGAGCAGGTAATCGACATCGCCGCTCATCCGGTAGAACTCGACCACCTCCGGGATCTCGACGACCGCCCGGGAGAACGCCTCCAGCCATTCCGCGCTGTGCTCGCTGGTGCGGACGGCGACGAACACCGTCACGCCGGCATTCAGCTTCCGGCCGTCGAGCAGCGCCACCCGGGCGCGGATGACGCCGGCCTCCTCCATCTTCTGGATGCGCCGCCAGCATGGCGTCGTCGACAGCCCGACGCGCCCGGCGATCTCGGAGACCGGAATCGTCGTGTCTCTTTGCAACTGAGAAAGAATTTGCTTATCGATGTCATCCATCGGGTGTTTGGTCCCGGCATGTGGCGGATTGGATCGAGCCTGAATCGATTGGGCTCGATTGTCCAGATCTTGCAGATGTCTTCGCAGGGTGCGAGGCCGTTCGGGGTTTTGAGGCGCGCGCCGCGTCTGCCGCGTCTATGGCGAAGACGCCGGTAAAACCGGGCCGAATTTCGGGACCGCCCGTCCCGCCGCACCCTGAATCCGAGGGTTGACGGCGGCGGCGCGTTCCGCAGAGTCTCGATCTGACGGCGAGGCCGCGGTCGCGGTCCCGCTATCCCAGGAATCGGGGAGTACGCCATGCGAGCAGTGTGCCTGCGCGCGCACGGGGGGATCGACGCGCTGCAACTGGAGCACGACTTTCCCGATCCGGTAGCCGGCGAGGGCCAGGTCGTTATCCGGGTGCGCGCGACATCGCTCAACTACCACGACGTCTTCACCTGCGACGGCATGCCCGGCATCAAGGTGCCGATGCCGATGATCGTCGGCCTCGACATCGCCGGCGACATCGTCGAGATCGGCCCCGAGGTCGAGGGTTGGAAGACCGGCGATGCGGTGCTGGTCAACCCGCTCGACCCGGATGCCCCGGAAAAGGGGCTGATGGGCGAGCTGGTGCCGGGAGGCGCGGCCGAGTTGTGCCTTGTCGATGTCACGCGGCTGATCGCGATCCCCGAGGGCGTGAGCCACGCCCAGGCCGCGGCGCTCCCGGTCGCCTATGGCACCGCGCACCGGATGCTGTTCACCCACGGCGGCCTCGAGGCAGGCGAGCGGGTGCTGGTCCTGGGCGCCAGCGGCGGCGTGGGGTCGTGCTGCGTGCTGCTGGCCAAGCTCGCCGGGGCCGAAATCGTGGCCTGCGGCAGCACGCCGGAGAAGCTCGAGGCGCTCGAATCCTGGGGCGCCGACCATGTCGTCAACTACGCCGAGGCCGATTTCGTCAAAGAGATCTGGCGCCTCTACGACAAGCCGCACCGGCGCCGCTTCACCGGCGGGGTCGACATGGTGGTCAACTTCACCGGCGGCGATACCTGGGCGCCCAGCCTGCGCGCGCTCAAGCGCGGCGGCCGGCTGATGACCTGCGGCGCGACCGCGGGATACGATCCCAAGACCGATCTGCGCTACATCTGGACGTTCGAGCTCAAGATCATGGGCTCGAACAGTTGGGCGCCGGAGGATCTGATCCGGCTTTTGGAGCTGGTCCGGGACGGCAAGCTCGCGCCGGCGATCGACTGCGTGCTGCCGTTGGAGGAGACCCGCGAGGGCGTGCGCCGGCTGCGCGACCGCGAGGTGATCGGGAAGATCATCATCGAGCCATGACGCCGACCGGCAATCTGGGCGACGTCTTCGCGGCCCACGCGGGCAGCGAACGCACGGCGATCGTCGACCTGCTGCGGCCCGAGGCTCCCCGGACGCTGAGCTACCGGGCCTTCGACCGGGCGTGCGGGGCGATGGCGGCGAGCCTGGCCGCGCGCGGGCTCGGTCCGGGCGACCGGGTGGCGATCTGCGCGGTCAACCGGCGCGAATACCTGGTGGCGCTGTTCGGGGCGATGCGCGCCGGCTGCGTTCCGGTGATGGTGAACATCAAGCTGCCGGCCGAGTCCGTGCGCTTCATCATCGCCGATTCCGGCGCCCGGCTGGTCTTCGCCGACGGCGCGCTGGCCGCCGGTCCCGGGAAAGCGGGGCTGGGCGGGACGCCGGTGGTGTCGCTGGACGATGCCGGTCCGGGCGGCTATGGCGGGATGGTCGCCGCGGCGCCGATGGCGCCCTATCGGCCAGGCCCCGGGGAAATCGCCGAGCAGCCCTACACCTCGGGCTCGACCGGCCGGCCCAAGGGCGTGCTGCTCGACCACCACGGCCAGTGCTGGATGATCGGCCAACTCGTCGCCTCACGCGACCTCAGAGACGACGACGCGAGCGTGGTCTCAGCCCCGCTCTACCACAAGAACGCGCTGCTGGCGGTCAAGTCCGCGCTCGCCGCCGGCGGGCGGATCGTGCTGTTCGCCCGCTTCGACGCCGGGCAATACATCCGCGCGATCGAGGAACAGCGGCTGACCATGCTGACCGGCGTGCCGACGATGTATGCGCTGATCCTCCAGGAGGAGGAACTGCTCGCGCGCACCGATTTGTCCTCGGTCCGCGCCTGCTCGATGGGCTCGGCCCCGGCCTCGGACACTCTGCTCGACAGCCTGGCCCGGGTCTTTCCGGGCGCGGCTCTCAATCTCAACTACGGCATCACCGAGGGCGGGCCGATCATGTTCTCCTGGAAGCATCCCGACGGCCGCCCGCGTCCGCGGATGACCGTCGGCTACCCGCTGGACGGCGTCGAGTTGAGTCTGGTCGACGGGCCGGGCCCCGACCAGGGCGCCCTGCACGTCAGGAGCCCGGGCGTGATGGCCGGCTACCACAACCTGCCCGAGGAGACCGCGAAGCGCCTGCGCGGGGGCTGGCTCGATACCGGCGACGTGCTGCGCCGGGACGCCGAGGGCTGGTACTACTTCGTCGGCCGCGTCGATGACATGTTCGTCACCGCGGGCGAGAACATCTATCCGGGGGTCGTGGAGTCCATGCTCGAACGGCACCCGGAAATCCTCCAGGCCGTCGTGGTGCCGGCGCCCAGCGCGCTCAAGGCGCACGTCCCGGTCGCCTTCGTCGTCCCGCGCAGCGCCGGGACGATCGACGAGAAGGCCGTCAAGCGGCACGCGCTCGCCAACGGGCCGGCCTATGCCCACCCGCGTCGGGTCTTTTTCGTTGACGAATTGCCGTTATCAGGCACCAACAAGATCGACCGGCGCCTGCTCGCCGCCCGCGCGGCGCAAGCCACTCGCCAACAAGGGACCCCGTGACGGCGAACATGCGATCCCTGGCGAGTGCGCTGGCGGCCGGCGCGCTGCTGGCCGGCGCGTGCTCGTTCGACGATGGCCCGCGCGAGACGATGACGGAGACGCGGGTGAAGACGGCCAACGTGGCGACCGCCGCCAACACGCCGGCCGGCCGGCTCCTGGTTGCGGTCAACGAAATCCGGGCGCGGCGCGGGCGGGCGCCGCTGACGGCCGATTCCCGGCTGGCGCGCGCGGCGCGCCGGCACGCGACCGACATGGCCGACAACGATTTTTCGACCACAGGGGCTCGGACGGATCGAGCTTCGCCGCACGGGTGACCGGGCAGAGATACGCCTACCGCTTCGTCGGCGAGAACATCGCCGCCGGGCTATCCTCGCCCCAGGAGACCGTGGAGTCCTGGCTCGCCAGCCCCGACCAATGCCCGACCCTCCTCGCCCCAGGAGACCGTGGAGTCCTGGCTCGCCAGCCCCGACCACCGCCACAACGTGTTGGCCGCCGAGGCGATTCACGCCGGGGTCGGCTACGTCTTCCGTTCGAACGACGGCGGCAACGCCCCTTACGGCTACTACTGGGTGCTGACGGTCGGGCGCGCCGCGGTGCCCCACGGCCGGGGCGAGCGGCCCGACCGCAGCAGCCGGGCAGGCCAGCTCAGGACATCAGCGCGCGGATATAGCCGGGCAGGCCGAACGCGGCCACATGGATGTCGGGGTTGTAGTAGCGCGTCGCGACGCCAGCGGCGGCGAAGCGCCGCTCGATCTCCGCCTGCGGCGTCCGGCGGGGCTCGAGGCTGCGGCTGCCCCAGCCCAGCGTCATGAATCCCGCGCCGTAGGTCGGCACCTGGGTCAGGTAGAGCCAGGCATCGGCGAACAAGGGTTTCATCCGGGCGTGAGTGTCGCGCGCCTCGTGCTCCTGCATGAACGTGACGCCCGACTGGGTGACCAGGACGCCGCGCTCGCTCAGCCGCGATGCGCAATCGGCGTAGAACGGCGCCTCGAACAGCGCGACCGACGGCCCGATCGGGTCGGTCGAATCGACGATGATGACGTCGAAGGTCTCATCGGTCGTTTTCATGTATTCGATCCCGTCGGCGTAGATGACCTCCGCGCGAGGGTCCTCGAACGCCTTGCCGCAGATCGAGGGCAGGAAGCGCCTGGACAGCGCGACCACGCCAGGATCGATCTCGATCATCGCCACGCGCTCGACATCGTGCTTGAGCACCTCCTCCAGCGCGCCGCCGTCGCCGCCGCCGACGATCGCCACCCGCTTCGCCCGGCCGTGGGCCAGGATGGGAACGTGCGCGAGCATCTCGTGATAGGCGAACTCGTCGCCCTCGGTGGTCTGGACGATGCCGTCGAGGGCCAGAACCCGGCCGAAGCGCGGGTTCTCGAAGATCACAAGGTCCTGGAAGTCGGTCTTCTCGCGGTGGAGAACCCCGCTGACCTTCAGGCGCTGCTGATAATCGCTGTACAGGGTCTCGACGAACCAGTCCTCGTTGGCTTGGCCGCTCATTCGAGGATCCCGCGCATTTGCTCGCTCGCCGCCTCGCGGCGCGGCAGGAAGGTCCGCCGCAGCACCGGGACCGCGCGGCGCGGATCGCATTCGCCGCACATGAAGACATCGAAGGCCGCGTATCCCAGCTCAGGCCAAGTATGGACGCTGATATGGGATTCCGCGAGCACTGCGACGCCCGATACGCCGCCGTTCTCGGAGAATCGGTGGAGATGGATGTGAAGCAGTGTCGCCTGGCAGGCCGAGACGGAGTCGCGCAGCGCCCGCTCGATGGCCTCGATGTCGTCGAGGCGGGTGGCCTCCCAGAAGTCGATCAGCAGGTGCGTTCCTGCATGGATCAGCCCTTCGGTTCGGGCCAGATAGTCTTTGGGTGAATGGGGGCTCTTTCCTACGGCAACCGCCGGGCTATGTGGGGCAAGCGCGGTATTCCTGGCCATTCATGGGACCTCCTCACCGGCAGTGGACCTGAAATTTCGAAGCCGGGGTTGTGGACTAGAATCTTCGGCGATGCAAGGGGAAAGCTGGCCGATCCGCCCCCTCCCGGGACTCGCCCCCTCCCCCGGCGGCGATCGTCCGGCGATCGTCCGGCGGCGTTGCGGGCCCGGGCCGCGCGGGTCGCCGTGTCTTCGCCGTGTCAGAGGGCGGCAGCGTCGATTCCGTGTCGGTCATGACCCGCGCTAACCGCGCCGAGAACGCCGCGCGGGCGCCATCCATCATGCATCGGTGCCATGGCCGTCGATATCCGGCGCGTTCTCCCGGTCGATGCGGCCCTTGTTCACCAACTGCGTCTGGATCGTCATTGGCGACACGTTGAAGTACTCCGCGACCTCGTTTTGTTTTTCCTCCGAGTAATCGCCGTTGAGCATGTCGTCCACCGAGGCGAACGGACTTAGCAACTCCGCCGCGAACGCGCGTTGCATTTTTTGCCGGTAGCTGTACGCGTGCGTTGCGGGCAACAGACGTTCGGCGGCGTAATTCATCCGACTGCCGATCAGGCGATCGCCGGTCAGGCGAGCCAGCTCGAACCGCCTGCCTGTTCTCCACTTCGGCCTGAGCGACACACGGGCGCCGTCGCGCTCCCGATCGAGCGCGAAAGACATCCCGTCCGAACACTTGCTGCCATTCGAGATCGCATCGCGTGTCGTTCCGGCGAAATCGGCCAAGCGTTCGTCTGCGATCGGCTCCTCGCCCAAAGCGTCCTGGGCGCGGATTTTCTGCGCGGTGTGTTCGCCCACGCGCCAAGCTTCGACCTGACCCGGCTGCGGCAGGCCTGTCACATCGTCCAACGTGATCGCATCTTTCGGATCGGCATCGAACCCACTCCGATCCGCGATTCGCTCGATGGTTTCCGCTGACAACATGTCACCGGGGCCGAGGCCATGTAGCGCCGTGTCGGCGGCCACCTCGCCCAGCGCCTCTTCCCCGAGCACCGCCGCATCGAGAAGGCGGCGGTTTATTGCTTCTTCGTCCGCCTCGTCCGGGTCGTAGCCAAGTTGCGCCTCAAGCCGCCGGAAGCGCGTGAGTTCCGGGTCTTCTCGCTCCAACTTCAGATCGTTCCAAATGCGGTGCAGGTTGGTGTCGCAAAGACCCTGCTCCTGGAGTCTGCTCAGGATCTGTCCCACGAACTCGTCGATCGCGGTTTCCAGGTCCGTCGCCGGAACGGCCTGACGTCCAGGCGCCCCAAGGTAACGGAAAAGAACCGCCTGGGGATTCGGGGATTGTCGGGAGGCCAGAAAGGATTGCAGCCCATCCGAGGAGATCGTGACGTCAGGCCAGACATAGCCTTCCCCGGCGGCGGGCATCCGATGAGCGAAGTTCCATCTGCGGACGGCATCCGTATCGGAGGGACGGGGATGTTGGAACTCCCATCGGATCCGCCACCAGTTCCATGCGAGCCATTCGGCGAGCGGATAACCGGAAATATACGAGCCGCGGCGAAGTTCCCCCCGATCGAGGTCGACACCTTCGGTGAGCAACCGGTCGTTGGCCGTCATCGCGAACAGACCGAACGTCGCCCGTTCTTCCTCCGTTCCGGAAGCGAGTGCCTCTGAAGAGAGTGAAACCGTCAGTCGTCCCGACATCTCACACGCCATTCCTCGATGACCAGACGCCGCATGTCGTCATCGTCGTCGCCCAGCACATAGCCGTGATAATTTCGGCTGCCCTGCTCGTTCTTGGCCTCATAGGCGCTTCCCATCGAGTCGACTGCCCAGACATGTTTCGGCAATTCTCCCTGGAGAACGCTACTGACCATGCCTCGTCTTATACCCTCGCGAAAGAGCGCCTTTGCCTCCCCCATCCCGATGCGGCGGATGCGGCGGTTGCCGTCGCACAGCGACTTGTTCGGACGTGGGTTCGCCGGCGGGCTGAAGCCGTAGTCGGCGGGTATCCGCTTGTGGTGAGGGCTGCCGGTATAAGACGCCTTCTCTGCAAGATTATCCAGGAAGGTTCGGTCGAACGCGTGTTGCGGAGCGATCCGACGCTTCGGGTCGTTACTCTGGCGTTTTGGCACTGAAACAGGTCCTTGTCGAATGCTCGTCAAGCCTTCGGCGTTCCACCGCCCGCCGTCTGAAGCGGCTAGCAAGAAGTCCGCATCGTAGGGATTCCCATAGAGCCCGGCTCGAAAAGAGTCAAATGGCTTCAGCCCGTTGCGATTCAGGGACGGTGTCGAGCAATGACCGGGATCGAAACATGCGGACTAAAATCACTCGCCGTCAGTATGAACGATCGGGCTTACGGTACGCAAGCGACCCAACCGACGCGGAATGAGATCCGATCGAGCAGGCCGTCGTCAGGCTCAAGGCCCGGTCTCAGCCGGACCGGCGCACGCAGCTCCGGGCGCGCCCATCGAAGCGACCGGCGATGTCTGCGGCCCCTGCCCACCCGTCGAATCCGGATAAGCCTCGGATCATATACGATACGCCTCAAAGGTCGCGGACCTTCGGCAAAATTTCGCGGCCGAAGATCTCCAGCGAGCGCATGATCTCGACCTGGGCGAGCGAGCCGAAATCGATCAGCATGCCGATCTGGGTGATGCCGATCGACTTCAGCTCTCCGATGCGCTCGATCACCTGGCCGGGGCCGCCCATCAGCACGCGGCCCGGGAAGTACATCTCGAAGTCGAAGCGGCGCTGGCCGGCGTCGCGCTGTTCGTAGCCCTCGTAGCCCTCGGCGTCGGCCGGTTTGCGCGTGGCCTCCAGCCCGGCCGCGGCGTATTCCTGCATCGGCTTGTGGACAATCGATTGAAGCCGTTCGTCGTCATCATTCTCCATGAAGTGCGCGTGGTAGACGCAGCAGATCTCGTGGTCCTCGATGGCGCGGCCGGCGGCGGCGAGCGCATCGCGGTACCAGCCGATACGCTCGACCGCGACCGGGTGATCGACGTGATAGGCGACATAGAGCAGGTTGTGGCCCTCCCGCGCCGTCCATTCGAAGCTTTCCGGCGACAGCAGGCAGGCGATCCAGATCGGCGGGTGGGGCTTCTGGCGCGGCGGCGGCAGGATCGGCAGGTCGGTCACCGGCGGGCGAAACCCGCCGTCGAATTCCAGGGTGGGCGCCGACCAAGCCTGTTTGATCAGCGCGGTCCCTTCTTCGAGCCGCGCGCGGCTTTCCGCCATCGGCACGCCGAAGGCGTCGAACTCATAGCGGATGAAGCCGCGTCCGAGCCCGAGATCGAACCGGCCGCGGGAGAGATGATCCAGTGTCGCCGCCTGTTCGGCGACCCGGACCGGATCGTTGAGCGGCAGGACCGTCGCGCCCGTGCCCAGCCGAATCCGTCCGGTCCGGCCGGCGAGGTAGGACAGGAACGCGTAGTTCGCGGCCATCAGCCCGCCATGCCGAACGAAATGGTGCTCGACCAGCCAAGCGTAGTCGATGCCGATCTCCTCGGCGTAGAGGACTTGCTCGACGATATTGTCGTAGTGGGTCCCGGCGTCGCGGATCGCCGGCATGTAGGTGGGCAGATAGAACAGGCCGAATTTCATTCAGGGATTCCCGGCAAACGCGTAAGTTGCCGGGGCAGTATCGGATTTCGAGCGGCTCGCCGGCAAGCCGCGCCCAACCGGGAGAAGCGGATGAACGACGAAGAGCTGATGCGGCGCGCCTATGCGATCGCCAAACGGGCTGCGGACAACGGCAACCCGCCCTTCGGATCGGTGCTGGTCGACCCCGGCGGCAACATCGTCCTGGAGGGCGAGAACACCGTTATCACCGACAGCGACTGCACCGGCCATGCCGAGTCGAACCTGGTGCGCGAGGCGAGCCGAAAATACGGCGTCGGGGCGCTCGACGGCCATACCCTGGTGACGAGCTGCGAGCCCTGCGCGATGTGTTCGGCGGCAGTCTTCTGGTCGGGCGTCTCACGGCTGGTCTACGGTCTGTCGCACGCGCGCCTGATGAGCGTCCGCAAGGAGGGACCGCCGATGCTCGAGCTCGGCTGCCGCGATGTTTTCGCCTGCGGCGAGCGCGACATCGCCGTCGCCGGCCCGATGCTCGAAGACGAGGGCGCGGCGCTTTTCACCGGTTAGCGCGAAACCCGTTCAAACCGCGTCCACCGGGACGCCGGCGGCCCGAATTGGCCTGACGATCGAGCGCCGGCCCTGCATCCGCGGCTATGGCCCGTCCTTGCCCTCCAGCAGGTAGCCGAATTTTTCTCGCGCCTTGCGGGCCACTTCCTGGGAGGGAGCGTTGACTATCGGGAAGTCGTCCTTCCAGTGGAATGGACGGCAGGCATCGATAATGGCGCGGCTGTTGGTCATGTTGCCGGCCTTCTTCTCCCACGGCGGGATCATCGGGTCGAGCAGGGTCGACCCGGCGCTCTTGATGATGTCGATCGAGGTTGCCGGGTCGGAGCGCGTGATCATCGCCCAGGTCAGCTCGTCGAGGTTGGAGATGTCGACATCCTCGTCGGTGACGATCACGTACCGGCCGGCGCGGGCGCCGACATCGCACATCGCCGCGACATGGCCGGCCTGCCTGGCGTGGCCCGGATAGCGCTGCTTGATCGAAACCGCCAGCAGGAGGCGTGAGCCGCCGACTTCGTGCGCCCACGCCGAGGCCACATCGGGGACGCCCGCCCGCCCGATCGCATCGCGCAGCGTCGCCGAGCCGGTGACGGCGCAGTAGCGGCACATCTCGTCCGGCGGCCGCTGCGGCGGGCGGCCGAGCAGGATCGGGTCATCGCGGTGATAGATCGCGGCCACGCGCATCACCGGCTCATCGCGCGGGCCCGGGCCGTAATAGCCGGTCCATTCGCCGAACGGGCCTTCGGGGCGGCGCTCGTCCAAATCGACGAAGCCTTCGAGCACGATCTCGGCATTGGCCGGGAAGGGAAGCCCGGTATGGCGCCCCTTGACGACCTCCAGGGGCTCGCCGCGCATGGCTCCGACGATGTCGTACCCGCACACGCCCGGCGGCGTTTCGGCGCCGGCGGTCAGGAACGTCATAGGATCGCCGCCGAGGACGACGACCGTCGGCATCTTCTCGCCGCGCGCCATGTACGTGTCGCGATGGACGCGGCCATGCGTGCCGGGCGAGGCGACGTATCCGACGGTCTTCTCGTCCTGAACCACTACCCGACCGGCGCCGACGTTGATCCACCCCTCGTCGGGATCGACGGTCACGCTGAAGGAGCCGGCGCCGATGTAGCGCCCGCCGTCGTCGGGATGCCATAACGGCGCGGGAAACTTCCCGACATCGACCGCATCGCCCTCCAGCACGTTCTCGGTAACCGGGCCGCGCGTGACGACCCGATGGGGGATGGGTTCCGGCTTCTCGAGCCGGGCGGCATGGCAAGCCTCGGACAGTTCGACCTTGCCGAGGTCGGTCGGGAAACCCAGCGTCATGTTCTTGCGCTTGCCGCCAAAGAAATTGACCAGGACGCGATAGCCCTGCTCGTGGCCCTTGATCTCGTCGAAGACGATGCAGTCGGCCTCTTCGGAATGCATGACGAGTTCGGCCGCCATGCCGATCTCTTCCTCGGTGTCCAGACCCCTGAGCGCCGTCACCTCGCCCAGCCGCTCGGCCTCGGCCAGCCATTCGCGCAGGTCCCGATAGGGCAGGACGGCGCGGATGTTGCCGCCGGGCTCGGCCGAGGCGTCCGGGGCTTCCGCTTTTCCGCGCCGGGTCTCGGCCATCGCGCACATCCTCGAGTCGCTGCGGTATCGAGGTGTTTATAGGCCGCGGCCGGGTCCCCGACAATCTTGAAGCCAGCGCCCGCGCGCCCCGACGACCGGAAACAGCGTGCCCGGGCGCCCGCCCGGGCGCAGGTGTCGCCGCTCAGGTGGCGATCGAGACGTCGAGGCCGATGTCGGCCGCGGGCGCGGACTGGGTCATGCGCCCGACCGAGATGAAGTCGACCCCGCTCCGGGCTTTCTCCCGGATCGTCTCCAGCGTGATGCCGCCCGAGGCCTCGAGCTCGGTGCGCCCGGCGACGATCCTGACCGCCTCGCGCATCGTGTCCGCGCTCATGTTGTCGAGCAGGATCACGTCGGCGCCCGCATCGGCGGCCTCGGCGACCTGTTCGAGCGTGTCGCACTCGACCTCGATCTTGGTCAGCGAGGGCGTCAGAGCCTTGGCGCGCACCACCGCGGCAGCGATCGAGCCGCAGACAGCGATATGGTTGTCCTTGAGGATCAGACCGTCGTCGAGCCGGATCCGGTGGTTACGCGCCCCGCCGACGCAGGAGGCGTATTTCGACAGCGCGCGGTAGCCGGGGACGGTCTTGCGGGTATCGATCAGGGTCGCGCCGGCGCCTTCGACCAGCCGCGCGTACTCCGCCGTCCGCGTGGCGATCCCAGTCAGGAACTGGAGCAGGTTC
This sequence comes from Alphaproteobacteria bacterium, assembly GCA_965202905.1. Classification (GTDB taxonomy): domain Bacteria; phylum Pseudomonadota; class Alphaproteobacteria; order MPNO01; family MPNO01; genus CAYFYS01. The sequence goes on along the minus strand of OZ241868.1, from coordinate 3,813,995 downwards.
AGCGCGGTGCGCTCGGCGGTCAGGAGCCCGCGCGCCGGACCCTCGACGCGGGCAAGGGCCGTTCCCGGCGACGCCCGGGCGCCGTCCGGGGTGAACACGTCTGCCTCGCACTCGGGCACCTGGTGGCGAAAGACCTCGATCGCCAAGTCGATGCCGCAGACCACCACGTCGTCGCGCGTATTGATGACGAACCGTGCCCTGGCGTCGGCCGGGATCAGGAAATCGGTGGTGATATCGCCGCGGCCGATGTCCTCGGCGAGCCACGCGGCGATCCAGCGCTGGCGCTCGGCCGCCGGCGGCAGCAGCGCCCGCATGTCGAGGTCGTCGGGTCGTGCGGTCATCGCTCGTTCCGTCGCTTTCCGGTACGACCGCGTAGGTACACAAACGGGCGCCGACCGTAAAGCGCGCGGCGCGGTCCGGACGGTTTCCGGGGCGGGCGATGCCGGAAAGCCGCGGCCGGCGCGGCGGTTTCACCCGCACGCCGCCACGGCGTCCTCGGCCAGGACCCGGATGAGATGCGCGCGGTATTGCGCGCTGCCATGGAGGTCGGCGATGAGGTCGGCGGGATCGACGCGCAGGGAGGCCAGCGACGAGGCGGCGAAGGATTTTGTCAGGGCCTCTTCGAAGGCCGTGACTCGGAAGACGCAGGGCCCGGCGCCTGTGACGGCGAGGCGGACTGCGCCGTCGGGGAACCGGGCAATGAAGACGCCGACGATCGAGAAGCGCGAGGCCGGGTTGGGGAACTTCTTGTAGGCGGCCCTCGCGGGGACAGGGAAGCGGATTTCGGTGATCAGCTCGCCGGGGTCGAGCGCGGTCTCGAACAGGCCCTTGAAGAAATCGTCGGCCGGGATGGTTCGTTGGGTGGTGACGACCTCCGCGCCGAGGGCCAGCACGGCGCTCGGGTAGCACGCAGCGGGGTCGTTGTTGGCGAGGCTGCCGCCGATGGTGCCGCGATTCCTGACCAGCGGGTCGCCAATGCCGCCGGCCAGGACCGTGAGCGCGGGGATGGCGGCGTTGACCTCGGGGCTTGCGGCGACGCTGGCGTGGCGGGTCATCGCCTTGATGGCGACATAGGTTTCCGTCACCCCGATGCCGGCGAGGCCGTCGATCGCGGCAAGATCGACCAGGTCGGTGGGGCCGGCCAGGCGGTGCTTCATCACCGGGATCAGGCTCATGCCGCCGGCGAGCGGCCGCGGGTCCTCGCCCGCACTCGTCAGAATCCTCGCGGCCTCGTCCAGGTTCCCGGGGCGGTGGTAGCGGGTGGGGTACATGGCTCAGCCCTTGCCGGCCTCGGAAGCGGCCGCGAGGATCGCCGCGACGATGTTCTGATAGCCGGTACAGCGGCAGAGATTGCCTTCGAGCCCCTCCCGGACCGCGGCCTCGTCCAGCGTCTCGGCGCGGGCGATCAGGTCGAGCGCGGTCATGATCATGCCCGGCGTGCAGTAGCCGCATTGCAGCGCGTGATGCTCCTTGAAGGCGGCCTGCAGCGGATTGAGACCGTCCTCCGGCGAGACGCCCTCGATGGTGGTCACCGCGTGGCCGGCGGCCTGGGCGGCGAAGACCGTGCATGACTTCACCGGCACGCCATCGAGATGGACGGCGCACGCCCCGCACTGGGACGTGTCACAGCCGACATGGGCGCCGGTGAGCCGGGCTTCGCGCCGGATGAACTCGACCAGCAGCGTGCGCGGATCGACATCGGCCGCATAGTCCCGGCCGTTGATGGTCAGCGCCACCGCCTTGGTCTCAGGCATCGGCGCCGACCTCTTCCAGCGCCTGCCAGACCGCATGGGGCGTGATCGGCAGGCGCACATGGCGGACGCCCAATTCCCACAGCGCATCGACGACGGCGTTACCGATGGCGGCCGGCGCGCCGATGGCGCCGGTCTCGCTGCCGCCCTTGACGCCCAGGGGATTGGACGGCGCCGGCGTTTCCTGGAAAGTCATCGCGACCGGCGGCATGTCCGAGGCCCGCGGCAGCGCGTAGTCCATCAGGGTGCCGGTGAAGAGCTGGCCTTCATGGCCGGCGTCATAGACCACCTGCTCCATCACCGCCTGGCCGATTCCCTGCGCCAGCCCGCCGACCACCTGGCCCTCGACGATCATCGGGTTGACGATGTTGCCGCAGTCATCGGAGGTGAAGTAGTTGCGCAAGGCGACCTTGCCCGAACGCGGCTCGACGGTGACGACGGCCAGGTGCATCGCCTGCGGGTCGTTGGTGTCCGGCGGCTCGTAGAAAACGGTCGCCTCCAGCCCCGGCTCGAGAGAACCGTCTTCTGGAATCAACGCGCCGTGACAGGCGGCGTCCGCCACATCCTCGAAGGCGATCCTCCGGTCGGTTCCGCGCACGGTGAAGACCGCGTCGGCGTAGTCGAGGTCCTCCGGCGCGCATTCCACGATGTGAGCGGCCAATCTCCGGGCCTTGTCGATCACCCGGTTCGCGGCGGTCACGATCGCCGACCCGCCGACCGACAGCGAGCGCGAGCCCCAGGTGCCGTTGCCGAACGGGACGGAATCGGTGTCGCCCTCGACCAGCGCGATGTCCTCGATCGGCAGGCCCAGCCGGTCGGCGGCGATCTGGCAGAAGGTCGTGTCGTGACCCTGGCCGTGGCTGTGCGAGCCGACGAAGACGGTCGCCTTGCCGTCGGAATGGACGCGCACGATCGCGCTTTCGTAGCCGCCGTGCAGCCCGCCGCGGCTGGCGAGGCTGCGGGACGAGCCGGTGCCCGACTTGTCGAGGAAGCAGGCGATGCCGATCCCCATGCGCACGCCTTCGGCTTTCAGGCGCGTCTGCTCCGCCCGCAGACCCCGGTAGTCGGCAAGCTGCAAGAGCTTGTCGAACAGCGCCGGCGGGTCGCCGCAGTCATAGGGCCGGCCGACGGGGGTGGTGTAAGGGAAGGCGTCGGCCGGGATCAGGTTGCGCTTGCGAATCTCGGCCGCGTCGATGCCGAGTTCGCGCGCGCCGTTCTCCAGAAGCCGCTCGTTGACGAACGTCGCCTCCGGCCGGCCCGAGCCGCGATAGGCATCGACCGGGACGGTGTTCGAATAAGCCCCGCGCACCCGCAGGTGCAGGTTCGGCGTGGTGTAGAGCCCGGTGATGGTCTGCGGGTAGGAGTTGCCGGGGATCGAGGGCGCGAAGTTCGAAAGATACGCCCCCAGCGCGGCGATGGTATCGACCTCGCTGGCCAGAATCTTTCCGTCCTCGTCGAAGGCCATGCGCGCGCGGGTGTGGTGGTCGCGCGCCTGAGCGTCCGACATCAGGGACTCGGCCCGGGTCGCGGTCCACTTGACCGGGCGTTTCAGGAGTATCGAGGCCCAGACCACCGTCGGGATCTCGGGCGTATAGTGTACCTTGAGCCCGAACCCGCCGCCGACATCGGGCGAGATCACCCGGATCTTGTGCTCGGGAATGAACAGCGTGTACTTGGCCAGCCAGCGCCGCAGGTAGTGCGGCGTCTGGGTCGTCGCCCACAGCGTGAGCGCGCCGGTCGCCTCGTCGAACTCCGAGACATAGGCGCGCGGCTCGAGCGGCGAGCCGGCGACCCTGTTGCTGTCCAGCGTGAGTGCGACCACATGGTGGGCGGCGGCGAAGGCGGCTTCGGTCGCGGCCCTGTCGCCGCGCTCGATCTCGAAGACCACGTTGGTCCCGAAATCCTCGTGCAGGATCGGCGCGTCCGGGTCCAGGGCATGGGCGATGCGGGTGACCGCCGGCAGCGGCTCGTAATCGACCGCGACGGCTTCCGCGCCATCGGCCGCCCGGTAGCGATCCTCGGCGATGACGGCGGCGACCACATCGCCGACATGGCGCACCTTGTCCGCGGCGAGCGCCGGGCGCAGCGCCTCGTTCATCGGCCTGCCGTCGGAGAACGGCATCGGGTGGACGCAGGTCAGCACGCCCAGCCCCGCCGCCTGCCAGTCGGCCGCGGTGAGCACCCGCAGCACGCCGGGCAAGGCGATGGCCGCCGTCATATCCACCGCCTTGATCCGCGCGTGGGCGTGCGGGCTCCGGACGAAGGCGACATGCGCGGCGCCGGCCGGCTCGATGTCGTCGACGAAGCGGCCGCGGCCCTTGAGGAACTTGTCGTCCTCGCGTCGCCTCAGCCTCTGTCCGACATACATCCCACCCTGCTCCCGGCGCGGTTTCCCGCCGCGCCATAACGCGGGCGCGCGGCGGGGCTGTCAAGTTTCCTTCCCGCGCCGCCCTCGCATCCTCATTCCCCGGATAAAGGTTTCAGAATAGTATCAGGCGATCGGCCCGTGACGGCACGGAAAGAAGGAATCTGCTTAACCTCGGCACTCCGCCACGAGAGGTGATACGAGTCGGGATGAGTCGGATGTGGAAGTTGACGGAGGGCGCTGAAACACGCTGTGCACGCGCTCGGCTGGGTACGCGGACATCCAGTCCGCGTTGCGGGCCGGAGGCCTACGCATCCGGATCGTTCTTCCATCGCCACCCTATCCACAGCCACCGTCCGATATGCAGAAATGCCCGCGATGCGGATGGCCGACCGTCATCCGTGAGAATAAGAAGGACGAGACGCGCTTTATTGGCCGCACATCGTTTCCGAAATGCCGTTGGAGCGAGCCGTTGGACGAGTCCGCTTTGACCCCGCACTGAACCAGGACACGCGCTGGACAGCGCAGGAGTGCTGGAGGATCATCTCTGGCGGGTTGGACATGGGGGCGATACGATGGCGCTGACCGCCGGGAAGGTGCTCGAGGAGGTCGGGCGTATTCACAAGGCAAAGCCGATATACGGCCACCCGCTATGGGCGGGGATGCTGGACGACAACCACAGCCTCGAGCAGATCCGCTATTTCTGCAAGCAGCATGGGATCCTGCCGCTGCACAATCACAACTACCACGGCAGGCTCTATGTGATCTGTCCCGACCCAGCCTGGCGCGAGGAGATCGCCGAGGTCGCCTACGAAGAGGCCACCGGCCGGCTCTATGCCGGCGGAGTCTCGCACCACGAGCTCTATCTCGACTACGCGGCCGCGATCGGCATTTCCAGAGAGGAGATGTACGCGACCCGCTTCTGCGCCGGCGCGACCGCTTTCATGGCCTATTTCTCCCATATCTGCGGCAAGACCTTCCTGGAAGGCGTGGCCTCGCACATGCTGGGCGGCGAGGCGCCGATTCCGGGCACCTACGGCCGGATCGCCAGGCGGCTGCAGGCGCGCTTCGGCCTCGACGACAAGGGAGTGGCCTACTGGCATGTCCACGATACGGCGGACGACGAGCATTCCGGCGTCGGCAAAAGACTGCTTGACCAGTTCGCGACCACCCAGGCGGAGATGGCGCTGGTCATCGACACGGTGCGGACCACCGTCGATGTGATGCATCTGATGTATGACGATATCTGGGCGCAGATGCAGAAGATCGAGGCGAGCGCCGCGGCCGGATAGGGAAGGGTACGATGGAACGGACCTGTCTCAAGGGCGCCTGGCAGGAGGACCGCGCGTTCTCGCCGTGCGTGATCACCAAAGGCGGCGCCGTCGTCTGGGCGGCCGGCCACGGCGCGCCGGTCGATGCGGCGGGGAACTCGCTGGCCGGGGATTTCGACGCCCAGACGAGGGAGTCCTTCCGGCTCCTGGAGGCGACGCTGGCGCGCGCCGGCGCAGCGCTCCAGGACATGGTCACCATGACCGTGTTCATCAGCGATTCACGCTACGGCACGCGGTTCACCGAGATCCGCAAGGACTATTTCCCGGATGGATTTCCGGCCAGCGCCCTGATCACATGCGCGGGCTTCGCGGCGCCCGAGATGATGGTCGAGATCCAGGGCGTCGCGGTCATCGATGGCTAGCGAACACGAAGGAGCGGCGGACATGGCAGGCAAGAGCGCCTTCAGACAGGAGCTCGAAGCCGCGGTGCTGGAACGGCACTGCGCCAACCACCCGATGACGGAGAAATGGGCGCGGGGCGAGCTGGGGCGGGCGGGCTGCATGGGCTGGGCGGCCGAGCATTGGCACTGGATCTCCAACATCGTCAACGAGGTCCCGTTCAACATCGCCGCCCGCGCGCCCGAGGATGTGGTCGCGCTCGAGCTCGACAATTTCCACGAGGAAACCGATCCCGAGTACTCCCACCTCGACATCGTGCTGCGGTTCGCCGCGGCCAACGGGGCGGATATCGCCGCCGTCAAGGCCGGGCGCGGGCTGCCGACGACGCGCTCCTGGGTCGCCTTCCTGAAGAACGTCGCCAAGGTGGAGCCGTGGTACGCCGCCGTGGCAGCAATCCGTATCGGTACCGAATCCCAATCACCGATGCTTTACTCCAAGGTGCTGCCGGCGCTGCGCGAGAAATACGAATACGACGAGGCGGCGATCGAGCATTTCTGGCTCCATGCCGAGGTCGATATCGAGCACGGCGACCGGGGTTTCGAGGCGCTGGAGCGCCACTGCACGACCCGAGAGATGAAGGACGTAGCGGTTCACTGGGCGCGCGAAAGCGCAATCATGCGCTGGTTCTATTTCGACGGCATCTACCTGCACTACGAGAACGGCTACGCGCTCGCCTGAAGACGGCGTTCCTGGCAGGCTCGCAGGAAGTGCCGATCGCCATTCGGGTCGACGCCGCCCGATCCGGCCGCTCAGGGACGAGTGCGATGGATGCGGGCGAGCTGATCGCCGCGATCAACCTGCTGGTCGGGATGATGGACCATGAGGCGAACGACCTGCACGAGGTCCACATGAAGCTGCGCGAACTGCTGGATCAGTTGAAGGCCACGGGCATGCCTCTGCCCGAGGATCTGGTCGCGCTGGAACGCCGCCTGACGGTCGATATCGAAGGCGCGACGCCGGACGAGACCGGCTGAGCCGCCCGGCGTGCCGCCGATCTCCGCCGTATTGCCTGCCCGGACTCGCGCGTGACGGAATCGTGGAGCTTCGCGCCGTGACGGCCGACGGGACGGTAACGACTTCGGTTCTGATCGCCGGCGGCGGGCCGGTCGGGATGGTGCTGGCGATCGAGCTCGGCCGGCGCGGTATTCACTGCGTTCTGCTCAACGAGCATCCCGGGACCGCCTCCCATCCGAAAGCCAATGCGATCAGCAGCCGGTCGATGGAGCATTTCCGGCGCTTCGGCGTCTCCGAACCGATCCGGGCCGCGGGCCTCGACGACGATCACCCGACCGATGTCGCCTACTTCACGCGGCTGGACGGCTATGAGATCGGCCGGCTCGAACAGCCTGGCCGGCGCGAAGCCTTGGCCCAGGCCCGGTCGGGCGCCAGCGCCTGGGCCTCGCCCGAACCGCCGCACCGCGCCTCGCAGATCTTTCTCGAGCGCGCGCTCAAGCGAAAGATCGACGGGCTGGCCTCGATCGACAGCCGGTTCGGCTGGCGGCTGGAGCACTTTTCCGACGACGGCCCGACGATTTGCGCGATCGCCCGCGATGTGGCCAGCGGCGAGGAGCGCAGCTTCGCGGCGCGCTATCTCGTCGGCTGTGACGGGCCGGGCAGCGTGGTGCGCAAGACGCTCGGCATCGAATACGAAGGCGAGTCCGGGATCGTCCGGCCAATGTTCGGCGGGCCCATGTTCGCGACCCATTTCGAGGCGACGGCGGATCTCTCCTGGCTGCCGGCGCGGCGGGCCTGGCAATACTGGATCGTCAGCCCGGACACGCGGGCGGTGCTGATCCATGTCGACAGCACGTCCCGGTTCCTGCTCCATTTCGCGATCCACGACGAGAGCGCGCGCGAGGCGCCGAACCCGCGGCAGCACATATACAGGGCCGCAGGCCGCGAGTTCCCGATCGAGATCATCTCGACCGCCAACTGGACCGGCGGGTTCTCCCTGGTCGCCCAGCGCTACCGCGCCGGCAACATCTTCATCGCCGGCGATGCGGCGCACCTGTTCACGCCGACCGGCGGCATGGGCATGAACACCGGCGTGGACGATGCGGTCAATCTCGGCTGGAAGCTCGCCGCGGTCATCGGCGGCTGGGGCGGGGATGCGCTGCTCGACAGCTACGAGGCCGAACGCCGGCCTGTCGGCATCCGTAATGTCGACTTCGCGCGGACGTTCGCCCAATCGGTCGGAACCGTCAAGGTCAGCCGCGAGATCGTCGAGGACGCGCCGGCCGGCGCGGCCGAGCGCGCCGCCATGGCGGCCTACCATTCCGATCATGCCTACCGGGAGTTCATCATCCCGGGTATCTTCCTGGGCTACAGCTACGCAGGCTCGCCGATCGTCGTCGGAGACGGCGCCACGCCGCCGCCCGAGCACCCGAATGCCTATCAACCCAACGCATGCCCCGGCTCCCGCGCGCCGCACGCCTGGCAGGGCGACGCAGCGCTGTTCGACCGCTTCGGTCCGGAATACACCTTGCTCGATTTCGGCGCCGGCGGGCGCAGCGCCAACGCGATTCGCAACGCCGCGCGAAGCAGGGGGGTCCCGCTCACGGTCTGCGCGATCGAGGACGCCGCCATTCGTGACCTTTACGGCGGGGACCGCGTGCTCATCCGCCCCGACCACCACGTCGCCTGGCGCGGCGGCGGCAATTCCGGCGAAATCGACTCCCTTCTCCGCACCGCCAGCGGCGCCGGATAAACGGACGCCGGTGGATGGCGCATACCATGATCCCTCCGGTCGGCGGCCCCTCCGGTCCGGAGACCGATGACGTCGCCGCGGCGCACGATGACCGCGCCGGCCATCGCCCAGCGGTTCGAATCTTTCACTTCGAACCACTGGTTTTATGTTGATGGGTAAATTTATCGAGACATTTGAATGAGTTATGGTCTCCAGATCATCATCGGCCGGGAGATTCAAATGTCTCGGTTGATCCACTAGAACGCCGGGCCGAACCCGGGGACCCGCTGGTCGTCGGGGATGACCTCGCCCTCGATCAGCATCGGCGCGCCGTCGAGCGAGACCGAGCAGTTGCGCATCGGCATGTCGAGATGGCACAGTGTGTCCCGCGTGCCGCCAGCATCGGTGTTCGGCCCGGTCGAGAACATGAAGTTGCCGTAGAACGACCGCCCGTCGTTGCCGTTGGTCCGGTCCTTCATAATGCCGACATAATGCCGAGCCGCGGTCCAGCGCGCCTTGGGTTGCAGCCCCCAGCCAAGGTGGGAGACGGCGTAGGCTTCCGCATCGCCGTGCTGACGGAAATACTCGCGCAGGTATTCGGCGTCGAACTCGCCGGCAATGTCGGTGATGTAGCCGTCCGCGATCTCGAAGCGGATCGGCGTGTTCACATAGGTATCGAAGGAGAAGATGATGTCGCCGCGGTCCAGCACGACGGCGCCCCGCGCCGTGCGCTCGTTGGGCCAGGTGGCGACGAAGCCGGCCGGCCAGTGGTCCCAGTGCCCAGGCTCGTCGGCGTAGCCGTATTCGCGCAGGATCGGGTATTCGCCCGGGCTGACCGTCAGGTCGGCGCCGGCCGCGGAGGCGATGTGCATCTCCTGGTCTTTTCGATCGCGCGGGCGACCGCGCAGACCCGCGCCTTGTCGTCCGGCGAGGGCAACATGCGGGCCAGCACATCCGGCGGCTCGGTGACGTAGAGGATGCGCGTGCCGGCGCTGACGATCGCCTCCTGCTCACCGCCGCGCAGCAGGTGGACACCGACCAGGTCGATCAACATGTCGGCCCGGCGCAGCGCCTCCATCGCCGGGTCGTTGCGGGCCAAGGGACCGCGCCGTCATAGACGTGGAGCCGCGCAAGACGGGCGCGGATCTCCTGGACGGCGGTCGTCGCGGCCTCGAGGCTCTCCGCGCGCGTCCGCTCGCCCGACAGCACGATGACCGACTCATCGGCACCGAGCCCGCACAGCGCCAGGGTCTCCTTCCATATCAGAACCTGCTCGCCGCGGCTGATCGGCATGGCGCTTCCCTCCCCCGGTATCCGACAGCGCCAAATCTTACCCGGGCCAAATCTTACCCGGGCCAAATCTTACCCGGGCCAAATCTTACCCAGGCCAAATCTTACCCGGGCCGGACACGGGCCGTCGCCGGGTTTCTTCCGACCCCGGCGTCGCACCGCAAGACGCCGCCGCTTTGTGTTTGAAAGGACGCCGATCTGCCTGTTCAATATGCCGGCACCGGGAAGGAGACCGAGCCCATGCCAACCGCCGCGAAAGACGACAACTACACCATCCGCGATCTCGCCGAGGAGGCGCGGCGGCTGATGGCCGCTCACGGCTCGAACGGACCGAAGCTTCTGCAAGGCTTGCGCGATCCGCTGGGCCGGATCCTGGCGACCGATCTCAGCGCCGTCGGCGTCAGGCGCGAGGGCAACCATATCGACGAATCCCGCTATCTCTATTACGATGGCGAGATGTCGATCACCTTCGACCATCTGCCCAAGGACAAGGACATCCCGCCGCACGACCACGGCGTATGGGAGGCGATGGCCGTCTATTCCGGGCGGCTGCGGCACACCGTCTACGACCGCAGGGACGACGGCTCGAAGGACGGTTATGCGGAGCTCGAGGTCATCGACGACCGGACGCTGGAGCGCAACGACATGGCCATCGTCGCCCCGCCGGCGGAGATCCACGGGTTCAAGGCGCTCACCGACGACACCTGGTCGGTGACCGTCGTCGGCGGCCGCTACAAGAACGACCGCGCCTACTACGACCCGGCGACACGCTCCTGCGTCCGGCGCAACCCGAAGCGCGAGAAGGTGGTCTAAGCCGGCATCGTCCCCGATCCGGACTTCCCCATGGATTTCGGTCTGAGGGACAGGGCTGTCCTGGTCACCGGCGGAAACCGCGGCATCGGCCTTGCGATCGCGCTGGCCTTCGCCGAGCACGGCGCCCATGTCGCGATCTGTGCCCGCGACGAGGCGGTATTGGAGGCCGCGCGCGGACGAATCGCCGAGCGTGGCGTCCGGACCGCTTCGATCGTCACCGACCTGTTCACCGCCGAGGGCTGCAAGCGGGCCATAGCGGGCGCGGTCGAAGCACTGGGCGGTCTCGACGTGCTGGTCAACAACGCCTCGACCAACGTCAACGGCCGGCTGGAAGATCTCAGCGACGAGGCGCTGATGGAACGGCTGACGGGCAAGACGCTCGCCTCGATGCGGTGCGCGCGCGCCGCGCTGCCGCATTTGCGCAAATCCGCAAGCGGGCGCATCGTCTGCATCGGCGGCACCTCGGCGCGCGCGCCGGAGCAGGCCTCGCTGCCGGGCGGACTCGGCAATGCGGCGCTCGTGAATTTCGTGAAGCATTTCAGCATCGACGCCGCGCCCGACGGCATCACCGTCAACGTGATCCACCCGTTTCTCACCCGGACCGAGCGCCATCCCGACCGCGTGGCCGCCCTTGCGCGTGCGCGCGGCTTCACGCTGGATGAGGCCGAACGGGCGATGGCCGCCGGCATCCCGATCGGCCGCGTCGTCGAGCCGGACGACATCGCCCCGCTGGTCGTCTTCCTCGCTTCCGCACAGGCCGGCGCCATCACCGGCCAAGCCATCGCCGTCGACGGCGGCGCGACGCTTGCGGTAGCTTATTGACTACGTTGACCGCGCGCGAACGGCCATTGCCGGCACGTCCCAAACCCCGGTTCGAGACCCCTGTATCCAGGGCCTGTCCGGCTGATGCCTCGGCGTTCGGGACGGACCAGGCGGCCGGCTCAGCGGCGGGCGTAATGGGTCTCGACGTAGTCTTCGACCAGTGTCTGGAACTCGTCCGCGATGCCGGGACCGCGCAAGGTGACGGTCTTCTTGCCGTCGACGAAGACCGGGGCGGCCGGCTCCTCGCCGGCGCCGGGCAGGCTGACGCCGATATTGGCGTGTTTGCTCTCGCCCGGGCCGTTGACGATGCAGCCCATCACCGCGACGTTCATCGACTCGACCCCGACGCGGGTCCTGGACCACTCGGGCATCCTGGCGCGCAGATGGCCCTGAATGCGCTCGGCGAGCTCCTGGAAGACGGTGCTGGTCGTCCGCCCGCAGCCCGGACACGCCGCGACCATCGGCACGAACGAGCGCAGGCCCATGGTCTGCAGGATCTCCTGGGCGACGACCACCTCGCGCGTGCGGTCCCCGCCCGGCTCGGGCGTCAGCGAGATGCGGATCGTGTCGCCGATCCCCTGCTGCAGCAGCACCGCGAGCGCGGCCGTGGAGGCGACGATCCCCTTGCTGCCCATGCCGGCCTCGGTGAGGCCGAGATGGAGCGCGTACCCGCACTCCGCGGCGAGCGTCGAATAGACCGCGATCAGGTCCTGGACGGCCGAGACCTTGCAGGACAAGACGATCTTTTCGGCCCCCATGCCGAGCGCGCCGGCCCGCGCGGCGCTGCCGAGCGCCGAGGCGACGATGGCCTCCCGGGTGATCTGGGCGGCGTCCCTGGGCTCGGCGCGCCTGGCGTTCTCGTCCATCATCCCGGCCAGCAGCTCCTGGTCGAGGCTGCCCCAGTTCACCCCGATGCGCACCGGCCGGTCGTATTTCAGCGCCACCTCGATCATGGTCGAGAACTGCATGTCGCGCCTGGCGCGGAAGCCGACATTGCCGGGGTTGATGCGGTACTTCGCCAACGCCTCGGCGCAGGCCGGATGATCGGTCAGCAGCTTGTGGCCGTTGTAGTGGAAGTCGCCGACCAGCGGCACGTCGATCCCAAGCGCCATCAGCCAGTCGCGGATGCGCGGCACCGCGTCCGCCGCCTCAGCCCGGTCAACGGTGATGCGCACGATCTCCGAGCCGGCCCGGGCGAGCGCCGCGATTTGGGTGGCGGTCGCCTCCACGTCGGCGGTATCGGTGTTGGTCATCGACTGGACGATGATCGGCGCATCGCCGCCGATGACGACCCCGCCGATGCGAACCGGCGCCGATCGGCGCCGCGGGAGCGACCCGACGCCCTGAGACATGAAACGCGACCTCGCGGCTCTGGTGAACGGTCTCGCGCCTTAATTGGCCTTTGCCGCACCGGACGGTCAAGCGCCGGATCGATCTTTTATCGGGCTGGGCGCCGTGCCGGAATTCGGACAGGTCTTCGGCCCCGAACAGGAAAGCGAAGTCCATGAGCGAGCCGCCCGCCGCGCCCGAGAAGCCCCGGACCACGGTCCTGCACGGGATCCCGCGCGAGGATCCTTACGCCTGGCTCAAGGACGAGAACTGGCAGGCGGTGATGCGCGAGCCTAACCGGCTCGATGCCGGGATCCGCGCCTGTCTGGATGCCGAGAACGCCCACACCGAGGCGGTGCTCGCGCCGTTGGGCGCGTTGCGCAAGACGCTCTGTGAGGAGATGCGCGCCCGCATCAAGGAGGACGACTCCACGGTGCCCGCCCGCGACGGCGACTGGCTCTATGCGATCCGCTTCGTCGAAGGCGGCGAGCATCCGTTGTTCTGCCGTTCGGCGATGCGCGGCGACCGGGCCGAGCAGATCCTGCTCGACGGCAACCGCGAGGCCGAAGGGGCTGCCTGTTTCAAGATCGGTCATTGCCGGCACAGCCCCGATCACCGGCTGATTGCCTACAGCGTCGACCTCAACGGCTCGGAGCGCTACCGGATTTTCGTTCGCGAGGCGGCCGCCGACCGGGTGATCGACGGACCCATCGAAGATGCCCACGGCGATCTGGTCTGGGCCAACGATGCCCGGACCGTCTTCTACACAGCGATCGACGACAACCACCGCCCGCACCAGATCCGCCGCCACGTCGTCGGCGCCGATCCGGCGGACGACGCGGTGGTCTATGACGAGCCCGACCCAGGGTTCTTCGTCAGTCTGGACAAATCGGAGAGCGGCCGGTTCGTGACGATCTCCGCCCATGACCACACGACCTCGGAAGTCCGGCTGATCGACGCCGAAAAGCCCGAAAGCGCGCCGCGACTGATCGCCGCGCGCGAGGCCGGCATACGATACGAGATCGCCCATCACGGCGACCGGCTCTATATCCTGACCAACGCCGATGGGGCGGTCGACTTCAAGATCGTGACCGCGCCGCTCGACGATCCGGGCCGTGCGTCATGGCGGGACTGGCTGGCCCACCTTCCCGGCCGCTATGTCCGGACTCTGCTCGCCTTCGAGGGCCGGCTGGTCCGGTTGGAGCGCGAAGACGGGCTGCCCCGCATCGTGATCACCGACCTCGCCGACGGCGAGGAGCACGAGATCGCCTTCGAGGAAGAGGCCTACGATCTCGCCATCGTGCGCGGTTTCGAGTTCGCCGCCGTCAGCCTGCGCTTCACCTACAGTTCGATGACCACGCCGCAGCGGACCTTCGACTATGACATGGCGGGCCGCATCCGGACCTTGCGCAAGACCCAGGAGGTCCCTTCCGGCCACGACCCGGCGGCCTATGTCACCCGCAGGCTGGCGGCGACCGGCCATGACGGCGCCCAGGTGCCAGTCTCGCTGCTCTACCGCGCGGACACGCCGCTGGACGGCGCCGCGCCGGTGCTGCTCTACGGCTATGGCGCCTACGGATATGCGATCCCGGCGGCGTTCTCGGCCAACCGGCTGAGCCTGGTCGACCGCGGCTTCATCTATGCGATCGCCCATATCCGCGGCGGCGCCGATCGCGGCTATGGCTGGTATCTCGACGGCAAGCTGGACAAGAAGCCCAACACGTTCGCCGACTTCAATGCCGCGGGCGAGCATCTGGTCGCGCTGGGCCTGACGACGAAGGGCCGGATCGCCGCTCACGGCGGCAGTGCCGGCGGCATGTTGATGGGCGCGGTGGCCAACCAGCGGCCCGATCTCTACGGCGCGATTCTGGCCGAGGTGCCGTTCGTCGATGTGCTGAATACCATGTGCGACAAGGACCTGCCGCTGACCCCGCCGGAATGGCCTGAATGGGGCAACCCGGTCGAAGATGCGGCCGCTTTCCGGACCATCGCGTCGTACTCTCCCTACGACAACGTCGCCGCCCAGGCCTACCCGGCGATCTTCGCTACCGCCGGGTTGACCGACCCGCGGGTGACCTACTGGGAGCCCGCCAAGTGGGTGGCGCGTCTGCGCCGGCTGAAAACCGACGACCGCCCGCTGCTGCTGCACACCAACATGGAGGCCGGTCACGGCGGCGCCTCGGGCCGGTTCCGCCGGCTGGAGGAGGTCGCGATGGTCTATGCGTTCGTGCTGATGGTGCTGGGGATGGAGGGCGCATGACCGCTCAGCGGGTTGCCGCGATGGCAAGCAGCGCCAGGGTCTCCGCGACCGGCATCGCGGCCAGGCAGAGCGCGCCGCGAACGCCGGGCTCGCGCCGCGAGCCCGCCCGGACGATAGCGGCGGTCGCCAGACCGGCCAGGATCGCCGCGACGAACCAACCATGCGGGACCACGATGAGCGGGACCGCGAGCCCGATCAGGGCCGCGGCCCCGGCAGCTCCGATCCCCGGCGCGCCCAGATCGCCGGCAAGCGCGCCGGCCTCGGGATCGGGCGCGGCGTGGATTGCCGCCATCAGCGCCGCGTAGCCGATCGCGCCGACCCCGACCAGCGCGCCGGCAACCGCATGAGGGTCCTCGATCGTCGCGATCGCGCCGATGCGGATGGCCAGCGCAAACACCAGCGAGATCGTGCTCCATTCGCCGAACGCGGCTTGGCCGGCGCCGCCGCGCTGCGACAGATGTGCCGCCGCGCGGGCCAGCGCCCGCTCCGGCCCGGCGCCGGTCAGCCCGACCGACACCGACGCCGCCACCACCGCGGCGAGTCCCGGCCCGAGGCCCAGCGCCAGAACCGCCACATAGACCGCAGCGGCGATGCCGCCCAACAGCGCGCCGACCACCGGCAGCGCCCAGCTTGCCTCGGCCGGCGTGCGCCCGGCTTCCCGCCGATCGGCCGGGAGCGGGATGCAGGCAAGGCGCCGCAGGCAGACGGTGATGTCGATCAGATAGCGAAAGGACTCCATGGATTGGCTCTGCGGTCGGGGCCCTGTCCGGGGCCGCGATAGTAGGGCGAATCGCCCGGCTATGACAAAGCGGACCGGCGGCGATTCTCATCCGCCGGCCGATCGGATAGCCTTGCCCGATGGTCGGGGGAGTTTCTCTTGTGCGCGAGGGCGCGGTCGCCTGGATCACGCTTGCACGGCCGGCGACGTTCAACGCGCTGGCCCGCGCGGACTGGGAGGCTCTGGACAAGACGGTCGCCGCGATCGGCGCCGGCAGCGACATCGGCTGCGTGATCGTGCGCGGCGCGGGCGGCCGGGCGTTTTCCACCGGCCTCGACATGGCGCGGTTTGCCGTCGAGCGTGCCGACCCGGCCCAGGCCAAGGCCTATAGCGGGGCGACCGGGCGCGCGACCGCCCGGCTGGCCGCGCTGCCGATGCCCAGCATCGCCATGATCGAGGGCTATTGCATGGGCAGCGGCGTCGACATCGCCTGCCATTGCGACCTGCGGATCGCCGCCGAGGACGCGCTTTTTCGCGTCTCCCCCAAGGTCATCGGGCTGTTTCTCGACAGGATTTTCGTGGACGGGCTGGTGCGGGTGGTCGGCCGCGCCCGCGCGCTTGAGATCGTGCTCGAGGGCCGGACCTACGACGCCGGGCAGGCGCGTTCCATCGGTCTGGTCAACCATGTCGTGGCGGCCAGCGCGCTGGAGGCCGAGACCGCGGCGTTGGCCTCGGCGCTCGCCGAGAGCTATGCCGCGATCAGCTCGAACCGGTCGACGTCGACCAGCCCGTGATCGGTGATCTTGAGATGCGGGATGACCGGCAGCGGCAGGAAGGCGAGCTGAAGAAGCGGCTCGGCCAGAGGGCAGCCGAGGTCCGCCGCGCCGCGCCGCATCGCGCGAAGCCCTTCGCGCACATCCTCGAACCGCCGGTCGCTGATCAGCCCCGCGACCGGCAGCGCAAGCTCGGCGACGACCGCCCTCTCGGCGACCGCGACGAACCCGCCCCGGATCTCGATCAGCCGGTTCACTGCGGCCGCCATGTCCGCATCCGTGCACCCGACGGCGATCACGTTGTGGCTGTCATGGCCGACGCTGGAGGCGAGCGCGCCGCGCTTCAGCCCGAATCCCTTGACGAAACCGCGCCCGACATTGCGGTTCCTGCCGTGCCGCGAGAAGACGCAGACCTTGAGCATGTCCCGGTCGAGGTCGCGCTCGCGCAGGCCGTCCCGACAGGGCAGGCTCATCCGAAGATGATCCGTCAGCACGGCGCCGGGGATGACGCCGATCACCGGTCCCGTCGGCCCGGCGGACGGAACGGCAAACGCCGGGACATCGACCGGGTCGAGCCGGACCGATCCGTAACCCACGGGCTGCCGCGCGTCCGATCGCGCGGGGAAGCCGTCATCGCGGACCGGGGCGCCGCTGCGGATCACGCTGCGGACCCGGCAGGTCGCCAGATCGTCGAGCAGCACCAGATCGGCGCGATAGCCCGGCGCGACCAGCCCGCGGTCGCGCAGGCCGAACCCCTGGGCCGCCGACCAGGTCGCCGCGCGATAGGCCGCCGCCTCCGGCGCGCCCGACGCGATCACGGTGCGGATGACGTGATCGATATGGCCTTCCTCGGCGATGACCAGCGGGTTGCGGTCATCGGTGTAGAACGCGATGAAGGGAGAGGTTCCAGGCTCAAGAGCGGCGCCAGCGTGGCGACATCCTTGCACGCGCCGCCGTCGCGGACCAGCACCTGGAAGCCCTTGCGCAGCTTCTCCCCGGCTTCGGCAAGGCTGGTGCTCTCGTGGCAGTTGTGGATGCCGCAGGCGGCGTAAGCGTTGAGCTCGTAGCCCGTCAGCAGCGGCGCGTGGCCGTCGATGTGGGCGCCATCGAAGGCAATCAGCTTGTCGAGCGTCGGACCGTCATGGGCGAAGACATTGCCGAAGCTCATGAACTCGGCAAGTCCCACGACCGGCGCCCGGTGGCGGTAGCGCGCCAAATCGTCAGCGCTCAGCCTCGCGCCCGCGGTCTCCAGCGCCGTCGAAGGCACGCAGCTCAATAGCTGAACCCGCAGATCCATGACCAGATCGCCGGCGCTGTCCAGGAAGTACTCGAGCCCTTCGGCGCCCAGAACGTTGACGATCTCGTGGGGATCGCAGATCGCGATCGTCGTTCCCCTCGGCAGGACGCAGCGGTCGAATTCCGCCGGGGTCAGGCAGGTGCTCTCGACATGGACGTGGGTGTCGATGAAGCCCGGCGCCACGACCGCGCCGCGGCCGTCGATGGTCAGATCGCCGGCATACTCGTCACAGGTTCCGACGATCGTCTCGCCGGCAATCGCGACATCGCCGTCCTCCAGAGCGCCGGTGACCAGGTTGAGGATCCGCGCGCCCTTGATCACCACGTCCGCCCGGCTGCGGCCCAGCACCTGATCGATGCGTTTTATCGATGCGTTTTGCCAGCGCAGCTCTGGTGAGGCTCATGCCGGGCTCCGGTCAACCCAGTGACATCAAGTGACATCAATAGCGGATCTTGTCCGGCTTGGCTTGCCATTCGCGAAACGCCTTCGCGGCCTCTCCGGCCAGCAGGCGGTCCATTGGCACCGCGCGCGCCTCGACGGGCAGCGGGATCTCACGGTAGATGCGATCGTCGTCGAAGCCGATCCCGGCCGCGTCCCGGCGGGTGTTGGCGTAGTAGATCCGCCCGATCCGCGCCCAGTAGATCGCCGCCAGGCACATCGGACAGGGCTCGCATGAGGTGTAGATCTCGCAACCGTCCAGCGAAAAGCTCCCCAGCCGAGCGCACGCCTCGCGAATCGCGACGATCTCCGCATGCGCGGTCGGGTCGTTGTCGGAAATGACCTTGTTGAATCCTTCCGCGATGACCTCGCCGTCCTTGACGACCACCGCGCCGAACGGACCGCCGCGGTCCGCGCGCATCATCGCCTCGGACAGGGCGATCGCCCGCCGCATGTGGTGTTCGCCGTTCATCGCCGGTCCCCCCGCCGGCCCCCGATAGCCCACGCGCCGCCGGTCTGGCAAGCGCCGTGGCTGAACCGCCGGGCGGAACGCCGGCTATACTGGCATCGAGATCCGGCGCTTTGGGGAGGCGGCAGAATGCCCATTACAGACACTTGGCTCGGCTTCGTCGGGCTCGGCCTGATGGGCCGCCCCATGACGCTCAACCTGCTGGCCGCGGGCCATGACCTGACGGTATGGAACCGCACCGCCGGGAAGTGCGCGCCCGTCCTCGAGGCCGGGGCGGCGGGCGCGGACAGCCCGGCGGCGTTAGCCGATGCCGCTTCGGTCGTGATGATCTGCATCAGCGATACCGCGGCGGTCGAAGACGTCGTCTTCGGGACCGGGGGGATCGCCGCGGGCGCGGCGCCCGGCAAGCTGCTGGTCGACCTGTCCTCGATCGGCGTCGCCGAGACCCGCGAGATGGCCGCCCGGCTGGAGCGCGAGACCGCCATGCGCTGGATCGACGCGCCGGTCTCCGGCGGCGTTCCAGGCGCGGAGCAGGCGACGCTGGCGATCATGGCCGGCGGACGGGCCGAGGATGTCGACGCCGTCCGGCCCTACCTTGCGGCGTTCAGCCGGCGCGTCACTTACATGGGCGATGTCGGCGCCGGCCAAGTCGCAAAACTGTGCAACCAGGTGATCGTCTCGTGCAACCTCGCAGTGGTCGCCGAGGCCCTGGTGCTGGCCGAGCGCGCCGGGGTCGACGCGGCGAAGCTGCCCGAGGCGTTGCAGGGCGGTTTCGCCGATTCGATCCCGTTCCAGCTCTTCGCGCCACGCATGGTCGCGCGCACCTTCGACAACCCGCTGGGCCACTTGGCGACCATGCACAAGGACGCCCAAAACGCCCGCACACTCGCGGCCGCCGTCGGCGCCGATCTGCCGATGACCGATCTCGCCGCATCCCTCTACGACGAGACGATGGATGCCGGTCATGCGCGCGACGATTGCGCGGCGCTGATCACGCGCTATCTGCGCCGATAGCTTGGCGATGCTGGGGGTGATGATCGAGCAGTGAGCCAACTGCGACGGGACGACCGACTACCTGTGGTCGGCTTGGCGGAACGGCCAGCGCGTACGGATGGGCGGCCCGCACGCCTCGGCCGAGGCGGCCGAGCGAGAGGCGCGCGAGCACTGCCTGCGCGCGCCCGGTGCGCCCCCCGACACGGTGACCCGGCTTTAGCGGCCTGTTAGCTGGGCTGCGGGACGACCCGCAGGTAAGGCTTCGGCGCCTTCCAGCCGTTGGGATACTTCTTCTTCGCCTCCTCGTCGGAGACCGAGGTCAAGATGATGCAGTCATCGCCGTTCTGCCAGTTGACCGGCGTCGCGACCGCGTGCCTGGCCGTCAACTGGACCGAATCGAGCAGCCGCAGGACCTCGTCGAAGTTGCGGCCGGTGCTCATCGGATAGGTCAGCATCGCCTTGATCTTCTTGTCCGGCCCGATGACGAAGACCGAGCGGACGGTGGCGTTGTCCGCCGCGGTGCGGCCTTCCGAGGTCTCGCCCGCGCCTTCGGGCAGCATGTCGTACATCTTGGCCACTTCGAGCTTGGGGTCGCCCACCAGGGGATAGGTCACCTTGTTGCCCTGAGTCTCCTCGATGTCCTTGAACCACTCCTTGTGGCTGCCGATCGGATCGACGCTGAGGCCGAGGATCTTGGTGTTGCGCTTCTGGAACTCCGGCGCGAGGCCGGCCATGTAGCCGAGCTCGGTCGTGCACACCGGCGTGAAATCCTTCGGGTGAGAGAACAGGATGGCCCAGCCGTCGCCGACCCACTGATGAAAGTCGATCGGTCCATCGGTCGTGTCGGCCGTGAAGTTGGGGGCCTCCGAATTGATCCTCAGGGTCATTGCGCTTGTTCTCCTCTGCGAGCGGGTCCGATCGCGCGTATGATACGCGCATTCCGTGCCCGGATATTACACCCAAGGGTCCGGCGCACCAATGCAACAAGAACGTCGCAGCGCCGGTTACGCTCACAAATTGTTTGGGTGCCGCGGGCTTGCGCGCTCGGCTATACCGGCGCGGAACGGAGTCCGGATCAGGGATCGAGGATTGGAGTTCGATGACGAGTCTCGCCGCGCCCGGGCCGGCCGCTCTCGACCCGACAAAGTTTCGCGATCCGGACACGACGGCCGACGGCCGGCCGCGCGCCTCGGTCGCGCTCGATGCGCTTCAGACGCTGTGGTTCAACACCGGCACACTGTGCAACCTGACCTGCCGGAACTGCTACGTCGAATCGAGTCCCAGGAACGATCGCCTGGCCTACATCACGCTCGAGGAGGTGACGGTCTTCCTCGACGAGATCGCCGCGGGCAACGGGTCTGGCGCGACCCGGGAGATCGGGCTGACCGGCGGCGAGCCGTTCATGAACCCCGAAATCGCCCCGATCATCGAGACCTGCCTCGCACGCGGGTACTCGGTGCTGGTTCTGACCAACGCGATGCGGCCGATGATGAAATGCGCCGCCCCACTGCTGTCGCTCAGGGAGCGGTTCGGCGACCGGCTGACTCTGCGCGTCTCGGTCGACCACTACGGCCCCGATTCGCACGAGGCCGAGCGCGGCCCCCGAACGTGGCGTCCGACCCTCGAAGGCCTGAACTGGCTGATCGAAAACCGGTTCAACGTCCACATCGCCGGACGGACATGCTGGGACGAGGACGAGGCGGCGCTGCGCGCCGGCTTCGGCCGGCTGTTCGCGCACGAGGGGATCGCGCTCGATGTCGAGGATCCGATCCGGCTGATGCTGCTGCCCGAGATGGACGAGACCGCCGACGTGCCGGAGATCACCGAGGCGTGCTGGTCGATCCTCGACGTCGCGCCGGGCGCCATGATGTGCGCGAGCGCACGCATGGTGGTCAAGCGCAAGGACGAGGCGCCGAGCGTCGTCGCCTGCACGCTGCTGCCCTACGACCGGCAATTCGATCTCGGCCGGACCCTCGCCGAAGCCGCCGGCCCGGTGAAGCTCAACCACCCCCACTGCGCGCGGTTCTGCGTGCTCGGCGGCGGCGCTTGCAGTCGTTAAAACTTGTCCGTCTCAAGCCGCTCCTGAAGTCCGGTTCGAAGCCGGGATGTCGGCCGGACCGAATGCGGCGAACCCCGGAATCGGACACCGGGGCGAGTCCGCGCGATCGAGATTGATCGAGCCGGTCTCCGCGCGGCAAGATGACGCCGACCGCGCCGCCGCAGGAGGGAGACGCCCGCCATGCCAGAGACCCCGGAACCGATCCAGGACATCGCCCATCTCGGCCATGTCGAGCTGTTGACGCCGAAGCCCCAGGAGAGCCTGCGGTACTTCGCGGACATCCTCGGCATGGAGGCGGTGCACAGCGCAGGGCAGTCGGTCTATCTGCGCGGCTATGGCGACTATGCCGCCGCGACCTTGAAGCTGACCGAGGCGGAAAAACCCGGCGTCGGCCACATCGCCTGGCGGGCGGTCAGCCCGCAGGCGCTGGAGCGCCGGGCGGCGGCGATCGAAGAGGCCGGTCTCGGCATCGGCTGGTCGAACGGCGATTTCGGCCACGGCGCGACCTATTGCTTCTGCGATCCGGACGGCCATGCGATGGAGATCTATTACGACGAGCAGCGCTATATCGCGCCCGACGGCCTGCGCTCGACGCTGAACAACATGCCGATGCGCTTTCCGCGCCACGGCGTCGGGGTGCGCCGGACCGACCACCTCGCCGTGCTGTGCGAGGATGTCGGCGCCAACCGCCGCTTCGCCCAGGACGTGCTCGGGCTGAAGCTGCGCGAGCAGGTGATCTATGAGAACGGCACGCGGGAGATCGGCTCGTGGATGTCCTCGTCCGCGACCCACCACGAGATCGCCTATATCGTCGACACCACCGGACAACACGGGCGGCTGCACCACTTTTCGCTCTGGGTCGACGACCGGGCCGATGTCCTGCGCGCGGCCGACCTGTTCATGGAGAACGGCGTATTCATCGAGGCCGGCCCCTCCAAGCACAACAATTCTCAGGCGTTCTACCTCTACAGCTACGAGCCCGGAGGCAACCGGATCGAGATTTATGCCAGCGGCTTCCTGATCTTCGCACCCGATTTCGAGACCGTGGTCTGGGACGAGAAGGCCCGCGGCACCGGCGTCTACTGGGGTGCGCCCCTGCCCGAGAGCTTCTTGAATTACGCAACGCCGTAGGGCAAACCGGTCGGGCCGACGCGATCGGAATTCCGGGCGGCCGGCCGCCCGGCGCGATTGACATCGCGGCGCGGCGGATGGTCTGCTCGCCGCGAACGCCGGATCGGAGGGCGATATGCCGATCGCAGATGTCGACCGGACGCTGCCCGGTAACAGGGTGATCTTCGAAATCCGCCGCGACCCGGCGCTGTTCCGGCGCTTTCGCCAGGACATGGAAAAGCATCACGGAGTCCTATAGCCTGTCGGAGCCCGAGAAGGAGGGGTTCCGGAACACCGACATCAAGGCGCTCGCCGGGCTCGGCGTCCATCCCTACTTCCTGCCCCAGGTCAGCCGGCTTTTCCATGGCGGGACCTACAACCATAACGACAGCGAGGCCGCCCGGACCTACGCCCGCAATATGGTTCCGGGCGCGGCCGGCTGAACGGGACGGAATTGCCCATGAACACCCGCATCAAAATCCTCGCCTCTCTCGAGGAGATGGTCGCGCCGGCCCACACCGCGGTCGTGGTGGTCGACATGCAGAACGACTTCTGTGCCGAGGGCGGCTATATCCACAAGCGGACGGGCGCGGACATGTCGGCCAACCGCCCGCTGGCCGAGCGCATCAACCGTCTCATCGCCGCGGGCCGCGCCGCCGGGGCGGAGATCGTCTGGATCCAGGCCAACTACGAGCCGCGCTTTCTGTCCGGCCAGGCGCTGGCCAAGCGCGCCCGGCGCCAGATCGCCGATGTCTGCTGCGAAGGCGAAAGCTGGGGCTGGTCGTTCTACGAGGTCGCGCCCGACGACGGCGAGATCGTGATCGAAAAGCACACCTTCAGCGGCTTCCACGGCACTGAGCTCGACCGCCTGCTGCGGTTCCGCGGGATCAGAACCCTGGTCATGACCGGCGTGGCGACCAACGTGTGCGTGGATTCGACGCTCAGAGACGGCTACTTCAACGGCTACTACATCGTCGTGCCGGAGGACTGCGTGGGCTCGCACGTCCAGCACCTGCACGAGGCGACGCTGGAGTCGGTGAGCGCCCATTTCGGCGAGGTTGCCACCAGCGCGGCGCTGATCGGCCATTGGACCGAGGCGGCGTCGCAGCGTGTGCGGCGGGCGGGCTGAGGCGGCCGCAAGAAGGCCGCGCGGGATCATGGGCTGCGACTACTCGATCTGGGCGTTCGCCTATGCCCGCTCCAACATGCCGCGCGATTTCTTCGGCGGCACCCTCGTGGAGAGCAACCGCGGGACGATCCGCAACCCGATGGTCTACACCGCGCTCTACGGCGGGGAGACCGGCGCGGCCCGGCGCCTGTTCGTCGTCGACACCGGCATGAAGGGCGGCTGGTCGCCGAGCGGAAAGGCCTATGAAGGCGTCGAGCATCCGCCCGAAATCCTGGCCAAAATCGGCTTCGCGCCCGAGGATGTCGAGGCGGTCATCCTCACCCACCTGCATTTCGACCATGCCGGCAACCTCGACCAATTCCCGAACGCGCGGTTCTGCGTCCAGCGGCGCGAATACGAAGGCTGGCGGCGCGTCTTCGCCATGCCCCGGGCCGGCGAGGGGCCGTCCTGGCCGATGTCCTCGATCGACCCGGAGGATTTCGCCGTCCTCGACCGGCTGATCGCCGGAGGCCGGGTGACGTTCATCGACGGCGACGCGGAGATCGCGCCGGGTATAAGGGCGCGTCTTGCCGCGGACAGCCACACCTTCGGCTCGCAATGGCTCGAGATCGAGACCGCCGACGGCCCCTATATCGTCGCGGGCGATTGCGTCTACTGGTATTCGAACATCGAGCGCATGTGGCCGCCGGGCTACGTCCAGGGCAACGCCTGGAACCTGATCGACGCCTATCGCCGCATGCGCGCGGCCATCGGCGGGGAGTTCGCACGCATCGTGCCCGGCCACGACCCGCTGCTGTTCGAGCGCCACCGAAGCTGGATCGACGGGATCAACCCGACGGCGGAGCTTCACCTCGCTGCCAGAGACGCCTCGCGGGTGCGCGCAACCTGATGCTGAGGGCCGCCGATGCCGCGCGCGGCTATATCGTGACCGCGCCGCACGGCTTGGCGGCTGGCGCGGGGCTGTCGGTGCTGCGCGAGGGCGGCAACGCGATCGAGGCGATGATCGCGGTCGCGGCGACGATCGCGGTGGTTTATCCGCACATGAACGGGCTGGGCGGCGACGGGTTCTGGCTGATCGCCGCGCCCGGCGCGGACCCGATCGGGATCGACGCTTGCGGGGCGACCGGGCGCGGCGTGTGCGCTGCGCTCTACGGCGGCCTGGCCGCGATCCCGGCGCGCGGGCCGATGTCCGCCAACACGGTCGCGGGTACCGTCTCCGGCTGGCAGGAGGCCCTGGCGCTGTCCGCCGAATGGGGCGGCCGGATGTCGCTCGACCGCCTGTTCAAGGACGCGATCCACTATGCGGAGGCCGGGTTTCCGGCGAGCGACAACCAGGCGCGCGCCACCGCGGCCAAACAGGCCGAGCTCGCGGCCGTCCCCGGCTTTGCGGAGACCTTCCTGATCCAGGGCGCGGCGCCGGCGCCCGGCGCGCGGTTCACCAACCCGGCGCTCACGGGGGCATTGCGATCGCTCGCGGCGGATGGGCTGGACGGCTTCTACCGCGGCGCGCTCGCGCGCTCGATCGCCGCCGGCCTCGCGGCGGCAGGCGCGCCGGTGACCGGGGATGGCCTCACCGCCCACCGTGCCCAGCGCCTCGCCCCGCTCGCGCTCAAGCTCAGGAGCGGCGCCGTCTACAACCTGCCGCCGCCGACCCAGGGCGTCTCTTCGCTGATGATCCTGGGCCTGCTCGACCGGCTGGGGATCGACGAGGCCGAGCCCGACGGCCTCGCCCATGTTCACGCGGTGGTCGAGGCGACCAAGCAGGCCTTCCTGCTGCGCGATGCCCATATCGGCGATCCCGAGACCATGGATGTCGATCCCGCGCGCTGGCTGCGGCCGCGGTTCCTCGATTCGCGCGCGCCGGGTCGATTCGGCCCGCGCCCTGGCGTGGCCCCGGGGCGGCCCCGGCGGCGATACGATCTGGATGGGCGCGATCGACGAGGCCGGCCGTGCGGTGAGCTTCATCCAGAGCCTCTATTGGGAGTTCGGCTCCGGCGTGGTCCTGCCCGAGACCCGGCTGGTCTGGCAGAATCGCGGCTCCGACATACGCTTGGCCGAGACTGGGCCCAACCGGCTCGCGCCCCGCCGCCGGCCGTTCCATACGCTGAACCCGCTGCTCACCCGGCTCGCCGACGGCGCAACGATGGCCTATGGCAGCATGGGCGGAGAAAGCCAGCCGCAGACCCAGGCGGCGCTCTATTCCCGCATCGTCACCTACGGCCGCGACCCGCAGGACGCCGTCAGCGCGCCGCGCTGGCTGCTCGGGCGGACCTGGAGCGAGGAGACGACCGCGCTCAGGATCGAGCCCGGTTCGATCCCGCGCTGCTCGGCGCGCTCGCCGCCGCCGGCCACGACGTCGAGCCGGTCGAGCCCTGCAGCGACCTGATGGGCCATGCCGGCGCCGTCATCCGCTGCGCGGACGGACGCCCGGAAGGCACAGCCGACCCGCGCGCCAACGGGGCGGTCGCCGGTTTCCAGTGGTTCGAATCTTTCGATTCGAACCACTGGTTTTTCTATCAATGGATCGACTTATCGAGATATTAGATCATCATCGGCCGGGAAATTCAAATGTCTCGGTTGATCCACTGGGGCATCCCGTCGATTGATTGAATCGATTTACGATTCGGCCGAACCAGTAGCCCACGCCCTGCGCGGCCTCACACCCTACGAATACATCTGCAAACTCTGGACAGTCGAGCCCAATCGATTCAGGCTCAACCCGATCCATCAAATGCCGGGACTAGACACTTGGTCGAAGAGAAAGAAAACTGGAAACATGGGTTATTGCGCATCTCCGAGTGATACTACATGGGTGTCGGGTCCCAGCACGTCGAACGCGACTTCTTTCAGATGCGGATGATGAGTGTAGAACAAGACCTGCGTCTGCTCGGCCAGTTGACCCAGCACCTCAAACCCTGCCGCCGACCGCTCCAGATCAAAGTTGATGAACAGGTCGTCTGCCACAAAGGGCAGCGCCACGGCCCGCGCCAGGTAGTCCTCTACTGCCGCAATCCGCAACGCCAGAAACAGCTGATCTTCCGTACCCGTACTCAGACCTGGAACCGTCACCACCTTTCCGTCCGGCCGAATTCCGGTCAGATGCATATTATCGCGCTCGTCGAACCCGACCTCCAGCTTTTCAAAAGAATTCCGTGTCAGCACCCGGAACAGCTCCCCGGCCCGCCTCAACAACGGCCCTTGCTTTTCCTTGCGATAGCGGTCTATCGCCCAGCGCAACAGCGTACTCGACGCCCGTACCCGCACATAGAGCTCGGCTGCATCCTGCATGGCGGCCAATGCTTCTTCACGGTCGGCCGCCGCTCTGGCCGCCGCATCGTCTCCTCCAATCGCTTCGAAGGCCTTCCGCGCCTCTGTCCAAGCCACGACGGCTTCCTCGCACTGTTTGGCGAGCACGTTCAGTTCAACCTCCGCCGCTTCTTCTCTGGCCCGCGCCTCGTCAATGTTAACGTCACGGCACTCCTCCTCAATAACCTCGATCGCCAGCCCGTCACCCTGCTGATCGAGCGTCTCCATGATGTCGGCCAGCTTCTCCTCCAAGATCCTCAGCCGGTTCGACCGCTCAATCGCCTTTCGCAGCTCCTCGATATCCTCGACACCGGCAGCTTCCAGAAGCGGCTGCACCGAGGCCCAACAGGCCTTTCGGTCTTCCTCCAACTTCTCGACCCTCTTCTGCCGCTTGCCCGCCGCCTCCGTCAGTTCTCGATGCTGTTGCTGCAGCTTCAACGCTTCTTCCCGCCGCCGATCCAGCTCCACCACGGAGGCATCGGCGTCACTCTCCGATATGTCCGGCGCCAACCCGGCGGCAACCTCAGCCGCAGCTCGTTCAAATGCCACAATGTCACGCTCAATAGTGGCAATACGTTTGTCCCGAAGGTCCCTGGCCGTCGCCGCACGCCCCCGCATCTCGTCAATGATGCTAATTTGTGCGGACACAACCTCCAGCTTGTTGTCATTCTGAAGGTCGATCGCTGCAACCGCCTTGGCCCAATCTATCTGCCAGCTTTCCCGCTCCGTCTCCGCCTTTTCCAGTTCACCCTGCCGCCGGGCCACCTCAGACTTAGCTGCCCGCACCGCTTCGCGCGTCTCAACGATCTTCTCGGCTTTCGCCTCCTGCTCCCGCCGATACATGTCGGCCCGTTCGACCTTTACCCGCAGCGTATCTGCTTCGGTCTCCCCGGCATCCCAGCCGAGATTCGTCAGCGCCGCGTGAACCTGAGCGCTTGCCTCCTGTTCCTCTCGCCTGCTGGCTTCCAGTTGACGCTGCGCTTCACGTTCACGCCCGATCAACGTCACGATGCCCTCACGCGCCTCCAGCCATGCCAGCATGGCATCGGGTGCGAGCACTTCAATCGGCACTTCAGACCACAGCGCGCGCCACGCCTGATCCAATTGCTCCTCTTCGGCCTTCAGCGCAGCTTCATCCGCCTCCAGCTTTGCAATTTGCGCCTCGTGTCCGGCGATGTTGCGTTCCAGCACCACCAACTCCCCGGCCGCCTCGGCCTTGTCGAAGCGCCGGTCGGCAATATTGTCCGCTTGTTCGACGGCACCTTCGAGCGATGCTGGCAGATCTTCCAACGCCTCTGCATAGGCCCGTGCCTCCTCGGCCGGTATCTCCGAACGCTCAATGTACCGGGTCTTGGCCAGCGCCCACAGCGTGTCCCGGTAGCCTCGCGCTTCTTCCACTGCTCCCGGCGCCACGATGCCTTCATCCTGCACGCGCCGCTCCAGCTCTTTTTGATTCCCTTCCAGGTTATTGCGCATCTCGGTGAGCCGCTGCTTTGTCTTGCCTCGGCGCCCCTCCCAGTCCCTCACATTGTCGCGATGGGCCACAACCGTATCCCTCGGCGGCACCGCCAGGGCTTCGACCTCGGCGCCCGCAGGCAGAGCCGGCTTCAGAGACCGGACCTTCTTCTCAACCTCTTCGGAAATCCCGGCCACCCGCACCTGTGCCGTACGAATACGACCCGCCACGTCGCCGATTTCCCGAACGGCATTCAAAACGGCGATCAGCCCGGACACGTCCGTCGCCTCTCCAATCTCCTCCAGACGCTCCGTCTTGTCCTGCAATCCGGCCTGCGTCTCGTTCAGCGCCTTGTGCGCGCTGCGTAGTTCCGCTGCCAGTTCCCCATACCGTGCCATTAACCCCCGCACCGATTCAACGTTGCTCCTGGCCGGTATCCGCTCAATCAGCTCGCATGGTTCTTCAAACTCCCAACCGATCTCAGCGGCCAGCCTGGCCAGCGTCTCCAGCTCAAGGCGGTATTCGCCCCGCCGCTTGGGCAGGTCTTCCCGCTCACGACGAACCGCGATACGCTGCTCATTGAGCTGCACGATGTCATCCACCCGCCGCACCAGCGCATCGTCGAATTTGATATCCTGCAGCTCGTCCCGGTCTTCCTTAAGCTGCTTTGCAAGCATCTCGACCTGCCCCCCGATCTCGGCGTCCCGCTGCTTGGCTCTGTCGAGCTGTTCGGCCGCATCCTCGGCCAGCACGATGACATCTCCCAGCGCCGCGATCTCCTGTGTCAGCTGATGTCTCTGCCGCACGGCCCCGTGAACGTGGCGGATGCGGGCCAGCTTCTTCAGCTCCCCGGACGTGGCCTCGCGCTCCTTCCGATGCTCCTGGAGAGTCTTCCCGGCATCGCTCAACGTCTTACGCGCCGTCCGCCAGGCACTGACGGTCAAGGAGTGCTCATGCAGCCTTGACCGAGCTTCTCCCAGTCGACCATACGCTTTGTAATAGATCCGCTGCTCGGACTTTCGTGGTGCCCACAGTAGGTCGGCCTCCCCCTCCAGTTGCTCCAGTCGTTCCCGCAGATCGGCCAGACCAGTGCCGGCAGCGAACAGCATCTCACCCACATCGTCCTTGGCCTCAATGATCGCCCTGCCACCTTCAGCCAAGCGGCCGTGACTGAGATTGAACATGCGATCGAAGTAAACCCGGTCCGCTCCGCCAAGGAACGGCGCCAACAATCCTTCATCACCTGGCAGCGGATGCCCGTCAGGTCCGAGGATCATGTCCCTGCGGGTCTTGCGCCGCTGAAACTCGAAGCAGTTGCCGCCGTTCTCCAGCACCGCGCCCACACGCATGGCGTCATAGCTATGCAGGAAGTTGTAGGGCGAGCGCTCCTGGATGCCGAACAGCATATCCTCAATGGCCGTTAGGGAAGTCGTCTTGCCGGCCTCGTTGGGACCGAAAACAATGTGAATGTCCCGCTCTGCCCGCGGCAGTTCGATGGACGCATCGGTGAACCGCCCGTAACGCAGCAGATCGAGTCTGGCGAGACGCATCGCTTAACCGTCCTCCACAGTCAGCCGAGCGTTGAGGTAGGGCGTCACCTGCCCGATCAAAGCGGCATAGTCGCCTGCTACGGCAGCACCAAGCACTTCATCCTCACACTCAGCCCGCAACT
This sequence comes from Alphaproteobacteria bacterium, assembly GCA_965202905.1. Lineage (GTDB taxonomy): Bacteria > Pseudomonadota > Alphaproteobacteria > MPNO01 > MPNO01 > CAYFYS01. The sequence goes on along the minus strand of OZ241868.1, from coordinate 3,783,529 downwards.
CGTGGGGTAGCTTGTCGATCAGTTTACCGATATCCGCCTTCAGCCGCTCGAGCAGCTCCTCGTCGGCAACGGCTTCCTTAAGCATGCGCTGGAGATCGCCGAGGGTATCCTCCCGTGCGGCCAGCGCTGCAGTGTCAGCCACTGGCGTAGTTTGCACCGCAACCCGTTCCACCCAGGCGACCTCTTCACCCAGACCGAGCGCCGCGGCGCGCGCCTGTGCCGTCAGGTCTTCGGCACTTGCCACCAACTGACCGTGAAGCTGCGTGCGGCCCTGCAATACGATCCGGGCAGCCAGCAACCGCCCATCCGATTCTCGCGCTCCTTGCGCCAGGGCGTCGCGCATCAGATCCACGACATCGTTAGTACTGCCCGCCGGTGGCACGTCGACATTGAGGACCAACCAGCGGACCACGTCCAACTCGAGAGTGGCGAGATCGAGAACCTCGCCTTCGTCAACAGTGACCAGACAGGCGCCCTTGGGTCCTGTCTCACGGACATTACGTCCTTGGAGATTGCCGGGAAACACGACATGAGGCTGCTTATTGAGAACCTGATGCCGATGCACATGGCCCAGCGCCCAATAGCCGTATCCCTTCTCCACCAGCTCCGGCAGACTGCACGGCGCATAGTTGGCGTGTTCTCCCATTCCGCCCAGTGCGGTGTGAAGCACCCCGATGTTGAAGGCGCCGCCGACCGGCGCCGGGTAGTCCGGCACCAGATTGTCGGTCACAGCTTTCTCACGGAAGCTCTGACCATGAAGAGCCACATTCAGTTCCTCGATCCGGAATGTCTCCGCTTTCTGCGCACCGAAGATGTTAACGTTATCCGGCAGCACCAGCGACTTGGTGATCTTACTTTCCGCATCATGATTACCATGTAGGACATAGGCGGGAATGCGCACCTGATTGAGCCGGCCCATTTGCTCGGCAAAGAACAATCCGGTCTTATAGTCGCGCCAATCTCCGTCATAGAGGTCGCCGGCGACCACGAGAAAGTCCACCTCGTCCTCAATCGCTCGCTCAATCAGCGCCTCAAAGGCGGTGCGTGGTGCCGTGCGAATGCGCTCAGCCACCCTGCCTTTGACGCTCGACAGCCCGGTCAGCGGACTGTCGAGGTGGATATCAGCGGCGTGCAAAAATCGGAACGTACCCAAAACGCTTCCCTTCCTTCACTCTCGATTCGCCCATGCGCTATCCTGATGCTCTTGATTGGACGCCGGTGGTCAACCTGAACCGCCCCGGCTTTCCCGGAGGCTCCGACTTGTGAGAAGAAGCTGTTATGGGAACCCGGGAGGTTCAACCGTCGTGGAGAAGGCCTCCCAAATCGGAGGGTCCCTAATCGAGAAAGGCCGCCCGGGCGCGGCTGCTCAACGCGAGGTCGTCCTCGCAGTCAATCGCGGCGCCGGCCAACGAGGTGCACGACAGCACCTCGTTCAGGACCAGCCGTTCGATCTCCGAGCATGTCACCTTGGTGATGTCGAACAGGCGCACATAGATCCGCGACGGCTTGAGCCGACGGGTATTCAACCCGACCCGACGGGCGATGATGTCGTTGCGGTCGAAGATGAAGACATCCAGCTCGAGGTTCTTGACGTCGCGCGGCGTCCGGTTACGGATAACCAAATAGAGTCGGCAGCTCCCTTGCTTGTCTTCGAGCTTGTTGAGTTCGATCGAGATTTTTCCGGCCGCGGGCTCCGGGGCCGAATTCTGGGCCGTCGCCGCCTGGCTCATCGCCAGGGCGGCGACAATTCCGATCAGGACCTTTGGCAAGCGCATCGGGATACCCTTGTTCAGACGCTTTCGGGTACTGGCCGCACGACACGGCGATACGCTACCCTGCCGTCACCTTGCGCCGGAGACAAGCCTATTCCCTGCGCTGGGCGATATCTTCGGTGATGATGAAGACATAGACGTATTCCTCGTCGATCGGCGCGCCGGCGCGGCGCAGCGAGGCGATCGTCCCGCCGAGTTCGGCGAGGTAATCGTCCGCGGCTTCGGTCCGCGGCCGGTCCGCGCCGAACAGGGGCCGCGAGGCGCCGATCGCGACCAGGATGTTCGCACCGTACGGTGCGCCCGCGCGCAGCGCTGTCCCCGAACCGTCATCGCCGATCGAAAGCACGCTCCCGGGCTCGAACCGGTTTCGTCTCACCCGAGGGTTTGGAATCAGGTGGGTCACACGCCCATGCAGATCGTAGAAATCGACATAGACCCAGGCCGGCCAGCGCGGCGTCGTCAGACGCACGACGATCCGCTCGCCGTGGCCGAAGCGCTGGATGCCGGCCTGGGTCGGTTGGGCGAGCATTCGCGGGCGGATCTGATGGGCTTTGGACGCCGTCAGCCCGGCATTGCGCAGCGTATCCAAGACCTGGCACAGCGGCGGCGGCAGGATGACCGTGGCGCCGTCGCGGATTTCGGTAACGCCTTCGAGCCGCGCCAAGGCGCCGTATATCCGCGCGCGCTCGGACAGCGAAGCGACATGACCGTCGAGCCGCAGCGTGCCGGACGCCTCGTCCAAATCGCCGGAGAGCCGGCCGCATCTGATCTCGGCGAGCAGTTCGGAGATCTTGCGCAGATCGGCCGGGGGCGATCGCTCCGGCGCAGGCCGGGGCGAGCCGTCGGGTCGCCCGATCGCCGCGCTTACGGTCTCGGCCGGCTCGATCCGGGGCGGCGCGGGCCGGGGCAGCGCGGGCCAGGGGAACGGCAACAGGCCCTGGAGCAGCCGGGCGGCGTCGGTCCTGGTTGGAATCGAAACGGCATTGGCGCCCGAAACCGCTTCCGGCACGGCTGATCCGACGGGGGCCTCGATCCCGGTCTCCCGGAACGACAGCTCAATCGCCGACGCACGCTCTGCGGTCGCGCGCAGGCGGCGGTGCGGCGCGGCACCGGCCTCGACGGCGGCCGGCCGCCGTCGCTCGGTCGCCGAAGAGGGCCCCGTGGCCTCGCCCTGCGCCCGATCGCGCGAGGCCTCGACCGCCGCCGCGCCGCGACCGCCGGTCGGGGAAAGACCCTCCAGCGTCGCCGCCGGCGCCTGGCGCCGGTTCGGCAATACCACCTCGCCCGCCCGGGACGGAGCGGCGATCGGCCGCGGCACCGGGGCTGCCACATCGACCGATGGGGCGCGGCGCGGCGCGTCGTCTTCCCGCGCGCTCGCCGGGCGGTCCCGGACCGGTTTCGGCGCTTCGGCGCGACTTTCGACCGAAGACGCCTGCGGCGGGCGTTGCACGGCCTCGGGAACCGGGGCCGGGGCTTTGGCAATCGACCGGGGAGTCTGCGGCTGTACGGTCTCGGGCGCCCGTGTCGGTACGGCGAGCGAAAGGGCGCGGACCGGCCGGTCGGCGATTTCCGGGGCCCCGGCCGGAGCGCCGGCGGCCGAACCGGGGTCCGGGCGCACGGCGTCTTCCCGCGCCCGGACGGGCGGATCGGCGCGACTTTCGATCGAAAACGCTTGCGGCGCGTCTTGCACGGCCTCGGGAACCGGGGCCAGGGCTTTGGCGATCGGCCGGGGGGTCTGCGGCTGTACGGTCTCGGGCGCCCACGTCGGTACGGCGAACGAAAGCGCGAGGACCGGCCGGTCGGCGATTTCCGGGGCCCCGGCCGGAGCGCCGGCGGCCGAACCGGGGTCCGGGCGCACGGCGTCTTCCCGCGCCTGGACGGGCGGATCGGCGCGACTTTCGATCGAAGACGCTTGCGGCGCGTCTTGCACGGCCTCGGGAACCGGGGCCAGGGCTTTGGCGATCGGCCGGGGGGTCTGCGGCTGTACGGTCTCGGGCGCCCGCGTCGGTACGGCGAACGAAAGCGCGAGGACCGGCCGGTCGGCGATTTCCGGGACCCCGGCCGGAGCGCCGGCGGCCGAACCGGGGTCCGGGCGCACGGCGTCTTCCCGCGCCTGGACGGGTGGATCGGCGATGGGCGCGCGGCGGGCCTCGGCCGGCGCCGGGATGCTGCGTATCGCCTGCACGATGCGAACCGGCCTCGCCCGGTCGCGCTCGCGCCGCGGCGCCGGCTGCTCGATTTCCGAGGCCTCCACGGGCGTCGCGGCCGCGCCGTCGGTTGCCGGCACCTCGCGGGCATTCTCGGGCGTTGCGGTTTCCGGCAGGCGTGCCACGGGCCTGTCTGCTTCGCGGGAGACGACCGCCGGCCGGCCCGGCGTTCGCGCCGGCGGCGCCGGATCCGATACCGCCCCGGCGGTTTCGACTGGGACCGCGCCCGGGGCGGTATCCAGGGGTTCGCGGATGAGCTGGCGGCCGCGCCAGAGCGGATCGAACTCTTCGATCGACAGGATCTCGACATCCTGATGAAGGGCGAGGTCCGGCGGATCCGGCCTAGTGAAATGCCCGATCAGCACGGTGGTCGCGACCACCGCGTGAAGCGACAGGGACAGGTAGATTGCGGTCGTTCGCTCGCTGTCGTTGCGGTTCCGGCCGGCCGGTGCGGTGGCCGGCCGCCGGGTCGCCGGAGAGGACGGTCGTCGAAGGCTCGGGCGCGCCGCCAAATGGTGCTGTCTCCGTGTTCGTCGCAGCCCCCATTCTATCCCCGGGCGTGACCGGCCGGGTAATCGGAATCGGCGATGCGCTGGCGCTTGGGGGGCTTGATCGCCTCGGCCGCGATGCGACGCCCGCCGACCGCATCGCCGGCCGGCGTTGGTCGGATATTGATCGGGGGATGCCGTTCGACGCCACGGGATCTTTCCGCGGTGTCATTGCGGTGTCATCACCGTGACCGGATCATGTTCGACAGCGCCAGCGCAAGGCCGAGGGCGGCGAAGATGGCGCCAACGCCGAACACCCACTCCATCGCCGAAGCGGTAACCGCACGGCCCACGCCGTCGGCGAGCCCGGCCGCGGCCGCGACGAGCCCGGAGATCGCCGCGCCGAAAGAAATTCCGACGTTCCGGATGGTCTGGACCGAGGCGCCCGCAGCGTGCTTTTCCACTTCGGGCGCCGCGGCGATGATGCTCTGGATGACTGGGTTGTTGAGCGCACCCAGCCCGAGCCCGCTCACGGCGAGCGCGACGGCAATCAGCGCCACCGGCCCGGCATCGACGAACAGCGCGATGGCCACCGTGGCGGCCAGCATCAGGGCCAGCCCTGCGAATATAAACGCCGTCTCGCGCCCGGCGCGGGCATTGGCGACGACCAACGCGCTCGCGGTCCACATGATCGACTGCACAGCGAAAATGTAGCCGGCCGAGAGCGGCGTGACTCCGTGCAGCGTCTGAAGAAAGAAGGTCGCAAAGGTGTTCGACAGAGCCATGATGATCGACACCAGGAACAGAATCCAGCACATCGCGCCGATCGCCGCGCCGGGCAGCGCGGCGCCGCGCGGAAATATTCTTTCCCGAGCTCGGGCGTCGCCGAACAACGCCAGCGCCGCGGCGGCGATCGAAGCCAGGACCAGCGCCGCCTGGACCAAAGGCGGCATGGAGAGCGAGGTCGCGCTCATCGACAGCACCGCCAGGCACAGGAGCGCGAGCCGGCCGAAGGGCATCTGCGAGATCCGGCCGTGCCCGGCTTCTCCCTGGATCAGGCGCCAGGCGAGCACGGTAAACAGAACCGCGCAGCCGAGCAGGCTCCAGAATGCGCCGCGCCAGATGCCGATCTCGGCGAAGATCGCTCCGAATCCGGGCCCGGTGAGGGTTGACACCCCCCAGACCGTCGAGACCACGCCCAGCGCCCGGCTCTGCAGATGCGGCGGATAGGCGACCGCGATCAGCCCGTAGCCGTGCGAGGCGATCGCGCCGCCGCCGAACCCCTGGACCAGCCGCCAGCCGACCAAGCTCGGCATGTCGCCGGCCAGCGCCGCGCCGGCGAGCCCGATCCCGAGCACCGCCCCCGCCCCCGCAAAGGCGCGCCGCATACTGCAGGCCGCCCGCAGCGGCGCCGCGCTGGCCGAGCCGGCGATCGCCCCCACGGCGAACAGGGAAAACGACCAAGTATAGTAGTCCACCCCGCCGAGATCGGCGGTGATCGAGGGCATGATCGTCGCGACCACGAACTGATTGACCGCATAGAGCGCCATGCCGAGGACCAGGACGAACGTGTAGAGCCCATACCGGCCGAAGAAGATCTCCGACCAGGGCCGCTCAGACCGGTGTTCGTGGGCTGTCGACATGGTTCGTCGTCCACTTTCCCAGGTCAGACCGCACGGCGATAGACCCCGGCGGTCAATTCGGACATTCTGGCGGCGCGGCTTGTCGGCTCGACCGGCGGGGCAAGGAGACTCCGATGACCGTCCCGGGAATCGACGCCGTGGTCCATCGGGTCGGCGACATCGCCGGGCCGGATGATGCTGCGGCCCGGCTCCGCCGGGGACAATGCGATGGCGGGCGTTGATCCCGACTGCGCGGTGCGGGAGGCCCGGTCGTCCTGATCCTATGAGCGGCCCTGCGACGGAGCGAGGCGACGTGCGGAACACAAACCGGCTTTCCGGCGCGGAAGCGACCGTGCGGATGTTGCAGCATCACGGGGTCGAAGTGGTCTTCGGCCCGTGCGGCGACACCAGCCTGCCGCTCTACGATGCGCTGGCGCGTCTGGATCACGGCATCACCCATGTGCTGACCCGCGACGAGCGCTCGGCCGCCTAGTATGGCCGATGCCTACGCGAAGGTGAGCGGCCGCGTCGGGGTATGCGGGGGGCCATCGGGCGGCGGGGCGATGCGAAGCTGAGCCTGGAAGCGCTGGAGGCCGGCCTCGACGGAAGCCCCGGCCGCGCGGTCAGGCGCCTGAAGGGCGCGGCCTTCGTTGCCGGGCGCAAACAGGAGAAGTTCCAGGCCGTCGATGCCCTCGCGGCATCGACGGAAACGCCAATCAGGCCGGAACAGGTCGTCGCCGCCCTGCAGACGGCGCTGCCGGGGGATGCTGTGCTGATCGCCGATACGGGCACGCCGTGCCCGTATCTGTCGGCCTATTACCGGTTCGACCGGCCCGGGCGGCATTCCTGTCCAACCGGGCACACAGCGCATTGGGCTATGTGTTGCCGGCTTCGATCGGCGCACATTTCGGCCGGCCGGCAAATACGTCGCGGTGATGGGGGACGGCAGCTTCGGCTTCGCTGCGGGCGAGATGGAGACCCTGGTCCGGCTGGGCGTTCCAGTGACGCTGGTGGTGATCTCGAACGCGACCTTCGGTTGGATCAAGGCTGGGCAGAAGACCGGCTATGACGGGCACTATCTCTCGGTGGACTTCTCCCGAACCGACCACGCCCGGGTCGCCGAGGCGTTCGGCATCCGGTCGTGGAGCGTAACCGAGACCGCCCAATTGGCCGGCGCGCTCGCGCAAGCGGTCGCCGCCGGGTCTCCGCCGCGCTGCATCGGCAACTCATGCAGGCCGGCGATCGCGATAGCGGCGGATCAGGGCGTTAGTCGAGCTGTCGTGGCCGAGAACGGGCTCGGCTTCGCTCTCGAGCTCCGGGACGATGCGGTTGGCCAGCACCTTACCGAGCTCGACGCCCCACTGGTCGAAGCTGTTGATGTTCCATAGCGCGCCCTGGACGAAGACCTTGTGCTCGTAAAGCGCGATCAGGCTGCCGAAGGTCTCAGGGGTCAGCGCGTCGATCAGGATGGTGTTGCTCACCCGGTTGCCCTCGAAGGCGCGGTGGGCGACCAGCGACCCGGCGACGCCTTCGGCGCGCACCTCCTCCTCCGTCTTGCCGAAGGCGAGCGCTTCGGTCTGGGCGAAGAAGTTCGCCATCAGCAGGTCCTGGTGCCGGCCGACCGGAGTCGGCGCGCGGCAGAAGCCGATGAAGTCGCAGGGAACCAGAACGCTGCCCTGATGGAGGAGCTGGTGATAGGCGTGCTGTCCGTTGGTGCCGACCTGGCCCCAGACCACCGGCCCGGTGGGATAGGCCACGGGATTGCCGTCGATATCGACCTGCTTGCCGTTGCTCTCCATCTCGAGCTGCTGGAGGTAGGCGGTCAGATGCCCGAGATAGTGGCTGTAGGGCAGGACGGCATGGGTCTGTGCGCCGAAGAAACCGACATACCAGAGGCCGATCAGCCCCAGCAGCACCGGGATGTTGCGCGCGAACGGGGCGCTGCAGAAGTGCTCGTCCATCGCGTGCATGCCGGACAGCATCGCGCGGAAGCTCTCCGGCCCGATCGCGGTCATCAGCGACAGGCCGATCGCGGAATCGAACGAGTACCGGCCGCCGACCCAGTCCCAGAACTCGAACATGTTGGCTGGGTCGATGCCGAACCTTTCGACCTCCGCGGCGTTGGTCGAGACGGCGACGAAGTGCGCGGCAACCGCCGATTCCTCGCCCAGCGCCGCCAGGCACCATGCGCGCGCGGTGTGCGCGTTCGTCAGGGTCTCCAGCGTCGTGAACGTCTTCGAGCTGACGATGAACAGGGTCTCGGCCGGATCGAGCCCCGCAACCGTTTCGGCGAAGTCGGCGCCGTCGACATTCGAGACGAAGCCGAGCCGAAGCCCGCGCCGGCCGTAGGGCCTGAGCGCCTCGCAGGCCATCATCGGCCCGAGGTCCGATCCGCCGATCCCGATGTTGACGACGTTGCGGATCGGCCTGCCGGTATGGCCTTTCAAGTCTCCGTCGCGCACCCGCGTGGCGAAGGCGGCCATCTTGTCGAGGACCGCATGCACACGGGGCACGACGTTCTCGCCGTCCGTCGATATCGCGCCGTCCCGCGGCGCGCGCAGCGCGATGTGCAGGACCGCGCGGTCCTCGGTGAGGTTGATCCGCTCTCCGGCGAACATGGCGTCGATCCGCGCCTTCAGCCCGCAGGCCTCGGCAAGCGCGATCAGCAGCGACAGCGTCTCCCCGCTCAGCCGGTTCTTCGAGTAATCCAGATAGAGACCGGCGGCCTCTGCCGCCAGGCGCTCGCCCCGCCCGGGGTCGTCGGCGAACAGCGCGCGCAGATGAACACCGCGGATCTGGTCGAAATGTGCGGCAAGCGCCACCCATTCGGGCCGCTGCGTCAATAGCGCCGACGCTGCCTCGGCGCGCGTCTTGGGCATCGGCCGTTCCTCTGTTCGCGGGTTTGAAATGCGGCAAGGCGATGCGGGTAGAGGGGGCAACCCGGCGTGTCAATGGCAGTCGCCCGCTTTCGCGTCCGGAACTGCCCGCGGTGTCTCACCTTGCGCCTCCCCCTGCATCGCGTCTCATGCGCGGCGAACGGTGCCGCCGCCGTGCGGTGTTTGTAGAATGACGCATCGGACGGGGCGGATGCGGTGGCCGCAGAGGACGAAGGACGCGCGATGAATACGATCAAGGGCAGTTCGGCCTTTCTGAGCCTGCTGAAGGACGAGGGCGTGACGCATCTGTTCGGCAATCCGGGAACGACCGAACTGCCGATCATGGACGCGCTGGGCGATCATGCCGACCTCCGCTATGTCCTCGGCCTTCAGGAATCCCTGGTCGTCGCCATGGCCGACGGGTTCGGCCGCGCCTCCGGCCGCTTGACCGCCTGCAACGTCCACGTGGCGCCGGGGCTCGGCAACGCCATGGGTTCGATCTACAATGCCCGCTTCACCGGCACGCCGATGATTATCACCGCCGGGCAGCATGAGCAGGGCCACGGGCTCACCGAGCCGCTGCTGTACGAGCCACTGGTCCCGATCGCCACGCCGCTGGTGAAATGGGCAACCGAGATCACCCGTCTGGAGGACATGGCGCGCATCGTCCGCCGTGCCGCCAAAGTGGCGCTGACCCCGCCCACGGGGCCGGTATTCCTCTCGCTGCCGGGCGACGTGCTGACCGCCGAAAGCGGCGTTGACCTGTCCGCCCGAACCCGCGTCGATACCGCCGCGCGGCCGGCCGATGCGGCGCTCGACAGGCTTGTGGACCGGCTTCTGCGCGCGAAGCGACCGGCGATCGTCGCGGGCAATGAGATCGTTACCTCCGATGCGTTGGCCGAAGCCTCCCGGTTCGCGGCCGTCCTGGGGGCCGCGGTCTATCAGCAGACCATTGCCTACGGCGCGCACTTCCCGTCGGAGGATCGGTCGTACATGGGCGCGCTGCCGCGGGTCCAGGCGAAAGTGCGGGAGATCCTCGAACCCCACGACCTGCTGGTCTTCCTGGGCTCGGACGTGCTGCGGATGTCGGTCGCCGGGCGCACCGAGCCCCTGCCGCCGAACGCCGCGGTCGTCCAGATCGGGCTGCTGGACTGGGAGATGGGCAAGAACTATCCGGCCGAGATCGCCTTGCGGGCCGACGTGGCGGAGACCCTGCGCGCACTGATCCCGATCCTTCAGGTAAAGGGCGGCGCGGCCCTGGCCCAAGCCGCCGAAGACCGGCTGGCATCGGCTGCGCAGGACAACTGGAGCGCCCGGCGACGGAAGCTTCGCCAGCAGGTGCGCTCCCGCGCCGCGGACGTGCCGATCGCGCCGGACTGGCTGATGATGCAGATCGTCGATGCGCTGCCGAAAGAGGCGATCCTGGTCAACGAAGGCCTGACCAGCGCCGGGCGGCTGACCGACCTTTTCCCCTATCGCGACCGCTACGGCTATCACGCCCTTGCCGCCGGCGGCATCGGCTGGGCGATGGGCGCCTCGGTCGGTATCCAGCTCGCCCAGCCCGGCCGTCCCGTCGTCGCGGTCATCGGCGACGGCAGCGCGCTCTACTCCATCCAGGCGCTGTGGACCGCGGCCCATCTCGACCTGCCGATCACCTATGTGATCGCCAACAACAAGGGATACCGGATCCTCAAGCAGCGCCTGCTCGCCTTCCACGGCAACGAGAACTTTATCGGCATGGAAATTGCCGCGCCCGAACTCGACTTCGCGGGCATCGCCCGGTCCTTCGGGGTCGGTGCCGAAAGGGTGAGCGCGCCCGATGCGGTCGGCCCCGCCCTGAACGCCGCGTTCCCGGCCAACGGCCCACGCCTGATCGAGGTCGTTGTCGACGACCGGGTCGGCGGATGATGCATCCCCCGGGGTCGGCTTTATTGGGAAATTATATACTTGACTAAACGGCTGCGCATTCCTGTTTTGAGGGTCAAGGAGTGCCTGCCATGCTGAGCGCACCCGGACGATCGGACCGTGAGGGAATTACCCTGGTCCAGTTGATGGACATGTTTCCCACCGAAGACGCGGCGCGCGAATGGTTCGAATCCCGCATCTGGCCGGAGGGTCGCCACTGTCCCCGCTGCGGGTCTGCCGAAACCTTGGAATCCAAGGGCCATCCGCCTCTCCCCTACTGGTGCCCCGATTGCAGCCGGCACTTCTCCATCCGCATCGGCACCATCCTCGAACGCTCCAAGATCGGCTTTCGGCAATGGGCCATCGCCGTCTATTTGCATCTGACGAGCCTCGAGGGCGTCTCCAGCATGAAGCTGCATCGCGACCTGGGCGTGACACAAAAGACCGCTTGGTTCATGCTCCAGCGCATCCGCAAGGCGTTCGAGAACGATGACGACTGGCCCCTCGGCGGTCCGATCGAGGTTGACGAGGCGTATTTCGGGGGCAAGGAAGCCAACAGGCACGCCAAGAAGAAGATCCGCGCCGGTCGCGGGGCCGTCGGCAAGATCGCCGGCGGCGGCGCAAAGGATCGTGAGACCAACCGGGTCAAGGCCAAGCTCGTTGAGAGCACCGACACGAAGACCCTGCATAGCTTTGTCGAGCCATAGCTTTGTCGAGAGCGTGACGGCCCCAGATGCCAAGGTCTACACGGACGAGGCGGCAGCATACAGGGGCATCCCTTTCCATCATGAGACGGTGAGCCATAGCGCCGGCGCGTTCGTCCGCGACATGGTTCACACCAACGGCATGAAGCCTTCTGGGCCACCCTGCGTCGAGCTTATAAGGGCGTTTATCACAAGATCAGCCCGAAGCGTCTTCACCGCTATATCAGCGACTTCGCTGCCCGCCACGGCGTGCGGGACATGGATACAGTCGGACAGATGGGTTATGCTGCGGGCACGATGTGCGGGGAGCGTCTCACCTGCAAGGCGCTGATCGCTGCAAACAGTCTGGTATCAGGCGCGCGCGGCTAATATTACCGACGATGGAACCCCGCAGAGTATTCTCCTTTTTCGGAAAAGCGGGGAAGAGTCAAGCTTTTGCGCCGACACTATTTGCGACGTGAACGGTTATGGCACATGGTTCCGCTTCAAGCGTAGTTGTGGCGGCCGTTTATACCGAATATCACACATGGTTCGTCGACAGCCAAATCCGATAGAGGGGAGGAAATCCAGATGACGCCGAAGAAATCATCTGTCGTCAGGACCGGCAATGCTGGGGCGAGAAGAACTTGTTTGACGTGGCAGAGTATCGCGTACTGGCGCCGCTACGATCCCGCCACAAAGAACGCGCGGGTCGTGGCGTTCCCTCGGTGACAATAGGGGCGGCTGAAACAGAACCTTAGTCTGATATGTAATTACCAAACATTGGCCAATTCGGTGGCCGGTTGGGCGAACCAATCGCCTCAAAGGCTTACGGACCCGCTTACCGATTCGACTCCACCAGCGTGGTCCGACCGTCTCAACGGACGGCAGCAAGCCGATACACTCTAATCACCGATAGCGAATCGGAACAACGCCTACACAATCCCGCAATAGCGGAACGCGTTTAGAGCTCGACCTTTGTATGTGGCGAATCTCTTATGAGCGGCAAATCAAATATGGTGTCGGCGCATAGGCGCAGTTTACGGTCCACCGAAGACAACGGCCGTCAGTCCGCGCCGGTCTTCCTGCGGAGCGCCGTCAGCAGACCTTCCACCTTGCCGCCATTGCTGCGGATCACGGCGGCGAACTCGTCGCGCTGGATCACCGACATGCTGATCCCCCCGATCGTCACGTCGACGATCCGCATGGCGCCGCCCTGGTCCCGCACCCGCCAGCCAACGCGGATTGGAGGGCGGCCCTGTTCGACCAGAACTTCAGAAAGCACGAGATCGTCGCGCGCGTTGATCGAGCGACTCGTGAAGACCCGGAAGCGCTTGGCGTTGAGGTCGTTGAACCGGTGGGCGTAGACCTGGACCAGGAATTCCTCGAGCAGCCGGCGGTACTGCGCGCGCTGCCCGGGTGAGGCCAGCCGCCAGTAGCGGCCCAGCGTGAACCGCGCGATGGTCTCCAGATCGAACGAATCCCTGAGGATCTTGCGGAAGCGCTGGACGCGCTGTTCGCCGGAGATGTCGGCGGCCAGCGAGGCGAAGGCGCGCTCGCCGGCGCTCCGCACGAACTCTTCCGCTGTGCCGGCATGCGCCGGAGCGCTGCCGGCGGCGAGAAAAAAGACCGTCAAGAGGGCGAACGGCAGGGCCGGTCTGCGTCGAAACATTGCGATAACCTACGATTTTCGGTCGTACGGGTCCTGTACCCCGATCTCGCGCGCCCGCAGGAACGAAATCGTCGGCAAGGGTCGAAGCTGCGCCGGCCTTCCGTTTCGAATCTCCCTGGCTCTGGTCTGACGATAGAGGCTCCGGACCGCCGCATAGTAGTCGAGCGACGTCTTTTTCAGATCTTCGATCGCATCGTATCTCCGCGCCCGGAAGTCGACGACGCCGGCGCTGGATCTTGAATAGTTGAAGACGGTATAGGAGAGGTAAGTGAATGGATCGAAAAGGAAATCGACGGCCTTGCCCAGCGCGTCGCGCGGGTTGGACGGACCCAGCAGCGGCAGCATGAGGTAGGGGCCTTCGCCCGCGCCCCAGACCGCCGCGGTCTGTCCGAAGTCCTCGTCATGCCTGGGTATGCCGCACTCGGCGGCGATGTCCAAGGCGCCTAGAATGCCCAACCCGGAATTCATCATGAACCGGACAAGCGTGTCGCCGGCGCGCCCGAACTCGCCCTGCAGCATATCGTTGGCGAAGATGACCGGCGTGCGCAGGTTGTGCAGGGCGTTGCCGATCATGGACTGCACCGGATCCGGCACCGTCTCCTTGTAGACATAGGCGACCGGCCTGAGGACCGCTTCGTCGAGCGCGAGATTCGCTTCGAAGATGCCGCGATTCAGCGGCTCGAGCGGGTCGTTGGCCTCGTTGTAGGCAGCGACGGCGGCCGGATCGTCCCGCGGCGGTGCGCCGGCGCATCCGGCGGTCGCGAACGCCAGGCACACAGCGCCGAGAATCGCCATTCTGGCGACGGACGGATCGCACTTCTTCACAGGCTTCCGCTCCCTACGCCACCCAATTCGAGTCTCATCGCTTTTTTGCCACGACGATTGGAACTGCGCGCGGCCGGGACGCACCGTATCGGCGGCCCGATCGGCGGCCCGGCGAAGCGGGTCTCGAGAACGACGGCAAACGAAGTCTTTCAGGACTGCCAGACGCAGCATCTCTTCTACTCCCCTCGACGCGTCCACCGGCCATTGAGCTGAATAGCCTATCGCGGTACAGGCCGAATTGCCAGCCCGGGCGGAGCGACGACGACAGATCGATCGCCGGCTGTTGCACCGCGCGCGCAATCCCGCACACCCGGGCAGAAACGCCGGGCGATCAAGAGGGCATTGACTTAACGATATTCATATATCTTTATATGGTGAGCACCAGACGACTCCGGGAGAGAACGTTTGGATACTCTGTTGAGCGCGCTCCGCGCCGCCGCCGAGCCGAGCCGGCTCAGGCTGCTTACGGCGTGCGCGCAGGGTGAGATGACGGTCAGCGAGATCGCGACGATCCTCGGCCAGAGCCAGCCGAGGGTCTCGCGCCATCTCAAGGTGATGTGCGACGCCGGCCTGCTTGAGCGGTTCCGCGAGGGGTCCTGGGTGTTCTACCGGCTGGCCGAGCCGCGGACCGGGCTCGCCGGGACGCTCGCCCGGGAGATCCTGGCGCTGATGCCCGAGGACACGGCCAGCTTGGCTCGCGACAGGGTGCGGATCGCCCAGACCAAGGAAGCCCGCGCGGCCAGCGCGGCGGCCTATTTCCGCGCAAACGCCTCGCAATGGGACGGCATTCGCTCGCTCCACATCGACGAGCGGGTGGTCGAGCGGGCCTTGCGGGAGGCGCTGCCAACCGGCCGCATCGAGGATCTTCTGGATATCGGAACGGGGACCGGAAGAATCCTGGAACTGCTCGGCCCCAGGATCGGCTACGGCGTCGGCATCGACCTTTCGCGTGCGATGCTCGCGGTCGCGCGCGCCAACCTGGAAGCGCGCGCGCTGAAGAATTGCCAAGTGCGCCAGGGCGACATGTACGACCTGCCGTGGGACGACGCCCGGTTCGACGCGGTCACCATCCACCAGGTTCTGCATTTCGCCGACGACCCGGCTTCCGCGATCGCCGAAGCCGCGCGGGTGCTCCGCGTCGGCGGCCGGATCGCCATCATCGACTTCACGCCGCACGACCGGGAAGATCTGCGGATGGAACACGCCCACCGGCGTCTCGGCTTCGGCGACGAGGAAGTCGCCGCTTGGTTCTGCGCCGCCGGCCTGCGGCCGGACGGCGTGCGCCACTTGGCCGGCGATCCGCTGACGGTCGGGCTGTGGTGCGCTTGCCGGGACGCCGACGACGGGCGTGCCGCGATAAGCGGAACCGCGGCCGCGATCCCCGCGCTGAGCGCCGCGCCATGACCGTCGCCGGCCGTATCCATCCGACGCCGCTGACATTGCCGAGCCCGCCCGGCGGCGGCAAGGATCTCAAGGTCTCCTTCGAGTTCTTCCCGCCGAAGAACGACAAGATGGAAGCCGCGCTTTGGGACGCGATTGCCAAGCTGGAATCCTTGTGCCCACGGTTCGTCTCGGTGACCTATGGCGCCGGCGGCTCGACCCGCGACCGGACGCATCAGACCGTCACCCGAATCCAGCGGCAGACCCCGCTACAGGCCGCGGCGCATTTGACCTGCGTCGCGGCGACGCGGGAGGAAGTCGACGACGTGGCGCGCCGCTATTGGCAGGCCGGCATCCGCCATATCGTCGCCCTGCGCGGCGACCCGCCGGAGGGTGAGACCGGCTATCGGCCGCAGGACTACGGCTATGCCTATGCCGCCGACCTGGTGGGCGGGCTGAAGCGGATCGCCGATTTCGAGATCAGCGTGGCCGCCTATCCCGAGACCCATCCCGAAGCGGCGTCGGCCGGGGCCGACATCGACAACCTCAGGCGCAAGATCGATGCCGGGGCAACTCGCGCGATCACCCAGTATTTCTTCGACATCGAAATGTATCTGGGGTTCATCGACAGGGTGCGCGCGGCGGGCGTCACCGTGCCGATCGTCCCGGGAATTCTGCCGGTCACCAACTTCGCGCAGGTCGTGCGGTTCAGCGCGATGTGCGGCGCCACCGTGCCCGACTGGATGGCCGATCTTTTCGAGGGGCTGGACGAAGACCCCGAGACCCGCAAGCTGGTCGCGGCCACGATCGCCGCCGAACAGTGCCGCCTGCTGCAAGCCAACGGAGTCGACGAGTTCCATTTCTATACGCTCAACCGCGCCGACTTGGTCTACGCGATTGCGCATATCCTGGGCATGCGCCCCGAGGCCGACGGAAAAGGCCTGAACGTCCGAGAGGCGCGGTGAGACCGGTCATGCCGACGGCGATCCGCGATACGGCGGGCGGCGGCACCGAGAGCCAGAACGTCGGCGTGAATCGCGCGGACGCGCTCGAACGCGCTTTGCGGGCACGGATCCTGGTGCTGGATGGCGCGATGGGCACGATGATCCAGGAACACCGGCTCGAGGAGGCCGACTATCGCGGCCGGCGGTTCGCCGATCATCCCGCGCCGCAGAAGGGCAACAACGACCTTCTGTGCCTCACCCAGCCGCAAATCATCGAGGATATTCACTCGGCCTATCTCGCGGCCGGCGCCGACATCGTGGAGACCAACACGTTCAACGCCACCGCGGTCGCGATGGCGGACTATCTGATGGAAGACGTGATCGGTGAACTCAACCGCGAGGCGGCGCGGGTTGCGCGTCGCGCCGCGGACCGGCAGAGCGCGCTGAGCCCGGACCGGCCGCGTTTCGTCGCCGGCGTCCTGGGACCGACCAACCGGACCGCCTCGATCTCTCCCGACGTCAACGACCCGGGCTACCGCAATGTCAGCTTCGATGCCCTGGTCGCCGCCTATACCGAGGCGGTCACCGGCCTGATCGAGGGCGGCGTCGATGCGGTGATGATCGAGACCGTGTTCGACACCTTGAACTGCAAGGCGGCGATCTTCGCGGTCAGGCAGGCCTTCGAAGCGCTGGACTGTTACCTGCCGGTGATCGTCTCGGGCACCATCACCGACGCCAGCGGGCGCACGCTCACCGGCCAAACGCCGGAGGCGTTCTGGATCTCGATCTCCCACGCCGCGCCGCTGATCGTCGGGCTCAACTGCGCCTTGGGCGCAGCCGAGATGCGGCCCTATATCGAGGAAATCTCGCGCCACTGCGACGCCTATGTCGGCTGCCATCCGAACGCGGGGCTGCCCAACGCCTTCGGCGGCTACGACCAGACACCCGAAGAGATGCGCGATATCCTGCTCGAATTCGCCCGGAGCGGGTTCGTCAACCTGGTGGGCGGCTGCTGCGGCACGACGCCGGACCACATCGCAGCGCTGGCCGCGGCAGTCGATGGGCTGGCGCCGCGGGTGCGCCCGGAGATCGAGCCCGCCTGCCGGCTGAGCGGTCTGGAGCCGGTGACGATCCGGCCCGAATCGCTGTTCGTCAATGTCGGCGAGCGGACCAACGTCACCGGATCGGCCCGCTTCGCCAAGTTGATCAAGGAGGCCGACTACGAGGCCGCGCTGGACGTCGCCCGCCAACAGGTCGAGGCCGGCGCCCAGATCATCGACGTCAACATGGACGAGGGGCTGCTCGGGTCCGAGGCGGCAATGGTCCGCTTCCTCCACCTCATCGCATCGGAGCCCGACATCAGCCGGGTCCCGGTGATGATCGATTCGTCCAAATGGTCTGTCATCGAGGCTGGGCTCAAATGCGTCCAGGGCCGCAGCGTGGTCAACTCGATCAGCCTGAAAGAGGGCGAGGACGCCTTCATCGCGCAGGCGCGGCTGGTGCGCGATTACGGCGCCGCGGTGATCGTGATGGCCTTCGATGAGACCGGACAGGCCGACACCGTCGCGCGCAAGGTCGGGATCTGCACCCGATCCTACGACATCCTGGTCAACCGCGTCGGCTTCCGTCCGCAGGACATCATCTTCGATCCCAACATCTTCGCCGTCGCGACCGGGATCGAGGAGCACAACCGTTATGCGCTCGATTTCATCGAGGCCGCGGCCGCGATCAAGGACAGCCTGACCCATGCCCTGGTCAGCGGCGGGGTGAGCAACGTCTCGTTCTCGTTCCGCGGCAATAACGGCGTGCGCGAGGCGATCCATTCGGTCTTCCTCTACCACGCGATCCGCTCGGGCATGGACATGGGCATCGTCAACGCCGGCCAGCTCACGGTCTATCAGAACATCCCCGACGACCTGCGCGAGCGTATCGAGGACGTGATCCTCAACCGCCGGGACGACGCGACGGAACGGCTGCTCGAGGTGGCCGAATCGGTCAAAGGCCAAGCCACCGGCCGGGCGGCGGACGATGCCTGGCGCGCCGCGGCGGTCGAGGCGCGGCTCGCCCACGCGCTGGTCAAGGGCATCTCGGAGTTCATCGTCGAGGACACCGAGGAGGCGCGCCTGGCCGCGTCCCATCCGCTGGACGTCATCGAAGGGCCGCTGATGGACGGCATGAACATCGTTGGCGACCTGTTCGGCGAGGGGAAGATGTTCCTGCCCCAGGTGGTCAAAAGCGCCCGGGTGATGAAGCAGGCCGTCGCCCACCTCGTCCCCTTCATCGAGGCCGAGCAGGCGGCGAGCGCAATCCCCTCGACCAAGGGCAAGATCGTCATGGCAACCGTCAAGGGCGATGTCCACGACATCGGCAAGAACATCGTCGGCGTCGTGTTGCAGTGCAATAACTACGAGGTGATCGATCTCGGCGTGATGGTGCCCGCCCAGACGATCCTGGAGACCGCCCGCAGCGAGGGCGCGAACGTCATCGGGCTCAGCGGGCTGATCACCCCTTCGCTCGACGAGATGGTCCACGTCGCTTCGGAGATGCAGCGCGAGGGCTTCGAGGTCCCGCTCCTGATCGGCGGAGCCACCACGTCGAAAGTCCACACCGCGGTCAAGATCGACCCGCAATACGAGCATCCCACGGTGCATGTGCTCGACGCCTCGCGCGCCGTCGGCGTGGTCAGCCGGCTGCTCAGCGACGGCGCCAGGCAGGAGTTCCTCGATGCTGTGAACGAGGACTATCACGGCGTCCGCGCCCGGCATCGGCGCGCCGGCGATGCGGCCGACCTGGCGCCGCTGGCCGCGGCGCGCGGGAATCGGGTGAAGATCAACTGGGCCGAACAGACGCCCGCGCGGCCGCATTTTATCGGCGCCCGGGTTTTCGACGGCTATCCGTTGGCCCGGCTGCGCGAGCGGATCGACTGGACGCCCTTCTTCCGCACCTGGGAACTGGCCGGCACGTTCCCCCGCATCCTGCAGGACGATGTCGTCGGCGAAGCCGCGCGCAATCTCTACGCGGACGCCAATGAGATGCTGGATCGCGTGATCGCCGAGGACTGGCTGCGCGCGGCCGCGGTGATCGGCTTCTTTCCAGCCGGCCGCAGCGGCGAGGACGATATCGCGGTTTACGACGACGAGGAGCGCAAATCCGTCCGCTGCGTGATCCACACCCTGCGCCAGCAGATGAGACGGACCGGCGAGCGGCCCAACCATGCGCTCGCCGATTTCGTCGCGCCCTCCGACGGCCGCTGCACCGATTATCTCGGAGGGTTCGTGGTCACGACCGGGCTCGGCATCGAGCCCCATCTCGAGCGGATGGAGGCGGACAACGACGTCTATGGCGGCATCCTGCTCAAGGCGCTCGCCGACCGGCTGGCCGAGGCCTTCGCCGAGCACATGCACGAACGGGTCCGCAGGGAGTTCTGGGGCTATGCGGCCGACGAGGACCTGGATAACCACGCGCTGATCCGCGAGGAGTATCGCGGCATCCGGCCGGCGCCGGGCTATCCGGCCTGCCCCGACCATTCGGAGAAGGCGACGCTGTTCGCGCTGCTGGCTGCGGAGACCGCGATCGGCGCGGCGCTCACCGAATCCTATGCGATGATGCCGGCGGCCTCGGTCGCGGGTTACTACTTGGCCCATCCCGAGGCCCGCTATTTCGGCATCGGCAAGATCGGCCGCGACCAGGTGGCCGACTACGCGCGGCGCAAGGGCCTGGAGATCGCCGAGGCCGAGCGGCTGCTCGGGCCGAACCTGGGTTACGATCCGTAAGAATGGATAAGAACGGAATGGGGCGGGACTTTCCGTATCGCATCGCGATGCCCGGCAGGGCGCGGCCCGACATGGCCGCGTTCTTCGGCCCGCGCAGCGTCGCGGTCATCGGTGCGTCGGAATCCGAGCGCCGGCCGGGCCGCGTGGTGATCGAGAACCTGCGGGCCAACGGGTTCGCCGGACCCATCCATCCGGTGAACCCGCGCGGCGGGACGCTTCTGGGGCTCGACGCCCACGCCTCAATCGGGTCGCTGCCCGAGGGCATCGATCTTGCGATCGTTATCCTGCCGGCGGCGGCGACGGTCGAGGCCTTGCGCGCCTGCGCGGCGCGCGGCGTTGGCGCGGCCGTCGTGGTCGCCGGCGGGTTCGCCGAGGTCGACCGGGACGGCCGGACTCTCCAGGCAGCGCTCGCCGCCGTGGTCGAGGAGACCGGCATCCGCGTGCTGGGTCCCAACACCGCCGGCCACATCTCCACCCCCGACAATTTCACCTCCAGCTTCTTCCCTCTGGGTAACATCCCGCGCGGTCCGATCTCCTACATCGCCCAGACCGGCAACTTCACCGGCGCGATGATGCGTCACATCATGTCGGCGGAGAACTACGGCGTCGCCCGGACCATAGGGCTGGGCAACGCGGTGGACATCGACGAAACCGATGTGCTCGAGTTTCTGGCGGAGGATCCGGAGACCCGGGCGGTCTTTCTGTATCTTGAAACCCTCAAGCGGCCGGCCGCGTTTCTCGAGGTCGCGGCAAGCCTCACCCGCCACAAACCGGTGGTGCTGCTCAAGGGCGGCGCATCGGCCGAGGGCGCCCGGGCGGCGCTTTCCCACACCGCGTCCATGGGATCGGACGACCGCATCCTCGACGGCGCGCTGCGCCAAGCCGGCATCGTGCGGATCGGCGAGTTCTCGCACCTCATTCTCGCAGCCAAGGCGCTCGCGGCCGCGGGATTACCGGCGGGCAACCGGATCGGCTTCGTCTCGCCGTCCGGCGCCTTCATCGTCCACATCAGCGATCTGTGCCGGGCCGGGCTCGATATCGACTTCCCGCCGCTTGCAGAGCCCACCCTGGACCGGCTGCGCGAGATCAGCCCACCCTTCATCAGCCTCGCCAACCCGGTCGACATCTTTCCCAGCGCGACCGTGCATGGCATGGAGTTCGCCTATCGCGAGGCGATCGAGGCGGTCATCGCCGACGGCGGCGTCGATGCGGTCGTGACCGTCCTGATCCTCGCCGAGGAGCTTGGGATTCCGAACCTCGATTTCCTGGTCGAGGCGGCCGCCCGTCACCCCGCCAAGCCGATCCTGGCGTCGTTCTCGGGCGATCGCGCCGCAAACGAAGCGGCCAAGGCCTTTCTCGAGCCGCGCGGAATCGCCACCTTCCCCTTGATCGAGGATCCCTTCAAGGCGCTCGATATCCTGATTGCGTGCCGCCGGGCGATGCAGCGAGATTGAACGATGAGCCAAGCTCCGATCGAGACCCTCCGCGAGACCGTGCGCCCCGAATGGACCGACTACAACGGCCACATGAACCTCGCCTGCTTCGTCCTGATCTTCGATTACGCGACGGACGGCTTCTATCCGCTGCTCGGGCTCGGGCCGGATTATCGCGACCGGACCGATTGCTCGACGTTTACGGTCGAGGCCCACACCACCTACCTGTCGGAGCTGACGGCGGGCCAGAAGACGATCTGCACCACTCAGCTTCTCGGGTTCGACGACAAGCGCATGCACTACTTCCACCGCATGTTCGAAGCCGGGACCGGCGATCTCGCGGCGACAACCGAGCAGATGGCGGTTCATGTCGATCTCGCCGCGCGGCGGGTTTGCGCCATGCCGAATGACGTCCAGGACAGGCTGGCGGCGATCTTTTTGGACCATGCCGGGCTTGCGCGGCCGCCCCAGGTTGGCAATGTGATGGGCTTGGGCCGTCGCAGAGGGAAATAGGGCTTTGCCAAGCTTTGCCCGGCGAGCTACACCTTCGGAATGATCGCGAGAGCGCTTGTTGCTCTAAGCGCGTTCTTGGGCGTGGTCGGCGTCGGGGGGGCGGTGCTTGCGGGGTGCACGGACCCGGGGGAATCCGGCGTCAACTGGCGCCGCTGCATTTTCGATCGTCAGGATTTGCGCGGGCTGGACCTGCGCAAATCACGTCTGCGCGACGCCTCGTTCGGGCGCGCCGATCTGTCCGGGACCGACCTGTCCGGGGCGGACGCCTACCGCGCGAAGTTCCTCAGCGCATTGCTGACCGACTCGAAATTCGACGGCGCCCGACTGGTCGATGCCGATTTCACCAAGGCCGACCTGTCGGGCGCATCGCTGCGCGCGGCCGACCTGCGGCGCGCGCGCCTGTTTCGGTCCGTGCTGCGCGGCGCCGATCTGACCGGCGCCAAGCTGCGCGGCGCGGATCTGCTCAATGCCGATCTGACCGGCGCGACCTGGGTCGACGGCAAGAAGATCTGCGCCAACGGATCGATCGGCAAGTGCCAATAGCCCACCGCTAACGCGAGGCGGCGACCGACCGCCGATGAGCGGCACGGAAGCAGGCCGGGCGCCGCCCATGCCCGGCCCCCGATCTGGGTGCGTCCGGCCGCCGGCGGGCTGCTGGTCGGGCTGATCGCGCTGGTCTATCCTAACGTGCTCGGGGTCGGCTACGGCTCGACCGACGCTGCGCTGCGCGAGCCGCCGCCGCTGTGGACCCTGATCGGGCTGATCGTGGCCAAGACCGCGGCGACGGCGATCTGCCTGGGCTCGGGATTCGGCGGCGGGGTTTTCAGCCCCTCGCTGTTCCTCGGCGCGATACCCGGCGCCGGGCGCGCGCGATCCGCGCCTCCGCGGGCGCTTCGCTGAGAGGCTGAACGACGGCGGACAGCGGACCGGGGCCGCGGACAACGGTTTGCCGCGTGGTTTGCGGTGCGGGCCGCCGAATCGTGAACGGCGCAAAACCGTCCCCGGCGGCAAGGTCGCGCTGGTATAGTCCGCCGATGTTCGAGAGCCCCGTCGAATCCGGTCCCGGCGCGCCGCCGCCCTATCTTGCCGCGCTGAACCAACGCCAGCGCGAAGCGGTCGAGGCGGTCGAGGGGCCGCTTCTGGTTCTGGCTGGCGCGGGCACGGGCAAGACCCGCGTGCTGACCGCCCGACTCGCCCACATCCTGACGACCGGCAAGGCTTGGCCCAGCCAGGTGCTCGCGGTCACCTTCACCAACAAGGCCGCGCGCGAAATGCGCGACCGGGTCGGCCAGCTGCTCGGCAGCGCGGTCGAGGGGCTGTGGATCGGCACCTTCCACGCCATCGCCGCCCGGATGCTGCGGCGCCATGCCGAAGCGGCGGGGCTACGGCCGGACTTCACCATCCTGGACGCCGATGACCAGATCCGGTTGATCAAGCAGCTTCTGGAGGCCGCCGACATCGACACCCACCGGTGGCCGGCGCGATCGGTCCATTCGGTGATCGAGCGGTTCAAGGACCGCGGGCTCGGCCCGGATAAGATCCCGGCCGATGAGGCGGGCGAGTTCGCCGCCGGCCGCTTGATCGAGATCTACGCCCAGTACCAGGGCCGGCTGCGCACCGTGAACGCGTGTGATTTCGGTGATCTTCTGCTGCACTGCCTGACGGTGTTCACCACAGATACGGAGATCCTCGCCGACTATCACCGCCGGCTCCGCTACCTTCTGGTCGACGAGTACCAGGACACCAACGTGGCGCAGTATCTTTGGCTGCGGCTGCTCGCCCAAAGCCGGCACAACATCTGCTGCGTTGGCGACGACGACCAGTCGATCTATAGCTGGCGCGGGGCGGAAGTCGGCAACATCCTGCGCTTCGAGACCGATTTTCCCGGTGCCCGGATCGTCCGGCTGGAGCAGAACTACCGCTCGACGCCGGAGATCCTGGCCGGCGCGTCGGCGCTGATCGCGAGGAACGAGGGCAGGCTCGGCAAGACCCTGTGGACCGCCTCCGCCATCGGCCCGCCGATCCGCATCCGCGGGGTGTGGGACGGCGAGACCGAAGCGCGCATCGTCGCCGATGAGATCGAGGCCATCCAGCGCCGCGGCGGCGCCCTGGCCGAGATCGCCGTACTGGTCCGGGCGAGCTTTCAGATGCGCGAGTTCGAGGAGCGGTTCGTCGCCCTCGGCCTGCCCTATCGCGTGATCGGCGGCTCGCGGTTCTACGAGCGCCAGGAGATCCGCGACGCGCTCGCCTATTTGCGGCTGGTCCACCAGCAGGACGACGACCTGGCCTTCGAGCGGATCGTCAACCTGCCGCGCCGCGGGATCGGCGGGGCGACGCTGCAAACCCTGCACCGCTTCGCCCGCGGCGCCGGGACCTCGCTGACCGAGGCGGCGCGCCGGCTGGTGGCCTCCGACGAACTTACCGGCCGGGCGCGCAACGCGCTCAATCGATTCCTCGCCGACCTCGACCGCTGGCGGGCGCTGCCGGCCGACGACCATGTGGGCTTGGCCGGGCAGGTGCTGGACGAGTCCGGCTATACCGATATGTGGCGCAACGACCGCTCGGCCGATGCGCCGGGCCGTCTGGAGAATCTCAAGGAACTGGTCTCGGCGCTCGCGGAGTTCGAGAACCTGGGCGGCTTCCTCGAGCATCTCGGGCTGGTGATGGACCGCGAGGCCGGCGCCGACGGCGAGCTGGTCAGCCTGATGACGCTGCACGCCGCCAAGGGGCTCGAGTTCGACGACGTCTTCCTGCCGGGCTGGGAGGAGGAAGTATTTCCCAACAGGCGCGCGGTCGAGGAGGGCGGCGCGGCGGCGCTGGAGGAGGAGCGCAGGCTCGCCTATGTCGGGCTGACCCGGGCGCGCAAGACGGTTACGGTCAGCTACGCCGCGAGCCGGCGGATCTTCAATCAATGGGTCTCCTCGGTCCCCTCGCGCTTCGTCGAGGAGCTGCCCGCCGATCAGGTGGAGGTGGCGAGCGATCCGGGCCTGTTCCGCGCCCGGCCGAATTTCGGGCTGCAGGACGCCGTCGGTGGCGGGCTCGACCGGCCGATCCGCCAGGGCCGCGGTCCGGGCTACAACCGGCTGCGCCACGCCAGACGCCGGGACATCGACGCGCCGATCGAGGGCGCCGCGCGGCGGCTCGACGAGCCCGGCGCGTCCTTCGACGTCGGCGTGCGGGTGTTCCACCGGAAATTCGGCTACGGCACTATCGTCGCCAGCGAGCCCGGCAAGCTCGAGATCGACTTCGAGAAGGCCGGCACCAAGAAGGTCGTGGAAAACTTTGTCGAGCGGGCCTGAAACGATCGGCTGGTGCGTGAGGATCGAGTTTCCCCTGACCGATGCCGACCCGTCCGCCTTTGCCGCGTTCGAGGACGCCCTGACCGGCCGTCTCGGAGAGGCGCCGGCATCCTTCGCCCTGCTGCGCGACGACGACGCCGGCGTGTGGCGCATCAGCGCGGTGCTGGCCAGGCGCCCCGACGAGGAGCGGCTTCGCACAAGCTTGTCGACCGCCGAGGCGGCCTCCAGCCTCGTCCCGGTTGCGCTCGCCGTCGCGCCGCTGCCGCAGACCGATTGGGTGGCGGTCGCAGACCGCGCCCGCCCGGCGGTCGCCGTCGGGCCGTTCCATGTCCGCGGCAGCCACATCGCCGCGCCGGCACCGGCGGGGATGCACGACATCGTACTCGACGCCGGCCGGGCGTTCGGCGCCGGCGCGCACGAGACCACGCGGGGCTGTCTGCTGGCCATCGCGGCAACGCCGCGCCCGTCCGACGGCGCACCGGTCCTCGATCTCGGAACCGGCTCCGGGCTGCTGGCTATCGCCATGGCCCAGCATTGGGGGGTTCCGGTGCTGGCCGCGGACAGCGACCCCGTCGCGGTGGCGGTGGCGGCGGAGAACGCGACGGCCAACGCTGTCGGCGACAGGGTCTCGACCCTGGCCAGCCGCGGCTTTGCGAACGCCAAGCTGAGGGCGGCCGGCCCCTACGGCGTGATCTCGGCGAATATTCTCGCCCGGCCGCTGATCCGCTTGGCGCCTTCGATCGCCTGCCACCTGCGCGACGATGGGCGCGTCCTCCTGTCGGGCATCCTGACCGCACAGGAGGACGCGGTCCGACGGGCCTATGCGCGGCAGGGCCTGGTCGTGCTGGACCGGGTCGTCATCGGCGACTGGCCGACGCTGGCGGTGGGTCGGAGACACCCAATCGGGCGCGCAGCCAATGGCGGGCGGCAGCGAACAGCCGGGCGGTCTCGACGGCGCGCAGCCGGTCGGCCGCCCTGAGAAT
This sequence comes from Alphaproteobacteria bacterium, assembly GCA_965202905.1. Lineage (GTDB taxonomy): Bacteria > Pseudomonadota > Alphaproteobacteria > MPNO01 > MPNO01 > CAYFYS01. Next base: position 3,757,154 of record OZ241868.1, on the reverse strand, counting down.
GTCGCCGTGCGCGACCGAAGGGGCGACCCAGTGGGAGCCAACCTCGATTCGATCTTTGGCCTGAAGTCTGTCTGACATGGAATCCTCGCGATGTTCGGGGGTGTGCCGTGCGCTGACACGCGATGTGCGGTGCGCCGTTGCTCTCCAGATGGGATGGGAGTTTTTGTTGTGCAATGCGGAATTCGCATTGCAGAGGCGTGAGTATTGATGGTCTTTTCCATGCCCGTTCGATACTTGCGAGGTTCGGTCCTTGTCGCGCAATGACCGCATCGCGTCCCTGGTGGACGGCGTTCTCGGCGCGCCCGAGCCGACCGACCCGGCGGCGTGGCTGGCCCTGATCGATCCGCCGCCGGACGACGACGAGGCCGCCGCGCTGCTGTCCCGGGTAGCGCGGGCGCGCGCCGGCAACGACACCGGTCTCGGCGTCGGCCCGGCGCCCCCGGAGCGTTTGGCGGCTCTGCGCGCGGAGCTCGCGGGCCGCGGTCTGGACGGGTTCGTGGTGCCGCTGGCCGACGAACACCAGGGCGAGTTCGTGCCGCCGCGCGCCCAGCGGCTCGCTTGGCTGACCGGCTTCGCCGGCTCGGCCGGTCTGGCCATCGTGCTGGCCGAGACGGCCGCGATCTTCATCGACGGGCGCTACACGCTCCAGGTCGAAAGCCAAGTCGATACGACTCTGTTCCGGCCGCGGCACCTGAGCGAGCAACCGCCGGACGACTGGCTCATCGAGAACCTGCCGACCGGGGCCAGGCTTGGCTACGACCCCTGGCTCCATACCCTGGACGGGCTGGCGCGGCTGGAGGCGTCGTGCACGGACGCCGATGCGGCGATGGTTCCGGTCGACGACAACCCGATCGATACGGTCTGGTCCGGCCAGCCCGCCCCGCCGATCTCCCCGGCGGCGCCGCACGGCGCGGCGTATGCGGGGCTGGAGTCCGCCGCCAAGCGCGCCACGATCTCAGAGGCGCTGGCCGAGCACAAGATCGATGCGGTGGTCCTCAGCGCACCCGACTCGATTGCCTGGCTGCTCAACATGCGCGGCGCGGACGTCCCCAACACGCCCTTGGTGCTGTCGTTCGCGATCCTTGAATCCTCGGGCGCGGTCGCCCTGTTCGCCGATCCGCGCAAGATCACCAAGGCGCTGTCGGCGGCCTTTGCCGGGACGGTCGCGCTCCACCCGCCCGCCCGCCTCGGCCCGGCGCTCGACGGCCTGGGCAAGGCCGGACGGCGCGTCCAGATCGATCCCCAGACGGCGCCGGTCTGGATCGCCCACCGGCTGCGCGCCGCCGGATGCGAGCCCGTGCGGGGGCCCGACCCCTGCGCGATGCCCAAGGCGTGCAAGAACGCCGCCGAACTCGACGGCGCGCGGGCTGCCCACCTCCGCGACGGCCGCGCCCTGGTCCGCTTTCTTGCCTGGCTCGACGGCGCCGCCCGGTCCGGCGCGATCACTGAGATCGAGGCCAGCCGCAGGCTCTACTGCTACCGCGCCGAGGACCCGCTGTTCCGCGGCGTAAGCTTCGACGCCATCGCCGGCGCCGGGCCGAACGGGGCGATCGTCCACTACCGGGCGAACGAGGCCTCCAACCGGACGCTGGAGCCGGGCTCGGTGTTTCTGATCGATTCCGGCGGCCAGTATCTCGATGGCACCACGGACGTGACCCGGACCGTCCAGGTCCGTGCGCCCGACGGCGCGCCGGCCCCGGCCGAAACCCGTGACCGCTTCACCCGGGTGCTGAAGGGCCATATCGCGGTGGCGACCGCGGTATTTCCGCACGGCGTCAGCGGCGGCCAGCTCGACACCCTGGCGCGCCTGGCGTTGTGGCAGGCGGGGCTCGACTACGATCACGGCACCGGCCACGGCGTCGGCAGCTTCCTCGGCGTCCACGAAGGCCCGCAGCGGATCGCCAAGGCCGGCGCGTCGGTTCCGCTGGCCCCGGGCATGATCCTGTCCAACGAGCCCGGCTACTACAAGACCGGCGCCTACGGTATCCGGATCGAGAACTTGGTCATCGTCGTCGGGCACGAGGCCCCGGCCGGCGCCGACCGCCCGCTGCTGGCGCTGGAGACGATCACCTTCGCGCCGATCGACCGCGCCCTGATCGAGCCGGTGCTGCTGAGCCCGGACGAGATCGCCTGGCTCGACCGCTACCACGCGGAGGTGCTGGCCGGGCTCTCCCCCGGGCTGGACGCGCCGGATCGGACCTGGCTCGAAGCGGCCTGCGCGCCTCTGTAGCGTAGTATCCGTTCGAGTCGACCGACTCGCCCACTCGACAGGAATCGGCGAATTTAGGTGGCCGAGCGCAAGAGCCGGCCATTTCCGTTCGGCTTGAACGGATAGCGCACTATGCGCCGATATGGGGGTTGACCGGCAGCCCGTCCGGCGAGCGGAAGATGACCGTGGAATAGCGCTCGGTGACGGCGTAGATCACCAAATAACGGCCGATCAGAAACGAGTCGGCGTGGAGCACGTCGGGCGGGGTGTAGACCGCCCGGCCGGCGGGGACCTCGAAGGCGGACAGCAGGTAGTCCTCGCCCTCGGCGCGGCCGAGCAGCAGATGGCCGCGCGCGTCCGCGTCGAGCGGCATGTGGAGATGCGGCTTGTCGTGGTATTCGATGAAAGTGCCGCCGCCCCTCCCCTCGACCTGCAGGAAATCCGCGACATAAGCCGGGCCGATATGGAGGATGGTCACCGGCAGGTTGCTGTCAGTCTCGAAGGCGAGCACATCGCCGACCGAGAGCAACCGGGCGCCGTAGAAAGCGAGCGCGTCGTCGGAGGCCGGCGCCTCGGGAACCGAGAACCCGCCCTCCGCCAGGGTAAGCGTGCCGAGCCCGCCAAACAGGTTGGCGTTGACCGCCGGGAAATTCTCCTTCGCATCCCAGATGCCTCGTATGCGGACATGGGGCGGCGGGTCCGGCGCCGCCGAGCCGCCGGCGCGTTCGGCAAGCGACGGCGGGGACACGACGGCGCTCAGCCGGTCGGCGTCGATGCGATACCGGCGGCCGGGCGCGACATGGCCGATCACGTCCTCGGTGCGCATGAAGGATTGCGGATCATCGCCGCAGCGATCGACCATGAGCCGGTCGAGCGTCCGCAGGATGTCCTCTGGCAAATTGCTGTCCATGATCGCCCCTAAGCTCCCGGATAGCGCTCGGCATAGGCCGCATGCGCGGCCCGGAAGCATTCTATCGGCGCGCGGACGACGCCGGCGCCGATCTGGCCGCCGTCACGCCCGGCGATGCCGATATCCATCACCGGCAGAATCCCGGTCTCCAGCACGCGGTGGATGTCGATCCCCGTCGGCGTGCCGCGGTAGCTGAGATAGGGGATCTTGTAGTCCGGGTTCTCGCCGTGAGTGATCGCGTACATTTCGAGGTTCCGCTCGACCATCGCCTCGGCCGAGCCGCCCTGGTAGCGCTGCAACGGGAACGCGGCGGCCTGGGCGAAGCCGCCGATGCCGACGGTCTCGGCGATGACGCTCTCCCCGCCCATCCAGGCGATCTCGTCCTCGCCATGCCCGTCGAACAGCCTGGCCGAGACCGAGGCGTGCGGTCCGGTGAACCACCGCCGGCCGAGCCCGCCGACCCGGACGGCGAAGTTGCGGCAGTTGAACGCCATCGCACTGACCAGGCTCGAGCCCTCGATGTCGGCGGCCGCGTCGGCGGTGCACTTGGCCGCCGCCATCGAAAGGCGCAGAAAGAAGTAGTGGTCCCCGGTGAGCGCCCGGACGGTCTGCTCGACCGCCTCGCGCCGGGCCGGATCGATGCGCAGCAGATGCGGAAACAGGGCGCGGGCGAACAGCAGCGAGGTCGCGGTGTTGCGGCTGTGCAACTCATCGCCCATGTGGAGCCCCCGCCGCATGATCGGCTTGAGCGGGATGCCGCCGGACGCGCGCACCGCCTCGGCGATGACCGGCGCAACGATATCCTGAACGAACAGCAGGCGGTCCCTGACGCCGTCGTCATAGACGCCGTAGTTCAACCGGCGCGGATTCGTGCCCTCGTACATGTTGCAGTAGCCGGCCTTGCCGGTAGTCTGGTTCTCGACCACGAAGACCGGCATCGAGGCGGTGTAGATCCCGGCCAGAGAGCCCACGCAGCCATAGTCGTGGCAGCCGTCGACCCGGATCTCGCCCGCGGCGAGCCTGGTCTGGGCGTCCTCGCGGTCGGTCGCCAAGCCCTCGAACAGTGCACCGCCGATGATCGCCTCGCGCTGCCCGCCTTCGTAGTCCGGCCACGCCAGCGCCGGTCCCGAGGTGAGCACGGTCTGCCGCGTCATCCCCGGCAGGATCTCGATCGCCGGCCGGACATCTGTCAGCACCGGCTCCGCCGAGCCCAGCCGGGCGAACGCCTCATCGTTGGCCGCTTGTCGATCGATCGGTGTCATCGCGCTCCTCGGCAGACCCTTGCCGCTGGACGCGGCAAGAATAGCACAATCCGCCTCGGGTTCCTCAGCCCATCGAGGCCCCGGATCGGCCGAGAGCCGCTCGTCAGGCGCCGCATCCCCGAGCGCGGCGGCGTAGCGGACCGGCTCAGCCCCGGATCAACGTATAGGTCTGACTCGCCGAGGGCAGCGCGGCCAGCGCCGCGGCCAAATCCTCGGGTGTCTCGCCGTCGCCATAGGGCCGCAGGTAGCGCCCGGAGCAAGCGACCTTGAGCCGGTCGCCGGCGAACGGGAACGGATCGAACGCGTAGACACTCTCGTCCTTCGGCGTGACCGTGACCGTCGTCGGTCGATCGACATCGGCACGTTGACGAACGCCTCCTGGGCGCGCTCGGTCTCGTGCCGCAGGTGGAAGTAGAGCGCCAGGGTGTCGAAGAACTGGAACTGCTTGTAGTTCTGAATGATGTGCGCGTCCTCGACCCAGTCGCGCCTGCCGGGTTGACCGCCAATTTCGGCCTTGAGCCGCTCCTGGCGCCGAACCTCGCCCTCCAGCATCCCGCCCACCGCGTCTTTCACCGGACCCGAGTCCGGAATCGGGATAGAGGTCGACCCACCGGGCCGGACACGGAACTCCGAACAGCCGTAGCGCGCATTGTAGAGGCCCCAGGAGTGCATGCTCGCCAGCAACCCGCAATAGGAGTCGTGCTCCTCATTGACCTCGGCGGAGAGCCGGCCGGTCACGCCGTTGCCCAAGGCCGGAGCGGAGGCGCCGATTCCGCGCGGCAGCCCGGACTTGGAGTCCATCTCCGGTTTCGCATCGAAAGCGTCCCAGCCGTAGTCGTGATGGCTGACCACATAGACCATCTCCTCGAACGGCTCGCAGCGCTCGAACCGCTCGTTGCCGAAGGCGCGCACGAGCTGTCCGCAGAACGCGTTGTGCTCGCGCATCAAGCACAGGAAGTGAGGCTCACCCTCAGGCACGCCCTGGACCATCATGGGCTTTGTCGCCCCGTCAATGTCTCTTCCGATCGATGTCGGGAGACCGCCAAGCAGCGTCCGGCGGTCTGTCAAGCGGCCGCTTCGCCATGCCGGGAATGCCGTTGCATAGCGTGCGGATCGGCGTGACGGGCTACATCATGCCGCCCATACCGCCGGGCGGCATCCCGCCGCCGGCCGACTTGTCCTCGGGCTTCTCGGCGACCATCGCTTCAGTGGTGACCAGCAGCCCGGCGACCGAGGCGGCGTCGACCAGGGCCGAGCGCACCACCTTGGTGGGGTCGATGATCCCAGCCTTGATCATGTCGGTATATTTCCCGGCCTGGGCGTCGAAGCCGAGCGTCGGATCGTCGCTCTCCAGGAGCTTTCCGACCACGACCGAACCCTCAACGCCGGCGTTCTCGACGATCTGGCGCATCGGCGCCTGCAGCGCCCGGCGCACGATGTCGATTCCGATCTGCTGATCGGGAACCTCGACCCGCAGCCTGGCCAAGCTGTCCGAGGCCTTGAGCAGCGCGAGTCCGCCGCCGGGAACGATTCCCTCCTCGACCGCCGCCCGGGTGGCGTTCATCGCATCTTCGACCCGGTCCTTCTTCTCCTTGACCTCGACCTCGGAAGCGCCGCCGACCCGGATCGCCGCGACTCCGCCGGCGAGCTTGGCCAGCCGCTCCTGCAGCTTCTCGCGGTCGTAGTCGGAGCTGGTCTCCTCGATCTGGGCGCGGATCTGGTTGCAGCGGCCGGCGATCTCGCGCTTCTTGCCGGCGCCCTCGACGATGGTGGTCTCCTCCTTGCCGATGGAGACCCGCTTCGCCGTACCCAGCATGTCGAGCGTGACGTTCTCGAGCTTGACACCGAGATCCTCGCTCACCACTTGACCGCCGGTCAGGATAGCGATGTCTTCGAGCATCGCCTTGCGCCGGTCGCCGAACCCGGGAGCCTTGACGGCGGCGACCTTGAGCCCCGCGCGCAGGCGGTTGACCACCAGGGTGGCCAGCGCCTCGCCTTCGATGTCCTCGGCGATGATCAGCAACGGACGGCCGGACTGAACGACCGCCTCCAGCAGCGGAAGCATCGACTGCAAGCCCGAAAGCTTGGCTTCGTGGATCAGGATGCAGGGATCCTCGAGCTCGGCGACCATCTTCTCGGCGTTGGTGACGAAGTAAGGCGAGATGTAGCCGCGGTCGAACTGCATGCCTTCGACGACATCGAGCTCGGTGGCGATGCTCTTGGCCTCCTCCACGGTAATCACGCCCTCGTTGCCGACCTTCTCCATCGCCTGAGCGATCATCTCGCCCACTTCGGCATCGCCGTTCGAGGAGATCGTGCCCACCTGGGCGATCTCGGCGTTAGAGGTCAGCTTGCGCGAGCGCTTCTTGAGTTCCGCGACCACCGCCTCGACCGCGAGGTCGATGCCGCGCTTGAGATCCATCGGGTTCATGCCAGCAGCCACCGACTTGAGGCCTTCGCGCACGATGGACTGGGCGAGCAGGGTCGCGGTCGTGGTGCCGTCGCCGGCCTCATCGCTGGTCTTCGAGGCGACCTCGCGCACCATCTGGGCGCCCATGTTCTCGAACTTGTCCTCGAGTTCGATCTCCTTGGCGACGGTGACGCCGTCCTTGGTGATCCGCGGCGCCCCGAACGCCTTGTCGAGCACCACGTTGCGGCCCTTGGGACCGAGCGTCACCTTGACCGCGTTCGCCAGGATCTCGACGCCGTGCATCATGCGGGTCCGGGCGTCCGTATCGAATCTGACCTCTTTGGCTGCCATTTGATCGTCTCCTTGTGCTGGACCCGTATCGTGCCGGGCCCGTATCGCCGCCGCCAGGGGTCCGGGACGGCCGAAATGTCGGACTCCTCGACGATCGGCGTGTCCACCCTGTCAGGCTTGACATCGGTACCGGAACCGCTTGCCGAAAATACCCCGATTGTGCAGCCGTCCAAAAGAGCCGCCCAAAAGACACGGGACGTTTTCAACTGACGCCACAAAACCGGGTCGCGATGTCCCATTTCGGGCAATCAGACGGCCTGCACGGGAATCTTCCGGACGGCCTGCGTCGGCGGGCCGCTCTTGGGCACCTTGAGCGTCAGGACACCATCCTTGAAGTCGGCGGCGATTCCGTCGCCAACCGCATCGCTCGGCAAGCGAAAGGACCTGTGAAACGTCCCGTAGGTCCGTTCGGAGAAGTAGTAGGTCTTGCCCTCCTCCTTCCGTTCGGACCGCTTCTCGCCCTTGATCGTCAGCGTGTTGTCGGCAATCGAGACTTCGATCTGATCCGCGTTCACGCCGGGCAGTTCGACACTGACCTCATAGGCCTTATCCGTCGCGGCCGCATCGGCGTCGGGCGCAAAAAAGTCGGCGATCCTCTGGCCCATTCCGCGCAGCGGGGCGTAGATGCTGGGCCACCACTCTTCGCCGGGTGCCGCTGCGGTGTGCGCCTTTTCCACCATGATGGTCTCCTGGTTCGCGTTTCGGTCGGACATCAGTGAAGCACGCTCCCGCTGTCGGCGCCCTAACCTGTATCAATCGTCGGCGACGCCTGTACGACGCCGAACCGGCCACCGCCATCCGCAAACGCATCGCAACCCGATATGACAGACGCGCCGGAGACTTCCAGGCCTTCGTTCGCATCGCACATGCCATGCCGTGGATGCGGTGAATACCGATTCAGCCTAAAGTACGAATGCGCAGGCGCGCGCAAACCGGCGCGCGGGATGACGGGAGGCATGGCGTATGGATCTTCAGCTCGACGGAAAGATCGTCGCGATTACCGGCGGCAGTATGGGGATCGGCAAGGCGATCGCGCTCGGCATGGCGCGCGAGGGCTGCAAGGTCGCGCTGTGCGCCCGCGGCAGGGAAGGGCTCGAGGCGGCCGCCAGGGAGGTCACCGACGCGACCGGCCGGGAGGCGCTCTCGATCACCGCCGATCTCACCAGCGACGCCGACGCCAAGAAGTTCATCGACCGCACGGCGGAGCATTTCGGGCGCATCGACATTCTGGTCAACAACGCCGGTGCGGCGCCGGGCGGCGTGCTCGAAGGCCTGTCGGAAGACGACTGGGAAGCCGCGCTGCAGCTCAAGTTCATGGGCTATGTCCGCTGCACCCGGCATGTCATCCCGCACATGCGCAGGCAGGGCGGCGGGCGGATCGTCAACCTGATCGGCAATGACGGCGTGAAACACTCCTACTGGGAGATTGCGCCGGGGGCGGCCAACGCGGCCGGCCAGAATTTCACCTTGTCGATCGCCGCCCAATACGCACGCGAGAATATCACCCTGGTCGCGGTCAACCCGGGCCCGGTGCGGACCGAACGCTGGGACGGTCTGGTCCGGGCGATGTCGCGCGACATGAAGATCCCCTACGAGCAGGCCGACACGCTGGCGCCCAGGAGCATCCCGCTGGGTCGCATCGCCGAGCCGGACGAAGTCGCGAACCTGGTCGCCTATCTCGCTTCGCCGCTCGCCCATTTCGTCAACGGCACGATGATCGAGATCGACGGCGGCCAGCAGAAGCCAGTCATGGACGCCGCGCGCGACGGCTGAGATCCTGGATGGGCCGAACGCGCTTTCGCTCGCCGAAGTCAGAACGCCGGTCTTATGGGACTACGCCGCGGCCTCGGCGACGCGGGCGGCCGGGCGGTCGTCCATGAAGATCTGGGCGATACCCGCGGTAATCCCGATGACCACGCCGATCGGCCAGGCGAGGTCGTAGGATCCCGTCGCATCGACGATCAGCCCGGCGCCCCAGGCGCCGAAGAACGATCCGACCTGATGGCTGAAGAAGGCGATTCCGGCAAGCGTCGCAACGAATCCGAGCCCGAAAATGCGCACCACCAGCCCGTTAACCAAGGGCGCCACGCCAAGCCACAGGATGCCCATCACCGCAGCGAAGATCAGCGTCGTCGTCGTGGACGGCGGGATCATGAAATAGACCACGATGGTGAGCGAGCGCAGGATATAGACCGACCCCAGCAGGACATGCTTGGGCAGCCGGTCGCCGAGCCAGCCAAGGACGTAGCAGCCGACGGCGTTGAACCCGCCGATCACCGCGAGCGCGGTGGCGCCGAGTTCGGGCGGCTGGCCGCAGATTGCGAGATAGGCCGGCAGGTGGATGGAGACGAAGACGAGCTGCAGCCCGCAAACGAAGAACGCCACCGCCATGACGATATAGCCGCGGTGGCCGGCGGCCTCGGCCAGCACGTTCCTGAACGACATCGGCGTGCAGCCGGCGGCCTCCATATCCAGGGCCTCCCGGTTCGCCTTGTCGCCAGCGCCGGTGAAGAACGCCGCGGGCAGCATGACCGCGCACAGCCCGATGAAGCCCACGATGGCGACTTGCCAGCCCGCCCCGGCGATGAGCCCCTGGGCCAGCGGCGCGGCCACGAACGTCCCGATCGATCCAATTGCTGCGACCGTGCCCAGGATCGTGGACTGCTTGAGCGGTGAGATCGCGCGCGCCGTCGCGGCAAGCCCGATATTGAGCGCGGTGCACGACAGCGCGATGCCGACGGTCACGCCCAACCCGATTACCAGCCATACCGGCCCGGTGGCGTAGATCGTCACCGCCAGCCCGGTCGCATAGAGCAGTGTGCCGAGCAGGGTCACCGCCCGGCAGCCGAAGCGGTCGGCGATGCTGCCGACGAAAGGCTGGCTGATCCCCCAGACCAGGTTCTGCACCGCCAGCGCCAGGGTGAAATCGGCCACCGTGACGCCGATATCCTCGGTGGCCGGCGTGACGAACAGCCCGAAGCTCTGCCGCATCCCCATGCTGAGAGTCAGCATCACGCTCGCGCCGGTGAGCACGGTCAGCGTCTGCGCGCGGGTATAGCCTGTCCGGTTCATGCACTCTCTCCGTGGCGCGCGATCAAGGCCCGCATCGCCTCGGCCGCGGCCGCGCCCTTGCGGGCGCGGCGCCACAGATCTTCGACGGTCCTGTCATGCAGCGCCAGCGCTTCGGCGGCCGAAGTGATCATCGCCACGCCGGCGTGGATATTGGGCTGCTCGCCCAGCCGGAACGGGCTCAGCGCGAGCAGCCGGCGGTCGGGCTGACGGAAGATCTGGAAGCTGGTCGGCGGCAGGGTGCTGGGCACCAGGCCGATCTGAATACCGATCGGCTGGCTGTCCATCAGCGAGATCAGATGCAGCGCCTCCTCGCGCGCAAGGGCCAGACGCTCGCGGACGACACAGTCCGGCAGATCGAGCCTCCCGACGAGGCCGTTGCGCAGGAAGCGGCCCATCTCGGCCTCCGAGATCAGGTTGAGCACGCCTGGTCGGCGGTCGCGATAGGCCTGCTTGCGCCCGCGCAGGATCTCCATCAACTCGCCCACCGGAGCGAGCGCGCCGGCCCGGTCCTCCGCCCCGTCCGGGATGCTTTCGCGCAGCACCGCCTCCAGCGTGTCGAGGAAGGCATCCGAGGCCAGCAGGAAGGAGATCGGCCCGGCCAGCACCACGATGTGCTCGGAGGTCTGCTCGATCTGGCGCAGCCGCTCGAAGTAGCTGACCGCAGAGCCGATATATTCGACGCCCACGCCCAGGAGCGTCGGCACCGAGACTTCGAGCAGTTCGGCCAGCCGCTCCAGCGCCTCGATCTTGGCCACCTCGCCTTTCTCGAAGCGGTAGAGCGCGGTCCGTGAGATGCCGATCCGGGCCGCGACCTCGTCGGCACTCAGCCCCGAACCCAGCCTGAAGGCGCGCAGACGGTCCCCGATCTCGGCGAAGCGAATACTCATCCGGGCAGCATACCCACGATGTCGGCCGGCGAAACCGGCGCGGGCGACAGGCGGACGCCGTGGTCCGACAGCGCGTCCTCGATCGCCGAGACGATCACGGCGACCGTCGGCGCGACGCCGCATTCGCCCGCCCCCCCCCTTCACACCGACGGGGTTGGGCGGGTTCGGCGATTCCCGATGGACGGTCGCGATGCGCGGCTCAGCCAGCGCGTTCGGGCGGCAGCGCGATGGTGCCCAGGAAGATCTGCATGCCGTAGTGGAAGGCGATGAAGGCGCCGAGTTCCATGATCTCGGCCTCGCTGTAATGCGTCTTGCCTTGGTCGTAGAACGCCTTGTCGACCCGCTTGGGCTCGCGGAACATCAGCCAAGCGTAGCGCAGCGCCCATTTCTCGGCCGGCGAGAACCGGGGGTCGGCCTCGAAGTCGCCGCAGCCCGCCTCGATCGTCTCCTCGGTGAGCCCGTCTTCCAGCGCGCGCCTGGACCGCATCGCCGAGAAATAGGGATCGTTTGCGAGCCGGGCGAGTTGGATGCGGATGATCTCCTTCAGCCGGTGGTCGACCGTACCGTCCATGTGCGAGCGCTCAAGCGCGTCGAACAACGCCTCCGCATAGCCCGGCACATGGGCGAGCAGCCGGACGAGCCGGCCGTCGGGCACGCCGGCCGCCGCGCCCCGCGCGATCAGCCGCCCGAGCGTCTCGTCCGCTACCGCCTCGGGGGGCGCCAGCTCGATCGCCGCGCGGTCCACCGCGCCTACTCCGCCGCGGGCGCGAGCCCAGCGCGCCCGGCCGCCCCCGCCAAGTGCGAGACCGGGCTGTCGCCGTAGATCCGGCGCGACTCCGCCTGATCGACCAGCCTGCCGTCGGGGGTGAACATCGGGAAAAAGTCGAGCGTGCCGAAGAAGGTGTGGAAGCCGATGTTGAAACCGACGAAGGCGCCGAGCTCGACGATCTCCTCCACCGTATAGTGTTTTCCCAGTTGCTCGTAGAATGCGGCGTCGAGCCTGCCAGGCGCGGTCGCCATCAGTTCGCTGTAAAGAAGGGCAATCTTCTCGGCCGGCATGAAGCGGTCGGAGCCGGCATGGTTCTCGACGCCTTCGTTGATCAGATCTTCCGTCAGGCCCTGCTGCTTCGCCGAAGCAGACCGGACATTCCCTCAATAGTTGCAATCGGCCATTCGCGAGAGCTGCACGCGAATGACTTCCTTGAGCTTGTGGTCGATCCGGCCGGTGTTGAACACCGTCCCCCAGGCGAGATACATTGAGCGCGACAGATCCGGGTTGTGCCCCATCATCGCATGGAACGCCGGATCCGGCGCCTTGTGCCGTAACGCCTTGGCGATCAGCGGTTTCAGGCTGGTTTTCTTGAGGTCGTCGATGTCGAGCATCGAGATGTTGGGCATTGGAATCCGCCTCCGGCGACTGCTTCCAGGCTCAGGATGACAGGTGAACCTGCGGCGGTCAATGTGAGGCGGACGGACCGCACTACCAAACGGCCACGTGCCCCGACCATGAGCCCACCCGCACCCGGGCGCGCGGAACAAGAGTCGAGAGTCTTAGAGTCTCAGGCGCCGCCGTCGGTCGCCATCAAGCGGCCGTAGCCCGCCACCCTGTCCTTGATGCCGAGCCTTTGCAGGCTGTGCCAGACCATCGCCTGGTTCGAGGTTACCACGGGGCGGCCGAGGTCGTGCTCCAGGGGCTCGATCACCTCGGCGGCGCGGATCGCGGTGCAGCTTATGAAATAGGCCTCGGCCGTTTCGTCGGCCTGCGCCTTGACCCGGCGGTACCACTCGCCCGGCTGGACGCCGATCATCGCGAGCCCGTCGCCGCCGATCGCCATACCGGTCTCGCTGAGGACGGAAATCTGGTGGCTTTCCAGGAACGCGACCTCGCGGTCGTTGGTCTCCTGGACATAGGGCGTGGTCAGCGCGATGCGGCGCGCGTCGAGCGCGTTCAGGGCATCGAGAACGGCCTTCGACGTAGAGGTCGCCGGGATGCCGGTCGCCGTCTCGATGCGCTCGACGATCTCGTCGTCGAATCCCGGCCGGTGCATGGAGGCCGCGGTGCAGTGAAAGACGATCAGGTCGACCTTGGCATCGGCCACCAGCGAGGCCGCATCCTCAACGTTCGCGACCATGCCCATAATGTCGGCCTCGCTCGACCCCTTGAGCCGCAGCCGCGTGGTGTGGAACGAAACACCGTCGGGCGACATCGCCTCGACCTGCGGCTCGGCCGCCGAGTTGACCGAGGGCAGCAGCATACCGACCCGCGCTCTCCATCCGTGCATTATCCGCTCCTTGCCTGTCCGGCGTCGCTTAGGACCGCCGCCGCCGCGGGCTCCGGCTCAAACCGGCGCTCCGTCGTGACGGGTGAACCGCCGGGCCGCACCCTGATACTCCCGGATCAGAACGAGGTCGGAATCGGGGTACCGGAGCGTCTCGGCCGCCGAACGGCTGCCGACCTCGATGAAGATCGTCTCCTCGTCGATATGGTTCTCCAGCCGGTGGCCGTCCGCCTGGCCGGCGGGAAAGCCCGCCACGTCGCCCGGGGCGAGTTGCTGGGCGCCGGCCGCGGTGACCAGGCTCGGGCGGCCGGTGACGACGTAGACGAACTCGTCCTCGCGCAAATGCCAGTGGCGCAGCGCCGAGACCGCGCCGGGCGCGAGCCGGGTCAGGTTGACGCCGAACTGGGTCAGGCCCAGGGGGTCGCCCAGCGCCTGGCGCGTCTTGCCGGCCGGAGCCTCGTGATTGGGCGGCGGATAGGGCTGGTGCTCCTCGCGGGCGACGGTCTCGGGGTCGAGGGCGGGCAAGCTCAGTCGGTCAGCCATCGTCGGGGCCTCCTGATGGGTGCGTGGCGCGCACGATCACATTGCCGAAGGGATCGACTTCGGCGTCAAGCCCCGGATCGATGAAGGTCGTCGCATCGCTCTGCTCCAGGATCGCCGGCCCGGCGACCGCGGCGCCCACCGGCAGCGCGAGGCGGTCGTAAATTGCCGTCTTGTGCCAGCCGCCTTCCCACCACACCGGGCGGGTGTCGGTCCGGGCGTCTTCGAGCGTCGTATCGACCGCCGGGCCCAGCGCGCGCAGGTCGAATTTGGGGCGGATGCCGACGACCGCGGTCCGGAGCGACAGCAGCCGAACGCCGATCCCCTCCAGCAGCCGGCCATAGATCCGCTGGTAAGCCGCATCGAAGGCGGCCTCGATCATCGTCATGCTCACGTCGGTGCCGCTGCCCGAGAGCCTCGCCGGCAGCGGCGCCGGCACGGTATGGGTCTGGCCGACATAGGACATGTCGAGCTCGAACAACACCTCGGTCCGCTCCAGCGCGACGCCGGAGCGCGCCAGCAGCGTCAGCCCCTGCCCGGCGGTCGCGGCCATCTCGCGGTCGAGCGCGGCCACGTCGAGCGCGGGCAGCGGGCGGTTGATCGTATGGATGAAGTCGTGGCGCATGTCGGCGGTCACGCAGCCGAGCGCGCTGGTCACGCCCGGGAAGCGCGGGATCAGCGCCGAGGCGAGCCCGACATCGCGGATCAGCGCGCCGACATGCAGCGCCCCGCCGCCGCCGAACGGCATGGCCGCGAAGATCTTGGGATCGTAACCGCGCTCGATCGAGACCAGCCGGATCGCGCCGGCCATGTTGGAGATCGCCACCTTGACGACCGCCTCGGCCGCCGCCGTCGGATCGAGACCCAGGGGCTCGCCGACATGGGTTGCGATCGCCGCGCGCGCGGCCTCGACGTCGAGCGCGCCGAGCCCGCCGCCGATCGGACGCCGGGCGTTGATCCGGCCGAGCACCAGGTTCGCATCGGTGACCGTCGGGCGGTCGTTGCCCTTGCCGTAGCAAGCCGGCCCCGGATCGGAGCCGGCCGATTCCGGCCCGACCCCGAGGAAGCCGCCCCGGTCGACCGCAGCGATCGAGCCGCCGCCGGCGCCGATGGTTGTAATCTCGATCATCGGGGTACGCACGACCAGGCCGAAATCGATCGCGGTCTGCAGGCTGAAGGCGCTCTTGCCGCCCTCGACCAGGGCGACATCGAAGCTGGTCCCACCCATGTCGCAGGTGATCACGTTGGGAAAGCCGGCGGCCTCGGCGATCCGCGCGCCGGCGATCACGCCTGCGGCCGGGCCGGACAGTGTGGTGCGGATCGGCAGGGTGCGGGCGGTCTGGGCCGACATCACCCCGCCGTTGGATTGCACGATCAGGAGTTCCGCGCCGCCCGCGCCGGCGCCAAGGCCGGCCTCGACGTCTTCCAGATAGGCGCCGACGATCGGTTGCAGACAGACGTTGAGCGCGGTGGTCGAGGCGCGCTCGAACTCGCGGATCTCGGGCAGGATCAGCGACGACGCGTTGACGTAGTCGTTGGGCCAGACCGCGCGGACGGCCTCCAGCGCCGTCAGCTCGTTCCCGGGATTGGCATAGGCGTTGATGAACACGATGCCGAGCGCCTCGCATCCGCGCTCGATCAGCAGAAGCGCGGCGCGGGTGACCTCGTCGGCGTCGACCGGCGTGCGCACCGTGCCGTCGGCCAGCATCCGCTCGTCGACTTCGATCGAAAGGTCCCGGGTCACCACCGGGCGATAGCCGCCCCACAGCCCCCAGGTGTTGGGCCGGTCGCGCCGGCGCATCTCGAGGATGTCGCGGAAGCCCTTGGTGGTGATCAGGCCGGTGCGCGCGGCCTTGCGCTCGATCAGCGCGTTGGTGCCGACGGTGGTGCCGTGGACCACCGAGCCGATGGCCGTGCGATCCGGCAGCGCGGCCGCGATGCCGGCGAGAAACCCCTTGGCGATGTCGCCCCGGATCGAGGGGACCTTGCCGATTCCGAATTCGCCGGTCCGCTCATCGACGTAGAAGACATCGGTAAACGTCCCGCCGACATCGACGCCGACCGTGATGCCGGGCTCCGTGCTCACGCGCCGTTCCGCCACACCGCGCCGTCGCTCGAGATCCCGACGCCGTAGTCGCGCCGCGCCCGCCCGGGGCTGACCAGCCCCAGCGCGAGATCGCGGCCGTTCGCCTCGACCGGCGTTCGCCGGGCGCGCCGTAGCCGCCCCCGCCGGGGCTTTCGATGCGCACCCGCTGGCCCCGGCGAACGATGACGCCGGAGACCTTGGCGGTCTCGCCCGCCGACCGCTCGCCCTCGTCCTGGTCGTAGAAGATGCGGTTGGGCGCGCCGCCCAGGATGCCGAAGGCCGGAAACCGCGCGCGCTCGCCGAAGACCACCAGATCGGCCTCCCCGGTCAGGAGCCCGAACTCGTAGATCGCGCCCAGGCCGCCGCGGCGCCGGCCCGGTCCGCCGCTGTCCGCGCGCAGGCCCAGTTGGTCACGCAGGTCGGATAGGTGGCTTCGAGGATCTCGGCCGGCGGAATATGGGCCATGCCGATCGGCGCGTTGCCGTGGGACAGCCCGTCGCCTTCGGGATTGCCGCCGAGCCCGCCGCCGAAGTAAGGTGAAGAAGGTGAATTTCGAGCCGTCCTCGCGATAGCCCGACAGCAGCAGCGCGTTGACGGTCACGAAACAGGCGGCGTTTGACCGCTCCGGCGCGACCTGGGCGAAGGCGCCGAAGATCACGTCGATGGTGCGCATGATGTTCTCGGTGTAGCCCGAGACCGGCGGCGCGGCGGCCAGGATCGAGCCCTCCGGGATGACGAACTCGATTGGCTCCAGGCAGCCGCCGCTGGTTGGCGCCTCGTTGAAGACGTGCTTCAGCGCCACGAACGAGGCCGCGACGGTGGTCGCGCGGCTGACGTTGAGCGGGCCTTCGCAGGCGGGCGCCGAGCGCGAGAAGTCGAGAATCATCCGCTCGCCCGCGACGGTCAGGTCGAGCGCGACCTTGAGCGGGGCGTCGGTGTGCCCGTCGTTGTCAATATGGTCCTCGAAGGAATAGGCGCCGTCGGGAAGGCCCGCGATCAGCGCGCGCATCTGCCGGCTGGCCCGTGCGCGGATCTCATCCATCGCCGCGGCCATGACATCGTCGCCGAAGGTGTCGAGCAGGTCGTGCATCCGGCGCGCGCCGAGTTGAGCGTTGAGGTCGCCGTAGTTGCTGCGCGGCAGCCGGCCGTTGGCGAGCAGGATGTCGATGATGTCCTGGCGCATCGCGCCGCGCTCGCAAAGCTTGACCGCCGGGATGCGCACCCCCTCCTGCATGATATCGGTCGCCCGCGGGTTATAGTTGCCGGGCACGTTCCCGCCGACGTCGAGCCAGTGCCCGACCGAGGCGAGGTAGCAAAACAGCGAGCCGCCGCGGAAGAACGGCTTGACCAGCTTGATGTTGTTCAGGTGGGTCGCGCCGTCATAGGGATCATTCAGCAGATAGATGTCGCCGTCGGCGGGACCCCCATCGGCCTCGGCGCGCGCGATCGCGGCCTTGGTGGCGTAACTCATCGCGCCGATGAAGACCGGGGCAGCCCCTGCTTCCCCATCGCGACCGTATCGCCGGTCGCGCCGTCGTAGATTCCGTGGCTGCCGTCGCGCGCCTCGGCGATGACCGGGCTGAACGCCGCGCGGAACAGCGTCGCGTCCATCTCGTCGACCGTCTGCTCCAGCCGGCCGCGGATGACCGCCAGGGTGACGGGATCGATGTTGGGTTTCGACATGGCCGAATTCGATCTTCGCACATGGCGTCGGCGCGCGCTATGACGCGGCGCCGTAATCCCGCGCCGCGCCCGCGGCGCTGACATAGCCCAGCGCCACATCGCGCGCGACCGCCTCCGCGCTGCGCTCGCCCGCCGGGCCGAACCCGCCGCCGCCCGGGCTTTCGATCCGCACTTTCTGACCGCGCCGCAGCACAGCGCCGAAAAGCTTGGCGGCCATCGCCGGCGTCCGGACGCCGTTGTCGGTGTCGTAGCGGACGACGTTGCGCGCCCCCGGACCGCCGCCCAGGACGCCCGGCGGAGCGAAAGCGCCGCGCTCGCCCAGCACCACCAGGTCGGCCGGGCCCTCCAGCACCTCGATCTCGTAGACCGCGCCCAGCCCGCCGCGATGCCGGCCCGGCCCGCCGCTGTCCGGGCGCAGCGCCCATTGGGTGAAGATCACCGGGAAGGCCGCCTCGAAGACCTCGACCGGCGGGATGCTCGCCATCGAGATCGGCGCGTTGCCGTGGTCGAGCCCGTCGCCTTCGGGGTGCCCGCCATGCCCGCCGCCGAAGAAGGTGAAGAGAATCCACGGCCGCCGTTCGGCGTCGGAGCGCCGGCCCGACAAGAGCAGCGCGTTGATCGTACCGTAGGGCGCGCCGTTCACCCGTTCGGGCGCGACCTGAGCGAAGGCACAGAACATCACGTCGATCATCCGCAGGATGGTCTCGGTATAGCCCGAGACCGGCCTGGGCGGGACGGCGGCAAGGACGGAGCCGTCGGGGATGATGTGGGTGACCGGCGCCATTACCCCGGCATTGGCCGGCAGCTCGTGGAAGATGTGCTTCAGCCCGACGAAGGTCGCGGCGATCGCCGTCGGCCGGGAGATGTTGAGCGGACCAGCGCAGGCCGGCCCGCTGCGCGAGAAGTCGAGCGTGAGAGTCTCTCCCTCGATCGTCAGGTCGAGCGCGATGCGGATCGGCTTGTCCTCGATCCCGTCATTGTCAAGCCAGTCCTCGGCGCTGTAGACGCCGTCGGGAAGCGCGGCGATCCCGGCGCGCATCAGGCGGGCCGCGCGCGCGGTGATTTCGGCCATGGTCGCGGCCACGGCGTCCGCGCCGTAATCGGCGATCAGCGCCTCCAGCCGCCGCTCGCCGAGCTCGAGCGCGGCAAGCTGGGCGTTGAGGTCGCCATAGGCGCTTCCGGGCAGGCGTGAGTTGGCGCGGATGATCGCCACCATGTCCGGATCGATCCGGCCCGCCGTGACCAGCTTGACCGGCGGGATGCGCACCCCTTCCTGCATCGCATCGGTCGCGCGCGGGTTGTAGTTGCCGGGCACGTTGCCGCCGATATCCTGGTAGTGGCCGACCGAGGCAAGCGTGCAGAAATGCGCGCCGTCGTGGAAAAACGGCCGCACCAGCTTGAAGTCGTTGAGGTGGGTCGCCCCCTCATAGGGGTCGTTCGACAGGTAGACGTCGCCCGGCTTCGGCCCGCCCTCAACCGCGGCGCGGGCCATCGCGAGCCTTGTTGCGAAGCTCATCGCGCCGACGAAGATCGGCAGTCCCGCCTTGCCCTGGACCAGTGTATCGCCGGTCGTGGCGTCGTAGATGCCGTGGCTGCCGTCGCGCGCCTCGGCGATCACCGGGCTGAAGGCGGCGCGGAACAGCGTCGCGTCCATCTCATCGACGATCTGCTCCAGCCGGCCGCGGATGACGGCCAGCGTGACGGGATCGGTCATCGGACGGGCGTCAGGGGCGGGATCGATTGCATAATCGGCCGAGAATGGCATGGCGCCCAGCCGGAGTCATGGCGGTTTGCCGATCTCGGATGCGCGGGCGCTTTTACCGGGACCGGCCGACCGGTTTGACGGAGCGCATTGCCGGCCGCTTCCGGGCCACGCGCGGACTATTCGTTGGCCATCCAGATCGCCCACCGGGACGACCTGGCCGAAATAGCGGTCGATGTTTTGCAGCGTCGCCTCGTGGTCCGCATCCGAACAGGTTGCAGCGCTGTCGGAGGAGAACACCACATAATAGTCGCGCATGGACCCCTCGCGCGTGGTGGTCTCCACACAGACATTCGTCGCGACCCCGGTGAACACCATTGAGCGAATTCCGCACCATCGAGTGGATTCCGTGGGCGCGCAGGATCGTCTCCAGATCGGTGTTGGCAAACGCGCTGAAGCGGTGCTTGCGGACGATCGGGTCGCCCGGTTTGGGCCGCATGTCGCCGTAGAAATCGCCCTCCCAGGAGCCCTTGGCCCCAGGAACCATCGGCGCAGACCGGGCGCGAAATGTAGCTGCTCTCGCGCACCCGCGCGGCCTGTTCGAGCCAGGAATCGGAGAGATAGAAATTGTGCTCGGTCGAATAGACGTTCTCGACGAAGATCACCAGGACGCCCGCGGCAATCAGCGGCGGCAGGCGGTCGGCCATCGCCTGCACGGCGCCGAGGTCGTGGCCCTCCTTGTCCATCATGCCGCCGGACGCACAGAAATCGTTCTGCGCGTTAATGACCACCAGCGCGGTGCGCCCGGGCCGCAGCTTGTCCTTCAGCGTGCCGGGCGGGCTGACATGGACGATCTTTCGGGCCTGGGCGAACTCCCCCAGTCGGCGTGTTCATGGCGTCTCCCTTCCCGAACGGCGGCGCGCGCGGGACCAGCTTGCCGCGAACCGGCGCGATCCGGCGACGCCGCGCAATGAGTGGGATTTATCCCAAATTCAATTCATCATAATTATCTGATAAGTATTAATTTGTGGTTTATTTCCCAATATTGCAATTTAGATTTCATTAGTCGTACCATTAGTGGGAGTGCGCGAATCCGCTTGTGCATGGCGTTGGAAGATCCCGCTATCGACGAGGCCGCCGCATGGACACCCCCGAGGACCTGATTTCCGAAATCGAAAAATTCTGCCGCAGCGCCGGCATCGCTGAAACCACGTTCGGCAGGAACGTCGTCAACGACGGCAAGTTCGTCGGCCGGCTGCGCGACGGCAAGGGCGTGACCACCACGACGGTCGCGCGCGTGCGCCGGTTCCTGATCGAAAACGGGACGCACGAGCCCGCCCCGGGGCCCGACCGGACCGGGCCGAACATCCCGCCGGCCGCCTCCGGTGCGGACCGGCGAACCGCCTTCCGGTTCTACGACAACCGGCAAAAGTACCTGATGTTCGTCAACACGTGCAGCGAGAAGTGGGTGGTCGCCGAGCGCGCGGGCATGGAGCTCGCCCATCTCCACCCGCAGCCCCCGGCGCTCAGGGTCTTCGATGCCGGGATGGGCGACGGCACGGTGCTGACCGGGGTGATGCGCCAGATGCACCAGCGCTTCCGCACCCTGCCGTTCTACATCGTCGGCAAGGAGATCAGCCTGGAGGACATCCGGCTGAGCCTGGAGAGGATGCCCGACCGGTTTCACGAGCACCCGGCGACCGTGCTGGTGGTCACCAACCTCTACTACACCGAGGCGCCGTGGCTGATGCCGCGAACGATGGAGGCCGCGGCCGCGCTCAACTGGATCGAGGTCCCGTTGGCCGGCGATTCCTCCTACGAGTTCCACGAGCAGATCACCGATCTGCAGCCCAGGCTCGCCGAGACTTGGCAGGTCCGGCCGAGCGCCAGGACCGGCAACCCGCTCTATGTCAGGCCCTCGGTCCTGGTGATGTATCGGGAGGACCACAAGTTCCTGCTCGATCGGGCGATTCCCCGGCCGGGCAAGGTGACCGCCGACTACGACCTGATCATCGCCTCGCAGCCCTACCGCGCGCGGATGCCGGTCGATTTCAAGGCCCGGAAGGTGCTGGCGCCGCTGGCCAGGAGCCTCGCCCCCGGCGGACGGCTCCTGGGCATCCACTCCTGCGGCGGGGATCCCGGGATCGAGATCGTTCGCCGGGTCTGGCCGGGCGAGAACCCGTTCCAGACCAACCGCCACGACTTGCTGAAGGCGCTCAAGGACGAGCTGGGCCGCGCGGGCAGGGACGTCAACTTCAACGCCTATGCCGACAAGCGCTCGATCTTCCGCTACGACATGCACACCCTGCCGAGCGAGCTCGGCGGGCACAGCATCGGCACCTCGACCCTGTTCGCGGCCTGGAACGCGGCCATCTACGTCGCCCAGATCGAGGACGAGCGGCTGGAGGAGGTCATCGCCGACGGCCGCTATCTCGATGCGACCCGGGCGACGCTGAACGGGCATGGCGGGCTGTGGTTCTACGACGAATCCTATGTGGTCTCCAAAAAGCGGACATGACGAGATGAAGACGAATCCGACGACCGCGATCGATTCGGCCCTGGCGCGCACGCTCCTGGGGAACGGGTTCGCCATTACCGCCGAAATCACCCCGCCGGTCTCCGGCGCGCCGGATGAGCTAATCGCGACGGCGGAACCGATGCGCGGCGCGGTCGATGCGCTCAACCTGACCGACGGGCCGCGCGCGCTGGTGCACATGTCCGGCCTCGCCGCGGCGGCGATCCTGACCGGACAGGGCTTCGAGACCATCCTCCAGCTCACCTGCCGGGACCGCAACAGGATCGCGCTGCAAAGCGACCTGCTCGGCGCCTCGGCGCTGGGGGTGCGCAACGTGTTGATCCTGCGCGGCGACGACCCCGACCCGCACGAGGCGCCGCCGCCGAAGGCGGTCTTCGACATCGAGAGCCGGGACCTGATCCACATCGCGGCGAAGATGCGCGACGGCGAGGCGCTGGCCTCCGGCCGGGCGATCGTCTCGCCGGCCAGGCTGTTCATCGGCGCGGCCGACACCCCGGTCGATCCCGGGCCGGACTGGCGCCCGACCGGCCTGCTGCGCAAGGTCGAGGCCGGCGCCCAGTTCGTCCAGACCCAGCTCTGCTTCGATATCGGCCTCGTGCGGCGCTACGTGGCCCGGCTGGAGGAGGTCGGCCTGACCAACCGTGTGTTCCTTCTCATCGGCATCGGACCGCCCGCCTCGGCGCGCTCCGCCCGGTGGATGCGCGACAACCTGTTCGGCGTCGCGGTTCCCGATGAGACCATCGACCGGATGGAACAGGCCGCGGACCAGAAGGCCGAGGGTGTGCGGATCTGCGCCGAGCTGATGCAGCAGCTCGAGCAGATTTCGGGCGTCGCCGGCGTACACCTCATGGCCCCGGTCGGGTCGGATGCGATCCCGGCGGCGATCGCGGAGTCCGGCCTGCGCGCCAGCCCGATGATGAGCGCGGTCTGAGCCTCCGCCCAGACGAAGTCGTTCCGCCTCGCCTCGCGGGTCGCCCGCGCGCATTCGGCTGCCGGTTCATCCTTGATAGTCCTCCGCTGAATAGTCATGTTCCGCTTATGTTCCTAGTCAAGGCGGTCACGGCCATGGGGTTCAGGGGTGCATCGCGGGCGCGCGGTTTTGATCGGCATTCAATCCGGTGTCGCTGCAGGGGGCCGAAAGTCCTTGTGAACCCGGAAGAGGCCGGAAACTCAAGGGGGCGCAGGCTTTCGGGCCGTGATCCGGCGCGCGACGGTTGTCGCTGTCATCGGCGCCCTCGCGTCCCCGGCCGGCGCCGCCAACTACGGATGGCCAGTGGTGCGGGTGATCGACGGCGACACGGTAGCGGTGGATGCGTCGGCCGATCTGCCGCCGGAACTGGCCGATCTCAAGGTGCGGCTGCGGGGCGTCGATACGCCGGAGAAGGGCGGGCGTGCGAAGTGCGAGGACGAGCGCGCGGCCGGGAAGGCGGCGAGGCGGCGACGGCGTTCACGCGGGCGGCGGTGTCGTCGGCCCGCTCGGTCGTGATCCAGGATCCGGCTTGGGGAAAGTGGGGCGGCCGCGTGATCGCGGACCTGATCGTTGACGGGCGCTCGCTGTCGGCGGCGCTGATCGCCGCCGGCCATGGGCGTGCCTATGGCGGCGGGAAGCGGGGGAACTGGTGCGCCCTCAGTTCGAGATGAGCAGCTCGCCCGTGTGCCTTGTGGCCTTGGCGTTTCAGAGGCGGCGGAGACTGTCAGCCGGGCGGTGTGAACGGCGAGGGCGCCGGTCGGGGGAGACGGATGAGGGAGTGGGCGAAAAAGCACGCAGTGGAGATCGCCGCCGCCATGGCTACCTTGGCGACAGTGGCCCTGATCCTATTGGGGCTCTACGAGGCTCTGTGCGCAACCGCTGATCGTACCGGCCCATCGTATGGAGAGATCGTTCGCAATTACGGTCTCGTCATAGCCGCGATTTGGGCCGCCGTGCTCGCCGTATGGCGAAGCCGGATCGCCGAGCGGCAGGTTGACGAACAACGAAAAGCAGTTGACGAACAACGAAAAGCAGTTGACGAACAACGAAAAGCAGTTGAGGCGCAACGCGACGCAACGACGCAATCCGACGAGCAACACCGGCGGTCGCTTTCCCAGACCCGGTTGTTCCAAGCGGTCAAACTGCTGAAAGACAAGGACGAAACAGTCAAAAACGCGGGCGCCAGAACCCTGGGACGGCTGGTTCATGACGAGGACAACCCGTACAGGGGGGGCGCGCTCCGCATGCTGGAGGAATTCATCCGGTCGCACGGTTCCATCGTAGAGACAGATGCCGCGAAGACCCAGACGGAAGCGAAAGTCGCCCCACTGGTGCATATCGCCGTCCGTACCGTGGCCGAGAAAGAGTTGCCGGACGGTCTGATGTTTGACCTTCACAAGATAAACCTCGCCTACGCCGCCCTCGCTCACGCGCACCTCAGCCGCGCAGACCTCAGCCGCGCAGACCTCAGCCTCAGCCGCGCAGACCTCAGCCGCGCAGACCTCACCGACGCAAAACTCATCCGCGCAGACCTCACCGACGCAGACCTCACCGACGCAAAACTCACCGACGCAAAACTCACCCACGCAGACCTCACCTACGCAAAACTCATCCGCGCACACCTCTTCGGCGCAGACCTCATCCGCGCAGACCTCAGCCGCGCAGACCTCATGGACGCAAAACTCCCCGCCGCAAAACTCGGCGCCGCAGACCTCACCGGCGCAGACCTCACCGGCGCGGACTTCTGGGGCGCGAAAAGACTTACCCAAGAACAACTCGACGCGGCCTCGCAGCGTCCGTACGGCCCCCCACCGAGGAATCTGCCGGATGGCCTCACCTGGGATGAAGAAGCAGCCAAAAAACGGTGGCAAGAAAGGCACGGGCGGTAGCAACAGGGCTGACCCGCCGTATCGCGAGCTCGCGACCGGCCGGCGTCCGCCGGGTTGGGTCCGGCCGCCACCGCGCAGACGCGGCCGACCACCGGCCCGCGTTCACCCCTAATTTTTTGGCGCGATCCTCCAGGCTGCAACCGCCGCGTTGGCGAGGCTCAACCTGTCGCCGTCCGGCCAGGGCAGATCGAACTCGCGGCGGAGTGCGGCCTCCGCTGCGGCGGCGTCGATCCGCCGTTCCGCGCGGCAGACGATCTGCCAGGATGTCGAGCTGTGCGCCGCGGTCTCGATGGGGCCGAGCCGTTCGGCGGCGAGCGCTTTCGCTTGTTGGAAGGTGTGGAACTTCTGAAACGTCCAGACGCCGCGTCTGTAGATGGCGCTGAACCCGTCGTCATCGAGGAACTCGACGTAACGCTTGTCCGGGCTGCGGGTGAGACGATGGTTCAGGAGCGCTTCGGTCCGCTCCATCCTGCGGCCGCTCAAGAATATCGACCCGCCCGGCCGGCAAAGCGCGATGAGGCAGTCGAGCACATCGCTCTCGGCCTGGAGGCTATCGACGCTGTTCAGGACGGAGTCGCAGACCACGGCGTCGAACGGCCCGTCCCGGCGAAGCGCCGCAAGCGCGGCCGCGGCGCGCGGGCAGACGGCGGGCCGGTTCCGCTCGCTCGCGTCCTCGACACGCGCATCCGCGCCGGACGCGGACACCGCGAGCTCTGCGAGACACTGACATAGTGGCAGATCGAGACGTTCCGGGCCGAGGCGGAGCACCGCCGCGCCGAGGCGCTGGCGGCGTCTATCCGAATATGACGCCAATCAGCCAGAGCAGGAACAGGAGCCCGACCGTATACGTCACAGTGTCGATGGCGACCTTCAACAGCCATAACATGGTCCGACTCTAGGACGGCCGATGCCCGACGGCAACCTCGCTCGCGCGCCGGCGGCGGTCGTCGAGCGCGGCCCGGAGAGCTCTCGTCGCCGACACGGATCATGTGAAATGGAAGTCAGCTCATGGACTCGCTGGTATCGGTTATCCTGGAAGCCTGCCTGACGCACAATCTCGCCCGCCTCCACAGCGCGACCGAATCTTTACGGCCGCCTCACTCACTTCACGCGTTTGACCGCTTGCGCGCGGATCGACCTCGGCGGCCGCGCTGTCGAGCAGGCGTGCGCGTTCCTTCGGTTTCCTGCTTCCGACGCCCGTTCGCCGGTCGTGCGCCGCGCCGGCGCGCCAACGCTTGATCCAGTCGTGGCGCACCGAGCACATGGCGCTCGCAAAGGCCAAGCGTTCGGCAGGGTCTGCCAAGCGTTCCTTCTTCAGATGGAGCCTCACCAAGTCGAGAGCCTGGGCTTCCGACCGACCGTCAAGCTCCAGCCGCCAACGCCCCCAAACCCTGCACGGCCTCACACCCTACGAATACATCTGCAAACTCTGGACAACCGAGCCCAATCGATTCAGGCTCAACCCAATCCATCAAATGCCGGGACTAAACACCTAAAGCCTGAGCCCGCTGCCTTCCAGGATTCCGCGGACCCGCGCGCGCTGCGCATCGGAGATCGTCAGCCGCCCGGCGAAATCCCGGCCCGACGGCCTGGTCGCGTCGATCCCGATTTTGGTGACGGTATGGTGCTCGGGATCCGATGTCGGATCAAGGATCGCGCCCATGGCGCCGGGGATGTAGATCACGTCCTGCTCGGCGCGGGTCCGCGTGATCACCGCCCACATCACGTCGGACAGGTCGAAGACATCGATGTCCTCGTCCACCACCACCACGGTCTTGACGTAGAACTCGGCGCCCAGCGCGCTCATGATCGCTTGGCGCGGCTGGCCCTCGGCGGTCTTGCGCATCGAGATGACCGCCATCAGCGCGCCGGCCGTGATCGTCGGCACATGGACCGCCTGCACGTTGGGCAGGTTGCGCGTGAGCGCGTTCATGATCTCGGCTTCGCGGCTGATGCTGGAGACCAGGATGTGATCGGCGGCCATGCCCGAGGCGACGGAGTGGAAACAGGGCCGGGCGCGCATCTGGATGCGTCTGGCGACGAAGACATTCCCGGTCGAGCGGTAGGAGGCGTAGCCGGTGAACTCACCGAACGGGCCTTCGTCCTCGCGCACGTCGTTCAGGATCTCGCCTTCGATGACGATCTCCGCCCCCCAGGGCACCTCCAGCCCGTCGGCGCCGCAGCGCGCGACCCGGTAGGGCGCGCCGAACAGCGCGCCGATGATCTCGAGCTTCCGCACCTCGGGCGGGTAGTGACAGGCCATCGAGCCCATGTAGTGGACCGGATGGACGCCCAGCGTGATGGCCGCCGGCAGCGGCGCGCCGCGCTCCTCGGCCCGGCGGTGGAACTCGTACATCCGCCGCCTGGAATGAAGCGACAGGCCGAGCCGGTCCTTGCCGCGCAGCATCAGGCGGTGGAAGCCGGTGGTGTCGACCCCGGTCTCCGGATCGCGCGCGCTGACTTGGCCGGCGGTGATGTAGGGCGCGGCGTCGACCGAGAAGTGGAGCGGGATCGGCAGCTTGGTCAGGTCGACATCCGCGCCCTCCAGGACCACGTCCTGCCAGGGCGCATCGGCCACGATTTCGACCGGGGTGTAGTTCTGGCAGCGCTCGCGAAACGCAATCGGCAGCCTGCCCGGGTCCACGTCGAGCGCAAGCGCCAACAGCCGGCGGTTGCCCGCCGTGTTGGTGACCACCGGCATGTCGAACCCCTCGACCCGCTCGAAGACGACCACCGGGCTGCGCCCCGAGCGTTCGAGCTCGAAGACCGCGGAGGTGATGTCGAGCTCGCGGCGGACCGGCGCGCGCACCCGCAGCAGCTCCTCCGGGCAGACGCGCTCAACGAGGTCGAGGAACCCCCTGAGCGATTGTTCTTCCAAGGCCCTGGCCCTTCCGCGCTTGCGATTATCGGTTGCGGTCATCGACAATGACGCTGCGTATCGGTCCTGGCAAGGCGCGGCGGTTGAACGCGCCGGTCAATCGCGACATCCTGGCGCGACATCCTGAGAAGCCGAGAGAACACGAGCCGAGAGAACACGAGGAGAGGCCACGGCGCGATGAGCACGCACGAGATCAACATTCCCGAAATCCTCGCTGAGGCGACCGAGGCCTTCAACCGCTACGAGGCGGCGCTCGCGGTCAACGACCTGGACACGCTGGCCGGGCTCTTCTGGGACAGCGGGCTGACTTTGCGTTACGGCCCCAACGGGACGCTCCTGAGCCATGCCGAGATCGACGGCTTCCGGCGGGCCCGCGACATCGAGGGGGTGGACCGCACGCTGCGGAACACCGTGATCACGACCTTCGGCCGCGACGTGGCGACGGCCAATACCGAGGCGGTCCGCCCCGGCGAAACGGCGATCGGCCGGCAGAGCCAAACCTGGGTGCGGATGCCCGAAGGCTGGCGGATCGTCAGCGCCCACGTCTCCGATCAGCCGGGCGCCGGTTGAGGCGGCCGGCGATGGCAAAGCCGCTGGTCCGCGTCTATCAGGCGGTCGACGAGACGGGCGAGTCCTACGCGCGCATGCGCGCCGCCGGCATCGAGCTGAAAATGCCGGACGAATCCTGGGCCGAGGCCGCGAACCGGCGGGGCGCGTCGGAGGAGCTGGTGTTCGACCCGGCCACGGTCGCCGGCATCGGGGTTGCGAGTCGCGCCAAGCTGATTACCGCGCGCACCCTCGACAGCGCGCCGAGTCTTCGCATGATCGCCAAATATACCGTCGGCTACGACAATGTCGACATCGATGCCGCGACAGCGCGCGGGATCTGCGTGGTGCACAGCCCGACCGAGAGCAACTGGGGCGGCGTCGCCGAGGGCGCGATGGCGTTCATGCTGGCGCTCCTGAAGAAGGTGCGCGAGCGCGACCGGGTCGTGAAACAGGGCGGCTGGCGCGATCCCTCGCTCAGGGGCGCGTATCTGGGGGCGCGCCAGATCGACGGCTATGAGGGGATCGCGGTCGGCATCATCGGGCTCGGCCGTATCGGCTCCCGGCTGGCCGACCTCCTTGCTCCCTGGCGCGTCCGGCTGATGGCCTGCGATCCCCATGTCGAGGACGCCCGGTTCGTCCATCACAACGTCCGCCGGGTCGATCTCGACACCCTGCTGGCCGAGGCCGATGTCGTGACCGTGCACTGCAACCTGACGCGGGAGACCGAGGACCTGATCGGCGCGCGCGAACTCGCCCTGATGAAGCCCGGCGCGGTGCTGATCAACGCCGCGCGCGGCCGGATCGTAGACATCGACGCGCTGTTCGAGGCGCTTGACCGCGACCGGATCGCCGGCGCCGCGCTCGACGTCCTGCCCGAGGAGCCGCCCGATCCGCAGACCCCGCTGCTCGGCCTGGGCGAAAAGGTGATCCTGTCGCCGCACATGGTCTCCAACAACCGCGGCACCGGCCTGCAGATCGCGGTCCCCTGGGTCGAGCGGGCGGTCTTCGCGGCGCTGCGCGGCGAAGTCCCGAAATATGTCGTGAACCCGGACGCCGCGCCGCGCTGGCGCGAGCGGTTCGGCGGCAGCAGCCTTCTGTGAACCTCGATTGAAAGGAAGCCACGATGATCTATGAAGCCAGGACCTACCGGACCGTCCGCGGCAGAGCGCCGGAGTTCCTCAAGCTGTTCGAGGAGGGGTACAAGACCCGCAGCGCGTTCTCCCGGATCGTCGGCATGCTCTACACCGAGATCGGCGAGCTCAACCAAGTCTGTCACATCTGGCCTTACGAGGATCTGGGCAACCGCGACCGCATCCGGGACGAATCGATGAAGGACCCGAACTGGCCGCCCGAGGTCTCGCACCTCTTAGAGACCATGCAGTCGGAGATCTTTACCCCGCTGCCGTTCACGCCGACGATGCAGACCGGCAAGCTGGGTCCGATCTACGAATGGCGCGAATACATGCTCCGGCCCGGCGGGGCCGCGGAGCTGATCAAGCGCTGGGAGCCGGCCATCGAGGCCCGCACGAAGGTCTCGCCGCTGGCGATCGCGATGATCACCGAGTGCGGCGCGCTCAACAAGTTCGTCCACATCTGGCCCTATGAGAGCCTCGAGCACCGCCGCCAGGTGCGCGAGGAGTGCCTCGCCAAGGGGATCTGGCCACCCAAGGGCGACGGACCCGATCCGGTCCACACCCAGGCCAACAAGATCATGCTGCCGGCGTCGTACTCGCCGATGCAGTAGCGCGCTGCGGACGGGCGCCGACGGGCGCCCGTCCGTCTCTGCCGCGGCTATTCCGTCCAGAGACGGCGGAACTCCGGCGCGACCACGTCGTCATAGCCGACGTCGCGGTCGAGGAACCCCATCTCCCGGGCAAAGACGTTCATGCCGGTAACGAAGTCCTCGGTGATTGCCGGGCTGTAATAGGGCAGGTCGCGCTCGACCACGCCGGCGATCAGCCCGGCCTCGTCGGGCGAGAACAGCTTCTCGCCGATACCGGCGGCAAGGCTCACATCGGCCTTGAGCTTTTTCTGGGTGGCGACGATCGCGCACACCGCCGCTGCCGCCGTCTCCGGCCGCCCGGCGATCGTCGCATCGGTCGCGACCAGGACCGGCTGGGTGTAGTTGAACGCCTGGACCGGCCCGTCGCCGCGGCGGACGTCGATCACCACCGTGCCGACACCGCGGGTGACCGCGATCTCCGCGCCCATGCCGTTGGCCCAGAACCCGTCGAGATCGCCGTTCTCCAGCGCCTTGGCGGCGGCGACGCCGAAGCTCACGCCGGGCTTGACCGCGCCCGGAACCGGGCGGATATCGACGCCCTGTCGTTCCGGGTCGACACCGGCCTGCTTCAGCATGCGGCGCAGGCCGTACTCGACCCAGGGTGCGGCGCCGATGCGCCTGCCGCCGATCGCTGCGAGGTCGCCGCGCGCGATGCCGAGATCGGTCCGCATGACCAGGAACCAGTACATGCCCTGCGACAGGGCGCACAGCAGCTTCGCGCCCTGCCAGCCCGGAAATGCCGAGAGCGTCGCATGCGCCGAGCCGCCGATGAAGTCGACCTCGCCGTCGCGCAGCACCTCGTAGCACTTGTCGACGGGAAAGATCAACTCGTGGGTCATCTCCAGGCCCTGGTCGGCGAAGTCGCCGAGCTCGACCGCCGAAATCGACGGGAAATAGGAGTTCGAGATCAGATCGGGCACGGCAAGGCGCATCGCGGAGGCTCCATGTTGGTCTGCCTGCCTTGTAGCACGTTCGACCCTCGGGCGCCGTAGATCCATCGGTCTGTCCGGGTAAACTCGTGTTATGGTTCACAGATTGCATTCCCGGGGCAGAATTCCCTTGAATGCACTTCGCGGGGGCTCAGGAGGCTGCCGATGGACGCCATGCCCGACAAGGCTGCGCTTGCGCGGATGCTGCTGGAGCGGGCCGATGCGCTGGCGCCCGTCCTGGCCGCGCGCATCGACGAGACCGAGTCACTGCGCCGCGTGCCCGACCGGTCCGTCGCGGAGCTGATTCAGTCCGATCTGCTGAAGGCCGCGCGGCCGGCGCGCTATGGCGGCTTCGAGCTCGATCTCGACGCGGTGATCGAGATCGTCTCCCGGTTGGGGCGCGGCTGCGGCTCGACCGCCTGGGTCTTTGGCATCTTCTGCGACCACGCGATCACCATGGGGATGATGCCGGCCGAGGCCCAGGACGAGATCTGGGACGGCGAGCCGGAGGCGCTGGTCTCGTCCGGCCTGATGCCCGCGGGCCGGGTCGAGCGGGCAGAGGGCGGCTTCCGCCTGTCCGGCCGCTGGCAGTTCTCCAGCGGCTGCGATCACGCCGCCTGGGTGTTCGTCCAGAGCACGATCCCGCCCGCCCGCGGCGGTCAGGCGCCGACGCAGGCCTATTTCCTGCTGCCGCGCCGGGACTACGAGATCGTCGATACCTGGTTCGTCTCCGGCCTGGCCGGGACCGGCAGCAAGGACATCGCGATCGAGAACGCGTTCGTTCCCGCTCGCCGCGCGCAGGCCGTCGCCCTGTTCAACGCCGGCGCCGGGCCGGGCGGGCAGGTCAATCCGGGACCGATCTACCGCTTGCCGCGGATCGCCACGGTGCCGTTCTCGCTGGTCGCGCCGGCGATCGGCATCCTGGATGCGATGATCGAAGGCTTTACCGCACGCACGCGCGAGCGCGCGACCCGCGGCTTCCGTCATGCGGAGCTGACGACGATGCAGCTTCGGCTGGCCGAATCCAGCGCCGAGCGCGACTGCGCGCGCCTCTTGCTCCGCTGCGCAACCGGGGAAACCATGGCGAGCATGCGCCGCGACGGGCGCCTCACCCTGGACCAGCGCGCGCGCAACCGGCGGGATATGGCCTATGTCGCAACGCTTTGCGTCCGCGCGGCCGACCGGCTGTTCCAGGCGGTTGGCGCCGCCGGGCTGTTCGACGGCGACGCAATGCGCCGGATGCATGCCGACATCCACGCGATCGGCGCCCACCACATCAACAGTTGGGACATCTCCGGACCGATTTACGGCCAGGTCGCCTTCGGCCTGGAGCCGACGAATCCGCTCGTGTAGCCGCCGAACCCCGGCATCGCCATGCGCGCGCGCAACGAAACACGAAGCTCCGGCAATCGGGGGAATTAGGGGGGTATCCGTTGACTCGCCGGCGGGGCTCGGTATAGTCGTGGCCTTCCATTTCGGTTGGGTCGATGTTTGCAGTCATACGCACGGGCGGGAAGCAGTGCCGCGTCCGGATGAACGATGTGATCAGGGTCGAGCGCTTGGCCGGCGAGCCGGGCGAGACGATCGAGCTCGACCAAGTGCTGATGCTCGACGTCGGCAAGGGCGTGACCATCGGAAGCCCGCTGGTCGAGGGCGCGCGGGTCGCGGCCATCGTGCTCGACCAGGCGCGCAGCGACAAGATCCTGGTCTTCAAGAAAAAACGCCGGAAGAACTATCGCCGGCTGCACGGCCACCGCCAGAACCTGACGGTGCTGCGGATCACCGGCATCGGCGAGGGCGCCGGGAAGGAGCGGGTGGACGAGCCGCCAGCCGAAGACGCGCCCGGGAAGGCGCCGGAGACGGCCGACGCGGCGGCAGGGACCAGGGAGGCTTCGTAATGGCGCACAAGAAAGCCGGGGGCAGTTCGCGCAACGGACGGGACTCCGAGGGCCGGCGTCTCGGGCTCAAGAAGTCGGGCGGTCAGCCGGTCACCCCCGGCAACATCATCGTGCGCCAGCGCGGCACCAGGTTCCATCCCGGCGAGAACGTCGGCATAGGCAAGGACCACACGATCTTTGCCACGGCCGCCGGCCGCGTTTCCTTCCGGCGCCGGGCGAACAAGCGGGTCTTCATCTCGGTCGATCCGATCTCGTAAGCCGGCCCCGGCGGCGCCCGATGCGCCGGCCCGACCATGAAATTTCTCGATCAGGCGAAAATCTATATCCGCAGCGGTGACGGTGGCGCCGGCTGCCTGAGCTTTCGGCGCGAGAAATACATCGAGTTCGGCGGGCCGGACGGCGGCGATGGCGGGCGCGGTGGCGATGTCTGGATCGAGGCGGTCGAAGGGCTCAACACCCTTATCGACCTGCGCTTCCGCCAGCACCACAAAGCCGGCCGCGGGGCGAACGGCGCCGGACGCAACCGCACCGGGGCCGCCGGGCGGGACATCGTGATCCCGGCGCCCGCCGGCGCCCAGGTCTTCGAGGAAGACGGCGAGACCGGGATCTGCGACCTGGGCAGGCCGGGCGAGCGGTTCCGGCTGGCCTGCGGCGGGCGCGGCGGGCGCGGCAACGCGCGCTTCAAGTCCGCCACCAACCAAGCGCCGCGACGGACCGATCCGGGCGAGCCGGGCGAGGAGCGCTGGCTGCGGCTGCGGCTGAAGCTGATCGCCGATGCCGGGCTCGTCGGCCTGCCCAACGCCGGCAAATCGACGCTGCTGGCCGCGGTCTCGCGCGCCCGGCCCAAGATCGCCGACTACCCGTTCACCACCCTGGTCCCGGCGCTGGGCGTCGTCGAGATCGACCATGAGACGCTGACGCTCGCCGATATCCCGGGGCTGATCGAAGGCGCCCATGACGGGATCGGGCTGGGCGACCGCTTTCTCGGCCATGTCGAGCGCTGCCGGGTGCTGCTGCACCTCGTCGACGGCGCCCAGGAGGATGTCGCCGGCGCTTGGCGCACGGTGCGCGGCGAGCTTGCCGCTTATGGCGGCGGTCTGACCGGGAAGCCGGAGCTCGTCGCGCTCAACAAGGCCGATGCGCTGAGCCCGAGCCTGCGGGCCGGGCGCCGGGCCGCGCTGGAGGCCGCCACGGGCGGCGCGGTTGCGGTCATTTCCGGGGCCTCCGGAGAAGGGGTGGATGCCGTCATACGCCGGCTGCACCGGGAGGTGCTGGCCGTCGGCGACGCCGCTTCACTCGCGTCATGAGCGGCGCGCGGCTCACCGATGCCCGACGGGCGGTGATCAAGATCGGCTCGGCGCTTCTGGTCGAAGAGGAGACCGGCGAAGTCCGCCATGCCTGGCTCGACGCGCTGGCCGATGACATCGCCGCGCTCCGGGCGCGCGGGGTCGATATCATCGTCGTCTCCTCGGGCGCCATCGCGCTGGGGCGGACCCGGCTCGGCCTGCCCGCCGGCATGCTCAGGCTGGAGGACAAGCAGGCCGCGGCCGCGACCGGCCAGGCCCGGCTGGTCCACGCCTGGCAGGAGGCGCTCGGCCGGCACGGGATCACCACCGCGCAGATCCTGCTGACCCTGTCCGATACCGAGACCCGCCGGCGCCATCTCAATGCGCGCAACACGCTGGATGCGCTGCTCGGGCTGGGAGCGGCACCAGTCATCAACGAGAACGACACCGTGGCGACCGAGGAGATCCGCTTCGGCGACAACGACCGGCTGGCCGCCCGGGTCGCCCAGATGGCGAGCGCCGACACGCTGGTGCTGCTGTCCGACATCGACGGGCTCTACACCGCCGATCCGCGCTCCGATCCCGAGGCCCGGCTGGTGACGGAGGTGGGCCAGGTCACCGCGGAGATCGAGGCGATGGCCGGCGAAGCGCCGCCGGGCTACAGCTCCGGCGGCATGGTCACCAAGCTGGAGGCGGCCAAGATCGCGCTGGCCGCCGACTGCCGGATGGCGATCGCGCCGGGCGGCGGCCTGAACCCGCTGGCGGCGATTGCGGACGGCGGCCGCTGCACCTGGTTCGAGGCCGGCGCGGACGGCGCCTCCAACGGCGGCCCGCGCGGCGCCCGCAAGCGCTGGATCGCCGGCTCCATCGCGCCCAGCGGCACGCTGACCATCGACCGCGGCGCGGTCCGCGCGCTGGGCGGCGGCAAGAGCCTGCTGCCGGCCGGCGTGGTTGCGCTCCACGGCAGCTTCGAGCGCGGCGATGCGGTGCTGGTGCTCGATGAGCGCGGCAACACCGTCGGGCGCGGGCTCAGCGCCTATTCCAGCACCGACGCGGCACGGATCATCGGCCACAAAAGCCGTGAAATAGAGGCCCGGCTGGGCTACCGTGGCCGCGACGAGATCATTCACCGCGACAATCTCGTACTCGACTGAAACGCCGGGACGAGGAAGGGAAGCGGTCATGGCGACGCGCCGCGCGGTCGATGAGGCCGACGCACGACAGATGGTCGAAGGGCTCGCCCGCCGGGCGCGGGCGGCGGTGCGCGCGCTGGCGACACGCACGTCGGAGGACAAGAACCGAGCGCTGCGGGCCGCGGCCGCCAAGATCCGCGCCGCCGAGGAGAGCCTGCTCGCGGCCAACGCGCGCGACATCGCCGCGCCCGACCGCTCGCGTCGGACCGAGGCGTTCACCGACCGGCTGGCGCTGACGCCATCCCGAATCGAGGCGATGGCCGCCGGGCTCGAGCGGATCGCCGGGCTGCCCGACCCGGTGGGCGAGGTGATCGCCCACTGGACCCGGCCCAACGGTCTCGCGATCGAGCGCGTGCGGGTGCCGCTGGGGGTGATCGGCATCATCTACGAATCCCGGCCGAACGTGACCGCTGACGCCGGCGCGCTGTGCCTTAAATCGGGCAATGCCGCGATCCTGCGCGGCGGTTCGGAAAGCCGACATTCCAGCGCCGCGATCAAGGACTGTCTGGCCGCCGGGCTCACCGAGGCCGGTCTGACGGCCGACGCGATCCAGATCGTGCCGACTGCCGACCGCGCCGCGGTGGGCGCGATGCTGACCATGCCGGAGTTGATCGACATCATCGTCCCGCGCGGCGGCAAGTCGCTGATCGAGCGCGTCCAGCGCGAGAGCCGGACGCCGGTGATCGCCCATCTCGACGGCAACTGCCATGTCTATGTCGAGCGCGGCGCGGATCCCGAGATGGCGCGGGCGGTCGCCCTCAACGCCAAGATGCGCCGGACGGGAATCTGCGGCGCGGCGGAGACGCTCCTGATCGACCGCGAAATCGCTTCGGGGATCTTGCCGCAGATCCTCGACGATCTGGCCGCCGC
Organism: Alphaproteobacteria bacterium; assembly: GCA_965202905.1. GTDB lineage: Bacteria > Pseudomonadota > Alphaproteobacteria > MPNO01 > MPNO01 > CAYFYS01. The sequence continues at coordinate 3,720,982 of OZ241868.1, read as the reverse complement.
CGGCTGCGCGATGCGCGGCGACGCGGCCACCTGCGCGATGGACGACCGGGTGGTCGCCGCGACCGAAGAGGACTGGTTCACCGAATATCTCGATTCGATCATCGCGGTGAAGCAGGTCGACGGGCTGGACGACGCGATCGCCCACGTCAACACCTACGGCTCGCACCACACCGACTCGATCGTCACCGGCGACGCGGCGGCCGCCGAGAGGTTCCTCGGCGCGGTGGACTCCGCGATCGTGCTGCACAATGCGTCCACCCAATTCGCCGACGGCGGCGAGTTCGGCATGGGCGCGGAGATCGGCATCTCCACAGGCCGGCTGCATGCCCGCGGCCCGGTCGGCGTCGAGCAGCTCACCACCTACAAATATGTGGTGCGCGGATCCGGGCAGGTTCGGCCCTGACCGTCTACACCACGATTCGCCGCGGCCTGGATACGCCCGGCCTGAGAGTCGGCATCCTCGGCGGGTCCTTCAACCCGGCGCACGAGGGCCACCGGCATATCAGCCTGCTGGCGCTCAAGCAGCTCGGGCTGGACGAGATCTGGTGGATGGTCTCGCCGCAGAACCCGCTCAAGCCGGCCGACGGCATGGCCGGGTTCGACGAACGGCTCGCCGGAGCCGAGAAATTTGCCCGCCACCCCGCGATCCGCGTCGTCGACATCGAACAGCGGCTTGGCGCCCGCTATACCGTCCATTCACTGCGCGCGCTCAAGTTCTGCTTCCCGCGCATGTATTTCGTCTGGATCATGGGCGCCGACAACCTCGCCCAAATCTCCCGATGGCAGCAATGGACCAAGATCTTCAATCTCATGCCCATTGCCGTTTTCGACCGGGCGCCCTATTCTTTCGGGGCGACCGCCGGGAAGGCTGCGCAGGCGTTCTCGCGGTTCAAGAAGAAGCGCAAGGACGCCTACAAATTGATCGAAACGAAGCCGCCGGCGTGGATGTTCTTCCACACCAGACTGCATCCCGCCTCGGCAACGATTATCCGGGCGCGGCGCCAAGTGGCGCCGCCGGTCGCGAACCGCGGGCCGCGCGAGGTCGGATCCCGGAAAGGAGCGCATGATCGCTGACGGCGAGGCGGCCGGGGTCGATTCCCTGATCGAGGCCATTACGGCCTGCCTTGAAGACTACAAGGCCATCGACGTTACGGTGATCGACCTGCGCGGCAAGTCGCCGATGGCGGACTATATGGTGGTCGCCTCCGGCGCCTCGGCGCGCCAGGTCGGCGCGCTGGCCGAGCATCTGCTCCGCCGGCTCAAGCAGTTCGGCATCATCGGCGTCACCCCCGAAGGGCTCAGGCAGGGCGATTGGGTGCTGATCGACGCCGGCGATGTGATCGTCCACCTGTTCCGCCCCGAAATCCGTGATTTCTACGGCATCGAGAAGATGTGGGGCATCTCGATCGGCGAGCCGGATCGAACCACCGAGGCCGGCGGCTGAGCGCGTCGCTGCGCCTGACGATCGCCTCGGCCGGCCGGTTCAAATCCGGGCCCGAGCGCGCCCTGTTCGAGCACTTTCGCGACCGCGTGTCCTGGCAGATCGCGCTGCGTGAGATCGAAGTCGCCGGGACCGGCGCCGGCGCGGCGCGGCTGAAACGCGAGGCGGACGGGATCGAAGCCGCGATCCCAGCGGGCGCGCGCCGGGTTGCGCTCGATGCGCGCGGCAAGGCGTTGTCGAGCGACGATTTCGCGCGGATTCTCGCCGATTGGCGCGATGCCGGCCAGCGCGAGGTCGCGTTTCTGATTGGCGGCGCGGACGGGCTCGACCCGGGGCTCATAGCCAGCAGCGACCTGGTGTTGTCCTACGGCAGCGTGACTTGGCCGCACCTGATGGTACGCTCCATGCTGATGGAGCAGATCTACCGTGCGCAGCAGATCCTGGCGGGCCACCCCTATCACCGCGTCGGATAAGGGGTGACCTTGGGCGGGCAATCGATACAGTTTGTTGACACTCCTGCCTATATCGGGGCGGGTGTAGAGGTGAGCAAGCGAGGGCCTTTGAGACGCAAGGCGCAACACTGGGCGCTCGCGGCGGCCGTTCTGGCCATGATCGCCGGCTCAACGGCCGTTTCCGCCACCGCCACTGCCGCGGACGCCACCCGGGCCGGTCCCGAGCGCCTGGAAGCGGTCAAGCGTGCGCTCGAACAGGCGCGCGAGGACGGCGCCGCGCTTCGGCAGCGCGTCGCCGACCAGACACGCCGGCTCAGCCGTTTGAAGCGCAGACTGGTCGATATCGCCGCCGCCGCCCGGCGCCTCGACGGCGAGATCGCGGCCAGGGACGCCGCTCTCGAGACGCTGCGCGCACGCGAGGCGCGGGCCGCGGAGACGCTGGCCGAACGGCGCGAGGCGCTGAGGCGACTTCTTGGCGCGCTGCAGCGCCTCGCGCGCCGGCCGGTCCGCGCTGGCATGATGGTTGGCGCCGCGAATCCGCTGCCCGTCCTGCGCGGGGCGATGGCCCTGCGCCATGCGGCGCCGCGCCTGGACCACGATGCCCGGGCGCTGGCCGCCGAACTGCGCGCGCTTTCTCGCCTGCGCCTTACGATCGCCCGCGAGCAGGTCCAGCGCGACAGAACCCTGGGCTCGCTGACCGCCGAGCGGCGCACGCTGGCCGGGCTGATCCAGGAACGGACCCGGCTCGAGCGCCGCTGGCGGAAGGCGAGCGCGACCACGCAGGCGAAAGTGGCGCGCCTGGCGAGCGAGGCCATGGGAATCGAGCAACTTCTGGCCAAGCTCGCCCAGGCGCAAAAGGGCCTCGACCTGCGCCCCGAGGACCGCCTGGCCACGCCGGAACGGGCCAAGACCCTGGTCGTCGCCCGGCGGGCGGCGGCGCCCCCGCCGCGCTTGCCGGTCGCGGGCAAGGTGACCCGGAACTTCGGCGGAAAAGTGCGCGGCACGACGGTGCGGACGCGCCCGGCCGCCGAGGTGGTCGCGCCCAAGCCCGGCCGGGTGGTCTTCGCCGGGCCGTTCCGGGGCTATGGCCAACTGTTGATCATCCGGTACGCTGGGGGGTATCATATGCTCCTGGCCGGTTTGGATCGTCTCCACGCCGATCTTGGCGACGAGGTCCTCGCCGGCGAGCCGGTCGGTGCGATGGGATCGGAATCCGGCGGCGCCAGCGATCTTTATATCGAGCTGCGTCACAGCGGCCGACCCATCAACCCTTTGCCCTGGTTAGCGGCAAGCAGCGACAAGGTAAGCGGATGATGCGAGCGCGGATTTTCGCGGCGGCAGCCGTAATCTCCCTCGTGGCTCATACGGTCCCGGCCGACGCGCAACCGAACACGTCCGAGACCTATCGGCAACTCAATCTGTTCGGCGACATCTTTGAGCGGGTGCGCTCGGACTACGTCAACGCAGTCTCGGACGAGACGCTGGTCGAATCCGCGATCAACGGGATGCTGACCTCGCTGGATCCGCATTCAAGCTACCTGAACGCCAAAAACTACCGCGACATGCAGGTACAGACCCGCGGCGAGTTTGGTGGGCTGGGTATCGAAGTGACGATGGAGAACGGCCTGATCAAGGTGGTCTCGCCGATCGACGACACGCCGGCCCACCGAGCCGGCCTCAAACCGGGCGATCTGATCACCCACCTCGACAAGGAAGCGGTCCAGGGGCTGAGCCTGTCGGAGGCCGTGGAGCGCATGCGCGGCCCGGTCAATACCGATGTCGTGATCACCATTCGCCGGGTCGAGCGCGAGCCGTTCGACGTCACCATCACCCGCGCGGTCATCAAAATCCAGTCTGTGCGCTCGCGCGCCGAGGGCGATGTCGGCTATGTCCGGATCACCTCGTTCAGCGAGCAGACGGCGCGCGGGGTCGCGCGCGCGCTGAAGAAATTCCAGGCCGAGCTCGGCTCCAAGGTGAGGGGCCTGGTGCTCGACCTGCGCAACAACCCGGGCGGTCTGCTCGACCAGTCGGTCAAGGTCGCCGATCTGTTCCTCGATCGCGGCGAGATCGTCTCCACCCGCGCGCGCCGGCCGGACGACGCCCAGCGCTTCAACGCGAAGCCCGGCGACAGCGCGAACGGCCTGCCGATCGTGGTGCTGATCAACGGCGGATCGGCCTCCGCCTCGGAGATCGTCGCAGGCGCGCTTCAGGACCACCGCCGCGGCATCGTCATGGGCACGCGCTCGTTCGGCAAGGGCTCGGTCCAGACGATCATCCCGCTGGCGGGCCACGGAGCGATCCGGCTGACCACCGCGCAGTACTACACGCCCTCGGGCCGGTCGATCCAGGCCAAGGGGATCGACCCCGACATCGTCGTCGAACAGGCTCGAATCGAGACCGTCAACGAAGAAGACCGTCGGCGCGAGAGGGATTTGCGCGGAGCGCTGCGCAACCCGGACGAGCCCGGGTCCGGGACCAGGCCCGGCGAGGCCGAGGCCAAGCCGCAGACATCCGCGGAGCAGAAAGACTATCAGCTCACGCGGGCGATCGATTTGCTGCGCGGGCTGGCGCTCTACGCGGCCAGGCCCGGCAATTAAGGCGGCCCCCCGCACCGGGCGCGATGGCAACAGCGGGCGGCGGGCCGGACATTGGCGGGCGCCGACCGAGCCGCAGCGCGCCGGAGCGGGCTGGCCCTGCCGCTTTCGCTTCTGCTGATCGTGGTGGCCTTGGTTGGGGGCGGGGCGATCTGGCTCGACGTCGAATCCGATCGCATGAAGCGCCGCGCGGCCATCGGCGCCTCGGTCAGACCGAGTTTGGCGTCGCCGCTCCCGGAGGCGCGGCCGCGGCAGGCGCAGCCCCCGAAGCTACGGACGGAGCGGCCGGCGTCCGTTCCGCCGGTCGTCGCCGCCCGCCCGATCGCACGCCGCCGCGTTCCGGCGCGCCTGCGGCCCCGCCGCCGATCAGCGCGGACGGCCGCAAGCCGTGGCAGGTTTATGCCCGACTCTTCGACCGGGCGGACAAGCGGCCGCGGGTTTCGATCGTGGTGACCGCCCTGGAACTCAGCAGCGCGGCGACCGAGGCGGCAATCCAGGGCCTGCCCGGCCAGATCACCCTCGCCTTCGCACCCCATGCCCGGCAGCTGTCGGAATGGATTGGCTTGGCCAGGGCGGCGGGCCACGAGATCCTGATCAACCTGCCGATGGAGCCCGTCAACTTTCCGACCGTCGATCCGGGCCCGGGCACGCTGTTGACGACATTGTCCGACGAGAAAAACCGGCAACGGCTGTTCTGGACGCTGGGCCGGGCGACCGGCTATATTGGCGTGGTCGATTTCATGGGCTCGAAGTTCACCGTGTCGCGCCGGCGCCTGACCCCGGTGCTCGCGGCGCTGAACGACCGCTGTCTGCTGTTCCTGGACAGCCGGTCGCCGCCACGCAGCTTGGCGAGCGAGGCCGCTCGCGATGTCGGAGTTCCATTCGCCGGCAGCGCCCGCGTCGTCGACGAATGGGCCTCGCGCGAGGCGATCGACGCGAGGCTCGCCGAACTCGAACGGCTGGCCAGGAGCCAGGGCTCCGCGCTCGGCATCGCCTCGCCCTATCCGGTCTCCCTGGAGCGCATCGCGGCCCGGTCGGCCAAGCTCGACAAAGCGGGCATCGCGCTCGCGCCGGTATCGGCGGTCGCCTCGGGGCTCGGAAGTTGACGGCGCCCGACATGCCGCCCAAGGGCTACCGCCCCTGCGTCGGCGTGGTGCTGTTCAACGACCGCGGCCTGGTCTTCGCCGGGCGGCGGATCGACACCGCGGGCAAGGTCTGGCAACTGCCGCAGGGCGGGATCGATCGCGGTGAGGCGCCGGGTCAGGCGGGGCTGCGCGAGCTTGCCGAGGAGACCGGCGCCGACCGGGCCCGGATTGTCGATGAGCTGGCGGGCTGGCTGACCTACGACCTGCCCGCCGATCTTGCCCGGCGGATGTGGGGCGGGCGCTATCGCGGCCAGGCGCAGAGATGGCTGCTGGCCCGCTTCACCGGCTCCGATGAGGATTTCGATCTCGCCGCGAGCGGGAGCCCCGAGTTCGACGCCTGGCGCTGGATGGACCTGGCCGAAATCGCGGCCCAGATCGTCCCCTTCAAGCGCGCGGTCTACGACCGCCTGGTCGAGGCCTTCGCCGCACGCATTGCGCGCGAGATAAACTAACGTGGACCAGCCAGCTAGACCGGAGCGGGCGGGGCCGTACGCGGCTGGCCTGCAAACCGATCTTGAACCCGTTGGAGCGCACGCCTTTCAGCATGCACCCATGGCTGTTACTACACCCGCCGCTTTTTTCGATTGAAAAGTGAAACCGTCTCGCCCCGTTGGATGCTATCGAAAATGTCCCGTGAGTCGTCCTCGTCGGTGAGGAACCGGAACGCAGACGCCGCAACATAATCAGCGCGTTCCTCAAAGGCGAGCCACCGCCGCCCCTCAAGCTCTGCGATCTCGCCGGTGGTGTTCGATCCCGCGAAGATGTCGAGCACCATGTCTCCGGGGTCAGTCAGGAACCGGATGAAGAATTTTGGCAGCTTGCCCGGAAAGCGAGCCGAGTGTCCTCTCACGCCGACGATCTTGCAACAGGACAGATAGCGACCATTTGACTCCGTATTCGGAAATGAAAGCAAGTTAGGCGGGATCGCTCCACTGTTGTCCTTTACAAACCCCTTTCCTATATCGTGTCCGGATGGGCGCAGTTTCGGTCTATAAAATTTGTCCGGGTCTTGGATCAGCCTCTTCATTCTTTCAGAATATGGGACGAGTATTTTAGAAACATCTGCCTTGGGCCACGGGGTCTTGGAAAACCACCAAATTGTGTTGACGGAATCCTTTACCCTGATCTTGCGCTTGTTCACCCATTCGATGGGGCTCGGCAGTTTTGATGGGTTGTGCCAGTAGAACTCCTCTGCCAGATGGAAGCCAATATCCGCAGAACTTGAGCAAGGTACGGAACTGGTAGAGGCTGCGGACGGGGTGCCCCTTCTCATAAGCGCCGCCGATGTCGATGACGAAACTCCCGTCCTCCGTTAGCTTCGCGTATACGAGCGCTCCAAACTCCGCGAGCCAGTCTACATATTCGTGCTGCTCCTTGTTACCGTACTCCTTCTTGCGCTGGAGGGCGAAAGGCAGACTGGTGACAACGAGGTTGATGCTGCTGTCGTCGAGCTCAGCTAGCAGCTGGCGAGAGTCGCCTATGAAGGCGGTGCCATATGCAGTCGTGTAGGCTGGGATCATTCCGCTACTTATAGTCTGTCGATTCTTTGTCTGCAACACAGTTTCTTGTACGGTGCGAAAAGAGACGCCTCGCGCCTTCGGGCAACCTTGGCCAAGAATATGAGACGAATGCGGGCAATGCACGGCTTGTCTCAGGAGGCGCTTGCTGGCGCCTGCGGCTTGCACCGAACTTATGTCGGTTCGGTCGAGCGATGCGAGCGAAATATCTCGATAGACAACATCGAACGCATTGCAAGAGCGCTTGATATGTCTCCTGTCGATTTGCTTCGGGAGTCAGAATGACATTTGAGCCGCACGAAGACACCGAGGAATTAAAGGAACTCTGGCCTGTGATCAGTCGGTATCAAGACCTCGCCACGAAGCATGGCATCAACGACATCTTTCAAGACAATGGCGGAAAGATCCTACAAATTCTTCTTCTACTCGGCTTGACGAATATTCCAGGACGTGAAGGTAACGATGCCGTCGACAAGAATGGCGCCGAGTACGAAATGAAGTCCGTGAACATCAATCTAACAAGGAGCTTCTCGACTCACCACCATATGAATCCCATCATCATCGGAAAGTATCGGCACGTCGACTGGATTTTCGCTGTCTACCAGAACATCACACTGATCTCGATCTACCTGATCACGCCCGCAGATATGGAACCCTTCTACACGAAGTGGGAGACGAAATAGCGCGACGATGGGGAAAAGGATATCAACAACCCGAAGATACCTCTCTCCTACGTAGTTGCGACCGGAGCGTTACTCTGGGGCAGCCAACCGCCGAGCCGAGCCCTGCAAAGGCGGCGAGTGACAAATCCACGCAAGGGGCAGCGATAAAAGCGTGTCGGTTCGGCGAACAGCGTTCGACCTGATTGACCCCAGAGACGGTGACCCGAACGAGGGGACGCACGACCGTATCTCCCGATCTTCAGCAAGCTCGAGTAAGTTCGCCGCTTCGCTGTACGGTGCGGCCGAAGAACCATCCCCTTCCCGACATTCATCCTCGTTGACTGCGCTACCGGGACCGGGAAAGGCACACTGTGATGCTCAGGCGCCGCCGCCGGCGCGAATCGCCTCGCGCAGCGCCTCGGCGACGGCGATCCGCTTGCGCGCCGCATCGCGCGCGCCGTCGTCCTCGACATAGTCGAGCGCATCGCGCGCCGCGGCAATCCGCTCCTCGGCCGCCTGCGGGTCGGCGTCCTCCAAGGCCACCGCCTCCTCGGCGAGCACCGTGCAACGCTCGGGGTTGACCTCGGCGACACCGCCGGCAACGAAGATCCGCCGCTCGACCGCGCCGGCGTTCCAGATCGAGATCACGCCGGTGCGCACCGAGGATATGAATGGCGCATGGCCCGGCAGGACGCCGAAATCGCCTTCGGCGCCCGGCACGACCGCCATCTCGACCGCGGCGGACAGCAGCAGCCGTTCCGGCGAGACCAGCTCGAAGTCGACGGTATCGGCCATGGATCAGGCGGCCTCGGCGGCCATGGACTTGGCTTTGTCGACCGCGCTCTCGATGGTCGAGACCATGTAGAAGGCAGCCTCCGGAAGGTCGTCGTACTCGCCTTCCACCAAGCCCTTGAAGCCCTTGATCGTATCGGGCAGGTCGACGAACACGCCCGGCACGCCGGTGAAGACCTCGGCGACATGGAAGGGCTGGGACAGGAAGCGCTGGATCTTGCGGGCGCGCCCGACGATCAGCTTGTCTTCCTCCGACAGCTCCTCCATCCCGAGGATGGCGATGATGTCCTGCAGGGACTTGTATGTTTGCAGGATGCGCTGGACCTCGCGCGCGACCGCGTAATGCTCCTCGCCGACGACCCGCGGCTCGAGGATTCGCGAGGTGGAATCCAGCGGATCGACCGCCGGGTAGATGCCGAGCTCGGCGATCTGGCGCGACAATACCGTGGTCGCGTCCAGATGCGAGAACGAGGTCGCCGGCGCCGGGTCGGTCAGGTCGTCGGCCGGTACGTAGATCGCCTGGACCGATGTGATCGAGCCCTTGTTGGTGGTGGTGATCCGCTCCTGGAGCGTGCCCATGTCGGTGGCGAGCGTCGGCTGGTAGCCCACGGCCGAGGGGATGCGGCCCAGCAGCGCGGAGACCTCCGAACCGGCCTGGGTGAAGCGGAAGATGTTGTCGACGAAGAACAGGACATCCTGGCCTTCCTCGTCGCGGAAATACTCGGCCAGGGTCAGCCCGGTCAGACCGACGCGAGCGCGCGCGCCGGGCGGCTCGTTCATCTGGCCGTAGACCAGCGCGGCCTTGGACTCTCCGTCCGGCACGATCACGCCGGAGTCCATCATCTCGTGATAGAGGTCGTTGCCCTCGCGCGTGCGCTCGCCGACGCCGGCGAACACCGAATAGCCGCCATGCGCCTTGGCAATGTTGTTGATCAACTCCATGATGATGACGGTCTTGCCGACCCCGGCGCCGCCGAACAGGCCGATCTTGCCGCCCTTGGCGTAGGGCGCCAGCAGATCGACGACCTTGATGCCGGTAATCAGGATCTCGGCGTCGGTCGACTGGTCGACGAAGAGCGGCGCTTGGCGGTGGATCGGATAGGCCTTGTTGGAGTTGACCGGGCCGCGCTCGTCGACCGGTTCGCCGACGACGTTCAGAATCCGCCCCAGCGTCTCCGGTCCGACCGGCACCGTGATCGGGCCGCCGGTATCGGAGACCTCCTGGCCGCGGACCAGACCGTCGGTGGTGTCCATGGCGACGGTGCGAACCATGTTCTGGCCGAGATGCTGGGCGACTTCGAGCACGAGGCGCGCGCCGCGGTTGTCGCAGTGGAGCGCGTTCATGATCGCCGGCAACTGGCCGTTGAACTGGACGTCCACCACCGCGCCCAGCACCTGGGCGATCAGTCCTGTTGCGCCTGTCGTCGTGGCCATGTTCTTTCCTCTTTGCTTGGCATCCGGACGGCCCGCGGTCAGACGGCCTCGGCCCCGGAGATGATCTCGATCAGCTCGCTGGTGATGGCCGCCTGGCGGGTCCGGTTGTAATTCAGCGTCAGCCGGTCGATCATGTCGCCGGCATTGCGGGTGGCGTTGTCCATCGCGGCCATCCGCGCGCCCTGCTCCGAGGCGTTGTTCTCCAGCAGCGCCCGAAAGACCTGGATCGACAGGTTGAGCGGCAACAACTCGGCCAGGATCTCGCTCTCGTCGGGCTCGAACTCGTAGATCGCCTTTGAGCCCGCGGTCGGCGTCTCGTTCTCCTCGTCCGCCGCCGCCGGCAGGCCGAACGGGATGAGCTGCCGGACGGTCACGATCTGGCGGATTGCCGAGGCGAACCTGTTGTAGACGATGGTGCAGACGTCGAAGGCGTCCTCGTCGTAGAGAGCGACAAGCCGGTCGGCGATTCTACCGGCGTCGGCGTAGCCCAGGCTCGGCCGGCCGACCTCGTCGATCGTGTCGACGATCATCGCGCCGTACTCGCGCAGCAACTGGGTGCGCGCCTTGCGTCCGATGCACAGGATCTTGATCTCCCTGCCGTCGGACTGCAGCGTTCGAATCCGCTGGCGCGCCTCGCGCACGATGGTCGAGTTGAACCCGCCGCACAGCCCGCGGTCCGAGGTGGCGACCGCCAGCAGATGCACGCGGTCGCGCCCACGCCCGCCGAGCAGCGGCGGTGCGCTGGCCCCCGGCCCGAGGCTCGCCGCGAGCGAGCCCAGCATGCGTTCCATGCGCTCGGCGTAGGGCCTGGCCGCCTCGGCCTGCTCCTGGGCGCGGCGCAGCTTGGCGGCGGCGACCATCTTCATCGCGGCGGTGATCTTCTGGGTCGACTTGACGCTGTTGATCCGCGTGCGCAAGTCCTTGAGGTTCGGCATCGGCGAGGCGCTCCCTAGGCGGCGAAGGCCGCGGCGTAGCCGTCAAGGGTCTCGATCAGCTTCTTGCGGAGGTCGTCGCTCAGCTCCTGCCGGGTGCGGATCTCCGTCAGCATGTCCGCATGGTTGGCGCGCATCTCGGTCAGGAACCCCTGCTCGAAGCGCGAGACGGCCGGGATGTCGAGCCTGTCGAGATAGCCGTTGACTCCGGCGAAGATCACCACGACCTGCTCCTCGACCGGCAACGGCGAGAACTGCGGCTGCTTGAGCAGCTCGGTCAGCCGCGCGCCGCGGTTCAAGAGCCGCTGGGTCGAAGCGTCGAGATCCGAGGCGAACTGGGCAAACGCCGCCATCTCGCGGTACTGGGCGAGCTCGAGCTTGATCGATCCGGCGACCTGTTTCATCGCCTTGATCTGGGCCGCAGAGCCCACCCGGCTGACCGAGATGCCGACATTCACCGCCGGCCGGATGCCGGAATAGAACAGGTCGGTCTCCAGGAAGATCTGGCCGTCGGTGATCGAGATCACGTTCGTCGGAATGTAGGCCGAGACGTCGCCCGCCTGGGTCTCGATCACCGGCAGCGCGGTCAGCGAGCCGGAGCCCTGGTCCTCGTTGAGCTTGGCCGCGCGCTCCAACAACCGTGAATGCAGGTAGAAGACGTCGCCCGGGAAGGCCTCGCGCCCCGGCGGGCGACGCAGCAGCAGCGACATCTGGCGATAGGCCACGGCCTGCTTGGACAGGTCGTCGTAGATGATCAGGGCGTGCATGCCGTTGTCGCGGAAAAACTCGCCCATCGTGCAGCCGGCATACGGCGCCAGGAATTGAAGCGGCGCGGGCTCCGAGGCGGTGGCGGCGACCACGATCGAGTATTCGAGCGCGCCGTTCTCCTCGAGCTGCTTGACAATCTGGGCAACCGTCGAGCGCTTCTGGCCGATGGCGACATAGACGCAGTAGAGCTTCCTGGACTCGTCCTCGCCCGTGTTGACGTCCCGCTGGTTGATGATGGTGTCGATGGCCACCGCGGTCTTTCCGGTCTGGCGGTCGCCGATGATCAGCTCGCGCTGGCCGCGGCCGATGGGGATCAGGCTGTCGATCGCCTTGAGCCCGGTCTGCACCGGCTCGTGCACTGACTGCCGCGGGATGATGCCGGGCGCCTTGACCTCGACCAGCCGACGCTCATCGGTCTCGATCGGGCCCTTGCCGTCGATCGGGTTGCCCAGCGCATCGACCACCCGGCCCAGCATCGCCCGCCCGACGGGAACATCGACGATCGCGCCGGTCCGCTTGACGGTGTCGCCTTCCTTGATGGTGCTGTCGTCGCCGAAGATCACCACGCCGACATTGTCGCTTTCGAGGTTCAGCGCCATGCCGCGGATGCTGCCCGGAAACTCCACCATTTCGCCCGCCTGGACCCGGTCGAGGCCGTAGACCCGGGCGATGCCGTCGCCCACCGACAGGACCTGGCCGACTTCGGCGATCTCGGTCCCGGCGCCGAAACCCGCGATCTGCTCCTTGAGGATGGTGGAGATCTCTGCGGCGCGAAGGTCCATCATGCGACCCCTTTCAAGGCTGTCTGCAGCTTCTGTAGCTTTGTCCTGAGCGAGGAATCGACCATGCGCGAGCCGACCTTGACGATCAGCCCGCCGAGGATCCCGGGCTCGACCCGCGCCTCGATGCTGACATTGGCACCCACCGACCGGCGCAGCGCGTCCTCGAGCGCGCCGCGCTGGGCAGACCCGAGCGGCCGGGCCGAGACGATTTCGGCCGTCATCTCGCCACGGCGCGCCGCGAGCAGGGCCCCAAAGACCCGGATCATGTCGCCCAGCGCCAACAGCCGGCGGTTGGCGGCGACGACGTTGACGAACCGGCGCGTCAGATCGCCGATCGCGGCGCGCTCCATCACCGCATCGATCGCCTTTACCTGATCCTCGCGGCCGATAACCGGGCTGGCCAGCACGCGGGCGAGATCGGCGGAGTCTGCGACCATCGCCTGGAGGCGCGCGAGATCGTTCCGCACCTGGTCGAATGCGTCGCTCCGTTCCGCCAAATCGAATAAGGCGGTCGCGTACCGACCGGCGAGACCGGACACGTCAATCGGTTCGGCTGACACCTGGGCTTGCCCCTAAGACCGTCTGGAAGGCGACCTGTAACTCTCTTGTAACTGTATGAGAATCAAGGCGGTTTTTGCGCCACGCCCGGGCGGTTGAGCCACCCTCCGACGCGGCAGGCCTACCTAATCACAACGCCAAGACCGTTGCAACCCGCGCCGCCGGATCGCTGTCGTCTTCTTCGCCTTCGTCCTCGTCGCAGGCATTGGCGTTGAGGACATCGGCGAACTCCGCCTCGAACCGGTCGCGAGGCATGGCGGTGACCTCGAGACACGCGTCCCGCTCGGGTCCGGCGCCGAACGGCCGGCCGACACGCAGGACCCGGCTTCCGCCGGCCCACCGCCGGTCCCGGCGAATGCGCTTCCGGCACCCACGCGCGAACGCGCTGCTGCGCCTGTTTCTCGGGCTCTCGCCACAAGCGGCCTCCGGCTATTAACCGCGCATTTCCGCCTCCGGGAAACCGGCCTATACAGCGGTTACGATAGAAGGAATGCGGTGTCACTCTGCCCGACAAAGCAAGGGCCTGGCCCGACAAAGCAAGGGCTTGTCGTCCGATTCTTGTGCTCCTGTTCAGCGGTCGCTGCGTGGACTGCCGTGATCCGCGATCCGATCTGGGGCAAGTGGGGCGGTCGGGCGGCGGCGGACGCGATGGTCGACGGCCGCTCGTTAGCAGCAGCGCTGATCGCCGCCGGCCGCGGGTGGGCCTATGGCGGCGGGAGGGGTGGTGCGAGTGAGCGTATTTCGAGCCGACTACCCGCGTCGCGCATGCGGAGCTCGATACAAAAAGACATCGTTGAGACAATTCTGATGCGGCGCAAGCAATTTTGGAACCGGCGCCTCCTATTGCGCGGCTTGAAGGGCGTTCGACAGCCGACCGATCCGCTCGATCTCGATCTCGATCACGTCGCCCGGCTTCATGAACACCTTGGGGTCGCGGCCGAAACCCACCCCGGCCGGCGAGCCGGTGGTCACCAGATCTCCGGGCTCGAAGCGGTACCATCTCGAAAAATAGGACACCAGGTCCGCGACGCCGTAGATCAGGTCGTCGGTCCTGGTCGACTGCATGACCTCGCCGTTGAGCGTGGTGGTGAGCTGCAGGTCATGCGGGTCGGGGATCTCCCCGGCGGTGACGATGACCGGACCGCAAGGCGTGAAGCCGGGGAGTTGCTTGCCCATGATGTTGCGCTCCCAGCTTTGGATCGCGCCGAACTTGTCGTTGGCGCCCATGACCTCGGGAACCCAGTCGCGGGCCGAGACGTCGTTGCATATAGTATAGCCTGCGACGTAGTTCAGGGCGTCTGCGGGATCGACGTTGTGACAGGTCCGCCCGAAAACGAAAGTGAACTCTCCCTCGTAATCCAGCATGTCCGGGCATTGCGGCGGCACGGTGATAGGTTTGCCCGAGCCGGTGAGCGAGCCTGCCGCCTTGATGAAGGCCGTCGGGTTCCCGGGCTCCGGCGTGCCGCTCATCTCCGCCAGATGGCGCCGGTAGTTCAGCCCCGCCGACAGGATCAGCCGGGGATCGGGCACCGGCGGCAGCAGGGGTGTCCGGCTCAGCGGGCGCAGGACGCCGGACCCGGTAAGCCGCCCGCGCTCAGCCGCCGAAGCCCCTTCGACGGCCCCGATGACCCGACGGACGAGCGCCAGCCCGTCCGCGCCGGCCTCGAGCAGCATGCGGATCGAAAGCGGGACCAGCCGCGCGGCGGCGACCGTCTCGCCGGCGCGCGCGAGGTCGAGGACGGTCTCCCCGTCGAGCAGCACGCCCGGATGACCGGCGCCTGCGGAATCGATCGTCAACAGCTTCATGTCCGTTCCTTCCTGGCGGCGCGAGGACGATACACGAGGCCTGTGGCCGACGGCACATCCGACGATGCGGCCGACACAGCGGGCGCCTATGATGCCGCCCGCGCCACGAGCGCGGGGGAAAGGGGCGGCGGAATGAGCCGGGCGGTCGATTTCTATTTCGATTTCATCTCGCCCTTCGGCTATCTCGCCGCCGATGCGATCGAGGCCCTGGCCGCGGAGTTCGGCCGCACCGTCGACTGGCGCCCGTTCCTGCTGGGCGTCACTGTGATGCAGGTGATGGGCCTGAAGCCCTTGATGGAAACGCCGCTGAAAGCCAACTACATGACGATCGACCGCCCGCGCATGGCGCGGCTCCTGGGCGTGCCGCTCCGGATCCCCGACATGGACGGCGTGAACTCCATCGCCGCGGCGCGCGCCTATTACTGGCTGGCCGAGACCGACCCGGCGCTCGCCAAGGCGGTCGCCCGCCGGCTGCTGCAACGTCTGTGGGTCGAAGGCCGGGACATCACGGAACCGGAGACGGTCATCGCCGAGGCCGCCGCCTGCGGCGCCGACGGCGGGGCCCTGCGCGAGGCGCTCGGCGGGCAGGCGGTCAGGGACCGGCTGCGCGCCGCGGTCGAGCGCGCGGTCGAGCGCAAGGTCTTCGGATCGCCCTTCTTCATCGTCGACGACCAGCCGATCTGGGGCGTCGACCGTTTGTGGATGGTCCGCCACTGGCTCACGCACGGCGCCTGGGACCGGGCGCCCAACACGCCGATCTGAAGAAATCGGTAACAGTCCCCGGTTTCCCGGCGTCAGAGCGGCGCCAAAGCGCCGCCGGCGGCCATCGCGCGGAGTTCGGTCTTGCGGATCTTGCCGCTGGCGGTCAGCGGGAAGGCCTCGATGCGGAAGAATCGCGCGGGGATCTTGAAGCGGGCGATGCGGTCCTCGCAATGACGCGCGAGCTCGGCCGCGGCGACCGGCCCGGACGGGATGAGCGCAGCGGCTACGGACTCGCCGTAATAGTCGTCGGCCATGCCGAAGACCGCGACATCGGCCACCCCTTCGTGGGCACGCAGCACGTTCTCGATCTCGACCGGATAGATGTTCTCGCCGCCGCGGATAATCATGTCGCGGAGCCGCCCCCCGGCGACGACGATGTTGCCGTCCCCGGTGAGATAGCCGAGGTCGCCGGTGCGCATCCAGCCGTCCGCGCCGATAGTCTCGGCGGTTGCTTCGGGGTTGTCGAAATAGCGCCGCATCACCATCGGCCCGCGGGTCTGGATCTCGCCGATCTCGCCGGCCGGCCGGTCCGCGCCGGTCTCGGGATCGGAAATTCGCACCTCCGCGCCGGGCAGCGGCGGGCCGCAGGTCTCGAACCGCTCGGGTGCGGCGTGATCGGCAAGGCCGATCAAGGTGCTCGCCTCGGTCTGGCCGTAGACCTGGACGATGCCGGGGATCGGCAACGCCTCGGCACAGCGCGCGAGCAGCGCCGGGTCGGTATCGGCCCCGCCGCATGTACCGGCCCGCAAGCTCGACAGGTCGTGATCGGCGCGCGCCGGATGGTCGAGCATGGCAAGGAACGAGGTCGGCACGCCGGACAGCATCGTGCAGCGCTCGTCCTCGATGATCCGGAACATCGCGGCCGGATCGAAGGCCGGCACGCCGACGTAGCACATGCCGCGCTGGACGGCGCCCAGGATGCACATGATGCAGCCGGCGCAATGAAACAGCGGGATGATCGAGGTCCAGCGGTCCGTCTCCGTCGCCCCGAGCCGGCCGGAGATGCCCCACGCATTCGCCAGCATCCCGCCGTGGGTCAGGAGCGCGCCCTTGGGGAACCCTGTGGTGCCGGAGGTGTATTGCAGGGAGCCCACCGCATCGGCGAAGACCTGGGGCAGCGCCGTCGCGCTCGTCCGGCCCGCTTCCATCAGATCGGCATAGGCCGTGCAATCGGCCGCCGGGCCGTCGATGCAGATCAGGCGTTCCAGGCCGGGGAGTTCCGCGCGAAGGTCCCGGACGGTCGCGAGATACCGGTTGCTGCGGAAGGTCTCCGACAGGAACAGGACCCGCGTCCTGGAATGGCCCAGCGCGTAGCCCAGATCCGCGCGGCGGTAGTGGGTGTTCAGCGGCACCGCCACCGCGCCCGCTATCGCGATGGCAAGCTGGATCACCGGCCACTCGATCCGCGCCTCGGCGAGGATCCCGACATGGCTGCCCGGCGCCAGCCCCATGTCCAGCAGCCCGCGGGCGAGCGCGGTGGCCTGTTCGTGCCATTCGCGGAAGCTCAGCCGCCGGCCGGATGCAGGGAACGCCAACGCTTCGGCGTCGCCGCGCGCGGCGGCCTGGGCCGCCAGCGCCTCGCCCGGCGTGGCAAACGGTGCCAGTGCGTCCATCGGTCGGCTCAATGCCCGTGGTTCGACAGTCCAAGGGGGCGATGATATCGTTGCGCCCGGCCCCGGCCAATGTTTCGCCGCCTTTCGGAACGCCCAGTCTTGCTTTCGGAGCGCCCAGTCTTGTCCGCTGCCGGAATCGAAATCGAACCCGGCCGCCTGATCGCCGACCTGCGAGCGCTCGCGGAGTTCGGCAAGCGCGGCAGCGGGGTCAGCCGCGTGGCTTTCTCGGAACCGGATATCGCCGCGCGCCACTGGCTGCGCGCGCGCATGGAAGACGCCGGGCTGGAGGCGGTGATGGACAATGCGGCCAACGTCATCGGCCGCATGAACCGGGACCGGCCGGGCGTCCTGATCGGCAGCCACAGCGATTCGGTGCCCGAGGGCGGCTGGCTCGACGGCGCGATGGGGGTGATCTACGGCCTGGAGATCGCCCGCGCGGCGATCGAGACCGGCGCGGCCGCCCGCTTTCCCGTCGACGTGGTGGCCTTCGAGGACGAGGAGACGACCTATCTCGCGACCTTCGGCAGCCGCACCCTGTTCGGCGAAATGCGGCCGGGCGAAATCGAGGCCGCCCGCAACATCGAGGGTCGCCCGCTCGCCGAGGCGATCCTGGCCGCCGGGGTAGCGGACAACCCGCAGATCCGCCTGAACCCGGCCGACTACGCCGCCTATCTCGAGGCCCATATCGAGCAGGGACCGCGGCTCGAGGCGGCGGGCTTGCGGGTCGGCATCGTGACCGCGATCGTCGGCATCAGGCGCTACCGCATCGAGATCGCCGGCGAGGCGGGTCATGCCGGCACGGTGCCGATGGATATGAGAAGGGACGCGGGCGCCGCGGCAATCGCGCTGGCGCATGCGATTCTCGAAGATTTCCGGGCACACGCCGGCCCCGATTCGGTCTGGAACATCGGCGCCATGACCCTGAGCCCCGGCGCCGCCAACGTGGTGCCGTCCAAGGCCGGGTTCGTGGTCGAGCTGCGCGACACAGACAGCTCCGCAATGGATCGGCTGAGCGCACGGCTGGAGACCCTCGCAAGCCGCGGGAACGGCCTGCCCACGACTGTCGAGCGCACGCTGGACATCGCGCCCTCGCAGATGGACCCGGCGCTCGGCGCGGAGATCGAGGCCGCCGCCAAGGCGTGCGGCGCGCCCTGCATGTACATGCCGAGCGGCGCCGGCCACGACGCGGTCATCGCCTCGCGCTACATGCCGTCGGCGATGCTGTTCGTACCCTCGATCGGCGGCCGCAGCCACACGCTGATCGAGGACACCGGGGAGGCCGACATCGTCCTCGGCTGCCAGGTCCTGGCCGAGGCCGTCACCCGGATCCTGACCTGATCGGCGGCCTGATTGGCGGCCGGCGCCCGGCTTGCGGACACGGACAGAGCCGCCGCGCGGCGCTCGCGCTTATCCGCTCAGAGCCGGATCGAGGCATCCTTGTGGGCGGACCACTTGGGCAATCCGTCGTCCATGTCCATGACCCGCATGTCATAGAAGATGTGGCAGGTCGGCTTGATTGACTCCGGCACCTCGGGCGGAGCGCCGAAATCGAACAGCGTCGGGAAGGCGAGCCACATGTTTCTTCCCTCATCTGCGATCGGCGTGCCGCAGCCCGCGCAGCGCAGCTTGCAGGGAAGAATGCGTTCGGCCCTGTCGAGCGCAGTGTTGTAGAAGGCGATGCGCTCGATGCCTTGGGTGATCCGGACATCGCGCTTGTGGAAGATCGCCGCCCATTGCATCGGCGCGCCGTGGGTTTTCTGGCAGGTCCGGCAGTGGCAGATCTTCGCATCCGCCGGGTCGGCGCAGACGTGATAGCGGACCGCCCTGCACTGGCAGGAGGCCGCGTGCCTGGCCACGAACCGCTCTCCGGCGCGCGGTCCGTAAAGCCGCTCGAGCCCGGTCACGGCGACTCCCGGCGAAGATCGGCGCCGCGCGCCAGCACATCGTTGCGCGAGGGGATTTCGACGATCCTGTCCGCCGGGCGCCGGGCGGTCCCGGGCGGGTCTTCGCCGCGCTCGACGGCGGCGATCGCCTCACGCAGGCGGCGGCGGAACAGGACAACGCCGCGGTCCGAGCTCGCCAGATGCTCGAGCTTGTGGCGCGCGATCGCCCGCTGACCGGTCTGCGCCTCCCAGTCATCAGGCCAGCGCTGAGTGTCCTCGTAGGGCCGCACGATCGCCTCGTGCGGCGGCTGGAAGACCTTCCTGCCGGGCTCGACGCGCTCGATGTGGAAGCCGACGGTGTTCTCGTTGTCCACTGGCACCCACCAGCCGACCATGCGTGCGCGCTCGGTCTCGCGCTCGGGATCGGTTCCGCTCACCTCGGTCGGCGGCACCGAGCGCGCGGTCGGCACGAAGATGGTCGAAATGCGGATCAGCCTGAACCCGCTGTCGAGGTCCGTCGTGCGCACATATGAGACATGGCGGTCGGAATGCGCGTAGTCGAAGCGCGGCCGGACGGCCATTACCTCGTCGAACTCGAACAGGCCCGGGTTCCAGCCGTGCAGGATGTAGGTGTGGACCGGGTCGGCGGCATTCTCCTGGAGTTGCAGCCAGTTGCACGCCGCCATTTCGCCGCGGCTGTAGTTGCGGTAGGTGAGATACGCGGCGTCTTCGTCCTCCAGAATGTCGTAGAGCGGCAGGAGCGGCTTTTTGTCCAGCGGGCCCATATAGGCGAAGACAAGGCCCTTGTACTCCTCGGCCGGGTACCAGGGCTGACGCACCTCGTCCTTGTACCGGCTCTCGTCCGGCTCGCCCGGCTGGTCGAGGCACTTTCCGGTCTCGTTGTAGAGCCAGCCGTGATAACAGCAGCGGATGCCGTTCTCCTCGATCCGGCCGTATTCGAGCGAGGTGCCGCGGTGAATGCAGTGCGCGCCGAGCACGCCGACGCGGCCCGACCCGTCGCGATAGGCGACCAGTTCCTCGCCCAGAATCCGAAGGCGCCGGGGAAGATCGGTCAACTCCGATGACATGCACACCGGATGCCAATAGCGCCGCATCAGCTCGCCCATCGGCGTGCCGAACGTCACGTGGGTCAGAGTTGTATCCTCTGCCGGAACGATGGCGTTGCGCCCGTAGCCCGAGCCCTCGGTGTCGGTCATTGCTGATCCCTCGCGCGCGCGAATCGCCTTTTGTTTCCGGCTCTTGCCGCCAAGTGGGCTGGCGGAAAGGATAGAAAGCGGTGGAAACCGATGTCAACCAAACCGATGTCAACCAAACCGATGTCAACCAAACCGATGTCAACCAAACCGATGTCAACCAAACCGATGTCGACCGGACGGCGCCGGCGAAGACGCGGGCGTCTGCCGACCGGCCTTCGTGCCTGGCCTCGAAGCGCCTCGACCGTCGGTCGCCGTCTGCGCGGCGGATCCAGGATGAATTCATTGACTCTCGAATTCCGCCTGGAATAGGTAGCGGCCACCATGCGCATCATCCGACACACCAAGGGGATTCCGGACAGCGCGCGCGGCGGCGTGGTGACGATCGGCAATTTCGACGGCGTCCATCTCGGCCACCGGGTCGTGATCGGCGCCGCCGGCGACTTGGCCGAGGCGCATTCGATGCCGCTTTCGGTGGTGACGTTCGAGCCCCATCCGCGGCGCTTCTTCCGGCCGGACGATCCGCCGTTCGAGCTTACGCCGCTGCGCGGCAAGGTGCGGCGCTTCGAGGTGATGGGGATCGATACGCTGTTGCTGATCCATTTCGACGACGAGGTCTCCCAGGCAAGCCCGGAGGCCTTCATCGACCGGGTGCTGGTCGACGGGCTCGGCGTGCGCCATCTGACGGTCGGCTACGACTTCGTCTTCGGCAAGGGCCGCAAGGGCAATGTCGAGACCCTGCGCGCATGGGCGGAGGCCGACGGCGTCGGGTTCTCGGTCGTCGAGCCAGTCAGCGGCCCCGATGAGACGGTCTATTCCTCGACCAACATCCGCGCGGCGCTGCGCGAAGGCGATCCGGCCCGGGCCGCCGCGCTGCTCGGCCGCTGCTTCGAGATCGAAGGCCGCGTCTTGCGGGGCGACCGGCGCGGACGGCAAATCGGCTTTCCAACCGCCAACCTGTCGCTCGAGGACTACGTCCGGCCGGCGCTCGGGGTCTACGCCGTCTGGGCCGGAACCGAGGAGCATGGCGCGACCCGGTGGTCCATGGGCTGCGCCAATCTCGGCTGGCGGCCTACCTTCGACGGTGACCGGCTTGGCCTGGAGACCTATATCCTGGATTTCACCGAGGACATCTACGACCGGCTGCTTCGCGTCGCCCTGGTCGAGTACATCCGTCCCGAGCGCAAGTTCGCCGGGATTTCGGAGCTGCGTGAGCAGATCGCCAAGGACAGCATGGCGTCGCGCGCGCTCCTGGAGCGGCTCGGCGACGACGAT
Organism: Alphaproteobacteria bacterium; assembly: GCA_965202905.1. Classification (GTDB taxonomy): domain Bacteria; phylum Pseudomonadota; class Alphaproteobacteria; order MPNO01; family MPNO01; genus CAYFYS01. The sequence continues at coordinate 3,699,352 of OZ241868.1, read as the reverse complement.
TTTCGCGCACCGCCCGCTGCGTCGGCGCCGGTGCAATCGGATCAGGGATTGCGATGACCACCGATTACCGCCCGACGGTCTTCCTGCCCAAGACCGCGTTCGCGATGCGGGCCAGGCTGCCCGAGCGCGAGCCGCAGATCCTCGCGCGCTGGCGCGAGGAAGATCTCTACGGCCGGCAGCGCGCGGCAGCGCGCGGGCAGGAGAAATTCATCCTCCACGACGGTCCGCCTTACGCCAACGGGCATCTCCATATCGGGCATGCGCTGAACAAGATCCTCAAGGACGTCATCAACCGGTCGCAGCAGATGCTGGGCCGCGACGCCAACTACGTGCCGGGCTGGGACTGCCACGGGCTGCCGATCGAATGGACCATCGAGGAGAAGTACCGCAAGGACGGGCGTGACAAGGACCAGGTGCCGCTGCCGGAATTCCGGCGCGAGTGCCGCGAGTTCGCCGCCCATTGGATCGAGGTCCAGCGCAAGGAGTTCGAGCGCCTGGGCGTGATCGGCGACTGGCGGCGCCCCTACACCACGATGTCGTTCGCCGCCGAGGCCCAGATCGTGCGCGAGCTCGGCAAGTTCCTGCTCAGCGGCGGGCTCTTTCGGGGCGCCAGGCCGGTCATGTGGTCGGTCGTGGAGAAGACGGCGCTGGCCGAGGCCGAGATCGAGTATCTCGACCACATTTCGACGACCATTCATGTCCGGTTCCCGGTCGCCCGGGCCTCGGACCCGGCGCTGGCCGGCGCATCGGTCCTGATCTGGACGACCACGCCCTGGACGATCCCCGGCAACCGGGCCGTCGCTTTCGGCGAGGCGATCGATTACCTTGTGGTCGAGGTGACCGAGACCGCCGGGGATGGCTTGGCGGTCGCCGGCGAGCGGGTCGTGCTGGCGGCGGAACTTGCCCAATCGGTCTTCGAGGAGGCCGGGATAACCGGGACGCGGACGCTGGTGCGCCTGCCCGGCAGCGCTCTTGCCGGCGCCGTCTGCCGCCATCCGCTGCACGGAAGGGGCTACGACTTCGACGTTCCGCTGCTCGCCGGCGATCATGTCACCGCCGGGCAGGGCACCGGCTTCGTCCACACCGCGCCGGGCCACGGTGCGGAAGACTTCGCGCTCGGCCGCGCCCATGGGATCGAGGCGCCGCGCACCGTCGACGACGGCGGCCTGTTCTACGACCACGTGCCGCTGTTCGCCGGCCAGCACGTCTACAAGGTGGACGGCGCGGTCGCGGATGCGCTGAAGGACGCCGGCGCGCTCCTGGCCCGCGGGAAGCTGGTCCACTCCTATCCGCATTCCTGGCGGTCGAAGAAGCCGCTGATCTTCCGCGCCACGCCGCAATGGTTCATCGGCATGGCGCAGAACGGGCTGCGCGAGAAGGCGCTCGCCGCGATCGAAAGGACCGCGTTCTACCCGGAGACCGGGCGCAACCGGCTCTACGGCATGATCGCCACGCGGCCGGACTGGTGCGTCTCGCGCCAGCGCGCCTGGGGGGTGCCGATCACGGTCTTTGTCGACAAGACGACCGGCGAGCCGCTGCGCGATCCGGCGGTGCTCGACCGGGTTGTCGCGGCGGTCGAAGCGGAGGGGGCCGATGCCTGGTTCGAGAGCCCGCCCGCGCGCTTCCTGGGCGATGACTACGATCCGGCCGCCTTCGATCAGGTCCGGGACATCCTGGATGTGTGGTTCGACTCGGGCGCCTCTCACAGCTTTACCCTGGAGACCCGGGACGATCTCGAATGGCCGGCCGCGCTCTACCTCGAAGGCTCGGACCAGCACCGCGGCTGGTTCCATTCCTCGCTGCTGGAGTCCTGCGGCACTCGCGGCCGGGCGCCCTATGACGGCGTGCTGACCCACGGCTTCGTGCTCGACGAGCAGGGCCGCAAGATGTCCAAGTCGCTCGGCAACGTCGTCGCGCCGCAGGACGTGATCGCCCGGTACGGCGCGGACATCCTGCGCCTGTGGGTCGTCGCCTCGGACTATTCCGAGGACCTTCGGATCGGGGCCAACATCATCGAGCAGAACGTCGAGGCCTACCGGCGCATCCGCAACACGATGCGCTATATGCTGGGCAACCTCGACGGCTTCGCCGACGGCGAGCGGGTCGCTCCCGATGCCATGCCCGAGATCGAGCGCTGGGTGCTGCACCGGCTGTGGGAGCTCGACCGGCTGGTCCGCGACTCGCTCGAACGCTACGAGTTCCACGCGCTGTTCACCGCTTTGCACGGTTTCTGTGCGGCGGATCTGTCGGCCTTCTATTTCGACATCCGCAAGGACACGCTCTACTGCGACCGACTCGACGATCCGGCGCGGCGGGCTGCGCGCACGGTGCTGGATACGCTGTTCTCCTGCCTGACCGCCTGGCTCGCCCCGATCCTGTGCTTCACCGCCGAGGAGGCTTGGCGCGCGCGCCACGGCGAGGATGCCGACAGCGTTCACCTGGAGCTCTTCCCCGAAATCCCCGACGATTGGCGGGCCGATGATATCGCCGCGCGCTGGCAGAGCGTGCGCCGCATCCGCCGGGTGATCACCGGGGCGATCGAGGTCGAGCGCGCGGAGAAACGCATCGGCTCCAGCCTCCAGGCCCATCCGGTGATCCATGTCGATGCCGAGACCGCCGCCGCGCTCGCAGGTCTCGATCTCGAAGAGATCGCGATCACTTCGGGGGTCACCGTCACGGTCGGCGATGCGCCGGCCGACGCATTCACCCTGGCCGACGCGCCGGGCGTCGGCGTGACCGTCGGCGAGGCCGCCGGCGCCAAATGCGAGCGCTGCTGGCGGGTGCTGCCCGAGGTCGGGTCTGACCCGCGGCACGGCGACATCTGCGGCCGCTGCGCCGATGCGGTGGGCGATTTCGGCACGGCGGCGGAATAGGCGCGATGCCGTCCGCCCTGGCGCGCTGGGGACTTACGATCGCCGGCATCGTCGCGGTGCTGGACCAGGTCACCAAGATCCTGGTCGTCGGCTGGCTCGGCCAGGCCGGCGCCGGCGTCATGGTCACCCCGTTCTTCAACCTGGTGTTCGTGCTCAACCGGGGGGCGAGCTTCGGGCTGTTCAGCTCGGACTCGCCCTGGGGGCCGCGGCTGCTGTCGGCCTTCACGATCGCGGTGGTGATCGGGCTGACGATCTGGCTGATCCGCACCGCCGACCGCTGGCTGGGCATCGCGCTGGGGCTGATAATCGGCGGGGCGCTGGGCAATCTGATCGACCGCCTGGGCCAGGGCGCGGTGGTCGATTTTCTCGACTTTCACGCCGCGGGCGTACACTGGCCGGCCTTCAACTTGGCCGATTCCGCGATCACCGCCGGCGTCGGCATCGTGCTCTACGGAACCTTGATCGGCGACCGATCCGAACATAGAGTGCGCGAGAAATAAGGACACTCGATTCCAGGACGATACCGGGATGAAGCGTGGCGGATTGCGAATCGGGCTCGCGGCGATCGGCGGCGTGGCGATAGCGCTGGGACTTGCCGGCTGCGGCGACAAGACGCGCGAGGCGATCGGCCTGGACCGCCCGCCGCCCGACGAGTTCGCCGTGGTGACCCGTGCCCCGCTCGCCATTCCGCCGGATTTCGGTCTGCGCCCGCCCGCGCCCGGCGCGCCGCGCCCGCAGGAGCTGGAAGTCAAGGACGAGGCGCGCAACATCCTGCTGCGCAGCGCCCCGACGGGACTCGCCCGCGACGGCGATGCGCGGTCCAGCGGCGAGCAGGCCCTTCTCGGGCGCGCCGGCGCCGTCAACGCGGATTCCTCGATCCGCCGGGAGGTGAACCGGGAGTCCGCCCAGATCGCCGAGGCCGGGCAAAACTTCGTCGACACGCTCATCTTCTGGCGTGAGTCCGACCCGGCGGGCGAGGTGATCGACGCCCGGCGCGAATCCCGGCGGCTGCGCGACAACGCCGCTCTCGGCAGCCCGGCGACCAGCGGGACGACGCCGGTGATCGTCCGGCGCGAGCGCGGCCTCCTGGAAGGCATCTTCAATTAACGGCGAGAACGCCTCGCGGGGCCTTGCCGTTTTCCGACCCTTGACCATATGCCGGCGGCATGACCGGCGGGCGCCCCCCCAGGCGCGGAGGGATTACGGAACGGAGGACCGATCTTGATCGCACACGGCCGTCGAGGCGAGGCAGCCGGCCTGCTGTCGCCCGCCATTGCGCTTCTGCTTGCCGGAATGTTCGCCCTCGCCCCGGCGCGCGCCGGGGTCTTCAACCCCAAGACCTTCACGCTGGCCAACGGGCTTCAGGTCGTCGTCGTCGAGAACCGCCGGGCGCCGATCGTCGTCCAGATGGTCTGGTACAAGGTGGGCGCCGCCGACGAGCCCTCCGGCAAGTCGGGCATCGCCCACTTCCTCGAGCATCTGATGTTCAAGGGCACGCCGTCGGTCCCGCCGGGCCACTTCTCGAAGATCGTCGCGCGCAACGGCGGCATGAACAACGCATTCACCAGCCACGACTACACCGCCTACTTCCAGCGGGTCGCGCGCGACAAGCTCGATCTGATCATGCGCCTCGAAGCGGACCGGATGGCCAACTTGCGCCTGACCGATGCGGAGGTCCTGCCGGAGCGGGATGTAGTCCTCGAGGAGCGCCGCTCGCGCACCGACAACAACCCCGGCGCCCAGCTCCACGAGCGCCGCCGGGCGATCACCTATCTGCGCCACCCCTACCGGGCTCCCGTGATCGGCTGGAAGCGCGAGATCGAAGGCCTGACGACCGAAGACGCGCTCGCCTTCTACCGCACCCACTATGCGCCCAACAACGCGATCCTGGTCCTCGCCGGCGACGTGAGCCTGGAGCGGGCGCGCGCGCTCGCCGAGCGCCATTTCGGCCCGATTCCCGGACGCGATATCCCGCCCCGGGTCCGCCCCGTCGAGCCCGAGCCGCTGGCGGCCAGGCGCATTACCATGAAAAGCCCGCGGGTCCATGTGCCGCGGCTGACGCTCACCTACCGGGCGCCGAGCTTCAATGCGGGCGCGACCGGGCACGCCTATCCGCTGCTGGTGCTCGCCGAGGCGCTGGGCGGCGGCGCGACCAGCCGACTCTACCGCGCACTCGTGGTCGATCGGGCCATCGCCTCCAGCGCCCGCTCCTGGTACTCGGCCGTGCGGATCGACGAGGGCGAGTTTTCGATCTCGGTCATGTCCAAGGCGGGCGGCGCGGTGGCGCCCCTCGAGGCGGCGCTCCGGGTGGAAATCGGCCGCTTGCTGGAGCACGGAATCACCGAAGAGGAGCTCGCCCGGGTCAAGCGCTCGCTGGTCGCCGGGTCGATCTATGCGCGCGACGGCGTCCGGGCGGCGCCCAACATCATCGGCCGGGCGCTGGTCACCGGGCGGTCGATCGCCGACATCGAGGCCTGGCCGGAGCGGATCGAGGCGGTGACCGCTGCGCAGATCCGCGCGGCCGCGCGTGCAGTGCTGGTCGACAAGCGCTCGGTCACCAGCATCCTTTTTCCCGAGTCCACGAGCTGACGGACCCTATCGCCATGGCCAAGCCCTTCGCCCGGCGCTTCGTTCTGATCCTGGCGGCCTGGGCCGCCCTGGCCGCCGGCCCGGCGGCCGCGACCGAGATTCATCTGGTGCGCAGCCCGGGCGGCATCGAGGCGTGGCTGGTTCGAGACGGCTCGGTCCCGGTAATCAATTTCGCCTTCAGCTTCAAGGGCGGGGCGGCGCTCGATCCCAAGGGCAAGGAAGGGCTGGCCGACATGGTCTCGGGCCTGCTCGACGAGGGCGCGGGCAAGCTGGACTCCGGGGCCTTTCAGGAGGCGATGGAGGACATTTCCGCCTCGCTCGGCTTCGGCGCCGGGCGCGACCGGTTCCGCGGCTCGCTCAGGACTCTGAGCGCCTACCGGGAGCGCGCCTTCGAGCTGCTGCGCCTGGCGCTCACCGCGCCGCGCTTCGATTCAGCGCCGGTCGAGCGCATCCGCGGCCAGCTCGTCGCCTCGCTCCAAAGCCAGAAGGACAACCCGCGGCGCATAGCCGGGCGGACATGGTACGGCTCGGTCTTCGGCGACCATCCTTACGCCAGGCCGATCGCCGGCACGCCGGGGAGCGTGCGCGCCATCGCCCGGGACGACCTCGCCCGGTTCGTACGCCAGCGCCTCGTGCGCGACGGCCTCATCGTCGGCGTGGCCGGCGACATCGCGCCCGAGGAGCTCGGCCGCCGGCTCGACGAGGTGTTCGGCGCCCTGCCTCAGCGCGGCAGCCCGTCGCGGATTCCCGAAGCAATGCCGGTGGGCGGCAAACTCGTGGTCGTCCGCAAGCCGATCCCGCAAAGCGTCGTCGTCTTCGGCCAGGCCGGTCTCAAGCGCGACGATCCGGACTACTACGCGGCTTATGTGATGAACCACATCCTGGGCGGCGGCGGGCTTTCCTCGCGCCTGGGCGAGGAGATCCGCGAGAAGCGCGGGCTCGCCTATTCGGTCTACAGCTACCTCAACCCGATGCGACGCGCCGGGCTGGTCATGGGCGGGCTGGGCACGGCGAATGCGCGCGTTGCGACTTCGCTCGAACTGGTCAAGTCCGAATGGCGGCGCATCGCCCGTGACGGGGTCAGCGACGACGAGCTGGCCGCCGCCAAGACCTACCTCAACGGCTCTTTCCCGCTGCGGCTGGATTCCACCCGCGGCATTGCCGGAATGCTGCTCGCCATCCAGATCAACAAGCTCGGCATCGACTATATCGACCGGCGGGCGTCGCTGATCAACGCGGTGACCGGCGACGACGTCAAGCGGGTCGCCGCGCGGCTGCTGGCTTCGGACAAGCTCACCGTGGTCGTGGTGGGCAACCCGCCGGACCTCGAAAGCACCCCCTGACGATTCCCGAATCCGGGTTTTCGTTGCCCTTGGATAAGGCTACGCTCGACCCGACGCGCGGACCCGGCGTGGGCCGTATGCGTCTTACGACGGCATTGCTTCATCGGACGCTCGTTTGACGGGCATGAGGGTGCGTGAGCGGCCCAAACACGGGACGGGCGTTGACCGGGATCTCGCAACCCTGGAGCGCCGCATGAGAATCCGCCGCCTGCCGCCGGTCCTGATCGACCGGATCGCCGCCGGCGAGGTGGTCGAACGGCCGTCCTCGGTGGTCAAGGAGCTGGTCGAGAACGCCATCGACGCCGGCGCCGGGCGCATCGAGGTCAGCCTGCGCGACGGCGGCCGGGCGCTAATCGCGGTCGCCGATGACGGCGAGGGCATGGACCCGGCTTCCCTGGCGCTCGCGATCGAGCGGCACGCGACATCGAAGCTGCCTGACGACGACCTTTCGGCGATCACGAGCCTCGGCTTCCGCGGCGAGGCTCTGCCCTCGATCGGTTCGGTGAGCCGGCTTTCCGTCAGCAGCCGCGCCCGGGGAGCGGACCAGGCCCATTCGATCGCCGTTGAAGCCGGCGCCGCGGGACCGGTGCGGCCGGCCTCGCACGCGCGCGGCACAAGGGTCGAGGTGCGCGATCTCTTCTTCGCGACCCCGGCGCGGCTCAAGTTCCTCAAGGCAGGCCGGACGGAGCTGCACAGTGCGGTCGATGTGGTCCGCCGCCTCGCGCTGGCGCGGCCCGATATCGCTTTTTCGGTGAGCGCCGAGGACCGCGCCCATCTGCGCTGCGAGGCCGGCTCGGCCGACCTGCTCGATCCGGCGGCCGAGCGGCTTGCCCAGATCATGGGGCGCGACTTCCTCGATAACGTCCTGCCGATCGAGGCTGAGCGCGAGGGCTTTCGGCTGACCGGCCGGATCGGCCTGCCGACGCTCAACCGCGGCAGCGCGCGGATGCAGTACGTCTTCGTCAACGGCCGGCCGGTGCAGGACCGCCTGTTCGCGGGCGCGATCCGCGGCGCCTATGCCGATCTTCTGTCGCGCGACCGCCATCCGCTGGTCATCCTGCATCTCGAGGCGCCGCCCGCGCTGCTGGACATAAACGTTCATCCGGCCAAGGCCGAGGTTCGGTTCCGTGATCCGGGCCTGGTGCGCGGGCTGATCGTCGGCGCGCTCAAACACGCGCTGGCCGCATCCGGCCACCGCGCGTCCTCGACCGTCGGCCAGGCCGCGCTGGGCGCCTTTCAGCCGGGCGGTGCTCCGCCCCCGCGGCACGGGGGCGCGGTCCCGCCGTTGCTGGCCGAGACCGCCGCGCGCTTCCAGGCGCCGGCCGGTTTCGCGCCCCCCGCCGCGCCGGCCGGCGGCGATCCGGCCCCGGCCGGAGATGAGCAGACCTATCCGCTGGGCGCCGCACGGGCGCAGCTTCATGAGACCTACATCATGGCCCAGACGCCCGACGGAATCGTGATCGTCGACCAGCACGCCGCCCATGAGCGCATCGTATACGAGCACATCAAGGCCGCGCTCGGCGACGGCGGGGTGGCGCGCCAGGCGCTCCTGATCCCCGAGGTGGTAAGCCTCGATGCGGCGTCCGCCGAGCGCATCGCGAAGCGCGCCGACGAACTCGCCGAGCTCGGGCTGGTCCTCGAACCGTTCGGCCCCGAGGCGGTGATCGTCCGCGCGGTGCCGGCGCTCCTGGGCGGCGCCGACGCTGCCGGGCTGATCCGCGACCTCGCCGACGAGCTCGTCGAGCACGGCACCGGGCTGACGCTGAAGGAACGGCTGGAAGAAGTCTGCTCGACCATGGCCTGCCACGGCTCGGTCCGCGCCGGCCGCCGTCTCAGCGCCGAGGAGATGAACGCGCTCTTGCGCCAGATGGAGGCGACCCCCGGCGCCGGCCAGTGCAACCACGGCCGCCCGACCTACGTCGAGCTCAAGCTCGCCGACATCGAACGGCTGTTCGGCCGGCGCTAAACTCCACCAAAGCGATCCGGGCGGCGCCGTAGCGGCGGGTCCGGACGGGCTCGAGGCCGGTCGGCCAGGCGATCCGCTCCCTGGCGCCGGTCTCGACAACCGCCAAGCTTGCCGGGCCGAGCCAGCCGGCAGCGGCGAGAGCGGCAAGCGCGGGCGCGGCGAGGCCGCCGCCATAGGGTGGGTCGAGGAAGGCGATATCAACCGGGATTTCGGCCTTTGGCGGCGACAGAACATCGGCGGCAATCAGCCCGGCGCGCGCGGTCTGGCCCAGCGCCTCGACGTTGCGGCGGGCCCAGCAAGTCTGGCGGTCGATGAAAACGGCCTCGGCCGCGCCGCGCGACAGCGCCTCGATCCCCAGCGCCCCGGTGCCAGCGAAGGCATCGAGGACGCGCGCGCCGGCAAGCGGCGGGATCGCCGGGTCCCGGGCGTGCGCCAGGATGTTGAACAGCGCTTCACGCAGGCGATCGGAGCTCGGGCGAACGGCGCGGCCGGGCGGGGCGACGATCGGCCGGCCGTTCAGGCTACCGCCGGTGATTCGCATGGCCGAGCTGCTCGGTGAGCGCCTTGTCCGGGATCGCGGCGAGCTTGCCGCGCGCCAGACTGCCGAGCTGGAACGGACCGTAGGAGATCCGGATCAGCCGGTTTACCGCAAGCTCCAGCGTCTCGAGCACCCGGCGGATCTCGCGATTCCTGCCTTCGCGCAAGCCGACGGTGAGCCAGACGTTGCGGCCCTCGGCGCGGTCGAGCCGCGCCTCGATCGGGCCGTAGCGGATGCCGCCGACGACCGCGCCCTTGGCGAGCCCGGCAAGGCGCGCCTCATCCACCGTGCCGAAGGCGCGCACCCGGTAGCGCCGCGCCCAATCGCCGCGTTCGAGCCGGCCGGCGAGCCCGCCGTCGTTGGTCAGCAGCAACAGCCCCTCGGAATTGACGTCGAGCCGGCCGACCGAGACCACGCGGGGAAGAGTCTCGGGCAGTTCGGAAAAGATCGTCGGCCTGCCTTGCGGGTCGCGGTTGGTGCAGATCAGCCCGCGCGGCTTGTGGTAGCGCCACACCCGCCGGCGCTCCGCGGCGCCGACCGCCTTGCCGTCAACGGTGATCCGGCTGGCGCCGTCGACCAGCAGCGCGGGGCTGTCGAGCACCGCGCCGTCGACCGCAACCCGGCCCTCGGCGATCCAGCGCTCGGCCTCGCGGCGCGAGCAGAGACCGGCGCGGGCCAACCGCCTGGCGATTCGCTCGCCGCCGGATTCAGCCTCCGCAGGCACCGACCAGGGCCGCAAAGATCTTGGCGTCGCCCGGGTCGATCTCGTATTCGGGATGCCACTGCACGCCGAGGCAGAACCGGCGGGCGGCGGCCTCAATCCCCTCGATCACCCCGTCGGGCGCCACCGCGTTGACCGCGACGCCCTCGCCCACCTCGGCCGCCGCCTGATGGTGGGCGCTGTTCACCGCCAATTCCTCGGCGCCGACGATCCGGTGCAAGAGCGTCCCCGGCCTGACCGCGACCGCGTGGCCGGGCTCGCTGCGAGGGTTGGGCTGCTCGTGGGTCAGCGCGTCCTCGACCTCGTCGGGGATGTGCTGGATCAGGGTTCCGCCGAGGACGACATTCAGGAGCTGCTGGCCGCCGCAGATCCCGAGCACCGGCATGTCGCGATCAATCGCGAGCCCGGTGGCCGCTTTCTCGAAGGCCGTTCGCCGGTCCTTGGTGCTGACCGTCGCATGGCGCCTCGTCGCGCCGAACAGCGCCGGATCGACATCGAAGGCGCCGCCGGTGACGATCAGCCCGTCCAGCCGATCGAGATAATCCGCCGCCCGGTCGGGGTCGTGCGGCAGCAGGACCGGCAGACCGCCGGCCCGGGCGACGCAATCGCAGTAGTTCTCGCGGATCGCGTACCAGGGCAGCCTAGCGTAGCCGCCGGCGGGCTCGGAATCCAGGGTCAGGCCGATCAGGGGCGGACTCATGGCGCACACTCTATGAAACCGGGGGCGGGATCACAATATCCAGATCCTGTGAAGACGCCGCGCATCGGTCTTGACCGGGGAACCCGGCGCGCCCAGGTTTGCCGCGATGGAAAGGCATCCGCGGATCGCCCCGATGGACCGGGCGCTGGATTTGGCGGCCGCGGCCGGCGCGGTTGGCGAGGTGCCGGTCGGCGCGGTGATCCTCGACTCCCGAACCGGCAAAGTAATCGCAGAGGCGGCCAACCGGACCGAGGCCGACAACGATCCGACGGCGCATGCGGAGATGCTCGCCATCCGCGCCGCAGCCGCGGCGCTCGGCCGGCCGCGGCTCCCGGACTGCGACCTCTACGTCACCCTCGAGCCCTGTCCGATGTGCGCCCAGGCAATCGCGTTTGCGCGCCTCCGCAGGCTTTATTTCGGCGCCGGCGATCCGAAGGGCGGCGGCGTCGAGAACGGCCCGTGCATCTTCGCCCGGCCGACTTGCCATCACCGGCCGGAGATCTACGGCGGCATCGCCGGGCGCGAGTCCGCCGCGCTGCTCAAGACCTTTTTCGCCGACCGGCGCTGACGGCGGCTACGCCCCGTCCACGAAGCCGTACTCGGCCCAGCGGGACTCGACCTTGTCGAGGTCCTGGCGGTGGGGCATCACGGTGGGCGGGTAGCGCTCGCCGTCGTAGCTCTCCTCGGGCTCGAAATCGAGGTTGACCGTGGCATCGATCAGCACCCGGCACCACTTGCCGGTGCCGTAGAGCATCGGGTCGCGGTCCTTGAGCCGGGTGGAAGGGTCGAGCAGCGAGCCCCAGGAGCCGGGGAAAAAGACGATGTCGTCCTCGGCCGCGTTCACGCGATAGGCAAACGCCCAGTCGAGCGCCGCATAGTCGTGGATATCAATGTCCTCGTCCACCACCCAGATGTGCTTGTAGCGCAAATGCGAGGCGTTCGAGCCCCAGATCGCCGCGGCGGCCTGCTTGGCCTGACCGCGATAGGTCTGACGGAGCTGGATCATCAAGGTGGTTCCGTTGTTGGCCGGCGCGCAGTGGACATCGGTCACGCCGGGCACGCCGGCACGCTCCAGGACGTTCCAGGCGACGCCCGCGCGCTGGACCGAGCTGGTGATCGAGTTCTCGTTCAGCATCTTCGGCAGCGTGCCTTCCAGCGTGCCGCGGTGGATCGAGCCGTGGCGGTAGGTCACGCAGGTCACCTTGGTGACATGTTTGGGGCCCTGGTCGCCGCCGAAATAGCCGGTGTACTCGCCGAACGGTCCTTCCTGCTCGAAGGTCGCGGGATCGGGATCGATGAAGCCCTCGATGACCATCTCGGCATCGGCCGGGACCATCAGGTCGGAAGTCTCGCACTTGACCAGCGGCACGGGCTCGCCCCTGATCGCGCCCATGACATCGTATTCCGAGATTCCCGTCGGGATCGGCGCAGAGGCGCAGTAGGGCATCGCGGGCTCCCAGCCGTAGACATGGGCGACCGGCATCTTCCGGCCGCGGTCGGCCCATTTCTGGAAGTGCACGCCCCAGTTCTGCGCCCGCCACAGGAGCACCGGCAGGGTGTCCTTCTGGCCCAGCATTCCGCGGTAGATGCCGACGTTGTGGACCCCGGTGTCGGGATCCATGGTCACGGTGGCCTGATAGGTGTTGATGTAGCGACCGCCGTCCTCGCGGTGCCAACGCGGCACCGGGATCTTGTAGATGTCGATTTCGTCCCCGGTGACGATGTTCTCCTTGACCTTGCCGGATTTCACCGCGACCGGCGGAACGCGCTGCTGGAGATAGTGCCGGGTCGCGAGCACCAGATCGCGGACCGGCGCATCCTTGGGCAGGCCCAGCATCATGGCAACCCGCGAATAGTTCGACAGCCCGCCGGTGAAGACCGACCGGGACCAGACATCGTCGCCCGAGCCGTATCCGGCGATGTTCTCGAACATCAGCGCCGGGCCGTCGCCCTGGCCGAAGGTTTTTCTGGCGATGGCGCCGAGTTCGCAGTCCCAGTCGACCTCGGCGGCGATCCGGTGCAGCTCGCCTTCGATATCGAGCGCCTCGATCCAGCCGCGCAGATCGCCGAATTTTCGCGGCTGCAGGCGGTTGGACAGTCCCGCAGGCTGTTCGCTCACAGTTTACTCCTCTGTCGGATCGTCTATGTCGGATCGTCGAGGCCGAGCTCGGACCAGCGTGCCCGGGCGGACTCCTGGTCTTCGGAAGCCGGCTCGATGGTCGGGGGATAGCGCCGCCCGTCGCGGTCGGGCGGGTAGTCGAGGTTGATCGTGGCGTCGATCAGGACGCGGTGCCATTTGCCGGTGCCGAACAGGTGGACATCGGCATCGCGGCGACGCACCGAGGGGTCGAGCCCCGCGCCCCAGGTCGCCGGGTAGATCACGATGTCGCCCTCGCCCGCGTTGACCCGCCAAGCGAGCGCCCAGTCGACGGCGGCGTAGTCGTGGATGTCGATGTCGTCATCGACGACGATGACGTGCTTGTAACGCACGTGCGAGGACGAATCGCCCCACAGCGCGGCGGCGGCCTGCCTGGCCTGGCCGCGATAGGTCTGGCGCATCTGGACGACCATGTTGACCCCGGCATGGATCGGCTGGCCGAAGACGTCGGTGATGCCGGGAACGCCCGCCCGGTCGAGCGCGTTCCAGGCCGAGGCCGAGCGCTGGATCGAACTCATCACGGGGTTCTCGGCATAGCTGTAGGGCAGCGCGCCCTCGAGCGTGCCGCGGAAGATCGGCCTGTCGCGGTGGGTGATCGCGGTTACCCGCGTGGTGTGCTTCCTGGTCACCTCGGTGGCGTAGTAGCCGGTGAACTCGGCGTAGGGACCCTCGTCCGCGAACGTCTCGGGATCCGACGAGATCCAGCCTTCGATGACGATCTCGGCGGCGGCCGGGACCAGCAGCGGCACCGTCTCGCAGGGCACCAGCTCGACCGGCGCGCCCCGGATCGCACCCATCACGTCGTATTCGGAGATCTGGCGCGGCACCGGCGCGCCGGCGGTAAAGCCCATCGAAGGCTCCCAGCCGATGACGTAGGCGACCGGCATCTCCTCGCCGCGCCCGACATATTTGCTGAAATGCCCGCCCCAGTGCTGAGCGCGCCACATCAGCACGGCGATGCGGTCGCGATCGACCGCCATGCCGCGATAGATCCCGACATTATGGAGCTCGGTATCGGGGTCCTTGGTCACGCAGCCGGCATAGGTCAGCACATAGCGCCCGCCGTCGAGCCGGTTCCATTTGGGCACCGGAAACTTCAGCAGATCGATGTCCGCGCCGGTCAGAACATTCTCCTTCACGGGGCCGGTCTCGACCACGACCGGCGGGATGCGCTCGGTGAAGATGGTCTTGCAGATCTTGACCAGCTCGCGGGCCGGCGTGTCCTGAGGCAGACCGAACATCATCGCGAGCCTGGAATAGCTGCCCTGGCCGCCGACGAAGATCTCCCGGCACCGGGCGTCGGCGCCGTTGTAGTCCTTGATATTGTTGAACAGAAGCGCCGGCCGGTCGCCCTTGCCTTGAGCCATGCGATAGATGGTGCCGAGCTCGACGTCCCAGTCGACCTCGCCGGTTATCTCCTTCAACTCTCCCGCGGCGCGCAGCGCGTCGATCCAGCCGCGCATGTCGCCATGCGCCACCGGCGTGCGCGTCTCGGCAAGATTGGTTTTCGCATCCACCGTCCAGACCTCATCCCATCTGCATCCCATCTGCGGGCGACCGAATGATAGTCAGGACGCCCCCGCCGTCCAGGGCGGTCGAGGAGCTTCCGGAAGATCCGCGTCCGGTCCGTCGCTGCGGCCCGCGGGCGGGTTCCCTTTCGTTTCAGCCGATCATCTGATTCGGCAGGAAGAGCGCGATCTCGGGGACCAGCACCAGGAGGATCATGCACACCAGCATCGCCGCCCAGAACGGCAGGATGCCGATGAAGATCTCCCGCATCGGCACGTCCTCGGCGATCCCCTTGACAACGAACACGTTGACCCCGACCGGCGGGCTGATCAGCCCCATCTCGAGGACGACGACCATGAGGACGCCGAACCAGATCGGGTCGTAGCCGAGCTCGATGATCAACGGGTGAACGATGGGCAGCGTCAGCACCAGGATCGCGAAGCCTTCGAGGAAGGTTCCGAGGATGATGAAGACGGCCAGGAGGATGATCAGGATGCCGATCCTCGGCAGTTCGGCGCCGATCAGCAGCGCGGCCAGATCGGTCGGGATCTGGGTCAGCGCCAGAAACGGGTTGAAGACATGCGCCCCGATCAGGATCAGGAAGGCGAAGGCGCTGGTCCGAACGGTCCGTAGCAGCGTCTCGGTCAAGGATGTCGGCGTGACGCTGCGCCGCGCGAGCGCGAGTACGAAGGCCAGGAAGGCGCCGACGCCGGCCGCCTCGCCGGCGGTGAAGAACCCGGTATAGATCCCGCCGATGGTCACCACGACGATGCCGATCATGGCCCCCGCCCGACCGGTCGCGCGAACGCGCTGGGCGAACGGCAAAGCGGGGCCGGGCGGTCCGAGCCGGGGGTCGATCCGGGTCTGGATGGCGATCGCGATCATGAAGAGCCCGGTCAGCAGAACGCCCGGCAGGACGCCGGCGAGGAACAGCCGGCCGATCGATTCCTCGGTCAGGATGGCGTAGATCACGAACCCGGTGGATGGCGGGATGAGGATCCCCAGCGTGCCGCCGGCCGCGATCGCGCCGGTCGCGAGCCGCGGGTGATACTCGTAGCGCCGCATCTCGGGAAGCGACACGCGGCCCATGGTGACCGCCGAGGCGACCGAGGATCCGGAGAGCGCCGCGAACCCGGCGCAGGCCGCGATCGTGGCCGAGGCGAGCCCGCCGCGCCAATGTCCGAACCAAGCGTAGGCGGCGCCGTAGAGATCCCGGCTCATCCCCGACATCGAGGCCAGATTGCCCATCAGCACGAATAACGGGATGATCATCAGCTCGAAGTTCGAGGCGATGACGAACGGCTCGCCGCCGAGCGTCGCCAGCGCCGCGCCCCAGCCGTTGATGATCGCGACGCCGACGAAGCCGACCAGCATCATCACGATGCCGACCGGCATGCGGATCGCGAGGAGCCCGAACAGGGCCAGGATGCCCAGGACGCCGATCGAGGATTCGGTCATGGGCCCCTGATCTCGGGCATCCCCGATGCGGAGCGCAAGGCGAGAACGAACAGCGCCAGCGAGAACACCAGCGATCCGAAGGCTATCACGAAGTAGAACGGGTAGTGCGGGATATCGAGCAGGTTGAAGCCGTCGCCGAACTCCAGCGCATCGAGACCCTGCCGGACGCTCTGCCAGACGACGACGAGGAAGAACAGCGCGCACGCCGCGCGCACCGCGGTATCGAGGATTGCAAGCCCGCGGCCCCGAAGGACCCCGCCGATCAGATCCACGGCGATATGGCCCCCGGTCCAGCCCGAATAGGCCATCGCGAAGAACACCACGACGGTCAGGCCGGACTCGGAGAGATCCTGAGCGCCGAGGATCGGATCGTTGAACTTGCGCAAGACGACCGCAACGACGGTGAGCGCCATCAGGCACAGCAGGACGACGCCGCTGAGGATCGCCAGAAAGCGCACACTGCCGCCGACGGCCTTGCTGGCCCGCTCCAGACGTTCGGGCATGTGGGACGGGCCGGCGGGACTAGCTGCCGGCCACGCCCATGGCCTTCAGGATCGCCTTGGCCGGAACGCCGCGGCGCTCCAGCATCTCGACCTGCCTGGCCCGCGATTCGGTCAGCCGCTGGACGGCCTCCTGAAACGCCGGGCCGGTCATGTCGATCACCGTGTGCTTGTCCGAGCTGCGGACCTTGTCGAGCCCCCGCTTGCCCGCGCGCATGTAGAATTTCGAGGCGCGGACGCTCATCTGGCGGCCGGTCGTACGCTCGACCAGCGCCTTGTGCTCGTCGGACAGGCCGTCCCAGGCGCGCAGATTCATCACCAGGAAGAGCGGCGAGCGGCCGAGCGGCAGGCCGGCGGTGAAGTACCTGGCCACCTCGTCGAACTTGAAGCTGATGACCGTGCTGGGGCCGGTCATGACGCCGTCGATCACGCCGGTATTGAGCGCGTTGTAGACCCGGTTGATCGGCATGAACACCGGCACGGCGCCCAACGCCTCGATCGCCTCGCCCTGGGTCTTCGAGGGCACCCGGAACTTGAGGTCCTTCATGTCGGCGATCCGGCGGATCGGCTTGTCGCGGGTCATCAGCACCTGGCGTTCGTTGGTCCACAGCGCCAGCACCTTGACGCGCCGCCATTCGGGGGCGAGATCGCCCATGGCGTTCCACAGCTTGTGCGCGGCCTCCTCGGCGGTGCCCGCGATGCCGGGAAGCTCGACGACCCCGGTCCGCGGAAAGAGCTTCGAGGTGAAGCCCGGCAGGCCGAAGGAGATGTCGGCGACTCCGTCGACCGCGCGCTTGAACTGGGCCACCGGCCCCTTTCCGAGCGCGCCGCCGGGGTAGATCCTGACCGTCAGCGTTCCCTTGGACAGCTTTGCGATTTCCTCCGACCAGGGTCGCATGATGAAGCGGTCCATCGGATGCCTCGGCGACATGAAATGGGCAAGCTTGAGTTCGGCGGCCACAGCCGCGGTCTGGGCGGATCCGACGGCCGCGGCGATGGCGCCGATCGTCCAAAGCGAGCGCCGGATGTGACGGTTCATTCGCATCGTTACGTTCTCCCGGTTCCTCTCCCGACGGCGCCCGAAGGGGCTCGTCCGTGGGCTGGACGGCGCTTCGACGCCGCTCCACTGGTTGGAATGGGCTCTCCCCGACCGGCGCTCGGCGGCGCACGCGCGGAAAGGTCCACGGCTGGCCCGAGCGTGGCCCGAAACCGTTCGGAGCGCAACCCGGTTGTCCGAGGCGATCGCCGCCGGGCCGCCGGGACGATCGCCGGGACGATCACCAGCGGGCGCCGCCCGGCGGCCCGGCGGCGATCGCCTCGTCCTCGCGCATCTCGGCGACGATCCGGCTGCCGGCGGCGGCCAGCAGCCGATTGTCGTTCATCACGGTGACCAGATCGAAGCCCTGGGCGATCATCCTCCTGGCATAGGCCGGATCGTTGGTCTGAATGCCGGCGCGCTTGCCGCGCCGTTTCGCGGCGACCAGGATCGTGTCGATCGCTTCGACCACCCTGGGCTCGGTCTGGTCGAGCCCGGGGCGCCCGCCGAGCGACAGCGACAGATCCGAAGGGCCGATATAGACCGCATCGATCTCGTCCACCGCCAGGATCCGATCGAGGTTCTCCAGCGCCTGGACGGTCTCGATCATGGCGAAGGTCAGCACCGTGTCGTCGGCGTGGTCCATGTAGTCGGCCCCGGCATAGAGGCTCGCCCGCACCGGACCCGAACTGCGGTAGCCGCGCGGCGGATAGCGGCAGGCGCCGGCGAAACGCCGCGCCTCCCCGGCAGTGTTGACCAGCGGGCAGATGACGCCGTAGGCGCCGGCGTCGAGCATCTTCATCACCAAGGCCGGGTCGTTCCACGGCGCCCGCGCCATCGGCGCGGAGTCGGTCGTCGAGATCGCCTGTAACATTGCGACGGCGATCTGGTAGTCGATCACCCCGTGCTGCATGTCGACGGTGATCGAATCCCAGCCGAGGCTCGCCATGATCTCCGCCGAAAAGGCGCTCGGAATCGCGCACCAGCCGTTGAGCACGGACTTGCCTTCGCCCCACAGCACGCGAATCGGGTTTGGCCGCATGTCTCTATCCTCCTATGACGCCACGCGCGCGCCGATGTCGCGCCGACAGAATCCCTCCGGCCAGTCGACCGCATCGACCGCCCGATAGGCCCGCGCCCGTGCGGCGGCGAAATCCGCCCCCGTCGCGGTAAGCCCCAGCACCCGGCCGCCGGCCGCGCGCACGGCGCCCTCGGCGTCCTCCTCGGTGCCGGCGTGGAAGACGGTCACGCCTTCGACGGCGGCGGCCCGGTCGAGCCCGCCGATTGCGCCGCCCCTGGCGTAAGCGCCGGGATAGCCCTGCGCGGCCATCACCACCGTGAGCGCCGCATCGTCCAGCCAGCGCAGGTCGAAGAAGTCGAGCACGCCGTCGGCGGCGGCGACCAGCGCGGGCAGGATGTCCGAGGCGAGCCGCGCCATCAGCACCTGGCATTCCGGATCGCCGAAGCGGACATTGTATTCGAGCAGGCTCGGCTCGCCGTCGGCGATCATCAGCCCGGCATAGAGCACGCCCTTGAACGGCGTTCCGGCCTCGGCCATCGCCGCGACCGTCGGCGAGATGATCCGGGCCATGACCTTTTCGGCGACCTCATCGGTGACCGGCGGCGCTGGCGAATAAGCGCCCATGCCGCCGGTATTCGGCCCGGTATCGCCGTCCCCGGCGCGCTTGTGGTCCTGGGCGGCGGCCAGCGGCAGGGCGGTCTTGCCGTCGACCAGGGCGAAAAAGCTCGCCTCCTCGCCGGCGAGGAAATCCTCGATGACGATCTCCCGCCCGGCTTTCCCGAACCGCCCGCCGGCGAGCATCGACTCGATCGCCTCTTCCGCTTCGCCGACGGACCGGGCGATCACCACGCCCTTGCCGGCGGCGAGCCCGTCGGCCTTGACCACGATCGGCAGGCCCCGGCCGCGCAGCCAGGCTTTGGCCGGCGCCGCTTCGGCGAACCGCTCATAGGCGGCGGTCGGAATGTCGTGGGCGGCGCACAGCGCCTTGGTGAAGGCCTTCGAGCCTTCGAGCGCGGCGGCCGCCGCGCTCGGCCCGAAGGCCTTGACGCCGGCGTCCGCCAGCCGGTCGACCAGCCCCGCGACCAGCGGCGCCTCCGGGCCCACCACCACGAGATCGATCGCCCGGTCCTTGGCGAGCCGGACCTGGCCGACGATGTCCTCGGCGGCGACGGGCAGGCACGTCGCGATCCGGGCGATGCCGGCATTGCCCGGCGCGCAAAAAAGCGCCTCGGTCAATGGCGAGGCGGCGATCGCCCAGCACAGCGCGTGCTCGCGCCCACCGCCGCCCACGACCAGCACCCGCATCCGACCCTCTCCAGCCGTTTCGCCCGTCCCGGGTCCAGCATACAATGGCCGACCTCAACCCGGACATCCCGGCCGTGGCCATAGCCGAACACAACATCCAGGAATACGCGGTCGGCGAGATCGCGCAGGCGGTCAAGCGCACGCTCGAAGGCGCCTTCGATCACGTCCGGGTGCGCGGCGAGATCAGCCGGCCCAAATATCACGGCTCGGGCCACCTCTACTTCACCCTCAAGGACGAGGCCGCCGCGCTCGACGGGGTGTGCTGGCGCGGCACCGTCGGAAGCCTCGGAATACGGCTGGAAGAGGGGATGGAAGTCGTCTGCACCGGGCGGATCTCGTCCTACCCGCGCAGTTCGCGCTACCAGATCGTCGTCGAGGCCGTCGAGCTCGCCGGCGAGGGCGCGCTGCTCAAGCTCTTGGAGAACCGGCGCAGGAAACTGGCGGCCGAAGGCTTGTTCGATCCTGAGCGCAAGCGCGACCTGCCCTTCCTGCCCGAGGTGATCGGCGTGATCACCTCGCCTGCCGGGGCGGCGATTCGCGACATCCTGCACCGGCTGGCCGACCGGTTTCCGCGCCCGGTGCTGTTGTGGCCGGCGCCGGTCCAGGGCGAGGGCGCGGCCGAGCGGGTGGCGTCCGCAATCGAAGGCTTCGGCAGGCTCGCGCCCGACGGGCCGATCCCGCGGCCGGACATCCTGATCGTGGCGCGCGGCGGCGGCAGCCTCGAGGATCTCTGGGCGTTCAACGAAGAGGTCGTGGTCCGGGCGGCGGCCGCGTCGCCCATCCCGCTGATCTCGGCCATCGGCCACGAGACCGACACGACCCTGATCGACCATGCCGCCGACCGCCGCGCGCCGACGCCGACGGCCGCAGCCGAAATCGCGGTGCCGGTGCGCGCGGAAATCGCCGCCCGGATCCTCGATTGCGAGCGGCGCTCGGTCAGGGCGCTCGACCGGCAGATCCGCGAGCGCGCGCTCCGGATCGAGGGGCTCGGCCGCGGCCTGCCCGACCCGGCCCGTCTGCTGGAGCAGGCCTTGCAGGACCTCGACGACCGCAGCGACCGGCTCGACCGCGCGCTCCGGGCGGTACTGGAATCCCTGGGCCAGCGTCTCGCGCGCGCGGTCGCCGCCATCCGCCACCCGCGCGACCGGCTCGCCCGGGCGGGCGACCGGCTGTCGGATGTCTCCGCGCGGCTGGCGACGTCTGCGCAGGTGACGCTGCGCGCGGCCGAGACGGCCCATAACGGGCTCGATGCGGGTCAGAGGCTGCCGCGCGCGGTCGGCGGCCTGTTGCGAACGCTCGACGGGCGGCTGTCCGCGGCCGTCGCCCTGCTCGAAAGCCTGTCCTACCGGCGGGTGCTGGAACGCGGCTACGCGGTGGTCCGCGATATCGACGGGACCCCGATCGCCCGTGCGGCCGAAACCGCACCCGGTCAGGAAATCGTTATCCAATTCGCCGACGATCGCGTGGGCGCCCGGCTCGCCGCCCGCGCCGGGCCCGGGCGCAAGCCGAAGCCGCCGGGCGCGGACGGCTCGCAAGGAAGCCTGTTGTGACCCGCGTGCTTCGCCTTTTCGTCCTGGCCGTTGGAGTCCTGGCCGTTGAAGTCCTGGCCGTTGGAATCGCGCCGGCCGCGGCGCTCGAGCTCGACGGCAGGCTGATCCAGGGCGGGCTGATCACCGGACGCACCGCGCCCGACGCCAAGGTGACGGTCGGCAAGCGCAGCCTGCGGGTCTCGCGCGACGGATTCTTCGTCTTCGGCATCGGCCGCGACGCCAAGTCGGGCGCCCGATTGGTCGTCACGCATGCCGACGGGCGCAAGGAGATGCGCACGCTGCGGATCGAGACGCGGACCTACGATGTCCAGCGCATCGACGGCCTGCCGCGGCGCAAGGTCAGCCCGGACGCGCAGGACATGAAACGCATCCGCGCCGAGGCCGGGCGGATCGATTCGGCGCGCTACCGCGACACCCCGGAAACCCTGTTCCGATCGGGCTTCATCTGGCCGACCAAGGGCGTCGTCTCGGGCGTCTACGGCAGCCAGCGCATCCTCAACGGCAAGCCGCGCCGGCCGCATCTCGGGATCGACATCGCCGCTCCCGCCGGTGCGCCGGTCCATGCCGCGGCGCCCGGAATCGTCGCGCTGGCCGAGCCCGACCTGTTCTTCAACGGCGGCACGATCATGATCGATCACGGCCACGGCGTCTCGTCGGTCTATTCGCACCTGAGCGCGGTCGATGTGACGGTCGGCCAGCGGGTCGATCAGGGCGCGCGCATCGGCGCGGTCGGCTCGACCGGGCGGTCGACCGGCCCCCATCTCGACTGGCGCGTCCAGCACTTCGCCACCCGCGTCGATCCGGCCTTGCTCGCCGGGCCGATGCCGCGATAGCCGCGCTCAAACGGCGCCTGCCAGCGCGTCGATCGCGCCGTCTTCCTCCCACTCGATCATGACGTGGAGCACCTCGACCAGGGCGCGCAGGGCGGGCGAAAGCCGGGCCATGTCCTTCGCGGTGGTAACGGGCGTCGCCCCGGTTTCCGCGGCCTGCCCGACGATCTTCGTCACCTCGGACCCGGTGAAGCGGTGGCGGTCGGCGAAGCCGTGAGCGGCGACGATCGGGCGGCCGGGCCCGGCCAGGGTGCGGAACGACTTTTGCGGATCGGCGGCGGATCGGCGGCGGATCGGAGATGGCTGCGAACGCGACGACCGGCTGGCCGGCGATCGCCTCGGCGCCCGGCGCCGGGACGATGCGGGCGCGAATCACCTCGTTCCCAAGCGCCTCGTTGCAGCGGGACAAAATCTTTGCGAACGGTCTGGGTGAACGGTCTGGATTTTGGGCCGAAAATCCAACCGGAATCGGGCTGGAAATTCGGGCCGGGACCGGCGGCGGGGACGCGCGGCTGTGTCGCCCGCCGGGCGCCCGAGGCGGCGGTCATAGAACCCCCCGGCGCCGTCCGTCTCATACCGGGTCCTCCCAGCGGCGTAGCATGGCGCCGACGCCGGACATAATGCTTGTTAGCGACATAGGGGCTTGACGCGGCCGGAGACCGCTCATTGGAGTCCTTCGGCCTGGAGAGGCTTTTGGTCTGGAGCGCCGCGCGATAGTAGCCGGACCGGCCGAAGCCAAGAGAGGAGAATGAGACATGAAAAGGATCATCGAGGCTGTCACCCCCCTCGCGAAGGACAGCGGCGCGGAGTCGACGCGCTGGACCCGGCCGATGATCCGCGAACTGGGCCGCGTCACGGGGACGGAAGCCGGCCCACATTCAGAGCACTCCGAGACTGCTTTTCATAACGTAGAGTCGTAGGATAGCGCGGCGATCAGGCTTGGCGCTACGGGTTCCATGCCGGACAGGCGCCCTGAAGGCCCTCGGCGGACGGACTCCCGAAAGTCTTTCGACCGACGAACGGCCGGCCGGAGCCCTCCCGTTTCACATGTCCTGAACCGGGGCGTTCTCTCGACATTTCCGGGGAGGTTCCGCAATCGTCCTCCCTGCATCAGGCAGGGGCAGGTCAGGGTCGGGCATTCCCGCCGTGTCCGGCGTCTCTCTAATCGGCGCATCCCGGTTCAACGCCAACCCGACCGCCGCGAAGCCGGTCACCGTGGACGGCAGCGGCGGCGCATGGACCCTGCGCGATCCGGCCCACGACCCCGCCGGGTTCCTGACGGTCCCCGGCAACGCCTGTTGGCCGGTGCTCGACGAGCCGCTGCGCTCCTCGCTGCCCGCCATCTTCGACGGCGGCGTGATGACCTGCCCGTCTTCCTCACGGGCGCAGACGGCGCCGGTCGAAGGCGGCGGCTTGAATGTGTGGTACACCGCCGACGGCCGCAGCGCCTCGCCCGGCCTGTTCCGACTGTTCTGATGGCCGATCCGACCCCGCGAAACCGCCCGGATCTACCGCCGTTTAAGCGCCCCTGAAACGCCCCGTAAATCCCCGTTTACGGCCGGTTCAAGCCCCGTCCAAGCCCGGATTCGCAAAGACTTTCGTCTACCCCGCCAAAATCCCCCAACCCCCCGGGTTTCGGGATCTTCCCGGCATCTTCCGGATTCACAAAGACTTTCGTCCCCCTACACTCGTCCCCGAGCGCCGCGGCGACGCCGGCGCTATCGGGCTCGATCAGCACGATCGCATCGGCGCGGCGAAGGCCGTCGCGGATCGGCTCGCGCAGCGGGCCGGCCGGCAGCCGGTCGGGGAACGGTGCGATCTTTTCCGGCGCCCGGTTCAGGATGCGCTCCTCATGCGCCCCTTATGCGCTCCATGTGCTTATGCGCTCCATGCGCCCCTTGGCGGCCGGCAAGCCGTACCGGACGTCCCGCCCCGCCCGCGGCCGGCTCGGATCAGATTCCGGCGACCGTCATTCCGTCGACCCTCACGGTCGGCGCATCGATCCCGAAGCGGAATGTCAGATCGCTGGCGGGCGCGAGGTTGGCGAACATGTCGGAGAGGTTCCCGGCCACGGTGATCTCGCTCACCGGAAAGGCGATCTCGCCATTCTCGATCCAATAGCCGGTCGCGCCGCGGCTGTAGTCGCCGGTCACCCCGTTGACCCCCATGCCGATCAGCTCGGTGACGTAGAGTCCGTTGTCGATCTCGCCGATCAGCTCCCCGGGGCTCTTCGGTCCGGGCTCCATGTAGAGGTTGGTCACCGCCGGCGAAGGCGGCGAGGCGGTTCCGCGCGCGGCGTGCCCGGTGGTCTCCAGCCCGAGCTGGCGGGCCGAGGACAGATCGAGGATCCAGGTCTTCAGCACCCCGTCGTCGATGATCGCCCGCCTTGCGTTGGCGATGCCCTCACCGTCGAAGGCCTTCGAGCGCAGCCCGCGCTTCCTGTGCGGGTCGTCGATGATCCGGATGCCGCCGGGGAAGATCCTTTCGCCCATCTTGTCCTTCAGGAACGAGGTGCCGCGGGCGACCGCAACCCCGTTGACCGCGCCGGCCATGTGCCGGACCAGCCCGCCGGAGACGCGCGGGTCGTAGACCACCGGGACCTGGACGGTCTCCATCTTGCGGGCGCCCAGACGCTTGACCGCGCGCTCGCCGGCATTGCGGCCGATCTCGGCCGGCGCCCGGAGGTCGCTGCCGTAGACCGCTGTGTCGAAGTCGTAATCGCGCTCCATGTCGGCGCCCTCGCCCGCGAGCACCGAGGCGGCGATGCTCTGCGAGGAGACGGCATACGAGCGCGCGAAGCCGTTCGAGGCGGCAATCGCGATGGTGGACCGGCTCCAGGCGGCTTCCGCCCCTTCGGAGTTGGACACGCCCTCGACCGCGCGCGCGGCGTCCTCGGCCTCCTGCGCGCGGGAGACCAGCGTCCCGGCGCCCGGCTCGTCGTCGTCGCAGATGTCGAGATCGGGGGTCCGTCCGACCAGCGCGGCGGCCTCGGCGATGCCGCAATAGGGGTCCTCCGGCGCCGCGCGGGCCATCGCAACCGCACGCTCGACCAGCTCGTCGAGCGCGGGCCCGGCGAAGTCGGTCGTCGAGGCCATCGCCTGCCGCTTGCCGATCAGGACCCGCAGGCCGAGATCGCGGCTCTCGGCGCGCTCCAGCTTCTCCGATTTCCCCAGCCGCTGGGCGACCGAGACCGCGGCGGCCTCGAAGAACACCGCATCGGCGGCATCCGCGCCGCCGCGCCTGGCCGCGTCGAGCAGGTCGGACAGAAAGGAGAGCGGATCGCAGACGGTGGACATGGCAGGCTCTGTCAGGGAAAGGGGCCGCGTTTGCAGGATAGGCGATCGGCTGGCGGGTTGCGAGGGCGCAGATCAGCGATTCTCGATTCTGGCGATTCGGAGGGTCTGCAAAGGGTTGCGCCGGTGATTCCTGCGGTAGCGTGAAACGGCTCGAACGCTACGACGATACATGGATGTCGGGGGGAACGATGTCGGGGGGAACGATGCGCGACATCGGACGGGCGGCGTTCTCCCTTCGTCTCCGAGTTGTCTTCATGCAGAGCCCGTCCTTGCTGGCCCGCCGGCGCCAGTCGTCGTCGCGCCAGGGCCGTTCCAACGTGCCGTTCCAACGCCGGGACGCCGTTCGGCATGGCTCGTATTCCGCGCCACGGCCACATCCGCTTCGGGCGCGGCCGCGAGGCCCCGGCCGGTATTCCGGCGGCGCCCGACCCACCGGCCTTCGCCCCGCATACGGCCCGCGGCCCGACCGGGGTGGGCCGGCGCGGACGCTTAAGATCCATCCCGAGCCATGATATACTCGGCGTCGCGCCCGCGCGCCGGGCGCACGGGAAATCGAGATCCGAATGGCGTCATCGTCGAGCATGTCGGCCCGCTCGTCCGGCCTCTGTGTTTTGCTCCTCGTTTCGATCCTCTGCGGCCTGCTGCTCGCGGCTTGCAGTTCGAACGACTCGGAAGACGCCGAGCGCTACGTCGAACGTCAGGTCCACGAGATCTACAACCAGGCGGTCGACGCGCTGGAGAACGAGGATTACGAGGCCGCGGCGAAGCTGTTCGACGATGTCGAGCGCCAGCATCCCTACTCGGTCTGGTCGGCCAAGGCCCAGCTCATGGCGGCCTTTGCCAACTATCAGGCGAAGCTCTACGACGAGGCGCTGATCGCGATCGGCCGGTTCATCCGGCTTCATCCCGGCAACCGCGACATCGCTTATGCGTACTACCTGCGCGCGCTTTGCCACTACGAGCGGATCTCCGACGTCTCGCGCGACCAGATCAACACGCAGAAGGCGTTCATCGCTCTGCAGGAGGTCACCCGGCGCTTTCCCGAATCGGCGTTCGCCCGCGACGCCAGGCTCAAGATCGACCTTGCCCGCGACCACCTCGCGGGCAAGAACATGGAAGTCGGCCGGTTCTACCTCAAGCGCGGGCACTACTTGGCGGCCATCAACCGCTTCCGCAAGGTGGTCGACGATTTCCAGACCACCTCGCACGCGCCCGAGGCGCTGCACCGGCTGGTCGAGGCCTACACCGCGCTGGGACTGCCGGAAGAGGCGCAAAAATCTGCCGCGGTCCTGGGCCACAACTATCCCGGCAGCGAGTGGTACAGCGACAGCTATGCGCTGGCCGACGATCGGAGCGCAGGGGTCCGGGACGACCGCGGCTTCCTCACGCGCGCCTTCGACTGGATGTTCTAGGGCTCATGCTGCTCTCGCTCTCGGTTCGGAATGTCGTCCTGATCGAGCGCCTGGATATTTCGTTCAAGCCGGGGCTGTGCGTGCTGACCGGCGAGACCGGCGCCGGCAAGTCGATCCTGCTCGACGCGCTGGGGCTCGCGCTGGGCATACGCGCCGAGGCGGGGCTGGTGCGCCGGGTCGGCGCCGGCGAGCAGCCGGTCTCCGCCAGCGTCTCGGCGGCCTTCGACCTGCCGGCGGGCCATCCCGTTCTCGTCGGGATCGCCGAGCGCGGCCTGGACGCGCCCGCCGAAGGCGAGCCGCTGATCCTGCGCCGGACCGTCGGCGCCGACGGCCGCTCCCGCGCGTTCGTCCACGACCAGCCGGTCGCGGCCCGGTTCCTGCGCGGCATCGGCGAGAGGCTGGTCGACATCGTCGGACAGTTCGCGAGCCAGGACCTGAGCGAGAGCGCCGGCCACCGCGCCGCGCTCGACGCGTTTGCGGACCTCGCACGGCCGTGTGCGGCGACCGCGGACGCCCACCGGGCGTGGCGCGACGCCCGGACCGCGCTGGGCGAGGCCAGGGACGCGGCCGACCGGGCGGTGCGCGAGGAAGCCTGGTTGCGGCGCGCGCTCGAGGAGCTCGATGTGCTGGCGCCTCGGGCGGGCGAAGAGGCGGCGCTGGGCGCGCTTCGCCACCGGCTGCGGCACGCCGAGCGCCTCGGCGAGGCGCTCGACGAGGCGATCGCGGCGCTCGACGAGGGCGAGGGCGCACAAGCCCGGCTGGGCATGGCCCATCGCGCGCTCGCCCGCCAGGCGGCGCTTGCCGGCGGGGCGCTCGATCCGGCCATGGAGGCGCTCGACCGGGCCTCGGCCGAGGCCGCCGAAGCCCGCGCGGCCATCGCCCGCGCGGCCGATGACATGGACGCCGAGCCCGAGCGGCTGGACGCGGCCGAGGAGCGACTGTTCGCGTTGCGGGCGCTGGCGCGCAGGCACGCCGTCGACCCCGACGCCCTGCCCGGGCTACGCGAGGAGCTTGCCGGCAGGCTCGCGCTGATCGAAGACGACGCCGGCGCGCTGGCCGCGCTCGCCAAGGCCGAATCCGACGCGAAAGCCGCCTTCGTCTCCGCCGCGCAGGCGCTCAGCGGCGATCGCAGCAAGGCCGCCGCCGGCCTGGACGAGGCGGTCCGGCGCGAGCTGCGGCCGCTGCGCCTGGGCGCGGCGCGCTTCGTCACCGCGGTCGAGCCCCTGCCCGAATCCGGCTGGGGCCCGCACGGCGTCGACCGGGTCGAATTCACCGCGGCGACCAATGCCGGTTCCGCGCCGGGCCGCCTGTCGCATATCGCCTCGGGCGGCGAGCTTGCGCGGTTCATGCTCGCGCTGAAGGTCGTCATGGCGCGCACCGAGGCGGTCCCGACGCTGGTCTTCGACGAGGTCGATTCCGGCATCGGCGGCGCCACCTCGGCCGCAGTGGGCGAGCGGCTCCGCCGGCTGGGCCAGACGGTCCAGGTATTGGCGATCACCCATTCGCCTCAGGTCGCGGCGCTGGGCGTCGCCCACTGGCGGGTCCACAAGCGCGAGGCGCGCCGGCCTGCGGGACGCGGGGCGACGACGGTCATCGATGAGCTGGACGCCGATGACCGGCGCGAGGAGATCGCCCGGATGCTCGCCGGCGCCCGGATCACCGACGAGGCGCGGGCGGCCGCCGAAAGCCTGATCGCGGGAAGGCCGTCGTGAACGGACCCGAGGACCCTTCCGGGCGCACAACGGACCCTTCCAGGCGGACAAGTGACCCTTCCGGGCGCACGAGGGAAGACGCGGCGGCGGAACTCGCGTTTCTGGCCACCGAGATCGCCCGCCACGATGTCCTCTACTACGAAAAGAACGCCCCCGGGATCAGCGATGCGGAATACGACGCGCTGCGCCGGCGCAACGACGCGCTGGAGGCGATTTTCCCCGAGCTCGCGCGGCCGGACAGCCCGTCCAACAGGATCGGCGGCGCCCCGGGCTCCGGCTTCCCCAGGGTCACCCACGCCGCGCCGATGCTGTCGCTGGGCAACGCGTTCGGGCGCGAGGACATCGTCGATTTCAACGCCAGGATTCGCCGGTTCCTCGGCCTGAACGAAACCGAGACCGTCGAGATGCTCGCCGAGCCCAAGATCGACGGGTTGTCGATATCGCTCCGCTATGAGCGCGGCAGGTTCGTGCTCGGCGCCACCCGCGGCGACGGCGCCGTGGGCGAGAACGTCAGCGCCAATCTGCGCACCGTGGACGATGTGCCCGCCCGGCTGTCGGGCACGGCGCCCGCGGTCCTCGAGGTGCGCGGCGAGGTCTTTCTTCGCCGGGCCGACTTCCTGGCGCTCAACGCGGCCCGCGAGCAGGCCGGCGAGCCGGTCTTCGCCAACCCGCGCAACGCGGCCGCGGGATCGCTGCGCCAGCTCGACGCCTCGATCACCGCCTCGCGGCCGCTCGGGATGTTCGCCTACGCGGTGGGTGAGCACAGCGATGCGGTGGGTCCGACCCAGTGGGGACTGCTCGAACGCCTCGCCGACTGGGGGTTTCCGGTCAATCCGCTGTCTCGGCTATGCGCCGGGGTGGACGCGGCGTTGGCGTTCCACGACGAGGTCCAGGCGGCCCGCGCGGGGCTCGATTACGACATCGACGGGACGGTCTGCAAGGTCAACCGGATCGACTGGCAGAACCGGCTGGGCAATGTCAGCCGGGCGCCGCGCTGGGCGATCGCCCACAAGTTCCCGGCCGAGCGGGCGCAGACGGTCCTGGAAGCGATCGCGATCCAGGTCGGCCGCACCGGCGCGCTGACGCCGGTCGCCAACCTCGCGCCGGTCACCGTCGGCGGCGTGGTCGTCAGCCGGGCGACGCTCCACAACGAAGACGAGATCGCCCGCAAGGAGATCCGCGAGGGCGACACGGTCATCGTCCAGCGCGCCGGCGATGTGATCCCACAGGTCGTCGAAGTCGTCAAAGACAAGCGCCCGAAGGGCTCGGAATCCTTCGTCTTCCCCGAGCATTGCCCGAAATGCGGCAGCCGGGCGGTGCGCGAGGACGGCGAGGCGGTGCGGCGCTGTACCGGCGGGCTGATCTGCCCGGCCCAGGCGGTCGAGCGGCTGAAGCATTTCGTCTCGCGCGACGCCTTCGACATCGAGGGCCTCGGCGGCAAGCATATCGAGACCTTCTGGCGCGAGGGGGTGATCGCGACGCCGGCGGACATCTTCCGCCTCGCCCGTCGCGAGCAGACCGGCGAGGCGCCGATCGGCGGCCGCGACGGCTGGGGCGAGAAGTCGGTCGAGAACCTGTTCCGGGCGATCGAGGACAGGCGGAGCATCGGGCTGGATCGGCTGATCTTCGCGCTCGGCATCCGCCATGTCGGCCAGGCGACCGCGCGGCTGATCGCCCGCGAGTACGGCGCCCTCCCGGCCTGGCGGGCGGCGATGACCGCCGCGGCCGACCGCGACGGCGAGGACTATGCCGATCTGGTGGCGATCGACGGCATCGGCCCCTCGGTCGCGGCCAACTTGACCGACTTCTTCGCCGAGCCCCATAATCTGAAGGTGATCGAGGAGCTCGACGCCGAGCTGACGCTGACCGCGATCGCGCGGCCCGGCGCGGAAAGCGCGCTCGCCGGCAAAACGGTGGCGTTCACCGGAACGCTGGAGATCATGACCCGGGCCGAGGCGAAGGCGCGTGCCGAGGCGCTGGGCGCCAAGGTCGCGGGTTCGGTCTCCAGGAAGACCGATTTCGTCGTGATCGGCGCCGATGCCGGCTCCAAGGCCCGCAAGGCCGAAGAGCTCGGCGTGGAGATCCTGACCGAGGCGGGCTGGCGGGCGATGCTCGAAAAGCCCGGCCGGTCCGCGAGCGCCGCAACTCCAACCGACACTCCAAAGGAGAGAATCATGGAAAAGGAAATCGTGCATGTCCCCGGCGTCAGCGACAAGACCGGCCCCAACGACCCGCCGCTGTCGGCGGCCGTGCGCGCGGGCGACTTCGTGTTCGTCTCCGGCATGCCGCCCAAGGACTATGACTCCGGCGCGATGATCAAGGGCGACATCGAGGCCCAGACCCGCAAGGTCCTGGAAAACCTCAAGATCGTCCTCGAGGCCTCGGGCACGGGTCTGGACAAGGTCGTCAAGACGACCGTGTTCTGTGCGAACTCCGCCTATTTCGGCCAAATCAACGCGATCTATCGCGAGTATTTCGGCGACGCCCCGCCGGCGCGCACGTTCGTGACGGTCGGCTCCTGGCCGTCGCCCTTCGACATCGAGATCGAGTGCGTCGCGATCGCGTCTCAGGAGCGGCCGTCCTTGTAGGGCTTGAGGGCGGCATAGAGGGTGCGGTTGACCGGGGTCGGCACGCCGAGCCCGGCGCCGAGCCGGACGATCGCTCCGGCCAGACCGTCGAGCTCCAGCCGGCGCCCGCCGATCAGGTCATTGTACATCGACGGATGGAGGTCCATCGGATAGCGGTCGCAGAGCGCGGCGAGCGATTCTTCCGCGCCGGGCTCGATCTCGACCCCTCGCGCCGCGGCGACGGCGCGGACCTCGGCCATCGCCGCCAGCGCGACCGCGCGCGAGACCGGGTCGTCGTAGATCGCCCGCGGCGGCGCGCGCGATGCGCCGGACAGACCCGCGTTGGCCGACAGCAGCATCATCTTCTTCCACAGGATCGCGGCGATCCCGGACGAGGCGTCGGCCCCGAAACCGGCGTCCCGGCACTGCGCGGCGAAAGACTGCGAAAAGGAATCCGGCTCGCCCTGCATCGGACCGAATTCGATGCTGGACATTTCCGAGGTGTAGCGGATCACGCCCGGCCCGACGATGGTCGCCGCGACATAGGCCGCCCCGGCGAGCACCCGGTCCCCGCCGAACCGCGCGGCGAGCCTCTCCGGCCCGTCGATCCCGTTTTGCAGGGAAAGCACACGGGTTTGCGGACCCATCATCGGCCGGATCGCTTCGGCGGCCGTCCCGGTATCGTAAAGCTTGACGCAGAACAGCACGATGTCGACCGGGCCGATGGCGGCGGGATCCTCGGTGGCGGCGACCGCCGGCAGCACGATATCGCCCCGCCCGCCGACGATCCGGAGCCCGCGCGCGCGCATCGCCGCAAGATGCGCTCCGCGCGCGATGAACGCCACATCGTGCGCGCGGGCGAGATGGCCGCCGAAATAGCCGCCGACGCCACCGGTTCCCATCACGGCGATCTTCATGGTTCCCCGACGAATCGCCTCACCGCCGTCGATGATAGTAGAATCGGCGCGAGGATGGGGATGGAGTCGCGATGACCGAGTACGATGTCGCCGACGTGTTCGAACGCCTGCCGGGATTGATCAACGCCGATGCGAGCCTGGTCCGCCGGGGGCGGTATCTGAGCTGCGACTTCCAGGTCGGCTGTCCGGGACTGCCGGTGCTGCTGACGCTCCGCGAGGGGGCGATCGTCGGGACCGTGCGCGGCCCGGCCCTGATGAGACCCTGGCGGTTCGCGATCCGGGCCGAGGCCGAGGCCTGGCGTCGATTCTGGCAACCGGCGCCCGAGCCCGGCTATCACGACCTGTTGGCGATGACCCGGTTCGGCGCCGCCGCGATCGACGGAGACCTCCAGCCGCTCATGGCCAATCTGCGCTACATCAAGGAGTTGATCGAGGCGCCGCGGCGGGCGGGAATCGGCGCGTTCGAGACCGGAGACGGCGATGGCCGTTGAGTTCGAGCCGATAATCGGCCGCTACGCGAGCCTGGAGCTGGGCGGCAGGCCGTGCCGGATGTTCTTCGAGGAGGCCGGCAACGGCATTCCGCTGCTCTGCCTTCACACCGCCGGCGCGGATTCGCGGCAATACCGCCATCTGATGGTCGATCCCGAGGTGACCGGCCATTTCAGGGTCATCGCCTTCGACCTGCCCTGGCACGGCAAGTCGTTTCCGCCGCCGGGCTACGAGATCGAGGACTACCGCCTGACGACCGAAGCCTATACCGAGGCGATCCTCGCGGTCGCCGGTGCGCTGGAGCTCGACCGGCCGGTGCTGATGGGCTGCTCCATGGGCGGACGCATCGTGCTCAACATCGCCGCCCACCATCCCGACCGGTTCCGCGCGCTGATCGGCATCGAGTGCGCCGACCACCAGACGCCGTGGTACGACACTGCCTGGCTGCACCGGCCCGATGTCCATGGCGGCGAGATCTGCGCGGCGATGATCTCCGGTCTCGTCGCGCCGCAATCGCCGGATCTCTACCGCTGGGAGACGCTGTGGGCCTATCTCCAGTCCGGCCCCGGCGTCTTCAGAGGCGATCTCCATTTCTACCGCGAGGATTCCGACTACCGCGACCGCACCCGGCTGATCGACGCCGGGCGCTGCCCGCTCTTCCTGCTGACCGGCGAGTACGACTTTTCCTGCACGCCCGAGGACTCGGCGCGCACCGCGAGCGCCATCCCGGGGGCCCGGTTGCAGATCATGCCCGCGCTCGGGCATTTCCCGATGGCGGAGAACCCGGAGCGGTTCAGGGACCACCTGCTGCCCATTCTCGAGGAGATCAGAGGCGCCTCGCGGTAAGGCGCGGCCGCGATGAGGGGACGGCGCGGCCGGGGCCGCAGCGCGGCGTCCTCCCGCTGCGGGCTGCGGCGCGCGCGGGAGACGCTGAACCGCCCGATCCATCAGGGCTTGCGCCCGGGCGCGCTCCGCCGGGACAGGCGTCGCCCGTCCCGGCGCGCCGCGACGGCGGCGTGGCGGGGCTCTCGGCGGCGATGACGGCATTCGTCGCGCCCACCGCGTGGCGCAAACCCTGTAGGATGGGCCGCGAACAGAGGAGAGACGAGATGGCGGATTTCTATCTTCCGGATCTCGGCGCCAACGCCGAAAATCCCTTCGCCCGCGATGCCGACGGCAAGCTCGTGCGGCGCGGCTACTGGCTCGACATGGCCGACCGATCGCTGGTGCTGGCGATGACCCGAGGCGTCGGGGCGACTCTGACCGCCGATCAGAAGCGCGCGCATTTGGCCGATATCGGCCGCGGCCATCTCATAGCGGAGGTCTGCACCGTGGAGATCCTGCCGCCGGAGAAGTGAACGCCGCGATGCGCGGAAGCGCGCCGGCCGGCGCCGAAACCGTAGCAGGGGCGGCGCGGTTGCAAACATGGGGCCGGGCCCGACGAAGAAGATGCGGCGCAGCGTCACCGATGAGACCCGGCATGGTTGAGACCCGGCATGGCTGAGGCCGGGTATGGCGGAATCCTTCCGCTGACGGTTCGTGACCTCGGTTTCGACAGCGGCGGCGACCGGCTGATCAAGGGGGTCTCCTTCTCGCTCGCGCACGGCTCGCGCACGGTGATCCTGGGCGCCAACGGGGCGGGCAAGAGCCTGCTTCTTCGGCTCTGCCACGGCCTGATCGCGCCGAGCCAGGGCGACATCGAATGGACGGGCGCGAACGGGCTCGACCCGCGGGAGCGCCAGGCGATGGTCTTCCAGCGCCCGGTGATGCTGCGCCGGACGGTGGCGGCCAATGTCGAGTACGCGCTCAAGGTCCGTGGTATCGGTCGCGGCGAGCGCCGCGCCCTGGCCGAGGAGGCCTTGGCCAGGACCCGTCTGCGGCGTCACGCGCACCAGCCGGCGCGGGTGCTGTCCTTCGGCGAGCAGCAGCGCCTGGCCCTTGCCCGCGCCTGGGCGATGAAGCCCGACGTGCTGTTCCTCGACGAGCCGACCGCCAGCCTCGATCCCTCGGTCACGCTCAGCATCGAGGCCCTGATCGATGACATCCACCGCTCGGGCGCCAAGATCGTCATGACCACCCACGACCTCGGCCAGGCGCGGCGCATGGCCGACGATGTGCTGTTCATGCACCGCGGCCGGGTGCTGGAGCACAGCCCGGCCGCCGGGTTCTTCGCCGAGCCGCGAAGCGAGGCGGCGCGGGCCTTTCTCGCCGGCGATCTGTTTTGGTAGGCGCGCTTCGGATCGTCGCCGCGTTGGCGTTGGCGCTGGGCGTCGCGGCGCCGCAGGCGCATGCCGGTCTCGACGCGCTCACGCTCGCCTCGACCACCTCGGTGCGGAACTCGGGCCTCTACGGCTGGCTGCTGCCGAAGATCAGAACGGCGCTGTCGCTCGACGTGCAGGTGATCGCCGTGGGCACCGGCCAGGCGATGCGGATCGCCCGCCAGGGCGACGCCGACGCCCTCCTGGTGCATGACCCGCCGGCCGAGCGCGCGTTCGTCGCCGCCGGGTTCGGGCGCGACCGCCGGCCGGTGATGTACAACCATTTCATTTTCATCGGGCCGGGCGCCGATCCGGCGGGCGTGCGGCGCGCGGGCGACGCCCCCGCCGCGCTCGCGGCCATCGCGCGCGCCCGGCAGATATTCGTGTCGCGCGGCGACGACAGCGGCACCCACAAGACGGAGCGCCGCCTGTGGCGCGCCTCGGGAACCGATCCCGCCGCGGCCGCAGGCGGCTGGTATCGCGAAGTGGGCGCCGGCATGGGGGCGGCGCTCAACATGGCGGCCGCATTGGACGCCTACGCGCTGACCGACGAGGCGACCTGGCTCAGCTTCGCCAACCGCGCGGGGCTTGCGGTCCTGCTGCCCGCCTCGCCGGCGCTGTTCAACCAGTACAGCATCATCGCCGTCGACCCGGCGCGCCACCCTCATGTCCGGGCCGAGGCCGCGGGCGCCCTGATCGGCTGGCTGACCGGCCCGCAAGGCCAGGCGGCGATCTCGGCCTACAGGCCCGCCGGGGAGCAGCCCTTCTTTCCCAACGCCGATCCGGATCGGCGTTGGGCCGAAGAAAGTCCCCGAGGGCGCCGATGTCTCCGTCGAGGATCGCGGCGCCGCGGCGCCGCGCCCGTCCGATAGCCCTTCCCTGTCGATGGCGGGCATTCCACAGGCATTCCAAATGGCGGCGGGTCGGCTAAGTGGCGTCGGGTTGGCGATCGGGCGCGGCCCGGGCGAACGGTTCCAGCGCCTGACAGGACTCGAAGACGCGCATCACCGTCGGGTAGGGATCGGTCGGGCACTTGAACCGGAGGGCGTTGAAGACCTGGGGAACCAGGCAGACATCGGCCATGCTGACCCGATCGCCGTGGCAGAAACGGCCGGCCCTGCCCTGGCTCTGCAGCAGCCCCTCCAGGGCGACGAAACCCTCGGCGATCCAGTGGGCGTACCACCGGCTGCGGGTCTGCTCGTCGTGTCCCAGCCGATCCTTCAGGTAGATCAGGACCCGAACATTGTTCAGCGGGTGGATGTCGCAGGCGATCAGTTGGGTCAGCGCCCGGACATAGGCCCGCTCGGCCGGGTCGCTGGGAAGCAGCGGCGGCTCGAAACCCCCAGGATGGGTCTCCTCGAGATATTCCATCATCGCCACGGACTGGATCAGCGTGACCGGTCCGTCGACCAGCGCCGGCACCAGCCGCTGGGGGTTGACCGCGGCGAACCCGGGGTCGCGATGCTCCATCCTGGGCAGGCTGACGGCGACCGGGTCGTAGGCGAGCCCCTTGTAGTTCAGCGCGATGCGCATGCGGAAGGCCGCCGATGACCGGAAGAACGTGTAGAGCTGCATGAAACCCCCAGACGATGAAACCTCCGGATGACCCGGCCCCGCGCCCGCCGGACGGGCAAATGAGGCCGAAGCGCGATGCGGAACGTTAGATCCTCGTTTCGGAAGCGTCCATACGCCCGGTGGGAAGGCCGATGTCGATCGTCATGTGCGGGAGACCCGAAGCTCAGCCGGATCGTCGCGGCCAAGCCGTGAGGGTCCGGCGTCCGCGTTGACACGGGGCCGGTGGGCGATTAGCGTGCGCCCGCCCCGAGGACTTGGGGAGACCGGCTGAGGAAAGACCGGCTGGGGGAAGACCGGCCGAGCCTGGAAGAATCGCCATGAAAGTCATCAACTCGCTCAAATCGGCCAAGAAGCGCGACCGTGCGTGCCGTGTCGTCCGTCGCCGGGGCCGGGTCTATGTGATCAGCAAGAAGAACCCGCGCTTCAAGGCCCGCCAGGGCTGATCCGGCGCCCGTCCCGAAACCGTCCGTCCCGAGGCTGTGGCGGCGCGCGGCGATCCGTCTTAGCATCGGCCCGGTGAGACCGGGCCAGGGCAAGCCGCAATGAAGATGCCAGAACCCGATGCCGGGGTGATCGCTCGCCGCGGCGAGATCGTGCGCGCGCTGCGCGCGATCGTCCCGGGCGAGGCCGTCATCGAGGACGGGCCTTCGCTGCGCGCCTACGAGAGCGACGGCCTGACCGCCTATCGCCAGCCGCCGATGGTGGCCGTCCTGCCGGAGACCGTCGATCAGGTCGCCGGGATCCTCCGCTACTGCCACGCCGAGGGCGTCAAGGTCGTGCCGCGCGGCTCGGGCACGTCGCTGTCGGGCGGCGCGCTGCCGTTGGCCGACGGGGTGCTGCTCGGGCTGGGCAGGTTCAACCGGGTGCTGGAGATCGACTACGCCAACCGCTGCGCGGTGGCGCAGCCCGGCGTGACCAACCTCGCGATCAGCCGGGCGGTCGACGGCGCGGGGTTCTACTACGCGCCCGACCCTTCGAGCCAGATCGCCTGCTCGATCGGCGGAAACGTGGCCGAGAACGCCGGCGGCGTGCATTGCCTCAAATACGGGCTGACCACCAACAACGTGCTCGGCGTCGAGCTGGTGCTGATGGACGGCGAGGTCATCCGCATCGGCGGCCGGCACCTGGACTCCGACGGCTACGACCTCCTGGGGGTGGTGACCGGATCGGAAGGCCTGCTGGGCGTGATCACCGAGGTCACGGTGCGCATCCTGCCCAAGGCGCCGTCCGCCCGCGCGCTCCTGATCGGTTTTCCCGCCAGCGCGGCGGCCGGCGACTGCGTCGCCGCGGTGATCGGCGCCGGTATCGTCCCCGGCGGCATGGAGATGATGGACGGCCCGGCGATCAACGCGGCGGAAGATTTCATCGCCGCCGGCTATCCGCGCGAGGCCGCGGCGCTCCTGATCGTCGAGCTCGACGGACCGGAGGTCGAGGTCGATCACCTCGTCCGGCGCGTGCGGGCGCTCGCGCAGGCGCATGGCGCAACCTCGATCCGGGTCAGCGAGAACGAGGACGAGCGCGTCCGGTTCTGGGCCGGCCGCAAATCGGCCTTCCCCGCGGTCGGGCGGATCTCCCCGGACTATTACTGCATGGACGGCACGATCCCGCGCCACCGCCTGCCGCAGGTCCTGGAGCGGATGGCCGGGATGTCGGAGAGTTTCGGCCTGCGGGTCGCCAACGTCTTCCATGCCGGGGACGGCAACCTCCATCCCCTCATCCTCTATGACGCGAACCGTCCGGGCGAGATGGAGAAGGCCGAGCGGTTCGGCGAGGCGATCCTGAAGCTCTGCGTAGAGGTCGGCGGGGTGCTGACCGGCGAACACGGCGTCGGCGTGGAAAAGCGCGACCTGATGGGCGCGATGTTCTCCGAGGACGATCTCAAGCAGCAGCAGCGCCTGAAATGCGCCTTCGATCCGGCGCAGCTGCTCAACCCGGGCAAGGTCTTCCCCGTGCTGCACCGCTGCGCGGAGCTCGGCCGGGTCCATGTCCACCGGGGGGGCGCGCGCTTTCCCGACATCCCGCGGTTCTGAGCCGGTGTCATGGAGGCGCTGCGGCCGACCACCGGGGACGAGGTTCGCGAGGCGGTCGCCTGGGCGCTGTCGGCGGGCCGGCCGCTCGAAGTGGTCTCCGGCGGCACCAAGCGCGGCATCGGCCGACCCGGCGGCGGCGAAATCGCGCTCGACCTGGCGGGGCTGTCCGGCATCTCGCTCTACGAGCCCGAGGAGCTGGTGCTGACGGCGGGGCCCGGGACGGGATTGCGGGAGATCGCCGACCGGCTTGCCCGGCACGGCCAGTGCCTGGCCTTCGAGCCGCCCGACCTGGGTCCGCTGCTCGGCGGCGCGGCCGACGGCGCGACTCTGGGCGGGGTGCTCGCGACCAACCTGTCGGGACCGCGCCGGCCCAAGGCCGGGGCCGCACGGGACCATTTCCTGGGGGTCGAGGCGGTCAGCGGCCGCGGCGAGGCGTTCAAGTCCGGCGGGCGGGTGGTCAAGAACGTCACCGGCTACGACCTGCCCAAGCTGATGGCCGGCTCCTACGGCACGCTTGCGGCGATGACCGAGATCACCGTCAAGGTGCTGCCGGCGCCCGAGAAGCTGCGCACCGTCCTGATCGCCGGGCTCGACGATGCGGCCGGAATCGCGGCGATGGGCCGCGCGCTGGGGGGGCCGCACGACGTCTCGGCGGCCGCGCACCTGCCCGCCTCGATCGCCGCCGCGTCCTCGGTCGGCCGGGTGAGCGGGCTGGGCGGGCCGGTCACCGCGCTCAGGCTCGAAGGGCCCGAGCGGTCGGTGCTCGTCCGTTGCGAGGCCGTGCGGGCGCTGTTCGAGCCCGCGCACGAGGTCGATGAACTGCATGGCCGCAATTCGGCGGCCCTGTGGCGTGAAATCGGCGGGGTCGCCTTCTTCGCCGCGCCCGCGGACCGGCTGGTCTGGCGGCTGTCGGTTGCGCCGACCGAGGGCGCGGCGACGGTCGCGGCGATCCGCGCGCGCCTGCCCGCCGAGCCGTTCTACGACTGGGGCGGGGGTCTCGTGTGGCTCGCGCTCGACGGCGACTGCGCGGCGGCCGGTGCGCCGGCGATCCGCGCGGCGGTCGAACGCACCGGCGGACATGCCAGCCTGATCCGCGCGCCCGCGGCGCTGCGCCGCACGACGCCGGTCTTCCACCCCCAGCCCGTCGGCCGCGCCGCGCTCAGCGCCCGTATCAAGAAAGCCTTCGACCCGCAGGCGATCCTGAACCCGGGCCGCATGGTCGACGGGGTCTGAGCGGCGCGATGCAGACCCTGTTCACCGCCGCGCAGCTCGCCGATTCCGACACCGCCGTTGCGGACTCGATCCTGAGGTCGTGCGTCCATTGCGGGTTCTGCCAGGCGACATGCCCGACCTATGTGCTGCTGGGCGACGAGCTCGACAGCCCGCGCGGGCGCATATACCTGATGAAGGACATGCTGGAGACCGGCCGGCCCCCGGCGCCGAAGGTCGTCGGCCACATCGATCGCTGCCTGTCGTGCCTGTCCTGCATGACGACGTGTCCCTCGGGCGTCCATTACATGCATCTGGTCGATTTCGCCCGGCGGCGCATCGAGGAGACCTTCCGGCGGCCAGTCGCCGAGCGCGCGCTGCGCCGCGCGCTGGCGGCGATCCTGCCCTCGCCGCGCCGGTTCCGGGCGGCGCTGGGGCTCGCCAGGCTCGCCGGGAAGCTGGCGCGCCTGATGCCGGGCGCGCTGGGCCGAATGGCCCGGCTGGCGCCGCCGGGAACCCCCGGCGTTCCGGTAAAGGCGGGCGGGGAGATCCATATGGCCGCGGGCGCGCGGCGCTTTCGCGTGGCGCTGCTCGCCGGCTGCGTCCAGCAGGTGATGGACCCCGGAATCAACGCCGCGACCATCCGGCTTTTGACCCGCAATGGCTGCGAGGTCGTGCTGGCCCGCGGGGCCGGCTGTTGCGGCGCGGTCGCCCACCATCTGGGCGAGCACGAAGGCGCGCTCACCGCAATGCGTGCGAATGTGGCGGCCTGGAAGGCCGAGATCGACGGCGCCGGGCTCGACGCCGTGGTCGTCAACGCCTCGGGCTGCGGGGTAATGGTCAAGGATTACGGCCATTTGCTCCGCGACGATCCCGCGCTCGCCGGGACGGCCGCGCGGCTCTCCGGCCTCGCCTGCGACATCAGCGAGTTTCTGCTGCGCCTCGACCTCCCGCCGGGTGCGGCCGGGCCTGGCGTCAGGGTCGCCTACCACTCCGCCTGCGCGCTGCAGCACGGCCAGAAAATCCACGCCGCGCCGGTGGATCTGTTGCGCCGGGCCGGCTTCGAGGTCGAAATTCCCGCCGAAAGCCATTTGTGCTGCGGCTCGGCCGGGACCTACAACATCCTGCAACCGGCGCTGGCCGATGCGCTGCTCGCCCGCAAGGCGGGCCATCTCGAGGCGCTGGCGCCCGACGTGATCGCGGCGGGCAATATCGGCTGTATCGCGCAGATCGCCAGTGCGACCGCGCGGCCGGTGGTCCATACCGTGGCGCTGCTCGACTGGGCGGATGGCGGGCCGCGTCCGGCCCGAATGGCGGAGATCGGCGATGGACGAGGATGATCCGGTGAAACGCGTCGTCGCATGGTTGGCGACCGCGGCCACGCTGAGCTTTGCGACCATCGGCCTCGGCGCCCAGAACG
This sequence comes from Alphaproteobacteria bacterium, assembly GCA_965202905.1. GTDB lineage: Bacteria > Pseudomonadota > Alphaproteobacteria > MPNO01 > MPNO01 > CAYFYS01. The sequence goes on along the minus strand of OZ241868.1, from coordinate 3,658,370 downwards.
ACCCGCGCCTGCCCGCGCTGTTCGACCGGCTCGAGGCGGCGCCCTCGGCCGAGGCCGCCGCCGAGGTCGAGCAGGCGATCTGGTCGATCTGGCATGTCTCCGGCAACCAGGAGATCGACCGCATGATGGCCGCGGGCCTGCATGCGATGGCGCGGCGCGATTTCCGCCGCGCTTTGGCCGCATTCGATGAAATCACCCGGAACGCGCCCGGCTTCGCCGAAGGCTGGAACAAGCGGGCGACGATCCACTATCTGATCGGCCGCTTCGCCGAGTCCAGATCCGACATCGCCAGGACCCTGGCGCTCGAGCCGCGCCATTTCGGGGCGCTGTCGGGGCTCGGCCTCGTCCATCTCGCGCTCGATGAGGAGGAAGAGGCGCTGGCCGCCTTCGACCGCGCGCTCGAAATCCACCCCAACATGGCCGGCGCCGACACCCACATCCGGGCGCTCAGGGACAAGCTCCGCGGCCGCGGGATCTGATTCGCGGCGGCGATGTCGAACCCGTCTTCCGTCTTCCGTTTCGAGGGGCGGGACGTCGAGGATGCGGGCCTGGCCGACCGTCATCGGGAGAATCGCGACATGCCAGTGAAGAGCCCGCCCCATCCCGGCCCGTCCGTCCGTCACGATTGCCTCGAACCCCTGGGCCTCAGCGTGGCGGAGGCGGCGCGCAAGCCCGGCGTCGGCCGGGTAGTGTCCCGGTTTGGATCGAATCGCCTCGGCTTCGTCGCCTGCGCGTCGATCGAGCAGAGGATCCGTTCCCCGGTGATCCATCCCATGTCCCGCAGCGTGTCCGATACGCCCGCCGCTATCGCCGGGGCGCCTTGCAGCGTCTCGTGGATGCGCACGAAGTCGTCGTGCGTGAAGAGTAGAGCGAGAGCATGTGCAGATGGTTCCCGGTCTTCCTGGAGAAACCGTCGGTCAGCCTCGTGCGGTCAGCCTCGTGAACCGACGCATCCACCGTGGCCCCGGTTCGACGGGCTGGGGCTGCGGCTGGGGTTTTTCAAACTTGAGACGCTCCCCGCAATTTTCACGTTGACCGGCAGGCCGCTGGTCGATACGATCGGCGTGTGTCGAAGGCGAATCGCTCACAGGCGGTTGACGGCGCGACAGAGCCCAACTCTTGAACTCCGGGAGAGAAGACATGACCAACCATCGGGACGCCCTTAGTACCCCCCCCCCCAGAATGAGGCGCTGACGCGCTGGACCCGGCCGATCATCCGCGAATGGGACGGCATGACAGGGACGGAAGGCGGCTCCGGTCCCAGTACGACCGAGACCGTTAGTTACTACAACAGCAACGAGGGCTCAGTGGGATCGTAGACCCGTCTCTCCGACATCATGACGCACGGCCGCCGTCGCTCTGCGGAGAGCGACGGCGGCCGCGTTGGGTGTGTGCCGGCAAACCGACCCGGCGAATCCGGTGCGGTTCCAGGGATTGCGTGGACGCGCGGCGCGCACGGTCGGAGGGCGAATACCGCATGGCGCCGGACATAACGCCTGTTGGCGACAGACGGCGCAATTCGGTGTAGTGTCCCGGTTTGAATCGGATCGCCTCGGCTTCGCCGCCTGCGCGCCGATCGAGCCGGTGATCCATTCCCCGGTGATCCATCCCATGCCCCGCAGCGTGTCCGATACGCCCGCCGCCATCGCCGGGGCGCCTTTCAGCGTCTCGTGGATGCGTACGAAGTCGTCGTGCGTGAAGTTAGAGCGAGAGCATGTGCAGATGGTTCCCGGTCTTCCTGGAGAAGCCGTCGGTCGGCCTCGTGCGGTCAGCCTCGTGAACCGACGCATCCACCGCGGCCCCGGTTCGACAGGCTGCGGCTGCGGCTTGGGCTTTTCGAACTGAGACACTACCCGACGGCGCGCTAAGATCCGCCGCAAACCGCGCCGGGAGGCCCGCCGTGTTCGATTTCCTGTTCCCGAGCCATCCGTTCGGCTCCCAGACCCTTCGCCTGGTCGCCGAGGCCCAGCAGGGCGGCGGCGATGTGTTCGACATCGCGCGCACCTGCCGCGAGATCGCCGAGGGCGATCACGATGGCTGGGAGCGGGAGTGGATCGCGCTGGCCGAACGGATCGAGGGCAAGGCCCGCGAGGCGCTGGCCGCCGGACGCAGGACCACCGCCCGGAAGTTCTTCTTTCAGGCCAATCAGTACTGGCGCATGGCCGATGTCTTCCTCGACAGCGACCGCAACGCCGACCGGGCCGAGCGCTTCGCCAAGGCGCAGGCCTGCTTCCGCGCGGCGGCGGCGCTACACAGCCCGCCGATCGAGACGATCGAGGTGCGCTGCGGCGATGAGGTCTATGACGGCTATTTCTGCCATCCCGTCGACCCGGCGCCGGGCAGGTGGCCGGCCGTACTGTTTCTCGGCGGCGCGGACGCCTATGCCGAGGAGATCTATTTCAGCGGCCGGCAGATGTGCGAACGCGGCTGGGCGATGCTGCTGGTCGACACGCCCGGACGCGGCTCGTCGATGTATCTGAAGGGCATCCCGACCCGGCCGGACTACGAGGTGCCGGGCATGGCCGCGATCGACTACCTGGTCGCGCGGCCCGAAATCGACGCCGCGCGCATCGGGCTGATGGGGATCAGCATGGCCGGCTACTACGCCCCGCGTGTGGCGGCCTTCGACAAGCGGGTCAAGGCGTTGGTCGGCTGGTGCGGCTGCTACAGCCTGTTGACCGACATCTACGAGCACTACGAGGGGCTTCGGCCGACATTGCGCCGCCTGCTCGGCGGCGTCGACGACGACGAGGCGCGCCGCCGGCTCAAGGATTTCACCATGGAGGGCATCGCCCGGAACATCACCTGCCCGACCCTGATCAGCCACGCCGCGCCGGACCGGCTGATGGCGGTGGCGGGCGCCAGGCGGCTTTTCGAGGAGATCGGCGCCGCCGACAAGACGCTCACGATCTACGACGATCCCAAACTCGGCGGCGTCGCCCATTGCAGCCACGACGCCTGGGCGCACAACCTGCCGGTCATGCTCGACTGGCTCGAGGACCGGCTCTAGGGACTGTCGATGAAATCGAAAGCCCTGCCGTAAGGCGCTTGCGACACGTTGAAATACACGAGCGAAGTCTCCGGACGCCGGAGCGTTCGTCCGGAGTTCACGCAGCAGCGGCGCGGGATCAGGCGAACTGCCCCCGGAACGGCTTGTCGTAGCCCGGCGCGCGGGGCTCTGGCCGATCGCCGTAACATTCGATGATGTGGCCCTTTGGCCGGCGCTTGAGCCAGCCTTTCTCCAACAGCCCGGCATTCGGCGAAATCCCGCGGAAGCGGAAGAAGCAGGAAAACAGACGGCGGAGCCGCTTGCCTCGCGTCGGGCGCGCCCGGCCGGGGCGGTCCATCAGCTTCATCAGGCCGTTCGAGCGCCGGTCGCAGAGGTCGCGCTGCACCGTGAAGAAGGGCGGAACGTCGTCCGGCGGCAACGCGCCGGACTCGCTCAACCGGTTTCGAGCCGCACGCTAAAAGAACCGGGTCGCCCGCACGGTTACGAAATCGTCGTTGCGGATGCCGGCGATGGGGCTGCCGGCGTCGATGTCGAGGAAGATTCGGGCTTCGATCTCGATCTTCCAGCTCTCGAAGACCCGGCGCCCCGCCTCAGCCTGGAACAGGGTCGAGCCGTCCCGGTGATCGACGATGGCGCCCATCAGGAGCGCGGTGTCGGCCTCGTCGTTGAGGGTCAGCCGGGCGCCGGCGAAGACGTCGTTATCGAAGAGGGTCGGCGGCGCGGCCGCCGGGTCGCGGCCGTCGTAGTGGTATTCGGCCAGGAGACCGAGATCCGCGCGGCCGCCCAGGATCTGGTAGAGCGTGTATTCGAACCCGCCGGTTGCGGCGACGAACGGGTCGCCGTGACCGGTGCGGAACAGGGACTCGAACTTGAGTAGCCAGGCGCCGGCGGTGAACTGCGCGTCCACGCTCGACTGGTCGATCAGGTCGTAGCGCGGAACCAGCGAAAGCCCGGTTCCGGGGTCCGCGACCGGAATCAGACGCGGCGCGCGGCTGGTGCCCCGGAAATGGGCGAGCCCGACATCCCAGTCGCCGAGCGTATGAAACCAGCGCAGCGCAAGGTCGGGATGGGCGCGCCGGGCGTCCGACTCGAAGGACGGCCGGTCGATGTCGATCGGCGCCCCCCCGCCCAGCCGCGCGCCGGCCCGGGCGAAGCTGCGCTCGCGGAACCCGATCATGAGGAAGGCCGAGACGCGGCCCCAGTCGCGGTCGAGATTGAGGTTGATCATCGGCTGGCCGAGCTTGTCCTCGGCGTCGATGTCCTCGACTCCGTCGGTCTGGTTGACGATGTCGACCAGATGGCGCGACTCGGCGACGCCCCAGAAGACCCGGTGCAGACCGACGATCAGGTCCCAGTCCCCGGCCGCGTGCAGGTAGCTGGCGATGCGCAGGTCGCCGTGGGTGCGCCGGGCGTCCTCCTCGTCGAGGCGGACGAACGGCTCGAGCGTCAGGCGATCCGCGCCGTCGTTCCACTCGTAGACGATCTCCGGCTGGGCGAAGACCGAGGCTTGCAGCCGTCCGGCGTCATCCTGGCCGGCCCGCGCCGGCTTGTGAACGAAGACCCGGGTCTCCAGCCCGACGCTGCCGCTGACGTCCCACTCGCCGGCCGCCGCGAGGCCCGCCGCGAACAGCGCCGCGAGGCTCGCCGCGAACAGCGCCGCGGGGCCGCCGCCCATCCGACGGCCCGCTCAGCGCACACGCTTCAGACGGGCCGCGGTGAACGCGCGCGGCGACAGACCGATGCGGAACTCGAAGCCCTCGAAGGCGAGCGAGGTCGATTTGCCGGTCTGGTGGTTCTCCATTTCCTGACGGTGGGCGCGCCAGTGTTTGTCGAGATAGCGCCGGTAGTCGGAGAGCTCCAGGGTCTTGAGCCTTGAATCCTTGCGGTCGTGGAAGACGACGCGCATCGGCCGGTACTCGGCCTTGTCGATCCAGACGTGCTGGCGGGTATAGCCCGAATTCTCGTAGACCGGGACGCGCTCGATCACGAAGCATTGCAGCGCCCCGCAGGCCTCGTCGCGGAGCCATTCGTAGGTGTATTTCGCGATTTCCTGGGACAGCAGATCCTCGTAGGCGAACTCCGAGCCCATGAACGGGCCGGACTTGTTGGAGGACGAGATCCGCTTGACCCGCTTGAGCGCCGGCAGATAGAGCCACTGGTCGTCCGGCTCGGCGATCCTGGTGTGCGACAGGAACGCCGAGCCCTTGATGTCGCGCGGGCGGTCGAAGACCGTCAGGCTCGAATCGCCGCGGTCGGCCGCGGTCGATTCGAGAAATTTGATCCTGAGATCGCGGGTCGAGGACTGGCCCCGGCGGTTGCGCAGGGTCATCTTCAGCCGCACCCGGGCGTCGCCCCAGCCGAGATCGCGCCGGTCGGCCTCCCGGGCGATGGCGAGCCCCTTCTCCCCGGCCGTCTGCGCGAGCGCCGGCGGCGCGAGCCCAACCAGCACCAAAGCGATGACTATCCGATGCACGGTCGTCTCCTCACTCAGCGGGCCGGCCGGCGGACGACCCGGTAGGATCCGGGATCCGCCTGCCGCGGTCGATCGCCATCAGAAGCGGCGGCAGCAGCAGAAAATCCGCGACCAGGGCGCAGGTGAGCGCGATCGCCGTCAACAGCCCGAGTGTCGCATTGATCTTGAAGGTCGACAATGCGAGGATCGCAAACCCCGCGATCAGGGTCGCCGTCGTCACCCACAGCGCGGCGCCCACGGTGGTGAAGGCGTAGCGCACCGCCTCCTTGGCGTCCGCGCCCCGGGCGCGCCGGGCGCGCAGGTATTTCGACAGGAAGTGGACCGTCGCATCGACGATGATGCCGAGGCTGGTCGCGGTGATCACCGAGGATGCGAGCCCGACCTGGCCGACGAAGATCGACCAGATGCCGAAGGCCATGAAGGCCGGCGCCAGGTTGGGCGCCAGGCTCACCAGCCCCAGCCGCAGCGAGCGCAGGGAGATCATCAGGATCAGCGAGATCAGCACGAAGGCGATGGCGGTGCCGCCGATCATGCCCTCGATGTTGCGCTTGGCGATGTAGGCGAACATCACGAACGGACCGGAGGCCTGCTGACCGGACGCCGAGGCGAGGTTTTTGGTCAGCCACGCCTGGGCATTGCGGTCGAGCGCGCGGAGTTCGTTGGTGGTCAGGTTGTCCAGGGTGGCGATCAGCCGGGTCGCCGACTTGTCGACGTCGATCTGGTTGTTGAGGTCGAGGCCGTAGGGCAGCGACATCTCGAACAACAGCAGGTACTGGGCGGCGAGGTTGCGCTCGTCCGGCAGGCGGCGCCAGCCCGGCTCGTCGGCGTGCATGTTCTTGTTCAGCCGCTTGAAGATGTCGGTGATCGTCTGGACGTGGACGACGCTCTCCTGCCCGCGCAGCCATTCGGAGAAGGCGTCGACCCTGGCGAGGTATTCGGGATCGGTCACCGCCCCGGACCCGGGCGCGGGCAGCGACCACTGCGCCTGGTAGATCCCCGACAGATGCGCTTGCGCGAAATCGGTGTCCGCCCGGAAGGAGATCGAGGGCGCGAAATACCGCACGAACTGGTCGTTGATCTCGAGCCGCGGAATGAAGGCGACCAGAGTCGCCACCGCCGCCGTCATCGCGACCAGCAGCACCCGCCGCCGGCCGATGACGAAGTCGGCCAGCCGCTCCATCGCCGACAGCGCGCCGTCGGGCCGCTGCTTCGCCCGGACGGGAAGGACCGCCATCAGCGCCGGGAGGAACAGGATCGAATAGAAGAAAGCGACGATCGCCCCGGTGGCCGCCATGTTGCCGAGATCGCGGAACGGCGGGGCGTCGGAGAAATTGAGGCTCAGGAAGCCGATCGCGGTGGTGATGCTGGTCAGGAACACCGGCTGGAGGTTGATCCGCATCGATTCGACCAGCGCGTCGGTCTGCGACCTGCCGCGGCGCATCTCGCCCAGCATGGTGACCAGGATGTGAATCGAGTCCGCGATCGCGACGGTCAGGATGATGGTCGGCGCGACGGCCGACGGCGGTGTGATGTTGAGCCCGGCCCAGCCGGCGAGCCCCATCGCGCTCGACGCCGACAGGCCGATCACGCCGAACGTCGCGAAAGTCCCGCCGGCCGAGCGCAGCAGCACGATCATGACAACCAGAAGCACGCCGCACATCACCGGGATCAGGGTGGCAAGATCGCGCAAGCTCGACTCGACGAAGGCGTGGTTGAACACTGCCGAGCCGGTGACGCCCACCCGGAAATCCGGGTTGCGCGCGCGAAAATCCTCTGCCAGTGCGCGGGTGTGCGCGATTGCCGCCGACGCCTCGTCCTCGGATTTCTCGGGCAGCGTGACGGTGACGTTGACGCTGGTCGTCCGGCCGTCCGGCGCGATCAGGCGGTTCACCAACAGCGGCTCGGCAATCGCGACGGCGGCGATCTCACGGGCCTGCGCGGCGCTGGGCACGCCCTTCCGGGGCGCCAAATCGGCGACGATCAGTGCGTCGCCCTCGGCCCGGCTGTGCTGGAAGTTGGTGATGGAATCGACGCGGGTCGAGAAGGGGATCTTCCACGCCGCCTCGGTCAGCCGGCGGATCTCGACCAGGCGCCCGGGGGTGAACACCGTGCCCTGGCCCGGGCGCAGCACGAAGGCGATGTTGTCGTCCTTTGCGTAGACGTCCTGCAACGCCTCGTAGGCCTTGAGCTGCGGATTGGCCTCGGAGAAGAACACCCGGAAGTTGGTCGAGAACCCCAGCCGGGCGCCGCCCGAGGCGGCCGCGAGCGCGAGAACCAGCGTCGCCGCGATGACCGCCCAGCGCCGCCGGATCACCCAGCGCGCCAGCGCCACCGCGGCGTCATCGCCCAAGGGATTGATCGGCCGCCATCGCGCCCGGCGGGCCTTCGGGCGCCCGGCGCTGTCTTCGGTCATCGGCCGTCCCCGTCGCGTATGGCGGCCGGGACCATTGGCAAACCGGCCCGGGCGCTTCACTATGGACGTGTCTGCACTAAACGGTGTAGTGTTCCGAACTACACTGCGCAGTGTAGTTCGTCACAAGGTGGGCGGCGCCGCCGTCGGCGTCAAGGGCGAAAACGGATTGATCGATCAGGATCGTCTCGAGGCGCCGGCGGCGCCCTCCAAGCGGGACCGGATCATCGAGGCCGCGCTCGGCTTGTTCCTCGAAGGCGATTTCGACGCCGTGACCATGGATGCGATCGCCGCCCGGGCGGAAGTCTCCAAGCGCACGGTCTACGCCTATTTCGACGGTAAGGAGGCGCTGTTCTCCGCGGCGATGTCCCATCATTGCCGGCTCCAGCCGCGCGCGCCGCTCGACGGCGACCCGCCGGTCGGCCCGCCGGAAGAGGTCCTGGCGCGGATCGGCCGCGACATCCTGGCGACGGCGCTTTCGCCGGTCGCGATCGCAACCCACCGCACGGTCATCGCGGGCGCCGGGCAATTCCCCGAACTCGCGAGGATCTTCTGGTCGGCCGGACCGGAGCGTGCGCTCGGCTACCTGACGCGCTATCTGACCGAGATCGACCGCCAGGGCACAATCGTCGCCCCGGAGCCCGAGCGCACGGCGATGGCCTTCGTCGGCGCCGCGGTGCTGCCCTTCTTCCTGCCGCTGCTGCTGGGCGTGACCGCCGCCCCGCCGGGCGAAGAAGAGATCGAGGCCCATCTGCGCGGCGTCGTTGCGGCTTTCCTCGACGGCATCCGTCCGCGACAGCGCCGGGCATGACAGAAACAAGCTATTCCTGCGCCGCCGACATGGGCGGCGCTTTCGACGCGACGAGCCCCGGCCGGCCGGGCAATATATTCTCGTACATCCGGAGGACGCGATGGCTCAGAAGGCAAGGCTCTACAACTGGAACGACCTGCCGCGCGAGGCGGTCCGCAAGGGCGTCGAGCGCTGCGGCTTCCGCGGCGATGACGTGCTGATGGTGATGAACTGGCTGGAGCCCGGTATGGACACGAACCCGCACAGCCATCCCTTCGAGCAGGTTGCGTGCATCGTTCAGGGCCGTGTGCGCTTTCATGTCGGCGAGGAGGTCTTCGAGGCGGGACCGGGAAGCTGGCTGCGCATCCCGCCGGACGTCGAGCATTGGGCCGAGCCGCTGGGCGACGAGCCGGCGCTGAACCTCGATGTGTTCGCGCCGATCCGCGACGATTATCGCCACCTGGCGGACTATCAGGAGCCCGACTTCGCGGCGGGCTGATCCGCCCCAGCGGCATGCCGACGGCGTCCCGCCGCGCCCGCTCAGCCGAACATTCCGATCGCCGTCCACCACAGATAGAGCGCCGGCAGCATGACCAGCCAGGCGACGGCGAACATCGCCGCCTGCACCCGTATCAGGTGGCCCACCCGTACGCCGGCGAGTTGAATGGCGAGGATCATCGGCGGAAGCTGGTAGGGAAAGAGCGTCATCGCCCAGGTGACCGCCTGAACCTGCAGCGCGGTGGCGAGCGGCCAGCCAGTGGCCTGGGCGATCTCCGGCGCGAGCGAGGTCATGATCGCGGGCTGGCCGGGAATGGTCGCGACCAGCCCCATGACCGTGCCGATGGCGCCCACGATCACGAGGTTCACCGCGTCCCGGCCCGGGCTCAGGGTGACGGTCTCGAACAGGGCCGCGGCAAGCCTCGCGCCGAGGCCGGAATGGGCGACCACCGCGCCCGCGCCGACGACCCCGGCAACGAAGATCCAGGGCGCCAGGTTGATCCTGGTGACCAGGGTCTCGGGCCCTGCGATCCCGATCCCGGGCATCAAGAGCAGGACCGCGGCGCCGACGCAGATCCAGGCCGCATTGATCCCGTGCGCGAAATCGGTGATCCACAGCACCAGGGCAACGGCAAGGATCAGGCCGACCGTGACCTCGCCGCGTCCGGCCGGGGCCGGGCGGTCGGGCTCGGGACGCTGCCCGGGCCGGTCGGGCAGCAGGGCCGTGAGGATCGGCGGCAGGGCGATCACCGAGACGACGCCGATCACCGGAAACAGGGTGACGAAGTAATCGGCATAGGTGAAGGTCGTGCCGTGGATGCTTTCGGCGGCGCCGGCCATGATCAGGTTCGGCACCGCCGCCGGCAGGATCGCGAAGCTCGGATAGACCGCGCCGGCGCCGACCGCCAGGACCAGCGCGGCGCGGCCGTTGCTGCCCGGCGCGAATCCGAGCCGGTCGGCCAGCGCCATGAAGATCGGCGCCAGCACCACGATCCGGCCGGTGTTCGAGGGAACCAGAAAATCCATCACCGCGGCGATGCCGACGGCGGTGGCGACGATACCGACATAGCTTCTCGCCAGCCGGCGCATCAGCCGGCCGGCGATCCGCTTGCCCAGCCCCGTCGTCTGCACGGCGTAGCCGATGACCAGCCCGCCGAAGATCATCCAGGCGCCAGTCGAATGAAATCCCGAGAACACGACATCCGCCGGGCTGCCGCCGAGGGTGACCGCCAGGACGAAAAAGATGATGGTCGAGAAATACTCCGGCAGCGCCTGCGTCGCCCACAGCCCGAGCGTCACGATCAGCACGCCGGCGGTTTGCCAGATCCCGGGCGAGCCGGCGGACGCCGGCAGGAAACAGACGATCACCCCGGCGACGACCGCCAGCGCGGCCAGGATCGGGCGCAGGGTCATGGGCGGGACGCGCCGCCGCTACTGGGTGTCGACCTGCCGGATGGAGCCGATTCCGTCGACCCAGCTCTGGGCCGAGCGGCGCCAGATCTGCACCTTCGGGGTGAGCCGGTCGCGCTGGCGGATCGAGCCGACGCGCAGGCGGTACGCCTTGGGCTCCGCATCGCCGGCGGAGCTGGAATAGATCTGGCTGCCGCACGCGGCGCAGAACGCCTGCTCGCGCGGCGTGCCGCTCTCGGCGGTCTTGACATAGGTCTTGGGCCGGCCGCCCAGGAATTTGAGCGTGCCATCGAGCGCCACGGCGCCGACCCGGAACGCGCCCCCGCCAAGCGTCTGACAGTCCGTACAGTGACAGATCGAGACCTGTTCCGGATCGATCTCCGCCTCGTAGGTGATCTCGCCGCAATGGCAACCGCCGTCGATTCTCATCCCTGGCCCCTTCCGGTATTGGCGTGGCTGGTCGGCGCCGCGCGCCCGTGAGAAAATGCGCAGGTGAGGGTTGCGGGGTCCAGGGGCGAGGGCGGACGAAGCGACGAACCTTTGTGACGGTGAAACCGTCCCGGGCCGGCCTGGATAACGCCGACGCCGATCCCGATGCGGATAATGTACTCCGTATCTGATACAACACAAGGGGAGCAACAGACAAAGGAAAGGCAGTCTGTATGCAGTCGCGGCTATTGTAGTCAGTGCTCGATAATACTGAATAAATAAGAAAATAAGAAGAAAGAAAAAAGAAAGTATTTAATTTCCTACTAGACTCTCTGCCACCCTTCACAAGGCCCGTTTCGGACGTGAAAGTCCGACGACTCCGTGCTGCTGGCGCTCGGTGGCGACAGCCTGTATGTCGGGATTCACACCACGCGAGGCTGTCGCTGTACCTGAACTTCGCGGTCAAGTCGGTGATCGAGCGGCTGGCCGAGGCCTTCTGGATCAAGGACCGCGATGCATTCGTGACCAACGGTCCGTGGCGTGGCGCCGCCGGGCGCCGATACGACCGCCAGCGAAGCGGCGGAATGAGTCCAAAGACGGAGACGACGCGATGTCCGAAGAGGTGAAACGGGGCGACCGGCTGGCGGGCAAGGTGGCGCTGGTCAGCGGCGCCGGCTCGATCGGGCCGGGCTGGGGGAACGGCAAGGCCGCCGCGGTGGTCTATGGCCGCGAGGGCGCGAAGGTGTTCGCGGTCGACATCGACATCGAGGCGGCCGAGGAGACCGCGGCCATCATTCGGGACGAGGGCGGCGAGGCGATGGCCCATGCCGCCGACGTCACCCGGCCGGCCGAGGTAAGCGCGATGGTCGAGGCCTGCATGGCCGCCTGCGGCCGCATCGACGTGCTGCACAATAACGTCGGCGGGACCGGACCGGGCCGGGCGCTCGATACCGTCACCGAGGAGGACTGGCACCGGACCTTCGACCTCAACGTGACATCGGCGTTCCTGACCTGCAAGGCGGTCGCGCCGATCATGGCCGATCAGGGCGGCGGGGCGATCGTCAACATCTCCTCGATCGGCGGAATCCGTCATCTGAATGCACCGATGACCACCTATGCCGCCGGCAAGGGCGCGCTCAACGAGCTTACCCGCAACATCGCCCTGCAATACGCCTCCAGGAAGGTCCGCGCCAACTGCGTGCTGCCCGGCTATATCGATACGCCGTTCATCCGCCGCGACATCAAGGGCAAGCCGTCTTATACCTACAAAGGCTATGCCTCGGCCGAGGAATACTGCAAGGCGCGCGATGCGATCGTCCCGATCGGCCGCATGGGCACCGCCTGGGACGTGGCCTACGCCGCGCTCTACCTCGCCTCGGACGAGGCCTCATACGTTACCGCCCAGACGCTGGTCGTCGATGGCGGCGTGACCTCGACCTGTCCTGGGGTCTAGTGGTTCGAATCTTTCGCTTCGAACTACTGGTTTTTCTGTTGATGGATCAACTTATCGAGACAATTGAATGCGTTATGGTCGCCAGATCATCATCGGCCGGGGGATTCATAAAGTCTCGGTTGATCCACTAGCCCTCGAACGGCCCAGGGGGCTGCGGCAAGCGGCGACATGCCGATGCGGCTCTCTCTGGCCGGACGCCGCCGAAGGGCGATGGACGCATCGTTATGTGGGGCCGGCCGGGGTCCCGGGCGCCCGGGGCGCTTGCCTCTGCGCGCGCGGTGGGCCACATAGCAGCCATGATGGAATCCGCTGACCCGGGCCGGTTCGATTTCTGGATATTCGACCTGGACAACACGCTTTACGATGTCCCGCCGCTGATGCATGCGGAGATCGACCGCCGCATGGGTGCGTTCGTCGGCGAATTCCTGGGGGTCGATGCCGAGGAAGCCCGCCGTATCCAGAAATCCTATTTTCGCCAGTTCGGGCTGACCCTGCGCGGGCTGATGGTCAATCACGGGCTCGATCCGACGGATTACGAGCGCGAAATGACGGGGCTGGACATCACCGGGATCCGCCCGACCGAGGGGCTCCTCGAGGCGCTGGCCGCGATCGAGGGCCGCAAGGTCATCTTCACCAACGCCTTCGCCAGCCACGCACAGGCCGTGCTCGAGCACCTGTCGATGGATGGGCATTTCGAGGCGGTCCACGATATCGCGGCGATGGACTACCTGCCCAAGCCGCATATCGAGACCTATCGGGACCTGTGCGAGCGCTACGGCTTCCATCCCGGCCGGACCGTGATGCTTGACGACATCCCGCACAACCTGGAGCCGGCCGCGGCGCTCGGCATGACCACCGTCTGGCGGCGCACCGATGCCGACTGGGCGCGCGGCGTGGAGCCCGGGCGCTATGTCCACCACGCCACGGACGACCTGACCGCCTGGCTCAACGGCGCGATCTCGCCAGCTTGACACGGCGGCGCCCCGGGGGGATTTTCACCGCCGCTCCTCGTCATTGAAGCGCCGCCCGCCATGACTGCCGAAGACCTGCAGACGACCATCGACGCCGCCTGGGAGGATCGGGAGCGGATCTCGCCCGAGACCCGCGGCGCCGTGCGCGAGGCGATCGAGACCGCGCTCGACGGGCTCGACTCGGGCGCGTTTCGTGTCGCCGAGAAGGTGGGCGATGCCTGGCAGGTCAACCAATGGCTCAAGATGGCGGTTCTGCTGTCCTTCCGGCTCTACGACATGGTCCCCATGCCCGGCGGGCCGGCCGATCCGGTGCGCGGCGAGGCGCCCTGGTTCGACAAGGTCGCGCCCAAATTCGCCGGCTGGGACGAGGCGCGGTTCCGCGACGCGGGGTTCCGCGCGGTTCCCAATTGCGTCGTTCGGCGATCGGCCTATATCGCGCCCAGCGTCGTGCTGATGCCGAGCTTCGTAAATCTCGGCGCCCATATCGAGTCCGGCACGATGATCGACACCTGGGCGACGGTGGGCAGTTGCGCGCAAATAGGACGCAACTGCCATATTTCCGGCGGGGCGGGGATTGGCGGCGTGCTGGAGCCGCTCCAGGCCGACCCGGTGATCATCGAGGACGATTGCTTCATCGGCGCGCGCTCGGAGGTCGCCGAAGGCGTCCTGGTCGAGCGCGGCGCGGTGCTGTCGATGGGAGTGTTCATCGGCGCCTCGACCAGGATCGTCGACCGGACGACGGGCGAGACCCATTTCGGCCGTGTGCCGGCCTATTCGGTGGTCGTGCCCGGAGCGCTGCCCGGCAAGGCGCTGGCGAACGGCGAGCCGGGACCCAGCCTCTACTGCGCGGTCATCGTCAAGCGGGTCGACCGGGGCACCCGGGCGAAGACCTCGATCAACGAGCTGCTGCGCGATTGAACGGGATCGTCGAGCCGCTGGAGCTTGCCCGGGCGCTGATGCGCTGCCCGAGCGTGACACCCGAGGATGGCGGCGCGCTGGCGACGCTGGCCGAGACGCTCGACGGGCTGGGCTTCGCGTGCCATCCGATGACTTTCTCCGAGCCCGGCACGCCGGATGTCCGGAACCTCTACGCGCGGCGCGGCCAGGGCGCGCCCCATTTCTGCTTCGCCGGCCATACCGATGTCGTCCCGGTGGGCGATCCCGCTTCCTGGACGGTCGATCCGTTCGGCGCGGAGATCCATGACGGCGTGCTTTACGGGCGCGGCGCCACCGACATGAAGGGCGCGATCGCGGCCTTCGTCGGCGCGGTCTCGCGGCATCTCGCGGCCAACGGCGCGGGACGGGCGGGCTCGATCAGCCTCTTGATCACCGGCGACGAGGAAGGCCCGGCGATCAACGGCACCGCCAAGGTGCTCGACTGGATGGCTGAGCGCGGCGAGAAGCCCGATGCGTGTCTGGTCGGCGAGCCGACCAATCCGCGGCGGCTGGGCGAAATGGTCAAGATCGGCCGGCGCGGCAGCCTGTCGGGCTGGATCACGGTGCCGGGAATCCAGGGGCATACCGCCTATCCGCATCTCGCCGACAACCCGCTGCCGCGGCTGGTGCGCATCCTGGCCGCGCTCACCGATGCGCCGCTCGATGAGGGGACCGGGCACTTCCAGCCGACCGACCTGCAGCTCACGACGGTCGATGTCGGCAACCCGGCGACCAACGTGATTCCGGGCTCCGGGCGCGCGGCGTTCAACATCCGCTTCAACGATCGCCACACCGGCGCATCGCTGATCGCCTGGGTCGAGGAGCGCCTGGCGGAGATCGGCGGCGAGGTCGCGCTGCAAACCCATGTGGCCGGCGAGTCCTTTCTGACCCCCCCGGGGCCGTTCAGCGACCTCCTGGTCCGCGCCGTCGAGGCCAAGACCGGCAGGACGCCGGAGCTCAGCACCACCGGCGGGACGTCGGACGCGCGGTTTATCAAGGACTATTGCCAAGTCGCGGAATTCGGTCTGATCGGCCAGACGATGCACAAGACCGACGAGCGCGTGAGCCTGGCCGATCTCGCGGCGCTGAGCGGGATCTACGAGGCGGTGATCGAAGGCTATTTCGCAGGCTGAGGGCGCGCCAATGCTGAGCCTCGCCGAATTCTCCCGCGCCACCTACGGCGCGTGGCGCCTGGCGCTGATGGACGCCAGCGGGCTGAGTCACTTCGACGACACGATCGAAGCCTGTTGGCGGTCCTTCCAGGCCGCGGCGATCCTGGCGCCGGCCTATGCCATCCTGGTCGCGATCCGGCTGGCGGCGACGGAGACCGAGGCCGGGCTGCTGCAGATCTTCCTGGTCGAGGCCATTGCCTATACCATCAACTGGGTCGCCTTCCCGCTGCTGATGATCTACGTCTGCGACCATTTCGGATGGCGCGACCGCTACCTGCGCTACATCACCGTCCACAACTGGTCGGCGGTCATCCAGATCGCGGTCTTCCTTGCCGCGATGATCCTGGCGCGCGGAATTCTCGGCGCCGGCATGGGCACGATCCTGGTCATCGGCGCCTCGTTCGCGATCCTGTTCTACCAGTGGTTCATCGCGCGAACCGCGCTGGCGGTCAGCGGCATGGCGGCGGCAGCGGTCGTCGGCCTGGACTTGGCGGTCAGCATCGTGCTGAACGCCGTGACCGGCCGTTTCATTTGACGTCCTGGGGCCGATAGCGGACTTCCATCAGATACAGCCCGTGGGCTGGCGCGGTCGGGCCGCCAGCCGCGCGGTCGCGGGCGTCGAGAGCCCGGCCGACATCGTCCGGGTTCCACTTGCCCTCGCCGACCAGCTTGAGCGTGCCGACCATGTTGCGCACCTGACGATGCAGGAAGGAGCGCGCCTCGGCCTCGACGAGAATCTCCTCGCCGGTGCGGCGCACCTCCAGCCGGTCGAGAGTCCTTACCGGCGAGTCCGCTTGGCACAGGCTCGCGCGGAAGGTCGAGAAATCGTGCCGGCCGATCAGGCATTGTGCGGCGCGGCCCATCTCCGCGTGATCGAGCCGGACCGGAACCAGCCACGCGCGGTCGCGCTCCAGGGTCAGCGGCGCCCGCCGGTTGACGATGCGGTAGCGATAGCGCCGGCCGATGGCCGACAGTCGGGCGTCGAAACCGGCCGGGGCCGGCGCCGTCTCACGCACGGCGATCGGCCGGGGGCGCAGATGGGCGTTCAGGGCCGCCGCGACCGTATCGGCTGTGGCCTGCCTGGCGAGGTCGAAATGCGCCACTTGGCCGGTTGCGTGTACCCCCGCATCGGTCCGCCCTGCGCCGAAGACCCGCGGGCTTTCGCCCGAGAAGCCGAAGATCGCCGTCTCGATCGCTTCCTGGATCGACGGGCCGTTGTCCTGGCGCTGCCAGCCGACGAAGCCGGTTCCGTCGTACTCGACCGTGATGCGCCAGCGTCTCACGGCGCCTCGCCGAGCCGGTTTCCCGCCTCGAGCGGGAAACCTCGCAGGAACGAGGCGGCCTCCATCGGCTCCTTGCCCTGGCGCTGCAGGCGGTCGAGTCGCAGCGCGCCGGCCGCGCAGGCGACCGTCGCGGCATGGTCGATCACGGTCCCGGGCCGAGGACCGGCGGCATCGACGACATGGGCGGCAAGGACGCGGACCCGCCGGCCCGCAGTCTCGAACCATGCGCCCGGGTGCGGCGCGAACGCCCGGACCTGACGGTCGACCTCGACGGCCGGGCGATTCCAGTCGATGCGCGTCTCCGCGCGGTCGATTCTGGCCGCATGGGTGATGCCCCGGGCGGGCTGCCCGACCGGGACGATGCGCCCGTCGGCATATTCGGGCAGGGTCTCGACCAGGAGTCGCGCGCCGAGCGCGGCGAGGCGGTCGTGGAGCGCGCCGGCATCGGTTCGCTCGGCGATCTCGATCTCCGATTGGGCCAGCATGGGTCCGGTATCGAGCCCGTCGTCCATCTTCATGATGGTGATGCCGGTCTTGCGGTCGCCGGCCAGGATCGCGCGCTGGATCGGCGCGGCGCCGCGCCAGCGCGGCAGGAGCGAGGCGTGGACGTTGAGACAACCAAGCCGCGGCGCCGCCAGGACCGGCGCCGGCAGGATCAGCCCGTAGGCCGCGACCACCGCGATGTCGGCGCCGAGTGCGGCGAACGCAGCGGCTGCTTCCGGCTCGCGCAGGCGGCGCGGATGGCGCACGCCGATCCCGGCGGCCGCCGCGCGCGCATGCACCACCGAAGGCCGCTCCCGGTGGCCGCGCCCGGCGGGGCGAGGCGGCCGCGTGTAGACGCAGACGATGTCGTGGCCGGCGGCCAACAGCGCCTCCAGGCTCGGAACCGCGAACTCCGGGGTGCCCATGAAGACGGTGCGAAGACCCGTCATGGTCAGGCGTCGGCCCTGGCCTCCGCGCGCTTGGATTTGGTGAGTTTCTTCAGGATCATGTCGCGCTTCAGCTTGGAGATGCGATCGACGAACAGCGTGCCGTCGAGGTGGTCGATCTCGTGCAGAAGACAGGTCGCCAGCATCTGCCCGGCCTTGATCTCCCGGGCGACATTGGCTGCATCGACGTAGCGGATGCGTGCCTTTGCGGGGCGGCTCACCTCGGCGTAGTGCTCGGGCAGCGACAGGCAGCCTTCCTCGTAGAGAACGGTTTCCCCGGACGTCCACACGACTTCCGGATTGACCATCTTGATCGGGTTGGAGTCCTCCCCGGGCCGGGTCACGTCGACCACGATCACCCGCCTGGCGACGCCAACCTGCGGCGCGGCCAAGCCGATGCCGGGCGCCGCGTACATGGTTTCCAGCATGTCGTCCATCAGCCGCCGCATTTCGTTGTCGACCACCTCGACCGGCTCGCAGACCAGCTTGAGACGCGGGTCGGGCGCGGTGATGATCGACAGCTTCGCCATGGTCGCGACACGCAGGGCCCACATTTCCAGGAGGGGGGTAGGTAGGCGCGATCAGCCGTTCAGTCAACCGGGCCGGCGCGGTCGCTGGCTGCCGGTGAGCGGGGGTCCTACAGCGGCCGGCGCGACTTGAGCGCCGCCGACAGGGTGCCGTCGTCGAGATAGTCGAGCTCGCCGCCGACCGGGACGCCGTGGGCGAGCATCGAGACGACGACGCCGGCGCCGGCCAGCCGGTCCATCAGGTAATGGGCGGTGGTCTGGCCCTCGACGGTGGCCGAGGTCGCGAGGATCACCTCGGCGACCGCGTCCTGGCGGGCGCGGCCGATCAGGGCCTCGATTGCGAGGTCGTCGGGGCCGCGGCCGTCGAGCGCGGACAGCGTGCCGCCGAGCACGTGATAGGCGCCGGCGAACGCGCCGGTGCGCTCCAGCGCCCACAAATCGGCCACGTCCTCGACCACGCAGACGCTCGACCGCTCGCGCCCGGGATCGGTGCAGATACCGCACGGGTCCTCGGTGTCGATATTGCCGCAGATCGCGCATCGTCGGACGTTGCTGGCCGCGGCGGCCAGCGCCGCGGCCAGCGGCTCGAGCAGCGCGTCGGGGCGCTTGATCAGGTGAAGGGCGGCGCGTCTCGCCGAGCGCGGGCCGAGCCCGGGCAGCTTTGCCAGCAGCCGGATCAGCCGGTCGATCTCGGAGACCGCTGTCAAAACGGCAGGCCGAGCCCCGGCGGCAGGTTGAGCCCGCCGGTGATCTTCTGCATTTCCTCGCTCATCCGCGCCTCGGCCTTGCCCTTGGCGTCGGCGAACGCGGCGACGATCAGATCCTCCACCACCTCGGCGTCCTCGCCGTTGAACAGCTTGGGGTCGATCTTGATCTGGCGCACCTCGGACTTGCCGTTCATGGTCACCGTGACCATGCCGGCGCCCGACCGGCCGGTGACCTCGATTTCGGCGAGCCGGTTCTGCACCTCCTGGATCTTGGCCTGCATTTCCTGGGCTTGCTTCATGAGCTGGCCGAAATTCTTCATGGGCGTGGATCTCCGTTCTCGGGCTCTTCTTCCGGATCGGCCGGCTCGTCGCCCAGAATGCTCGTGGCCTCGACGGTTCGGACGTCTTCGACCTGGGCGCCGGGAAACGTCTTGAGCACGGCCTGAACGGCCGGATGGGCGATCGCCTGCTCGCGCACGGCGGCCTCGGACCGGATCCGCTGCTCGCGGAGGCTGGGCGCCGCCTCGCCGTCCTCGACCGTCTCGACCGTCCAGCCTGTCCCGGTCCAGGCTTCCAGCCGCTTGCGCAGATCGGCCGCAAGACCGTCCGGCGCGCGCGGCCCCGGCCGGTAGACCAGGCGTCCCGGCGCGTAGGAGACGAGGTGGACGTTGCCCGTCAGATTGGCGCGCAAGACCGGCTCCTTGCGCGTCTCGAACAGCGCGACCAGCGCCTCGAAGTCGGCCGGCAAGGCCGTCGCTTCGGTCATCGCCGCCGTCGTCGCCGCCGCGGGCCGGGACGCCGCTGCGGGCGCAGTTCCCGTCTCGATCGCGTGGAGCATCTCGGCCGGGGTCGGCAACTCGGCCGCGTAGGCCAGGCGGATCAGGATCATCTCGGCCGCCTGGCGGGCGTCATGGGCGATACGCGCCTCGGACAAGCCCTTGAGCAGGATCTGCCAGGCGCGGGTGAGCACCGGCACGCTCAGCCCCCCGGCAAGCGCCCGGCCGCGCGCAAGCTCCACATCGGAGACCGCGCCGCCCGGCGCCTCGGGCGCCGCATTCAGCCGGGTCAGCCAGTGGGTGAACTCAAGCAGGTCCTGCAGCACCACGATCGGGTCCGCGCCCACCTCGTGCAGCGAATCGAAGATCGACAGCGCTTCGGCGATCCCGCCGCGGACCAGCGCCTCGAACAGATCCGCCGTGCGCAGCCGGTCGGCGAGCCCCAGCATCTCGCGCACCTGGTCGGCCTCGATCGGCCCCGACTCGGCGTGCGCGATCGCCTGGTCGAGCAGCGACAGCGCATCGCGCACCGAGCCCTCCGCGGCGCGCACGATCTGACGCAGCGCGTCCGCGGCGATATCGACCCGCTCGCGCCCGGCGATATCGCGCAGATGCGCCATCAGCGTGTCGCCGTCGACCCGGGCCAGGTCGAAGCGCTGGCAGCGCGAGAGCACCGTCACCGGCACCCGTCGCGTCTCGGTGGTGGCGAAGATGAACTTCACATGCTCGGGCGGCTCCTCCAGCGTCTTTAGCAGCGCGTTGAAGGCGTTGCGCGAAAGCATGTGCACTTCGTCGATGATGTAGATCTTGAACCGCGCCGAGACCGGCCGGTAGAGCACGCCCTCGATCAGTTCGCGGATGTCGTCGACCCCGGTCCGGCTCGCGGCATCCATCTCGATCACGTCGACATGCCGGTCCCCGGCGATCGCCACGCAATGCTCGCAGGCCCCGCACGGCTCCGGCGTCGGCCCGCCTTGGCCGTCCGGTCCGATGCAGTTCAGCGCGCGCGCGATGATCCGGGCCGTCGTCGTCTTGCCGACCCCGCGGATGCCGGTGAGGATGAACGCATGCGCCAGCCGGCCGGAATTGATCGCGTTGGTCAGCGTGCGCACCAACGGTTCCTGGCCGACCAGATCGGCGAACCGGCTGGGGCGGTAGGTACGCGCAAGCACGCGATAGGGCGCGACGGGTTCGGAAGAGCCGTTCATGCTTCGTTCAAGCCGATATGTCTCGCCCGGAAGGTGGGAGGCCGGAAAGCGACCCGGCGCAATCTCGTTACGGCTGCTTCCTTCCGGACCTGACCGGGTTGGCGAGCGCCCCGTCCGCCGCCGACCTCCCCGGCGACTATATCAGGACTGGCGGGCGCACCCCAAGCCTCGCGAGATTGCGCCTCGGGCGGCCATGTGGCAGGGTCTCGGATCGACGCAATCATCGGCGCCGCGTCTCGCTCCGCCCTTCCGGCCCGCAGGAACCGGCGGGGTCGGGCGTGGTCCGGCGCGGCCCAAGCGGAAGACGCAGCGAACGATGAGGCCGCCGAATCACTATGCCGGGTACGGCCTGGAGCGCATCGCCGAGCGACGCAAGGATGCCGCTTGGCTGCGCGAGCAGCTCGCCGCGCCCGGGGCCGCAGTGGTGGCGATCTGGCGCTCGCGCGCCTTCGTCGAGGACGGCGAAACGCCCCGCGCCGTCCGTTTCAGGCCGGCGGAGTTTGGCGGCGCTCTGCGCGATGCGGATCAGGCGACCTTCCTCGGGCGGATGGGCGATGCGCCGCATTTCGCGGTCGATGTCTCCCATCTCGACTGCCCCGAAGATCGCACGCCGTTTGCCGGCCGGGGCCGCTTCATCGATCTGCGCAGCATCGGCATCCTGCTGCCGCGCGACGATGGTGGGGTGCTGGCCTACGCCAAGGGCCTGATGCACTGGCACAGCCGGCATCGGTTCTGCGGCGCCTGCGGCGCGCCGACCGACCGGCGCGAGGCGGGCCATCTCCTGGTGTGCGGCGACAGATCCTGCGGCGCCCAGCACTTCCCGCGCACCGACCCGGCGGTGATTATGCTGGTCATCCATGGAGACCGGGTGGTCCTGGGGCGCAAGGCCGAGTGGGCGGAGGGCATGTATTCCGCGCTCGCCGGGTTCGTCGAGCCGGGAGAGAGCCTGGAGGAGGCGGTCGCCCGCGAGGTCATGGAGGAGGTCGGCCTGCCGATCGCCAATCTGCGCTACCATTCCTCGCAGCCTTGGCCGTTTCCGGCATCGCTGATGCTGGGGTTCTATGCGGATGCCCTGGGCGACTCGGTTCAAACGAACCCGGACGAGCTTGAAGACGCGCGCTGGTTCACCCGCGCCGAACTCGCCGACGGCGCGCCAGGCATCGCGCGCCGGCCGCGCTCCGACTCGATCGCCCGCCGGCTTATCGAGGACTGGATCAGGAGCGGCTAGGCTTTGCCGAACCGGAATTGCGCCGCCGGGGCGCCCGCCCGGGGGTACGCCGGGGGGGGTCATACCGCCCGGCGAGGCGGCCCGTTACCGGCGCGCGCTGCCGGCAGGCGTTCAGCGCGGGTCGATGAGCTTGTTGGTTCTGCGGAAAGAATCGGCCGGGTAGGTGCCGAGAATCCGCACCTCGTGCGAGAAGAAGTCGAGTTCCTCGAGCGCGAGCCGGACGTTGCGGTCGCGCGGATCGCCCTCGATATCGGCATAGAACTGGGTCGCGGCGAACCGCCCGTCCAGCATGTAGCTTTCCAGCTTGGTCATGTTGACGCCGTTGGTGGCGAACCCGCCGAGCGCCTTGTAGAGCGCGGCGGGCACATTGCGCACCCGGAAGACGAAGGTGGTCAGGACCGTGCCAGAATCGCGGGCCGGGCGTTGCTGCTTGCCCGCCATGACCAGGAACCGGGTCGTGTTGTGCTCGGCATCCTCGATATTGGCCTTGAGCGAAACCAGCCCGTAGGTCTCGCCGGCGAGCGCCGAGGCGATCGCCGCCTGGCCGATGTCGTCGAGTGCGGCGATATCGGCCGCTGCGCCAGCGGTGTCGGCGTGGACCACCGGACGGTAGCCGTGCTCGCGGATCAGCCTGCTGCATTGTCCCAGCGCATGGATGTGGCTGTGCACGATGCGGATCGACGCGAGGCTCGCGCCCCTCGGCGCCAGCAGGTGATGGCGCACCCGCATGAAGTGCTCCGCGACGATGTGCAGCCGCGATCCGGGCATCAGGTGATGGATGTCGGCCACCCGGCCGGCGACGGAGTTCTCGATCGGCAGCATGGCGAGCCGGGCCCGCCCGTCGCGGACCGCGGCGAAGGTTTCCTCGAACGCCGCTGTCGGCAGGGTCGCCATGCCGGGGAAGACCCGGCGGCAGGCCAGATCGGAATACGCGCCCGGCACGCCCTGGAAGGCGACGGTGTTGCTCGGTCGGCTCGATCTTGTCATGTGCTGGGTGCGCTGGCGCGTAGGCCGCCGGAGTATCGATTGGCCCCTCCGGCCTGTCAACGAAACGCCCGGCCTCGATGATCGGCTTGCAGCGAGTCGAAAATCCTGCGAAGTGCCGCTAATATGGAGTGCCGCTAACAACACTGTGTGGTACGCTTTCAGGATGCTAGAACATCCCGACCGGGCGTCTGGTAGAATGGGGAAGGTTCGGGACTGCGCTGGATCAGGACATGAAACGTAATATGCGCCGCTGGTTCGTCACTGAGAGATCAGATGAAGAAACTGATGAACGGGTCAAACAAGATGGAACTCGCTCCGGTTTTCACAACTGAGTTCGGTCAGCTCTACGAGGCTGACTGTATGGATGTGTTACCACAATTGGCTTCCGATTCCGTTGATGCGGTGTTTGCCGATCCGCCATTTAACCTGAAAAAACATTATGGAAAGAGAAGCACTGATGATCGAGACGAAGAAAATTATTTGAATTGGTGCCAAGAATGGATACGTGAGTGCAGTAGGATTTTAAAGCCTGGTGGTTCTATGTTTATTTACAACCTTCCAAAATGGAATATTAGACTGGGTTGTTATCTTGTTGATTTGGGGCTATTTTTTCGGCACTGGATAGCAATTGAGCATAAGAGTAGTCTTCCAATTAATGGACGGCTATACCCGGCTCATTATTCTCTTCTTTACTTTATCTAAAGGAAAACCGTTATGTTTTCAAAAAATTAGAACTCCCATTGAGATTTGCCGCCATTGTGGAGGTGAGGTCCGTGATTATGGAGGCCATCGCGGTGCAATGAATCCAAAAGGCGTCAATCTGAAAGACGTCTGGACCGATATTCCGCCCGTAAGGCACCGTAAATTCAAATCAGAAAAGCGCTCATCTAATGCTTTGAGCACTAAATTACTTGAGCGCGTGATTGAGATAAGTACGCTTCCGGGCGACTTGGTGTTGGACCCTTTCGATGGTAGTGGAACTACTTATTTCGTGTGTGAAAATCGCCATCGCCACTGGATTGGGATAGAAATTGAAAACCCAGAACCGATTGTGGAAAGATTGAATGGTAACCTGGGCAAGCACCAAAACAACGATTACGTCGATTCTCTTACATCGTAAAAATACTGGCACTGTGGCAGGATAATTGTGCCGAAAATAACAGACACGATCGACTATAATGGGTTTTCGACTAAGGCGTCTCGTTTAGGGTTAGATGGACTGGTTTCTGAAACAACATCAACTCTGAGTAGGTTTCATTTGGCGGTTAAGGAGAGCAAGAACATTAATGGGACACGGTGGATTAGACAGACAATAGATGAAGGATTTGAATTACTCGGGGATTGGTATAAGGTGACTGTTGGTGGGATAGATTGGACTAAGCAAAACTTAAAGGGCGGAACCGCAGGCGTGGAGGTTCAGGTATCCGGTCGTAGCGATATGCTTGCGGTTGACATCATGCATTTGAGAGAAAATCTTGTGGATGGCAGGATCGATATCGGAATCATTATCGTGCCGGATGACTATCTGTCCCGCTTCCTCACGGATCGGACCCCGAATTTGGCAACCGCAATCAAACATGTCGAACATAGGGCGAGCGACTTGCCAATTCACATTCTGGCATTCCGGCATGATGATATGGGTCCCGCACTACCAAAAATGCGGACGAATTTCGGCAAATCCTCGAATTGAGACCGAGTCGCTGATAGCCGCCATTATCCCGCAACGACGCGTTCGGCTTGCAAATCGCGAAGCCGTTCTGGTACTCACCCGCTGTCGCCGCCCGCCTTCGCGGGCCGCAAGATGTCGTCCGTTGTGCCGATCCGCCGGCGTTCGGTCAGGGAGTCGCCGTGGTCCCGCCCCGCCTCTGCCCATGAGGAAGACGAGTCATGTCGTCCAGTGACTTCGGCAAGACGGTCGGTGCGGCCGTCCTGACGGCCCCGGTATTGTCCGGCGTCGGCTCGATCGGCAACCGGCTCGTCCGGAAGCGCGAAGGCGGTTCGGTCGCGAGCACCGCGGCGCCGCTGCCCCGAGACCAAGCCCGGCGGTGAGCGCGCGTTGTCCCGAGGATGCCATCGCCTTCGCCCACCTTCTGGCCGAGGCCGCCGGTGCGGCGATCCGCCCCCATTTCCGCGCGCCGCTCGCGGTCGAGACCAAGCACGACGCGAGCCCGGTGACCGTCGCCGACCGAGAGGCGGAGACGGCGATGCGCGCTCTGATCGAGCAGCGCCGCCCCGGTCACGGGATCATCGGCGAGGAATTCGGCGCCGTGCGCGAGGGCGCAAGCGAGGTCTGGGTGCTCGATCCGATCGACGGAACCAAGGCTTTCCTCGCCGGAAAACCGCTCTTCGGCACCCTGATCGCGCTGTTGCGCGAGGGCCGGCCGATCCTCGGCGTCATCGACCAGCCCATCCTGGGCGAGCGATGGCTCGGCGCGGCCGGCCGGCCGACCACATTCAACGGAACGGCGGTCTCGACGCGCTCCTGTTCGGCGCTCGGACACGCGGTCCTCAGCGCCACCACGCCGGAGATGTTCGCGGGCGCGGACAAGGGATCCTTCGACCGCCTTGCCGCGCGGAGCCGCCACACGGTCTACGGCGCGGACTGCTACGCCTACGGCCTCCTGGCGTCCGGCCATCTCGATCTGGTGGTCGAGGCCGGGCTCGCGCCCTACGATTTCTGCGCCCTGGTGCCGGTGGTCGAAGGCGCGGGCGGCGTGATGACCGACTGGCGCGGCGATGCGCTGCACGCCGGCTCGGACGGACGCGTGGCGGCGGCCGGCGATGCCGCCGTCCACCGGCTGGCGCTTTCCCTGCTGGGACAAGGCGCATCGCCGGGATGAGTGCGGCTTGCGATCGGCGCGCGCCGGCGCCACCTTTGAGCTTCGCCTGACGGGGGATCACGCATGCGCAGATCGCTCATCTCCGGGATAGGGTGTCTGGTGGCGGCGCTGCTTGCCGGCGGGGCGGCAGGGGCGGACGGGACGAAGAAGATCCACGGCCTGACCCTGGTAGGCGAACTCGGCTATCCGGCCGATTTCAAGCACCGGCCCTACGTCAACCCGGACGCCCCCAAGGGCGGGGCGGTCAAGCTGCATTCGATCGGCGGCTTCGACAGCTTCAACGAGTACATCGCCAAGGGCGATCCGACGAGCATCTCGCTGGTGGTCGAGACGCTGATGACCTCGCCGCTCGACGAGATCTCGGCGGAGTACGGCCTGATCGCCGAGACCGTCGAGGTGCCCGAGGACCTGTCCTGCGCCATCTACAACCTGCGGCCCGAGGCCCGGTTCCACGACGGCAAACCGGTGACGGCCGACGATGTGGTCTTCAGCCTCAATGTCCTGCGCGAGCAGGGCGCGCCATTCTTCCGCTTCTACTACCGCAACATCTCCAAGGTCGAAAAGCTCGGCCCGCACCGGGTCAAGTTCCACTTCTCCGGCCCGCCCAACCGGGAGCTGCCGCAGATCACGGGCCAGATGCCGGTGCTGCCCAGGCACTACTGGCAGGGGCGCGATTTCGGCCGGACCACGCTGGAGCCGCCGCTCGGCAGCGGGCCCTACAGGATCGGCAAGTTCGAGCCCGGCCGATACGTCACCTTCGAGCGGGTGGACGACTATTGGGGCAAGGACCTGCCGATCAACCGCGGCCTCTACAACTTCGACCGGATCCGCCAGGATTTCTACCGCGACCAGACCGTCGCGCTGGAGGCGTTCAAGGCCCAGGAATACGACTACCGCCGGGAAAATTCCTCCAAGGACTGGGCGACCGCCTACCGCACGCCGGCGGTCACGGCCGGCCTGATCCACACCGAAGAGATCCCTCACGCCCGCCCGACGGGAATGCAGGCCTTCGCCTTCAACCTCCGCCGGCCCAAATTCGCCGATGCGCGTGTCCGTCAGGCCATCGGCTACGCGTTCGACTTCGAGTGGTCGAACAAGAACCTGTTCTACGGCCAGTACACCCGCACCAAGAGCTACTTCTCCAACTCCGATCTCGCCGCGCGGGCGCTGCCGGACAAGGCGGAAAAGGCGCTGCTGGAGCGCTACCGCGGCAAGGTCCCCGAACAGGTGTTCAGCCAAGTCTACGAGCCCCCGGCCACCGACGGCTCGGGCAGGCTCCGCCGCAACCTGCGCGCCGCGGCCCGCCTGCTGCGCACCGCCGGCTGGTCGGTCAAGGACAACCGCCTGGTCGAGGACCGCACCGGCAAGCCGATGGAAATCGAGTTCATGCTGCAAAGCCCGCCCTTCGAGCGGGTCGTGGCGCCGTTGATCCGCAACCTCGGACGGCTGGGGATCAGGGGCGCCATCCGTCTGGTCGATACCTCGCAGTACATCAACCGGCTGCGGTCCTTCGATTTCGACATGGTGGTGCATAGCTGGGGCCAGTCCGAGTCGCCGGGCAACGAGCAGCGCGACTTCTGGAGCAGCGACGCCGCGAACCGCCAGGGCAGCCAGAACGTCTCAGGAATCCGGGACGCGGCGGTCGACGGGCTGATCGAAGCGCTGATCGCGGCGCCCGACCGCAAGTCCCTGGTGAGCGCGAGCCGCGCGCTCGACCGGGTGCTGCTGTGGAACCACTATGCGGTGCCGCAATGGCACGCGCGGTTCGACCGCATCGCCTATTGGGACAAGTTCGGCCGGCCCGCCAAGACCCCGAAATACGGCAGCGATTTCTTCAGTTGGTGGGTCGATGCGGAAAAGGCGCGAACCCTGCCGGAGCGCAGGGCGAGCCTGCGCGGCGCGCGATGAAGCGCGTCCCGGCCCTCCTCGCCTCAGCGCTGATCGCGGCCGCGCCGCCCGCCCTCGGCAACGAGGTCCGTGCCAGCCACGGCGTGTCGGTTTTCGGAGATTTGAAATACCCGTCGGGCTTCGCCCATTTCGACTACGTCAACCCGAACGCGCCCAAGGGCGGCACGCTCAGGCTGTGGGGCCTCGATACTTTCGAGACGCTGAATCCCTTCATCCTCAAGGGTCGGAAAGAGCCCTGGAACGCGCTGATCTTCGACACCCTGATGGCGCGCGCCTTCGACGAGCCGGACGCGCTCTACGGACTCCTCGCCCGGTCGGTCGAGCTTCCGGCCGACCGGAGCTGGGTCGGCTTCCGGCTGCGGCCGGAGGCGCGCTTCCACGACGACAGCCCGATGACCGCTGAAGACGTGGTCTTCAGCTATCGCGCCCTGGTGGGCGAGGGCGATCCGCGGTACCGGATCCTGTTCCGCGACGTGGCCTCGGCCGAGGCGCCGCGGCGCGACTACGTCAAGTTTACCTTCAAGCCCGGGTTCCACCGCGACTTGCCGGTGCAGCTTGCGGCGCTGCCGGTGCTGTCGAAGGCCTATTACGGGAAGACCGCGTTTGCCAAGACGACCTTCACGCCGCCGCTGTCGAGCGGACCGTACCGGATCGTCGATGTCGACCCCGGCCGGTCATTGACCTACCGGCGGGTAAAGGACTACTGGGCGCGCGACCTGCCGGTCAATCGCGGACGCTTCAACTTCGACCGGATCAAGGTCGACTACTACCGCGACCGCGACATCGCGTTCGAGGCGATCTTTGCCGGGCAATACGACCTGCGCGAGGAATTCACATCGCGAAACTGGGCGACCCAGTACGACAAACCGGCGATCCGCAAGAAGCTGATGGTGCGCCAGACACTCTCCGACGAGACTCCGTCGGGCGTCCAGGCTTTTTTCTTCAACCTCAGGCGCAAGAAGTTCCAGGACCGGCGGGTGCGCCGGGCGCTCGATCTCGCCTTCGACTTCGAGTGGACCAACAGGAATTTGTTCTACGGGCTCTATGAGCGGACCAACTCGATGTTCGAGAACTCGGCGCTGGCTGCCCACGCCCCGCCCGATGCCGATGAGCTCGCCCTGCTCGAGCCGCTACGCGGCCAGGCGCCGGAAGAGGTCTTCACCAAGCCCTACGCCGCCAGCGTGACCGACGGCAGCGGCCGCATCCGGCGTGAGCTGCGCCGCGCCGCGCGGCTGCTGCGCGAAGCCGGCTACGCGATCAAGGGCGACCGGCTGGTCGACGGGGAGGGCAAGCCCTTCACCATCGAGTTCCTGCTTTTCGAGGCCTCGTTCACCCGGATCATCAATCCCTATATCCGCAACATCGAACGGCTGGGAATCGAGGCGAAGATCCGAATCGTCGATGTCGCCAATTTCAAGGTGCGCACCGACACGCACGACTTCGACATCATCGTTCGCCGCTACGTCCAGCCGCTGACGCCGGGGCTCGAACAGCGCAATTTCTATGGCTCGGCGTTCGCCGATGTGCCGGGCTCGTTCAACATCGGCGGCATCAGGGACCCGGCGGTCGACGCCCTGATCGAGAAGGCGATCGGCGCGCGCAGCCGCAAGGCGCTCACCGCCGCCGTCCGTGCGCTGGACCGGGTGCTGATGTGGAACAACTACACCGTGCCGCAATGGTACAAGAGCGTGCATCATCTGGCCTACTGGAACAAGTTCGACCGGCCCCGGACCAAGCCCAGATACGCCCGCGGCGTCGTCGATACTTGGTGGTACAACCCGCGAAAGGCGGCCATGATCGAGGCGGGCGCGGCACCGCCCGCACCCTAGGAGTTGGCGCGGCGTGCTGAGCTATATCATCCGCCGGCTGCTGTTGATGATCCCGACCTTGTTCGGGATCATGGTGATCAACTTCGTCATCATCCAGTTCGCGCCCGGCGGGCCGATCGAGCAGATCATCGCCCAGGTGACCGGCGCCGACATCGCCGCGACCGCACGCATCGGCGGCGGCAGTGGCACGGAAACCGGCGCCTCGTCTCAGACTGCCGCGCAGTCCGGCGCCAGTGCCTCGGCGGTAACCGGCAAGTACCGCGGCGCCCAGGGGCTCGATCCCCAGTTCATCGCCCAGCTCGAACGGGAATTCGGCTTCGACAAGCCGGTGCACGAGCGGTTCTTCCTGATGATGGGCAAGTTCCTCGTGTTCGATTTCGGCACCAGCTATTTTCGCGACGAGACGGTGGTGAACCTGGTGCTCGAAAAGATGCCGGTCTCGATCTCGCTCGGGCTGTGGAGCACGCTGATCATCTATCTGGTCTCGATCCCGCTGGGGATCCGCAAGGCGGTGCGCGACGGTTCGCGCGTCGATGTCTGGACCACGGTCGTCATGTCCGTCGCCTTCGCCACGCCCTCCTTCGTGCTGGCGGTGCTGCTGATCGTCTTCTTCGCCGGGGGCAGCTTCCTGGACTGGTTTCCCTTGCGCGGTCTGGCCTCCGAGAACGCGGATCAACTCGGCTTCCTGGGCCAGATCGCCGACTATTTCTGGCATCTGAGCCTGCCGTTGATCGCGCTGGTGGCGGGCAGCTTCCTGTCCCTGTCGATGCTGACCAAGAACTCCTTCCTTGATCAGATCAACATGCAGTACGTGCTGACCGCGCGCGCCAAGGGGCTCACCGAATCGCGGGTGATGTACGGCCACGTCTTCCGCAACGCGATGCTGATCGTGATCGCCGGCTTTCCCGGCCTGTTCGTCGGCATCCTGTTCACCGGAGCGCTGCTCATCGAGGTGATCTTCTCGCTCGACGGGCTCGGGCTGCTGGGCTTCGAGGCGCTCTTGAAGCGCGACTATCCGATCATTTTCGGCACGCTCTACTTCTTCACCCTGCTCGGGCTGGTGCTCCGTCTGGTCGGCGACCTGACCTACACGATCGTCGATCCGCGGATCGACTTCGAGGCGCGCGGTGCGTGAGCCGGGCGGCGAACGGGGCCTGGGCGGGCCGCTGTCGCCGCTCAACCGCAGACGGCTGCGCAATTTCCGCAACAACCGGCGCGCGTTCCTCTCGGCCTGGGTGTTTCTCGCGCTGTTCTTCATCACCCTGCCGGCCGAATTCATCGCCAACGACAAACCGCTCGTGGTCGGCTACGATGGCGGGTACTATTTCCCGGTCTTCGTCACCTATCCCGAGACCGTCTTCGGCGGCGATTTCCAGACCGAGGCGGAATACCGCGAGCCCGATGTCCAGAGCCTGATCCGCGAGAAGAACGGCTGGATGGTCTGGCCGCTGATCCCCTTCAGCTACCGCACGGTGAACTACGACATCAAGGCGCCGGCGCCCGCGCCGCCGAGCGCGGACAACTGGCTCGGCACCGACGATCAGGCGCGCGACGTTCTCGCGCGCGCGGTCTACGGATTTCGCATCTCGGTCCTGTTCGGCATCACGCTCACCTTCTTCGGCTCGGTGATCGGCGTCGCGGTCGGCGCGGTCCAGGGCTATTTCGGCGGCCTGGTCGACCTGGTGACCCAACGCTTCATCGAGGTGTGGCAAGGCCTGCCGGTCCTGTTCCTGCTGATCATTCTGGCCAGCCTGGTCACACCGAATTTCTGGTGGCTGCTCGGCATCATGCTGCTATTCGGCTGGATGGCGCTCGAAGGGGTGGTGCGGGCGGAGTTCCTTCGCGCCCGAAACTTCGACTATGTCCGCGCGGCGCGCGCGCTCGGCGTCGACAACCTGACCATCATTCGCCGCCATGTTCTTCCCAACTCGATGGTAGCGACGCTCACGTTTCTGCCGCTGATCCTGACGGGCTCGATCACCAGCCTGACGGCGCTCGACTTCCTGGGGTTCGGCCTGCCGCCGGGCTCGCCCTCGCTGGGCGAACTGCTGGCCCAGGGCAAGGCGAATCTGCAGGCGCCGTGGCTTGCCATCACCGCCTCGGTGACCATCGTCGTCACCCTGTCGCTCTTGATCTTTGTCGGCGAAGGCGTGCGCGATGCGCTCGATCCGCGAAAGACGTTCGTTGAGTGAGGCGCCGATCCTGAGCGTCGAGGATTTGTCGGTCTCCTTCGGCCGCGGCGCGCGCGAGGTCCGGGCGGTGCGCAACATCTCGTTCTCGATCGGCCGCGGCGAGACGCTCGCGCTGGTCGGCGAAAGCGGATCGGGGAAATCGGTCTCCGCGCTGTCGATCCTGCGGCTCCTGCCCTATCCGAGCGCCCATCACCCGAGCGGGTCGATCCGGCTTGCCGGCATCGAGTTGCTGGATGCCGATCTGGCCGCCTTGCGCACGGTGCGCGGCAACAAGGTCTC
Source organism: Alphaproteobacteria bacterium (assembly GCA_965202905.1). Lineage (GTDB taxonomy): Bacteria > Pseudomonadota > Alphaproteobacteria > MPNO01 > MPNO01 > CAYFYS01. Next base: position 3,626,125 of record OZ241868.1, on the reverse strand, counting down.
GATGATCTTCCAGGAGCCGACGACCTCGCTCAACCCGCTGCACACCATCGAGAAGCAGATCGGCGAGATCCTCAAGGTCCACAAGGGGCTCGACCGGGCCGGCGCCAGGGGCCGCATCCTGGCGCTGCTCCACCAGGTCGGCCTGCCCGAGGCCGAGAGCCGGCTTCAGGCCTATCCACACCAGCTCTCGGGCGGGCAGCGCCAGCGGGTGATGATCGCGATGGCCCTGGCGAACGACCCGGAGCTTCTGATCGCCGACGAGCCGACGACGGCGCTCGACGTGACCGTCCAGGCGCAAATTCTCAAGCTCCTCGGCGGGCTCCAGGCCGAGCTCGGCATGTCGATGCTGCTGATCACCCACGACCTCGGCATCGTGCGCAAACTCGCCCACCGGGTCGCGGTGATGACCCAGGGCGAGATCGTCGAGACCGGCCCGACCGCCGCCATCTTCGACGAGCCGCAGAATGCCTATACCCGTCACTTGCTGGCCGCCGAGCCGAAGGGCCATCCGGTCGCCGCGCCGGACGGCGCGGCCGAGGTGATGGCCGCCGACGACCTGAAGGTCTGGTTTCCCGTCAAGCGCGGCGTGCTGCGCCGGGTGGTCGGCCACATCAAGGCGGTCGATGGCGTCACGGTCTCGGTGCGCGAGGGCCGCACCGTCGGCGTCGTCGGCGAGAGCGGATCGGGCAAGACCACGCTCGCCTTGGGGCTCCTGCGGCTGGAGCGCAGCCGGGGTCCGATCCGCTTCGTCGGCGCGGATATCCAGGACAAGAGCTGGTCCGAGCTGCGCCCGCTGCGCAGCCAGATGCAGATCGTCTTCCAGGACCCCTACGGCTCGCTCAGCCCACGGCTTTCGGTCGGCCAGATCGTCGAGGAGGGGCTGCTGGTCCACGGCATGGCGGGCGCGGCGCCGCGCCGGCGCGAGCGGGTCTGCGACGCCTTGCGCGAAGTGGGGCTCGATCCCGACTCCCAGGACCGCTACCCTCACGAGTTCTCCGGCGGCCAGCGCCAGAGGATTGCGATTGCGCGCGCGATCGTGCTCAAGCCGCGCTTCATCGTGCTCGACGAGCCGACCTCGGCGCTCGACATGTCGGTCCAGGCGCAGATCGTCGACCTGCTGCGCGAGCTCCAGGAGCGCCACCGGCTCGCCTATCTGTTCATCAGCCATGACCTCAAGGTCGTGCGCGCGCTGGCCGATGAGGTCATCGTCATGCGGGCCGGCCGGGTGGTCGAGCAGGGCAGCGCCGCACGGATCTTCGAGAGCCCGGCCGAGCCTTATACCTGCGCCCTGATCGCCGCCGCCTTCAACATCGAGGCCGTGGAGACCGACGAGGTCGCGACATAGGCCCGGGCAACGCGGCCGACCGGGCTGACAGGCGGCCCTGGCGATTTCGACCAGTTCGATCGAGCGGTCGGCGCCGGCGAACCGTCCCTCGGCGAAGGCAAGGTCGTCCTCGGCCGCCTCCAGCAAGCGGGCCGCGATCCGCCGCGCGACCGCCGTCCTCGCGATAGCAGCACTCGTCGCCGGGACGGTCGTCCCAGAAACGCGGCGCGTCCGGCGCGGGATTTCGGAAACGATGCTCTCTAACGCCGGCTGAGCGTGGTGGTCTTGTCCTTGACCATGCCCGCGATCTGCCGGTCGAGCGCGCCGCGATAGGCTTGGAAGGACGCCAGCTCCTTGCCGCGCAGGGTGCGCCGCGGGGGCATCCTGACCTTCATCGGATCGACCTGCCGGTTGTCCATCAGGACCTCGTAGTGCAGGTGCGGGCCGGTGGATCGGCCGGTCGAGCCGAGATAGCCGATGACCTGGCCCTGCTTGACGCGCCGGCCGGGGCGGATACCGCGGCGGATCGAGCGCAGATGGGCGTAGGCGGTCTGATAGCGGCTGTTGTGGCGGATGCGCACATACTTGCCGTAGGCGCCGTTGCGCCCGGCATAGCCGATCCGCCCGTCGCCGGCGGCAAACACCGGGGTGCCAGGCCGCGCGGCGAAGTCCGTCCCGCGGTGCATCAGCGTATAGCCCAGGATCGGGTGTCGGCGGCGACCGTAGCTCGAGCTTAGCCGCGCGCCGTCGATCGGCGTGCGCAACAGCGGCTTGCGCGCGCTCGCGCCTTTCTCGTCGAAATACCCGGAGCCGTCTTGGCCGGCGAAGCGGTAGAGCCGCTTGACCGCGCCGCTGAGCGTCATCGAGCCGAAGACGATATCGCCGTGGCCGACGAACTCGCCCTCGGACGTGTAGTATTTTTCCCAGGCCACTTCGAATGTATCGCCCGGACGCAGGTCGCGCTGAAAATCGACATCCCAGCTATAAATCCGAATGAACTCGATCATCACCGGAGGAGGGAGTTGCACCGCCTGCGCCGCGACGTAAAGCGAGGAGCGGACGGCGCCGGCCGCGCGGCCGAGTTCGGTCTTCAGCGGTGTCTTGATTTTGCGGGCGCGGTACTGGCCCTTGTCCTTGCGATCGACCGAGATCGCCCGGCCGACCGCCGTCGTCAGATGGACCCGGCGAAGCAGGAAGCCGCGGTCGTCGAGATCGGCGTCGCTGGCGGTGTAGTCGATGGTGAGCTTCTGGCCCGGGACGATCCGGCGCGGATCGTAGATCTTGCGCATCGCCTGGATTGCCTGGATCGCTTGATTGCGCGGGATAGTGGCGCGCTCCATCAGATGCATCATCGTATCGCCGCGCTTGATCACGATATTCCGGCTCGCATCGGCACGGCTGGCCGCGCGGATTCCGGCGCTCGGCAGCAGACCCAGATGGACCGCGTCCTCGGCATCGGCCTCCCAGGCGGCGATCCAGGCTGCATCCTCGGCCGTGGGCGGCCCGACGATCTCGCGCCCGCCGGGACCGGGAGGAAGAGCGACGAGTTCGGTCTCGATTCCGGGCCGGGCGGCGCTCAACGCCACGTCGGGCGCGGTTCGACGCGCGGCGTCCCGGGGCTCGGAAAGGCGCGCGACTTGCAACGGTTCCGGGCTGGCGCCCCCCTCCGGGAGCCCTGCAATCCGGTGCGCGACGGTCTGTGCCCGGGCAAGCGCGGCGATCCGGTCCGCGTCACCCTCCTCACGCAGCGAAAAGGCCGATCCGTGGACCGCCGCAGCCGCCAGCGAGAACAGGCAGCACGAAGCCAACATCTTCCAAACCATCGGCCGGCGTCGCTTGAAACGCCGGTTATGCGCGAACGGAATGCGCTGATAAGAGACGCCGGACACGGCGAGAATACCCTACCCTGACTTGCCCCTGCCGGATGCAGGGAGGACGATTGCGGAATCTCCCCGGAAATGTCAAGAGAACGCCCCGGTTCAGGAGCTGTGGGACGGTTGGGTCCGTTCGGCTGTTCGTCGGTCAGGGTACTTTCGGGAGTCTATTCGCCGAGGATCTTCAGGGCGCCGGCGTCGGGCACCTGTCTGGCGTAGAATCCGCAGCGCCACGACCCGTTGTCGCCCGCCTCACGTCATCTGACGAGGCTGGCCAAACACCTGCATGGGGATCTCAGTTGCGCCGTTTGTCGTCCGACAACAGCGTCGGAGACCCCCGCCCGCAGATCAGGAAAACCGCCTCTCATCCGTCTGAACCCGGTCAAGGGGCGCGATATCGCCCTCGGCCTCCCGCGCGGCGTGCGCGGCGGCGAATTCGGCCATGCCGCCCGCTTCGATTGCCGCCCGCAGGCCGGCCATCAAATGCTGATAACGGTGCAGGTTGTGGGTCGTCAGCAGGATCGGGCCCAGCATCTCCCTGGTGCGGAACAGATGGTGGAGATAGGCCCTGGAATAGGCCGCGCATACCGGGCACGGACAGTCGGCGTCGAGCGGCCGGGAATCCCCGGCATGGCGGGCGTTGCGGATGTTGACGGTTCCGCGCGCGGTGAACCCGCGCCCGGTCCGCCCGGACCGCGTGGGCAGGACGCAGTCGAACATGTCGATGCCGCGGGCCACCGCGCCGACGATGTCCGACGGCGCGCCGGCCCCCATCAGGTAGCGCGGCGCCGCCTCGGGCAGCGACGGGACGGTGCGGTCGAGGACGGCGAAGGTGGTCGCCTGGCCTTCGCCGACGGCAAGCCCGCCGACCGCATAGCCGTCGAAGCCGATCCCGACCAGAGACTCGGCGGACTCGCGGCGCAGCTCGGGATGAACGCCGCCCTGAACGATGCCGAACAGCAGGTGTCCGGGGCGCGGAGCGAAGGCCAGCCTGGACCGCGCGGCCCAGCGCATCGACAGGCGCATCGAGGCCGCGGCCTCCTCGAAGGTGGCCGGAAAGGCCGTGCATTCGTCGAGCGCCATGGTCACGTCGCTTCCCAACAGATGCTGGATCTCGACCGACCGCTCGGGGCTCAGCGCGTGGCGGGCGCCGTCGATATGGGAGCTGAAGACTACGCCGTCCTCGTCGAGCGTCCGCCGCGCGGCGAGCGACATCACCTGGAACCCGCCGGAGTCGGTGAGGATCGGGCCGGGCCAGTTCATGAATTTCCGCAGCCCGCCGAGCTCGGCCACCGTCTCCGCGCCGGGCCGCAGCATCAGGTGATAGGTGTTTGCAAGGATCATGTCGGCGCCGGAGGCGGCGACCGCCTCGGGCTGCATTCCCTTGACCGTCGCGGCCGTGCCGACCGGCATGAAGGCCGGCGTCCGCACCGCGCCGCGGGCGGTTGCGAGCCGTCCGAGCCGGGCCGCGCCGTCGCGCGCCCGGATCTCGAACGGGCCGGTGGTCATGCCGCATCCATGCGGTGCAGGAAGCTCGCATCGCCATAGGAATAGAACCGGTAGCCGGCGTCGCGGGCATTGGCGTAGGCGGATTTCATTCGGTCCAGCCCGCTGAACGCGGCGACCAGCATGAACAGCGTCGAGCGCGGCAGATGGAAGTTGGTCAGCAGCGCATCCGTCGCGCGGAACCGGTAGCCCGGGGTGATGAACAGGCTGGTCTCGCCGCGGAAGGGCGCGATGGCGCCGTCCGCCCGGGCCGCGGACTCCAGCAGCCGCAGCGAGGTGGTGCCCACCGCGACCGACCGGCCGCCGGCCCGGCGCGCGGCGGTCACCGCGGCGGCGGCCTGTTCGGTGACCTCGCCCCATTCGGCATGCATCACATGCCGGTCGACGGTCTCCGCCTTGACTGGCAAGAAGGTGCCGGCCCCGACATGGAGCGTGACCGTGACGATTTGCACGCCGCCTGCCGCGATCCGCCCGATCAGCGCCTCGCTCAAATGAAGCCCGGCGGTCGGCGCAGCGACCGCGCCCGGAGCCCGCGCATAGACGGTCTGGTAGTCGTCCCGATCGCCGATATCGGGCCCTTCCGCGCGCTTGATATAGGGCGGCAACGGCGCGCTGCCGTGGCGTTCGAGCGCGGCGAACAGATCGAGCCCGGCCGGGAAGCGCAGCGTCACCGCGCCGCCCTCGCCGCGCGCGGCCACCTCGGCGCAGAAATTCCCCGCGAAGTCGATCCGGTCGCCCGGCCGCAACCGGCGCGCCGGCCGCGCCAGCGCGGTCCATTCGCGCCCGGACGGCGCACGCACGGGTTTCATCAGCGTCGCCTCGATCCGCGCGCCGCCGCGCCGGCCGAACAGGCGGGCGGGGATCACCTTGGTGTCATTGATCACCAGCGCATCGCCCGGCGCCAGCAAATCCGGCAGATCGGCGATGCGAAGGTCGCGCAGCCGCGCGCCGACCTCGAGCAGGCGGGCGGATTCGCGCGGCCGTACCGGCCGGTCGGCGATGCACCCGGTCGGCAGGTCGAAGTCGAACGCATCGGTCCGCATCGCCCCGCTCACCCGTTTTCGGCCTCCGCTTGCCAAAGCTCGGTGACGAACGCCGCCACCCGTTCGTAGATCTCATCGCGCGGCGGGCCGTCGGGGGTCCCGGCCTCCTCCTCGCGCGTTCGGTTGAGGCTCCAGTCCAGCACCGCCCCGCGCAATGCGTCGTCGGTCAGGATGAAGCCCAGCACCTTGTTCTGGATCTCTATCGGCGGGTCGGCGTCGCCCGTCTCCTGCAGGATGACCGCGCGCAGATAGGACACCGCATCGAGGATCAACTGCGCCTCCTCGCGGCTCCAATGCCGCGACGGCTCGAAGTGGCGCGCGCGCAGCTCGGCTATCTGGGCGCGGGTCACGGTGCCCGGCGCGCCCATCCGCGGCATGGTCCGCTGCTCCGACGACGCCCCGCCGGACGCCTCCGGGCCGGCCTGCCGGGCGGCCATGCGCTGGCGCGCGCGCTGATGAACGATGCGGCGCATCATCAGCCACACCACGAGGCCGATGGCAAAGGCGACCAGCAGGCTGTCCAAGTTCTCATGCTCCCGCAAATGGCGGCGCATTATCGGCGCGCGGCGCGGCTCTTGGCCAGCCCGCCTGCACACGTCGCCGATCCATGCTATGGAGCGGGCTTCCGATGAAACGAGGATCTTCGATGCGCCTCGATCCGGCAGCCGCCTTCCGCGCTGCGCCGCAGCCCGTGCGCGGGGTGGCGATGATGGCGCTGGCGGCGATCTCCGTGGTCGCGATGAACGTGCTGATCCGGCTGATCGCCGATGAGGTCCACATCCTGGAGATCGCCTTCTTCCGGACCGTCTTCGGCTTCCTGGTGCTGGCGCCGTGGCTGATCGGGCCGGGATCGCGGAGCTTCCGCACCCAGAAGCTCGGCATGCACACGGTCCGCGCGGTCCTGAACGTGGCCGCGATGTATTTCTACTTCTTCGGCCTGCTGGCGATCCCGCTGGCCAAGGTCAACGCGCTTGCCTTCACCTCGCCGCTGTTCGCCAGCGCGCTCGCGATCCTTGTCCTGCGCGAGAAGGTCACGCGCGTCCGGATCCTGGGGCTGGCGATGGGATTCGCCGGAGCCATGATCGTCCTGCGCCCCGGCGTCATCGAGGTCGGATCCGGCGGGCTGCTGATCCTCGCCTCCTGCTCGTTCTGGGCGTGCGCGCTGATGGTCATCAAGGTGCTGGCGCGCACCGAGTCGAGCCTGACCATCGCGGTCTACGCGGCACTGTTGCAAATCCCCATCACCGCCGTCTCCGCGGTATTCGTATGGCAATGGCCCAGCCTGCACCAGCTCGCCATGATGGCCGCGATCGGCGGGCTGGGCGGGCTCGCCCATCTGAGCCTCGCCCAGGCGTTCCGCGAGACCGATGTCACCGTGGTCCTGCCGGCCGATTTCACCAAGCTCGTCTGGGCAGGCCTCGCCGGATTTCTGGTCTTCGCGGAAATCCCCGACGCCTGGACGCTGGTCGGTGCGCTGATTATCTGCAGCGCGGTGTTCTATCTGGCGATCGGAGGCGAACGGGCGGGTTAGACCGCCGGCGCCTCCGGGCGGTAGACTCCGCCCGACGATACACGGCGCAAGGCGGTGACGATGGCAGGCGGCCCAAAAATCTACCTCGACTACGATCAGCAGGAACTCGACAACCAGTATAACCAGCGCGTCCTGGTGCCCGATGCGGAAGACTATATCGCGGTCGATAGGGCGGACTCCGCGCGCGTCCGCGAGGCGCTCGACTGCCGGATCGACATCGCCTACGGGCCGGGCGAGGATCGGAAGCTCGACCTGTTCCCGGCCGCCGCGCCCGGCGCGCCGATCCTGGTCTACATGCACGGCGGGGCCTGGACGCGCTCGGACAAGGCGATCGAGAGCTTCATGGGCGAGTCCTTCGTCAAGTCCGGCGCGGCGTTCGTCGCGGTGAACTTCTCGCTCTGCCCCAAGGTCAGCCTGGACGAGCTCATCGGCCAGGCGCGCGAGGCGGTGGTCTGGGCCTTTCGCAACGCGGCCGCCTGCAACGGCGATCCCGACAGGCTCTACATCGCCGGCCATTCCTCCGGCGGGCATGTCGGCGGGATGATGGCGGTCACCGACTGGCCGGCGCTGCACGGCCTGCCGCGCGGCCTGATCAAAGGCGCGCTGCTGTGCAGCGGGATGTACGACCTGGAGCCGGTCCGGCTGAGCGCGCGCAACGAGTATCTCAAGCTCGACGAGGCAGCGGCGCGGCGCAACAGCGCGATCCTGCAGATCCCCGATGACGGCTGTCCGCTGGTCATCGGCTATGGCGGGGACGAGCACAAGGAGTTCCGCCGCCAGTCGCGCGACTTCGCCGCGGCATGGCGCGCCCGCGGGCTGCCGGTCGAGGAGATCGAAATAGAGGGGGTCAACCATTTCGCGCTCCGCCGACGTTTCAACGACCCGGACGGCCCCATCTTCAGGTCGATGCGCGCCGTGATGTCGCTGTGAGCCGGAGAGCCGGCGCCGCGCGGATTTGCGGTTCTCCCGCCGGGGCCGGCTCTCCCGCGCCGGGGCGACGTCTGCTAACCGTAGCGGTGAAGCCCGGGGCCGTTGGCCTTGAGCCAGGCGCGCGCGCCGGCAGGGTCCTCGCAAAGCCGCGCGACATGGGTCCAGAACCGCCGGCCGTGGTTCATCTCGGCGAGGTGGGCCACCTCATGGGCGACCACATAGTCCAGCACCCGCTCGGGCGCGAGCACGAGCCGCCAGCAAAAGCTCAGATTGCCCCGCGCCGAGCAGCTTCCCCAGCGCGTGCGGGCGTCGCGGACCGCGACCCGGCGGTAGGGCCGCCCCAGCCGCGCCGCTTTGTCGGCGACCCGCGGGACGATCTCCAAGCGCGCCGAGGCGCGCAGCCATCGCCAGACCCGCCCGGGCAGTTCCTCCGGCCGGCCCGGGACGAACAGCGTCTCACCGACGCGCCAGGCCGTGGCGCGATGTCCCGCGGCCGCCCGGACCCGCAGCCTGGCGCCCAGCCAGGGCAGTTCGACCCCCTCGGCAAACAACACGCGGCCCAACGCCCGGGCCGTCTTTTCGGCGATCCACCCAGCCTTGGCCGCGGCGAAAGCCATCCCTTCGTCCACCGGGACTCCGTGCGGCAGGACCAGCTCGACCACGCCGTCGACCGGGGCGACGGTGACCAGGATGCGCCGGGCTCGGGCGCTGCGGCGGACCGCGACCCGAAGCGTCCCGCCGCCCGGCAGGGCGACGGTGGGCAAGGCGCCGCCCGGCAAGGCAACGGCGGGCTGCGCGCTCACTCCGCGGCGTCGCGCATGGGAAGGTTGCGCACGCATGCGGCCACCGTCTCTTCCAGGGTGCGCTCCGGATCCAGGGTCTCGCGGGTCTCCCGACCGAACGGCGTCGAATCGAGCAGCCGGAACATTTCGGCCGCGCCCCGGTGGAACCCCGCGGTCACGCCGACCGAGGCGTAGGTCCTGGCGATCTCCTCCATCTCGCCCACCCAGCGCCCGGCATCGGCGGGCAGGCGCGGGATGTTGCCGCGCATGCGCTCCATGACCGCGGGCACGCTTTCGCCGATTTCGTCGCGCACGGTCTCGCCGACGCCGAGCGCATCGGCAACCGTCATCGCCGCGGTGTGCAGTGCATTGGTCCCCTTGGAGATCGAGGCGTAGCACATCTTGACCGCCGAGGCGCGGCCGATCTCCGGCCCGGCCTGACGCACCGAGATCCCTTTGCCGTCCAGCGCGTCCATCAGCGCCGCCGCCTCGCCGCTGACGTAAAAGCGCGTCGGCGCTCCGCCCGGGCGGGGCGCCCAGCCGATGATCCCGCAGTCGATGAAGGGCGCGCCGGTCCCCTCGAACAGGGCGCCGATGCAGCGCGCGGTCTCCGGCGCGACCGCGTTGCAATCGGCGTAAGGCGGGGCGTTGCCGCAGCGCCGCATGGCGTCGGCGACGTTGCGCGCCTGATCCGGCGCGATTTCGGGCGGCAGGATCGACAGCACGAGACCGGCCTCCGCGACCACGGTGTCGAGATCGGCGATCAGGCGGAATCCGAGGCGCTCGGCCCGCGCCCGGGTCGCCGCGCTGCGGCCGGCCACGCAAGAGATCACGTCATGGCCGTGCTCGATCAGCGCCGCGCCGACGCCGCCGCCCATGTCGCCCGGGCTCAAGATCGCGATTGTGTCCTGCGCCATCGGCGCCTCCATGTTCTTGCTGGTGAAATCCGGTTCAGGTCGCCGTCTCGTCCTCGCCGGGCTCGCCAGGCGCCGTGGGCTCGCCGGGCTCAGCGGGTGGGGTCTCCGACGGGTCGCGCCGTTTGCGGCGGATGATGATGTCGCCGTTCTCAAGCACCTCGGGCGTCTCGTATTGCGGGATCGACATCATCAGGGCCTCCAGCGCCCTGAGGATGCGCCGTCCCCCCTCCTTGATCGCCTTCTCGGCCTCTTCCACGCTTGGCTGAGCCTGGGCGGCCGGGGCAGGCGCAAGCGCAACCCAGCCTGCGAAGACCGCCGCCCCGACTGCCCGGAATGTCCCGGTCACTGCCCGACCTGCCTGGCAGGGGTCTTCGCCCTGGCGCCGCCGAAGGCGCTCACCGCAGCCTGACCGGCCGCGCCCGGACCGTGGCGCCGATATGCCGGGACAGCGCCGCGATGAGTTGTTCGGCGATGTCGATCTCCTCACGCCCCCCGGTCGCATGGACGGCCTCGCCCTGCCACACGCAGCGGCCATTGGCGCTGTCGTGGATGAGGATCGAGACCTGGATCCGATCGACCGACAGAGTGCGCCGGCGCGGCCCGCCGAAGACGCTGCTGCGCTTGTTGGACCACAGGTCGACAAAGGCGCTGCGCGAGGCCGGGTTGACGTTGCGGACCGGGTGCGGCTCCCGTCCGGCCCAAGGGAGTGTGCCCTCGCGCATGGCCTCGACATAGAGGCTCGCCCGCAGCCGGGCGGCCGCGTCGATGACCGCTTTGCGCTGCCGCAGGCCGGCAATGAAAACCTGCTTGAGGCGGCGGAACCCCGCGGAGTCCTCCTGCGCCTCGACGGCGACGCGCAAGGCGGCGGGCATGGCCGTGCATGCAAGGGCGCTCATCGTGCCCGCGGCGTCCGGCGGGTCCGTCTGCGCCAGCGCCGGCGGCGCGCACGGGGCCGCCATGAGCGCAATGGCGGCGAAGATCGACGGGCGGCTCGAGGTCATGGCCGGGCTCCCGGTTGCGCGGCGGGATCGCCGCCAGACCAATATCGCGCCGACCCGGCGCGGTCCAGCCCGCTCTGCGCGGGATCGTCATGCCGGCCACGCCGGGAAACCGGCGCCCTCGAATTCGGTGAGCGCGTCTCCGCGAGGTGCTATGGTGGATGCTGGAACGAGATCCAGCGCAAGGAAGCGCGATAACAAACGACACGCCGGAGCAGGAGAACGCGCGCGCGCAGGCGATGTCGCTGGTTCCGACCCTGGCCGAACGGGCCGCGGACTGTGAGCGGCTACGCCGAATCCCGCCGCAAACTGTCGAGGACCTCAAGGCCAACGGGCTGCGCAAGCTCTGCCAGCGCGCCCGGTTCGGCAGCGCCGAACCGCCGCTCGACCGGGCCGCCGACATCGTCTCGGTGCTGGCGAAGGGCTGCTCGTCCACCACCTGGGTGTGCGCGATCTATTGCGACCATTCGATTCTGCTCGGCCGGTTCGACGATGCGGCGGCCGACGATGTTTGGGCCGGGTCGCCCGATGCGCTGGTCTCCGCCGGCTTCGTCCCTTCGGGCGCGGCCGAGCGGGCGGGCGAAGGCTGGCGCATCTCCGGCGCCTGGGACTTCTCCAGCGGCTGCGACTACGCCGACTGGCTTTTGGTCGGAAGCCCGCTGCCGATGAAGGACGACAACATCCAGCCCAGCCTGTGCCTGGCGCCCAGGAGCGAGGTCGAGATCGACGATAACTGGTACGCGATGGGGCTGGCCGGCGCCGGCAGCAAGAACCTGGTCATCGAAAGCGCGATCGCGCCGGAGTACCGCACGCCGCCGCTCTATCGGCTGCCCCACTTCCCGACCGCGCCGTTCCTGTTTCTCTCGACCGGTCTCGGGATCGCCGAGAGCCTGCTGGAGGCCACGGTCGCCGAGCTTGGAGGGCGGACATCGCGACTCGGCGTCAAGGTCGCCGACATGCAGTCGATCCAGCTCCGCATCGCCGAGTCGGCGGCGGAGATCGACTGCGCACGCATGTTGATCATGCGCGGCTGCGGCGAGGCGATGGCGGCAATGCGCGCCGACCGGCCCTTCAGCCTCGACGAAAGGGCGCGCAACCGGCGCGACCAGGCCTATGCCGGCAGGCTGTGCCGCCGCGCCGTGGACCGCCTGTTCGAGGCCCTCGGCGGGCGCGGGCTCTATGCCGACAACGCCGCGCAACGGAAGTTCCGCGACATGTACGCCGTCAACGGCCATATCTCCGGCAACTGGGACATCGCCGGCGCCACCTGCGGGCGCGTCGCCTTCGGCTTCGATCCCGAGACGATCTTCGTCTGAACTGCGGCCTCGTTCGAGGGGTCGCCGGCGTGACGCCGCCGGTCCTGCGCGGGCTGTCGCGGTCCGGGCGCCGTTCAAGCCGGAACGAGCCTTCGAGATCGAGATTGTCGCCACCTCGACATCGAGCCAGGACATAACGCTTGTTAGCGACACAACCTTGGCGATTGCTGTTGCCATCCCCGGGTATGCGCACTAAGCTGCGAGACATGAGCCCGGAGTTGATCGCCATCGTCGCCGTCGGCGTCGCGATCGCAGGCCTCGTCCTTACCGGCCAGCGCAGCCTGCGTCAGGACTTGGCTGTCCGGATCGGCGATTTGCGCGATGACATGGGCAAGCTCGAAACCGGCCTGCGCGCGGACATCGCCAAGCTCGAAACCGGCCTGCGCGCGGACATCGCCAAGCTCGAAATCGATTTGCGCGCGGATATCGCGAGGCTGGAACAGCGCCTCGATGGGCTCGAACAGGGCCTGCGCGCGGTGGAGTCGGATTTGCGCGCGCTGGAGCAGCGGTTCGCGCATATGGAGGGGGTGCTCGATGGCTTGCGCGAGGCAATCGTTGCCGGCGCACGCCGGGGCGCGGCGGAGTAGCGCGCGGTGGCAGCGTCAGCTAAGATGTAATCCGATGAACCTGCGTCGCGCCGTCGGGACGACCAAAACGAGAATGCTCATTATAACAATAGCTTGGCGGCATCGTGACGCACGGCCGCCCGCAATCTGCGGATAGCGCGGCGTCGGGGCTTGGCGCTATGGGTTTTACGCCAACCGAGTGCCTGACGCCGACACCCTGAAGGCCCTCGACCGACGGATCGACGTTAAAAAGGCCGGGGACGGGAAAACCCTGCACCGCGCCCGGTTTTCCCCGGTCCTTCCAAGGACAGCTACTCCGCGCGGCGACCATGCGCACCAGCTCGCGCCGCTGGATCTTCCCGGTCGGGGTGAACGGGAATTCGTTGAAGATCTCCACCGTCTCGGGAAGCTTGTAGGTCGCGACCCGGCCGCGCAGCAGATCCACGAAGTCCTCCAGCGCGGCGGCTTCGCCGTCGCGCGGGATCACGTACAGGCAGTTGCGCTCGCCGAGTCGGGGATCGGCGATGCCGACGATGGCGGCGTGCAGCACCTTGGGGTGGGTGTAGAGGATCTCCTCGATCTCGCGCGGGTGAAACTTCTTGCCGCCGCGGTTGATCATCTCCTTGTTACGGCCGACGATCTGCAGGTTGCCGCGCGCGTCGAACGCGCCCATGTCGCCGGTGCGGAACCAGCCGCTTCCGGTGAAGAGCTCGGCGTTCGCCGTCGGGTTCTTGGCATAGCTCAGATGGACCGAAGGGCCGATCGCCGCGACCTCCCCTTCTTCGCCCTCGGGCACGTCCTCGCCGTTCTCGTCGATCAGCCTTACGCCAAGCGATTTCTGGGGCTTCCCGCACGTGCCGCTGACCAGCGCCGGGTCTTCGCCGGGCCGCGTATTAGGTGTGGAAGCCGGTTTCCAACATGCTGTAGAGCTCGGTGAAGTCGCCCTTCATCCTGGCCTGGAACCCGCGGATGGTTTCCAGCGGACAGGACGCCCCGCCGCTCATCACGATCCTGACCGAGGACAGATCGAAGCTCTCCAGCTCGGGGGCGTTCAGCATGGCGATGATCGAGGCCGGCTCGGTCGGGATGAACGTGACCCGCTCCCCGGCGATGAGCTGCAAGGCGGCGGCGCGCGCTGAACCGGTTCAGCAGCACCGCGCGGGCGCCTGCGAGCAGGGTCTGCAACAGCGCCAGATAGCCCCAGTTCAGCCCGAGCGGGAGATAGATCAGGATCACGTCGTCCCCGGCGATCGCCAGATCCTCGTTCTTGTAGATCGCCGTCGGCAGCGTCGTGTTGTGGGAATGAAGCACCGCCTTCGGATTGCCGGTCGTCCCCGAGGTGAAGGCCATGCGGAAGACCTCGTTCGCACCGGTCCGGACCGGATGCAGCGGGGCTGGAGTCTCGCCGCCCTCGATCGCTCCGGCCAGGGACACCACGTCCGGTCCGCCCGCGCCCTCGGCGCAGCAGACATGCCGCAGGTCGGGCAGGTTGGGCCGCAGGTCGGCGATCATCTCCAGGTAATCGAAATCGCGGAACGACCCGGGACAGACATAGGCCGCGCTTTCGGAAAAGCGCAGGATGTAGTCGACCTCGGCGCTGCGGAAATCGGGGTTGATCTGGTTTGCGATCCCGCCCACCCGCTCGACGGCAAAGAAGACGCACGCGAAGGCAATCCAGTTCGGCAGTTGGATCGTCACCACGTCGCCGCGCCCGATGCCGAGACCCTGCAGCCGGGCGGCCACGCGGTCGATGCGGTCGCGCAGCTCTGCGTAGGTGATGCGCCGGCCGCGGTCGTAGAGCGCTTCCCGGTCGGGATGGGCATCGGCCCGTTCCGCCAGCAGATCGAAGAACGTTTTGGAGCCCCAATCGCCGGACCCAGTGTAGGTCTCGATCATCTCTTGCGTCAGACGCGTCTCGAATTCCGGCATCCCAGCCTCCACGCAGCCCGTTCAACCGGCGATGATCTGCCCGCCATCTACCTGGATCACCTTGCCGGTGATGTAGCCGCCCTCCTCGCCGGCAAGGAAAGCGACCACTTCGGCGATCTCCTCGGGCCGGGCGATCCGGCCCAGCGGGATGCCCGCCACCACCTTCTTGCTCGCCTGCGGTCCCCAGCGCTCGAAAGCGATCGCGGTCTGGTCGGTATCGGTCAGCCCGATCGCAACCGCGTTGGCCCGGATGCCGTGGCGCCCCTCCTCGCGCGCGATCACGCGGACCAGGGCTTCCAGGCCGGCCTTCGCTGCCGCGCCCTGGGCGTTGCTCGACTGGCACATCTGGGCCGCGATCGAGGAGATCGCGACGATCACGCCGGCCCCCCCGCTCGTGCATACGGCGCAGCACCGCCTGAATCGTGTTGAAGGCGCCCTTGAGGTCGACGTCGATATAGCGCGACCAGTCCCCGGCGCCGAGCTCGCGCACCGGCGCCCAGGCCGTCGGCGCCCCGGCCGAGTGGACCAGGACATCGATCGGGCCGAGCTCGGCGGCGACGCGCGCGACGGCGTCATCCACGCTCGCCGGATCCGCGACATCGACCTGGAGCGCCAGCGCGCGGCGGCCCTGAGCCTCGATCGCCGCGCGCGTCTCGTCGGCGAGCGCAGCACGGCTCAGATAGAAGAACGCGACATCGCAGCCGCGCCGGGCGAAGTCGAGGCTGACCGCGCGGCCGACCCCGCGGCTGCCGCCGGTCACCAGCGCGACCTGCCCTGCGAAACTGGCCATCCCTGTCGTCCCCGAATCGATCCGGTCGGATAGTGTCGCCCGACCGCCGCGGCATCAAGCGCCGTTTCCCCTCCGCCTGCGGTGGCTGTCCGGCCCGGCCGCCGCGCCCACCGGCCGCGCTTCGCGGTGCGCGACTGCGATGCGCGACAGCACATCGGCGATCCGGATCGCGTCGCGGGCAAGCTCGCCAGGTTCAGCCGCACGGGCCTGCGCGACGGCGCGGCTGAGCGGGAAGGAGCCGTCGATGCGCCGGGCGCTTCAACCGGCCGGCGGCCGGTTTTCTCCCGGCGGCGGAGGATCGGGCCGCCGCCGCGAGGCGGCGCGCCTGGCGCGCGATTCGATCAGCACCGCGAAATAGCCGCTGGCGCAGATCGCCGCCCCGCCGGTCCAGGTCCAGACATCGGAGGTCTGGCCGTAGAAAGCGAAGCCCAGCACCGCGACAAACGGGAGCTGCAGATAGAACAGCGGCATGGACACGGCGGCCGGCGCGGCCGCCAGCGAGCGCGTCATGGTCTGCATGGAGATCAGGCTCAGGACGCCGAAAGCGAGGATCGTCGGCAGATCCGCCCAGCCCGGCGTGGTCCAGTGGGCGGCCGCCGGACCCAGCGACAGCGGCGCCATCGTCGCGAACATGTAGAAGACGACCGCGTTGGAATTCTCGGTGCTCGCCAACATGCGGGTCGCGGCGTTGCTGGCGCCGTAGGAGACCGCCGTCCAGGCGAGCGCGCCGACCGCCAGCGACAGCTCGAGGATGCCCGGGCGAACGATAATCAGCGCGCCGGCGAAGCCGCACAGTATCGCCGCCCAGCGCGCCGCGCCGACATGCTCCTTGATCGCGACCGACAGGAACACCAGCGACAGCAACGGCGCGGTGAACATGATCGCCGTCGCATCGGCCAAGTTCAGATTGGCCAGCCCGAAGAACCAGCACAGCATGCCCGTATAGCTGAGAACCGCGCGGAGCAGGTAGAGCCGCCAGCGCCGGGTGCGCAGCGCGCCCGCCCCGGCGCGCATCAGCCAGGGCAGCATGACCGCCATGCCGAGCGCCGCGCGAAAGAAGCTGAGCTCGAAGACCGAGAAGGTCGCCGACAGCTCGCGCACAGTGACGTAGGTGAAGGCGTAGGACAGCGATGACAGGGCCATCCACGCCACCGCCCGGACCGAAGGAGACGGTGGGGTCATGGAGAACGCGACGGCGCCCGCATCGAAACGGATTTGTGGATCACCCGCCGTAGAAGACGGTCTCCCCCAGGTCCCTCATGTGCAGGACCGCGTCGTCCGGCCGGCCCTCGATCGCGCCTGGGACGCTCGCTTCGACGACCTCGGCGAGCGCGCACTCGACGCCGGCCGATCCGTCACGATACTCCCGGCCGCTGATCTTGCCGCCCTGGACCTCGGTCGGCTCGAAGAACATGGACGCGACGCCCGGCTGGCCCTTGCCCGAAAAATCGAGGGCGAAGCCGCCGGCCATCTTCGGCGCGTCACAGGCGCTCGAATCCGCCTTGACTCCGGCCGCCTCGTTCGGCGCCTTTGCGGTGAGGATACAGAGTCCGTAAGGGATCGTCCGCAACGCGGTCTTCCTGCTGTCCGCATCCATGACTTGGCCTTCCCCATCCTGCGTCTGTCGGGCCGACGCTAGCAAAGCCGCGCAGGCGCATCAACGCGCGCGGCCGGTCTCAGCCTTGCGCCGCCCCGGCGACGAGGCGGCGGCCCGATTCGGCAAGCTGCTGCTTTTTCCCGGCAAGGCCCGGAAAGAGCAGCCGGCCGTCTTCCTTGACGACCGCGCCGTTGACCAGGACGGTGTCGACGTTGCCGCCGTGGGCGTGCAGAACGATCGAGCGGACCGGGTCATGGACCGGGAACAGGTTGAGGTCGTCGCCGCGCAGCAGGACCACGTCGGCCCGCTTGCCCGGCGTCAGCGAGCCGATCTCCGAGTCCAGCCCCAGCGCGCTTGCGCCGTTGACCGTCGCCCATTCGAGCGCCTGGCGGGTCGATACCGACAAGCTCTCGACCGGGTTGTGCTCGCTCACGCGCGGGCCGTTGTCGATCGCGCGCTGCATCTGGAGGCTGAGCCGCATCGCGGTAAACATGTCCCCGCTCATCCCCGATTCGGTGTCCGAGCCGATCGAAGGCGCGCCGCCCGCGGCGATCACGCGGCCGGTGATCGGATAGCCGAAGCCGTACTGCATTTCGGCCTCGGCGGTGATCGAGAACGAGGCGCCGGAATCGGCCAGGATCGCGATCTCCTCATCGGAAAGATCGCTGCCGTGGACGACGTTGAATCGCGCATCGATCAAGCCGTCATCGCGCATCCGGTAGATGCCGTCGGGCACCATGCGCCGGAAACCGGCATCCATGTGGGCGCTGACGATCAGGCCGTATTCGGCGGCCAGGCGCATGTCGTGGGCGGTGACCTCCCAGGTCGAGAAGTACGGCCCGAGGATGGCCATGCCGAGCCGGACCCGCCCGTCCTCGCCGGCGAGGGGTCCGTTCCGCAGCCGGCGGATCTCCGAGCGCGGATGCGGCACTTCGCTGAAATGGGGCCGGTCCGGCCGCGGCGCGTGCTTGGGCGAGCCGTGGCCGAACACCGCCCGGATCCCGCTCTCGATCAGCCCGTCGAGCCCGCCGTCGGTATGCTCCGGGCTCGGGTTGTTGTGCAGCCAGTCGAAGACGGTGGTCACGCCGCAATCGAGCTGGCCGAGCGCGCCGACCAGAGTGCCGAGATAGATGTCCTCCGGCCCGAAACCGGCGGCCATGCCGCGGTGCATGCGCGCGAAATACTGCGAAAGGCTCAAGTCGGCCGACAGCCCGCGAATTCCGGTCTGCCAAGTGTGCAGATGGGCGTTGACCAGCCCGGGCATGACGATCATGCCGCCCGCATCGACGACGCGCGCGCCGGCGGCCTCGAGCGCCGGGCCGACCGCGACGATCCGGTTGCCGTCGATCAGCACGTCGCCCGAAACGAGGGCGCCGATACCGGGGTCCATCGAGACGACGGCGCCGCCCTTAATCAATGTTCTGGCCATGATCACACACCTTAGTGTCCGGCCCGAAATGAATCGAGTGATTTCAGTCGGTTGTGATTCATCGGACGGTCCACTCGGGTCGGAGGCGGCCGGACGGGCCGAGGGCCGGCAGCGTCAAATCATCGCCGACACTGCGAGTGGCCGATCGCGGCCGCTCGGCCATGAATCATGATCGCAAGTACCAAACTCTTGACCTGAAGATCAGCAAGAGCTTGAAATTAAAAGATTCATTTTGGGCTGGGCTTTTAGGGTATGCCGCCCTTTGGGTAAGCCGGCGTCACCCGGACCCGACTGTCATAAAACCGTAATGGAGCTGTCACAAAGTCGGAATGGGACTGCCGCATGACGGTGGTCCCGGATGCCGGTGGACGGCGCTGGGCTGGGTCCGGGCCCGTGGGGTTCCGGCGATCCATTTCGCAGAGATCATGAACGGAGGAGAGATCATGAGCAGATATGCTGTTCTCGCGGCCGGTGCCCTGGTGTCGCTGGCGCTGGTCCCGGGCGCCGAGGCGCGCGACCAGATCAGAATCGTCGGCTCATCCACGGTCTTTCCGTTCGCCACGGCGGTCGCGGAGACCTTCGGCAAGTCGACCCGGTTCAAGACCCCGGTGGTCGAGAGCACCGGCTCGGGCGGCGGGCTGAAGCTGTTCTGCGCCGGGCTCGGCGTGCGGCATTCCGACATCGCCAACGCCTCGCGCCGGATCAAGGCGTCCGAGGTCGAGCGCTGCGCCAAGAACGGCGTCCAGGCGATCACCGAGGTCAAGTTCGGCTTCGACGGCATCGTGATCGCCAACGCGAAATCGGCGCCGCAGGCCACGCTCACCCTCAAGCAGCTCTTTCTCTCGCTCGCCAAGGTCGTCCCGGCCGACATCGACGGCGCGGCGCTGCAAGAGAACCCCTACCGCAAATGGTCGGACATCGCGCCCGGCCTGCCGGACCGCAAGATCGAAATCCTCGGCCCGCCGCCCACCTCCGGCACCCGCGATGCCTTCGTCGAATTCGCCATGGAGGGCGGCTGCAAGGCTTTCCCGGCGATCGCGGCGCTGCGCAAGACCGACCAGGCCCGGTACAAGGCGATCTGCCACGGCATCCGCGAGGACGGCGCGTTCGTCGAGGCCGGCGAGAACGACGTCCTGATCGTCCAGAAGCTGGTCGCCAACCCGGATGCCTTCGGGATCTTCGGGTTCAGCTTCCTGGAGTCCAACGCCGACCGGCTTCAGGGGACCGTCGTCGAGGGCGTCGCGCCGAAGTTCGAGACCATCGCCGAGGGCGCCTACCCGGTCTCGCGCTCGATGTATTTCTATGTCAAGCAGGCCCATATCGGCGTCATTCCCGGCATGAAGGGCTATGTCGCGGAGTTCACCAGCGAGCGGGCGTGGGGACCCGACGGCTACCTGATCGACAAGGGTCTGATCCCGCTTTCCGATGCCGAGCGCGCGAAAGTCCGCGATGCCGCGGTGAGCGGCGCCAAGCTTTCGATGTAACCCTGCGTCGGCCCGGTCCGTAACCGGACCCGCGTAAACCGGCATGTCGCCCGTTTCCCTCATCATCGCGATCGCTGCGCTCAGCCTGTTCAGCTTCTATTTCGGGCGCCGGCGTGCGTTCGCGATGATGCCGGGGGAGGGCCGGACGCTTCATTCCCGGCCCAACTATTACGGGCTCTATATGGCGTTGTGGTGCGCCCTGCCTGCGCTTGCGATCGCCGCGGCCTGGTTTCTGCTTCAGCCGGCGATCATCGAAATCCTCGTCGTGGGCGGGCTGCCGGAGGCCAAGCGCACCCTGCCCGCCGACCGGATGTCGCTGCTGCTCAACGATATCGGCAACCTCGCTGCGGGGATTGTCACCGCCGGGGCGTCGGACCCCGATGTCGCCGCGGCCGCCCGGCGCCTCAACCGGCTGGAGATCACGGGCAACGCCGCCCTGCTGGTGGTCGCGCTGGCGGTCGCCGCTGGCGGGCTGGCGGTCGCGCGGGCGCGGCTCAGCCCGTCGCTGCGCGCGCGCAACAAGGTCGAGTGCGCAGTCAACGCGCTGCTGATCGCCTGTTCCACGATCGCGATCCTGACCACCATCGGCATCGTCTTGTCGCTGGTCTTCGAATCGGTCCGGTTCTTCGGCAAGGTGCCGGTGCTCGACTTCCTGTTCGGGCTGGAATGGAGCCCGCAGACCGCGCTGCGGGCCGATCAGGTCGGCGCCTCGGGCGCATTCGGCGCGGTGCCGCTGTTCGTCGGCACCCTGCTGATAACCTTCATCGCGATGCTGATCGCGGCGCCGGTCGGGCTGCTGTCGGCGATCTACCTGTCGGACTACGCCGACCACAGAATCCGCGGCGTCATCAAGCCGCTGATCGAGATCCTGGCAGGCATCCCGACGGTGGTCTACGGCTACTTCGCCGCGCTCACCGTGGCGCCGATGATGCGCGCGCTCGGCGAGTCGATCGGGCTCGACATCGCCTCGGAGAGCGCCATGGCCGCCGGCGCGGTCATGGGCGTCATGATCATCCCGTTCATCTCGTCCCTGTCCGACGACGTGATGAACGCGGTGCCGCAGGATCTGCGCCACGGCTCGCTCGCACTGGGCGCGACGACCTCGGAGACCATCAAGCGCGTCGTCGTGCCGGCCGCCCTGCCGGGGATCTTCGCGGCCTTCCTGCTCGCGGTCAGCCGGGCGATCGGCGAGACCATGATCGTGGTCATGGCGGCGGGGCTGGCCGCGAATCTGACCGCCAACCCGTTCGAGGCGGTGACCACGGTTACCGTCCAGATCCTGACCCTCCTGGTCGGCGATCAGGAGTTCGACAGCGCCAAGACGCTGGCGGCCTTCGCGCTGGGGCTGCTGCTGTTCTTCGTCACCCTTGCGATGAACGTGGTCGCGCTCCGGGTGGTGCGCAAATACGCGGAGCAATATGACTGAAACCGCCAGCATCTCCGGCGCGCGCCTGCGCCGGCGCTACGCCGCGGAGCGCCGTTTCCG
This sequence comes from Alphaproteobacteria bacterium, assembly GCA_965202905.1. Lineage (GTDB taxonomy): Bacteria > Pseudomonadota > Alphaproteobacteria > MPNO01 > MPNO01 > CAYFYS01. The sequence goes on along the minus strand of OZ241868.1, from coordinate 3,604,623 downwards.
CCTCTACGGCGTCCTCGCGATCGGCTTGGCGCTCGGTGCGCTGATCTGGCTGCTGGCCAGCATCACCCTTCAGGCCTATCAGGCCTTCGTCCAGACCGGAATACGCCTTGACGTGCATTTCGATTCCGCGGTCATCGACCCGGCGGCGCCGGATCGGGCGAACTACGGCGCGCTCTATAAATCGGCCCTGCGAGAGGCCTTCCCGGAGGTTCGCGAGCGCCGCCAGAAGCGGGCGCTCTACAACCTGCTCAGCTCCGGCGCGAGCGAGGATCTGCGCGACATCGTGCGCGCCGACCCCTCGGTGATCGGCGCCACCCGCACGGTCTGGCTGACGGCCTCCGACGAGGTCGACATGCTGGTCAAGGGCTACATCGATCGCGCGGCGCCGCAATCGGTGCGGCCGATCAAGGACGATCAGATCGGATGGCTCGACGCGCTGGCCGAGGGCGGCGGAGTCGCGCGCCATTTCAACATCCGGTTCTTCACCGGCAGCGCGTCGCGCGAGCCCGAGCTCGCCGGCATCTGGGGGGCGATCGTGGGCTCGTTCTTCACCATGACGGTGACCCTCCTGCTGTCCTTCCCGGTCGGCGTCGCCGCGGCGGTCTATCTGGAGGAGTTCGCGCCGACCAACCGCTGGACCTCGTTCATCGAGGTCAACATCAACAACCTCGCGGCCGTGCCCTCGATCGTGTTCGGGCTACTGGGGCTTGCGGTGTTCCTGAACGTCTTCGGCGTACCGCGCTCGGCGCCCCTGGCCGGCGGCATGGTGCTGGCGCTGATGACGCTTCCCACCATCATCATCGTCACCCGCGCGGCGCTGCGCGCGGTGCCGCCCTCGATCCGCGAAGGCGCGCTCGCCATCGGCGCCTCGCACATGCAGGCGATTGGCCACCACGTCCTGCCGCTTGCGATCCCCGGGATTCTGACCGGCACGATCATCGGGCTGGCGCGTGCGCTGGGCGAGACCGCGCCGCTGCTGATGATCGGTATGGTCGCCTTCATCGTCGACATTCCCGAAGGGCCGACCAGCCCCGCCACGGTCCTGCCGGTCCAGATCTTCCTGTGGAGCGATCTGCCCGAACGGGCCTTCGTCGAGAAGACCAGCGCCGCGATTCTGATGCTGCTGGTCTTCCTGGTCGCCATGAACGCGCTGGCGATCTTTCTGCGGCGCAAATACGAAAGACGGTGGTAGAATGACCGCACTCCCGCAACCGAGACACGACGGCGGACAAGGCGAGCCCCGATCGACGAGCGCCCTGAAGCCAGGCGTGGCGCTGCGCGAGCCCGAGGCCCCGGCCGTGATGGCAAAGACCAAGATCGAGGCGCGCGGGGTCAGCGTCTCCTATGGCGCGCTGCAGGCGCTGTCCGGCGTCGACATCGCGATTCCCGAGCACCGCGTGACCGCTCTGATCGGCCCGTCGGGCTGCGGCAAGACCACATTCCTGCGCTGCCTGAACCGGATGAACGATGTGATCGAAAGTTGCCGGGTCGAGGGCACGATCCTGATCGACGGGGAAGACATCTACGACCGCTCCATCGACGTGGTGCAGCTACGCGCCCGCATCGGCATGGTGTTCCAGAAGCCCAACCCGTTTCCCAAATCGATCTTCGACAATGTCGCCTACGGCCCGCGCATCCACGGGACCGCGACCACGCGCGGCGAGCTCGTCGACATCGTCCACTCCAGCCTGGAGCGCGCCGGGCTGCTGAACGAGGTCCGCAACCGGCTGCACGAGTCAGGCTCCAGCCTGTCCGGCGGCCAGCAGCAGCGCCTGTGTATCGCGCGCGCGATCGCCATCAGGCCCGAGGTGATCCTGATGGACGAGCCCTGTTCGGCGCTCGATCCCATCGCGACGGCCAGGATCGAGGAGCTCATGGACGATTTGCGCGAGAACTTCACCATCGTGATCGTCACCCACTCGATGCAGCAGGCCGCCCGGGTCTCGCAGAGGACCGCATTCTTTCATCTCGGCAACCTCGTCGAGGTCGGCGCGACCGAGGAGATCTTCACCAACCCGAGGGACGAGCGCACCCAGGGCTACATCACCGGCAGGTTCGGCTGAGCAACCGCGGGCCGCGAAGAGGGGACTCAGCCATGGATGCCGAGCACATCGTCAGATCCTACGACGAGGAGCTGACGGACCTCAACGACGCCATCGCGCGGATGGGCGGGCTGACCGAGGCCCAGATCGCGCGCGGGATCGAGGCGCTGGTCGCCCGCGACCCGGATCTTGCCGAAATCGTGGTCGAGCAGGACCAGCAGGTCGACGACCTCAACAACGAGATCGACATCAAGGCCACCCGGCTGCTCGCCCTGCGCCAGCCGATGGCGCTCGATTTGCGCAACGTCGTCGCAGCGCTCAAGATCGCATCGGACCTGGAGCGCATCGCGGACTATGCCTCCAACATCGCGCGGCGCTCGATCGCCCTGTCCGAGGCCGCCCCGGTGCGCCCGGCGCACTCCATCCCGCGCATGGGCGGGCTGGTCCAGGAGATGATCAAGAACGTGCTCGACGCCTATATCGAGCGCAATGCCGAGAAGGCGATGGCGGTGTGGGCGTCGGACCGCGAGGTTGACGAGATGTACACCTCGCTGTTCCGCGAGCTCCTGACCTACATGATGGAAGACCCGCGCAGCATCACCCCGTGCACCCACCTCCTGTTCGTCGCCAAGCACATCGAGCGCATTGGCGATCACGTCACCAATATCGCCGAGACGATCCACTTCCTGGTCCACGGCACGCGGATGCGGGGCGCCCGCCCGCGCGGCAAGACCGCGGATCACGAGATTCGCGGCGACGAGGACTGAGCCGGCGATGGAAGACCGGATCCGGCCGGTCCTTCTCGTGGTCGATGACGAGGCCGCGCTGGTCTCGCTGGTCAGCTACACCCTCGAGCGCGCCGGCTTCGAGGTGCTGAGCGCGCCCGATGGCGAAGAAGCCCTGATAATCGTCTCCGAACGGCGCGTCGACCTTGTGCTGCTCGACTGGATGATGCCCCGCATGAGCGGCATCGAGGTCTGCCGCCAGCTCCGGCGCAAGCCGGCGACATGCAACCTGCCGATCATCATCCTGACCGCGCGCGCCGAGGAGACCGACCGGGTGCGCGGGCTGAACACCGGAGCGGATGACTACCTCACCAAGCCGTTCTCGACCGGGGAGCTGATCGCCCGCATCCATGCCGTGCTGCGCCGCGTCCGCCCGGCGCTGGCCGAAGAGCGGCTGGCCTATGGCGGGGTCGAGATGGATCTCGCCGCGCACCGCGTGACGCGGCATGGCCGCGGCCTCCGGCTCGGCCCGACCGAGTTCCGCCTGCTGCGCTACCTGATGGAGCACCCCGGCAGGGTGTTCTCGCGCGATCAGCTCATCGATGCGGTCTGGGGCCACGACATACATGTTGATTCGCGCACCGTCGATGTCCACATCCGAAGGCTGCGCATCGCGCTCAACGACGAGGGCGAGACCGACCTGATCCGCACCGTGCGCGCGGCCGGCTACGCGCTGGAGGCGCCGAGCGCCGCGAGCGCGTAGCCGACTACGCCGCCGCGCAGCCCTTCGGGCGGCATTCACGATCGCATCGACCGCGAGCGTCGCGATATCGGCCGCCATGACGACCATTCGTTCGGTCATCGCCGCTCCCTCATCAAGACCAGCAACAGCGCCAGCCCCGGCAGGGCCGCAAGCGCCGTCAGGACGAAGAACACGCCCCAATCTCCGCCCAGCCGGTCGACCGACCAGCCGGCCGCCGCACCGAGTTGAATCCGGGCGAAATTGCCGATCGAGGCGAGCAGCGCGAATTGCGTGGCGGTGAAGCGCCGGTTGCACAGGGACGACAGGTAGGCGACGAAGGCGCTCGTCGCCATCCCCGCGGTGAGGTTGTCGAAAGCGACCGCGATCGCCAGCAGCGTGAAGTCCTTGCCGGCCCAGGCGAGCGCCGCGAACAGCAGGTTGGTTACGCTCATCGCCACACCGCTTGCCAGAAGCGCGGTCATGATGCTGACCCGGGCGCAGAGCGCGCCGCCGGCGATCACGCCGAGCAGGGTCGCCGCCAGCCCCACCGATTTCGAATAGTTGGCGATCTCGATCTTGGTGAAGACAAGATCGACATAGAAAACGCCCGCCATCCGCCCGAGCATCGCATCGCCGAACCTGAACAGGATAATGAAGGCGATGACGAGCGCCGCGAGCCGGCCAAGGCGGGTGAAGAACTCCGCCAGCGGCGCGGCGACGGCATGGCGCAGCCACGCCCCCGCGCGCCCGCGCGGGGGGCGGGCATCGGCCGGCTCGGGCTCGCGGGCGAGCAGGGGGACGGCCGTCAGCACGCCGATCAGGACGGCAGCGCCCGCGTAGGCCGTCTGCCAGGACGTCGCCGCGGCGAAATAGAGCAGGCCCCCGCCCGAGGCGAAGGCGCCGGTATGCCAGCCAAGCACCGCGACTGCGGAGCCGGCGCCGTAGGTCCTGGGCTCCAGCACTTCGATCCGATAGGCGTCGATCGCGACGTCCTGGGTCGCCGAGACCAGGGCGACCGCGAAAGCGGCGACGGCGAGCGGCAGCGGCGCCGCGCCCGGATCGCCCAGCGCCATCGCGCCGATCGCCAGGATCAGCAGCGCTTGGGCGAGCACGATCCACGACCGGCGGCGGCCGAGCCGCGCGCCGAGCCAGGGAATCCGGGCGTGGTCGAGCAGCGGCGCCCAAAGAAAGTTGATCGCGTAGGGCGTCGCCACCGCGCCGAAGATCCCGATCGTCGTCCGGGTCAGCCCCTCCTCGCGCAGCCAGATCGACAGCGTTGCGAAGACCAGGGAGCTCGGCAGCCCGCTCGCCACGCCGAGGCCGAAAACGGTCGCGAACCGGCGGTCGCGGTAGACCGCGAGCCAGGCCGCGATCGCGTCCGCGGTCATCGCCGGCCGCGCGCTTTCCTCAAGAGGCCCGCCGGGCCCGCTTGCGCGTATGCGGATCCAGCAGCGCCTTGCGCAGGCGGATCGCGCCGGGCGTCACCTCGACCAGCTCGTCATCGCCGATATAGGCGATCGCGTCTTCCAGCCGCATCGGCCGCGGCGGGCTCAGCCGGACCGCGTCATCCTTTCCGGCCGCGCGAAAGTTGGTGAGTTGCTTTGTCTTCAGCGGGTTGACCTCCAGGTCGCCGCTGCGGGCGTGCTCGCCGATCACCATGCCGCGATAGACCTTGGCGCCGGGTGCGATGAACATCACGCCGCGGTCCTCGAGGTTGTGGAGCGCATAGGGCACGGCTTCGCCCTCGCCGGTCGAGACCAGGACGCCCGCGCGGCGTTCCTCGATCGGGCCGCGATGGGGACCGTAGCGGTGGAACAGCCGGCTTATGACCGCGGTGCCGCGCGTGTCGTTCATCAGCACGCCGTGAAAGCCGATCAGCCCGCGCGAGGGTGCGATGAAGCCGAGCCGCACCTTGTCGCCGCCCGAGGGCCGCATGTCGGTCATCTCGCCCCGGCGCAGGCCCAGCGCCTCCACGACGACGCCGACGAACGCCTCGTCGACGTCGACGATCACCTCCTCCAGCGGCTCCAGCAGGGCGCCGTTCCCGGGATCGGTTCGGAACAGTACGCGCGGGCGGGAGACCGACATCTCGTAGCCCTCCCGGCGCAGGGTCTCGATGAGGACGCCGAGCTGCAGCTCGCCGCGCCCGCGCACCTCCAGCGCATCGTCATTCTCCGTTGGGCGCACGTCGATGGCGACGTTGCCCTCGGCCTCGCGTAACAGGCGGGCGCGCAGGACCCGCGAGGTGATCTTGTCGCCGTCGCGCCCGGCAAGCGGCGAGTCGTTGACCGAAAACCGCATGGCAAGCGTCGGCGGATCGACCGGGACGGCTTCGATCGGCGCGGTCGTCTGCGCATCGGCGATGGTATCGGCGACCGATGCGGCCTTGAGGCCGGCCACCGCGACGATATCCCCCGCCTCGGCGCGTTCCACCGGCTCGCGGGCGAGCCCGCGGAAGGCGAGCAGCCTGGTCATCCGCGCGGTCTCGATCGTCTCGCCGTTTCGGTCGAGGACGGCGACCGGCATATTGACTTCGGCCACGCCGCGCTCGATCCGGCCGGTCAGCACCCGTCCCAGATAGGAATCGTATTCCAGAATGCTCGCCAGCATCGCGAACGGCCCGTCCGGTACGCCCTCCGGCGGGGCCACGCCGGCCTGGATGGCGTCGAGCAGCGGCGCCATCGACTCGCGCGGCCGGCCGGGCTCGGTCGCCGACCATCCTTCCTTCGCCGATGCGTAGAGCGTCGGGAAATCGAGCTGCTTGTCGTTCGCGCCCAGGGCGACGAACAGGTCGAAGACCTCCTCGACCACCTCGTAGGCGCGCGCGTCGTGCCGGTCGACCTTGTTGACCACCACGATCGGCGCCAAGCCGCGGGCCAGCGCCTTGGCGAGCACGAACTTGGTCTGCGGCATCGGCCCCTCGGCGGCGTCGACCAGCAGCAGCGCGCCGTCGACCATCGAAAGGATCCGCTCGACCTCGCCGCCGAAATCGGCGTGGCCGGGGGTGTCCACGATGTTGATCCTGGTCCCCCGCCAGACCACGGAGGTGCATTTGGCGAGGATCGTGATTCCCCGCTCGCGCTCCTGATCGCCCGAATCGAGCGCGCGCTCGGCGACGCGCTGGTTCGCGCGCACCGCCCCGGTCGCCCGCAGCAGCGCGTCGACCAGGGTCGTCTTGCCGTGATCGACGTGGGCGATGATGGCGATGTTGCGCAGGCTCATGACCGATCCGCGTGCGGCCGCCCCAGGCGTCAGGCGAGGCCAGCCAGATCGGCGAGCCTGGCCTCGGGGCGGGCGCCGTAATGGCTGATGATCTCGGCCGCGGCGACCGCGCCGAGCCGGCCGCACTCGGCCGGCTCGAACCCGCGCGCGAGGCCGTAGAGCACGCCGGCCGCGTAGAGGTCGCCGGCGCCGGTGGTGTCGACCACCCGGGCGGCGGGCGCGGCCTCGATCGGCGTGATCGCGCCGTCGGCGACGATCACCGAGCCGTCCGCCCCCTTGGTCACGGCCGAGAACGCGCAGTCCTGCCCGACCAGCCGGCAGGCCTCGTCGAATTCGGCGGCCTGATAAAGCGCGGTAATCTCGGAATGGTTGGCGAACAGGATGTCGACATGGCCGGCGACAAGATGACGGAACGACGCGCGGTGGCGCTCGACGCAGAAGGCGTCCGACAGCGACAGCGCCACCTTGCGCCCGGCGAAATGGGCGAGCTCGGCCGCCTTGACGAAGGCTTCCTTGGCCGGCTCCTCGTCGAACAGATAGCCCTCGAGATAGGTGACCTGCGCGGCCCCGATCAGCTCGGGGTCGACGTCCCCGGGGCCGAACGCGCTCGAGATGCCGAGGAAGGTCTGCATCGTGCGCTGGGCATCGGGCGTGACGAAGATCAAGCAGCGCGCCGTCCGCGGGCCCGCGCCTGCCGGGCGGGCGCGGTACTCGACCCCGGCGGCGCGGATGTCGTGGCGGAACACCTCGCCCAGGGCGTCGTCGCGCACCTTGCCGATATAGGCTCCCGCGCCGCCGAGCGAGGCGATCCCGGCAAGCGTATTCGCGGCCGATCCACCGGATACCTCGATCCCGGGCCCCATCCGCTCGTAGAGTTCGGCCGCCCGGCCCTCATCGATCAGGGTCATCGCGCCCTTCTGCAGGCCGAGACCGGCAAGCGTCGCCTCGTCGGTCTGCGCAAGCACGTCGACGATTGCGTTGCCGAGACCGACCACGTCGTATAGGGCGTCCGTAACGGAAGGGATCTCGGCCATGGGCATTCTCCGGAGAATGGTCGTCGTGGGCGCGGGGCCGGCGCGGTATACCGCCGCGCCGAACCGCCGGTGCGCGGAGCCGGGACAATAGACATGCTTGGCGGGCTCTCCAAGGCGCTTGAGCAGGCCTTCGATCCGAGCTTTCGCGCGGTCGCGCTGAAGACCTTCGCGATCTCGGCGGCGTTGTTCTTTGCCTTGATCGCGCTGGTCGGCTGGCTGTTGGGCGAGCTTGCGCTGTTCGACATCTCGTGGCTCGACTGGATCGTCCGGGTGCTCGGCGGGGCGGGCGCGATCGTGATCTCGATCCTGCTCTTTCCGGCGGTCGCGATGACGGTCGTCGGGCTTTTCCTGGAGGAAATCGCCGATGCGGTCGATGCGCGGTACTACCCGGAAAAGCCGGCGGCCGCCGGGGCGAGCGCCGGCGCCTCGCTCGCCTCCGCCGCGCGGCTGATCGCCGTTGCCGTCGCGCTCAACCTCCTGGTGCTGCCGCTCTATCTCATACCGGGATTAAATCTCTTTGTTTTCTTCGGGTTGAACGGTTATCTTCTGGGACGAGAGTATTTCGAACTGGTTGCGCTGCGGCGGATGGACGCCAGCGCCGCGCGGACGCTGCGCAGACGGTTCCGCTGGCGTCTGATTTTCGCGGGAATGCTCATCACCGTGTTGCTGAGTATTCCGGTCATCAACTGGCTGATGCCCATGATCGCCACCGCGTTCATGGTGCATGAAATGGAGGGGATCGGGCGGCGCGCCGCGCCTGCCCGATGTCGCGATGCAACCGGAAACGACGCCTGAAAATCTGGATGCGCCATCGAGCGCCGACGAAGGGACATCCGAAATGTTCGGTCGCAGGAAAGACGACGCCCGGGAGGCGAAGCCAAATGCGGAGGCGACGCAGTCCGGGCCGCCAGAGGAGGAGGCTCCGGCCTCGCTGCCGCTGCGGTCGCCGGCGCGCGCGCGCGCGCCGATGTCGCCGCCGGCCCGCGTCCCGGTCGTTCGCCCGGAGCCGGTGCGCCGCCCCCCCGACATCCACACCGCCGCCGGCCGCCGGCTCGATCGGTCCGGCGGCGACAGCGCGGCCAAGAAGCTCATCGTCGGCCGCGAGATCGCGCTGAATGGTCAGATCAATTCCTGCGACAAGCTGATCGTCGAGGGCCGGGTCGAGGCCGACATACGCGACTGCCGCGAGATCGAGATCGCCGAGAGCGGGACGTTCAGAGGCGAGGCCGAGATCGAGACGGCCGACATCAGCGGCGTCTTCGAAGGCTCGCTGACCACCCGGGAGCTGCTGATCGTGCGCGCCTCGGGACGGATCACCGGCAAGGTCCGGTTCGGCCAACTCGAAATCGAGCGCGGCGGCGAGATCGTCGGCGACGTTCAGGTCTATTCCCCGGTGGAAGCCCGCGAGCCTTCGCCGATCCGCGCCGCCGAGACGCCGGCCGAATAGCCGGCTTCGCCGGAGACCCGGGCGCTCCAGGCCGCCGGCGGTATATGGTTTCGCTGTACCGGACGCCTCTCGCCGCGCGCGCGGCGATCGCGCTGACCGGAGTCTGCGCGCTGATCGCGGCGTCGTGCTCGGGCGCGCCGTCAAACGATGCGGATTTCCCCCGCCCGCCGCCGGTCCGGGCGAAGACTCCCGGGGTTGCGCCGGCGGCCGACATCGCCGCGCCGTCCGTCTGGCCGATCGACGACGATCCCGGTCGCCTGCTCGGCCTCGACCGGCGCGCGCTGCGGGCGCTTCTGGGCAAGCCCGGCTTCGTGCGGCGCGACGACCCGGCCCGGATGTGGCGCTACCGCCATGCGACCTGCCTGCTCGACCTCTTCCTCTACGCCGATGGCGGCGCGTCCGCGCCGTCCTTCCGGGTCCGCCATGTCGAGGCCCGCGCCGGAGACTCCAACGCCGTCTCGCCCCGCATCTGCCTGCGCACTCTCCTGACCGGCCGCGCCGCGCAGTCCAGCGGCTAGGGAAACCGGGGCGCCGTCCCCGGTTTTACCCTCAAAGCTTTACCCTCAGAGCGTCTTCGCGCCGTAGCGGCACAAATCCGCCATCGCGCAGACCGCGCAGTCGGGTTTGCGCGCCTTGCAGACATAACGGCCGTGCAGGATCAGCCAGTGATGGGCATGGCTGGCCCAGCGCGCGGGCGTCCGCCGTACCAGTGCGTCCTCAACCGCGCGGACATCCTTGCCCGGCGCCAGCCCGGTCCGGTTCGATACGCGGAAGATATGGGTATCGACCGCGATCGCGGGCTCGCCGAAGGCGATGTTGAGCACCACGTTGGCGGTCTTGCGGCCGACGCCGGGCAGCCCGGTCAGCGCGTCGCGGTCGTTGGGCACCTCGCCGCCGTGCTCGGCCAGAAGCTTCTCGGACAGCGCGATGACGTTCCTGGCCTTGTTGCGGTAGAGCCCGATGGTGCGGATGTATTCGCGCACCCGCGCCTCGCCCAGCGCCACCATCTTCTCCGGCGTATCCGCGACCGCAAACAGCGGCCCGGTCGCCTTGTTGACCCCGACATCGGTCGCCTGCGCCGACAGGACGACCGCGACAAGCAGCGTATAGGGGTTGATGTAGGCGAGCTCGCCCGTCGGCGCGGGGTTGGCCGCGGCGAGGCGGCGGTAGAACTCCTCGACATCGGCGAGTTTCATCGGCCTGGGCATCGCGCGAGACTACCGGGGCCGGCCCGGCTGTCGAGAACATTCTGAACCGGCCGGAGCTGTGACCTGCCGGCAACGGACGGTCGCGATCCCCTGTTCGACGCGCTGAGCGACGGGGCGCCTGGCTGGCGTTCGCCGTTCTCGGGCTCCGGGCGGCCGCCGATCCCGGATCGAGCAGCACAAGATCCGGGTGGATGGGCGACTCCGGGCCGCCTATCTTCGCGCCATGACAAGCGCCGCACGGGAGCACCGAACGATGAGCAAAGCACATTACGACCGCATCGAGCAGGCGATCCGCTACATCGAGGACCACCAGCCGGACCAGCCGGACCTGGCGGAGATCGCCGCCGGGGTGGGGCTCAGCCCGCACCATTTGCAACGGCTGTTCACCGCCTGGGCCGGGGTCAGCCCCAAGCAGTTCCTACGCTACCTGACCCTCGATCACGCCCGCGAGGCGTTGCGCGGAGATCGCTCGGTGCTCGACGCCGCCTATGACGCGGGGCTGTCGGGGCCCGGACGGCTGCACGACCTGTTCGTGACCTTCGATGCGCTGACGCCGGGCGAGGCGCGCGGGCGCGGGCGCGGGCTGGAGATCCGCTACGGGCTGCATGACAGCGCCTTCGGCCACGCCTTGGTCGGGCTGACCGCGCGCGGGATCTGCTGGGTCTCCTTCCACGGTTCGGGCGAGGAGCGCATTGCGCTCGCCGGACTCCAGGCCGAGTGGCCCGAAGCTGCGCTCGTCGAGGATCGCGCGGCGACCTGGGCGGCCGCCGGCCAGCCGCTGGCCGACGGCGCGGTTTCGGCCGGCCGGCCGCTTCGGCTGTGGGCGGCGGGCACCAACTTCCAGATCAAGGTTTGGGAGGCGTTGCTGCGTATTCCCACCGGCCGGCTTGCGACCTATAGCGACATCGCCCGCGCGATCGGCCGGCCCGCTGCGAGCCGTGCCGTCGGGGGCGCGGTGGGGAGCAACCCGATCTCGCTGTTGATCCCCTGCCACCGGGTGATCCGCTCGACAGGCCGGTTCGAGACCGGCTACCGCTGGGGCGCCGCGCGCAAGCGAGCCCTGATCGCCTGGGAGGCCAGCGCCGGCGACCGCGCCGCCCAGACCGCGGCGGCTTGGCCGGCAGGCGCCGCGCTTGCCGACCGCATCGGCCGGCGCGGCGGTCGTGCTCCCCAGGTCGGGCAGGTGCGGGGGAGAGCACCGTCATGAATATTGCAGCGCCCGCGGGGCTCACCCTATACTCCGCCGCCAATAAACGGGGAAGGCGGTCGTGGGTAAAGTCACGTTGCCCAAGGGCTATCAGCCGAGCGAGAATGAGAGATTCATGAACGCGCGGCAACGGGAGTATTTCCGGCGCAGGCTTCTGTCCTGGCGGGAAGAACTCTTGCGCGAATCTTCGGCAACGCTGCAGAACCTCCAGGAATATCAGTCCCAGCCGGCCGACATCGCCGACCGCGCGAGCGTGGAGACCGACCGCTCGGTGGAGCTGCGCACCCGGGACCGCGGCCGCAAGCTGATCGCCAAGATCGACGAGGCGCTGCAGCGCATCGAGGACGGCTCCTACGGCTATTGCGTGGAGACCGCCGAGCCGATCGGCGTCAAGCGTCTCGATGCGCGGCCGATCGCGACGCTAAGCCTCGAGGCCCAGGAACGCCACGAACGCCGCGAACGCATTTACCGGGACGACTGACCGGTTCCCGCGCCGGCCGGGGAGGGGGAGCCTGCGCGCTAACGCGCGAGGTAGTGGCGGATCAAGGCAACCGCTTCCTTGGAATCCCATTCCGCGTGCCCTTCGAGTCGGCCGACCTCGGTGCCATCCCGGCCGTAGAGGACCGATGTGGGCAGGGCGCGGATCCTGGCGGAGCCGGCGAACGCCGCCTTCCGGTCGTGGAAATAGGGCAGGCCTTCGAGTCGGCGGGCGGCGACGAACGGCGCGATGTCGGTCCAGCCGTCACGGTCCTGCGACAGGGCCAGAACGGTGAACCCGGGATCGAGCGCGCTCTCCTGGAGGCGGACGAGCGAGGGCAGTTCGCGAATGCACGGCCCGCACCAGGTCGCCCAGAAATTGACCAGAACGACTTTGCCGCGGAAGTCATCTAGCGTATAGGTCGTCCCGTCCTGGCCGACGAACTGCGCGCCGGGCGCCTTCGCCGGGGCGGCCGGGGCGACGGAAAACTTCTGCATCCAGCCGGACAGCGGCGGGCCGCCGCGCCCGGCGCCGGCCGAAAGGAGGAACCAGCCGACCAGCGCCGCCGCCGCCAGCCCCGCCGCGGCGCAGGCGGCGAGGCCCAGAGCGCGCGCTGCGTCCGATGGCTCAGAGGCTCCCATGACCGACAGTCCTCCCGATCACGGACAGTGGCCGCCCGGCGCCGGCAATCAGGCGCACTGGGGCGGGCGTTTCTCGTCTGCGCAGAGCGATCTGATGGAGCAGATAAACGCCTCTATTGACTTTGACAAGAGACTGTATGCGCAGGATATCGCCGGCTCCAGGGCGCATTGCGAGATGCTGGTGGCGACCGGTATCGTCTCGCCCGGGGACGGCCAGCAGATCCTCGACGGGCTCGACCGGGTTCTGGCGGAGATCGAGGACGGAAGCTTTCCGTTCTCGCGGGCGCGCGAGGACATCCATCTCAATATCGAGTCGCGCCTGGCCGGCCTGATCGGCGAGCCGGCCGGCCGGCTGCACACCGCGCGATCGCGGAACGACCAGGTGGCGACGGACATCAGGCTGTGGCTCCGCCGGGCCATCGACGAGGCCGATGCGGCGCTCAAGGCGTTGCAGGCCGTGCTGATCGAGCGTGCGGACGAACATGCCGGGACCGTGATGCCCGGCTTCACGCACCTCCAGGCCGCCCAGCCGATCACCCTCGGTCACCACCTCCTCGCCTATGTCGAAATGTTCGGGCGCGACCGCGGCCGGCTGGCCGATGCCGGCCGGCGGCTCAACGAATGTCCGCTTGGGGCGGCGGCGCTGGCGGGCACGCCCTATCCGATCGACCGCGAGATGACCGCCCGGGCGCTGGGCTTCGACCGGCCCGCGGCCAATGCGCTCGACGCCGTCTCCGACCGCGATTTCGTGATCGAGTTCCTCGCCGCTGCGGCGATCGCGGCGGGCCATCTCTCCCGTCTGGGCGAGGAGCTGGTGGTCTGGTGCTCGGTCCAGTTCGGCTTCGCCGCGCTCAGCGATGCCTATACCACCGGCAGTTCGATCATGCCGCAGAAGCGCAACCCGGACGCGGCCGAGCTGGTGCGCGCCAAGGCGGGACGGATCATCGGCGCGCTCAACGCCGTGCTGGTCGTCATGAAGGGCCTGCCGCTCGCCTATTCCAAGGACATGCAGGAAGACAAGGAGCCTCTGTTCGACGCCGCCGATACGCTGGCCGTGGCGATCGCGGCGATGACGGGGATGATGGGCGATGCGCGGTTCGACGGAACGGCGATGCGCAGGGCCACCGAAAAGGGGTTCGTCACCGCGACCGACCTCGCCGACTGGCTGGTGCGCGCGCTCGACATCCCGTTTCGCAAGGCCCACCGGATCACCGGAGAGCTGGTCAAGCGGGCCGAGGCGGCGGGTTGCGGCCTGGCGGACCTGCCCCTGGCGACCTTGCGCGAGGTCGAGCCCCGGCTGAGCGACGCCGTCTACGCCGTGCTCGACATCGACGAGGCGGTGCGTAGCCGCAACAGCCTGGGCGGAACCGCCCCGGAACGTGTCCGCGAGGCGATCGCCGCGGCGCGGGAGCGCTTCCTGTGAGCCGGCGCGCGCTGATTGTCCGCCTTGCCGCCGCCGCGGCGCTGGCCGGGCTCGCCGGCTGCGGCAGGAAAGGCGATCCCGAGCCGCCGGCCGATGAAAAGGCGCGCTTCCCGCGGACATACCCGCGGACATACCCGAAGTGAGCGCATTCGCCTACCGGGGGGGGTTGCTGTACGCCGAGGAGGTGAGCTTGGCCGAGATCGCCCGCGCCGTGGGAACGCCGGTCTATGTCTACGCGCAGACGGCGATCGAGGATGCCTATCGCCGTCTCGCCGCGGCTGTGGACGCCAGGATCTGCTACGCGGTGAAGGCCAACTCGAACCTCGCGGTGATTGCGACCCTCGCCCGGCTCGGGGCCGGCGCCGACGTGGTCTCCGGCGGCGAGCTCGCGCGCGCCCTGGCCGCCGGGGTGGACCCGGCCGATGTCGTCTTCTCCGGCGTCGGAAAGACCCGCGGAGAGATCGCCCGGGCGCTGGCCGCAGGGATCGGGCAGATCAACGCCGAATCCGAGGCCGAGCTCGCCACGATCTCGGAGGTCGCGAGCGCGGCCGGCCTGACCGCCCCCGTCGCGCTCCGGGTGAACCCGGGCGTCGATGTCGACACCCATGAGAAGATCGCCACCGGCGGCGACGAGCACAAGTTCGGCGTCCCGGTCGAGGACGTGCGCCGGCTCTATGCCGGGGCGCATGCGATGGCCGGTCTGCGCATGGTCGGGCTGGCGGTGCATATCGGTTCCCAGCTCATGGAGATGGCACCCTATGAGCGGGCCTTCGGCGCTCTCGCGGCGTTGACGGGCGCGCTGCGGGGAGACGGGCTGCCGGTCGAACGTCTCGATCTCGGGGGCGGGCTCGGCATTTCTTATGTGGAAGAGACGCCGCCGGACCAGAACGCCCTGGCCGCAGTCATCGCCGCGACGGTCGGCGGGCTCGGCTGCGCGCTCGTTATCGAGCCCGGCCGCTATCTGGTGGGCAATGCGGGCGTGCTTCTGACCGGCGTGATCCATACCAAGCGGACGCCCTCTCGCCGGTTCGTGGTGGTCGATGCCGCGATGAACGATCTGCTGCGCCCGACTCTGTACGAGGCCGATCATCCGGTGATGCCCGTCGCCGGGCCGGCCGCGCCCGCCGGGGATCCGCCGGCCGACATCGTGGGTCCGGTCTGCGAGACTGGCGACGTGCTGGCCAAGGCCGCGCCCTTGCCGGGCATGTCGGAGGGCGACCTGCTCGCGATCGGTGGCGCCGGAGCCTATGGCGCGGTGATGGCTTCGTATTACAATAGCCGCGCGCTGGTCGGCGAGGTGATGGTCCGCGGCGGTCGTTTTGCGGTCGTCCGGCCGCGCCAGGAGCCTGAAATCCTGCAGGCCCTGGACAGGATCCCGCCCTGGCTCGCCGGCGGCGGGTGAATGCGCAGCCTCGAGGCTCCGCGGAGGACGCCGATGACCGCGCCGCCGAAACCGGAGGACCGGGCCCGACCGGCCAGGGAAACCCGGCCCCGGGGATACCGCCGGAAACTTCTGCTCGTCCGGCTGATCATGATCTGGGAGAGTCTGTGGCGCGGCCTTTGGCCGGCTTTGCTGCCGTTTTCGGCCTTTGCCGCCCTGGCTCTGTTCGGGCTGCTGCCGCTGCTGCCGGGCTGGCTGCATGCGCTGGCGCTGGCGGCGCTGGCGATCGCGACGGCGCTGCTGTCGTGGCGGGGGGTACGTGGGCTGGCAGCGCCGCGCCACGCCGATGCCCGGCGCCGGCTGGAACGGGCCAGCGGCTTCGCCCACCGCCCGCTTCAGACGCTCGACGACCGGATGGCCGACGGCGTCGGCGCCGCCCAATCCGAACGCCTGTGGAACGAGCATCGGACCCGGATGCTGGAGGCGGCCCGGACCATCCGGGTCGGCCTGCCGAATCCGGGGGTGGCGGCGCGCGATCCGCTGGCGCTGCGCTTCGCCGCCGCGCTGATCGTCGTGATCGCGGCGATCACGGGCTGGCCCCACGCCGGCGAGAGGTTCCGCGCCGCCGTGACGCCCGATCTCTCGCTGGTCGCGGCGCAGGAGACGCCGCGGCTCGATCTGTGGATCACCCCGCCCGCCTATACCGGGCGGCCGCCGATCTTCCCCCGGACGGCCGCGCGCGCCGCATCGGAGCCGGGCGGGGAGCCGCCGGCGGCGGACGGCGAAACGGCACCGCCGGCCATCCGCGCGCCGGCGGGCAGCGATCTGACCGCGCGGCTTTCCGGCGGGACCGGAAAGGCCGTGCTGATCCAGGGCGAGGCCAGGACGCCGTTCGAGCGGATCGACGCCCGCAATGCGGCGGTCGCGGCGGCGGTCGAGACCTCGGGCCGGCTGGCCGTGGAACAGGACGGCGAGATCCTGGCCGAGTGGCGGATCGAGCTGGCGCCCGATCGCGCGCCCGTCATCACCTTCGCCAACCCGCCGACGGCGTCCGAGCGCAAGGCGCTGACGATCGCCTACAGCGCCGCTGACGATTACGGGCTGGACCGGGTCCATGCGGAAATCCGGCGCAGCTACGAGCGCGGCGCGGTGATCGGCAAGGAGGTCGAGACTCTCGAGCTTGCCCTGCCCGGGCCGGGAGCGAAGACGGCCAGGGAGACCGGCTATCACGACCTGACGCCGCACCGCTGGGCCGGTCTGCCGGTGACGATCCGGCTCAAGGCGGCCGACGGCATCGGCCAGACGGCGTTCAGCGCGGACGCCGGGCTCGTCCTGCCCGAGCGCGAGTTCCGGCATCCGGTGGCGCGCGAGATCATCGAGCAGCGCAGGAGGCTGACCACCGAGCCCGAGCGCCGCCTGTCGATTGCCCGCAGGCTGTCGGACATCGCGTCCGCGCCCGGGTCCTATCAGCACGACGCGGTCACCTTCCTCGCCCTGTCCGCGGGACGATCGCGGCTTATCCACGACGACGCCGAGGCGGCCATTCCGCCGGTCATCGAGCTGTTGTGGGAGACCGCGCTGGGCGTCGAGGACGGACGGCTGTCGATCGCCGAGCGCGCGCTCCGGCGCGCCCAGCGCGCGCTTGCCGAGGCATTGGCGCGCAATGCGCCGGACGAGGAGCTGGAACGGCTGATGAACGAGCTCCGGCAGACGCTCGACGAGTTCGTGCGCGCGCTTGCCCAGCAGCTTCGCAACCGTCCCGGCCAGCAGCAGGCGATGCCGTTCGATCCGCGGGCCCGGCTGCTGGAATCGACCGATTTGCAGCGCATGATGGAGCAGATCCAAAACCTGCTGCGCGCCGGCGCGCGGGATGCCGCCCGCCAGATGCTGGCCCAGCTCCGCACCCTCCTGGAGAATCTGCGCACCGGCCGGCCGATGCAGTCGAACCCCCAGGCCCAGGCCGGCGATCAGGCGCTGCAGGAGCTGCAGCGCCTGATCCAGCGCCAGACCGAGCTGATGAACCGTTCCTTCCGGCAATCGCAGTCGCGCGCATCGGGGCCGCAGCCGCAGCAATCGAGACAGGGCGCGATGACCCAGCGTGGGCTGCAGGAGGCGCTGCAACGCCTTCGTGAAGCGTTGCGCCGGATGGGCGTGCGCCCGGGACAGGCCGACCCGGGACAAGCCGCCCGGGACAGGCCGACCCGGGACAGGCCAACGCGCCCGGGCGGGCGTTCGAGCAGGCCGACCGGAACATGGGCGATGCCGCGCGCGCGCTGGACCGTAACGCACCCGGCGACTCGCTCGGCCCGCAGGGGCGCGCCATCGAGGCCTTGCAACAGGCCGGGCGCGGCATCGTGCGGCAGATGATGCAGCAGATGGGTCAGGGTCCGGGAATCGGGCCCGGACGGCCGTTCGACCCCATGCGGCAGCGCCGCGACCCGCTGGGGCGCTACATGCCCAGCCCGCAGGGAATCGATACCCGGGATCTGATGATCCCCGACGAAAGCGCTGTCGAGCGGGCCCAGAGGATCCTGCAGGAACTCCGCCGCCGCGCCGGACAGCACCGGCGCCCGAAGATCGAGCTCGACTACATCGACCGGCTGCTGCGGCGTTTCTAGCACGCGACCGGCGCCGGAAGACCGGAGCTGTCCGGCGCGGGCCTGCCGGGCGGCCTCGCCGGTTGCTCCCTTGCCGGTTGCCCCAATGCGGATTTCCGGCGAGTCGGGTGAAAGACGATCCGCAGTTCGACCGCGTCTTTGGCGGGGTTGACGATTTCGGTCTCGAAGCTCGCGTTACGGTCGGGCGGCAGGCTGGCCACCGGCGGCTGGCAGGACGGCGATCACCCTGTCGCGATTAGAACCCAGACCGCGGTGCCGATCCCGATCAGCGCCGCAGTCAGCGCGGCGATCAGCGTCATCCAGGCCAGCCGCGCGGGCCAGCGCCGGGGCCGCCGGCGGATCGCCGGGAGATTCGCCGGGAGATTCGCCGGGCTGCGGGGCGTCTCCGGGCGCAGCGGCCGGTCGAGCGGGGACGAAGGCCCCGACTCGATGAGAGGCGACTCGATGAGAGGCGACTCGATGGGAGGCGGCGCGACGAGAGGCGGCGCGACGAGAGGCGCTTCGGCGGCCGTTGCGGCTTCGGCCTCGCTCTCCGGGGCGGCGAACCAGGAGTTGCTGCATCTGCCGCAGCGCACCTCGCGCCCTTCCGCGCCGATGGCCGCGGAATTGACCAGAAAGCGGGCGGCGCAGCTCGGGCAGGTGAGGATCATTCCGTTCGGGACCGGTGTACGGCCAGGCCCTTATAGAAGCCATCCCCTTGACAGGCAAGAACCGGGCTTCTTTAAGCATCATGCCCGGAGCGGAGATAGGGCCGCCCCGAAGCTGGCGGAGGCCCCGATGACATCGGGAAACGAAGTCGTCCGCTTCCAGAATGTCGGGCTGCGCTACGGGCTGGGCCCGGAGGTGCTCGACGACGTCTCGTTGTCTCTGACTGCGGGATCGTTCCACTTCCTGACCGGAGCCAGCGGCGCCGGCAAGACGTCCGTGCTGCGTCTGATCTACCTGGCGATGCAGCCCTCGCGCGGCCGGGTTCATCTGTTCGGACGGGAAGTCTCCGCGCTGCGGCGCGCCGAACGGCCGGCCTTGCGGCGCCGGATCGGCGTGGTCTTCCAGGACTTCCGGCTGATCGGGCATCTTTCCGCGATGGACAATGTCGCCCTGCCGCTGCGGGTTTCCGGCGCCGCCGAATCGCTGATCGATGAGCACGTCCCCGAGCTGCTGCGCTGGGTCGGGCTGCAAAACGAGCTCGATGCGCTGCCCTCCACGCTCTCGGGCGGGCAGAAGCAGCGCGTGGCGCTCGCGCGCGCGGTCATCGCCCGGCCGGAGCTGCTGCTCGCGGACGAGCCGACCGGCAATGTCGATGAACCGATCGCCATGCGGCTGATGTACTTGCTGGAGGAGCTCAACAAACTCGGCGCCACGGTGGTGATCGCCACCCACAACGAGGCGCTGGTCGACCGTTTCAAGCATCCCGCGCTCAAGCTCGAAAGAGGCAAGCTGCGGGCCTGTCAGGGACGCGCGACCGCGCCGGCCGCTTCCGGGCCATGAGAGGCTCGCGTCCGCGCAACGGGCCGGTGCTGCCGCTGGGCAAGGACGCGTCCAGCCGCTACGGGACGTTGATCGTCGGCGCGATGGTCTATATCGCCTCGATCGCGCTGGCCGGGGCGATGATGCTGTCCTCGGTCGGACAGGCTTGGCGCGACGATCTGGCCGGCGCGCTCACGGTCCAGGTCATGCCGCAGGGGGCCGACACCGAGGCCGTCGTCGCGAGGGTCCTCGGCCTGCTGCGCGCGAGCCCGGACATCGCCGCGGCCGAGCCGCTGGACGAGTCGGCGATGCGCGCGCTGCTCTCGCCCTGGCTCGGCGACGATGTCGACCTTTCGAGCCTGCCGACGCCCGCCCTGATCGATGTGCGGATCGTCCCGGGCCGTCGGATCGACGCCGGGGCGCTTGCCGCGCGGCTGGCCGCCGAGGTCCCGGGCGCGACCGTCGACGACCACGGCCTCTGGCTCGCGGACCTCTCGGCGTTCGCCGACGCCTTGGAGGCGGTCGGCTACCTGATCGTCACGCTGGCCGGCGCAACGGCGATCGTCACCGTCGTGTTCGCAACCCGCGCCGGCCTTGCGATGCACGAGGACGTGATCGAGATCCTCCACCTGATCGGCGCTCGGGACGGTTACATCGCCCGACAGTTCCAGACCCATGTCCGCGCCCTGGCGCTCGGCGGCGGCGTGATCGGCTTCGTGCTGGCGGCCGCGACGATCCTCGCGCTGGGACGTTTCGCGCCGGTCGTCGAAAGCGTTATTCTGCCCGAGATGGTGCTCTCTCCGCTGCAGTGGCTGACCCTGACCGGCCTTCCGTTCATCGCGGCGGCGGTCTGCATGGCGACGGCGCGCGTCACGGTCATGCGCGCGCTTCCGCGGGCCCTTTGAGGGCGCGCGGGCGACTGCCGGGATGTTCGCCCGCAATGCTCCGCCGGGCGGCGGCCGCCGGCGCTCCAGGCCGCGCTGGCTGCGCCGTCTGGCGGCGGCGGCGGCAATGGTCGGCCTGCCGTGGCTGGGCGGGCTGATCTGGTACGCGCACCGGATCCCGCCCCCCGGACCGTCCTATGCCGGCGAGACCGAGGCGATCGTGGTGCTGACGGGAGGCAGCGGCCGGCTGGGCGAAGGCCTGCGCCTGCTGGCCGAGGGCCGTGCGATGAAGCTGTTCGTCTCCGGGGTGTATCGCGGCGTCGACGTCCGCATCCTGTTGCAGATGGCCGCGCGCAAGCCCGACAACGTCGAGTGTTGCATCGCGCTGGGCTATGCCGCCGAGGACACCGCGGGCAACGCGCGCGAGACCGCGGTCTGGATGGCCGGGCAGGGCTACCGGTCGCTGCGGCTGGTCACGGCGAGCTATCACATGCCGCGCAGCCTCCTGGAATTCCGCCGTGCGATGCCCGAATTCGAGATCTTCGCGCATGCGGTCTTTCCGACGGGGTTCCATCACGCCGGTTGGTGGCGCTGGTCGGGCTCGACCGCCCTGGTGATCAGCGAATATAACAAGTATCTGGCCGCCTTGGCCGATTTCGGCCCGGGCCGGCGCCCGCCGGCGGAGCGCGCGAAATCCGGATGATCCTGCTGCGCTCGCTTGCCTTCCAGATCGGCTTCTACGCCTGGACGGCGGCGCTGGGGAGTCTCGCCCTGCCGGCGCTCCTCGCGCCCCGGCGGGTCGGCTTTGCTGTCGGCAGGCTGTGGGTGGACGGTATTTTCGGGCTGCTCGCCCGCACGGTGGGGCTGACCTGCGAGGTGCGTGGCGCGGCGCGGCGGCCGGCCGGCCCCGCGATCTACGCCTTCAAGCATCAGTCGGCCTGGGACACGCTGGCGCTGGCGCATCTGTTCGCCGAACCCGCCGTGGTCCTGAAGCGGGAGCTGATGTATCTGCCCATCCTCGGCTGGTATTTCCGGCGCCTCGGCATGATCCCGATCGACCGGGGCGGCGGCGCGAAGGCGCTGCGGTCGATGGTCGCGGCGGCGCGCGACAGGATCGGGGCCGGCCGCGACATCGTGGTCTTTCCCGAAGGCACGCGCACCGCGCCCGGGTCCCGGCGGGCCTACCACCCGGGGGTGGCGGCGCTCTACCGCGCGCTGTCGGCGCCGGTCGTTCCGGTCGCGCTCAACTCGGGGCTCTACTGGGGCCGGCGCGAATTCGCCAAGCGCCCGGGCCGGATCGTGGTCTCCTTCCTGCCGCCGATCGAGCCCGGCCTCGACCGCAAGACCTTCATGCGACGCCTGCAGGATGCCATCGAGACCGAGGCCGGGTTCCTGGCCGCCAGGTGATCGCCAATCGGGTCGGAATTGCTTTAGTATCGGGGCCGGATGCCGAATGACGCCGGTGGCCCGTAGCGCGCCATGACCATGCTGACGCCGATCTCCCAGCAGATCTGGGACATGAAATACCGGCTGAAAGACGCCAACCGGGAGCCGGTCGACCGGACGATGGCCGATACCTGGCGCCGGGTCGCGACCGCGCTGGCCGCGCCGGAGGCCGAGCCCGAGCTCTGGGCCGGGCGGTTCTACGAGATCCTCGAAGATTTCGGGTTCCTGCCCGCCGGGCGCATCGTCGCCGGCGCCGGAACCCGGCGGAACGTGACCCTGTTCAACTGTTTCGTCATGGGCGCGGTGCCGGACGACATGGCCGGCATCTTCGAGCACCTCAAGGAGGCCGCGCTCACCATGCAGCAGGGCGGCGGCATCGGCTACGACTTCTCGACCTTGCGGCCCAGAGGGGCGCCGGTCCGCGGCGTCGGCGCCGATGCGTCCGGGCCGCTGACCTTCATGGACGTATGGGATTCGATGTGCAAGACCGTCATGAGCGCGGGCCACCGGCGCGGCGCGATGATGGCGACCCTGCGCTGCGACCATCCCGACATCGAGGCCTTCGTCGAGGCCAAGCAGACCGCCGGCCGGCTGCGGATGTTCAACCTGTCCGTCCTGGTCACCGATGCGTTCATGGAGGCGCTCGACCAGGACGCCGGCTGGGACTTGGTCTTCGACGGCGTGTCCTGCAAGACCGTGCGCGCGCGCGATCTGTGGGACCGGATCATGCGGGCGACCTACGCGGCCGCCGAGCCCGGGGTGATCTTCATCGACCGCATCAACCGGCGGAACCCGCTGTCTTATTGCGAGACGATCGCCGCGACCAACCCGTGCGGCGAGCAGCCGCTGCCGCCCTACGGCGCCTGCCTCCTGGGCTCGATCAATCTCGTCCGCCTGGTGCTCGAGCCGTTCACCGCGAACGCGCGGCTCGACCTCGAGGCGCTGGAGACGCTGGTCCCGACCGCCGTGCGGATGATGGACAACGTCGTGGATGTCTCGCAGTTCCCGCTGCCCGCCCAGGCCCACGAGGCCCGGGCCAAGCGGCGCATCGGGCTCGGCGTGACCGGGCTCGCCGACGCGCTGATCATGTGCCGCGCCCGCTACGGCGACGCGCCGGCCGCGGCGTTGACCGAAACCTGGCTGGCGACGATCCAGCGCAGCGCCTATCTCGCCTCGGCGCGGCTGGCCGCGGAGAAGGGCGCCTTCGCGCTGTTCGACCGCGACGCCTATCTCGCGGCCCCGGCGCTCCGGGCCCAGGACGACGACGTGCGCGCCGCGATCGCCGCTCACGGGCTGCGCAACGCGCTGCTGACCTCGATCGCGCCGACCGGGACGATCTCGCTTCTGGCCGACAACGTCTCCTCGGGCGTCGAGCCGGTGTTCAGCTTCACCCACAGGCGCTCGGTGTTGCAGCCCGACGGCGCGCGCCGCGAGGAGGAGGTCAGCGACTACGCCTACCGGCTCTACCGCCGCCTCGAGGGCGAGCACGCGCCGCTGCCCGAATACTTCGTCGATTCCCAGGCGATCCGGCCGCACGACCACCTGGTGATGCAGGCGGCGGCCCAGAAGCATGTCGACAGCTCGATCTCGAAGACCGTCAACGTGCCGGCCGGGATCGGCTTCGAGGAATTTCGCGAAATCTATACCGAGGCCTATGCCCTGGGCTGCAAGGGCTGCACCACCTACCGCCCCAACGAGATCACCGGCGCGGTGCTCGCGGCGGCGCCCGGGAACGCGCCAGGGGACGGCGCGCGCCAGGCCGAACTGCCGCTGGAAGCGCCCGGGAGACCGGCGCGCGCCGAAGACGCCTTCGACGCCGGCGGGGTCGTCTACATGACCCAGCCTCTCAACCGGCCCGAGGAGCTGCCGGGGCGCACCTGCAAGCTGCGCTGGCCGGAGAGCGATCACGCGATCTACGTCACGATCAACGACATCGTCCAGGACGGGCGCCGCCGGCCCTTCGAGGTCTTCATCAACTCCAAGAACATGGAGCATTTCGCCTGGACGGTGGCGCTGACCCGGATGATCAGCGCGGTGTTCCGGCGCGGCGGGGACGTGTCCTTCGTCGTCGACGAGCTCAAGGCGGTGTTCGATCCGCGCGGCGGGCAGTGGATGGACGGCCGCTACGTCCCCTCGCTCCTGGCCGCGCTGGGCGAGGTGATCGAACGCCACATGATCGACATCGGCTTCCTGCCGGCGAACGAACCGGCGAACGAATCGCCGGCCACCCCGCCGCCGGAGGGCCGGCGCGCGGCGGCCGGCGCCATGCGGCAATGCCCCAGATGCGGCCAGGCGAGCCTGATACGCCAGGAAGGCTGCGACATCTGCACCGCCTGCGCCTACTCGAAATGCGGCTGAGCGGGCGGCCGACCTCCGCCGGGCGAAACCCGGCCGGGCGACGGCTTCCCGAGACCGGCGGGCCGCCCCTACTCGGCCGCCTGGCGCGCCGCGTAGGGGTTGTCGAGTTTGAACAGCCGGGCGGCGTTCTCGCCCAGGATGTTGCGCTTCTGACGCTCGCCCAGGAAAGGCAGGTCCCAGATCACCGAGGGCGCATCGAAATCCCAGTGCGGCCAGTCCGAGCACCACAGGAGCCGGGTCTCGGCGTCGATCGCCTCGAACGTCGCCTCGATCAGCTTGGGATGGTGGATCTCCAGCGGCTGGCTGGAGAAGTACATGTCCCTGATGTACTCGCTGGGCTTGCGCTTCAGGAGCGGCGCCTCGGAGGAGCGCATCATGAATTCGGAATCCAGCCGCTGCATCACATAGGGCAGCCAGGCCAGCCCGCTCTCGATCCACAGCACGTCGAGGCCCGGGAAGCGCTCCGGCAGCCCGTTGATCACCCAGTTGGTGATGTGGATCAGGTTGCAGTGCACGAAGGACAGGGCGTGCATCGACAGGAACCGGTTGAGCTGGGCCATCGAGCCGTCTTCCCAGTTGAAGCCGGCATGGAAGGCGAGCGGCAGACCGCGCTCCTCGAGCGCGCGGTACACCGGCATATAGGCGTTGTGGTGGACGGCCTTGTAGCGGGTGCTGGTGACGGTGAAGCCCATCACGCCCGGCCGGTCGCCGAACTCCGCGACGAATTTCGGGCAGACCTCCGGCGTGTTGAAGGGCAGGAACATCAGGCCCTTCATCCGCGGCTCTTCGGGCAGCACTTCCTCGGTGAGCCAGCGGTTGAACGCCCAGGCGAGCTCGACCTCGACCTCGGCCTGCGGGTGGGTGCCCAGGAGCAGCATCGGGGTCGGGAAGACCACCATGTAGTCGACGCCCATCGAGTCCATGGCGCGCCGGGTCAGCGTGACCTGCTTGTGGACGTCGGAGGCCTCCAGCGTCTCCTGCTGGCTCTGCTGATGCGGGATGCGGCCGAAGACGTCCTGGTAGAGCATGCCCGGCTGAGCGTTCAGCAGGCCGGGCGGCGATCCGACGCGGTCCTGGAAGGATTTCGCCATCTGCCGATAGACGTCGCTGTCGATCCGGTCGATCACCTCGGGCCAGAACATGGTCTCGGTGATGTGGGCGTCCACATCGACGATCAGCATGTCGTCGAAGCCCTTCTTCGCCGCTTCGCGGGAAGCATGAGCAAGCACGTCGCGGGTATCGGAGCGGACGGTGATCTCGTCGAGCGACCGACCGGGTTCGGCAGGCGTCGTCATGGCCTCGGGCCTCCAAAGGCGTTTTCGCTAAGCGAATCATACCCCCGGCGGCTCAGCCCAGCCAGGGCCGTCTCGCAGCGTAGGCCGCCTCGAACGCGGCCATCGCGGCGCCGCGCGCCAGAGTCAGCGCGATGTCGTCGAGCCCCTCGATCAGACAGCGCTTGCGGAAGGCGTCGATCTCGAAGGTGTGGACGCCGCCATCCGGCGCCGTGACGGTCTGGGCCGGAAGGTCGATCGCGATCCGCGCGCCGGGTTCACGTTCGATCCGGCCGCGCAGGTCCGCCGCCGCCGCCTCGTCGAGGCGGATCGGAAGAATGCCGTTGGCCAGACAATTGTTGAAAAAGATGTCGCCGAAGCTCGGCGCGATGACCGCGCGGACGCCGTTTGCCTCCAGCGCGTAGACCGCCGCCTCGCGCGAGGAGCCGCAGCCGAAATTGCGCGCGCCGACGATGATCCCGGCGCCGCGATAGGCGGTTCGGTTGAGCACGAAATCGGGGCGCTCCCGGCCTTCGGCGTCGAAGCGCAGATCGGCGAACAGGTAGCGGCGATAATGCGCATCGCGCGGCTTGCGCAGGAAGCGCGCCGGCAGGATCTGGTCGGTGTCGAGATTGGCCCGGTCCATCGGGGCCGCGATCGCGCTGAGCGTCTCGAGGCGGCGCATCGCCGCCGGCTCAGCCCGCGCCCGCCGGCGCCAGGGTCCGCACGTCGGCGAGCCGTCCGGTGACCGCCGCGGCGGCCGCCATCGCCGGGCTCACCAGATGGGTCTTGACCCGCTCGCCCTGGCGACCGACGAAGTTGCGGTTGGTGGTCGAGGCGACGCGCTCGCCGGGCGCAGCGACGTCGCCGTTGACGCCCACGCACATCGAGCATCCGGACTCGCGCCAGTCGAAGCCGGCTTCGCGGAAGATTCGGTCGAGCCCTTCGCGCTCGGCCTCTGCCTTGACCAGGCTCGAACCCGGCACGATCAGGGCCGGCGTCACCGCCCGCCTGCCGCGCAGGACGGCCGCGGCCGCGCGCAAATCCTCGATCCGGGCATTGGCGCACGAGCCGATGAAGACCCGGTCGATGGCGATGTCGGCGACCGCCTCGCCGGGGACGAGCTCCATATAGGCGAGCGCCGCCGCCATCGCGGCGCGGGCCTCGGCGTTCGGCGCCGTCTCGGGATCGGGGATGCGCCCGGTCACCGCGACCGCCTGTTCGGGGCTGGTGCCCCAGGTGACCATCGGCGCGATCCCGGCGGCGCGGATCGAGATTTCGGCGTCGAACGCGGCGTCCGGATCGCTCGCCAGCGTGCGCCAGTACTCGACCGCCCGGTCCCACGACGCGCCCTTGGGCGCGCGGGGCCGGCCGGCGAGATAGGAAAACGTCTTGTCGTCGGGGGCGATCAGCCCGGCGCGGGCGCCGGCCTCGACCGACAGGTTGCACAGCGTGAGCCGTCCCTCGACCGACAGCGCGCGGACCGTCTCGCCGGCATACTCGATCGCATGGCCGATCGCGCCGCCGGCCCCGATGCGCGCGATGATGGCGAGCGCGATGTCCTTGGCGGTCACGCCCGCCGGCGCCGGGCCGTCGATGGCGATCCGCATGGTCCGGGGCCGCGCCATCCACAGCGCCTGGGTCGCCAGCACATGGCTGACCTGCGAGGCGCCGACGCCGAGAGCGAGCGCGCCCAGCGCGCCGTGGGTCGCGGTGTGCGAGTCGCCGCAGACGATCACCAGCCCGGGCAGGCTCAGCCCCTGTTCCGGCCCGACCACGTGGACGATCCCCTGGCGCGGGTCGTCGATGGCGAACCGCTCGATCCCGTGCGCCGCCGTGTTGGCCTCGAACCGCTCGATCAGCGCGCGCCGCTCGTCATCGGCCGCCCCGGCGGCCCGGCGCGAGCGGGTCGGCGCGTAGTGGTCGGCCACCCCGAACGTCTTTGCCGGGGCGCGCACCGGCGCGCGGCGCGCGGCCAGGATGTCGAAGGCGTGGAACGAGCCTTCGTGGACGAAATGCCGGTCGACATGGACCAGCATTTGCCCGCCCTCGCCCTCTGCGATCGCGTGATCGTCCCAGATCTTTCGGAACAGCGTGCGGGCCATGCGATGGTCGGTCGGTCGGTCGGCCATGCGATGGTCGGTCGGTCGGTCGGCCATGCGATGGTCAGTCGAGCCGGGCGACGGTCGCGTTGCCGAGCTCGCGGACCTTGGCGCGGTAGCCGAGGACCGCGGCCTCGTGGCGGGCGATGGTCGCCGGATCGTCCTCCGCCCCGGGCGGGCTCTCGTGGTCGAAATGGCCGAACCGGTCCTCGCCGCGCACCAGCAGGGCGCTGGTGCGGCATTGGCCGATCTGGCGCAGATGCGGCGCGTGATAGATCAACGAGACGCCCATCCGCCGGTGGCCGGCCCGGTTGGGGCGTGAGCCGTGGACCAGAAAAGCGTGGTGGATCGAGGCTTCGCCGGGCCGCAGGACGACGGGCGCCGAAATGCGGCCCGCGACGTCGATGTCGGATGTCTGGCCGCTGGACAGCATGTTCGCGCCTGCGATATCGGCCGCTTTGAGCGGAAGCTGGCCGAGTTTGTGGGTGCCGGGCAGGAACTCCATGCAGCCGCTTTCGACCGTCGCCGGGGTGACCGCGACCCAGACGGTCAGGACCTCGCACGGGTCATGGCCGAAATAGGTGTTGTCCTGGTGCCGGCTCACATAGGCCGCATCGCCGCCTTCCTTGGACCAGACCGTGTTGTGGTAGAGAAAGATGTCCGGCCCGACCAGATCCTCGACCGCATCGAGCAGTTCGGGACGCGTCGCCAGCGCGTGGGCCCAGGGAAACCGCAGATAGAATTTCGTCTCGCCCAGCCCCCGCAGCGCCCCGGCCGCCCGCGCCCGCTCCATTTGCGCGCCCAACATGTCCGCATCTTCGGCGGACATCACACGAACGGGAAACACGAACCCGTCGCGCGCGTAACCGTCGATCTGCGATTCGGTCAGGATCCTGGGCATGTCGCTGGCAATATAACCCTTGGCGTCTCGAATTTCTTCCGGGTTCTCGGGCGGAACCGCTGTGCTCAGTACGTTTTCACGACGGGTCAGGGATGCCGCGCCGGCGAGAAACCACGCCTCGTATTCGCGATTGGCGACGACGACGCTCGTCTCGATGTCGTCACGCTGAATCCTCGCCAAAAGCCTTGGCCCGAGCTCTGCCGGACAATCGTCATCGGCGTCCAGCAAGACGATGATCGCTCCGTTCTGCCGGGTCTGAGCGATTTTTCGTGCGCCAAGCGCCACGGCCCGAGTCGATTCCCGGCCCTCTTTCGCCAACATGCGCCCACGCCCGACCCGATGGGGGGCGAGGATGGAAACATCCTGCCTTTGACACGGCTCCCGGGCGATCCGGCGTAACAATACCGGCGCGGCTCGCACTTCTCCGTGCCCCTCGACGATTGGATGGATCGAAATCATCGGCCGGGTTCAAACAATTCGCTCTGGCTTGCCGGTTTTGCATTGGCGCCTGGATCCGGTGAAAGCTGCCCGGAACGCAACAGCTCGCCCGGGGTGTACAGCAAATCCTTTATCGCCGACCGTGCGGCGGAATCGACTCCGGTGATCTTCGTTTCTCCCCCCACATTTTGTACGGCAAGGATGCACTCGCTTGGAATCTCTTCGTGGTCGAGAAGATCGGCGCTATGAGTGGTCGCCAGCAACTGCTTCGTTCGAGAGGCTTCGATCAGCGCATCCATGACGATACCGGCGGCGGCGGGGTGTATCGTGATTTCCGGCTCCTCTATGGCGACGAGCGGCGCTGCGTTGTCGCCGGCTTTGATTTGAACGTTGTCGCCGGCTTTGATTTGATGAAACAAAGCAGTAAGAACGCCAAGAGAGCGGAGCGTCCCGTCGGACATGTTGGCGGCCTGAAACCGCCACGGATATTGCTGCCCCTGGACGTTCTGACGGAACTCCAGCGATTCCCGCGGACCGTAGCTGCGATGCTCGACTCCGATGATGCCGGGGACGATCCGGCGAAGGCAGGCCTGAATCCGATCGAGCACATTCGGCGCGTCCTCGCCGACCGTTTTGATGACCGCCGCCAGATTGGCGCCACTGCGGCGAAGGCGTTCCCCGCTATCGTGTGGCTGCGGCTGCCCCCGCGGCTACCCGACGCCTGCGAATCGCGAATTACGCCTTACATCATGACACGATGGAACGACTGTATATACCCTCATCTTCCACGCCACCGGTTTTACTGGGGGTGTTGCTGGCATCCGTCTCTGTCATGCCGTCGTCTCTGTCATGCCGTCCCATTCGTGGATCGTCGGCCGGGTCCAGCGTTTCCGCACCTCATCCTGCGGGGGGGGGTACAAGGGCGTCTCGGTGGTTGGTCATGATTTCCTCCCGGAGTTCAAGGGTCGGACCCTGTCGCGCTGTCAACCGCCTGCGAGCGATCCGCATTCGACACGCGCCGATCGTATTCACCGGCGACTCGTCGGTCAACGCGAATGTCGCCAACGAGCGTTACTGATCCAGGAAATTCCGAGCGCCGATTTGCGCCGGTCGTCAGTCGGGCGGCATACCCAGTGCATGGGTGGTGCATGGGTAGAGCGAAGCGTCCGCGCGACGGCCAACCTGGAGAACATGGGCGGCGGAGAAAGGGCCCCCTGTGCGGTGGAGAGGGGGCGCAAGGGCAGTAAAATCGGCGGGCCGGTCAGGCGAGATCGGGTGAGCCAGGTGGATCGCCCGGAAACTGCCCGGAAGTCGGTTCAGAAGTCGGTTCGGAAGTCGGTTCGGAAGTCGGCCCGGGCTCGCTGGGCTCGCTGGGCTCATCGACGCCCCACTCGCTGAGCCCCCATTCCCCGCGCTTGCGATTGACGAGTACCCCCGTCCTCTTCCCACGGCTCAGGTTTACGTTGACATTCCTCATAAGGTTCTTCCCTCCGGTTTTCAATCCGCTCGCCTCGAGGGCGTCGAAGATGTCGCGCGGAGCCATGACGGATTGGCTATCGCGCAGAACGGAGATGATTTCGTCGAGCAGGGATGGTCGTCGTCTCTTTCCTGGAGATGGTGGGGTCCGTGGCGCGATGTCGGGCGGGACGTTCCGTTGCTCCAGAGCTTCGAGGGCTTGGATCGCGTTGTCGATTTTCCGCCGCTTCGCCCGGAGATCCGCGAGCGTTTCCGAGTAGTCAGCCATTACATCAACCTCCCGGTTCGTGTCAGGTGAAAGTTGAGCGAGGTCTGCGTCCACATCTCTCGCTCGTCGCCCGTCCGCGTCGGCGCAAGCCGGTGCGCCAACGGGCCGTTCAGGGTTTTGCGCCCATCTTCCCAACCTCCTTTTTCTCTGTTGGGCTTCTCTGTTTGGCTCCCGGCGGTAACATCCGCCGGGAGCGCCTTCTGATATACACCGCTTGCAGAATCGGCGCAAACGAAAAGACAATGTTATATCTTGATTGATATTGACCCGAGGCATGAACGAGCTCGATCCCAAGGCCCGCGTTCTCATCCTCCGCCGCCTCGTGGAAGGACAGAGCATCCGCGCCGCCGCCCGAACGGCCGACGTGAGCAAGACGACGGTCATGAAGATTCCTGGTCGATGCCGGCCAAGCGTGCGTGGCGCACCAGGACCAGGCGCTCCGCAGCCCGCCGCGCCGACGCGAAACCAGCGCCATCATGACGGATCGGCGATCGCCCGGGGGTACGGCAATGGCCGCCGGCGTTACGGCCCGGCTTCCCCGGCTTTGGAATATCCCCGGCTTTGGAATATCGGGGGCGTCGTGCGGCTGGTGGACGAAGCGGCGCCGAAGCCGAACCGACCCATCGCCTGTCGCAGCAGGGCCTGCCGCAGCAGGCGGGAAATTTCAAACCAGCCCACTACCGTCGATGCTGCGTGAGGCGTCGATGGCCGGCACGGGTTCGAGATCGACCCGCAGTCCCGGCCGCCGCCGGGCCGGCCGGAAAAAGGGCAGCAACCGCCGCGGCGAAACGCGCGGAGGTCATGGCGCCGTTGCCGGGGCAGCCGGCGGGCGCGGCGCCGCCACGGCGTATCCCGGCAGCCCTCCCGGGCGGTTCCGTCTCATCGAACCCGGCGACCCGCCGCCCCCGAGAACCCGCCCGGCCCCCGTGGTTGCCCCGCGGCTACCCCCGTGGCTGCCCGATGCCTGCGAATCGCGAATTGCGCCCTACATCATGATGACGAGAGGAGGACACTGTATATAGTCTCATCTTCTGCGTCCCGGTGTTTACTGGTCTGGTAGGTGGAGTCCGTCTCTGTCATGCTGTCCCATTCGCGAACGACCGGCTTGGTCCAGCGTTTCCGCGCCTCATCCTGCGGGGGAGGGGGTACAAGGGCGTCTCGGTGGTTGGGCATGTCGTCTCTCCCGGAGATCAAGAGCTGGGTTCTGTCATGCCGTCGGCCGGCTTGCGGACGCGAGGCAGGCCCGGTCCGGGGACCGGACGCTCCGTTTCCGGAGCGCGCGTCACCGGCCCGACGCCGCGCCATCCGCAGACTGGCGGCGGCCGTGCGTCACGATGTCTGAGAGTCGGGTCTACGACGACGCGGCGTTCTGGTCGAAATAAATGGCACTCTCAAACAAACCATTACTTTGGCCGCTTTCCGTCGTCTGGACGCAGTCCAGTTCGTGGATCACCGGCCGGGTCCAGCGTTTCCGCGCCTCATCCTGCGGGGGAGGGGGTACAAGGGCGTCTCGGTGGTTGGGCATGTTGTCTCTCCTGGAGTTCAAGAGTTGGGTTCTGTCGTGCCGTCGGCCGGCTTGCGGACGCGAGGCAGGCCCGGTCCGGGGACCGGACGCTCCGTTTCCGGAGCGCGCGTCACCGGCCCGACGCCGCGCCATCCGCAGACTGGCGGCGGCCGTGCGTCACGATGTCTGAGAGTCGGGTCTACGACGACGCGGCGTTCTGGTCGAAATAAATGGCACTCTCAAACAAACCATTACTTTGGCCGCTTTCCGTCGTCTGGACGCAGTCCAGTTCGTGGATCACCGGCCGGGTCCAGCGTTTCCGCGCCTCATCCTGCGGGGGAGGGGGTACAAGGGCGTCTCGGTGGTTGGGCATGTCGTCTCTCCTGGAGTTCAAGAGTTGGGTTCTGTCGTGCCGTCGGCCGGCTTGCGGACGCGAGGCAGGCCCGGTCCGGGGACCGGACGCTCCGTTTCCGGAGCGCGCGTCACCGGCCCGACGCCGCGCCATCCGCAGACTGGCGGCGGCCGTGCGTCACGATGTCTGAGAGTCGGGTCTACGACGACGCGGCGTTCTGGTCGAAATAAATGGCACTCTCAAACAAACCATTACTTTGGCCGCTTTCCGTCGTCTGGACGCAGTCCAGTTCGTGGATCACCGGCCGGGTCCAGCGTTTCCGCGCCTCATCCTGCGGGGAGGGGGTACAAGGGCGTCTCGGTGGTTGGGCATGTTGTCTCTCCTGGAGTTCAAGAGTTGGGTTCTGTCGTGCCGTCGGCCGGCTTGCGGACGCGAGGCAGGCCCGGTCCGGGGACCGGACGCTCCGTTTCCGGAGCGCGCGTCACCGACCCGGCGCCGCACTCTCCGCAGACCGACGGCGGCCGTGCATCATGATGTCTGAGTGTTGGGGCTAGCATAAGTAGTTTCATTCACCCCCGGAACTGCGCCGGTTTCCGTCTCCTGGACGCCGCGGCCCAGCTCGCGGATGTCGGCCGGGTCCAGCGCGTCGGTTCCGCGTTGCTATCCCTCGCGGGGGGGGGGGGGTAATCTTTGAAAGTCTTCTTCACGCCGTCGTTCACGTCTCATTCTCCTTCCGGACTTCGGTCCCGGCTTCGGCCGGTCTCGCTGCTCGCTGCTATCGCGCGGCGCCCGGTACTCCCGACCGAAGAATCTTATGCGCGGTCTCCGGCTGCGTCAAGCGGGGCGTCGCTAACGCGCGTCATGTCCGGCGCAGGCGCCATGCCGGCGAATCGCGAAGTGCGCCTTACATCATGATGTCGTGAGAAGGAGACTGTAGTTCGACTCATCTTCTGCGGTCGTGTGTTTATTTGGCGCGGTCCGGCTGACGGATTCCGCCTCCTGGACGCGGCCCAGTTCGCGGATCGTCGGCCGGGTCCAGCGCGTCGGCTCCGCGTTGCTATCCCTCGCGGGGGAGGGGTAATCTTTGAAAGTCTTCTTCACGCCGTCGTTCACGTCTCATTCTCCTTCCGGACTTCGGTCCCGGCTTCGGCCGGTCTCGCTGCTATCGCGCGGCGCCCAGCACTCCAAGCCGAAAGACTCTAGCGCGATCTCCGGCCGCGTCAAGCGGAGCGCCGTTAGCGTTCCGCGCGCCCGCCGTTCCGGCAATTCTCGGTCGCGGAACCGCGCGGTCGATGCTTTCATTCCGCCGCCGCGACCGCCGCCTCCGGGCTGCGGCGGCGGCGTTCGATCAGGCCCACGGTGACCGACAGCATCGGCGGGACGACGGCCATGGTGAGCACGGCCGACAGCGACAGGCCGCCGACCACGACCG
Organism: Alphaproteobacteria bacterium; assembly: GCA_965202905.1. Taxonomy (GTDB): domain Bacteria; phylum Pseudomonadota; class Alphaproteobacteria; order MPNO01; family MPNO01; genus CAYFYS01. Next base: position 3,570,556 of record OZ241868.1, on the reverse strand, counting down.
AGCCGAGGCCGCGGTAGAGTTCCGAGCCCGCGCCGGGGAAGACCACCAGGGGCAGCATGCCGACGACCGAGGTCAGCGTCGACATGAAGATCGGGCGGATGCGGTTGTCGGTGGCGAGTTCGATCGCGGCGCCCGCCTCCATGCCGTCGCGGCGGATGTGATGCAGGGTCTGGTGGACGAGCAGGATCGCGTTATTGACCACGATGCCGATCAGGATCACGAAGCCCAGCATGGTCAGCATGTCGAGCGGCTGGTTGACGTAGAGGTTCAGGAGCGACAGCCCCGCCAGGCCGCCGGCCGCGGCGATCGGCACCGACAGCATGACGATCAGCGGATAGACGAAGCTCTCGAACAGCACCGCCATCGCCAAGTAGACGAGGATGACGGCGAGGGCCAGATCGAGCACGATCTCGTTCCAGGTGAGGGTCAGCTTGTCGGCCGAGCCCGACATGCGGATGCGCACCCCGTCCGGCAGGCCTTCGCGTTGCAGCGGCGCGATCACCTCGTCGCGGATCTTTTCCATCGCCGCCTCCAGCGGGAGCGTCGCCGCCGGGGAGACCGACATGGTGACGGTCCGGACGCGGTCGATGCGCCGGATGCTCGTCGGGCCGGTGGTGACCTCGACCTCGGACAGGCTGCGCACCGGGACGATCCGGCCATCGCCCGTGACCACCGGCAACGCGGCGATCGACTGGGTCGATTCGGACTCCTGCGGCGGACCCTTCAGGGTCAAGTCGATACGCTTGCCGTCGACATTGATCTCGGCCACCCGGACGCCGTCGTTGAAGGCGTCGACCGCCTGGCCGAGGTCGCGCGCGGACAGACCGTTATCGGCGAGCTTGACCCGGTCCGGCACGACGCGCACCTCGGGCTCGCCCAGGGTGAGCGAGGGCCGCGGCCGGGTGCGATGACCCTCCCGCGGCGACAGCGCCCCCAAGGTGCGGAAGAAGACCTGGCGGCCGGTATCGAAGATCGTCGTCAGGTCGGGGCCGGAAATGTCGATGTCGATCGACCGGCCGCTGCCGATCGACCGGCCGAACAGCGAAGGCTGGAAGACGATCGCGAGCGTGCCGGGCTCCCGCAGCGCCGGCTCCTGGAGGACCGGGATCAGCTCGGCGGCGCGCTGCTCGTCGACATGGCGTCCGGCGACGAACGCCCGGCCGCGCAGCGCGACGTAGAAGAACCGGTCGATGATCTTCTCGGCCTCCGGCCGGTCCGGCGGGTGCGCGCCGCCGGCCTCGGCGAGCGCGGCGTCGGACCAGTTCTTGCGGGTCTCGTCGGACACCGCCTCGGCGATCCGCCGGGTGGTCTCCAGGTTGTAGCCCGACGGCGGCAGCACGAAGCCGATGACGAAGTTGCGGTTGCCGACCGGCAGGTAGTCGAGCTTGGGCAGGAAGGCCGCGGCGAACAGGCCGGCGGCAACGGTGACGCCGCCGACGACCCCGAGCGCCATCGCCTTGTTGCGCACGACCATGCGGGCGAAGCCGCGCCAGAACGCCGCGAACCCGCCGGCGAAGCGGTCGATGACCGGCAGGCGCGGCATGGACTCGATCGTCGGGGTGCGGCCGGCGAGGATGCGGTTGGACAGCGCCGGGATCAGGGTGACCGAGACCAGCAGCGACAGCATCACCGAGACCGAGATCGCCACCGCGATGTCGCGGAAGAGCTGGCCGACCTCGAGCTCCATGATCAGGATCGGGATGAACACCATCACCGTCGTCAGGGCCGAGACCAGCACGGCCGGCCAGACCTGGGCGGCGCCGTGAAAGGCGGCGTCGTTCCGCGACATCCCCTGCTGGCGCAGCCGGTAGATGTTCTCCAGCACGACGATCGCGGCGTCGACGACCATGCCGACGGCAAACGCAATGCCGGCCAGGCTGATCACGTTGAGCGACCGGCCGAGCAGCGCCATCGCCACGAACGAGCCGACGACCGAGACCGGGATGGCCACGCCGATCACCACCGTCGGCCGCCACGAGCGCAGGAACAGCATGAGGATGATCACCGCGAGCAGGCCGCCGAAATAGATGTTCTGCAGCACCAGGTCGATCGAGGAGTTGATGTAGTCGGTCTCGTCGTAGACCTGCCGGACCCGTAGCCCGACGCGCTCGAGCGCGTCGGCCTGCATCTCCTCGAACGCGGCGCGCACCAGCGCCATGGTCTGGATGACGTTGGCCCCCTGCTCGCGGGTGACGTTGAGCGCCATCGCCCGGACGCCGTTGGAATTGAGCCTGGCCCGCAGATCCTTGTAGGCGAGCGCCACGGCGCCGATGTCGCCGACGGTGACCCGGCCGAGCCCGCCGCCGCTCGCCGCGCTGCGCAGGACGACGGCGCGGACCTGCGCAGGCGTCGCGAGATCGCCCTCGGTCCGGACGACATAGCGCCGCTTGCCTTCGTCCACGTCGCCGCCGGTGATCGAGGCGTTTGCCGCGCGCAGCCGGGCGATCACCTCTCCCACCGTCATCCCGTAGCGCGCCAGGCGCTCCGGATCGATGACGACCTGCATCTCGCGCTCGGTCTCGCCGAAGATGTTGACGCCGCCGATCCCGGGCACCCGCTCCAGCCGCTCCTGGACCACGTCGCGGAGAAAGTCGCCGTAGCCGATCATGTCCCGGTCGTTGCCCGGGACCCGCGTGAACAGGAACCACGCGATCGCGTTGTCCTCGGTCCCCGAAGTGCCGAGGACCGGCTCGTCGGCCTCCTCCGGATAGCCGGTCACCCGGTCGAGCCGGTTGGCGACCAGGAGCAGCGCGCGGTCGAAATTGACGCCGGCCGAGAATTCGAGCGTGATCTTGCCCTCGCCGTGGCCGGCCTCGCTCAGCATCCGGTTGACACCTTCGAGGCCCTTGAGCTCGTCCTCCTGGGGGGTGAGAAGCTCGCGCTCGACCTCGGCCGGGGCGGCGCCGCGCCACTCGGTGGTGATGATGATCACCGGCTGGCGCACATCGGGCGCCATCTGGATCGGGATGCGCTGCAAGGCGACGTAGCCGAACAGCAGGATCATCAGCACCATGGCGATGACCGCCATCGGGCGCTCGATCGACAGCCGGATGAGGTTCATGGCTTACGCGCCGCCGGGCTCACGCATCGCCGGGCTCACGCGCCGCCGGACGGGCCGGCGATGCGGACCGGGCCGCCCGGGCCCAGCGCCTCGTTGCCGCGGACGACGACCTTCTGGCCGGGCGCGACGCCGTCGAGCACGACGAAGCGCGGGCCGATCGCATCGCCCAGCACGACCTCGACGCGGCGCGCATTGGCGCCGCCGGCGCCGCCGCCGTCTATGTCGCCGCCGCCGCCGTCGACGACATAGACGAAGGCGTCCGCGCCGCGCCGCACCACGGCGTCCTTGTGGACGGTCGCCACCGTCCGGCCGCCGCCGACGGGGATCAGGACGGTCACCGACTGGTTCGCCGCCAGCGCGCCGACGGCGCCGTTGAACCGGGGGGTGAAGCGGACCGGGCGGGTCCGGGTCCGGATGTTCTCGTTGGGCACGATCGCCCGCACCGTCGCCGGATGCAGGGCGCCGTCGTCGAGTCTGAGCCGCACCTCGGCGCCGGCCTCGAGCCCGCGCATTCTGTCGGCGGGGACTTCGGCCTCGGCCTCGATATCGGCGTCGTTCAACAGGCTGACCACGCGCGCGCCGACGGCGAGATAGGCGCCGACATCGATATGCTTTTCGGTGACCACGCCCGGGAACGGCGCCTCGATCCGGGTGTCGTCGAGGTCGATCCGGGCCTGGCGGAGCCGGGCCTGGGCCTCCTTGAGCTGCGCCTTGCGCTCGGCCAGCGCGCCGCGGCGCGACTGGACGTCGCGCTCGATGTCCTCGTAGCGGGCGCGCGAGAACGCGGCGGATTTGCGCAGCCGGTCCAGCCGCTGCAACTCGCGCTGTTTCTTGCGGTATTCGGCCTCGGCGGTGGTCACCATGCCCTCGATGCGCCCGACGACGGCGGCGTAGCGGTCGCGCTCCGAGCGCAGCCGGTCGGCCGCGATCACCGCGATCACCGCCCCGCGCTCCACCCGGTCGCCGACATCGACCCGCATCTCCATCACCGCGCCGCGGATCTCCGAGGCGATGATTCCGCTCTGGCGCGCGACCAGCCGGCCGATCACCGGGACGGTCTGGCCCCGCCGCTCGGCGATGACCTCGCCCAGGCGCACCGTCGCGGGCGGCCGGCCGCCGGTCGTCCCGCCGCCGCCGGTCGTCCCACCGCCCTGGAAGAAGGCGCGGATCTCCGCCCCGTCGAGCGCGCCGGATTTGTCCGTGTCGATCCTGGCGAAATTGGCGGCCAGCGGCCCGCCGGCCTCGCCGCGGTCGATCACGCCGTCACCGTTGGCGTCGGCGGCCTTGGCGCGGGGCGACAGCGGCGGCAATTGCCCGGCCGGCGCCGCCGTCTGCCCGGCCGTCCTCTGCCCGGCCGCCGCCGCCGGCTCGGGACAGCCGCCGTCGCGGAAGAACCAGCGGATCTCCGCCCCGTCCAATGCGCCGGATTTGTCGCAGTCCATCGAATCGAAATTGGCGGCCAGCGGGCCGCGCGCCTCGTCCCGGTCGATGACGCCGTTGGCGTTGGCGTCCAGCCCCCTGGACCGCTCGGAGAGCGCGGTGTCCTGGGCCGCCGCGGCGGAGACCACGATTCCGAGCGCAGCAATTCCGAGCGCAGCAATTCCGAGCGCAGCAATTCCGAGCGCAGCCGGCGCGGCCCGGGCCAACCGGCGTTCGCCTCCGGATCCGCGACTTGGACGCGACACTCTCATCCCTGTCCGGCGCTCGTCTCGATGGGGGTTCAATGGGGGTTCGATCGCCTGTCGGATCTTATATAGGGTCGAGACGCCGGCCCGCACAGCGATTTGCGTAATTCGGGGCCGCCGGACCCACAGCGTTTCCCGGACCCACTTCCCGGACTCACTTCCCGGACTCACTGCGCTTCGAGGATATGGAAGCCGTTGACCCGGTCGATCAGGTAGATCAGGCCGCGCTCGTCCACGGTCACGTCGTTGGCGCACACCCGGTCGGCGCCGCGCGGCGGATCGGGCAGGAAATGCGCGGTCTCCTTCGGGGCGTGCGGATCGGCGATGTCGACGATCCGCAGCCCTTGGGAGAACCATGCGAAGGGGATCTCCGTCCCGGTCACGACCTCGCTGGGCTGATGGCAGCCGGTGTAGGGGTCCTGGGGGGCGCCGTCGGGGTCGAGCCCCTCGACCTGGAAGGTCGAGATCGGGATCGGACGGGCCTCGTCGGTGATATCGAAGACCCACATGATCGCCGGCGGGCTCGGCCGGAGCTTGGCGACATCCTCGTCGGCGACCACCATGAGCGCCTTGCCGCGCACCGGGAACGGGATCGGCAGCGCGGTGTGCTGCGGGTGCGGATAGGTCGGGCTGATCGGGTATGCCGAAATCATCGCGGGCGCGGTCATGTCCTCGATGCCCAGGATGAACACGCCGTGGTGCCAGTAGCTGGTATAGAGCCTGTCGCCCATGCGCAGCGGGTGATGGCAGCGCGGCGCCGGCCCGCCGGCCCAGGGATTGGCTTCGCCGCCCGCCTCCCATTGGCCGGGGATCCACCAGCGGCCGATTTCCTCGGGCCGCGCCGGATCGGCGAGATCGAGGATCATCATGATATTGCCGATATAGCCTTCCACGGTCGGCGAGATGTAGGCGTAGCGGCCGTCGAAATCGAAGCGGTGGACGCCCTTTCCCCAGGTCTCCCAGTTGGCGATGTGACGCGGGTTCGACGGGTCCTCGACGTCGTAGACGCCGAGCCCGCCGTGGAAATCCTCGGGCGCCGGGCCGGCCATCCGCTCGTGGTTGACCACCATGAGCCCGCCGCCGGCCCTGACCTTGTGGGAATGGAAGCCTTGCGGGATCTCGATCCCGGCGAGTTTCCGGGGGTTCGCCGGATCGGCGACATCGTAGATCGAAGTGCCGTGGGGTGCGGCCATATGCCCGACATAGGCGGTCGTCCCCTCGACCCGGATCTGCCCGCCGCCGGGGCATTCGACATGGGCCAGCTGCCGTATTCCGCTTGCGCTCGCCATCTGATTTTCGCCTTTCGTTCCCGTTCAGCCTTCGTATCGGCCTTCATAGAGGCCGCGGCCGGCGACGATCGCGGCACTCTTTCCGTCGGCCATGTGGCGCGACAGGCTCCACGGCCCGCGATCGGGATGGACCCCGCAATCGGGATGGACCCCGCGATCGGGATGGACAGGGCGGATGCGTTCCGTTCCGCTCGCGTCGGCGGCCCGCTCGATCCGTCGCGCGCCGGTCTCCGCGCCCTCGATCCCGGTCGCCTCGACATCGATTACCCCGAGCCCCCCCCCATGCCGATTTCCGGGGCCGATTTCCGGGGCCGATTTCCGGGCGCAGCTCGCGGAAGACCTCGATCTCGCGGTCGGGCCGGTGCGCGTTCCCGCAGACCCGGTGCGCGTTCCCGCAGGCGGCGCGATCGGCGGCTCCCGGTCGGCGCCCTTCCGGGACGCCCGGCCGCCACGGCCGCTGAAGCGGAGAGGGTCCGCCGGCGTGGTCGGCGCCGCGTCGAGCACGATATTCATCGCCCGGGCGGCCCACTCCCATTCCTCCGGCGCGCCGGGGAGGTTCGCCTCGTCGATCCGGACGACTTCCCAACTTCGGCGGGTCCGGCCACGATCGCGCGGGTGCCCGGCACTCCAGACCGGAAGACCCTATGCGCAGTCTACCCTATGCGCGACCTCCGGCCGCGTCAAGCGGGGGCGGCGGCGCGCAGGTCTCGATCTCTCCCCCGCCGACCCGGGCGGCGCCCGTCCGCAATCGGCCAGGCGTGGCATTGCAGCCTGCCTCCGTCGGCGCCGCGCCCGAACGCCAAGCGGCCCGGAATGAAGCGGCAGCCCCGCCTCCGGGCCGGAGACGCATCCACTGCGCGGGGCCCCCCCCGGGGCTGGCTTGCGGCAGGCAGACGGGGCTTGCGGCAGGCAGACGGCGGCGAAGGGCGCACACCGCTGCCGTGCCCCGACGCCCTTCAGCTTCGCGCCCATCTCGCCACGCGGTTGATCCAAAAAGTGGGAGGGGCGATGAAGCCCCTCCCCAGGCTCCCACCATTAGAGCAAATCGTCGATCTTGGGCGCGTCCTCCGCCAATTCACTTTGGCGCTGCTGCGAATGTCTTGAGAGGCGGGTCTACGATGCGTCGCTGTTGTTGCTGTAGTAGCTAGCGGTCTCGGCCGGATCGGGATTGGAGCCGCCTTCCGTCTCTGTCATGCCGTCAACCGCCTGTGAGCGATCCGCATTCGACATGCGCCGATCATACTGACCGGCGGCCCGCTGGTCAACATCGAATTGCGCCGTTCGTCACCAACGAGCATCATCGGAACGAGGGGGTCCGCCATGACCGGGTTCGAAACCGCCACGCTGGCCTTTCACGCCGCCTCGCTGGGCTGGCAGGAAGTCTCCGCATGGGCCACCGTCGGCGGCGTCGCCATCGGGATCGTCCAATGCCTCCTGATCGCCTGGGGCTTGCGGCTGATGCAGCAGAACGCCAGCGCGCGCGACGCCGGGATCGCCGCCGCCCGGGCCGATCCGGGCGCACCGGCGCCCAGCCCGGAGACCCTGGTCGGACCGATCGTCTCCGAAGCCGGCATCGCCGGCGAGGCGGCGCCGACAAGGACCGCGCACACCAGTACGGCGCACACCGGTACGGCGCAACGAACCGCGCCTTCCGAAATACCGCTCATCGCATCGCCGCGGTCCGGACGCCGCCGCGGGCGGCCACGTCAACGCGCAGCGCCAATTCCTGTCCCCCACCGCGCCCAGCCGCGCCGGGCGATCCTGCCCCGAGTTATCCGGCGATCGATTGGGCCCGCTCCCAAGGCCTGCCGTCGCCTTGCGGTCAGGATGCGTTGGCGGATCGCGCTTGTCAACGCGCGCGGCCGCGCGCGTCGCTAACCCGTGTTGCTGAGTTGCTGACGAGCGTCATGTCCGGCGCCGGCGTCATGCGATCCGTCCGGGCGATCCGTCCGGTTCGCCGTCGCCTCGCAGAAGCGGCGCCATGAAGCCGGCGGAGGTCTTGCACAACAGAGGTCTTGCAAGGACGACGAGCGATGAAGGTCGAGGAGCTTCATTCGAGGCGGCAGGCCCGGGAGTTGATACAGGAGCAGGCGGCGGAGGCGTTGGGCGTCCCGTCGCCACGTTACGCCGCCACGTTACGCCACTGGGAGGACCGGGTGGGAGGACCGGGTGGGAGGACCGGGTGGGAGGACCGGGTGGGAGGACCGGGCCGTTGGGATGACCGGTATGAGGCGGACGGCGCCGGAGGCGTCGATCGCCCGGCGGGCGCCGCCGAACCCGTTGCCGCCGAACTGCCCGGCGGCGAAGTCGATGGCCACGCCGGGTCCGGCGCCGTCGGAAGAGCGTCGCGGCAGGCCCATCAGGGTTTTGGCGCGGGGTTTTGGCGAATGACGCTGCGGAGGCCGGGCCGTCGATCGCCGTTCAGTCGACCAGGATGGCCAGTCGGCCTGTTCGGCCCGACCCGACCGCTCGACACAGGCGGCCGCTACCCGCCGCGCCAAGCCCGCAAGCCCGAAGCAATCGCGCGGATCGCCTCGGGACGGGTCGGCGCCTGGGCGTAACCCTCGCCTTGCAGGCTGTACATATAGCCGTCGATGCTGCGTGAGGCGTCGACGACGAGCACGGGTTCAAGATCGACCACAGTCCCGGCCGCCGCCGGGCCGGCCAGAAAAGGGAGTCCCGGCCGCCGCCGGGCCGGCCAGAAAAGGGAGTCCCGGCCGCCGCCGGGCGGACCAGAAAAAGGGCCGCAACCGCCACGGCGAAACGCGCGGAGGTCATGGCGTCGTTGCCGGGACGGCCCCGGCGGGGGGACGGCCGGCGGGCGCGGCGGCGCCACGACATATCCCGACAGCTCTCGGGCGGTTCCGTCTCATCGAACCCGGCGGCCCGCCCCCCAGGAACCCGCCCGGCCGCCGTGGCTGCCCCCGTGGCTGGCCCCATGCCTGCGGATCGCGAATTGCGCCTTACATCATGACGCGTTGGTATTCATATAGCTGTATGTACCCTCATCTTCCGCGGTAGTGTCTTTACTGGACGTGAAGACATCGCTCGTCGTCTCTGTCATGCCGTCCCATTCGCGGACGATCGGCCTGGTCCAGCGTTTCCGCGCCTCATCCTGCGGGGGGGGGGGGACAAGGGCGTCTCGGTGGTCGGGCATGTTTTCACTCCCTGAGTTCAAGAGTCGGGCTCTGTCGCGCCGTATCTCGCCGTCAACCGCCTGCGAGCGATCCACATCCAGCACACGCCGATCGTACTTACCGGCGGCCTGCCGGTCAACATGAATTGCGCCGCCCGTCGCTAACGAGCATCATCGGAACGAGGGGGTCCGCCATGACCGGGTTCGAAACCGCCACGCTGGCCTTTCACGCCGCCTCGCTGGGCTGGCGGGAAATCTCCGCATGGGCCGCCGTCGGCGGCGTCGCCATCGGGATCGCGCAATGCCTCCTGATCGCCTGGGGCTTGCGGCTGATGCAGCAGAACGCCAGCGCGCGCGACGCCGATGACCAGCGTCACGACGAAGCGATGCGGGCGCTCGGAGCGTTGATCGCGCGCACGGCGCCGACGGGGACGAACCAATGACCGCCAGCCGGGTTCCCGCGCCGGACGAGGTCGGGGCCGTCCAACCTGCGCCGTCGCCAGCGGCGACCGGGCTTGCAGATGCAGCGCTTGCGCCGGCAACGCGCCGCCGCGCCGCGCGCCCGTGCGGGCCACCCTCCGGCAGCGGGTCGTCGGCGCGAATACGGACCTCCAGCCGGCGACGCCAGCGGCGCATGGGCGCGCTCGCCCGGTAGCCGCGCTACCGGGAACGGCGGCAAGGCCTCCACGACCAGCGCCCTGGTCGACGCCGGGGTCGATGTCGGCGCGCGAAGGAGCGCGCTCGACCGGCGCATTCGCCCTAATCAACCGCGCGCCGCGCGCCCGCGCAATCCCCGCAACCGCACCGGATTCGCTTTGTCGGGTATGCCGGCATACCGCCGCCGCCGCGTCCCGACGCCCTCGGCCCGGATGCCTTCGTCAGCCCGGCGCCGCGCGCTCCGCAGACTGACGGCGGCCGTGCGTCACGATGCGTTGGTGTTGAAATATGTGTCATTCTCAACAGTTTCAATATCGGGGCCGCCTTCCGTCACCTGGACGCGGCCCAGCTCGCGGATCATCGGCCGGGTCCAACGTGTCCGCGCCTCATCCTGCGGGGGGGGGGGGGGGTACAAGGGCGTCTCGGTGGTTGGTCATGTCTTCTCTCCCAGAGATCAAGAGTTGGGCTCGGTCGTGCCGTATCGCACCGTCAACCGTCTGTGAGCGATCCACATCCAGCACACGCAGATTGTACTTACCGGCGGCCTGCCGGTCAACATCGAATTGCGCCGTTCGTCACCAACGAGCATCATCGGAACGAGGGGGTCCGCCATGACCGGGTTCGAAACCGCCACGCTGGCCTTTCACGCCGCCTCGCTGGGCTGGCAGGAAGTCTCCGCATGGGCCGCCATCGGCGGCGTCGCCATCGGGATCGCGCAATGCCTCCTGACCGCCTGGGGCTTGCGGCTGATGCAGCAGAACGCCAGAGCGCGCGACGCCGGGATCGCCGCCGGACGCGCCGCCCATGACCAGCGTCACGCAGAGGCCATGCAGGCGAACGCCGCCAGCCACGCCGAAGCGATGCGGGCGCTCGGAGCGTTGATCGCGCGCACGGCGCCGACGGGGACGAACCAATGACCGCCAGCCGATGACCGCCAGCCGGGTTCCCGCGCCGGGCGAGGTCGGGGCCGTCCAACCCGCGCCGTCGTCGGCGCGAATACGGGTCTCCAGCTACGGGCCTCCAGCCGGCGACGCCGGCGGCGCATGGGCGCGCGCGCCCGGTAGCCGCGCCGCCGGGAACGGCGGCAAGGCCTCCAAGACCAGCGCCCTGGTCGGCGCCGGGGTCGATGCCGGCGCGCGAAGGGACGCGCTCAACCGGTGTAGTCGCCCTGCAACCGTGCGCGCCCGCGCAACCACGCAATCCCCGGAACCGCAACCGCACCGGATTCGCCTTGTCGGGTATGCCGGCATATCGCCGCTGCCGCGCCCCGACGCCCTTGGCCCGGATGCCCTCGTCAGCCCGACGCCGCACTCTCCGCAGAATGACGGCGGCCGTGCGTCACGATGTCCGAGAGTCGGGTTTACGACGTGCTGGCGTGAAAGTCGTAATATTCGACACTCTCAGTCACACCACCACCGGAGCCGCCTTCCGTCCCCTGGACACGGCCCAGTTCGCGGATCATCGGCCGGGTCCAACGCGTCGGCGCCTCATCCTGCGGGGGAGGGGGTACAAGGGCATCCCGGTGGTTGGTCATGTTTTCACTCCTGAGTTCAAGAATTGGGTGCTGTCGCGCCGTGTCATGCCGTCAACCGCCTGTGAGCGATCCACTTTCGACACGCGCCGATCATACTGACCGGCGGCCCGCCGGTCAACATCGAATTGCGCCGTCTACAAGATGCCGTCTCAAGATCGAGCGAGAGGGCAGCGCGGCGCCCCGCCTCAGGCGATCCGGTGGCGATCCGATAGAGCCGGCGGGCGTTGTCGTCGATGACCTTGGCCCTGGTCTCGGAGGCCCTGGTTTCGGACGACAGCGTGTCGGACTCGAGGCTGGGTCGGCGTCGAGCCGCGCGACCTGCTCCGCCAGCACGTTGGCGGTCGCCGTAATGGGCATCGACCCCGTAATTGGGTATCGACCCCGTAATTGGGTATCGACCAAGGTCTTGGCCAGCCTGTGCAGGCCGGTCGGCGCGAACTCGAAGGGCCTGGACGCCAGCGCCCTGGCCCGGCGGCGCGGCCCGGCGGTGCGGCCGGATCGAGCGCGCCGCCGGTGATCGGCCCCTCGACGACGGCGGCCGGGAGTCGACATCGACGATCTCGCCGAAGCTCATCGACGCGCGCGCCCCGCCCATCGGATGGACCCCGCCCATCGGATGGACGAGGTCCCCGCCCATCGGATGGACGCCCCGATTTGGTCCGGGGGTGGTCGGGATCGCAGCGGGCGAGCTCGCCCTCGCAGACCATGTCCATGCCCGCCTTCTCCCGGGCGTGGATGGCCATGCGCGTCGCCTCGACGGTCGGGTGGGCGCGGTCGGGTGGGCGGGTCGGGTGGGCGGGCGGGCATGGAGCCGGCCCGGCCAGGGGTGGAAGCCGGCCGGGGCGGTCCTGATCCGCGGTTCCGTCATCGCGCCCGCCCGTGCGTATCCGTTGGGCCGGGTATATCCGTTGGACCGGCCTTGCCGCCGGTCTTGCCAGAGACCTTGCCACCGACCGCGGGTCCGGCCAAGGTCTCACTCACTCGATGAATGAACGACGCCAATGAATGATGCGAACGACGCATGAACAACGCCGATCTGATCGTCGCCACGTTGCGGGCGGCCGGGATCACCCACGGGTTCGGCATCCCGAGCGGCAACGTGCTGCCTCTCATCGAGGCGATGCGCGCCGGCGGGATGGAATTCGTGCTGACCGCGCATGAGGGTAGCGCGGGGTTCGCCGCCGACGTGATGGGCCGGATGACCGGCCGGCCCGGTCTCGGCATCGCGACGCTGGGGCCGGGCGCCACCAACCTCGCGACCGGGGTGGGCGGCGCCTGCCTCGACCGCTCGCCGATGATCGCGATCACCTGCACCCTCAACCGGGACCAGCTCGGCCGGCGCATTCAGATGCTGATCGACCACCACGCGCTGTTCGGACCGATCGCCAAGGCGAGCTTCGCGCTGCGCCCCGGGCGGATCGCCGAGACCGTGGCCGCGGCGGTGCGGATCGCGCTGTCCGAGCCGCCGGGCCCGGTCCATCTCGACCTGCCCGAGGACGTGGCCTCGATGCGGGCCGGGGAAACGACGCCGGCGATCGGCGATCCCGCGCCGCCGGCCGCCGCCGCCCGGTCCGCGGTCGCCGGCGCGGCGGCGCGGCTCGCCGCCGCGCGCCGGCCGGTCGCGGTGATCGGCGCCAGCGCCATGCGGCTTGCCGACCTTGCGCCGCTGCGCCGGCTGATCGAGCGTCACCGGCTGCCGTTCGCCACGACCACCATGGCCAAGGGGCTGATCGACGAGGACCATCCGCTTTCGATCGGCTGCATCGAGCGGGCGCGGCGCCGGGTCCAGCGCGCCTTCCTCGCCTCGGCCGATCTGATCCTCGGCGTCGGCTACGACCCGATCGAGGTCGAGTACGAGGCCTGGGCGGGCGCGGTCCCGATCGTCCATGTCGACCCCGAACCGGCCGACACCGACGGCGCGGTGCGGATCGAGCAGGAAGTGACCGGCGACCTCGCCGCGGCGCTCGCCGGGCTCCTCGCGGCGGCGCCTGCGGACGACGCCTGGACGAACGCCTGGACGGAGGACGAGATCCGTGCCCATCGCGAAGGATTCCAGGCCGCGCTCCGGCCGGACGCGCCGGGCTTCACGCCGCATTGCGCGATCGACGTGGTGCGCGCGGGCCTCGCGGCGAACGGCGTGCTCGCCTTCGATGTCGGGGCGCACACCCACCAGATCGCCAGCCAGTGGACCGCGCACGCCCCGCGCAGCTTCCTGATCACCAACGGCTGGTCGTCGATGGGCTTCGGCCTGCCGGCGGCGATCGCGGCCAAGATCGCGGCGCCGGAGCGCCCGGTGGTCTGCCTGATCGGCGACGGCTGCTTCCAGATGACCTGCGGCGAGGTGGCGACCGCCAAACGCCTGGGCCTCACGCTTCCGGTCGTGGTGCTCAACGACGGCTGGCTCGGGCTGATAAAGGTCAAGCAGAGCCGCCGCCGCTACGCCCATGTCGGCGTCGCGCTCGGCGCCGGGCCCGGCGAGACGGCGGCGTCCGCCCCGGCGCATTATTTCGGCGTCCCTGCGGTCGGCGTCCGCACCCCCGAGGCGCTCGCCGAGGCGCTCGCCGAGGCGCTTTCGGCCGCCGGCCCGACGGTGATCGAGGCCTTCGTCTCGCCCGATCACTACGACGAGACGGTCTTCGACTGAGCGCGACCTGCATTGACGGGGGATAAACTCGACGGGAGATAAGGGAGCCATCGGGACCGGGGGACCGGGGGACCGGGGGGGGGCCGGGGCGCCGGGACACGGGGCGCGTCATCGAAAACGGCAATCGCTGTTCCGAAATTTTCCCTCAGGGAAAACTTCGCGCGGACAAAATCCGATCGGATGCAAATCCTCTCGCGTGGCGCGCCGGTCTTCGACCCTCATCGGATCTTCGACCCTCACCCGGTCTTCGTCGGGCTGCGGCGGGCGGGCGTCGAGGACGGGCGCGGCGGCCCAGGCAAGGGCGATGGTCCTGCATCTCCCTTGCATTGGCGCTGTAGAGGGCGCTGCAGAGCCCGCGCATCGGCGCTGTAGAGGTTGAACGGCCCGGGCGTGCGGCCGGGCTCGACCCGCTCGACATAGCGCGGGACATAGCGCGGGCCGTCGTCGGCGAGATGGACCACGCACAGCGCCCCCGGGCGCTCGACCGGCGCGCCCTCGTCGTTGCGGGTGTAGAACGGCAGCCGGCCTCGAGTCCGACACGCTGTCGTCCGGGGCCAGGGCCAAGGTCGTCGACGACAACGCCCGCCGACTCTTATCGGATCGCACGACCGGATCGCATGGCGCCGGCGCCGGACATGACGCCCGTTAGCGACAGCCCGCTTGACGCGGCCCGAGGCGGCGCATAGGATTCTTCAGTTTGGAGCGCTGCGCGATAGTAGCCGGACCGGCCGAAGCCGGGACCGAAGTCAGGAGGGAGAATGAGACATGAACGACGGCGTGAAGAAGACTTTCAAAGATTACCCCTCCCCCGCGAGCGATAGCAGCGCGGAGCCGACGCGCTGGACCCGGCCGATGATCCGCGAGCTGGGCCGCGGCGTCCAGGAGACGGGGGCCGGCCGCTACAATAGTACGTCGGAAGGCGGAGTTGGCGATTATTTTCTAGTCCCCTCTTGAGGCGTCATGACGCACGGTCGCCCTCGATCTGCGGAGAGCGCGGCGTCGGGCTGACGAGGGTATCCGGGCCGAGGGCGTTCGCGGCGCGGCGCCGACGGAGGCAGGCTGCAATGCCACGCCCGGCCGATTGCGGACGGGCGCCGCCCGGTCGGCGGGGGAGAGATCGGGACCCGTGCGCCGCCGCCCCCGCATAAGGTCTTGCGCGGTCTGGAGTACCGCGCGATAGCAGCGAGACCGGTCGAAGCCGGGAAGGAGGGAGAATGAGACATGAACGACGGCGTGAATGGGCAATCGCAACAGGTCCTGGAGATCGTTGGTTGGAAGGATGGATGGAGGCTCCCGCGCTTGTGAAGCCCGCCGAGCGATCTCCGGGATTTGTTTCTGGTGAGGAGTTGGTTGGGGTTTGGTGAGTTAAGGTGCTGCGGGTCGCGGTGCCTTGATTTTTTGTTTGATAAAGAGGTACTGTCATGGCACGCAGAATCGCATCTGCATTTAACTTTCTTTTTTCTTTCGTAGCCCTGGTAACACTCGGTATTTTATGTCTAAGTGTAGTGTATTTTGCGGATACGGGTCAAGCAGACACGGCGATTATAGGGTTCTTTGGGGGTGGGGTTCTGTTCATTTTGACGTTCGGGTTAACAGCCGTCTTACTTGATATTCGAAATACGTTAATCTCCATAGAGAAAGGTGCCAAACGAGAAAGTTTGTGAAGCCCGCCGATTGATTTTTGGGTTTTGTTTCTGGTGAGGAGTTAGGGTGTCTTAATCCTTTTGTGTGTAGTAAGGGTGGTTAGTGTTATGTTCACGCACAGGGTGCCGTCAAGTTATGCCCACACGGTTTTTGCTTTAGATTTATCGAAGACGGACACGGGTTATTGCATCACCAGAGAAGACTTCCAAATGTTACCCTCCCCCCCTCCCCCCCTCCCCCCTCCCCCCCCCCCCGCGAGGAATAGCAACGCGGAGTTGACACGCTGGACCCGGCCGGTCGTCCGCGAGATGGGCTGCGGCGTCCAGGAGACGGCCGCTACGATAGTACGTCGGAAGGTGGAGTTAACGATTATCATCTAGTCTCCTCTTGAGGCGTCATGACGCACGGTCGCCCTCGATCTGCGGAGGGCGCGGCGTCGGGCTGACGAGGGTATCCGGGCCGAGGGCGTCGGAGCGCGGCTGCGCCGCCCGGGAGCGGTCGTCTCGGCGTGCGGCTGGCGGGCGCCCTCGATCCGACAGCCGCATGTCGCCCGGCCCTTGCGCCCGAGCGTGGGGCCGGTGTATCCTGGCGAGGATGTCCCGCCCGGGACGGCCGGGGGAGAGGATGGCCATGGCCCGCAAGACCGCCGCTACGCCCACCGAGGAACGCTGCGTGACGTCCTACCCCGCGCGGCGCGGATTTGCGCCCGGCGCGGTCTTCCCGCCCGAGGCGCCCAACGTGGAAGACGCGATCGACATCCATTGTCACGCCCATGGCGGCCAGCAGGACGCGCTGGCGCTGGCCAAGTTCGCCTCGCGTTCGGGCATGCGGGGGCTGCTGTTCAAGACCATCACCGACTGGGACCATCCGGCCGCGGCGGTGGCGGAGATCCAGGAGGCGCTCGATCCGTGGGCGGCCGAGGAGGGTGTCCGCCCGGTGACCTGCTGGGCCGGCGCGCTGATCGGCCACGACAACAGCCCGCCCGCACCCGAGTGGTGCGAAGCCCAGATCGACTCCGGGGTGATCGCGCTGTGGCTGCCGGTCTTCAACCACGCCAACACCTATTCCAAGGTCGGCGGCCGGGAGATCTGGTGGAACCCCGACGCCGATCCCAGGGCGCACTCGGCGCCGCTCGCCTGGGATCTGGCGCTGGAGCGCGGCCACTACCTGTTGGACGACGCCGGACGGCTGAAGCCGGAAGTGCGCGAGATCGTCGCGCTCTGTGCCGAGCGCGGCGCGGCTCTGTTCTTCGGCCACGCCACGCATGCCGAGATCGACCGGCTGGCCGAGGCCGTCGACGATCTGGGCTTCGCGCGCGCGGTGATCGACCACCCGTTCAGCCCGTTCGTCGACCTGGAGGTCGAGCACATGAAAGCGCTGGCCGGCGCCGGCGTCACGCTCAACTTCACCTATGACGAGCTGTCGCCGCTGCTGGGCGTCGATCCGGCCCGGATGTACCAGGCGATCCGCGCGGTCGGTCCCGGCCATTGCACCCTGTCATCGGATGCCGGCGAGCCGCTGTTCCCCAACACCGTGGAGTGCATCCGGCTGATCAAGGGCTACATGGAGGCTTTCGGTCTCACCGGGGACGAGCTCGCAACGGTGTCCACCGTCAACCCCGCTCGCATCGTCGGACTCGAGATCGAAGCGAGGGCCGCCCCATGATCGTAGTGGGTTAGTTTGAAATCTGGCGTGGTTGACGGAGTGCCGCAAGGGGTTGCTTCCCTCCACCCGCCATGCCATTTTCAGAAAATGGCTGACCGCTCAAGCGAACCCGACCCGATGGAGGCCGCCAAGGCGGTCGCCGAGGAATACGATGCCGACGTGTATCTCTACTCCGGCTCCATCGACGAAAGCGGCTTCGGGCGCATCGTATCCGAGGTTGCGCAGGCAAAGAGCCGGGACAACGCACTCCTGATCCTTACTACGCGTGGCGGAGATGCAAATGCCGCCTACAACATTGCGCGGGTGTTTCAGAAGACGTACAAAGGTTTCTTACTACACACTCCAGGTTATTGCAAAAGTGCTGGAACCCTTATCGCTCTCGGGGCCGACCGCTTGATCATGGGTTTGTTTTCGGAACTCGGGCCTCTGGACGTTCAACTGTACAAGCCCAACGAGATCATGTCTCGAAAATCCGGCTTGCTAACAGGATCTTCATTCGATAGGCTGCAAGAAGTCGCATTTGAACTATATCAACACTTCATGCTTAGGATTACAACCCAGAGTGACGGGTTGATCAGCTTTCAGGTCGCATCAGAGTTGAGCGCCCAGATGGCGTCCAACCTCCTCGCGCCGATTTACAGGCAGATTGATCCGGATGTGGTTGGCAGCGACCACCGTGACGTTCGCGTAGCAAAAGAGTATGGGCATCGTCTCGCAAATGCGTCTGGAAACGCAAATCATACGACAGTCATGCATCTTGTGAATGACTATCCGTCGCATGACTTCATAATTGACAAGGAAGAGGCGGGCAGGCTCTTCAACCGGGTTGAGAATGAGAGCAAAAACCTTAGGGCGCTTGTTCACGCTTTAGGCGACAGTGCTTACGGGGAGCAAAGGCCGGGGGTGGTGAAAGCCCTTACTGCCCGCGAGGAGGAGGAAGTCGATGCGGACGATTCTACCGGAGAACAACAGAATGCAGACGACGCCGAAAACGCGACCACAGGAGGAATGGCTGGCGATCGGGGTAGCGATTGGCCGCGCGATTCAGAGGAGGTCGGAAGACAGCACGATGGGAATTCGGCCAACGACGCTCCCGCCGATTCTACCCGGGAATCCGAGTCCGAGGGGCCAGGCAGCGACAGCCCGGAACCTTCCACGCCGGGCCCGCTAAAGGTGGTTTAAATCGTCCTTATCTGCTTGAACGGTAAGGATGAATCACTCTGGCGACGGTGGCCCGGGTGACGAATCGGCTCTGGAACGCGAGCGGCAGCGTCGCCATTCTAACCGTCGCCGTTCTGAAAGTTGCGGAGCCCGCACAGAAGAAACGCGGCCCGTACAACCCGTACGATGAGAGAAATTCAAACTGACCACGACCCCCATGATCGTCGATTTCCAGCACCACTTCGTCCCGCCCGCGCTCCTGCCCGAGGGCGCCGCGGACAAGCCGTTCACCCGCTATGACGAGCACGGCGCGCCGTCCTACAGCTTTCATTCGCTGCTGGTCGATCTCGACGCCCATATCGCGATGATGGATGTCGCCGGAATCGGCGCCGCGGTCCTGTCCTGCGCGGAAGGCATGTGCGCATCGCCGGAGAAATCGGCCATTTGCAACGACGCCGCCAAGGCTGCCGAACGAGACTATCCGGGCCGGTTCATCGGCGCCGCGCATGTCCATCCGCTGGGCGGGGCCGACGCGATGGCCGAACTCCGGCGCTGCGCCGACGATCTCGGATTTCCGGGCGTGGTGATCACCTCGGAGTTCGACGGCGTCGGGCTGGACGCGCCCGAACTCGACCCGTTCTGGGCGGAGGCTGCGCGTCTGGGGCTCTACGTCTTCGTCCACCCGGCGCTCAAGCTCACCCACTCGCGCCAGTTCGACGCCTACGATCTCGCGCGCGCGGTGGGGCGCGAGTTCTCGCTCGTCCAGGCGACGGTGCGGCTGATCAACGGCGGCGTCTTCGACCGCCACCCCGACCTCACGGTGCAGATGGCCCATCTCGGCGGCGGCGTCGCCGCGGTCCTGGGCCGCATCCGCTCCTATCAGGACCGCGACTTCTGGGGCACGGCCGGCGACGACCGCCACGGCCGCAACCCCGTGAAGGATTTCGACGCCTACCTCGCCGGGCGCATGGTCTTCGATACCGCCGGCTTCTGCGGCGACGTGCGCTCGGTCGAGACCTCGCTGGTCGAACTCCCGGCCGATCGCATCGTCTTCGCCAGCGACTACCCCCAGGAGATCCGCGCCAATGAGGCCGTCAAGGCCTTCGTCGACGACATCGCCGGGCTGGGCGACGCCGGGCCCGCCATCCTCGGCGGCAACAACCACCTGCTGCTGCGCTGACGCTCCGGGCCATTTTCCGAATTCGACCGGACGGAGGATCGGCCGCGGTCGCCAAACCCTTCCGCCTTCTTCCCGGCCTCTTCCGGATCCGCGAAGACTTTCGCCGAGACTTTCGTTCCCCTGCACCGGGGACGGGTCGCCGTTCAGCCGGCGTCCCAGGGCAGGCTGGCGCCGTAGCCATGGGTGAGCGTCTTCACGTCGTCCGGCGTGTAGACGTGGCGCGGCGGAGACTCGAAGGTCGCGTAGGGCTTGATGCGGACGACGACCCTGCCTTCCTCCGCCGCCAGCGCGCGAAGGTCCGCGCGCTCGGGCTCCGGCATCTCCCGGCCGGCCATCAGCTCGCAGATCCGGATCAGGAGCTCGTCGCCGCCGTCTTCCTCGATCGCCGCATCGCCGTAGACCAGCAGGTAGACCGGCGGCCAGTTCTCGTCCAGCACGCAGAGCGAGACCTTCGGGTTGCGCCTGACCGCCTTGGCCTTGGCGCGGCCGATCATGGTCGAGACCAGGATGTCGTCGCCGTCCATGACGTAGTAGCAGCACGACATCGACGGCCCGTCGGCCTTGCGGCCATAGCCGAAGATCGCCGTGCGGTGGTTGATTACGAAAGCCCGCCGTTCGGCTCCGTTCATTCCTCATCCTCCCCCATCGGTTCCTCGCGCCACACCCCGGGCGCCTGCCGGGCGGCCCGGTCGGATGTCCGCCATGTCAGCCCGCCGCCGGCAGCATACGCGGCTGCCGGATCCGGACGATCAGGACGGCGATCAGGATCACGTTGACGACATTGAAGGCGACCCCCAGCAGGAACGCCGAGACATAGGAGCCGGTCATGTCGAACAGCACGCCGCCGATCCAGCTCCCGAACCCCATGGCGAGCGCGCCGAACAGGAAGACCAGCCCGGTGCGGCGCCCGGCCTCGGCGAACGGCATGTGCTCGCGGATGGCGACCGCGTAGACCGGGAAGATGCCGCCATAGCCGAGCCCGAACAGGATCGCGACGCCGTAGAGCATGAAGAGCCCGTGGAACATGGTGAAGGCGGCGAGCATCGCGGCCTGGACGCCGGAGAAAATCAGCAGCGCCTCCAGCCCGCCGATGTTGTCGGCCAGGAGCCCGACCACGACCGAACGGCTGACGAAGGCCGACATCAGCATGATCGAGAGGATCTCGACCGCGTTGTCGATCGGGTGTCCGATGTCGGTGATGTAGGAGACCAGATGGCCGAGCGGCAGCGCCATGGCGACGCAGCAGCCGACGATCGCAAGGCACAGGACGATTTGCAGCCGCCGGGCGCCCATCGGCGCGCGCGCCGGGCCGCGCGGCGCGGCGCCGGACCGCAAGCGCGGCGCGGCCGCCGGCGGCGCGCGGCGGCGCATGACCAGACACAGCGGCAGCAGGGTCAGCAGCGCGAAGACGCCGTAGCCCATCGCGGTCTGGCGCCAGCCGTGAGTTTGCATGAAGAAGCCGAAGATCGGCGGCCACAGGATGCCGGCCAGGCTCTGCCCGCCGGCGACGATGCCCACGGCCATGCCGCGGCGGCGAATGTACCACCGGGTGATGTTGGCCATCGCGGGCGCCGCCAGCGCGCCCGTGCCGAGGAAGCCGAACATCACGCCGTAGATGAGATAGAGCTGCCAGGCGGCGTCGATCCGGCCCATGAGAATTGCGCCCGCGCTGATCATCACCGCAGCGGAGAGCGCCGGCTTTCCCATGCCGATCCGGTCGAGCAGCATGCCCATCATCATGCCGCCGAAACCGGCCCCGACGAATTGGAGCGAGAACGCGAACGAGGGAACCGCCCGCGGCCAGCCGAACTCCCCGGCGATGGGCTTGAGCGCGACCACCACCAGGAACATCGCGCCGGAGCCGCATAGCAGAGTCAGGACCGAGGCGACCAGCACATGGATCTGGCCCCGCGGCTCCTGCGGCCATTCGGAGTCTGAGGTTGCCATCGCGCGACCTTAGACCATCGCGCGGCGCCGGGCCAACGGCGGCTGGGCTCGCCGGCGCGGACTATGTGGTCGATCCGTCCGCGTTCTTCACGGTCATGCTTTCGCTCGCCTGTCCGGCCTCTTCCGCCTTCTTCCCGGCCTCTTCCGGATTCACGAAGACTTTCGCCCGGCGGCGCCGAAACTTCTCGAGACCGCCGCAGAGCGCATGGCGCGATGAAGATCAGCCCGGCCCTTTGCGCGACGGCTCGCCGGCATAGATCCCGCCGTAAGGACCCCGCTTGACGAAGGCGCCGTCGCCCGGCCGGCCGATATACGCGCCGTTGTCGACGATGATCTTGCCGCGCGAGATCACCGTCTCGGTGTAGCCCCTGACCGTGAAGCCCTCATAGGCGCTGTAGTCGATGTTCATGTGGTGGGTGCGCGGGTTGCCGACGCCGATGGTCTCGATCCGGTCGGGATCGAAAATCACGATATCGGCGTCCGAGCCCACCGCGATGGCGCCCTTGCGCGGGAAGAGCCCGAAGATCTTCGCCGGCGCGGTCGAGGTCAGCTCGACGAACTTGTTCAGCGTGATCCGGCCTTTGCCGACCCCGTTGTGGTAGATCAGGCTCATCCGGTTCTCGATGCCCGGCCCCCCGTTGGGGATCTTGGAAAAATCGTCCAGGCCCAGCTCCTTCTGCTCCTTGAGGCAGAACGGGCAGTGGTCGGTCGAGATGACGTGCAGATCGCCGTTCCTGAGCCCGCGCCATAGCTCGTCCTGGTTCCACTGCTCGCGCAGCGGCGGGGTCAGCACGTATTTCGCCCCGTCGAAGCCCGGCTCGTCATAGGCGGTCACGTCGAGCAGCAGGTATTGCGGGCAGGTCTCGGCGTGGGCCATCGCCCCGCGCGCCTGGGCGTCGCGCAGCTCTTTGAGCGCGTCATAGGCGCTCAAATGGACGATATAGACCGGCGCGCGCGCAACCTCGGCGATCGCCAGCGCGCGGTGGGTGCCTTCGGCCTCCATCCGGGTCGGGCGGGTGAGCGCATGGTATTTGGGTCCGACATGGCCTTCGGCCAGCGCGATCTTGATCAACTCGTCGATCACGATGCCGTTCTCGGCATGCATGCAGACCAGCGTACCGTCCTCGCCCGCCTTTCTCATCGCGCGGAAGATCGTCCCGTCATCGGACAGCAGCGCGCCAGGATAGGCCATGAACAGCTTGTAGCTCGTCACCCCCTCGTCCGACAGGCGGCGCATCTCCGGCACCCGCCGGTCGGGGAGATCGGTGATGACCATATGGAAGCCGTAGTCGATCGCCGTCGTGCCGGCAGCCTTGGCGTGCCAGGTATCGAGCGCCTCCAGCATGGAGGCACCGCGCGACTGAACGGCGAAGTCGACGATGCAGGTCGTCCCGCCATGGGCTGCCGCCCGGGTGCCGGATTCGAAGGTGTCGGATGTCCTGGTGCCGCCGAAGGGAAGCTCCAGATGGGTGTGCGGGTCTACCCCGCCCGGGATGACCAGCTTTCCCGCCGCGTCGATGACATGATCGGCCTCGATCGAAAGCGCGGCGCCGATCAGGCTCACCGTCGTGTCGGCGACGAAGATGTCTGCATGGTAGTCGTCGGCCGCGGTAACGATCCGGCCGCCCTTGATCAATACGCTCACCCGTGTCTCCCAGGCCGCTTTACCAGGTTGCTTTCGTCCGACCCAGATTGTCAGAAAGTTTGGAAAATGTCCTGATCGACTCGGATAAGACGGAGGCTCCAATGTCGGAATGGCTCCAGAAAGACACCAGAAAGACCCGGCACGTCTCGCGCCGCGCATTCGTCGGCGCCTCGGCTGCCGCGCCGGCAAGTGGCGCGGCGGCCGCTTCAAGAACATCGCGGTGTGGAACTCGCTGATGAAAGAGAACGACGACCTGGTCAAGCGGTGGACGGAAGTCCGTCTCGGGCGGGGCCTGCGCGGTCCCGCCCGCTCTTGCGACCGGCCGACCGCGTTGTGAGCCGGCCCGGATGGACGGCGCGGTCCGGGTTTATCGGCCGCCGGCTGTGCGGCTGCGGCATCGCCGCGCGCAGGGGTTTCCGGTCTATTGGCTGATCAGCCCCGCCGCGGCGTGGCTGATCACCTTCCTCGTCCTGCCGCTGGTCGGGATTGTCGTTTTCAGCTTCTGGAAGGCGACCGGCCACGGCATGTCCCTCGACCTGACGTTCACGCACTACGCCGATTTCTTCCGCATCGAAGGGTTCTTCGATCCGTCCTCGGACAAGTTCCTGTCGCTTTCGATCTACATCGAGACGCTGGGCGCCACCTTGCGCTTCGCGCTCGTGGTGATGTTCTTCTGCCTGATCGTCGGCTACCCGATCGCCTATTTCCTGGCCTTCCAGGTGAGCTCGTTCAAGTGGCAGCTCGCGCTGTTCCTGATCTCGATGGCGCCGTTCTGGACCAGCTATCTGATCCGCGCTGTGGCTTGGCTGCCGATGCTGGGCCGGCGCGGGCTGCTCAACAAGATACTGGTCAATCTGGGCATCGTCGACGAGCCGGTCAGCTTCCTGCTCTATTCCAAGTTCGGCTACACGATGGCGCTGGTCCAGCTTTATGTGGTCCGGATCGTCGGGCCGATCTTCTTCTCGCTCGCCAAGATCGACAAGTCGATCGTCGATGCCGCGCGCGACATGGGGGCGGGCCCGTTCCAGATCTTTCGCGAAATCATCGGCCCCCTGTCGCTGCCCGGCGTCGCCATCGGGCTGATCTTCATCTTCGTGATGATCATGGGCGAGTTCGCGACCGCCGTGGTGGTCTATGGCGGCAAGATCACGACTGCGGGCACGGTGATCCTCAACTACTACTACGCCATCGCAAACTATCCCTTCGCCGCGGTCAACACGATCATGCTGATGCTGGCGATGATGATCGGCGTGGTGATGATCCTGCGCATCGTCAACATCCGCAAGGAGCTTTGAGGCGCCGCGCTGGACCCCGGAAAGGCGGCGGAAATCGCTGATCAAGGGCGGGTACGGTCTATTCGATCCTCTACCGCCGGGCGCGGTAGGCCCGCGCGCCGCTCAAGCCTTCCCGGACGCGCCGGTCGAGGCCGAGGCGGCGGCAATGCCCGGGACCGCCACGTACCCGTCAGGCGCCCGCCGCGTCCTGGATCAGCCGGACCAGCTTTTCCGGGGTCATGGGAACGTCGTCGACGGCGACGCCCAAGGGCGCCAGGGCATCCTCGATCGCGGCCGCGATGGCGGACGGCGCCGGGATCACCCCGCCCTCGCCCGCACCCTTGACTCCCAGCGGATTGAGCGGGCTCGGCGATTCCATGTGCGCGATCCTGAGCCGCGGGCATTCCGGCGCAGTCGGCATCGCGTACTCGCCGAGATTGGCGGTCTGCGGCTGGCCCGCCTCGTCGAAGACCATGCGCTCGAACAGCGCGCTGCCGAGACCGTGGATCGCGCCGCCGACGACCTGGCCCTCGACCACCATCGGGTTGATCATCCGGCCGCAGTCGTGGACCACGGTATACGCGGCGACGGTCACCGCGCCGGTCTCGGCGTCGACCTCGACCTCGGCGACGTGACAGCCGTTGCAAAATGTCACCGTCTCCGGCTCGAAGGCGGCGAGCGCCTCCATTCCCGGCCCGACGCCGCCGGGCAGGGCGAAGCCCGGCTGGCCGGCCAGCCGGCGGGCGATCTCGCCCAGGCCGATCGACAGCTCCGGCACGCCGCGCACCCGCACCCGGCCGGCGACGATCTCCAGATCCTCGCGCGCGGCCTCGAGCGCCCCGGCCGCGACCGTGAGCGCCTTCTCGCGCAACTCCAGGCTCGCCACATGGACCGACGAGCCCGCCGTGACCGCCTGGCGGCTGGCGAAGGCGCCGAGTCCGAGGGCGACCGCATCGGTATCGCCCGCGCTGACGCTCACGTCGCTAACCTCGACGCCCAGCGCCTCGGCGCAGACCTGGGCGAGTGCGGTCTCGAGCCCCTGGCCCTGGCTGGTCGCGCCGGTCGCAACGCTGATGCGGCCCGACGGGCCGACCCTGACGCGGGCGGATTCGAACGGGCCGCGGCCGGTGCCTTCGACATAGTTGGCGATGCCGATGCCGAGATGCCGCCCCGCCGCGCGGGCCGCGTCGCGACGGGCGGCGAAGCCGTCATAGCCGGCCGTCTCCAGGGCCATCGCGAGCGCTGCCGGATAGTCTCCGCTATCGTAAGTCATGAACTTGCCGTCACGGTTCCTGACCGGGATCTCGTAGGGCATCGCGGCGGGCCGGATCAGGTTGCGCCGGCGGATCTCCGCACGGTCGACGCCGATCCGCGCCGCGGCGCGGTCGAGCAGGCGCTCCATCACGAACGTGCCCTGCGGCCGGCCGGCGCCGCGCACCGGAGTGACGGGCACCTTGTTGGTGGCCGCGATCGAGATTTCGAGCGAGAAGTTGGGCAGGATGTAGGGACCGGGCAGGTTGGTCGCGCCATTATGGGGCAGGTTCACGCCGTAGGGCGTGTAGGCGCCGTGGTCGTGGATCAGGGTTCCGCGCACCGCGTGCATCCGGCCCTCGGCGTCGAGCGCCATCTCCACGTCCCAGAACTGGTCGCGCTCCTGGGTGGTGGCGATGAAGTGCTCGCGCCGGTCCTCGATCCATTTGACCGGCCGGCCGACGATGCGCGCGCCAACGGCGATTGCGGCCTCCTCGGCATAGAAGACGAACTTGGGTCCGAACCCGCCGCCGACATCGGGCGCGACGACCCGGAGCGCATCCTCGGCGCAGCCCAGCAGGTCGCACAGCACCGCGTGGCCGCGATGAGGCATCTGGGTGCCCGACCAGACGGTCAGCTTGCCGTCGTGGGGATCGGGCCGCGCGAGCACGCCGCGGCATTCGATGGCATGGCCCAGCCCCTTGTTCTGGTGCATCGCGGCGCGCACGACATGGGCGGCTTCGGCGAAGGCCGCCGCGCAGTCGCCGTAGCCGATCTCCAGCCGGGCCACGAGGTTGTCGGCAAGCCCCGAATGGGCCGGCGCCGCACCCGGCGTCAGCGCATCGCGGCAATCGACCGCCGCCGGCAGGCTGTCGTAGTCGAGCGCGACCAGCCGCGCGGCGTCCTCGGCGCGATAGGGGTGATCGGCGATCACCAGCGCCACCGGCTCGCCGACATAGCGCACTTCGCCGTCGGCCAGGATGGGCGGGTCGAGCGCATGGCGGATCGCCGCCGAGGGCTGGCCGAGCGGCATGGCGACGCTGGTGACATGCGGCCGGATGTCCTCCAGGCTCAGCGCTGCATGGACGCCAGGGGCGGCCAACGCCGCCGCGACATCGATCGCGCGGATCCGGGCATGCGCCTCGCCGCTGCGGACGAAGGCGGCGTGCAGCAGACCGGGAAAATGCAAATCGTCGACGAAGCGTCCCCGGCCGCGCAAGAACGCCGGGTCCTCCAGCCGGCGGACGGGTTTGCCGACCGGCCCTGTCGTCATGGCGTTCCGCGCGTTCGCATCACCGCGCACTCCCCGGTTCATGGACCCCTGTCGGCCCCTGCCACATTAGCGATGCGCGTGCGGCGCGCCCAGGGCGGCCGGCGGTCGAGGGCCTAGCGGAGGATCGGCCTGGCCGGCGGCCCGTCGCCCCAGGGCATCAGCGCCACCGCGGAGATCGCGTTCTTGGGCGAGCCCTCGATCAGCTTGTCGCTGTAGACTAGGTAGATCAGCGTGTTGCGCCTGCGGTCGAGAAACCGGATGACCTGGAGCGTCTTGAACAGCGCCGAGCGGCGGGCCTTGAAGACGCGCTCGCCGTTCTCGCCGCCGCCGATGGCCTCGATGAAGCGGATGGGCCCGACCTGGCGGCAGGCGATGGACGCATCGGAGGGGTCTTCGGCAAGGCCGAGGCTGCCTTTGATCCCGCCCTTGCGCGCCATCGACAGGAAGCAGGTCACGCCCTCGACCTTGGGGTCGTCGAACGCCTCGACGACGATCTTGTGGTTGGCACCGAGCAGCTTGAAGGCGGTGTCGACCGAGCCGATCTCGTCGGCCTCGGCGGCGGGAAGCCAAGCGGCGATCAGGAGCGCTGCAAGTGATCTGGTCGCCATGGAACGGGCCTCAATCGAGGACGTCTTCGAGCCTGAGTTCGTCCCAGCCGACCGGCCAAGCGTATTCGAAGTCGGTCGAATCGTGGCGGGACTTTATGGTGGCGTCGACTCCGAGCTTTCCGACCACGCGGTGCATCAGCTCGCCCTCGATCGGTCGCGCCGAGGGGTCCCACGCCGAGCCGCGCGAGCGTTTGATGCGCACGGCGTCGAGCTCCGGATCGCAGCGCGTGGCCATCGCGTGATAGACCGCGCCCGGGTCGTCGATATCGGTATCTTCGGAGATTGCCACCGACAGCTTGGCGTTGTTCCAGGGACAGCTCATCATCATCATCAGCGCATCGGTGATCAGCCCCTCGCGGGCGACGCCCTGGATCTGCAGGATGCAGGACATTGCCCCGCCCCAGGTCGGGAAGCGGACATCCTTAACCCGGACCCCCATCTCGGTCAGCCGGTTGTAGAGCACCGCCTCATGGCACAGCCGCGGGATCACTTGATGGTCGGTCTCGGGCGTGGTCTGGAAGTTGCGGTAGATCGGCCGGTCGGCCCGCATGGTGATCGCGGTGATGTTGACCACCGGCTGGGGGATCGACCGCGGGATCGAATACATCAAGGGATTCGGCCCGCCGTCGGCATCGACCATGTCGGTGACCTTGACCATGCCCTCGATGACGATCTCGGCGTTGGCCGGGACGTAGAGGTCGACGGTCTCGGCCGGCGCCATCTCGATGTCCTGGTCCATGATGGTGCCGAACATGTCCACTTCGCCCCAGGAGTCCATGTGCAGGCCGGAGAAGTTGGTCATGATCTCGTAGGCCGGCGGCGTGCCGATGACATAGGCGATCGGCATCTCGGCCAGTCCCATGTCGATGTATTTCTGGATGATCTGCATACTGTGCGGGGTGACGAACAGGCTGACGGCGGTATTCGGTCCGGTCGGCGTCGTCAGCGCGTGCATCGCGTTGTAGAAGCCGGTCTCGGGGTCCCTGAGGATATTCATGCAGCCGAGTTGAGGCCCCGGCGCGGCCGTCGAATGGCGGGCGATCGGCAGGGTGCGGATGTCGACCTCCGCGCCGGTGAGCACGACCTCCTTGACCGGCCCGGTCTCGACATAGATGTGCGGCCGGGGCGGCTGGCGCAGCCGGAAAGCCAGCGTCTTCAAATAATCCTCCACGGTCACGCCCAGCGCCCGGGCCTGGAGCGCACGGTGTTTGAGCATGATGTCGAGCACGCGGTAGCCCGGCTTCTCGACGATGTTCTCGAACAGGATCGGGCGCTCAGACTTCGCCGACAGCGCGCCGATGTGATCGATGCTGACCGGCTTGTTGATCACGGTCACGATGTCGGCGTGGGTCTCCAGATGGCCGCGCAGATCCTTGTCGAGGACGAAGTTCCGGCCCTCGCGCGGCCCGGCCGCCGGCGGGATGTCGATCGGTGATCTGGCCATGATTGCTCTCCTTGCCGGGCGACCGCCGACGCTATGCGGAAGCCGGATCGGCCCCGACCGGTCGGACGACCGACCGCCGACGGCCCGGCGAGCGCCTGCGCCCTCTCGTTCACCCTCTCGTTTCACCGTGCCGATCTTCTGCCGCGGATCGGCGCGGTCGGGCCGCCGCGGTCCTTAACCGGCGGCGGAGTCCAGGACGCTCTGCGGCGTGCTTGAAACGATCTCGGCATAGGTCGGCACGAACGCGCCCTTGTCGAGATCCTCGATCAGGGCAACGAACTCCAGCTCCATCCCTGCCAGCTCCTGTCGGATCCTGGTATGGATCTCGATGTCCGACCATTCGCCGATCAGGTAGAAATGGTCCGGGTCCTCGGTGTCGCGGCACAGGACGCCGTCCCTGACCTGCGCCGCCGATTTGTGCATCGGGTTGGCGTCGGAATAGTCGAACGCGTCGAACTTCCGGATGAACTCGTCGCCGCGCCCGGGCTTCACCCGGAAGTCGTAGACGTGGAAGTAGTTGCCCTTGGTTGCCAGCGCCACCAGCGCCATCGTCACCTCCTGCGATTGCCGGCCCGTCGTCCCGCCGAGACTAGACCCTCGGCGGCCCGGGGATCAATCGGCGCGCGTTGACACGCGAACCGGGGCTGCCCTACCGTTCGGCGGCGGAGGAAGAGACGATGTTTCTGCGAAACCACTGGTATGTCGCGGCCTGGAGCGAGGATCTCGGCCGCGAGACGATCGGGCGCGTGCTGCTCGGGGAGTCCGTCATGCTGTTCCGCAAGCAGGACGGCGCCCCGGTGGCGCTCGAGAATCGCTGCCCCCACCGTAACCTGCCGCTCAGCGAGGGCCGGCTGATCGGCGACAACATCGAGTGCGGCTATCACGGGCTTGTCTTCGATGGCGAGGGCGTGTGCATCCATGTGCCGGGGCAGACCGACGTGCCCGGATGGGCGCGGGTGCGGCGCTATCCGGTAATCGAGCGAGACCGCTGGGTACTCGTGTGGATGGGCGACCCCGCGCTCGCCGATCCCGCCGGGGCGCCGGCCTATCATGGACGGCTGACCGATGCCGACTGGTTCTCGGTCACCGGCCAGAAGCTGGTCAAGGGCGGCTATCGCCTGCTGCTCGACAACCTCCTGGACCTGTCCCATCTGTCCTATGTCCATTCTTCGACCACCGGCAACCGGGCGGTTGCGGAATCGGCCGAGCTGATCACCGAGATCGAGGACGACCATGTCCGGGTCACCCGCTGGATGCCGGGCATCGCGCCGGCCACGGCTTTTGTCCGGTATGCGGGCTATGCCGGGCCGATCGACCGCTGGCAGGTCTCGACTTGGCTGCCGCCGGCCTATATCGACATCTGCAACGGCTCGACGGCGGCGGGCGAGGGGCTTCCCCGGGAGGAGCGCCCGCGGCGGCAGGGACACTGGGGCTTCATCGTCCACCACGCGATGACGCCGGAGACCGAGACCACGACCCACCAGTTCTGGGCCGTCGCCAGTCCGCGCACGATGGTCCCGCTGGACAAGCAGGCGTTGTTCACCGAGCAGATGCGAACCGTCATCGAAGAGGACCTTGCGATCTACGAGGCGCAGCAGCGCGCCATCGACCTCGATCCCGAAACCAAGGGAGCGGACGTCAATCCGCGCGGCGCCATCCCGGCCGATAAGCCGCTGCTCCATATGCGCCGGGCGATCCGCCGGCTCTACGGCGAGGAACGGAAGACCGCCGCATCTTGAGCGGTTCGCGCAAGACGCCCTCGGCGCAAGCCCGCAGGGACCGCTCTCGTCAGCCTGCCGCGAGCTGTCCCTCGACCAGCCGGCGGCGGATCTCATCGACCGTCGCCTGGACGGCGATCAGATAGCCGCGCGCCATCCCTTCGGCGAACGCGGTCTCCTCTTTGCCGCCGTGGACCATCCCCTCACGCTCGAGCGTGAAGGCGAAGCGCAGGTGCAGCGCACCGTCCGCATCCTCCAGGATCTCGTTGACGATCGTGCCCATCTCGACGCCGGAGGTTCGGATGAACTCGATACGCTCCTCGGGATAATAGAGGATCTTCTCGGTCATCGGCTCGCCGTGGAAGACGATGTCGCGGAACAGCCCGTTCCCGAACCGCCCCGTCACCTTGCAGTAGCTCATCGCCGGGACGAAGGGGACCGCGTCTTCGGCCTTGAGCACCAGCCCGGCCCAGATCTGGCTGCGGCTCAGCGCGGGGACCCCGGTCCCAGGACCGGGGTTGACCGGCACGGTTCGATCGACGGTGAACATCGCGGCCTCCCTGTCTGTCGCGCCCCGATCATCGCATTCCGCGCCCCGACCTGCCACCCGGCTTGCCACCCGTCCGGTCTGGTGCGATCTTCCGGCCGATGACGATGAGGGAGGCTGCCTTGGCGGAGACCGCGCCGCGCCCGCGCCGCAGCCTGTTGTTCGTTCCGGGCCTGCGGCCCGACCGCTACGCCAAAGCGCTTCGGGCCGGGGCCGACATCGTCTGCGTCGATCTGGAGGATGCGGTGGCGCTGCCGCGCAAGGATGAGGCCCGCGCCCTCAGCCTGCCGCTGTTTGCCGCGGCCGCGCCACAAAACGTCGAGCCGATGGCGCGCATCAACCCGCTGTCGACTGCCGAGGGGCTGAAGGACGTGCTCGCGCTGCGCGAGTGCCCGACCCCGCCGCCGGCGCTGATGCTGGCCAAAATCGGCTCGGCCGACGAGATCCGGCTCTACGACGAGCTGCTGACCGGCGCCTGCGCGCATATCCGCTACCACGTGATCATCGAATCAACCGACGGGCTCGCCAACGCGCACGCGATCGCCGCGTCCTCGCCGCGCGTCGAATCGCTCTTGTTCGGGGCGGTCGACATGTCCGCCGATCTGCGCGCGGCCAAAACCTGGGAGACGTTGCTGTATGCGCGATCGGCGGTCGTTCATGCCGCGGCGCGCGCCGGCCTCGATTTGCTCGACGTGCCCTTCCTGACGCTCGACGACCCGGACGGGCTCGAGCGGGAGGCAAGCGCGGCCGCCGCCCTCGGTTTCACCGGCAAGGCGGCGATCCACCCGAACCAGATTCCGATCATAAACCGCGTCTTCTCGCCCTCGCCGGAGCTGGTCGAGCGCGCGCGCCGGATCATCGAGGCGTTCAAGACCGACGCCACCGGCCTCCTGGTGGTCGACGGCGAGCTGATCGAGCGGCCGGTGCTGCGGACCATGCGCCGCGTGGTCGCGATCGCGGATCGGCTGCAAGCATCGTGAGCCCGTTCTCCGAGGTCCTGGCCGCGGCCGCGGCGAGCGCAGGCGGGCCGGACAATCTGGCCCGACGCCTGCTCGCCCCCGCCAGCGCGCCCAGGGGCAAGCGCGACCGCGACCGCGCGCAGGAGGTCTTCAACGCCTGGACGGCCGAGACCGGCCGCCCGCTCTCCGCGCTCAGCCTGATCCTCGCCGCGGCAACAGGATGAGGCAACGCCGAGGGGCCGAGGGAGAGGGACGGCTTGCCGCGGCCTGCGCGAGGCGCCAGCATCGCCCGGCATTGGATCGTATGGGGGAGGTCAACCGATGGCATTGGATCGCGGCCGGGGTGTGATCGACGCCGAAGGGCTGGAGCATGCCGACATGAGGGCGCTGGCCGGGCACGAGCCGCCGCCGGGCCTGCCGTTCACCGTCCGCAAGATCGGCCACGTGGTGCTCAAGGTACGCGACATCGAGCGCTCGACGGCGTTCTATACCGAAGTGCTGGGCTTTCGGGTCTCCGATGTCTATCCGGACTCCATGATGCCGGGGCGGATGGTGTTCATGCGCTGCAACGCCGACCACCACGGGGTGGCGCTGGTCGGCGGGCGGACCGGGGATGCGGACAACTCGGAGCTCGATCACATGGCGTTCGAGGTCTCCAGCCTCGACGAGGTGCTGCGCGCGCGCGCCCATCTGGAAGCGCACGGGGTGCCGATCGATTTCCACGGGCGTCGGCGCGCCGGCTGCCAGGTCGCCGTGGAATTCCGCGACCCGGATAACCATCGACTCGAGATCTATTGGGGACTCGATCAGATCGGCAGCCCCGGCCAGGTCCGCCCGCCCGAGGAATGGCGCGAGGCCCAGTCGATCGAAGACGCGATCGCCAACCCGCCGCCGGGCCAGGACACGACGCTGCAAGACCCCAGCCTGAAGCGGTAGCCCGAGATCGCCGCGTTTCGGGACATCCGGGCCGCCGCCGCCGCGATCCCTGCCCCGATGAAGGGCGCGCTGTGGATGATGGGCGCGACGGCCGCCTGGGCGGCGATGATCGCGATGATCCGCACCGTCTCCGCCGAGATCCACACCTTCGAGGTCGTCTTCTTCCGCAGCCTGTTCGGTCTCGCGTTCCTGCTCCCCTGGCTGTTCCGCACCGGGCTCAGGGGGCTGCGGACCCGGCGTATCGGAATGCACGTCACGCGCGGGCTGCTGGGGCTTGCCGCGGCCTATCTGATTTTCACCGCCATCACCCTGGCGCCGCTTGGCGATATCGCGGCGATCATCACCACGCGACCGATCTTCGCCTCGGCCGCAGCCGTCCTGGTCCTGCACGAAGCCGCCTATGGCCGCCGCTGGTCCGCGACCGTCATCGGGTTCATCGGCGCGCTGATCATCATCCGGCCCGGCATGATCGCGATCTCGACCGGGGCGCTGCTCGCCCTGATCGCGGTCTTCGTGATGGCCGCGGTTGCGATCGCGATGAAGTCGCTGTCGCGGACCGAGGCGCCGGACTGCATGGCGACATGGCAGGTGGTCGTGTTCACCCCGCTGACCCTGATCCCGGCGCTGTTCGTCTGGACCACGCCGGGACCGGCGGATTTCGCGATCCTCGTCGCCATCGGCTTTACCGGCACGCTGACCCAGCGCGCGCTCGCACGGGCCTATGCGGCGGCGGACGCTACGGTCGTGCTGCCCTTCGAGTTCTCTCGCCTGATCTTCTCGGCCGTTCTCGGCCTGGTTCTGTTCGCCGAGTTCCCGGACCTCTGGACCTGGGTCGGCGGCGGGGTCATCCTGGTCGGCATCATCGTCATGGCCCACTTGGAAGCCCGCGATGCGAATCGAAACTGAGAGGCGCCGGTGATCAAAATCTACGGCTATCAGCTCTCCCAGGCGACGATGCGGGTCCGCGTCGCGCTGAACATGAAGGGCGTGGCGTTCGAGGAGACCAGTCTGGATCTCGTCAAGGGCGATCAGTTCGATCCCGCCTACCGCGCGGTCAACCCGCAGCAGGTGGTCCCCGCCGTGGTTCTGGAGGACGGCGGGCCGCCGCTTTTCCAGTCGATGGCAGTCCTGGAGTTTATCGAGGAGACCCATCCCGACCCGCCCCTGCTGCCGGCGGATGCGCGCGGGCGGGCGCGGGTCCGCGGTCTCAGCCAGATTATCGTGGCGGACACCCATCGGGCCGCCGTCCCGCGGACGCGGACCTACCTCACCGGGACGCTGGGACTCGACGAGGCGGCTCTTGCGGCCTGGATTCACGACTGGGTGGGCGCGGGCCTTGCCGCGTTCGAGGCGAATCTCGCCGCATCGCCCGACACCGGCGTATTCTGCCACGGCGATGCCCCGACTTTCGCCGATCTCTGTCTGGCGCCCCAGATCCTGGGGGCCAGGCGGTTCGCGGTGCCGCTCGACCGCTACCCGCTGGCGACCGCAATCTTCGATCGCTGCCTGGAGATCGAAGCCTTTTCGCGCGCCGCCCCGGCGAACCTTCCGGAAGGATAATTGCGCGTTCCGCCCAGCCGGGGCATGATCAGGCGATTCCAACGGAGCCGGGCCATGTCATGGGCGGTTCAGAGCCAGCCGAAGACTCCTCGACGCTGCGGCTCAGCATCGGTGATTCGTGCGCTTTCGTGGTCAATGGAGGCGACGGGTTCGATGCCCACCACCGCCTCATGCGCGCCGGCACCTGGGAGCCCGAACTCGTCGGCTTCATCGAGCGCATGGCCGGGCCCGACACCGTGTTCTATGACATCGGCGCTTGGTATGGGCCGTTCACCCTGATCGCCGCGGCCAAGGGAGCCAGGGTCGTGGCTGTCGAGCCCGACCCGGTAGCGTTCGGAGCACTCAACCGAAACGTCGCGCTCAACGGGTTCGCTGTCACCACGCTCAACGCGGCGATCGGCAAGGACCGCAGCACAACGCGGCTCTACGCACACACGGGCTTCGGCGATTCGATGACCAATGTGCTGGTCGAGTCCGACTCGTTCGTCGACGTCGAGACGGTTTCGTTCACAGACCTGCCACGGTTCGATGATGCGGCAACGACCGTCCTAAAGATCGACATCGAGGGGATGGAGTATGAGCTTGCCGGGGAGATGCTCGACTTTTGCCGCGAGCGGAAATGTACCGTCAGCCTCGCGCTCCATCCGCGCAATCTCTGGCGCTTTCTAAAGAAGTCGATGCCCGGCCTTGCCGCTCGCTGCGAGGCGCTGCGCCGCACGCAGGACATCATCGGGCGCTTCCGTGCGGCGGGCTATGTGCCGGTGGATCGAAGCTACGGCTCGATCACGACCGTGGCCGTGCTCAAATGCATGCTACGGCGCAGGCCCAAGGACTTCGACATCCTGCTCGCACCCGGACCGGACGGCGCCGACAAGGCGCCGTAGCGTCGGGCGATGCATGTCAGCGACAACCTGCGGACTCCGCCCGCCGCTCTTGCAAGGCGGGGTGGACCGGCGGTATGGCCAATCCGCGCTTTGTGGTGACCTCGCCAACTCCCGGGGAAGCGCGCGCCCGCCGGCGGGCGCATCAACGTGCTTCCAAACCGAACCCGCCCCGACCTCTCCCGTTCCCACAACCCGTCCCTACAATCCGACGCCGACAAAATGAATCACTTCCGACCAGGGTTTGAGAAATACGGGCCAAGCCTGCGGCCGCAATCGCCGGATCAGCCCTTCTTTTGTGCGCGCCGGCGGGCTGGCTTCCCGGCGAAACGGCGTTCGATCAGCGCGTAGAGCGCCCGCATCCCTTGGGCCTCGCCGCCGACCGGGCGGCCCGGACGTGCGCCGGTATTCCAGGCCATGAGATCGACATGGATCCACGGCGTCTGCGCGCCGACGAAGGCCTGCAGGTAGAGCGCCGCGGTGATCGCCCCGGCCATGCCGCCCTCCGAGACGTTGTTGATGTCGGCGACCGTGCTGTCGAGCAACCGGCGGTAGGGCTGCCACAGCGGTAGCCGCCACAGCGGATCGGACACCTCGGCGCCGCAGTCCAGCAGGTCCCGGGCGAGCGCGTCGTCGTTGCAGAACACCGCCGGCAGGTCGGCGCCCAGCGCGACCCGCGCGGCCCCGGTGAGCGTCGCGCAGTCGATCAGGAGATCGGGCTTCTCGCGCCCGGCCTCGTCCAGCGCGTCGCACATCACCAGCCGCCCCTCGGCATCGGTGTTGCCGACCTCCACCGTGACGCCCTTGCGCGTGGTGATCACATCGAGCGGCCGGTAGGCGTTGCCTGCCACGCTGTTCTCGACGGCGGGGATCAGCACGCGCAGCCGCACGTCGAGCGCCGCCGCCATGATCATCCGGGCCAGGCCGATCACCTGGGCCGCGCCGCCCATGTCCTTCTTCATCCGCAACATGCCCGAGGCCGGCTTGATATCGAGCCCGCCGGTATCGAAGCACACCCCCTTGCCGACCAGGGTGATCCTGGGCGCCCCGGCGCGGCCCCAGCGCAGGTCGATCAGCCGCGGCGCGTTGGCGCTCGCCCGGCCGACGGCGTGGATCGTCGGGTAGTTGCGCCCCAGCAGCGCATCGCCGGTCGTCACGGTGACCCTGGCGCCATGCGCCGCGCCGATCTTGCGGACGGCCGCGGCGAGATCCGCCGGACCCATGTCGTTGGTCGGGGTGTTGATCAGGTCGCGGACGGTGGTCGTTGCCTCCGCCGCGCGAATCACGTGATCGCGATCGGCGCGCTCGGGCCAGACCAGCGCGGGTGCGGCCTTCGCCTGCTTGGCCGCGTAGCGCTCGAAGCGGTAGCAGCCGAGTGCCCAGCCGAGCGCCGCCCCGGTCGCCGCCGCCGGCTCCATCCGCGCATCGATGCGGTAGATCCCCGCGGGCAGGCTTCCCGGAAGATCGGCATAGGCCCAGAACCCGTCATGGCAGTCCAAACCGACGAGGACGCTGGCGAGCGCGCCGTCGGGTCCGGCGACCAGGCTTATCCCGCCCGCCGCCGCGGTGAAGCCGGTGGAATCCACCCAGGTCTTCAGGACCTCCGGCTGCGCTTCGCGCCAAGCTTCGAACACCGCCTCCTCGATCGGGACGATGGGGACGGTCCTGGCGTCGGCCCTGGACTTGAAGACTGCATGCATCCTCTGCCCTCCCCAGCGCCTGGAGTCGCATGAGGATGGCAACCGGACCCGGTGAGCGCAACCTGCTGCCCCAGGCAACGTCGTCCGACGCCTCCGAATGCATCCGCAAAACCCGGCCCGTCGAGCCCAATCGGTCCGGGCTCACGCCGATCCCTCGAATCCGGGACCAAACGATCAGGCGGCTGCCAGCATGTTGCGGATCACATAGTGCAGGATTCCGCCGTGGCGATAGTACTCGACCTCGTCCAGCGTATCGATCCGGCAGGTCAGCGCGATCTCCTCGCTGCGGCCGTCGGCCCGGGCGATCCGGCACCGCACGTCCATGCGCGGGACGATCCCGGCCGCGACCCCGGTGATGTCGATCGCCTCGGCGCCGTCGAGCCCGAGAGACTTGCGGTCGGCGCCGGGCTTGAACTCCAGCGGCAGCACGCCCATGCCGACGAGATTCGAGCGATGGATCCGCTCGAAGCTTTCGGCGATCACCGCGCGGATGCCGAGCAGCCTTGTGCCCTTGGCCGCCCAGTCGCGCGACGAGCCGGTACCGTATTCCTTGCCGGCGATCACCACCAGCGGCACGCCGTCCTCGACATAGCGCATCGCCGCGTCGTAGATCGGGAGCTGGGCGCCGTCCGGGACGTAGCGGGTAAAGCCGCCCTCGATGCCGGCCACCATCTCGTTGCGGATACGGATGTTGGCGAAGGTGCCGCGCATCATGATCTCGTGATTGCCGCGCCGCGAGCCGTAGGAGTTGAACTCCGCCGGCCGCACCTGGCGCTCGATCAGGTAGTCGCCGGCCGGGCTCTCTTTCTTGATCGAGCCGGCGGGCGAGATGTGATCGGTGGTCACCGAATCGCCCAGCAGCGCGATCGGCCGGGCGCCGTGAATATCCTCGACCGCGCCGGGCTCTTGCGTCATGCCTTCGAAGAACGTCGGATAGCGCACATAAGTGCTGCTTTCCTGCCAGTCATAGGTCTCCGACGGCGTGGACGAGATCTCCCGCCATTCGGCCGGGCCGGCGGCGATGTCGTTATAGCGCGCGCGGAACATCTCCGGGCTCAGCGCCGAGGCCAGCGTCTCGGCAATCTCCTTGTTCGACGGCCAGATATCCTTCAGATAGACAGGCTTGCCGTCCGCGTCCTCGCCCAGCGGGTCGGCGGTCAGGTCGATCTTGAGCGATCCGGCGATCGCGTAGGCCACCACCAGCGGCGGCGAAGCGAGGTAGTTCGCGCGCACCTGGGCATGCACCCGCCCCTCGAAGTTGCGGTTGCCCGACAGCACCGCGCCCACCACCAGCCCGCCCTCGTCGATGGCATCGGCGACCGGCTCGGGCAGCGGTCCGGAATTGCCGATGCAGGTCGTGCAGCCGTAGCCGACGAGGTTGAACCCCAGCGCGTCGAGGTCGTCCTGGACGCCGGCGGCGGCGAGATAGTCGCTGACCACCTGGCTGCCCGGCGCGAGCGAGGTCTTGACCCAGGGCTTGACCGCGAGCCCGCGCGCGCGCGCCTTGCGCGCGACGAGGCCCGCGCCCAGCATCGCCGAGGGGTTGGAGGTGTTGGTACAGCTCGTGATCGCGGCGATCACCACATGGCCGTCCTCGACCGCATAGTCGGCGCCCTTGGCCGGCACCGGGGCATTGCCGCCGCCGAGCTCGCCCAGCGCCTCGCCGAAGGCCGCCGCCGCGCCGGCCAGGCTCACCCGGTCCTGCGGCCGTTTGGGTCCGGCGAGCGAGGGCTCGACGCCCGCGAGATCGAGCTCCAGCGTGTCGGTGAACATCGGGTCCGGGTCGTCGTCGCCGCGCCACAGCCCCTGCGCCTTGGCGTAGGCCTCGACCAGGGCGATCTGCCCGGCCTCGCGGCCGGTCAGGCGGAGATAGGCCAGCGTCTCGCCGTCGATCGGGAAGAAGCCGCAGGTCGCGCCGTATTCCGGCGCCATGTTGGAGATCGTCGCCCGGTCAGCGAGCGGCAGGTCGGCGAGGCCGGGACCGAAGAACTCGACGAACTTGCCGACCACGCCTTTGGCCCGCAGCATCTGGGTCACGGTGAGCACAAGGTCCGTCGCCGTCGCACCCTCGCGCAAGGCGCCGGTGAGCTTGAACCCGATCACCTCGGGCAGCAGCATCGAGATCGGCTGGCCCAGCATCGCCGCCTCGGCCTCGATGCCGCCGACCCCCCAGCCCAGCACCGACAATCCGTTGACCATGGTGGTGTGGCTGTCGGTGCCGACCAGCGTGTCGGGATAGGCGAGCCGGACGCCATCGTCTTGCCGCGTCCACACCGTCCGCGCCAGGTATTCGAGATTGACCTGATGGCAGATGCCGGTGCCGGGCGGGACCACCCGGAAGTTGTCGAAGGCCTTCGATCCCCAGTGGAGGAAGGAATAGCGCTCGCGATTGCGCTCGAACTCGCGCTTGACGTTGGCCTCAAAAGCCTCGCCGGAGCCGAACGTGTCGACCGTCACCGAATGATCGATCACCAGATCGACGGTCGCCAGCGGGTTGATCTTCTGGGGATCGCCGCCGAGATCGGCCATCGCCTGGCGCATCGCCGCAAGGTCGACGACGGCTGGGACGCCGGTGAAATCCTGGAGCAGGGTGCGCGCGGGGTGAAAGGCGATCTCGTGGCTGGACGAGCGCGTCTCCAGCCACGCGACCGCGGCCTCGATGTCGTCCGCCGTGACCGTGCGGCCATTCTCGTGGCGCAGCAGGTTCTCCAGCAACACCTTGAGCGAGTAGGGCAGCCGGGCGATGTCGCCGAGCCCGGCGTCGGCGACCGCGTCCAAGGCGTAGTAGTCGTAAGCCTGCGACCCCACGTTCAGGGTGCGCCGTGCCTTTAGCTGATCGTGCCCAGAACCGTTCACGGTCGTCTCCTGCCTGAAAATGCCCCAAAATCCGGAAATGAGCCGCCCGGGAACCCGATCAGGCCGGCCGACCTGAGGTATCTCGCATCGGCCTCGCGGTCAATGCCGCGGCGCGCGCCCGGCAACCGATCCGGCTCCGCCCGATCACGAAAATGCCTTAATCCCGGCCCTCGCCGGCCACAATTGCCCTCCATGTTCGAGATCCTAGCCCCTGGGACGCCCACCCTGAGCGTCCCTCCGGCCAATCGGCTGGATCCTCCTTGGAACTGGACCGCCGGCATCTTCCGGCGGTCCCTTTTTTCGGCCGTTGGCCAAGCCGATTCCCCTCGACTCCCCGATCCGCCAGTGGTTCGAATCTTTCACTTCGAACCACTGTTTTTATGTCGATGGATAAACTTATCGAGGTATTTGAATGCGTTATGGTCGCCAGATCATCATCGGCCGGGGAATTCAAATGTCTCGGTTGATCCACTAGGCTCGTCCGTCGATGGCGGCCTTCACCGGATCGGACCTGACCTGCGCGCGCGGCGACCGCGTGATCTTCGCCGATCTCGATTTCGCGCTGAATCCGGGGGGGGCGCTGGTGCTGACCGGCCCGAACGGCTCGGGCAAGTCCTCGCTGCTGCGCCTGATGGCGGGCCTCGCCCGCCCGGTGGCGGGACGCCTTGCGTGGGACGGCGCCGACATCGCCGGGGACCCGGCGGCCCATGCCGGACGGCTGCACTACGTCGGCCATCTCGACGCGGTCAAGCCGGCGCTGACGGTCGCCGAGAACCTGGCGTTCTGGGCCACGCTGCGCGGCGACGGATTGGTCGGCCCAGCGCTCGCCCATTTTGGCATCGGCCATTTGGCGGCCATGCCGGCCCGGTTCCTGTCGGCCGGCCAGCGCCGCCGTCTGGCGCTGGCCAGAACGCTGGTCGCTCCCGCGGGCCTGTGGCTGCTGGACGAGCCCACCGTGGCGCTCGATGCCGAGGGAGTCGCCGCTGTCCATGCCGCGATCGAGTCCCACCGGGCCGGCGGCGGGTCCTGCGTGGTCTCGACCAATGTCGCCCTCGGCCTCGGGGCGCCGCATCGCCTCGATGTCGGCGACTTCGCCGCGTGACCGGGTTTTCGGCCGTTCTCGCCCGCGAACTTCGGCTCGCCGTCCGTCAGCCGGGCGAGACCGCGACGGTGGTGACGTTCTTCGTCCTTGCCACCGTCCTGTTTCCCTTCGGCATCGGCCCGGAGCCCAACATCCTGGCCCGCATCGCCGCCGGCGTGCTCTGGGTCGCGGCCCTTCTTGCCGCCATGCTGTCGCTGGAGCGAATGTTCCGGGGCGATTACGAGGACGGCAGCCTCGAAATCCTGGTGCTCTCCCCCGTCGCGCTCGAGCTCGCCGTAGGCGCCAAGATCCTTGCCCACTGGCTGAGCACCGGGGCGCCGCTCCTGATCGCAACCCCGGTCCTGGCGGTCCTCCTGAATCTCGATCCGGCGGGTTTCTGGCCGCTGATCGCCGCGATGGCGCTCGGCACGCCGACCGTCAGCCTGATCGGCGCGGTCGGTGCGGCGCTCACCCTCGGCGCAAGGCGCGGCGGGATTCTCCTGTCGCTTCTGGTCCTGCCTCTGGTCATCCCGGTGCTGATCTTCGGCGCCGCCGCGGTCGACGCCGCCATCGCCGGCTTCGCCCCCCGCCAGCAGCTTCT
This sequence comes from Alphaproteobacteria bacterium, assembly GCA_965202905.1. Classification (GTDB taxonomy): domain Bacteria; phylum Pseudomonadota; class Alphaproteobacteria; order MPNO01; family MPNO01; genus CAYFYS01. The sequence goes on along the minus strand of OZ241868.1, from coordinate 3,528,619 downwards.
GGCCGCGGCCGCCATGCTCGTCGCCGCCAGCATCCTGGCGCCCTGGGCGGCGGCGGCGGCGATCAGACAGGCGATGGAGTAGCGACGACGCCCCCGTTCAAATATTCGTGCGGCGAACGACCGCTTTGTTGACCCTCTCCCGTGTATGCTCACTGATCGCCCACACTCCGGCGATCTGCGGTATGAGGCGACGGCGCACGTGACCGGCCTGCACAAGTTCGCGAGCCCCGGGCGGTTTCTGCGCCTGGCCGATGCGGTTCAGCCGTGGACGACCCGGGCGGCCGTGCTGCTGATCGGGGCCGGGCTGACGGTCGGGCTGGGCTTCTCGCCGCCGGACTACCAGCAGGGCGAGACGGTCAGGATCATGTACGTCCATGTGCCGTCGGCCTGGATGGCGATACTCGTCTATAGCGTGATCGCGATATCCTCGGCGGCCGGGCTGATCTGGCGCCATCCGCTGGCTCATGTGATCGCGGTGGCGGCCGCGCCCATCGGGGCGTGCTTCACCGTGGTGTGCCTGGCGACCGGGATGCTGTGGGGCAAGCCGATGTGGGGGACCTGGTGGGTGTGGGACGCGCGGCTCACCTCGGTCCTGATCCTGCTGTTTCTCTATCTCGGCTTCATCGCGCTGGCGCACGCCTTCGAGTCCACAATGCGCGGCGACCGGTCGGCGGCGATCCTGGCGCTCGTTGGGGCGGTCAACATCCCGATCATCAAGTTTTCCGTCGACTGGTGGAACACGCTGCACCAGCCGGCCAGCGTGGCCCGCGCGGCGATGCCTTCGATCCACGTCTCGATGCTGATCCCGCTGCTGGCGATGGCCGTCGGCTTCGCCTGCCTGTTCGTCACGCTCCTGCTCATCCGGGTGCGCGCCGAACTGCTCGCCCGCCGGGTGCGCGCGCTGCGGCTTACCGCGGTCCACGCGCGGCCCGCTCCTGGCTTCGACGGCCGGGCAACCCCATCTTAGGCGGGACATGTCGGAAACCGGCGGATATTTCGCGATGGGAGGGTATGCGGTCTTCGTCTGGCCGGCCTACGCCATCGCCCTCCTGGTCATCGGTGGGCTGATCGTGCACAGCGTCGCCAGCCTGCGGGCGCGGGCGCGCGAGGCCGAAGAGGCCGAGGCCGCGAGCCCGCGGCGGGCGCGGCGCCGGCGCACGGGCGCGGAGGGCGGCGGTGACCCGTAAACGTCGCCGGATGACGCTGGTGCTGCTGAGCGCGCTGACGCTGGGCGCCGCGGCCGCCCTGGCGCTCACGGCCTTCGAGGACAGCGTGGTCTTCTTCTACAGCCCGACCGACCTCAGCAAAAAAAACCCGTCGCCCGAGCGCCGCTTCCGGGTGGGCGGCATCGTCGTCGAGGACTCGGTCGCGCGTGAGGCCGACGGGATCACCGTCCGGTTCCGCCTGACCGACATGAACGAGACCGTCCGGGTCGCCTATACCGGCATCCTGCCCGACCTGTTCCGTGCGGGTCAGGGCATCGTCGCCGAAGGCAGGCTCGACGCCGACGGAATCTTCCGCGCCGAGGAGGTGCTGGCCAAGCACGACGAGACCTACATGCCGCCCGAAATCGCCGAGGCGCTGAAGAAATCCGGCCGCTGGCGCGGCGGCGAGGCCGCCGAATGATCGCCGAGATCGGCCATCTCGCTTTGGCGCTCGCCCTGCTCCTGGCGCTGGTCCAGGGGATCGTGCCGATGTGGGGGGCGGCGCGCGGCGACGCGGCGATGATGGCGCTCGGCCGGTTTGCCGCCATTGGCCAACTCGCGTTGTGCGCCATCGCCTTCGGCGCCCTGATTTGGCTTTTCGTGACCTCGGACTTCTCCGTCGCTCTGGTCCACAGCCACTCCCACACCCTGAAGCCGCTGCTCTACAAGATCACCGGCGTGTGGGCGAACCACGAAGGCTCGATGGTGCTCTGGGTGCTGATCCTGGCGCTGTTCGGCGCCTTGGTCGCGTGTTTCGGCGCCAGTTTGCCGGCGAGCCTGCGCGCCCGGGTGCTCTCGGTCCAGGGGCTGGTCGCGGCCGGGTTCTTCGCCTTCATCCTCTTCACCTCCAACCCGTTCCTCCGGCTCGATCCGGCGCCGGCCCAGGGGAGCGGGCTCAACCCGCTGCTTCAGGACCCCGGCCTCGCCTTCCACCCGCCGTTCCTCTATCTCGGCTATGTCGGGTTCTCGATCGCGTTCTCGTTCGCCGTCGCCGCCCTGATCGAGGGGCGGGTCGATCCCGCCTGGGCGCGCTGGGTGCGGCCGTGGACGCTGCTTGCGTGGTGCGCGCTCACCGTCGGCATCGCGTTGGGGAGCTGGTGGGCCTATTACGAGCTCGGCTGGGGCGGCTGGTGGTTCTGGGACCCGGTCGAGAACGCCTCGTTCATGCCCTGGCTCGCCGGCGCCGCGCTGCTGCATTCGGCCATCGTGGTGGAAAAGCGCGACACCTTGAAGGGCTGGACGGTCTTGCTGGCGATCCTGACCTTCGGCTTCTCGCTGCTCGGCACGTTCCTAGTGCGCTCGGGCGTCCTGACCTCGGTCCACACCTTCGCGGCCGATCCGTCCCGCGGGGTGTTCATCCTGGGATTGCTGGTGATCGTCATCGGCGGCGGGCTTGCGCTCTATGCCGTGCGCGCGCCCGCGCTCAAGGGCGGCGGGCTGTTCGCTCCGATCTCGCGCGAAGGGGCGCTGGTGCTCAACAACCTGCTGCTGACGACCGCGGCCGCCGTCGTGCTGCTCGGCACGCTCTATCCGTTGATCCTCGATGCGCTCGGCGGCGGCAAGGTCTCGGTCGGCGCGCCGTTTTTCGAGGCGACGTTCGTCCCCATCGCCGTGCCGCTGCTGCTCGCGTGCGCGGTCGGCGCGATGATGGCCTGGAAGCGCGGCGATCTCGCCGGCGTCCTGGGTCGGCTCAAGGTCGCGGCCGTCCTCGCGGCCGCGGTGACGGCCGTCGCCGCCTGGCGCGCCGGGATCGACGACATCCTGGCGGCGTTCGGGCTGGGGGTCGCGGTCTGGCTCTTCGCCGGCGCCGCGATCGAGCTGGCCGAAAAGATCGGACTATTCCGGCTGCGCCCGGCCGCGGCCGTCCGCCGCGCCGCCGGGCTGCCGCGCGCGGCCTGGGGGATGAGCATCGCGCACGCCGGTCTCGGGGTCATCGTCGCCGGCATGGTCGCGGCGTCGGCCTGGCAGACCGAGCGCATCGTGCTGATGAGCCCGGGCCAGAGCGAGGCGCTTGCCAGCTACCGGGTCGCCTTCGAGGGCGCCGGCCGGACCCGCGGACCCAACTACGAGGCGGTCACCGGCCGGTTCACGCTGATGGATGGCGGCCGGACAGTCGCGGCGCTGCGGCCGGAAAAGCGCAGCTATCCGGCCGAAGGCTCGCAGACCACCGAGGCGGCGATCCACACCACTTGGCTGGCCGATGTCTACGTCGTGCTGGGCGAGCGCGCCGAGGGCGACAAATGGGCGGTGCGGCTCTACCACAACCCGCTGGTGCCCTGGATCTGGATCGGCGCGGCGGCGATGGCGGCCGGCGGGCTGGTCTCGCTCACCGACCGGCGGCTCCGGGTCGGCGCCCCGCGCCGCGCCCGCGCAGCCGCCGCGGCCTGAGGGGGGCCGGCGGTGAGGCTTGCAACCGTCCTGCCGGTGGCGGTCTTTGCCGCGCTCGCCGCGGTCTTCGGCGCCTATCTCTTCCAGGTCGGCGCGGGCAAGAACATCGGGGAGATCCCCTCGGCGCTGATCGACAAGCCGGCGCCCGCGCTCGACCTGCCGCCGATCGAAGGACGCAGCGACGGGCTCGCCTCCGCCCGGCTCGCCGGCAAGGTCGCGCTGGTCAATGTCTTCGCCTCCTGGTGCCCGCCCTGCCGGGCCGAGCATCCGCTCCTGATGCGCCTGGCGGGCGACGGGGTGCCGATCTACGGCATCAACTACAAGGACAAGCCCGAGGACGCGCGGAACTTCCTCGCGCAGCTCGGCAACCCCTACCGCGCGATCGGCGCGGACGCGACCGGGCGCGCGGCCATCGACTGGGGCGTCTACGGCTATCCCGAGACCTTCGTCCTGGATCGGGCCGGGCGCATCCGCTACAAGCACATCGGCCCGATCACGCCGCACGATCTGACGACCCGCATCCGCCCGGTGCTGCGGCGGCTGTCGCGATGAGACGCGGTCTCCTTACGCCGGTCCTGCTTCTGGCCACGATCGCGGCCGGGGCCGCGGCGGTCGAGCCGGGCGAGGCCCTGGACGACCCGGCGCTCGAGACCCGCGCGCGCGCGATCTCCAAGGGTCTGCGCTGTCTGGTCTGCCAGAACCAGTCGATCGACGATTCCGATGCGCCGCTGGCGCGCGACCTGCGCATCCTGGTGCGCGAGCGGCTGGCGGCCGGCGATGCCGACGATGAGGTGATCGCATTCGTCACCGCGCGCTACGGCGATTTCGTGCTGCTGCGCCCGCCGTTCAAGCCCGCGACCTACGCGCTGTGGCTGGGTCCGGTGGCGATCTTCCTCGCCGGCGCGCTCGGCGTCGTCGTGTTCCTGCGCCGCCGCAGCGGGGCCTCGCCCGCCGCCGCGCCGCCGCCGCTGAGCGAGGACGAGTCCCGCCGCCTCGCCGGGCTGACGGAGCGGGACCGCGCGCCGTGATCCTGTGGATCCTGCTCGCCGCGATGGCGGTGGGTGCGACATCGGCGGTGCTGATCCCGCTGCTGGTCGGCCAGCGCCCGCCGCAACCGCGCGCCGCGCATGACCTGGAGATCTACCGCGACCAGCTCGCCGAAATCGAGCGCGACCGCGACCGCGGGCTGATCGGCGAAGCTCAGGTCGAGGCGGCGCGGACCGAGATCGGCCGCCGGCTGCTGGCGGCCGAGGACGCGCTGTCGGGCGACGGCCCGGCGCCGCGCCCAGTCACGCGCCCAGTCACGCGCGCGGGCCTGGCGGTCGCGCTCGCACTCACCATGCCGCTGGCCGCGTTCGGGCTTTACGGCCTGCAAGGCTCGCCCAACCTGGCCGGCAGGCCCGCCGCCGAGCGCCCGCCGGCGGCCGCCGACCCAGGTCCGTCCGCGCCGGCGCGGAGCGACGACATGGCCGGGCTGGTCGAGCGGCTGGCGGAGAAACTGCGCCGGACTCCGGGCGATGCGGAGGGCTGGACCCTGCTCGCTCGCTCGCTGGCGACGCTGGAGCGCCACGGCGAGGCGGCGGAGGCGTTCGCGCGGGCGGCCGCGCTGCGGCCCGAGGACGCCGGTCTGCGCGCGCTCTACGGCGAGGCGCTGATGGCGGGGAACCGGGGACAGGTCAACGCCGCCGCGCGGCTCGCCTTCGTCGAGGCGCTGCGGCGCGATGCCGGGCAGCCGCGCGCCCGGTTCTATCTGGGGCTGGCTGCGTTGCAGGCCGGCGACCGGGAAGACGCGCTGGCCCGCTGGCGCGCGCTTGCCGCCGACTCCGAACCCGACGACCAGTGGATGCCGATGCTGCGCGAGCGCATCGCGGGTCTCGCCGGGACCGGGGCGCCGCCGTCCCCGCCTGCAACATTGCCGGGCGCCGGGCGCGGGCTGGGCGGGGAGGACGCGGCGGCCGCCGGGCGGATGTCGCCGCAGGACCGGATGGAGACGATCCGGGGCATGGTCGCCGGGCTCGCCCAACGCCTGGCCGGGGAGCCGGACGACGCCGAGGGCTGGGCGCGGCTCGCGCGCTCCTACCGGGTGCTGGGCGAGACGGAAAAGGCGCGCGGCGCGCTGGCCCAACTCGCCCGACTCCGCCCGGACGATGTCGGCGCGCTGACCGCCTATGCGCAGTCGATGCTGCTGACCGCCGACGGTGGCAAGCCGCCGGCCGAAATGGCGGCCGAGTTCGCGGCGGTCATCGGCCGGGTGCTGGAGCTCGACCCGCACAATCGATCGGCGCTGTGGATCGCCGGCCTCGTCGCCGAGCGGACCGGCGGCGCCGAAGACGCCCGCCGCTACTGGCGGCGGCTCCGGGCTCAGCTTCCGGAGGGCTCGACCGGGCGGGCCGACCTCGACCGCCGGCTCGACGCGCTGGACACGTCGAAATGACCGGGGTCCGCCGCGCGCGAAAGGCGGCTGCGCCGTGAGCGATCTTGCGGGCCGCGCCGACGCGCCGTAACGTCTGGCCGCCAGGACGAAGCGATCGGGGAGAGGGCGATGCCGGTCAATGGATTCGATGTTTTCGATGCCGACGGCCATGTGCTCGAGCTGGATGACGAGCTCATCGAGTATTACGAGGGCGATCTGGCCGACAAGAAGCGGATGAAGACCATGCCGATCTTCCCGGCGCTCGACGGCTGGTCGCGCGGCCCGATGATCGCCAAGGAGGATCCCGACCGGAAATACTGGCGCACCGACGCGGCGGTGTGGTCGGAATGCCTGGCCGATATCGGCGCCGACGGCAGCGTGCTCTACCCGACCGCGGCGCTCGCCCACGGTCTGATGCGCGACGTTCCTTTCGCGGTCGCGACCGCGACCGCCTACAACAACTGGCTGGAAGACCGCTACACGTCACAGGACGAGCGGCTCCATGGCGCCGGCGTGCTGGCCGTCCAGGACCCGCCGGCCGCGGCGGCCGAGCTGCGGCGCTGCGCGAAGGACCGCACGCGCTTCCCGGCGATGGTGCTGCCGACCGTCACCAGGCTCGGCAAGACCTACGGCGATCCGTTCTTCTGGCCGATCTTCGAGGCTGCGGCCGATTGCGACATGGCGCTCGCCCTGCATGGCGCGCCGTCGGAAGGCTTCGGGTTCGACCACTTCACCCGCTACATCGCCTCGCACACGCTCGAACACCCGGCGCCGATCTTCATCAACCTGACCGACATGATGTTCGCCGGCGTCTTCGACGCCTTCCCGACGGTCCGCTTCGCCTTCCTCGAAGGCGGCTGCTCGTGGATTCCGTTCATGATGGACCGGATGGACTACGAGTTCGATTCGATTCACGGGGTCGCCTCGCGCGCGGCGCTGAAGAAGCGGCCGTCCGACTATTTCCGCGAGGGCGAGAGCATCTGGGTGGCGATGGAGCTGGGTGAGCGGTCGCTGCCGCTGGTGGTCGACATGATCGGCTCCGAGCGCATTCTCTACGCCTCGGATTACCCGCACGAGCCGTCGTTCGAGGACCTGACGACCGAGTTGCCGGAGTTCCTGAAGTCCGACACGCTGTCGTCCGAGGCCAAGGCCAACGTCGTCAACAACAACGCTCGCCGGCTCTATCGGATCGCCTGAGGCGGGGCGCTGCGCCGCCCTCTCGCTCACAGGCGGCCGACGGCATGACAGACCCCAACTCTCGAACTCCGGGAGAGAAACCGTGCCCAGCCGCCGGGACGCCTCTGTACCCCTCCCAGGAAGAGGCGCGGAAACGCTGGACCAATGTCGGGGGACGAAAGTCTTTGTGAATCCGGAAGATGCCGGGAAGATCCCGGAAACCCAGGGGGCGGCGGAAAGTCTTTGCGAATCCGGGCCTGGATGGGGCTTGCACGGGCCGTGAACGGGGGGGGGGCGGGGCGTTTCAGGGGCGCTTAATCGGCCATCAGAACAGTCAGAACAGGCCGGGCGGAGGCAATGCGGCCGTCGGCGGTCTACCACACATCCCAGCCACTGCCTTCGACCGGCGCCGTGGGGTGATCTCGCCGCCGTTCGGGCAGGTCGCCACGCCGCCGCCGTCGAAGACGGCGGCGAGGAGCACAGCGGCTCGTCGAGCACCGGCCAGCAGGCGTTGCCCGATCGCCGCGCTATCCGCAGGCCGTGCTATCCGCAGATCAAGGGCGGCCGTGCGTCACGATCCTGCCAAGCTATTGTTAGTATGAGCATCCTCGATGTTGTCGTTCTCAGCGCCGCTTTCCGTCCCCTGAACGCAGTTCCATTCGCGGACCGTCGGCCTAGTCCAGCGCGTCGACTCCGCGCTGCTATCCCTCACGCGGGGGGGGGGGGGGGTGACAGCCTCGATGATCTTTTTCACGTCTCATTCTCCTTCTTGGCTTCGGTCGGTCCGAACGCTGCACACGGCAGCTTCGTATGTCTACACCGTAGCTGACGCCGCCACAAGCATTTTTCCTGGTTCTGTCGCCAACAAGCTTCATGTCCGGTGCAGCGCCATGCGATCCGTCCGGTTTGGCATCGCCTCGCAGAGGCGGCGCCATGACGCCGGCGGAGGTCTTGCCAAGGACGACGAACGGCAAGCCCGGGAGCCGACACGGGAGCAGGCGGCGGAAGCGTTGGGCGTCCCTTGGGCGTCCCGGCGCCACGCTACGCCGCCGAACCCGCCGGTCCCGGCCCGGATTTCCAGCCCGATTCCGGTTGGATTTTCGGCCCAAGACCCAGACCGTTCACCCAGGCCGTTCACAAAGACTTTTGTCCCGCTGCAACCGAGCCGATCGTCCGCGTTCGATGAGACGGAACCGCCCGGGAGAGCTGCCGGGATACTATGACCTGCGTGCGCTCAATCGCCCTCGAACCGGTCCTCGAAGGCGATGATCTCGTCGAATCCCATGAGCGTGTTGAACGCGCCGAAGGGGTGAAGATCGGCGTCCGCGGCCGAGGAGGCGCCGTGATCGCGGAGCGCGCGGTAGACCCGGATGAGCGCTTCGGTCGCGGCGAGGAAGCCGGACGCCGGGAAGATCGCCACCTGGAAACCGAGCTCGGCGAGCGCGGCCGGCGTCAGCACCGGCGTCAGCCCACCCTCGACCATGTTAGCCATCAGCGGCGCATCGAACAGCCTTCCGGCCTCGGCCATCTCCCCGGTATCGGCCGGGGCCTCGTAGAACAGAATGTCGGCGCCGGCCTCCTGGAAAGCCTCCAGCCGGCGCAGCGCCTCGTCCTTGCCGGCGGCCCTGCGCGCGTCGGTCCGGGCGATGATCAGGAAGTCGTCGCTCATGCGCGAATCCAGCGCGACCTTGATCTTGCGCACCATCTGCTCCAGCGGCGCCAGCTTCTGGCCCTGGGTGTGGCCGCATTTTTTCGGGAACGCCTGGTCCTCGATCTGGATGGCGGCGACGCCCGCGCGCTCGTAACCCCGGACGGTGTGGCGGACATTGACCGTCCCGCCATAGCCGGTATCGGCGTCGGCGATCAGCGGCGTTGCGGCGCCGCGGGCGATCTGGGCCGCGCGCGAGACCATGTCGGTATAGGTCGCGATCCCGGCATCGGGCAGGCCGAGATGCGATGCGACGGCGCCGGAGCCTGTCATGTAGAGCGCCGGGAAGCCCATCCGGTCGGCGATTCGCGCCGAGATCATGTCATAGACCCCCGGCGCGGTAATGAACTCGCCGGCGCGCAGGCGGGCGGCGAGGCTCCCGGCATCATCGGTACTGTCGGCGCGGTCGGCGTTATCGGCGCGGTCGGTCATCGCTCGGATCTCCCCGTTCGTCGCGCTCCAGGGTAGCATGGAACCGGCCGCTGTTCATGGCCGGACCCGGGCGACTAGAATGCCGCGATGGACAGGGAGGCAATTCACCGGGACGACATCGGGGAAGAGCCGATCGCGGCCGCGCGGGCGCTCGGCCCGACGATCCGCGAGAGCGCGGAGACGGCCGGGAAGGCGCGCAAGATCCCGACCTCCGTCTGCCGGGCGATCGGGGAGACCGGCGCGTTCAGGATCCTCCAGCCGCGCCGCTTCGGCGGTTACGGGCCGCCGCCCGGAATCGGGGCGGCGGCCGCGATGGAGTCGGCGCCGGCGATCGGGACGGGCGCCGCGCTGAAGGCGGCCCGCACGCTGCTGTTCTCCCAACTCGATCGCTCGCGCGTCATGGCGTTCGACGACGGCCGGCCGCCCGATGCCGCCGGGCGGATCGGGAACCGCATCGCCCAGGCCCATTCGATCCGGCTCGCGCTCAGGGGGCTGGACGAAATCTGGTGCGCGACCGGGGCCGACGGCGTCCATGACGCGCGCTCGGTCCAGCGCGCCCGGCGCGCCGCCCATCTGGCGCGCCACCCATGCCGCCTCGCACCACATCCCGTTCAACCGGGACGCCATGTCCGGGATGTACGGCCAGCATTGCCTGGGGCTCGAGCCCCAGGGCCATTCCCCCCAGGGCCATTCCAGGGCCATTACCGAACACCGGACCGAACACCGGACCGAACATTGGGAGACCGTCCATGCCCAACGAGCTGCGCCTGAGCCTGGCCGCCGGCGATTACGAGAGCGTCCGCGCGCTCAAGGAGGGCTCGGTCGCGGCGGACGGGGTCGCGCTCAACGTGCTCACCGACATGGATTCGTCCACCCGCCACTGGCGCATGCTCAGGAACCGCGACTTCGATGTCTGCGAGCTGTCGCTGTCTTCCTATCTCGTCGCCAGGGACCAGGGCTACGAGCTGGAGGCGATCCCGGTGTTCCTGCACCGCCGCTTCCGGCACGGCTTCATCTTCGTCAACACCGCCGCCGGCATCGCCGAACCCAAGGACCTGATCGGCAAGCGGATCGGCGTCAAGACGTTCCAGACCACGGCGATCCTGTGGATGCGCGGCATTCTGGAGCACGAATACGGCGTGCCGCACACATCGGTGGAATGGATCTCCGAGCTTGCCGAGGATGTCCGGTTCACGCCCCGGCCGGATCTCCGGCTGGAGCGCGCGCCGGCCGGCAAAACGGTCGAGGCCATGCTGGCCGAGGGCGAGATCGAGGCCTGTATGCACGCCGACCTGATCGATCCGATCGTCGAGGGCGATCCCCGTGTCGGCCGGCTGTTCGAGAACTACGTCGAAATCGAGCGGGCGTATTTCAACCGGACGCGCATCTTCCCGATCATGCATGTCACCGCGATCAAGGCCGGGCTGGTCGAGGCCCATCCCTGGCTCGCGCAGAACCTGATCGACGCCTTCGAGGCGTCCAAGGCCGCCTCCTACCGCCGGCTCGCCAACCCGCGCGTGACGCCGCTCGCCTGGTACCGCAGCTACTGGGACGAAGAGACCGCGTTTTTCGGCGGCGATCCGTGGGCCTACGGGCTGGGGCCGGACAACCGGCGCAACCTGGAGACCGCCATCGGCTACTCGCACGACTGCGGGTTGATCCGCAAGCGCCTGTCGGTCGACGACATCTTCCTGCGGCCCGAAATCGACGCCCGCCGCACGCGGCGCAAGCGGATCTAGTGGTTCGAATCTTTCGCTCCGAACCGCTGGTTTCATGTCGATGGATCGACTTATCGAGACATTTGAATGCGTTACGGTCGCCGGATCGTCATCGGCCGGGGGATTCGAATGTCTCGGTCGATCCACCGGCGAAGCGCGCCGCCGGCGCGCGCGCCGGCGGCAAGCCGCCCTCCCCGATAGCGGGACCGCGGCCCTGCCGGACCCTTGATTTCGGTATGGCCGGGAACATATTCTGGTCAGACGTTCACCCCACCGGATTGGTGATTTCGAGAGGACCCAGATGGTTTTCGGAACCGACAGGATCGCCGTCTCGCGCAATGCCCGGGTGCAGGAGGCATTCGACGCGGGGCTGCGCACGCACATGCTGCGCGTCTACAACTACATGGCTTCGGGCCTGGCGCTCACCGGCGTCGTCGCCTATGTGTTCGCCTTCTCCGGCCTGTATGTCCAGCTCGCCCGGACGCCGCTGATCTGGCTGGCGATTCTGGCGCCGCTGGGCTTCGTCTTCTTCCTCAGCTTCAAGATCCAGACCATGAAGGCCTCGACCGCCCAGGCCCTGTTCTGGGCCTTCGCCGGCATCATGGGCATCTCGATGGCCTCGATCTTCCTGCAATTCACCGGGGCCAGCGTCGCGCGCGTCTTTTTCATCACCGCCGGCACGTTCGCGGCGATGAGCCTGTGGGGCTACACCACCAAGAGCGACCTCACCGGCATGGGATCGTTCCTGTTCATGGGGCTGATCGGCATCATCATTGCCTCGGTCGTCAACATGTTCGTCGCCTCGTCGATGCTGCACTTCATCATTTCGGTGGTGGGCGTGATCGTCTTCGCCGGGCTGACCGCCTACGACACCCAGCGGATCAAGAGCGAGTATGCCGAATTCCACGATCGCGAGACCTCGTCCAAGCTCGCCATCATGGGTGCGCTCAGGCTCTATCTCGACTTCATCAACCTGTTCGTGATGCTGATGCATCTCCTGGGCGACCGCCGCTAGGGGCGCTAGGGGATCGACCGAGACATTCGAATCCCCCGGCTGAATCCCCCGGCCGATGATGATCTGGCGGCCGATGACGATCCGGCGACCGTAACGCATTCGAATGTCTCGATAAGTTGGTCCATCAACATGAGACCAGTGGTTCGGAGCGAAAGATTCGAACCACTGGCGCGGACCCGACGGGGTGGGCCGGACCGGCAGGCCAGAGGAGACACGCGCCATGACGACCTTCGATAACCGCGAAAAGGGCTTCGAGGCCAAGTACAAGCACGACCAGGAAACTCAGTTCAAGGTGAACGCCCGGCGCAACAAGCTGCTCGGGCTGTGGGCGGCGGAGAAGCTCGGGCTCGACGGCGCCGCCGCCGAGGCTTACGCGAAAGAGGTCGTGGTCGCCGACTTCGACGAGCCCGGCGACGAGGATGTCTTCCGCAAGGTCTGGGGCGATCTCGGCGACCGGGGCGTCTCCGAAAAGGACATCCGACACCAGATGGAGCGGCTGATCGCGGTCGCCGGCGAGCAGGTCGCCAGGGAAGATTGAGCCGGGCGGTCAGCCGCCCGCATCGAAGACGCGCGCAAAGACGGTCTCGACCCGGGCCAGGTGGTAGTCCAGGTCGAACAGCGCATCGAGCGCCGTCGTGTCGAGCCGGCCGGCGATTTCCGGATCGGCGGCGAGCAGGCTGCGGAAATCCGCGCCGTCCTCCCAGACCCGCATCGCGTGGCGCTGGACCGCCTCGTAGGCGGCCTCGCGCGACAGCCCGGCCTCGACGAGGGCCAGCAGCACGCGCTGGGAATGGACCAGCCCGCCCAGCGCGTTCAGGTTCCCGGCCATCCGCCCGGGATAGACCACCAGACGCTCGACCAGCCCGGCCAGCCGGTGCAGCGCGAAATCGAGCGCGATGGTCGCGTCCGGCGCGATCACCCGCTCGACCGAGGAATGGGAGATGTCGCGCTCGTGCCACAGCGCGACGTTCTCCAGCGCGGGCGCGACATGCGAGCGCACGAGGCGCGCCAGCCCGGTAAGGTTCTCGCTCAGGACCGGATTGCGCTTGTGCGGCATCGCCGACGAGCCTTTCTGGCCCGGCGCGAAATATTCCTCGGCCTCGCGCATTTCGGTGCGCTGCAAATGGCGGATTTCGACCGCCAGCCGCTCGATCGCCGCGGCGGCGACGCCGAGCGTGGCGAAGAACATGGCGTGGCGGTCGCGCGGGATCACCTGGGTCGAGACCGGCTCGACCGCGAGCCCCATGCACCGGGCGACATGGGCCTCTACGCGGGGGTCGATGTTGGCGAACGTCCCGACGGCGCCCGAGATCGCGCAGGTCGCGATCTCGGCGCGCGCGGCCAGGAGCCGGGCGCGGTTGCGGGCGAACTCGGCGTAATGGCCGGCGAGCTTCAGCCCGAAGGTCGTGGGTTCGGCGTGGATCCCGTGGCTGCGGCCGATACACGGCGTCAGCTTGTGCTCGCGCGCCCGGCGCCCGAGCGCGGCCATCACCGCTTCGACGCCGCCGACCAGCAGGTCGGCCGCGCGCGAGAGCTGGACCGCCAGGCAGGTATCGAGCACGTCCGAGGACGTCATGCCCTGGTGGACGAAGCGCGCCTGCGGCCCGACATGCTCGGCGAGATTGGTCAGGAACGCGATCACGTCGTGACGGGTCTCGCGCTCGATCTCGTCGATTCGCGCGACCTCGAAGGCGCCCTTCTCGCGGACCGCCTCGGCGGCCTCCCGCGGAATGAGCCCCAGCCCCGCCTGCGCATCGCAGGCATGGGCCTCGATCTCGAGCCAGATGCGAAACTTCGCCTCCGGCTCCCACAAGGCGGCCATCTCCGGCCGTGAATAGCGCGGGATCATCCTTCCCCGATCCTCGTCATCGAGCGGCGCGCCGCGAGTTTTTCTCCGCCATGAGCCCTGCCGTGAGCGAGGGCGAAAAGCCGGCGAGAAGCCCGATGGAACCGGCTTGCCCGCGCCGTTCCACCGGGGGCGGCGCGGGTTGAGCATAGCGGTCTTTCCGCCGCCGGCCAGGGGGAAGCCGGGACTCGCCCGCGATCCGGGTTCGCACTACAGTCCCCGCCGGCGGCGAAGCAAGGTGGCGTTCGATGGACATGGGGCAATTCGTTGCAGATTTTTTGGGCAACGATGTCGTTCTCGTCTTCTCCCTCGCCGTTGCCGTCGTCTTCTCGTTGAGCCTTTTCTCGCCGCGGTTCCGCGGAGATGGCGCCGCGCTATGCACGACGATCGGCGTCCTGGGGACATTTACCGGCGTCTTCGTGGGCTTGCTGCAATTCGACGTCGCCATGATAGACCGAAGTGTCCCGCGGCTGCTGGAAGGGTTGAAGATCGCGTTCTCAACCAGTATCGTCGGCATGGGTGCGGCTGTCTTGCTGCGCGTCCTGGAGGCCTCGCTTCCATCCCGTCCAGACGCCGGCGGCGAGGCGACGCCGGCGGCGATTCATCAGACGCTGCGCGAGATCGACAACACGATCTCACGATCGGCCGACAGCCAGGCCGACGCTCTGACCGGGCTGCGCAACGCCATTTCATCCGACGGCGACGGCAGCCTGATGACCCAGACGCAGAAGCTCCGGCTATCGGTCGAAGACGGAAACCGTCAGCTAATCGCCGAATTCAGACAGTTCGCCGAAACGATGGCGGAGAACAATTCACGCTCCCTTGTCGAGGCCTTGGAACGGGTGATCCGGGAGTTCAACACGCAGTTGAACGAGCAGTTCGGCGAGAACTTCAAGCAGTTGAACGAGGCGGTCGGCGCGCTGCTGGAGTGGCAGGAACGGTACAGGACCCATGTCGAGACGATGGAGGAGCGCATCGCGATGGCCGTAGCGGCTCTCCAGGTTTCGGAAGACGCCCTGCGCCGCATCGCCGAACACGGGGCGCAAATTACGCAAATTGCGGAACAAATTCCCGGTGCGCTCGCGGCGTTACAGGTGCTGCTGAACGATTTCGCCGCGACGACGGAGACTCTGCAGGGGTTGTTGGCCGGTTTCGGGGCGGCGACGGACGAGATGAAGGTGCATCTGGATGCCGTCGCCAGCCTCAAGGATCGCGCGCTGGAGGCGTTTCCAACGATCGAGAAGAATATCGCGGGGTTGACCGAAGGCTTTTCCGCCGCAGTCGGCGACGCCCTGGACAAACAAAACGAGATGCAAGTTTGCCTTCCGGGCCTCCTTGGATGCGGCCCTGGAGGATGTCCGAACACAGCTGTCGGCGGCCCTCGCCGGACACACCAATATAATAGGAGACTCCGCCAACGAGATGCAGAGACAACACCGGGATCAACTGCGTCAAGCTCAGGAAAATATTCAGAACTTCGACCAACAAATGCAACAAGAGTTGACCAAAGCCATCGATCTCATGGGACGGCAACTCGCCTCTTTGTCTGAAAAATTCGTTTCAGATTACGGACCACTTACACAAAGATTGCGAGAGCTTCTCGAAATGGCTGAACGAGCGGGCCCGGGAAGGGCGCGATGAGCACCGCACGGATTTTCGGCCGGAGCGGACGGCGCGACGAGGATCACTGGATCTCCGTCGGCGATCTGATGGCCGGGCTGATGGTCATTTTCCTGTTCATCGCCATCTCGTACATTCGGCCCATAGAGAACACCCAGGCCGCGATTCGGACCATCGCCGCCACCTGGAACGACTCGGAAGCCGATATCTACACAGCGTTGCGCGACGAGTTCCGGGACGACCTGGAACGCTGGAACGCGGAGTTGGAGCGCGAGACCCTGACCGTCCGCTTCAAGGCGCCCGAGGTTCTTTTCGACAGCGCGAGGCCGGAGTTGAAGCCGAAATTCCGCGCCATACTCTCCGATTTCTTCCCGCGATACCTGCGGGTTCTCAACCGCTTCAAGGACGCCATCGAGGAAGTGCGGGTCGAAGGTCACACATCTTCGGTCTGGCTGGAGGCGACGAGCCGGGAAGACGCCTATTTCAAGAATATGGCGCTGTCTCAGGCGCGGACGCGCTCCGTGCTGGAATTCGGCCTGCTTCTCCCCGCCGCCGGGCCGTTCCGGGAATGGGCGCGCCGGCGTCTGACCGCGACCGGCATGTCATCGAGCCGACCGATCCTGACCGGCGGCGTCGAGGACCGCGCCCGGTCCCGGCGGGTCGAGTTCCGGGTGCGCACCAACGCCAAACGCCAGGTCGTGAAAATCATCGAGACCCTGGAGATCACCGAGGCCGTCGAGTGAAGCTGCTTGCGAACTTTCCGGAACTCGAAAGAGTGCGTCGGACGATGGGAGCGTCGCTGTCGTCTTGGGAGAGCGGGCTGAAACCGGTGGAACGTGAACCGATCGAAACCGAAATACGGGATCTCGATCGAGTCCAACCAATCGGTCCCAACGGTCCACTCGCTTACAACGGACGACAGATCATTCTTTACATAAAAGATACTGGTCTCAGTAAACAAACGCTGTTGAATCATCCAGAAAAATCCAAACGTTTTCATATCGCCGAGTGCCGAACTCTAAGGAACATGCGTAGGGGCGGCAGATTCGATAGATACGTTGTCACCGAACGGACGGACGGCTTTTTCAAAGTCGAATCGACTGATCCGAACACCAGAGAAGTGGAAAAGCTGGAGGAGGTCGAGCTATACGTTTGCAAGAACTGCGTGTACACCCTCGGCTTGGACGACGACTGGCCCGAATTCTCCATATCGAGCTTTTTTCGTGACCATGAGACATTCTTCCACGACCTCCCGCCGAACACCGATACAACGGCGCCGCCGGGTGGTCGTCCTCGGAACTGGGTTCGCATTTCCAGAACATACAGGGAAAAGGAAGGCTGGACCTGTGAGAAGTGCTTGGTCAACCTCTCCAGCCATCGAAAACTACTGCACTGCCACCACCGGAACGGTGTGACGAGTGACAACGGGCTCGAGAACCTCCGAGCGCTTTGCGCTGAATGCCATGCTCGCGAGCCGATGCATGACCGGGTCAGGCTCACCGAGGAGGACCGGGGCTTGCTGCACCGGCTTCGCGTCGAGCAAGGGGTTGCCGGCGCGGTTTGAAGGCGGTGGGCGGCGGCGATCGCCCCGTTACGCGGTTCCGCCGGCCCCGGCTTCCACTTCGGTCGTGTCCGGGTGGGGGCCAGCCGGATGATCAAGGCGGCCGGACGATCAAGGCGTAGGCGGCGATCGGGCACAGCGAGGCGATCCCGATGGCGACGGCCATCGGGATCTGGGTGCCGTCGGCGAAATAGCCCAGCAGCGCGCCGGTCACCGAGCTGAAGGCGAGCTGGACGAAGCCCATCATCGAGGCGGCGGCGCCGGTGTTGCGGTCGAACAGCGACATCGCCGCCGCCTGGGCCGGCGGCACGATGAAGCAGAAGGCGAACATGAACACCGCCATCGGCGCGACGACCGCCGCCGCCGCATCGACCCGCGCGAGCCCCAGCGCGGCCATCGCGGCGCCCGAAGCCGCCATCAGCAGCGCGCCGGGCACGATCAGCCCGGCGATCGCGCGTCGCCGGACCAGCCGGGCGCTGGCCCATGTGCCGATCACGTAAACCAGCATCGTGCCGGCGAACAGATAGCCGAAATTCGTCACCGAGACGCCGAAATGCTCGATGAGCGTCGCCGGCGAAGCGAAGAGAAAAGCGAACAGCCCGCAATAGCACGCCGCCATGCAGAGCAGATAGCCGACATAGCGCCGGTCGTTCAGCACGCGGAAATAGTTGAGCAACATATCGGCCGGCCTTATGGCTGCCGGATCGCGTTCGGCGAGCGATTCGCCGAACCAGCGCCAGACCAGCACGAACAGAATCGCGGCGTAGGCGCCGACGAACCAGAAAGCGGCCTGCCAGCCGACCCGGACCGCAAGCTGCGCCCCGAGGATGGGCCCGATGATGGGCGCGAGGCCGTGAACCGCCATGATCTGGGCGTACATGCGCGCCGCGTCTTCGTCGCGGAACAGGTCGCGGACCACCGCACGGGCCAGCACCGCCATCGCACAGGCCGACAGGCCGTGCAGCGCGCGGAAGGCGATCAGCGCATCGATCGACGCCGCAAGCCCGCATCCGAGCGAGGCGACGGAAAAAAGGCCGAGACCGACCAGCAGAATCGGCTTGCGGCCGAACCGGTCCGACAGCGGCCCGTAGATGAGCTGCCCGGCCGCCAGCCCGGCGACGAAGGCGCTGAGGCTGAACTGAACCGCCGCATTGCTGACGCCGAAGGCAGCCGCGGTCATCGGCATCGACGGCAGGGTCAGGTCGATCGCAAAGGGCAGCGTCGCCAGCAACATGCCGAGCAGGACGACCAGGCCGGCGCGTTTGGGGCCACCCGCCGCCGGCGCGGACCTCACGCGCGGTCCACCGGGGATTCAGCCGCCGTTCCGGCCATCGGCGAGGATGTTGCTGCGCAGGCCGCGCAGCAGAGATTTGAGCTGCTCCTGCTCGTCGCGGGTGAGATTGGCCACGCCCTGCCGGTTCATCGCTTCGACTTCCGGCATGACGAGGTCGTAGGTCTGGCGTCCCTTCGCGGTCAGGAAGACGTTGATCATCCGGCCGTCATCGGCGTTGTCGACCCGCTTGACCAGGCCGCGCTCCTCCAGCCGGTTGACCGCCGCGACCGTGGTCGGTCCCTTCATCCGGACCCGCTCGGACAGCTCGCGCTGGGTAAGCCCGTCCTCCTCCCACAGCGCGCGCAGGAACGGCCACAGCCCGAACGTCACCCCGTGGCGCGAAATGCGTCTGGAGAAGCGGGTGGAGAACGCCCGGGTGGTGTCCCACAGCAGAAATCCCACCGTCTCCTCCGGCGCGAACTCGTCGTGTCTCGACATGGCCAACGACATAGTACACCCGGGGCGGCGATGTACACCCGGGGCGGCGATGAAAGCTCCCGGAGCGGCTCAGCGGTCGAACGGCTTGAAGTGCCTGGACAGCGCGATGCCCTGCCCCTGGTAGCTGGAATCGAGATCCGCGCCGTAGATCTTGTCCGGCTTGCCGCCGGCGATCCGCGAGTAGCGAAGCCAGCCGACGATCTGGGCGTGTTCGAGCGAGAACGAGACGCCGTAAGAGCGCACCTCCAGGACCGCCTTGCTGCCGCAAGCCTGGCCGTTCATCCAGCCGAACCCGGGATCGAAGAAGCCGGCATAGTGGGCGCGGAATTCGCCCGAGGCCGGATCGAACGGCACCATCTCGGCGGCGAATTGCGGCGGCACGCCGACATCCTCCCGCGTGCCCAGGATGTAGAAGTCGCCGCGATCCAGGTAGATGCGGCCGTGCTCGGCCGGCATCTTCTCCCAGAAATCGTTGGGGTCGTAGCGATCGGGCGTGTCCACGTCGATCTTGTTGGTGTTCTTCTTCGCCCGGTAGCCGACCGGCGCGTCCGCCTCGGCGCCGCGCAAATCCACGGTCACCGGGATCATCGCATCCCGCAGCGGCAGCCGCTCGCCCTCGACCCGCAGCAGATGTCCGCTTTCGTAGCACGATTGGATTTCGCTCGCCGGTATGGCGGGCTTGCCGCGCTGGAATCTGACCTGGGTCAGCCGCGACCCCCGGCGGACGACGATGCTGAAGGTCTGGGGCGCGATCTCGACGAACAGCGGTCCCCGGTAGCCGGTCTCGATCCGGTCGAAGGCGGTCGCCCGGTCGGCGACAAGGCGGGTCAGCACGTCGAGCCGCCCGATCGAGCTCTTCGGGTTGGCGACGCCCAGAAGGTCGCTCGACAGGCGGACACTCTCCTCGATCTCGGCGACATAGACGCAGCCCTTCTCCAGGACCGCCCCGTCGCTCAGATCGATCGGCGGCAGCCCGTCGAGTTGCTCGATCCGTTCCCGGACCGTGGCGGCCGGGCCGGGCAGGAAGCTCGCGCGCACCCGGTAGGCGTGCCGGCCCAGACGCAGATCCAGGCTCGCCGGCTGCACC
This sequence comes from Alphaproteobacteria bacterium, assembly GCA_965202905.1. Lineage (GTDB taxonomy): Bacteria > Pseudomonadota > Alphaproteobacteria > MPNO01 > MPNO01 > CAYFYS01. Next base: position 3,508,679 of record OZ241868.1, on the reverse strand, counting down.
TGCGATCGCTCCATGTCCCGGGCGCACTCGATCGTCCCCTCGCGAATCAGCGCGCGGATGCCCTGATAGGGAACGATCCCCGTGGTGCGGTTCCCCGTGGTGCGGTTCCCCGTGGTGCGGTTCCCTGTGGTGCGGGATTGCAGGACATCGTCGGGAGGTCCGCCGCTCTCGGCCGGAAACAGCCCGCGCCCGCCGTCCTTCCTGGTCATGCCCGTCCGCCGATCGCGTGCGCCGATCGCGTGCGCCGCCGGGCGTCACTCTATGCCGCCGACCGCATCGGGCAAGCCTATAAGTTTCACGCCCGCCCGGCGCCGCACCGGCCGCGCCGATTGACTCCCGCACCCCCAATGGTTAGTCGTTCGCAAGCTAACGAATTGGTCTTCGAGACCGTGGGGAGGGTGGGCGATGGCCTGGGAGACGATCAGGATCGATGTCGAGGACGGGGTCGGCGTGCTCACGCTGAACCGGCCGGAAAAGAAGAACGCGATGAACCCGCGCCTGCACGAGGAGGTGACCGCGGCGCTGGAGGCGCTGCGCTACGACGACGCGGTCCGGGTGCTGGTGATCACCGGCGCCGGCGACTCGTTCTCGGCCGGGATGGACCTCAAGGAGTTCTTCATCGAACTCAAGTCCAAGCCGGCCGAATATGACCGGATTACCCGGATCTCGATCGAATGGCGTGGCCGGACGCTGCGCCATTTCCCCAAGCCGACCATCGCCATGGTCAACGGCCATTGCTTCGGCGGCGCGTTCACGATCGTCGAGGCCTGCGATCTGGCCGTCGCGGCCGAGGACGCCAGGATGGGGCTGAGCGAGATCAACTTCAAGATGTTCCCCGGCGGCAGCGTCTCGAAATCGATGGGCAATCTGCTGCGCCCGCGCGACTATCTCTGGTATGCGATGACCGGCCGGCCGTTCTCGGGCAAGGTCGCGGCCGGGATCGGCTTCGTGAACTTCGCCTTCCCGGCCGAGACGCTGCGCGAGGAGACGATGAGCGCGGCGCGGGAGATCGCCGCCAAGGATCCCTCCGCGCTGCGCGCGACCAAGGACGCCTACCGCTTCTCGCTGGACATGGACTGGGATACCGCGATGAGCTACGCATCGGCGATGGAGGCCCAGCATACCGCGCGCCAGGACGATGCGTTCCGCAAGGAGGGAATCGGCGATTTCCTCGACAAGAAGTACCGCCCGGGCCTCGGCGGCCACGAGAGCGTCGAGGCCGGGCGTTAAGACACCGAGCGTTAAGACACCGGGCGTCAAGACAACAGTCCAGGAGACAAAGATGGCGACCTGCACCGAGAGCGCTTTCGACTACAAAGGCTCCAGCGTCTTCATGCGGCGCGGCGGGTCCGGCGCGCCGCTCCTGTTCCTGCACGGCGCCGGCGGCATCCCCGATTGGCTGCCCTATCTCGACAAGCTCTCGGAGGACTTCGACGTCATCGCGCCTGACCACCCGACCTTCGGCCGCTCGGAGGAGCCGGAATGGGTCGAGGATGTGGCCGACATGGCCTATTTCTACCTGGACTTCCTGGAGAATAACGGGCTGGAGGATGTCCATCTGGTCGGCCAGTCGCTCGGCGGCTGGATCGCGCTGGAGATGGCGATCCGCAACACCGCGCGCCTGAAGACGCTGACCCTGGTGGGCTCGGCCGGCATCCGGATCAAGGGGCAGCCGGCGGCCGACATCTTCATCATGGACGACGAGGAGCTCGCCCGCGCGCTGCTGGTCGACGAGAACCGTATCCAGGCGATGCTGGCGATGGAGATGAGCGAGGAACAGCAGGACACGGCGATGAAGAACAAGGTCGCCACTGCCCGGCTGGGCTGGCAGCCGCGCCTGTTCAACCCGCGGCTGCGCAAGTGGATGCACCGGATCGACGTGCCGACTCACATCGTCTGGGGCGCCGGCGACAAGGTGATCCCGCCGAGCTACGCCGCGGAGTTCCAGGGCCTGATCGAGGGCTCCAGGGTGACCATGATCGAGAACTGCGGCCACCTGCCCAACATCGAGCAGACCGATGCGTTCGTCGATGCGGTCGGCGGATTTCTGAAGGGGTGACCCCATGAATGCGGTCGGCAGATTTCTGAAGGGGTGACCCCATGAAGGTGACGATGTTTCACCTGATGCCCTACGCCGACATGAACATGGACGTGCGGGTGCGGCACAAATCGGCCTGGGTGACGTTCCCCAACTCCCAGTTCGACCCCAGGAAGGGGGCGGCGCTCTACAACCGCTATCTCGACGAGCTCGAGCTCGCCGCCGAGCTCGGCTTCGACGGGATCAGCGTCAACGAACACCACCAGAACGCCTATGGTCTGATGCCGTCTCCGGTGGTGATGGCCTCGGCGCTGGCCCGGCGGACCAGAGACTGCAAGATCGCCATCCTCGGCAACGCCTTCGGGCTGCGCGATCACCCGCTGACTCTTGCCGAAGAGCACGCGATGCTCGACTGCATCACCGGCGGGCGTCTGATTACCGGATTCGTGCGCGGCATCGGCGCGGAATTCTATTCGCTCGGCTCCAACCCGACGCTCAGCCACGAGCGCCACATCGAGGCGCACGACCTGATCGTCCGCGCCTGGACCGAGACCGGGCCGTTCGCCTTCGAGGGCAAGCACTATCATTTCGAATACGTCAACGTCTGGCCGCGGCCCTATCAGAAGCCGCACCCGCCGATCTGGTGCCCTTCGCTCGGCTCATCCGAGACCATCGAATGGGCGGCCCATCCCGACAGGCGCTACGTCTATCTGCAAAACTACAGCGCCTTCGAGGCGGTCAGCCGCTTCCTCGACGCGTACCGGGCGGTCTGCGAGGACGTGTACGGCTATACCGCATCGTCGGAGCAGATCGGCTGGACCGCTCCGGTCTATGTCGCCGACACCGACGAGCAGGCGCGCGCCGAGGCCAGGCCGCACATGGAGGCGTTGTTCAACAAATTCCTGGCGCTGCCCTTCGAGATCCTGTTCCCGCCGGGCTACCTGACCGGCGGATCTTACAAGCGGGTGCGGGCGCACAAGGGCTCGATCACCGGCGACCAGCGCATCGAGACCATGATGGAGCTGGGGATCGTCATCGTCGGCAGCCCCGAGACCGTGCGCAAGCGCATCCTCGAATGCCACCGCTCCCTGGGCTTCGCGAACTTCATCGCGCTGCTCCATTTCGGCACGCTGCCTGCCGGGCTGACCGAGCGCAACATCCGGCTGTTCGCCGAAGAGGTCATGCCGGCGCTGAAGCCTGCGGGCGATGCCGAGTACCGCGGTTTCGAACGCGCGCGCAGCGCGGCGGAATAGGCGCCGGTCATGCTGGACAGGCTCAAGTTCGACGGCGCGCCGGTGATCGTCACCGGCGCGGGATCGGGGATCGGACAGTCCTGCTGCGCGGTGCTGGCCGAGCTCGGCGCGACCGTCCTGCTGGTCGGCAAGACGATGGACCGCCTCAAGGAGACCGAGGCGCTGATCGCCCCTTCGGGCGTGTCATACGAATCCTTCGAGGTCGACGTCTCGGTCGAGGACCAGGTGGTCGCCCTGGGCGAGGCGGTTGCGACCGGGTTCGATCGCCTCAAGGCGGTGATCAACAACGCCGGAACCAACTTCGTCAAGAAGATCACCGATCTCGAGACCGGGGATTGGAACCGGATCATCGCCACCGACCTGTCGAGCGTCTTCTACATGTGCCGCGCGTTCATCCCGATGCTGCGCAACGCGCCGGGCGGCGGGGCGATCGTCAATGTCGCCTCGACCTTCGGGCTGATCGGCCATCCCGAGATGCCGGTCTATTGCGCGGCCAAGGGCGGGCTGATCTCGCTCACCCGCCAGCTTGCGGTCGATTACGGAGCGGAGAACGTCCGCGTCAACTCGCTGTGCCCCGGCGCGACGCTCTCGCCGCGCGTCAAGCACTATCTCGAGTCCGGCATGGTCGATGCCAAGGCGGTCGAGGACATGGCGCTCCTGGGACGCCTGGCGAACTGCGAGGAAATCGCCGACGCCGCGATTTTCCTGGCCTCGGACGCCGCGTCCTACATCCACGGCGCGGCGCTGGTGGTCGACGGCGGCCAGACGATTCATTAGGTTCGTGGTTTCGTAAAGCCCGCACGGGCGCTCTTGCACGGGCGGGCTTGCACTGGGAGGCGCGCATGAGCGATCGCGGTGTCGGTGCGAGCATCCCCCGCAAGGAGGATGACCGCTTTCTCATGGGGACCGGCCAGTTCGTCCCCGATGTCCAGCTTCCCGGCCTCTGGCACGCCGCTTTCCGACGGAGCCAGATCGCCCACGGCCGGCTGATCTCGGTGCGCGCGCCCAAGGGCGTCGAAGGACGGGTTTTCACCTGCGCCGACATGGCCGATATCAGGCCGATCCGCTCGATCGCCTCGCTGCCCGGCTTCAAGGGCTCGGACTTCCCGGTGCTGTCGAAAGACAAGGTGCGCTATGTCGGCGAGCAGATCGCGATCGCCGTCGCGCCCACCCGGGCGGAGGCCGAGGACATCGCCGATGCGATCGAGGTCGAGTGCGAAGAGCTGACGGCCGTCGTCGACATCGACGAATGCCGCGAGCCGGCGAGCCCGCTGGTCCATGACGGCTGGGCCGATAACGTCGTCTGCGAGACCGCTTTCGAGAACGGCGATCTCGAGGCCGCCAAGGCCGCCGCGGTCCACACGATCACCCGGCGCTACAAAATGGCCCGCCAGACGCCGTTCCCGATGGAGGGGCGCGGCGCGCTTGCCCATTACGACAGCCGGCTGGACGAGCTGGTGGTCTGGATGTCGCACCAGCTTCCCCACCCCATGCAGCGCGGCATCGCCGCCTTCCTCGGGATCGAGGTCAACAGGGTTCGGGTGATCTGCCCCGATGTCGGCGGCGGGTTCGGCCTGAAAACGCATCTCGACGGCGAGACCGTGGCGGTCGCCTGGACCTCGCTCAAGCTCAACCGGCCGGTCAAGTGGGTCCAGGACCGCTTCGAGCACCTGGTCACCGACGCCGATTGCCGCGACCACCAGTACGGCATCACCGCCTACGCCGACGGCGACGGCAAGATCCTCGGCATCGACTGCGAATGCGCGGTCGATGCCGGCGCCTATTCGCCCTGGCCGTGGCCGGTGGGCGTCGAGGCGGCCACCGGCGTCGGCAACCTCGCCGGACCCTACGATGTCGCGGCGCTGCGCGGGCGCTCGGTGACGGTCTGCACCAACAAGCCGCCGAGCCAGCCGTTCCGCGGCGTCGCCCGGCCGGGCGCCTGCTTCACCGACGAGCTGACGCTCGACTCGCTTGCCCGCGCGGTCGGCCGGGAGCCCTGGGAGGTCCGCCTCGACAACCTCGTCCGGCCCGACCAGATGCCCTACGACAACATCACCCGCAAGCATCTGGACAGCGGCGACTACCCCGAGGCGTTCCGGCGCTGCATCGCCGCGATCGACCCCGCAGCGGTGCGGGAGCGCCAGAAGACGCCCGAGGCCGACGGTCGCCTGATCGGCGTCGGGTTCGCCACCTTCTACGAGCAGACCGCGTACGGCACCGGGCCGTTCGGCTATTCCGCCTGGGGCATCGAGCTGGTGCCCGGCATGGAGATGGCCACCGTCAAGCTGACGCCGGACGGCGGGCTCTGGGTCTCGGTCGGCATCCAGTCCCACGGCCAGGGCCTGGAAACCACGCTCGCCCAGGTCGCCGCCAGCGCGCTCGGCATCGATCCGGAGAAGATCGCCATCCGCCACGGCGATACCGCGACCGCCTATGCCGGGACCGGGACCTATGCCTCGCGCAGCATCGTGGTCGCCGGCGGCGCCGTCGCCCAGGGCTGCCGCGAGCTCGCCGACCGACTCGCGCCGATCGGCGCGCACCTGCTGCAGACCGGCCGGGACGAGGTCGGGGTGGAGAACGGTCAAATCGTCGGTCCCAACGGCTCGGTGAGCTTCGCCGCGATCGCCGAGGCGTTCTATCACCATCCCGAAAACCTGCCCGATGAGACCGACCGCAACGGGCTGACCGTGACCACCGGCTACAACGACGAGGTGCATGGCGGGGTATTCGGCTTCGGCGCCCACGGCGCGGTGGTGGCCGTCGATCCCGATACCGGCCGGATCGAAATCCTCGACTACGCGATCGTCGACGATTGCGGCACGCGGGTGAACCCAATGATCGTCGAGGGCCAGATCATGGGCGGCTACGCCCAGGGGCTCGGCAACGCGCTCTACGAGGAGTCCGACTACGACGAGAACGGCCAGCCGCTGTCCGTGACCTTGGCCGACTACCACGTCCCGGCGGCCCCGATGGTGCCCGACCCCAAATACGACTACATGGAATCGCCCTCGCCCTATTCCACGATGGGCATCAAGGGCGTCGGCGAATCCGGGGCGATCGGCCCGGTGGGCGCAATCGGCAACGCGGTCAACGACGCGCTCCGGGGGCTCGGGGTGGAGATCAGCGAGACCCCGATCACCCCGCGCCGGCTGTTCGCCGCCCTCGAGCGGGCGGCCCTGCGATGAAGCCGGCCCCGTTCGACTATGTCCGCGCTGCGAGCCTCGACGAGGCGGTCGCGCTGCTGGCCTCGGCCGGGGGCGAGGCCCGGCCGCTCGCCGGCGGCCAGTCGCTGGGGCCGATGCTCAACCTGCGCATCGCCCGGCCCGCGCTGCTGGTCGACATTTCGAGGATCGAAACGCTCAAGGCCGTCTCCGAGGACGCCGACGGGATCGCCCTCGGCGCATCGGTCACCCATGCCGCGGTCGAGGACGGCGATGTCGCCGATGTCGCCAATGGCTTGATGCGCCGCGCGGCGGCCGGCATCGCCTACCGCGCGGTGCGCAACCGCGGGACCGTCGGCGGCAGCATCGCGCATGCCGATCCGGCCGCCGACTGGCCGCCGGTGATGATCGCGCTCGATGCGGCGATCCGGGTGCGCGGCCCCTCCGGCAGCCGCGAGATCCCGGCGGCGGATTTCGTCACCGGCATCCTGTCGACCGCGCTCGCACCGGGCGAGATCCTCGAATCGATCCGGGTGCCGCGGCTGGCCGGCGATGCGACCTGGGGGCATTACAAGGTTTGCGTGAAGCCCGGCGATTTCGCCGACTCGCTGGGTGTCGTCGTGCGCGACGCCGCGCGGGCGGTCTGCCGCGCGGTCATCGCCGGGCCGGGCCGGGCGCCGGCGCGGCTCGACTCGGTCGCCGGCCTGATCGACGGCGCCTCGGGCTGGTCCGATGACCTGGCGGGGCGGATCAAGCAAGCGGCGGCCAGCGACCTCCAGACGGTGTCCTTCTGCGATCCGGAAGACCGCTATGCGGCCAACCTGCACGCCACCGCGATCGTCCGTGCCGCCCGGGAGGCGTTGTCATGACCGCGACCACGATGATTCTGAACGGCCGGAGCGTTACCGCCGATGTGGAGCCGCGCCTGTCCCTGGCCGATTTCGTCCGCGACCACCAGGGCCTGACAGGCACCCATACCGCTTGCGAGCACGGCGTGTGCGGGGCGTGCACGATCATGCTCGATGGCAGGCCGGCGAGATCTTGCATCACGCTCGCGGTCGCCGCCGACGGCGCGGACGTGCGCACCATCGAAGGCTGGCAGGGCGACGCCGTCATGGCGACGGTGCGCGCGTCGTTCAAGAAGGCGCATGCCGTCCAGTGCGGCTACTGCACGCCGGGGATGCTGACGACGGCCTATGACATCGTCACGCGCCTGCCCGATGCCGACCGCGAGCGGATCCGGCTCGAGCTTGCCGGCAATCTGTGCCGCTGCACCGGCTATGTCGGCATCGTCGATGCGATCGAGATGGCGCTGAAGGAGGTCCGCCGCTGATGTCCGCATCCGTGGCTTCTCTTTCGAGGGACAGCGAGGAGGAGCGCGGCTGCCTGGGTCCTGTCGCCGGGTCGTGCGCGGAGCTGCGCTTCTTCCACCCGGCGACGGTCTTGGGGTCGATGCCGTATCGGCCGGGTTCGATGACCCCGTTCGATGACCCCGTTCGATGCGGGCCGGAACGAGGCCGGGCAAGGCGAGGAGGCTCAGCGCAGCTCCGCGCACGAATCGCGGCCGGGCCCGTTCGAGGGGATCGCTACCCGGCCGCGTCCTGCCGCGCGCGCGGCAGGAACAGCACCGCGAGAAAGATCAGGAAAGCCGCCGCGGCGAGGATCTCGAACAGCGCCGCGAAGCCCCAGCGCCCATGCACCCAGGCGATCAGCGGCAAGGCCGAGGCCATGACCGAGAACGTCACGACGTAGCGCAGGGCATAGGCGCGGCTGCGCCACTGGCTGCGCGCGATCCGTCCGACCAGGACATCGTTGATCGGGATCTGGCCGAACACCGCCAGCATGAAGGCGACGGCGACCACGAGCGACAGCAGGCCTTCGAGATGGATCATCACGAAGAAGAACGCGGCCTGGCAGATCGCCACCGCGGCGAAGACCAGGCGTAGCGAGACGGTGTCGACCAGATAGCCGACGACGAGCTGCGCCAGGGCGGCGATCGAGAACACCAGGAAGGCGTACCACCCGATCAGGGTCGCCGTTCCCGCGAGATCGGCCAGCCGCTCATCGAAGATCTTCGGGATGGCGAAGGTGGTGCTCTGGAAGATCAGACCGCCGATCGCCGTGGTGAACAGGATCACCGCGAACACCCTTGCCAGGGTATCCCTGGAGATCGCAGGGGCGCCGGTCCGGCGGCCGCCCGCGGGCTCTGGCGATTGCGCGCGAGCCGGGCGGCGGATGAAGATCAGATAGAGGATCCCGATCAGGACCGAGAGCAGCCCCGGAACGAAAAAAGCGCTCCGCCAGCCGGCCGCATCGATCAGGAAGCCGGTCAGGAGCGCGGCCGTGGCCACCCCCATATTGCCGAACACGCCGTTGACCGCCAGCACCATGCCGGTCTTCGTGCGGCCCTCGACGACCATCGCAAGGCCGACCGGATGGTAGATCGCGGCAAACAGCCCGATCAGGGTCAGGCCGAAGGCGATCTGCATCGGGCTCTCGGCGAGCCCCGCGATGACCGCGCTGAGGCCGATTCCGACGAAGAACGCCACCATCATTCCCTCCCGGCTCCATTTGTCGGCGAGCCATCCGGCAGGGATGGCGCAGATGCCGAAGGCGATGAAACCGGGCGTGGCATAGGGAATGAGGCTCCCATAGCTCATGTCCCATTCGCTCGCGAGCCGGAGCGCGGCGACCGTCGCGAAGATCAGCATGAACAGGTGGTCCAGGAAATGGCCGACATTGAGGAAGATCAGATCGATGCGGCGGTGACGCATGCAGGGGCTCCCGGGTCGGCCGGCCGGTTCCCGGAGGCGACCGTTTCGCCACACCATTCGCCGCACCATACGCGCTGCATACGCGCTGCCATCGGCCTGTATCACGCCGCAACAGCCAACCAAATCAAGGCTTGACAAGCGAGGCGCCGGGACCCAGCATATCATTTCAGACAGATGAACGGAACATCTGGGCCGATATGAGAGAAGGACGAGGAGAAACAGAATGAAAAAAGCAGTATTCCTGGCTTGTCTTGGTTTGACTTTCTCTACCCTTGTCTCCGGCGCCGTATCGGCCCAGGCTCTCAAAGAAGTCAAAACCACGGTGCCGCGCAACAGCGTGTTCGTCTTGAACTTCATGGGCGGCAAGGACGCCGGGATCTTCGCCAAGCACGGCATCGACCTCAAGATCGATTCGCGTCCGTTCAGGGGCCATATGGCCGGGCTTCCGGCCAAGGAAGTTCCGGTCGCGAGCTACGCGGGCACCGCTGCGATCGCCCGGATCAACCAGGGGCTCGACCTCGTCATCATCGGCGGCGGGCTGACCGTGATGCAGGAGGTCTTCGTCCGCAAGGACGCCTCCTTCAAGAAGATCTCCGACCTTCGCGGCAAGAAATTCTCCAGCTGGTCGACCGGCGCGGGCGCGTTCAAGTCGGTGCGGGCCGCCATCCTCGACGGCTTCGGGCTCGACGTTCTGAAGGACACCGAGTTCGTTCAGGCCGCGGCGCCGGCCCTGATCAAGTTCCTGGAGCGGGGCAACGTGGATTCGATGTTCAATATCAGTTCGTTGACCATCGCTGCGGCCGCGCAGCCCGACAAGTACCGCTCGATCTTCGCGCCCAACGACTACTGGAAGGACAAGACGGGATATCCGATCGTCTGGTCCGGGCCGATCGTCGCCTGGCGGGAATGGGTCGACGCGGACCGGGACCGCGCCAAGCACTATGTCAGGGCGGTTCATGAGTCGATGATATGGCTCCGCAACGAGGACAATCTCGCGTCAGCGATCAAAAAGTATGGCAAGCTGGCGGCGGTCAAGAATCAGGCCCAGGCCGAAATCTACCGCAAATGGCTGGGCCAGAGCCGCATCTTCCTGGCCCGGTGGGACCGGGAGGTGGTCGACTCCCAATGGAAGTTCCTTGAGATGGCCAAGGAGCGCGGCGTTCTGGACAAGATTCCGAACAAGGCCACGCATGGCCTGATCCTCGACCCGGCCCTCAATTAGAAGGGTCGTCCTGCGTGCGCGAAAAGATCTTCAAGCCGGGCGCCTGGCCGGGGATCCTGACCGTCATCGGCGCTGTCGCGCTGTGGCAGTGGGTGTCCCAGTTCTTCCTGCCGGTCTTCCTGCCGGGCCCGCTCGTCCTCCTGGAGCGGGTCTTTCTGGTGTATGGAGATCCCGCAACCTACCTCGTGGTGGGACAGACCGTGCTCCGGATCCTGGAGGGTCTGATTCTCTCCATGGTCATCGGCACCGCGCTCGGGCTGCTGATGGGGTTGAAGCGCAATTTCGAGGCGTTCCTCGACAGCTGGATCATGGTTCTATTGACGTTTCCGGCGATCTGCTGGGCGTTTCTCGCCGTGCTCTGGTTCGGGCTCTCCGAGGTCGCGCCGATCCTCACCATCGTGCTGATCGTCTTCCCGTTCGTGTCCATGAACGTCTGGGAAGGCACCAAGGCGGTGGAGAAGAACCTGATCGACATGGGCAGGGTCTACAAGGCCAACCGGAAGCTGATGATCTGGAAGGTGATCATTCCCCAGCTCATGCCCTATCTCTTCTCGGCCCTCAGGATCGCGCTGTCGCTGTCGTGGAAGATCGCCCTGGTCGGCGAGGCCTTCGGCGTGTCCAGCGGGGTCGGCCAGCAACTGACCTTCTGGTTCGAGGATACCCGCGTCGATATGATGCTCGCCTGGGGCATCAGTTTCATGGTGCTGATGGTGGCGATCGACCTCCTGGTGTTCCGGATATGGGAGAATCGAACCTTCGCCTGGCGCCACAAGTTTGCGACGTAGGTCCAAGAGTCCGGCCGAAATGAATCGTCCAATTTCAATCTCTTGCCGGTCTCCGGGTCGGGAGTCGGACGCCTGCGATCGAGATCCGCGCCGGGGCGCCGGCGATAGCGCCCTCGACGTCCTTGGCCAGGCGTGGTCCCGGCGATCGGCGCCGTGGACCGGCGCGCGATCGGCCGGCCGCCGGCGTCGGTCGAGGCGAGGCGGACGCGACGGCATCGGCCGCCTCGCGCAGGTTCGTCGTTCGTGCTGGTCCAAGGCTCGATCGAGGACAGGGCTCGATCAAGGACAGGGCCTCGGCGGGGCGCAAGGGGAGGCGGACGCCCCCCATCCCCCCATCGGTCGGGCCGCTTGCATGGCCCGGCCCGTCGCGCGCATATTTCGGGCGCGCGACTTCATCTCGCATGTTACAGCCAGCGAAGCGCAACCGACTGGAATCGCTCGATTCGTTTTGGGCCAGATACCTAAGTAGGGTGGGATGTCGACGAGAATCGTTTCGGTAGACAAGCTGACGAAGAGGTTCGCCGTTCCCGGAGGGAGCGAAGAAAAATTCGTCGTCCTGGACACTGTCAGCCTGGGCGTGGACGAGGGCTCGTTCGCCAGCATCGTCGGGCCCTCGGGCTGCGGCAAGTCGACCCTGCTGAACATCATCGCCGGTATCGAGACCCATGACCCCGACGACGGCGGCTCGATCACCGTGCATCCCAAGGCCGGGATGGGCACAACCGAGCCGAGGACCGGTTATGTCTTCCAGAGCGCCCGCTTGCTCAACTGGCTGACGGTGGAAGGCAACATCCATTTCGCGCTGGAAGCGCAGGAGATCCCGCGCGAGCGGTGGGACGGGCTGGTCAAGACTTATCTCGACATGGTCGGGCTGGAGGGCCAGCAGAAAAACTTCCCGCTGAACCTGTCGGGCGGTATGCAGCAGCGCGTCGCGATCGCGCGCGCCCTTGCGATCGAGCCCGACATCCTGCTGATGGACGAGCCGTTCAGCCATCTCGACGAGATCACAGCGCGCAAGATGCGCTTCGATCTGATGGGCATCCTGGAACGGGCGAAGACGACGATCCTGTTCGTCACCCATGACCTGGGAGAGGCCGTCTTCCTGTCCGATCACATCTACATGATGAGCACCAGGCCCGCCCGGATCTTCAAGCATATCGAAGTCGACATCCCACGGCCGCGCAAGCCCGAGGATCCGCAGATCTTCGACATGGAGAAGGAGCTGGTCCGGGAGTTCTTCAGCGTCCTGGATGAAGAGGCGGCGTCATGAGCGCCCGTGCGACGGCTTTTGCGCTCCGGGCGGGCTCGATCCTCGTGCTCGTCGCCGCTTGGTGGGCGACGGCGATTCTCATGAACGACGCCGAGATCCTGCCCGGGCCGTGGCTGATCTTCCAGACCATCTTCACCAATCTCGTCACCGACGGGCCGGAAGGCCATTCGGCCTATTTCCACATCGGCATCACGATGGCGCGGATCTTCATCACGTTCCTCGCCGCCATGGTGGTCGGTATCGGGATCGGGTTGGCGATGGGGCTGCGCAAGATCTTCGAGAGCTCGCTGATGGCCCTGATCCCACTCGCGCTGACCATGCCGACGATCCTGATGGTCTTCCTCGCCGTGTTGTGGTTCGGCTTCAACGAGGTCGGCAGCCTGGTCGCGGTCATGGGCGTGGTCACGCCGTTCGTCGCGGTGAACGTCTTCCAGGGCGCCAAGGCGATGGACAAATCGCTGCTCGACATGGCCAAGTCGTTCAAGGCGCAGAAGCGGATGCTGGTGCGGAAGGTCTATCTGCCGCAGCTCATGCCCTACATCTTCTCGGCCTTCCGCTTCGCCTTCGGCATGACGTGGAAGATCGTGGCGCTCGCGGAGACATTCGGCATCAAGTTCGGCATCGGCTACATGTTCTTCTTCTGGTTCGAGCAGTTCTCCATGGAGCAGGTGCTGGCCTGGGTCGTGCTGTTCGTCATCATGATGCTCGCGCTGGAGCACGCCGTGTTCGCAAGGATCGAAGCCAGGGCCTTTGCCTGGCGGCCGTCTCATTCCCACTAGTGGTTCGAATCTCTCGCTTCGAACCACCGCTTCGAACCGCTGGTTTATGTCGATGGATCGACTCATCGAGACATTCGAATGCGTCGTGGTCGCCGGATCATCATCGGCCGGGGGGCCGGGGGATTCAGCCGGGGGATTCGAATGTCTCGGTTGATCCACCAAGGAGGCCCACCAGGGAGGTCCGTCCGGAACCGGCATCCATTTGCGCTGCGCGGGCGGGGGCCGGCCGGACGCGGCGGGCCCTGCGCCAAGGCCGGGTCTCGGCGCACCGGCCTCGAACCGACCTATGGCCGGCGCGCCAGGAGGTCGATCTCGATCCGGGCGTCGAGCGCGAGTCCGGTGACGCCGATGCATGTCCGCGCAGGCAGCCGGCCGGGCGCGAAACAGCCGCGATAGACCTCGTTCATCGCCGCGTAATCCTCCTTGAAACGGGTCAGATAGACGCGCGTCATCGCCACGTGCTCGAGCCCGAGATCGAGCGAGGCGAGCACCGTCTGGAGGTTGGCCATCACGTTCCGGGTCTGGCCCTCGATGGTCGGCGGCAGGGGCGCGGCCTCGTCGGCGGGATCGTTGGGCATCTGACCGGTGACCAGCACCCAGCCGTCGGCCTCGACGGCGTGGCTGTACGGCGCCACCGGGCTCGGCGCCCCGGTAGCCATGTGAAACAGCAATGCGGCCATTCCCGATCCTCGATGACGGTGAGCGGACGGTGAGCGGCGGCCGTCGCTCAGGACCCGAACAGGACGCCGGGCAACCACAGCGCGAGCCCGGGGAAAAGCAGCAAGAGCCCGATCAGCACCGCGTCGGCGATCAGGAACGGGCCGATGCCCCGAAACACCGTGCCCAGCGCCACGTCCGGGAGCTGGGCGCGGATGACGAAGATGTTGAGCCCGACCGGCGGGGTGATCAGCCCGACCTCGACGACGACCACCATCAAGACACCGTACCACACCTTGTCGTAGCCGAGCGCGATGACCACGGGCAGGAAGACCGGAACCGTGACCAGGATGATCGCCACCGATTCCAGCACGCATCCCAGGATGATATAGAAGGCGAGGATGATCAGGATCACGCCCCAACCCGGAAGCCCGAAAAACTCGATCAACTCGACCAGCGCAACCGGCACCCGGGTCTGCACCACGAAGTAGGCGAAGATCCAGGCGCCGATGATGATGAACATCAGCATCGCCGTGGTGCGCAGCGTCTCCATGACCGATTCGATGAAGCCTTCGAGGTCGAGCTGGCGGGTGCCGACGGCAATCACGATGGCGGCGAACGAGGCGACGCCGGCCGCCTCGGTCGGGCTGAACCATCCGGTGTAGATGCCGCCCACGGCCAGCCCGAACAGGACGAGCAGCTTCCACATCGCGAGCGCGGCGACCAGACGGTCGCGCCACGCCATGCGCGCGCTCACCGGCGCCCAATCGGGGCGCAGCCGGACGACCGCCCATATCACGACGACGAACAGCAACGTCAGGATGAGGCCCGGGATCATGCCGGCCGCGAACAGCGCCGGCACCGACTCCTCGGCGGCGAGCGCGTAGATCACCATGATCACCGAAGGCGGAATCAGGATGCCGAGCGTGCCACCCGCGGCGACCGAGCCCGTCGCCAGACGCTCGTCGTAGCCGAACCGCCGCATCTCGGGGACCGCGATCTGGGTGAAGGTGGCCGCCGTGGCGAGCGAGGAGCCGCTGATCGCCGAGAATCCCGCGCAGGCGCCGATCGTCGCCATCGGCAGCGCGCCGCGCCGGCCCGCGAAGATCGCGTTGGCGGCGGCGAACAACTCCCGCGACATGCCCGCGCGCGTCGCCACGCTGCCCATCAGGATGAACAGCGGCAGCACCGAGAACGCGTAGAGCGTCAGCCCGTACGGGGTCTCGCCGAAGACGATGAACGCCCGCTCCCACCCGTCGATCGCGGCGTAGCCGACCAGGCCGACCAGACCCATCGCCGCGCCGAGCGGGACTCGCGCGAAGGTCATCAGCACGAGCGCAACGATGCCGAGCGCGCCGATCTCCTGCGGCGTCATTCGACGCGTCCGACGGCTTTCGCCAGATCGCGCAGGAAAACCGCCGCCACGGCCAGAACCGAGAAGCCGATGCCGGCCAGAGCCAGCGACGCCTTCCAGATCACGGGTATCTGAAGGTCGACGGTCACGTCGTTGAATTCGACGAATTCGAGCGCCGGCTCGATCATGTGATAAGCCAGCAATCCGACGAACGCCAAGGCGGCGAACAGGCCGAACGCCTGCAGCCATTCGACCGCGCGCGGCGGCGCCACCTGATCGATCAGCTCGATCGTGATGTGCTGACCGCGCAGAAAGGCGTCGGGAATGGCGAGGAAGACGACCGCGGCAAGTAACAGCTCGATGATCTCGTAAGTGCCGAAGATCGGCGCGTTGAAGCCCGAGCGCAGCCCGACATCGGCGACGTTGAGCGCCACCATCGCGAGCAGGAACAGCGCTGCGACACGGGTGAGGAACCGCGCCGCAGCGCCGATGAAGCCGACCGCCACCGCGCGCTATTGGCCGGCGTATTTGGCCGACAGAGACTTCATCTTGCCGTATACCTCGCGGGCCGGCAGCCCCTTCTTCTCGAGCTCGTCGATCTTGCGGGCGATCACGCGTTCGGCCAAGTCCCGCATGTTGGCGTCCGCTGCCGCGCTCATCGGCACTGTCTCGAGAGCGATCTTCTTCATGTAGCCGGTGAACACCGGGAAGTCCGCCCAGGTCAGCGTCGAGAAGTCCACGGCCGCCTGCTTGGCACCCATTTCGTCGACCAGCGGTTTCAGGTCGCCGGGCAGTCGGTCGTAGGATTTCGGATTCATGGCCAACCCGAAGCTGATCACCGAGACGAACATGTTGGAGTAATATTTGACGAGCCCGCCCAGCCGGAAGGCGAAGATGCCCATCGGGTCGGTGACGACGCCGTCGATGGTGCCTTTCTGCAGCGATTCGGCCATGTGGGTCGCCGGCATCCCGATCGGCAACGCGCCGAGTTCCTTCATCATGACCACATCCGTCGGGGTCGGCGCCCGGTAGCGCCGGCCCTTGAGGTCGGCCAGGGACCGGATCGGCTTTTCGGAGTCGTAGACGCCGGACGGCCGGTTGAACACCACCCACATCATCCTTGTGCCGACCTTGGCGTGCTCGGGCGCGAGATAGCGTTCCTTCAGATCGGCCCCGACCCGGGCGCCGACGATCGACCCCTTCGCGCCCGGCGGGAAGAGATAGGGCGAATGGGTAAGCTCGGTCAGTGGGAAACGCCCCGGCGTCACGCCGTGCTGAAACCAGGACATGTCGGCCACGCCCTTGCGCGCCAGGTCGTAGTGGCGCGGCATCGGTCCCATCGACGAGCCATAGAAGATCTCGAGCGTGAGCCGGCCGCCGCTTCGCTCGGCGACCTCCTTCTTCATCTTCTCGAACCAGCGCGACGCCGAAGACACTTTCGGCGTGAAGACGGCGATCTTGAGCGTATGCGTCTGCTGCGCGGTTGCCGCGCCGCCGGAAGCGGTCATCGCCGCCACGGCGCCGATCGGCGCCAGCAGTTTCAGGGTCCTGTTCAGGGTCCTGCGCATCCTTACCTCCCTCTGCCCGGGCGAACGCGCCGGACCGTTCGGTTGCCAACGGATCATCGTGACCCGAATTTGCGACCGGCGCAATGTCGGGACGAGCGTCCCTCGATCCTCAGCGTCCCTCGATTCTCAATGCATCGCCGAGCCGCCGTCGACGACCATGGTCTGGCCGGTGACGAAATCGCTGTCCGAGGACGAGAAGAAGATCAGCGCGCCCAGCAGATCCTCGGGGATTTCCTCGCGCTTGATCGCCCGGCTGGCGGTGTTGCCGGCCTGGATGCGCGTCCACTGCTCGTCGGTCAGGACCTTCTCGCTCATCGTCAGCCCCGGCGCGATGGCGTTCACGTTGATGCCGTCATCGCCGACCTCGCGCGCGAGCGACCGGGTAAACGCGACCATCGCGCCCTTGGAGCTGACATAGTGCAGCATCATCGGCGTGCCCTTGAACACCGTGCCCGAGGCGATGTTGATGATCTTGCCGTAGCCGTTCTTCTTCATCTCCGGCACGGCGGCCTTGACGCAGCTGAACACGCCGCGGGTGTTGATCCGCATCACCCGGTCCCATTCGTCCTCGTCGATCTCCAGGAACGAGCGCTGCCGAAGGTCGGCGAACAGGGCCGCGTTGGTGACCATGATGTCGAGCTTGCCGTAGGTCTCGACCGCCTGGGCGACCATCGCCCTGGTTTCCTCGGGCCTGGTGACGTCGCAATGGTTGCCGACTGCTTCTCCGCCGGCCTGCTTGATGATGTTGACCGTGTTCTCGGTGTCCAGGATGTCGCTGACCACGACGCTGGCGCCTTCGGCCGCCAGCGCCTTGCAATAGGCCACCCCGATGCCGCGCCCGCCGCCGGTGACGATCGCCACCCGCCCGTCCAATCTGCCCATCTGGTCTCTCCTCGTTCGGTTCGGGCCCGCATCGCAGCAGCGCGCCTCGATGGGCGAGTCTTAGGCCCGGTCGCGGGGCGTGTCCATATGCGGGCCGCCCGCGGAACCGGCGCGGATGTCTGCGCGGGCAGCGGTCGTCCCGACCGGCGGCCGCACCGGATGTATCTCGAAATCTGCGGACGGGCGGCCGCCTGAGCGGTCAGCGGTCCGGACCCTCGCCGGCGTGCGGCACCCGGTCCAGCAGCGCGAGCCAGTGGTCCGGCAGGTTGTGGCGGCGCGCGCCGTCGCGAATGAGCGTGATGTAGCGCAGCGACGGCCTGCCGTCGCAGGGCTTGCCGCGGGCGACATAGGCGAACGCCCGGAGCATTCGGCCCGCCCGGTCCTCGGCGCGAACCGTCACCGGTCGGTAGCCCCTGCCCGGCACGCCTTCGCTCGCGTTGAGCCGGACGAGCTCGCGCCGGGTGATGCGGTAGAGCACGCCCCACACCTCGGCGTCGGCGTCCGCGCAGATGTTCGCCGGCGCCGACCTGCCGCGCGGCCAGCCGTCCAGGTTGAATCGCAGCCGGTATCCCGGGAGGCGGCCGGGGCGGGTGTCGCTGGGCCGCATGCCGCGCCGGTCGGAGAACGCGCTCGGGTGCATGTTGGAGCCATAGGCGAAATACCACACCGGATCGCGGGGGCCGCCGTCGAGCCGCAGGCCCCAACTCCGGTACCACAGCCGGGTGACCGGCCACACGCCGAACAGGATCGGCGACATCGACCGCCGCAGGGCCTGCCGCAGAGCCCGTCGCAGCCGGGCGGGATTCGGCCACCGCAAGGACCCGGCCCCCGAATTTCAGCCCGCAAATCCGTACAGCCGCGCCGGATTGTCGGCGACGATCCGGCGGAGCAAGTCCGCATCGGGCGCGTATCGGGGCAGCAGGTCGACCAGATCGCCGTCATTGGGCATCGGCCCGGCGATGTTGGGATGCGGCCAGTCGGTGCCCCATAGCACCCGGTCGGGCGCAGCCTCGATGACCGCCTGCGCGAACGGCACGACATCGTCATAGGGCGGCCCGGTCTCGGACAGCCGCTCGGCGCAAGAGATCTTGACCCAGAAATCGCCCTCGGCCAGGAACCGCAGCAGGAGCCGAAAAGAGGCCTGTTCGAGGCCTTCGGCCACCTTCACCCGGGCCAGATGGTCGATCACCACCGGCAGGCCGAGGGTTTCGATTTCGGCCGCGTTCTCGACCACATCGACCGCTTCGAGATAGAGCACGAGGTGCCAGCCGAGCGGCCTGATCCGATCGGCCACCGCACGCACGCGCGAAAAATCCGGCGGCCTGCTCAAATGGCGCGCGAAGCTCATCCTGACGCCGCGCACGCCGCCCTGGTGGAGTGTCTCGTAGTCCCGGTCCCGGAAGCTCTCATCGACCATCGCGATTCCGCGATAGCGCTCGGGCGCGGTGGCGATCGCATCGAGCATCGCCCGGTTGTCGGCGCCGTGGCAGGTCGCCTGGACGATCACCGCGCGCTCGAGCCCCAACACGTCATGCAGCCGCGCCAGATCGGCGGCCGGCGCATCGGGCGGCGTGTAGGACCGGTCCGGATGATAGGGGTACCGCGCGGCCGGGCCGAAGACATGGCAGTGGGCGTCGCACGCCCCTTGGGGCAGCGCGGTCGCCGGCGTCCTGGCATCGCGGACGGGCGGCTGGCAGGTCTTCACGATACGGTTTCCATTCTCTCCGGCGCGACGGGCCCAAGACTGACGGGCCCAAGACTAATGCAATCCGCCGCGCCGGGAAATCGGCCCCCGCGCGGCAGCCGATTCCCAACCGGCGCCGGGACTCCCTGGCGCACCTCCCTGACGCTATCATGCCGCGGTCTCGACCCTGCCGACGGACCCCGCCGATGCCGATCCTGCGATATGCGCGCGCGTGCCTGGCCTTGCTTTGCGCGATGCCGTGGGGCATGGCGGTTGCCGGGGAGGCCGAGGAGATCCGCATCGTCTCGGGCCGGGCGGGCGCGCCCTGGCACGGGTTCGCCGTCAAGCTCGCCGGATTGCTCCAGACGGAGTTGCCCGGGTCCCATGTCTCGGTCATCGACCGGGGCAACGGCTTCTGGAACCCGATCTTCGTCAATTCGCGCCGGGCCGAGTTCGGCCTGTCCAACGTGGCGAGCGCGAGCTGGGCCTATCGCGGCGACAAGATCGCCTATAACGGGAAGAAATACGAGAACATCCGCGCGGTCATCGGCGGGTTGAGGTCGGTGTGGCTGACCGCGATGCTGCGGGAGGACTATATCCGGCGCACCGGCTTCTTCACGCTCGACCAGGCGCTGACCGCCGAGCGCGGCGGCCCGCGGATCGTCATGGAGCCGGCCGCCAGCACGGTGCCGATCATCGCCGACATGATCCTGGCGGCGATGGGCTCCAACCGGCGGGTGCTGCGCGAGCGCGGCGGCGATGTCCTTCAGGTGGGCGCCCGGCAGATCCCGTCGATGATGCGCGACGGGCGCGCCGATCTCTATTTCGAGGCCGCCGTGCCCGACCATCCCGCCGTGATCGAGACCGCGCTCACCGGCGCTGTGCGGCTCGTCGATCTGCCCGAACGGGCGCTGACGGCTTTGGAGACGGCGGGGCTGACCGCCAAACCGCTGCCCCGCTGGTTCGAGGGCCAGGACGGGCCGGTCAATGCGGTCGACCTGGGCACGATGATCATCGTGCACCGCGATGTCGCCGACCGGACGGTCTACGCGGCGCTCCGCGTCCTGATCGACCGCCGGGAGGCGCTCGCCGAAAGCCAGGGGGCGTTCGGCGCCTACGACCCTCGCGGTGACTGGTCGGTCAAACGGGCCGGCATCCCGTTGCACCCCGGCGCGGCCAGGCTCTATCGCGAGCGCGGCTGGATCGAGCGGCGCAAGACCGCCTCGCCCTGAGGGTCCGGGTCCGGGATCGGCTCGGTCAGGCCGGTCCAAACAACGCCTGTCGCTCGCACCGATCTCCGTTGCGGCACACGATCCAGAAGCAGTGACGCTTCCGGGCATGGTGCGCGGTCTTCCATTTGTCCGAGATCATCGGCCCGGTTCGCACCTTCACGATCAGGTCGCAGACGGTGAAGCCCGCTTCGTCGGCCATCCTCATGAAATCGCAATGGGGCCATTTGGACCGATGATCGTTCACCATGTCGGCGATCTTGGCCAGCAACAGGCCGTTGGGCTTCAGGACGCGCCGGGCCTGCTCCAGGAACGGCGGGTACAGGTAGCTGAGGCTCCAATTCTCATCTGCGCCGCAGCGCATCGTGGCCCCGAAATCTACATCGAACCGTTTGTGGCTCTTGTCGCGCCCCTGCGGTCCGACATGCGGAGGATCGTAAACGACGACGCCGAAAGCCGAGGACCGCACATCATCCATCTGTCGATCGTCGCCGACGATCGTCGGTTCGTAGCGAGGATCTATGTCCATCGACACCACGCGCCGCGTCGTTCCCCTCCAGAAGCGCCCGAAGTTGAACGTCGCGTCCAGGATGGGCTCGACCGGGATCGCGGCGTAGAATTGGAACATTCTCTCCAACAGATCGGCGTCGTTCCCCTCCCATACGCTGCTCAGGGGAGCGTATTGCGTCGGCCTGTGGGTCGGGATGCGGCAGATCCTGTTGGAGAGGCGTAACCGCTTCCGTCATGCGACCGACTCCCGATGGGCGAGCGGCTTTCCGATCATGCCGGAGACGACCGAGGCCGTTGTCGTCCCATGTCTCGCGGATGCGCAAGGCGCCGTGTCGAGTTCCCGCCGATCCCAAGACCGCGGTGCGGCGTCATCGTCCCAGCCCTTCCTCGCAATTCAGCCAGATATAGCGGCTGTCGAGGCCCATGTCGAAAAGGGTGTGGTGTCTCAGTTTGAAAAGCCGCGGCCCTGGCTTGTCGAACCGGGGCCGCAAATCGGAGATCGATCGGAAGCGGTAGACCAAGCCCAGGCGCACCGCCACCGGCGCCTTCAGGCGGCCGTTCGCCCCGAGCCCGGCGACCGCGTAGCCCGCCTTCCGACGCTCTGCTTCACGCACTGCAACTTCGTGCGCATCCACAAGACGCTGAAAGGCGCCCCGGCGATGGCTACGTCAACGAATACCCGACCGGCCGCGAGCCGTTCCGCGAAACGGCTCGAGTCGAAAACCGGGAGAGAGCGCCAGTTCGCCCCGTCTTGACGCGACGTGCAAAAACCGACATGCTTATCCATGAGAGCTGTCCGGCGATGGGCAGGACCATAGTTGGCGGCATTCCGGGGAGGAGGAACCGTGGTGAAACGCAACATTCCGACGGTGCCGGCCGCCGCGTGGCTGATGGCTGCGTTCGTCGGCGGGGCGGGCGGGCCGGTGTGGGCGGGCGACTGCGCGGGCTGGAACGGGGAGGGGTTTTTCACGCGCGCGACGGTCGCCGGCGTGACGTCCTGCCTTGCCTCGGGCGCGGACCCGAAGGCGCGGGACAATTGGGGCCAGACCCCGCTTCATTACGCGGCCAGATACAACGCGAATCCGGCGGTCGCCGCGGCGCTTCTGGACGCTGGCGCGGATCCGAAGGCGCGGGGCAAGAAAGGCTGGACACCGCTTCATCTCGCGCTCAGGCACAACAAGAATCCGGCGGTCGCCGCCGCGCTTCGGGACGCCGGCGCGAACCCGAAGGCGCGGAACAAGGACGGCTGGACCCCGCTTCATCACGCGGCCGGAGGCAACAAGAATCCGGCGGTCGTCGCTGCGCTTCTGGACGCCGGCGCGAACCCGAAGGCGCGAGACACGTTCGGCCGGACCCCGCTTCATCACGCGGCCGAATCCAACGAGAATCCGGCGGTCGTCGCGGCGCTACTGGACGCCGGCGCAAACCCGAAGGCGCGAGACACGTTCGGTCGGACCCCGCTTCATGACGCGGCTGGGTTAAACAAGAATCCGGCGGTCTTCGCTGCGCTTCTGGACGCCGGCGCGGACCCGAAAGCGCGGGACAGGAAAGGCCTGACCCCGCTTCATTACGCGGCCGAACTCAACAATAATCCGGCGGTCGCCGCCGCGCTGCTGGACGCCGGTGCGGACCCGAAGGCGCGGGACGGGGGCGGCCGGACCCCGCTTCATCACGCGGCCAGATACAACGAGAATCCGGCGGTCGCCGCGGCGCTTCTGGACGCCGGTGCGGATCCGGAGGCGCGGGACAAGAACGGCGGAACCCCGCTTCATCGCGCGGCCGAATCCAACGAGAATCCGGCGGTCGCCGCCGCGCTGCTGGACGCCGGGGCGAACCCGAATGCGCGGAGCACATTGTCCGGCATGACCCCGCTTCATTTCGCGGCTTGGTTCAACGGGAATCCGGCGGTCGCCGCCACGCTGCTGGACGCCGGTGCGGACCCGAAGGCGCGGGACAGGGACGGCCGGACCCCCCTCTCTTACGCCAACGCGACCCTCAGCGACACGGATGTCTACTGGCGCCTGAACGACGCGCAGTATCGGTGATGGCCGTTCGGCCGGGGCGGCTCCACCCTGTTGGCGCTCGCTTTGCCGCGGTCCGGCCCCGCGCGCTGCGGGAACATTCCGCCGATGCCGGCGAACGGCTTGGCGGCGCCGCATCCGTGCGGGACGGCCCCGATGCGTTCGACAATGCGTTCGGCGACTACGGCGCGGGCTTCACCGTCTTTGCCGTCCTTGCCAGGATCTCGGGGATCGGCGTGCTGCGCGGCGCGGCGGACGGGCTTGGTCTTCGGCGATAACGAGCGTATCGATCAGTAGCGCCTCAGTTTGAATTGGATCGCCTCGGCTTCGTCGCCTGCGCGTCGATCGAGCCGACGATCCATTTCCCGGCGATCCACCCCATGTCCCGCAGCGTGTCCGATACGCCCGCCGCCATCGCCGGGGCGCCTTTCAGCGTCTCGTGGATGCGCACACGAAGTCGTCGTGCGTGAAGTAGAGCGAGAGCATGTGCAGATGGTTCTCGGTCTTCTTGGAGAAGCCGTCGGTCAGCCTCGTGAACCGACGCATCTACCGCGGCCCCGGTTCGACAGGCTGGGGCCGCAGCTTTTCAAACCGAGACACTACCGAAAAGGGTGTGGAATTGACCCGGCCACGACGCCGCAGTAGCGTCCGCCTTGCTTCCCGATGCTCGGCGGACCCCGAAATGGCAGACCCCGAAATGGCGGACGCCGCCGACCGCCCGACGGGCCCGAACGGGCCGCTGATCGAGCTTGCGGGCGTCAGCAAGCGCTTCGAGGGCGCGCTCGCCCTGGACCGTGTCGACCTCGATGTCGAAGAGGGCGAATCGGTCGTCGTCATCGGACCGTCCGGCGGCGGCAAGACGGTCCTGCTCAAGACGATCATCGGCCTGATCGAGCCCGACGAGGGCAGCGTGCGCATCGCCGGCGCCGAGACCGTCGGGCTTTCCGCCCGCGCGCGCGACGCGGTTGCCGGGCGCATCGGCATGTCGTTTCAGCGATCGGCCCTGTTCGACAGCCTGCGGGTCTGGGAAAATGTCGCCTTCAGGCCGCTGAACGAGGGCGCGCTGGACCGCCGCGGCGGCTATGAGCTCGCGGTCCGCAAGCTCGAGGCGGTCGGACTGGCCGCCGATACCGCCGATCTTTATCCGGCCGAGTTGTCCGGCGGCATGCAAAAGCGCGCCGCGCTCGCCAGGGCGATCGCCGACGACCCGCGAATTCTGCTGCTGGACGAGCCGACCGCCGGGCTGGATCCGATCATGTCGAACGTGATCAACGACCTTGTCGTGGAGATCGTCGCCGATCTCGGCGCCACGGTCGTTTCGGTCACCAGCGACATGGCCGGGGCGCGGCGCATCGCCGACCGGGTGGCGATGATGCACCGGGGCCGGATGATCTGGCAGGGCGCGAGCGCGTCGCTCGACCGTTGCGAGAACGCCCATGTCGACCAGTTCATCCACAGCCGCGCCTCGGGTCCGATCCGGATGGCGCTCGACTGAGCAGCGCGCCCGCCTGCCCGGCGGTGCGACCGCGCGCGGTTGCTTCAGTCGGCGCGGCCGACGCCGGCGAGGATCGTCGGGAAATCCGCCAATCGAGCCGGCTTGACCGGCGGCGGCGCCTGCCTACGATCCCCGGAGATGAGCGCGAAGCTGGTCTTCCCCGACGACATCAGGCCCGATTTCGAGGGATTCGGCGAGGCCGCCTTCACTTTTCTGCGCGGTCTTGCCGGGCACAACGAGCGGGCCTGGTTCATGGCCCGCCGCGAGGTCTACGAGACCGAAATCCGCTTCCCGCTGGAGTGCCTTGTCGCGGAGTTCCGGCCCGACGGCGCCGGCAAGGGCCTGCCGGTGCGCGGCGACCCGAGTCGGGCGATATTCCGGATCCACCGCGACGTGCGGTTCTCGAAGAACAAGCAGCCCTACAAGACTCATGCCGGCGCCATCCTGTCGCGCGGCGGCGGACGCGGCGAGGCGGGCGTGGTCTATCTCCACATCCAGCCGGGCAATTGCTTCGTCTCCGCCGGGTTCTGGCGGGCCGACCCGCCGATGCTGACCGCCTGGCGCCAGCGCATGGTCGCGGCGCCCGATGAGTGGTTGGCGATCGTCGGCCCATACGGCGCCGGGCCGGGCGAGGCGCCCTTCATGCGGGCGATCTCGGCGCTCAAGACCATGCCGCGCGGCTTCAAGAGCCACGCCGATTCGCCGGTCGCGGACTACGTCAAGTGGAAGTCTTTCCTCCTGACCCGCCAGATCCCCGACCCGGTGGTCAAGACCCGCGATTTCGTCGGTCTGATCCGCGAGCACGCGCTCCTGGCGGTTCCGCTCCTGGAGTACGGCTGGGAGGTCGCCGGCCTCCCGGCCGAGGCCGATCCGCGCCGCTACATGCGCGGCTGAGCGCCGCGCGGCTTGCCGTCCGGCGGGACGTGGGGCACACTGCGAAACGACGCAAGCGCGCCTGCCGGGAGCGGGAATGCCCAAGAGGTTGACCGAAGCGCAGATCGAGACGGCGCGGACCGGGGGCTATGTCTTCCCGGTGCCGATCCTCTCGCCGGCGGAGGCGCGCTCCTGTATGGACAGGTTCGAGGTCTATGAGCGCGAAAGCGGGACCAGCGCGCCGCGCGACCTCAAGGTCAAGCCGCATCTGCTGTTCACCTGGATGTGGCGGCTCGGCACGACGCCGGCGCTGCTCGATGCGGTCGAGGATCTGATCGGGCCCGACATCATGCTGGTCACGTCCGCGGTCTGGGCGAAGAACGCCCGCGATCCGGCCTATGTGACCTGGCACCAGGACTCGGCCTATTTCGGCTACGACCCCGTCGATGTGTGGAGCGCCTGGATCGGGCTCACCGAGGCCCGGCTCGAGCACGGCTGCATGCGCTATATGCCGGGCAGCCACCTGAGGCCCGAGCAGCCGCATATCGAGACCTATGCGGCGGACAACCTGCTGCAGCGCGGCCAGGTCATCCCGGATTTCGACGAGGCCGGCGCGGTCGCCGCCGAGGTCGGCGTCGGCGAGGCGACGTTCCACCATTTCCGGCTCGCCCATTCGTCGGAGCCCAACACCTCGGACCAGCGGCGGATCGGCATCCTGTTCGTCTTCTGCCCACCCTATGTGAAGTACTCGCTGGGGCGCTACCCGGCACGGCTGGTGCGTGGGGTGGACAAGTACGGCCATTGGGACGATGACCCGATCCCGCAGCGCGACATGGATCCGGCGGCGCTCGCCCATTTCGAAGGCCTGCGTTCGGCCTACGAGGACCGGACGGTGCGGTCCGAGGCCGAGCGCGCGGGCCGCGCCTGAGGGTCGTACCCGATCGGCAACCGCGCTGCGGCCCGATTGACAGCGCCGCCGCGACGTCCCTGAATCCCGCACGGAGCCGAACGGGGCTCAGGGCCAACAGGGAGCGCACCGTGCCGGGCGCCGACATCACCTGCACGACCCGCGAAAACGAGACGTTCGACGGCTACCTCGCCACGCCCGACGCGGCCGGGCCGGCGCCGGGCATCCTGCTGATCAGCGCGATCTTCGGCATCGACGACGAGATGAAGGAGCTGTCCGACGCCTGGGCCAAAGACGGGTTCATCGTCTCGGCGCCGGACATCTTCTGGCGGGTGATGCCGGGTCCGACCGCCGACATGGAAAAGGCCTTCGCGCGCTACGGCGCGTTCGACCGGGACCAGGGCATGCGCGACATCGAGGACCTGATCAAGGATCTCAAGGCGCGGCCGGGATGCAGCGGCAAGGTGGCGATACTGGGCTTCTGCTTCGGCGGGCTGTACGCTCATCTCGCCGCCGCCCGGCTCGGGATCGATGCGGCCGGCTCCTTCCACGGCACCGGGATCGGCGAGGCCGTCGACGAGGCCGCCAAGGTCTCCTGCCCGGTGAGCTTCCACTTCGGCGACGAGGACCCGGTGGCGCCGATGGACGAGGTCGAGGCGATTCGCAAGGCCTATGCGGGCCACGACAACGCGGAGATCGTCGTCCATCCGGGCGCGACCCACAACTTCTCGATGCCCCGCAAGGATGGCTATCAGGCGGCCGCCGCAGGCGCCTCGCGCGAGACCGTCCTGCGCTGCTTCAAGTCGATGTAGCTGGCTCAGTCGGCGTCCCGGCCGGCGTCCTGGAGGGTGCGGCGGGGGACGGTCCAGCGTTCCTCGGCGACGGTGTCGGCCTGCTTGGCCTCGACCCAGCGATCGCCGTCCGGCGTGGTCTCGAGCTTCCAGAACGGCGCCTTGGTCTTCAGCCAGTCGATCAGGAAATGGCAGGCTTCGATCGCTGGCTCGCGGTGGGACGCGGTGGTCGCGACCAGCACGATGCGGTCGCCCGGCGCCAGCGTCCCGTAGCGGTGGACGATCAAGGCGTCGATCAGATCCCAGCGCGCGCGGGCCTCGGTCTCGATCTTCTCGAGCTGGCGCTCGGTCATGCCGGGATAGTGCTCCAGCGTCATCGCGCCGATCCGGTCGTCGCCGGAGATGTCGCGCACCATGCCGACGAAGCTCGACAGCGCGCCGGCCCCGGTCGCGCTCCCGGTGAGCGCCGCGAGCTCGGCGCCGATGTCGAAGTCTTGCATCTGGACCTTGATCAACCGCCTATCCTCCGGTCATCGGCGGAAACAGCGCCACCTCGTCGCCGCCGCCGACCGGCGCATCGAAGCCGCAGATTTCCTGGTTGACGGCGACCCGGATCGCGCGGCGGTCTTCCAGCGCGCCCTCGTAGGGCTCGCCGCGCGCGCGCAGCCATTCGATCAGCGACTCGACATCGACGACCTCGTCGGGCGGCGCGATCGTCTCGCGGTGCATGCCGATGCGCGCCCGCACCCGTCCGAAATAGAGGATCTCCATCAACTCACCTCGCTGAACGGCAGGAAATCGACCATCGTGCCGGGCGCCAGCGCGCCGACTGCCTCCGGCAACTCGACCAGCCCGTCGGCCTCGACCATGGAGGACAGGATGCCCGCGCCGTCGCGCGGAAACTTGCGCGCCGCCAGCGCCCCGTCCCCGTCGGTGAACAGGCTCACCCGCAGCCATTCGCGCCGCGAGACCTTCTTGCGGTAGCCGAAGGCCGCCCGAACCTGGAACATGTGCGGCGGCGCGTCCCCGGCCCCGGCGAGGCGCAGTATCGCCGGCCGGGCGAAGCGCATGAAGGTGACCATCACCGCGACCGGGTTGCCGGGCAGGCCGATGAACGGCACGCGGCCGACCTGGCCCAGGGCCAGGGGCCGCCCCGGCCGGATCGCCAGGCGCCAGAAATGGATCTTTCCCAGGGCCTCGACGGCGGCGCGGACATGGTCTTCTTCGCCGGTCGACACGCCGCCCGAGGACACGATCAGGTGGTGGCCGGCGGCCGCACCGGCGAGCGCTTCACGCACCGCGTCCAGCCGGTCGGGCAGGATGCCGAGATCGTCGACCTCGCAGCCCAGCCCGCCCAGAAGCCCGGCGACGGCGTAGCGGTTGGCGTCGTAGACGCAGCCCGGCGGCAGGTCGTCGGTCACCTCCCGGATCTCGTCGCCGGTCGAGAACAACGCGACGCGCAGCGACCTGTAGACCGAAAGCCCCGCCCTGCCGACCGAGGCGGCCAGCCCGACATCCTGGGCTCTGAGACGCCGCCCGGCGCGCAGGATGGTGGCGCCCGCCTCGACATCCTCGCCCGCGCGGCGGCGGTTCGCGCCGCGCTTGATCCCGGGCGGAATGACCACCGCGCCGCCGTCCAACGCGCAGTCTTCCTGCATCAGAACCGTGTCGGGACCCTTCGGCATGGGTGCGCCGGTGAAGATGCGCACCGCCTCGCCGCGCGGAATTTCCCGGTCGCTCATGCGGCCGGCCGGAATCCGGTCGCCGACATGGAGCCTGGTCTCGCCGCCGGGGTCGAGGTCGTCGAAATAGACCGCATAGCCGTCGACCGCGGCGTTGTCGTGCGGCGGCACCGCGACGGAAGCAAGCACGTCCTCGGCCAGGATCCGGCCGCACGCGGCCTTGAGCGCGGCCGGCTCGGGCTCAACCACCACGTCGAGCCGCGCGCTCAGAAGATCGATCGCCTCGCCGGCGGACATCAGCTCGCCGCCAAACGCGAAGCAGTCGTCGGAAAGCTGGGCCATCTCAGACCGCGCCCCGGGCCGCGCTGTCGAGACCGCAATGGCGCACGATGAAATCGGCGATCGCCGCGGCATCGCCAAGGTCGAGCACCGGCACCGTGGCTCGCGGGATCGGCGCGTCGCTCGCCACCGCGATGACATCCGGGTCGGTGGTGAACAGGACGTTCTTGCCGATCGAGGGGCGATGCACCTCCAGCTTGTCGTGCGGCTCGGTTTTGAAGCCCTCGATCAGCACCAGATCGACCGGCGTCATGCGCGTCAGAAGCCCGGCGATGCGCGGCTCGGGCTCGCCGCGGTTTTCGTGCATCAGCGCGAACCGGCTGGCCGAAGAGACCACGACCTCGTGTGCGCCGGCCTGCCGGTGGGTGTGGGAATCCTTGCCCGGGGTGTCGATGTCGAAGCCCGAATGGGCGTGTTTGATGGTCGAGACCGCGAAGCCGCGCCCGACCAGCTCGCCCACCAGATGCTTGACGAGGGTGGTCTTCCCGCTGCCGCTCCAGCCCACGATTCCAAGCACCGCCCGGTGGGACATCCTTCTACTTTCCCGCGCTGCTGCCCGCCCCGACATCCCCGTGGAGGATGTGGCGCAGGCCGGCGCGCAGATAGTCGTAGCCGGTGATCAGCGTGAGCAACGCCGCCAGCCACAAGAGCGCCTCGCCGATGCCGACCACCGGGATCGCCGCCGGCCCGGCATCGCCGAGGAGCAAAATCGCGATAGCCGTCATCTGGATCGTCGTCTTCCCTTTGGCAAGCCGGCTGACCGGCACGCCAATCCGGATGGCCGCCAGGAACTCCCGCAGCCCCGAGATCAGCAGTTCGCGGCACAGAATCACCAGGGCCGGCAGGACCGTAAGCCCGGAGATATGGCCGAAGGCGCCCATCATCATCAGCGCGGACGCGACCAGCAGCTTGTCCGCCAGCGGGTCGAGGAAGCGCCCGAAAGCCGATTGCTGGCCGAGCCGCCGGGCGAAATAGCCGTCGAAGTAGTCGGTGATGCTGGCGATGCTGAACACGCCGAAGGCAATCCAGTTGCCCACCGCCCCGCCGAGGAACAAGGAGGCGACCAGCACCGGAATAACGGCGATCCGAAACAGGGTCAGGATATTGGGTAGGGTGCTCGCCATCGTCCTGCCGCACCGCGCGCCGCTGCCGACAATGGCGGGTGCGGTGTCATGGCCTACTGCGAAAATGATCGTATACCCGCTTTGCGACCGTTCGACTAATGCCCGCGACGGTCTCGAGGTCGGTAAGCCCCGCCTTGGCGACGCCCGCGGCCGAGCCGAAATGGTTCAGGAGCGCCCGTTTCCGGCGCGCGCCGATCCCCTCGATCTCATCCAGCGGAGAAGCCGCGATCGCCTTCGAGCGCCGCGCGCGGTGCGCTCCGATGGCGAAGCGGTGGGCCTCGTCGCGCAGCCTCTGCATGAAATAGAGCACCGGATCGTTGGGCGGCAGCATGAACGGCGCCCGGTCGGCTATGTGGAACCGCTCGCGCCCGGCGTCCCGGTCGGGGCCCTTGGCGACGCAGACCAGTGCCAAGTCCTCGATTCCCAAATCGGCCAGCACCTCGTTCGCTGCGCTGAGCTGGCCCGGCCCGCCGTCGACCACCACGAGATCGGGCCAGCCGTCGCGCTGGCGTCCCGGGTCCTCGCGGATCGCGCGGGCGAAGCGGCGGTGCAGCACCTCGCGCATCATCGCGTAGTCGTCCCCGGGCGCGATCTCGCTCGAGCGGATATTGAACTTTCGATAGGCGCTCTTCAGAAACCCCTCGGGGCCGGCGACGATCATCGCGCCCAGCGCGTTCGACCCGGATATGTGGCTGTTGTCGAACACCTCGATCCGGCTGGGCGCGCCGTCGAGCCCGAACAGTTCAGCCGCGCCGTCAAGCAGCCGGCGCTGGGCGGAGCTTTCGGCCAGCCGGCGCCCGAGCGATTCGCGGGCGTTGGCGACCGCCTGGTCGAGCAGCTTGCGCCGGGCGCCGCGCGCCGGCACCGACAGCTCGACCTGCCGGCCGGCCCGGATCGACAGCGCTTCGCGAAGCAGCGCCGAATCGCTCGGCGCGGCGCTGGTCAGCACCCGAGGCGGCGGCGGCTTGTCGCTGTAGAACTGCCCCAGGAAGGCGGCCAGGACGAGCTCGACCGGCTGGTCCTTGGCCTGGGCCGGGAAATAGGTGCGGTTGCCGTAGTTCTGGCCGGCGCGGAAAAAGAAGACTTGGATGCAGGTCTGGCCGGCCTGCTGCGCTGCGGCCACGACGTCCGCGGTGCCCAGCGAACGCACGTTGACGTCCTGATGGGCCTGGATCTCTGACAGCGCGCGGATGCGGTCGCGGTAGACCGCCGCGCTCTCGAACTCCAGCGCCCGGCTCGCCGCCTCCATCCGCGAGGACAGGAACTGCTGCAGGTTGCGGCTGCGCCCGGCGAGGAAATCGCGCGCCTGCCCGACGATGTCGGCGTAGGCCTCCGGCTCGATGCGGTCGACGCACGGCGCCGCGCAGCGCTTGATCTGGTATTGCAGGCACGGCCGGGTCCGCCCGGCGAACACCGAATCTGAGCACGAGCGCAGCGGAAAGACCTTCTGCAGCGCAGACAGGGTGCGGTTGACCGCCCCGGCCGAGGCGAAGGGGCCGAAATACTCCCCCTTGCGGCTGCGCGCGCCTCGGTGCTTGAGGAGCTGCGGCCATTCATGATCGGCGGTCAACAGAATGTGCGGGAACGACTTGTCATCCCGCATGAGGATGTTGTAGCGCGGCTTCTGCTGCTTGATCATGTTGCTCTCGAGCAGCAGGGCCTCCACCTCGGTATGAGTGGTGATGACCTCGAGAGACCGGGTCTGGGCGATCATGCGATGCAGCCTGGGCGGCAGACGCCCGGGCCTGGTGTAGGCGCCGACGCGCTTGCGCAGGCTCTTTGCCTTGCCGACATAGAGCGCCATGCTCTGGTCATCGACCATGCGGTAGACCCCGGGCGAGGACGGCAGGGCCTTGAGCTGGGCGGTGATCGCATCCACGCCGTCGGCCAGGGTCTCGGCCCAGCGGATCTCCAGCGGGCGCCCGGCGGCCGCGCGCCGGCGCGCCTCGGCGCCGTCGGGCGGCCCCGCGGCGACGGAAAAATCGTCCGGTTCGGTGTCGTCGCCGCCCATCGGGTCGCCGACTTGGCTATCGTCGGTCAAAGGTCCGCCGTTCCTGTGGAAATCTCTGTGGACAAACCGGCCCGTTCAAACGATCGTTCAACGAAATCAATGCCCTTCGTCGAAATGTGCAAAAATGGTAAATTCATTAACCCATTGATTTTTATGTGTAAAGAAAAGTCAAATGCCAAGTTTCGGTTAAGGCGCGACCGGGCCGGCGCGCATATATCAGGATACACTTGGCGCGGCCCGGTTGTGCAAAGATTCGCTCCCGGCGGTTCGCTCGATCGGTCGGCTCAAGGTGTCCGGCCAATGCGTTCGATCTCGACGCCGACGCTGTCCAGGTCGGAAAAGACATCCAGCTTCTCCACCCGCACCCGGGCGCAGCGTACGCGCGGATCGGCGAGACAGATTCCGGCGATCCGTTCGGCAAGCGTTTCGACCAGGTTTACGTGACGGGAATCGGCCAAGTTGCGCAGGCCGTGGACCAGGGTCTCGTAGTCGACGACATCGGCAAGCCGGTCGCGCGGCGGAGCTTCCGGCCCGGCGACCTCGAGATCGAGATTGATCCGGACTCTCTGCTTGCCGTTGCGCTCGTGGCGGTAGACGCCGATCCGGCATTGCAGGACCAGATCGCGCACCAGCATGCGCCGGGTCGCACCGGCGGCCTGAGGTCTCGCGCTCATTCGGCGCCGGGTCCGGCGCCCGGCTGCGGCTGCGCCCAGCCGAGATGCTGGCCGCCGTCGAGCGCGATCATCTGGCCGGTCATCGCCGGCGCCGCGAGGATGAAGGCCACCGCGGCCGCGACCTCCTCGGGCGCGGTTCCGCGCCCGAGCGGCATCGTCGCCGCCTGCCGGTCGAACTGGGCGCGGGATTGGCGCGGGCTCGGCAAGGTCGGTCCCGGTCCGACCGCGTTGACCCGGATGCGCGGCGCGAGCGCCATCGCCATCGTCCGGGTCAGCGCCCACAACCCGGCCTTGCTGAGGGTATAGGAGACGAAATGGGGCGTGAGGTTCCACACCCGCTCGTCCAGGATGTTGATCACCGCGCCCTCGCGCCCCTCCGGCAGGGCCTCCGCCAGGCGCTGGATCAGCACGAACGGCGCCCGCAGGTTGGTCTCCAGGTGCCGGTCCCAGCTTTCCCGCGTTGCGCTCCTTGCCGAATCGTGCTCGAAGACCGAGGCATTGTTGACTAGGATTTCGACTGGGCCCAGCGCTTCGGCGGCGCGCCCGATCAGCGCCGCGGTCTGCGTCTCGTCGGCAAGGTCGGCGGCGATCGCCGCGGCACGGCCGCCGCGCCGCTCGATCTGGCCGACCGTCTCCAGCGCAGCGCTCCTGGAGTCGCCGTAATGGACCGCAACGGGCCGCCCGAGATCTGCCAGACCCAGCGCGATCGCGCGTCCTATGCGGCGCGCGGCGCCGGTGACCAGGGCTGCGCCGGGGCGAGTCTCGGACATGGCCACACCATTGCGCGATCGCCGGCCGCGATCAAGGGGCGGCGGCCGTCTCAGGCCTGGCCGGCCATGTAGGCGCCGCCGACGCCCCAGAACTGGCACGCCAGATAGGCGGCATAAAGCGCGAGTAGAACCGTGCCTTCCGTCCGGCTGACCCGCCAACCCGACATCAGGAAGGGCACCATCAGGACTGTCACGCCGGCCAGGATCCAAAGGTCGAACGCGACGATCTTTTCGGCGAAGGGGACCGGGGTCGCGATCGCAGTGATGCCGAGGATGCCGAACAGGTTGAACAGGTTGCTGCCGATGACGTTGCCCAGGCACACGTCGGAATGACCACGATAGGCCGCGACCAGCGACGTGGCGAGCTCGGGCAGCGAGGTGCCGATCGCCACCAGGGTCAGGCCGATCACCTCCTCCGACACTCCGGCGGACATGGCCAGCGCGGTCGCGCTGCCGACCAGCAGGTCCGCGCCGAAGCTCACCGCCGCGAATCCGCCGAGGATCGCAACGATCATCACCCAGAGCCGGCGGGGCAGGCCGGTGACCTCCTCGGCCTCCTCGCGGTGAAGCTGGGCGGCGGCGCCGTCGGAACGCATGTCGCGCCACAGCGAAATGCCGATATAGAGCGCCAGGACGGTGACCATCATCGCGCCCTCATGCGCTTCGATCGAGCCGCCGAGGCCGATGATGATGAACACCGCGGTGATGCCCGCCAGGCACAGGCCGTCCCGCCGGACCGCCTGGGGGTTGACCGCGATCGGACACACCAGCGCCGCCGCGCCCATGATCAGCATCATGTTGGCGACGTTGCTGCCGATGACGTTGCCGACCGCGATGCCCGGCGCGCCGTTCAGCGCCGCATTCAGGCTGACCAGCAGCTCCGGCAGCGAGGTGCCGAAGCCGACGATGGTCAGCCCGATGACCAGCGGCGAGACCTCGAATCGTCGCGCCAGCGCCACCGCGCCGCGCACCACGATCTCCCCACCGAAGAACAGCAGCAGAAATCCAGCGGCGAGCGATAAAAAGGTCATCGGAGCGATGTCGAACCGAGCTTGCGAATCGGGCTTGGCGAAGCCGTTTTCTCCAATATGGGGGCGTGGCCGGACAAGTTCTAGCCGCGCGGTGCGTCGGTCGGTCGGGGCAGGGCGGGTGCAGGGCGTTCCAGCGTAATCGCGACGGCGGACGATCGGAGCTGCCTACGACCCGTGGCGCTGTTTTCGCCGGGAATTCCCCTTGCCGCCGGCCTTGGCGCCCTGGGCGGCGCGGATGCGCGCTTTCAGGCGCTCTTCGCCGGTCGGGATGCCCAGATCGGCGGTCTCCAGGCGGCGGATCTCGTCGCGCAGCCCGGCGGCTTCCTCGAACTCCAGGTTGGCTGCGGCATCGCGCATGCGCTTCTCGAGGTCCGCGACATAGGTCTGCCGATTGTGCCCGATCAGATTGGGCATCTCTTCGTCGAGCGTGCCCACCGTCACCCGGTCCTGCTCGTAGACCGACTCCAGGATGTCGGCGATGCCCTTGCGCACGCTCTGCGGCGTGATCCCGTTGGCCTCGTTGAACGCGGCCTGCCTGGCGCGCCGGCGCTCGGTCTCCCTGATGGCGTAGTCCAGCGAGGCGGTCATCGAGTCGGCATAGAGGATCGCCCGGCCGTCGATGTTGCGCGCGGCCCGGCCGATGGTCTGGACCAGCGAGGTCTGGGAGCGCAGAAAGCCCTCCTTGTCGGCATCGAGGATCGCGACCAGGGCGCATTCGGGGATGTCGAGCCCCTCGCGCAGCAGGTTGATGCCGATCAGGACGTCGAAAGCGCCGAGCCTGAGGTCGCGGATGATCTCGATGCGCTCCAAGGTGTCGACGTCCGAGTGCAGATAGCGGACCCGGATGCCGGCCTCCTGAAGGTATTCGGTCAGGTCCTCGGCCATGCGCTTGGTCAGGGTGGTGACCAGCACCCGCTGGCTCGCCTCGGCCGCCACCCGGCATTCGGCCATCAGGTCGTCGACCTGGTGCTCGACCGGGCGGACGACGCACACCGGATCGATCAGCCCGGTCGGCCGGATCACCTGCTCGACGAACGCGCCGCCGGTGCGTCCGAGCTCCCACTTGCCCGGGGTCGCGGAGACGAACACCGATTGCGGCCGCATCGCGTCCCACTCCTCGAACTTCAGCGGCCGGTTGTCGACGCAGGACGGCAGGCGGAAGCCGAATTCGGCCAGGGTCGATTTGCGGTTGAAATCGCCGCGGAACATGCCGCCGAGCTGGGGCACCGTCACATGGCTCTCGTCGACGATCAGGAAGGCGTCCTCGGGCAGGTACTCGAACAAGGTCGGCGGCGGCTCGCCCGGCCGGCGACCGGTCAGGAAGCGCGAATAATTCTCGATGCCGGCGCACTGGCCGGTGGTCTCTATCATCTCCAGGTCGAAGTTGGTGCGCTGCTCCAGGCGCTCGGCCTCCAGGAGCTTGCCGTTGGCGCGGAACCATTCCAGCCGCTCGGCGAGCTCGATTTTCATCAGCTTCATCGCCTGCTGCAGGGTCGGGCGCGGGGTGACGTAGTGGCTGTTGGCATAGACCGTGATCGAGTCGAGCCCGGTCGACTTCTCGCCGGTCAGCGGGTCGAACTCGTGGATCGATTCGACCTCGTCGCCGAACAGCGACAGCCGCCAGGCGCGGTCTTCGTAATGGGCCGGGAAGATCTCGATCGAATCGCCGCGCACCCGAAAGGCGCCGCGCACGAAGTTGGAATCGTTGCGGCGGTATTGCAGTTCGACCAGCCGCCTGAGCAGCGCCGCCCGGTCGATCCGGCGGCCGGTCTCGATCCGGACGGTCATCTCCGAATAGGTCTCGACCGAGCCGATGCCGTAGATGCACGAGACCGAGGCGACGATGATCACGTCGCGGCGCTCCAGGAGCGAGCGGGTCGCGGAATGGCGCATCCGGTCGATCTGCTCGTTGATCGAGGAATCCTTCTCGATATAGGTGTCGGTGCGCGGCACATAGGCCTCGGGCTGGTAGTAGTCGTAGTAGGAGACGAAGTACTCCACGGCGTTGTTGGGAAAGAAGCCGCGCATCTCGCCGTAGAGCTGGGCCGCCAGCGTCTTGTTGGGGGCGAGGATCAGGGTCGGCCGGGCGAGCGCCTGGATGACATGCGCCATGGTGAACGTCTTGCCCGAGCCGGTGACCCCGAGCAGCACCTGCTCGCGCTCGTTATCCCCGATGCCCTGGAGAAGCTCGCCGATAGCCTGCGGCTGATCGCCTGCCGGCTCGAACGGCGAGATCACCTCGAACGGACCGCCGATAGCTTGCGCCGGGCGCTCTGCGATAACCGTGCTCATGGCGCCAATATAGGACGCAAGCGCCCGGCTCGCACCGGAAACCCGGAACGGTTCATATCGCTATCTCGCCGTCACGTTCGCGCAATCCACACTCGAACCGGTCGGTCTCAACTTCCTTTATCAGTAAAGTCTTCAATATAAGATCTACCCGGTACTCTCCCTGAAATAAAAAATCTGCAAATCGAATTCTCTGGAAAATGTGCGGAGATGACTGACTTCGCTGCCTTAAAATGCGATCCTGTCGTCAGAACGTCGTCAACGATGGCTATCGATTCGTGTGACGGCATCGTCAACGTTTCATCGATCAGGTAGAGCGCCTTGGTTTGCGAGAGATTAGGGCGTTCTCCACTGCTGTGGACGGCGTCGGTGCTCACTGTCTGAACGATGAGCTCCCGAACATTCAGTGAAGGGCTGGGCCGGATGGCGCGAAGCATATGCGTCAGGCGATCGTCACAGAGGCGACCATCCTTTGCTTTCGAGGGCGGAATCGGTATGAGTGTCAGGCGATCAAGCGCGTCAGCCTTCAAGGCGATTCTGAACGCGCCCGCAGCCTGACAAATCGCCTGTCCCTTGTACCGCTACTCTGGCCGCCCGCGCCGGTCCATCGTTTTCTTGAAATTCACGACCAGTCGATTTGTGGCGCTGTAGGCATAACCTTTGCGCGCGTTGTACCCGCCAATAAAGTAGCAGTCGTCCTCGACAGTCAGGTGAGAATGATATTTCCGAGAGAGATTGTCGATCTTAGAGAAGCGTTGTGGGAAGGTGCTGTCCGATGTCATCGTAATCTCTGACCCGAATGGCGCCTTCCTCGGCGTTTTTGTTCGGCCAGCTAAGCCGAGTGTCTTGGAAGAAACTATAGAGGATGAAAAGTTTTCGTCCCTGATCAAGAGCAGCGCGCGCTTGAATGAGCGTGCGTGAGGTCTCCCCAGCTTCCACGATAATGGTTGCCTCGGTAAGCGCGGACATCGTCGCGTTACGCTCAGGAAAGAAGTAGCGGTTGGGGCGGTGATCCCGAGATTCATAGCGTTTGACGGGAACTTGACTGACAACAAGGAATTTTTCCGCGATGGTGTGCTGTAATCCCGCATTCTCCTTGGGACAGGCATGTGTCAGCGGTGTGCCGGAGACCGCGATCGTCCTGCCGTCGGCTTCGATAGCGGTTTCGTGGGCCACGTGATCGATCCCCGCAGCCAGATCTGAAACGACGGTGAACCGGACTCCGAGGCCGATCAGCGCCAGCCGACGCGATCGAAGATCCTGACGGCCTCGGCGTTGTTCTCGCCCAGGATCCGGAGCGCGAGCCCGTCGCCGTTGAACTCGCCCAGAGAGGCGATCGCCGCGGACGGCGCGACGCCGGCGAGGACAGGAAACTCGTGGCCGATATCGGCGTAGATGCGCTGGGCGTCTGGTCCCGCCAGGTACTCGATCAGCCGGACCGCGTTCTCGCGGTTTTTCGCGTGTCGGGTGACCGCGGCCCCGCTGATGTTGAGGTGGACCCCGCGGCCGTCCTGATTGGGCCAATAGGGCTTGACCCTGGCGACGACGTTCCTGTCGCGCCGC
This sequence comes from Alphaproteobacteria bacterium, assembly GCA_965202905.1. Taxonomy (GTDB): domain Bacteria; phylum Pseudomonadota; class Alphaproteobacteria; order MPNO01; family MPNO01; genus CAYFYS01. The sequence continues at coordinate 3,469,943 of OZ241868.1, read as the reverse complement.
TTCTTGGAGGCCATCAGGCGGATGTAGTAATAGTGGTTGGCGATCGCAATGTCGCCGACGCCGGCCGCCAGCGCGCGGAGCTGATCGGTATCCCCGCCCTGCGGCCGGCGGGCGAAGTTCGTTACCATGCCGCGCGCCCAGGACTCGGCCTCGGCGGCGCCGTGATGGTGGATCAGCGAGGCGAGCAGCGACTGGTTGTAGATGTTCGAGGACGAGCGGATCAGGACGCGGCCTTTCCATGCCGGGTCGGCCAGCGCCTCGTAGCTTGACAGATCGGACGGCCCGACCCGGCCCACGGCATAGAAGATCGCGCGCGCGCGGATGCCGAGACCGAACCAGTAACCGTCAGGGTCGCGGTAGCGCGCCGGGATCGCGCGGGCCAGCGCCTCGGACTGCACCGCCTGGAGGATGTCCATCCGCCTGGCGCGGACCAGCCGGCCCGCATCCACGGTCAACAGCACGTCGGCTGGCGTGTTGCGCCCCTCGGCCTTGATCCGCTGGGCGAGCGCATCGGCCTTGCCGGTCACCAGGTTGTAGGCGATGCCGGTTGCCGCCTTGAACGCGTCGAGCTGGGGCTTGATCAGCCGCTCCTGGCGGTAGGAGTAGATGTTGATCTCGCCCGCGACCGCGGCGACATCGGCGGCGAGAACGGCCGCGCATGTTGCTCTGAGCAGTGCTGCGGTGAGTCGCATGGCCATCTCCTTATCGTCGATTCCGCGATCCCCGGGGGCCGCCGAAAGATCCAACCACTAATGCGAATGATTTGCAATTGCATATTCTTCGGGACGATCCTTTTGGCGCGGCCGCACCGGCTTGCGGCGGAGCGCGCAGCGTCGAAACCCTAATGCGCCTCGGCCCAGCTATGGCCCTGCCCGGTCTCGACGATCAACGGCACGCTGAGATGGGCGGCCCGCTCCATGGCCTCGCGGACCGCCGCGGCGGTCTCCTCGATTTCGGCCTCCGGCACCTCGAAGAGCAGCTCGTCATGGACCTGAAGCAGCATCCTGGCGCTGAGCCCGGCGCACGCCAGCGCCCTGGGCGCGCCGATCATCGCGCGCTTGATGATGTCGGCCGCCGCACCCTGAAGCGGCGCGTTGATCGCCGCGCGTTCGGAGAGGCTGCGCCTGGCCGGCTTCTTGTCGTTGATGGCCGGGGTGTGGCACTTGCGGCCGAAGACCGTCTGCACGTAGCCGTGGCTGCGGGCGAACGCCTTGGTCTCTTCCATATAGTCCCGGATCCCGGGGTAATGCTCGAAATAGGCCGTGATGTAGGACTGCGCCTCGCCCTGAGAGATGCCGAGCTGGCGGGCTAGCCCGAAGCCGCTGATGCCGTAGACGATGCCGAAGTTGATCGCCTTGGCGCGGCTGCGCACCGCCGGGTCCATGCCCTCGACCGGCAGGCCGAAGACCTCGCCGGCGGTCTTGGCATGGATGTCGACCCCGTCGTGAAACGCCTGCTTGAGCGCGGCGATGTCCGCGACGTGGGCGAGCAGCCGCAGCTCGATCTGCGAGTAGTCGGCCGACAAAAGGACGTAGCCGTCCTCGGCCACGAACGCTTCGCGGATCTTGCGCCCGTCCCCGGTGCGGACCGGGATGTTCTGCAGGTTGGGATCATTCGAGCTCAGCCGGCCGGTCGACGCGATCGCCTGGCCGTAGGAGGTATGCACCCGGCCGGTCTCCGGGTTGACGGTCTCGACAAGGGCGTCGGTGTAGGTGCTCTTGAGCTTGGTGATCTGGCGCCAGTCGAGCACCTTCGCGGGCAGGTCGTGGCCCTGGGCGGCGAGGCCCTCCAGCACGTCCGCGCCGGTGCCGTAGGCGCCGGTCTTGGTCTTCTTGCCGCCGGGCAGCGCCATCTCCTCGAAAAGGATCTCGCCAAGCTGCTTGGGCGAGCCGATGTTGAACGGCCGGCAGGCCAGCGCGTGGATCTCCTCGGCCAGTGCGCCGGCGCGGGACTCGAAGTCGCGCGACAGCGCGTGCAGCACGTTGACGTTGACCTTGATTCCCGCCCGCTCCATGGCGCACAATACCGGGATCAGCGCGCGCTCCAGCGTCTCGTAGACGCCGACCATGCGCTCCGGGACCAGGCGCGGCTTGAGCAGCTTGTGCAGCCGCAGCGTCGTGTCGGCGTCCCCGGCGGCGTAGTCGCGCGCCGCCTCAAGAGCGACTTCGGCGAAACCCACCCGCGCCTTGCCGCTTCCGACGACTTCGGAAGCCTTGATGTTGCGATGGTCCAGATGGAGCTGCGCAAGCTCGGCGAGCCCGTGGTCGTGCGAGCCGCCGTCGAGCACATAGGACAGGATCATCGTGTCGTCGATCGGTGAAACCTCGATCCCATAGCGGGCGAAAACCTCCATGTGGTTCTTGATGTGGTGGCCGATCTTGAGAACGCCGGGGTCCTCGAGCAGCGGCTTGAGCGCGGCGAGCGCCGCCTCCATCTCGATCTGCGGCGGCGTCCCGGCATCCGCGATCAGGTCGCCCGTACCGTTGCCGGGGGCGACATGGGCAAGCGGGATGTAGCAGGCCCGGCCGGGCTCGACCGACAGCGACGCACCGACCAGGCGCGCGCTCATCGAGTCCGGGGAGGCGGTCTTGGCGTCCAGCGCGACGATGCCGGCCGCGCGGGCCTTGTCGATCCAGGCGGCCAGCGACGCTTCGTCCTGGACCAGGCCGTAGTCGGTCTCGCCCGGCGAGACCGGGCCCGGCGCCTGGGCGCCGTCCTCAATCCCGAACCGGGCCTCGGCGCGGGCGAGCATCGAGCGGAAGCCCTGCGTCCGCAGGAAGCCGAGCAGCACATCGGGGTCGGGGTCGCCGAGGGTCAGGTCGTCGATGGTCTGCTCGACCGGGGCATCGACCTTGAGCGTGACCAGATCGCGCGAGATCCGGGCGAGCCCGGCATTGTTGAGCAAATTCTCGCGGCGCTTGGGCTGCTTGATCTCCCCGGCCCGGGCGAGCAGCGTCTCCAGATCGCCATAGCTCTCGATCAGCCCGGCCGCCGTTTTGGGGCCGATGCCCGGCACGCCCGGCACGTTGTCGGTCGCATCCCCGGCCAGCGACTGGACATCGATCACGTTTTCGGGGCCGACGCCGAACCGCTCGATGACCTCCTCGCGGCCGATTCGCCGGTTCCTGACCGGGTCCAGCATACTCACCCGGTCATCGACGAGTTGCATCAGGTCCTTGTCGGAGGAAACGATCACGACCTCGCGGCCCTCCGCGCTCGCCATCCGCGCGAACGTGGCGATCAGGTCGTCGGCTTCGAGTCCTTCCATCTCGATGCACGGGACGTTGAAGGCGCGCGTCGCCTCGCGGATCAGCGCGAACTGCGGGACCAGATCCTCTGGCGGCGGCGGCCGGTTGGCCTTGTACGCGCTGTAGATCTCGTTTCGGAACGACGTCCGGGCGGTGTCGAAGATGACCGCGAAATGGCGCGAGCCGCTGTCCTCGATCAGCTTGGCGAGCATGTTGACGAAGCCGTAGACGGCGTTGACCGGCGTTCCGTCCGGGCGGGTCATCGGCGGCAGGGCGTGGAAGGCGCGAAAAATATAGCCCGAGCCGTCGACGAGAAAGACCGGATCGGCGGTGGCCCGGTCATCCGCCGCATCGGAGATCGGTTTCGTGCTCATCGCGCTTTCCCGCCGGGTTGTCTGGGACGGCCCGGAGGATGCAAGAAGGCTTGGCCCGTGTCGAGACCGTGCCGCGATTCGATCCCCCGCAGGCCGTCTCGGTCGACGGGCGGGGCCGGCGCTAAAGCGTGTTTTGCGCGAGTACGCTGCCGACCAGGTAAAGCGAGCCGCAGATCAGGATCCGCCCGGGCGCAGGGTCGTCGCGCGCGATCGCGGCGACCGCCTCGGCCACGTCGGCATACGCCGTAGCAGGCAGTCCGAGAGCCGAGGCCGCCGCGACCAGCGCATCCGGGCTGTGGCAGTCGGCGGCCTGCGGGATGGGCACCGCCCTTAGCGAGCGGGCATAGGGCGCGAGCGGGGCCAGGAATTCCGCCGCCGGCCGGTTGGCGAGATGGCCCAGCACGATGTCGAGCGGTCGGTCGGCCCAACCGCGCGCCACCGTCGCCAGCGCCGTACCGGCCGCGGCATTATGGCCGCCGTCGAGCCACAGCTCGTGAACCGGCCCGGCCGCGCGGGGCAGGCGGCCCTCGGGGAGTCGTTGCAACCGCCCCGGCCAGCGCGCCTCGACGATGCCCTCGGCAATGGCGCGGCGGTCGATCTCGAACCCGGGCAAGGCCCGCACAGCGGCCACCGCGAGCGCCGCGTTGGCCCGCTGATGCGGCCCGAACAGTCCGGGTTCGGGCAGGTCCAGCGTCGCCGCGCCGTCGCTCCAGGCGGCGCCGGAATGCGACCATTCCCGGCCGTGCCGTCGCAGCGGCGCTCCGACGGCGGCGGCGCGCGCGGCGATGACGGCGGCGGCCTCCCCAGCCTGCTCGCCGATCACGGCGGTCACGCCGGGCTTGAGGATGCCGGCCTTCTCGTAGGCGATCGCGGCGACCGTCTCGCCCAGGAAGCGCGTGTGATCGCGCGAGATCGGGGTGATGACCGACAGGGCCGGGCGCGCCAGCACGTTGGTCGCATCGAACCGTCCGCCGAGCCCGGCCTCGATCAGCGCGAAATCGGCGGTGCTCCGCGCCATCGCAAGAAAGCCCGCCGCGGTAGTGATCTCGAAGAAGGTGATCGGCGCCCCCCGGTTGGCCTGCTCGCATTCGGCCAGGATCTCGCTCAGCCGCCGGTCGTCGATCGGCCTGCCGCCGAGCGCGATGCGCTCGTTGAAGCGGACCAGATGGGGCGAGGTATAGGCGTGCGCCGAATGCCCGGCCGCCCGGAAGATCGCGGCGAGAAACGCGATCACCGATCCCTTGCCGTTGGTGCCCGCGACATGGATGACCGGCGGCAGCCGGTCCTCCGGGCGGCCGAGCGCGTCCAGCAGGCGCCGGATGCGCTCCAGGCTCAGGTCGATGAGCTTGGGGTGAAGACGGGTGAGCCGGTCGAGAACGGGCTCAACCGCCAACGGCCGCGCCCAATTCATCCCCGGCGGAGTCTTCAGCGGGTTCTGCGGCAGACTCGGCCGGCTGCGCGAGGCCGGTCGTCGACGGGACGACGGTTTTGTTTGTCAACAAGTCGATCACGTCGATCAGCGTGTCTCGCAGGTCCGCCCTGGCCACCACCATGTCGACCATGCCGTGCTCGAGCAGGTACTCGGACCTCTGGAATCCTTCCGGCAGGGTCTCGCGGATGGTCTCCTCGATGACCCGCCTGCCGGCGAAGCCGATGACCGCGCCCGGCTCGGCCAGCGTGATATCGCCCAGCATCGCAAACGACGCCGAGACGCCGCCCGTGGTCGGATCGGTCAACACGACGATGAAGGGAAGGCCGGCCTCCCTGACCCGCTGGACCGCGATGGTCGAACGCGGCATCTGCATCAACGACAGGATGCCTTCCTGCATCCGCGCGCCGCCCGAGGACGGGAAGACGATCAGCGTCGCGTCGTCCGCCACCGCACGCTCGGCCGCCGCCAGGATGCCGTTGCCCACCGCGATACCCATCGAGCCGCCCATGAACTGGAAGTCGAAGGCCGCAAGCACCGCGGGTTTGGCGCCCAGCTTCCCCGCCGCGACGGTGATCGCATCCCCAACGCCGGAGGAGGACTTGCTGTCGCGCAGCCGGTCGGAATAGCGCTTGCGGTCGCGGAAGCGCAGCGGGTCGACATTCGGCGGCGGCAACTCGACGAGTTCCCAGACCTCGGCATCGAGGATCGATTCGACGCGCTTTTGCGCGTCCAGCCGCATGTGATGGCCGCAATGCGGGCACACGTTGAGAGTCAGATCGAGCTCGCGATGGAAGATCATCTGCTCGCAGGCCGGGCATTGCGACCAGAGGTTCTCGGCGATCTCCGGTTTGTTGACCAGCGCCCGGATCTTGGGGGGGATGTTGGTAAGCCAGCTCATCGATCGACGCTCTCGATGCTCTACACACGTCCGTCGTCACCCGCCGCAACCCGGGTGACGCACGCCTTCCGCCAGCGTGCGCACGAAGCCGATAACCGCATCCGCGCAGGACGGCTCCGGCCTGCCCGCCCCGTCAAGGCCCTGCGCGATGCGCTCGACGATCGCCGATCCGACCACCACGGCATCGGCAACGGCGGCGATCTCCGCGGCTTGTTCGGGGCTGCGCACCCCGAACCCGACCGCGACCGGCAGCGGCGAGGCGGCGCGGATGCGCGCGACCCCGCGCGCGACTTCCTCGCGCACGGCCGACTTGGCGCCGGTGATCCCAGTCACCGAGACATAATAGATGAATCCGTCGCAGTTTACCAAGATTCGGTGGAGCCGCGCGTCATCGGTGGTAGGCGCAACCAGGCGGATCACCGCAAGCCCGGCCGCGCGGGCCGGCGCGCGCAACTCGGCATCTTCCTCCGGCGGCAGGTCGACCACGATCAGCCCGTCGACGCCGGCCTCGGTGGCGTCGGCCGCGAACGCCTCGGTGCCGTAGCGGTGAATCGGGTTGAAGTAGCCCATCAGCACCAGTGGCGTGGCCCGATCGCCGCGGCGGAAATCGCGCACCATCGACAAGGTGCGCGCCATCGTCTGGCCGGCAGCCCGGGCCCGGTCGCCGGCAAGCTGAATCGACGATCCGTCGGCCATCGGATCGCTGAACGGCATACCGATCTCGATCAGGTCGGCGCCGGCCCCGGGCAGATGGGCGAGGATCGCCGCCGAGGTCGCGGCATCCGGATCGCCAGCGCTCACGAACGGGATGAAGGCGGCGCGTTCTTCGGCCTTCAACGCCGCGAACCGCTCTGCGATGCGCGCGGCCCCTGCGCTCACAGCGAGACCCCCAGCGCCTCGGCCACGGTGAAGACATCCTTGTCGCCGCGCCCGCACATGTTCATCACCAGCAGGTGGTCGGAGGGCAGGTCGGGCGCGATCCGCATCACGTGCGCCAGCGCGTGCGACGGCTCCAGCGCCGGCAGGATCCCCTCCAGGCGGCTGCAAAGCTGAAAGGCCTCCAGCGCCTCCGCATCGCTCACCGAGACGTAGCTGACCCGCCCGAGGTCGTGCAGCCAGGAATGCTCCGGCCCGACGCCGGGATAGTCGAGACCGGCCGAGATCGAGTGGGCCTCCCGGATCTGGCCGTCGTCGTCCTGCAGCAGATAGGTCCGGTTGCCGTGCAGGACGCCCGGCCGGCCGGCGGCGAGCGAGGCGGCGTGCCGGCCGGTGTCCAGCCCGAGCCCGGCGGCCTCGACCGCGTCGATGCGGATGTCCGGCTCGTCGAGGAAGGGATGGAACAGGCCCATCGCGTTCGAGCCGCCGCCGATGCAGGCCACCAGGGTGTCCGGCAGCCTACCCTCGGCCGCCATGATCTGCTCGCGCACCTCCGTGCCGATCACCGATTGGAAGTCGCGCACCATTTCCGGATAAGGGTGCGGCCCGGCGACGGTGCCGATCACATAGAACGTGTTCTCGACGCTCGCGACCCAGTCGCGCAGGGTCTCGTTCATCGCGTCCTTGAGCGTCCGGCTGCCCGAGGTGACGGGCACGACCTCGGCGCCCAGCAGCTTCATGCGGAAGACGTTGGGCGCCTGGCGGGCGATATCGGTCTCGCCCATGTAGACGGTGCAGGGCAGGTCGAACAGGGCGCAAACGGTCGCCGTCGCCACGCCGTGCTGGCCGGCGCCGGTCTCGGCGATGATCCGCGTCTTGCCCATGCGGCGGGCGAGCAGGATCTGTCCCATGGTGTTGTTGATCTTGTGCGCGCCGGTGTGGTTGAGCTCGTCGCGCTTGAAGTAGATCTTCGCGCCGCCGAGGCGCTCGCTCAGCCGCCGGGCGTGATAGAGCGGGCTCGGCCGACCGACATAGTGGGCGAGATAATAGGCGAGCTCGGCGGCGAAGTCCGGATCGGCCTGGGCCGTGCGATAGGCGCGCTCGACCTCCAGGATCAGCGGCATCAGGGTCTCGGCCACATACCGGCCGCCGAACCGGCCGAAATGGCCGCCGGCGTCGGGACCGTCGCGATAGGTGTTACGGTTCTGCATCGGCCGCTCCGTCCCGCCCGGGCTCAAAGCGCCGCCACCGCGGCGAGGAAGGCCGCGATCCGTCCGGGGTCCTTCACGCCCGGCCCAGTCTCGACGCCGGACGATACGTCGACCGCCGGCGCGCCGCTCGTGCGCACCGCCTCGGCCACGTTCTCCGGGGTCAGCCCGCCGGACAGCATCCAGGGCAAAGACCAGCCCCGCCCGCCGAGAATGCGCCAGTCGAAGCTCAGCGCATTGCCGCCGGGCATGAAGTCGCCGCCCGCTGCCGGAGCCTTGGCGTCGAACAGCAGCCGGTCGGCGATCTCGGCATAATCGTCGGCGAGCGCCAGATCCTCGGCCTCCGAGACCTTGATCGCCTTCATCACCGGGCGGCCGGTGCGCCGCTTGATCTCGGCGACCTGCGCGGGGCTTTCGCTGCCGTGGAGTTGCAGGAGGTCGATCCGAATCGTTTCGAGCATGGTTTCCAGGGTCTCGACCGGCGGATCGACGAACAGCCCGACGACGGTGATCCCGCGCGGCGCGGCGGCGGCGAGCGAGGCCGCTTCGCCAAGGCTGACATTTCGCGGCGAGCGCGGGAAGAACACCAGCCCGATCGCCGCCGCCCCGTGAGCGACCGCCGCATCCAGGATTTCCGGCCGGCGGACGCCGCAGATCTTCGCGCTCACGGCCATCACGCCGCCGCTTCGAGCGCGAGCTCGGCCGCGGCGAGATCCTCGAGCGCGGCGGCGACCGACTTGAAGACGGTGATCTCCTCCGGCGAGACCCGTCCGACGGCCGAGCCGAGGCAGAGCTCCGATAGCTCGGCGAGGATGTCGGCCTCGCCGATCACCCCCCGGGCCAGAGGCTCGACGAGGTCGCCCGCTTCGGCCAGAGCGCCGAGCCGGGTGTCGACGAAGATCCGGCCGCGCCGGAGAACCCGGTCGTCCGCCTCGCGCATGTCGGTCCGGAAGCTTCCGACCAGATCGACATGCGTGCCGGGGCTGAGCCAGTCGCCCAGGATCAGCGGATCGCGGGCAAGGGTCGCGCAGGTGATCACGTCGGCCGCCTTGACCGCCGCGGCAAGCTCCGGGGCCGGCTCGGCTTTCATCCCGGCCGCGGCGAGGCGTCCGGCAAGTCCGGCGGCCTTGTCCGCGTCGCGGCCCCAGACCAGGACTCGCGCGATCGCGCGCACTTCCGCATGGGCCTCGGCAAGGGCGGGCGCCAACATGCCGGTTCCAACGACCGGCAGCGTCCGCGCCGCGGCCAGCGCCGAGGCGGCCGCGGTGCGCCGGACGGTCAGCGCCTGGCCCTCGATGACCCCGAGAGGCTCGCCGGTCCGTCCGTCGAACACCGCCACCAGACCCTGAACCGAGGACAGGCCAAGGGCGCGGTTGTCGGGGAATACGTTGACGATCTTCATCGCGATCGGGCCGTGGGCGCCGTCGCGCCAGGCGGGCTTGATCAGCACCGCCGCCTCGGTCCCGCCCGACTGGACGACCGTATGGCAGTGGCGCAGCGGCGCGTTGCACGGCGCGCGGAAGGCCTCGCGCAGCCGCGCGATCATGCTCGGGTAATCGAGCCGGCTATCGACCTCCGCGGCGGACGAATAGCGCATCGGTACAGCTTACCGGGCCGGTGAGCGCGGGCGACGCCCGGGCATCCGGAGCCTGAGCCTGGGCAGCGCGAGCGCCTGCGGCGTCTGGCCGCCGGGCTGGGCCGATCTCTCCTGGACGCTCGACAGTTCGCGGGCCAGCGCCGTCGCCGTGCGCTCGCCGACCCGCGCCTTGCGCCGCCATCCGGTATCGGAGACCCACTGCACCGAGCCGCCGATCAGTACGCCGATCACAAGCGCGCCCAGCACGGCCAGATAGACCGGCGGATCGATCGCGAAGGGCAGCGGCCACAGATCGATCGTGACCGGCCGCCGGTTCGCCACCGCGAAGACGATCGCCGCCGCGGCCACCGGGATGAAGATCAGCCTGGACAGAAGTCTCATCCGCGGCCTCGCGCGGATCGGGTGACCGGCTCGGGTCGGATCAGGATCCCGCGTTCAGCCGGTCGCGCAGGTCCTTGCCGGCCTTGAAAAAGGGAACACGCTTCCGCTCGACCTCGACGGATTCGCCGGTCCGCGGGTTGCGGCCGACGCGAGCGGCGCGGGGCTTGACCGAGAACGCGCCGAAGCCGCGCAGTTCCACCCGGTCGCCGCGCGAAAGCGCGCCGGAGATCTCGTCGAAAATGGTCGAGACGATGCGCTCCACATCGCGCTGAAACAGATGGGGGTTCTGTTCCGCCAGGCGCTGGATCAACTCGGACTTGGTCATCGTAGATCGCCCCCCGTGCGCGTCCTTTGAATCCGGCGGCCGCAAGGCCCGGGGTCCGTGCGGCGGTCGGCCCCCCCTCCCGCGTCGCGCGCCGCCACCCTTGTGTCGCACATCCGTCTTGAAGAGACATCAACGCAACCAAGGGTGCCAGACCGATACCAGACCGTCAAGGGTAAGTCGTTCAGAGAAAATCGTTTTTTCACCCAGCGCGGCCGCACGCCGGAGCATGTCGGCGAACCGTTCCCTGCCCTGGACGTCACGCACGGGCAGGTCCTCGGCGAGGCCCATTTCCTGTTCCAACCAGGCAACCGCCTCGTCCTCGCCGCCGATTGCATCGATCAGCCTGGCCTCCAGAGCGCGGCGCCCGGAATAGACCCGTCCGTCGCCGACACGGGCCAGCGCCTCGCCGCCGAGCTTGCGCCGCTCAGCCACCATGTCGAGGAACATCCGGTGGGAATCCGCGATCATCTCGCGCAGCGCCGCGCGCACGGGTTCGGTCATCGGCTCGAACGGCGAGGGCGCGGCCTTGAGCGGGCCGCTCTTGATGGCCTCGGCGGAAATCCCCAACTTTTTCAGCAGGCCGGTGATCTCCGTCGTCTGCATGATCACGCCCACCGAGCCGGTGATCGTGCCGGCGCGGGCGTAGACCCGGTCCGCGGCGATCGCGGTCATATAGCCTGCCGAGGTCGCAAGCTCGCCCATGACCGCGACGACCGGTTTGGACTCCGCGACCTTGCGCAGCACGCGGTAGAGCGCCTCGCCGCCGACCACCGAGCCGCCCGGGCTGTCGATATGAACGATCAGCGCCGCGGCGCCGCCGTCCTCGCTGATTTGCGCAAGGGCCTCGCGGCGCGACTTGTCATCGACGATGATCCCGTCGACCGTGTAACGCGCGATATAGGTGCCGCGCGACAAGCCGTCGAACCGGCCGACGGCGGCGACCGCCGCGCCCACCAGCGCCGCGATCGCCAGCGCCCGCCACCACGACAGGCGTTTCTTGAGACGCCTGCGGTCGAGCAGGAAGTCGGCTTCAATGGACATGATCGACCCGTTGGCCGGCGATCATGCCGGCCGGCTCAGCTCCGCCCGGCGCCCTCGCCCGGCTCGGCTTCGGGCTCCGGCGCGGCGTCCCGCGCGGCCTCGGTCGCCGCTTCCGGCTCGGGATCGACAGCACCTTCGGCTTCGGTTTCCGGCTCGGACCCGGTCTCGACGGCGTGCGTCGTGCTCTCTTCTGCGGCCGCCCGCTCCCGGTTGGCCCGGTTAATCGCCGCGCCCAGGATGTCTCCCAGGCTGGCGCCGGAATCGGAGGAACCGAACTCGGCCATCGCCTGCTTCTCCTCGGCCACTTCCTGGGCCTTGATCGACAAGGTCAGCCTGCGGTCGCGCCGGTCGATGTTGGTGATCCGGGCATCGATCCGATTGCCGGGCGCGAAGCGGTCGGGGCGCTGGTCGGCCCGGTCGCGCGACAGCTCCGCCCGGCGGATGAACCCGGGCAGCCCGCTGCCGGCGGTCACTTCCAGCCCGCCGTCGGTGACCTGGGTGACCGTGCAGGTGACCACATCGCCTCGCTTGATCTCGCCCATCGCCGCTTCGTAGGGGTCGTCTTCGATCTGCTTGATGCCGAGCGAGATGCGCTCCTTCTCGGAATCGACGTCGAGCACCTTGGCTTTGACGATTTCGCCCTTCTTGAAGTCCGCGACGGCTTCTTCGCCCGAGCGGTTCCAGTCGATGTCCGACAGGTGGACCATGCCGTCGATCTCGCCGTCGAGCCCGACGAACAGGCCGAACTCGGTGATGTTCCTGATCTCGCCCTCGATGACCGAGCCGGCAGGGAATCGCTCCAGGAACTGATCCCACGGGTTGTCGCGGCACTGTTTGAGGCCGAGGCTGATCCGCCGTTTGTTGGGGTCGACCTCCAGCACCATCACCTCGACCTCCTGGCTGGTCGAGACGATCTTGCCGGGATGGACGTTCTTCTTGGTCCAGCTCATCTCGGAGATGTGGACCAGGCCCTCGACACCCGGTTCAAGCTCCACGAAGGCGCCGTAGTCGGTGATATTGCTGACTCGGCCGGTAAATTTCGCGCTGACTGGGTACTTGTGCTCGACCCCGTCCCACGGGTCGGCTTCGAGCTGCTTCATGCCGAGCGAGATGCGCTGGGTCTCCGGGTTGTAGCGGATGACCTGGACCTTGACGGTCTGGCCGATGCCGAGCGCCTCGGTCGGATGATTGATGCGCCGCCAAGCGATGTCGGTGACGTGCAGCAGGCCGTCGACGCCGCCGAGATCGACGAAGGCGCCGTAGTCGGTGATGTTCTTGACGATCCCTTCGAGGATCTGGCGTTCCTTGAGGTTGGCGAGCAGTTCGTTGCGCGCCTCCGCGCGTGATTCTTCCAGCACCGCGCGGCGCGAGACCACGATGTTGCCGCGGCGGCGGTCCATCTTGAGGATCTGGAAGGGTTGCGGCGTGCCCATCAGCGGCGAAACGTCGCGCATTGGGCGAACGTCGACTTGGCTGCCGGGCAGGAAGGCCGCCGCCCCGGACAGATCGACCGTGAAGCCGCCCTTGACCCGGCCGAAGATAGTGCCCGAGACCCGATCGTTGGCCTTGAAGGCCTGTTCGAGCAGCGTCCAGGCTTCCTCGCGCCGTGCCCGCTCGCGCGACAGCACGGCCTCGCCGTGGCGGTTTTCCATACGCTCGAGATAAACGTCCACGCTGTCGCCGACCTTGATCTCGGCGTCCAGCCCGGGGGTGCTGAATTCCTTCAGCGCCACGCGGCCCTCGGATTTTAGCCCGACGTCGATCAGCGCGGAATCGTTCTCGATGCTGATCACGGTTCCCTTGACCACCGATCCCTCGGTCATCTCGCCCTCGACGAAGCTTTCTTCCAGCAGGTTCGCGAAGTTTTCCATGGCCGCCTCTGCCACCAGGCCCTCAGTGGCGATTTCATTCGACATCGGTGTTCCTTGCTCCGACCAACCCTCGTTTGCACAACGCGCCGCTCCCAAAAGCGGCCGGCCACGGGACGGTCATCGCTGAGCGTGACGTCCGGGCGGCACTACTTTTCGGGCGTCGCCTGCGCGACGATGAACGCTAGCACCGCCTCGAACGCTTCGTCCGCATTCATCGCCGAGGTGTCGAGCACAAACGCATCCCCGGCCGGCGCCAGCGGCGCGGTGCTTCGGGTGCGGTCCCGAGCATCGCGCACTTCCATGTCCCGCAGAACGCGGGAATATATACCCTCAAGCCCCCTGTCCTGCAACTCGCGTCGGCGCCGTTCGGCGCGCACCGCGAGGCTGGCCTCGACGAAGACCTTGTGGTCGGCGTCAGGGCATATGACGCTGCCGATGTCGCGGCCGTCGAGCACCGCGCCGCGCCGGCCCCCGGCCGGCGCGGCGGCAAACGCCCGCTGGAAGGCGACCAGAGCGCTGCGCACGCCCGGATGGGCGGCGACCACGCCCGCCGCGGCGGCGACATCTTCGGTGCGCAGCCCCTCCGCCGCCAGGTCGGCCGCGCCGATGCCGGCGGCCGCCCGCTCGGCAAGCGCCGCATCCGCGGGGTCGCCGCCGGCATCGATCAATCGCCTGGCGACCGCCCGGTAGAGCAGCCCGGTGTCGAGGTGGGCGTAACCGAAATGGCCAGCCAGACGCCTGGCGATCGTCCCCTTGCCGCTGGCCGCCGGGCCGTCGATCGCTATCACCGTGACCGGATCAGCCATCCTCGTCGATCTCCGCGATCCGCGCGCCGAGCCTGTTCATCGCCGCCGCGAATCCGGGGAAGCTGGTTTCGATGGTCTCCGCGCCCGCCACCGTCATCGGCCGCTCGGCGGCGAGCCCCAGCACCAGAAACGCCATCGCGATCCGGTGGTCGAGCGCGCCATCGACATGGCCGCCGCCCGGCGCCGGGCCGCCGCGCCCGACCACGATCAGGCTGTCGTTCTCGATCCTGGCCTCGATCCCCGCCGCGCCGATCCCCGTCGCGATCGCCGCCAGCCGGTCGCTTTCCTTGACCCGCAATTCGGCCAGGCCGTGCATGCGTGTCGTCCCCGACGCCATGGCGGCGGCCACCGCCAGGATCGGATACTCGTCGATCATGCGCGGCGCGCGGTCGGCTGGCACATCGATGCCGCGCAGCGCCGCCGGCTCGCCGCCGTGGAAGGTGAGGTCGCCCACCGGCTCGCCCGCCTCGATGCGCCGGCCGCGGATGTCGATCTGCGCCCCCATCTCGGCCAGACAGTCGAGCAGCCCGGTCCTGGACGGGTTGAGACCGACGCCCGGGATCCGCACCCGCGCTCCGGGGCGCAGCAGCGCCGCCACGCCGGGAAAGGCGGCCGAGGACGGATCGCCGGGCACGACGACCGGCCGTCCCTCGATTTCCGGATAGCCGGTGAGCGCGATTGTGCGGCCGCCGCCGCCGTCCTCCTCGATGTCCAGCGCGACGCCGAAATGGCGGAGCATCAGCTCGGTATGATCGCGGCTCGGACGGGGCTCGATCACCGTCGTGCGGCCCGGCGCGTTGAGGCCGGCGAGCAGGACGGCCGACTTCACCTGGGCGGAGGGAACGGGTAGCTCATAGGTGATCGGCATCGTCTCCTCGGGGCCGATGACCGCCAGCGGCATCAACTCGCCGTCCCGGGCGATGACCTCCGCGCCCATCATGCGGACCGGATCGGCGATGCGCTTCATCGGCCGGCGGCGCAGCGAGGCGTCGCCGGTCAGGAAACAGGTGATCGGGTGGCTCGCGGCCGCGCCCATGATCAGCCGCGCCGCGGTGCCCGAATTGCCGAGATCGAGCACCGTATCCGGCTCCGCCAACCCGCCCACGCCGCGCCCGGTGACCGTCCAGGTCCCGTCGGCGCCGCGCTCGATCCCGGCGCCGAGCGCGCGCAGGGCTGTTGCGGTCGCCAGCACATCCTCGCTTTCGAGCAGTCCGGTCACGCTTGTCCGGCCGACAGCCAGCGCGCCCACGACCAGCGCCCTGTGGGAAATGGACTTGTCGCCAGGAACCCGCATTGTTCCGGTGATCGTTTCCGCGGTCCCGGAATCGAATATCGCCATGTGTCCGCGTTCGGGTCCGTCGTGGCCTCGGCCGGCAGGCCTAGTTTACCACAACGCGGCCCGACGGCAAAAGCGCGGGCGGCGATCGCGACACCCTCGAATTTGACTTTGACACAGCCGCGGCTTCGTGGCAATGGCTCGCTCCATCAGAGGGACGGAGAAGACTGTGGCGAAGCCCCAATGGGGACTGAAGCGTGCCTGCCACGGCTGCGGCGCGCGGTTCTATGATCTCCGGCGCGACCCGATCGTTTGCCCGGGTTGCGGCGCGACGTTCGACCCGCTGGCCATGCTGCGCCCGCGCCGAGGCCGTGCGGCGGCCGCGGCGGTTCAGGAGGCAAAGGCTCCGGTCCCGGTGGCTGCGGACACCGATGACGTGGCCGTCGTCGATGCGGATGTCGACGACGCTGCCGAGGAGGCCGAAGGCGATGTGAGTCTGAAAGCCGCCGCGACCGACGACGACGAGGATGTCATCGAGGATGCTCCCGAGATCGGCGGGGGCGGCGGCGACATGTCCGAGGTCATTGAAGGCGTCGACGGCGGCGGCGTGGACCGCTAGATCCGGAAGACCGGCCGGATGTCCGGGGAGAGCGAGAGCAAGACACAGGATCCGGGGCCATAGCTCAGTTGGGAGAGCGCTTGAATGGCATTCAAGAGGTCGGGGGTTCGACTCCCCCTGGCTCCACCAATCCTTTCGACGAGTCCGGCGGTAGCCCGGCGCCGACCCGCTTGGCGTCAGACACTTTTGTCGGACCGCTCAGTGTCCGGCCTTCACCTCTTGCTACCCCGGCCCTTGCGACCTCGGCCAAGGCTCCGGGGCGAGCGCGGACGACGGGACAGCGTACGGCGGCGGCTGGACAGGCGACCGCCGGACGACGCGTAACCGGCCGCGTTTCCAGCCACGGGGGTCGGAACGGGGGTCGGATGAGCCGGCAGACAAAAGCCAAAGTCGCCCTGGTCACCGGGTCGGGGGGCGGCATCGGGCGCGCCGTCGCCTTGCGGATGGCGCAGGCAGGCTGCACCGTGGGTGTGCTGGATCGCGAGCGGGACACCGCCGGGGAGACCGCGCGGCTGATCGGTCAGGCGTCCGGCAAAGCCGTCCCGCTCACCGCCGATGTGACCGACCCCGAAGGAATCGCCGCCGCAACGCGGGAACTCCGGCGCGCGGCCGGCGAGATCGACGTGCTGGTCAACAACGCCGGGATCGCCCGGGTCGGCAGCCTGAGCGAGATGTCCTATGAGGACTGGTCGGCGCAGTTTCGTGTCAATGTCGACGGCCCTTTCCATTGCTGCCAGGCGGTGGTGCCGGGAATGGTCGCGCGCGGGTACGGGCGGGTCATCAATATCTCGTCCTGGTTCGCGAAGTCCGGCGCGCCGAACTATGGCGGCTATTGCGCGAGCAAGGCGGCCGTCCTCGCCTTCACCAGGACTCTGGCGTTGGAAGTCGCCGCCTCCGGCGTGACCGCGAACGCGATATGCCCCGGCACGATCATGAACACACGGATGCGAGAGGAGCTCGACATGCGCGACCGCGTGACCGGCAACCCGACCGCGGCGGAACGGCAGATCTCGAATTCCTTTGGGCCGCGCAGGACAGCCCGAGGACATCGCCGGCGTGGCCGCCTTCCTGACCGGCCAGGCGGTCAACGTGACCGGCGGCCTGTGGATGAATTGACCGGATCCCGCGGTGCGTTAATCCGGCAGTCCGGCTTCGCGCGAAGCGACGGCGGTCCCGTCCCGGTTGCGGGTCGGCCGCGCGGCGCAGGGATCGCGTGTTGCCGCGCGGTGCAGCGATCGCGTAGTGTGACCGAACCGGCGGCAAGCCCCGCCCATCCCGCGGCCGGCCGCGGGAACGCGACGTTTCGAGCCGGGCCGATGCCGGGCGGTCCTTGGGTCCGGGTGGTCGGCCGATGCGTACCCGCAGGGAGACATCGATGCTGGAGCTCTATCACGCCGGCTTGACGAGCTGTTCCAAGAAATCCCGGCATTGCCTGAGGGAGAAGGGCCTCGACTACGAGAGCCGCTTCGTCAGCATCCCGGACTTCGAGCACCACCGGCCCGAATATCTCTCCCTCAACCCCGCCGGGGTCGTGCCGACGCTCGTCCATGACGGCCACCCGATCGCCGAATCCGGCGTGATCAACGAATATCTCGACGAGGTCTTCCCCGATCCGCCCCTCACGCCCAAGGATCCCCGCGCGCGGGCCCGTATGCGGGTCTTTGCCAAGATGGCCGACGAATACGGCCTGCCGGCGATCCGCGTGCCGACCTGGACGCGCATCAAGACTGAGGCGCTGGCCGCGATGCGCGAGGACGAATTCGAGGCGATGATCGACGGCACGCCGATCGTCGATCACCGCGACAAGATGCGGGCGCTGAGATCGGGAGGCTTCGACGAGAAGGAATTTCGAGCCTCCGCCGCGGTGATGGACTACCTCTACAAGCGCTGCGAGCAGGCGTTGGCGGACGGCCCCTACCTTGCGGGCGACATGTTCACGCTGGCCGACATCGCGCTGCTGCCCTATCTGGACGGTTTCCTGCGCACGCGGCCGGAGCTTCTCGACGGTCATCCGAGAGTCGCGGACTGGCATGGCCGGATGATAGCAAGGCCGGCCGTCGAGGCGACCTACAAGCCCTCGGCCGAGACCGGGAAACCCTGACCCGTCTTTGCCGCCCTGGCCGGCGATTGAAGAGGGTTCGACGCCCGTTCGGGACGCCGATGGGGTGCGGCGATGCGGTGCTTGCCCAAGCCGGCCTGTTCGTCGCATATGCAACCCAACGAAACTTCGAGAAACCGGAGCCAAAGATGACGCCCACCGAAACTTGGCGCATTCAGCAATATTTGCGACAGACGTTCGATAACGCCGGAATCTCGGTCGTTCGGTCGAACGATCTCCGCGGCGTGGTCGAGGTCGAGGTCAACGGCGAGTTCCTGGGGGTCGTCCACCGCGACGAGGAGGAGGGCGAGGTCTCCTACGCCCTGATGATCTCGATCCTGGAAGAGTGCCTGCCGCCGCCCGGCCCGGTCCAGCGTCACTGATCGGACCACTGATTACAGACTGATTACAGAGCGTCGATCGGCGCGTCGGCGGGAGGCCCGATCCATGGGATACACGCTGGAACGGTTCTGTACCGATGCGGCGGCCGCGCTGTCGCAGGACCCGGGACCTGCCGGGCGCGAGGTCGTGGCGCGGCGCCTGGAAAGCCTTCTAGTCGATGCGGACTTCGTCGCCGCCCATCTGGGGCCCGACAAACCCTCGGGCGCGGAGACGCTCTACGTCGACCCCGAACACGGGTTCCGCGTGATGGCCCATACCAACGCGGTCCGTCCGACAACACGCCGCACTGCCACGGGCCGTCCTGGGCGGTCTACGGCATGGCGATGAACCATGTCGAGATGACCGAGTGGAAGCGGCTCGACGACGGCGCGAAGCAAGGCTACGCTGCGCTCGAGCCCGAACGCGCCTATGTGCTGCGTTGCGGCGAAGCCAATGTCTACAACGAAGGCGCGATCCACTCGCTCGGCCGGCCGCTGGAGACCCGCTTGGTCCGGGTGACCGGCTGCGATCTCGACAAGACGCTGCGCTACCGCTACGAGCCGGCGAAAAACCGCGTCAAGGTGCTGGAGTCGCAGCCCGGCTGAGCCGCCTTGGCCGTGTGGATCTCGGGCCGTGCGGATTTCGGGCCGCGCGGATTTCGGGCCGCGCGAATCCCGAGGCAGGTTCAGGGCGCGCCGTCCCGATGGCGGGCGCCCCCAAGGTCTCAGCCGAAACGGGCTTCGAGGAAGGCGAGCGTGTGGGAATGGGCGAGCGCGGCCGCCTCCTCGTCGTAGCCCGCCTGTTCCGGATTGAAAAAGGCATGGTCCACGCCGGGATAGACGTGCAGCGGGTGTTCGGGATGGCCGGCCGCGATCTCCCGGACCCGTTCGATGGGGACGATCGCATCCCGGTCGCCGTAGTGCAGGATGGTCGGGCAGCGCGGCGTCAAGCCGCGCGCCTCCCAGACGTCCGAGCCGTAATAGATCACCGCCGCGTCGAGCGCGAGCGCGGCCGCCGCCTCCCAGGCCCAGCTCCCGCCGGTGCAGAAGCCCTGGACCGCGACCGGCCCCGCCGGCCGCAGCCGGTCCAGCGCCGCCGAGACATCGGCCAGGACCGTCTCGCGGGCCAAGGTCTCGCGCTGCACCATCCCAGCCGCGCGCCCGGCGGCGTCATAGTTAAAGACGATGTCCCGCCCCGATCGGTCGTAGAGCGCCGGCGCGATCGCCGAGATCCGGCTTTTCGCGTAGAGATCGCAGACCTCGCCCAGATGGGCGGTCAGCCCGTAGATCGCCTGCAGGATCACGATCCCGCCGATCGCGCCCGCGCCGGCGTCGCCATACCAAGCCTCCAGCGTGTGAGCGTCCGCTGTCGTCAGGGCGATGCGCCCGGCCATGCTCACGCCTCCCGGTCGAGCCCCGGACGGCCTCGCAGAAGACCGACCGCGACGGCCGGCAGATCCCCGCGCCGGGCCCGAAGGTTTCGACCGGGGCCGGCCCGGCGCCCTCGACCGGCCGTCCGGCCCGACGCCAGCGGCCTCTCGATCGCGGTCCTGTCAGCTTCGTTGAGCGTCATTTCCGGCGCCTCCCCGCCCAGCCGGGTTCCGGCATCCGCCTTGCGCCCATTGAACACGACGCGCCTCGCGATGTCACGGGCGGTCGGGCGGAGACGCTTGACCGCCGGATTCGATCCCGCCAGTATCGCAATGGCTGGGACGATGGACATATGTGGAGTTTGGGATATGGCGCGGGTGATGGTGACGTGCCCCGACTCCGGACGGCAGGTCTATACCGGACTCAACCTCGACTGGTCGGCGCTCGAGGCTCTGGACAAGGACGAGGAGCATTCCTTCGTTTGCCCGTCCTGCGGGCGGACCCATAGCTGGACCCGCGATGACGCGGATCTGATCGCCGACGGCTCCGGCGATTAGGCGGCGGCGATGGACGTTGCCGGCATACTCCGTTCCAAGGGCCGCGCCGTCGCCACGGCGAAGCCCGACACCACCGTGGCGGAGGCGGTCGCGGCGCTCAGCGAACGCCGTATCGGCGCGCTGGTGGTCTCCGATGACGGGCGCAACCTGCTGGGCATCGTTTCCGAGCGCGACGTGGTCAGCGGGCTCGCCGAACGCGGCGCCGCCTTCCTGGACTGCACGCTGTCGGACTGCATGGCCAGCCCGGTGATGACGTGCGCGCCCGGCGACACCGACCGCGAGATCATGGCGCTGATGACCGACCGCCGTTTCCGCCACCTGCCGGTGATCGAGGACGGCGCGCTGGCCGGCATCGTCAGCATCGGCGATGTGGTCAAGAGCCGTATCGAGGGCATCGTCGCCGAGGCCGACGCGCTGAGGGAATACATCGTCCGCGGCTGAGCCGCCGCAACGGGAATGCAGGATCGCACGGGCCGGGCTACCCGAGCGGCCGGCAGGCCGCCGGTCCCTGGCTAGACGAGTTGCCGCGGGACATCGGGATGTCAGTTGCCAGTGATCCGGGCTCACGGCTGGATGTCGTCACCGTCCTCCGGACAGGCGCCGACAGCCCAGTCCTCCCGATATTTGCTGACAACCCAGATAAAGCTCTGGATGTCGATGCGGTCGTGCGGGGCGAGGTCCGATAATTCGTTCGAGGTCTCCTCGACGAGGTCGCGAAGAGACGAATAGATGTCGAAGTTGAGCTGCGGCTTGTAGAGGCGTGCGAATGGGTGACCCACCCGCGCTGCAAAATCCTTCGTCGCTTCGGGCTTCAGATACATGTGCGTTTCGGGCCGCCATAGAAACGGCAGATAGGTCGCCACAGTCCACTTGGCGCAGTCGTGGGGCTTGAGCTTGAGGACGTCCTCAAGCCCACGCAGCGCAGCTTCGCCCGGGTGATCCGTGAAATTGGCCGCGGCTCGAACGAAGGCGTCGGAGTCCTGGCCGCGCAGCGCGTCCTTGACCCTTATCTTCTCGAACGGGGACAGCAGGTTGGTTGCCTGGAACACCGAGAGAACCGCTTCTCCGAATCCGCTGCCGTTCAGAGCCTCGGTCAGGGGCGCGGTATCGTCCAGCTTTGTCTTGGCCTCCAGCTTGTAGTCTCGTTCCAAACACGAAAAGCGCTTCGATTGGAATCCTTTGGGGAAGAACTTCAGGAACCGGGTCCGGGCGCCCGCATAGCCAAAATACCTCGGATCTGCCTTTCCTGCATCGTCATGAAGCCGCTGCCACACATCGTCGGCGTCCGTCCCGTCGACACATTTCTGGCCATCGACGAGACCATGGAAACGGCCATCCTTCTGGACGAGGCGCAATTCACGTTTGCCTAGTGTGCCCTGCCGGACGGTTCGAACACTAGCGGCCATGTCTTATCCTCATCGTCGCGAGATCGTCCTGGCGCGATGATGCTGCATTTCGCCAGCGGCGCGCCCGCGCCCGGGCGCAAATTTCCGGCAATTCCCGATCCGCCGTCAAGCGTGCTTGCGCGCGGGCGGGCGGGCGGATGTAATGCAGTGCCCGTCTCGGGCCGAATCGTTTGGAGGTACAATATGATTATGATTGCACACTCGTTGCGTAACGATACCCGTGCGCGGTCGCGCCGCTTGTTGATGGGGGGCGCCGGGGCGCTTGCCCTGGGCCTCGCCGCCGCGCTGACGCCATCGGTCGCCGACGCGCAGAAAACGTTCAAGCTGACCTCTTACGTGCCGGTCGGCTCGGGGACGTGGAACACCTATCACAAGCCCTTCATCGACCGGGTTCACGATCTGACAGACGGGCAGGTCAAGATCAGGGGCTTCAGCGTCGGCGTGCTCGCCGGGCCGTTCGATGCCTGGAAGGCGGTCGCCAAGGGCACCGCGGACATGTGCTACTGCTTCCCGGCGTTCGCGGCCAATAACGACCCGGTTAACGCGATCTTCGCCGGGCTTGCGGGCGGCATGAGCAGCGAGGCTTGGTTCCACTGGATCTATTACGGCGAGGGCGGCGATTTGTGGCGCGCCCACCGGCGCGAGACCATGAACATGTACCCGGTCATCACCGGCTTCGGACCAACCGAGGTCTTCCTGCATTCGCGCCGCAAGATCTCGGGCCTGGACGATCTCAAGGGTATGAAAATCCGGACCACCGGGGCGTGGGCGGACATCCTCAAGCAGCTCGGCGCCTCGCCGACCGTGCTGGCCCCCGGCGACATCTACACCGCCCTGGAGCGCGGCGTGATCGACGCCGCCGAGTTCATCACGCCCGCGACCAACCTGAAGCTCGGCTATCACAAGATCGCCAAATACATCATCTTCCCCGGCGTCCACCAGCCGACACACGCCAACGAGGTCGTGCTGCGCATGGCGGACTGGAACAAGCTGTCGGCCAAGGTGAAGTCCCGCATGATCGATGCCGGCAGGCTCGCGGCCATGGACAGCTTCATGGGCCTGGGCATGCAGGACCTGGCGGCGATGAAAGAGCTCCGGGCCGGCCGCAACGAGTGGATCGAGCTCGACCCCTCGATCAAGGCCAAGGTCACCGAATTGGCGCGCGCCTGGACGGCCGGGAAGGCCACTACCCGGGCCGCGAAAGGCGACGACTGGATGAAGAGGGTCTCGGAGTCCTACTGGTCGTTCTACGACGACTGGGCGAAGAACGGCATCTACAGGGTCAACTAGTGGATCAACCGAGACATTTGAATCCCCCGGCCGATGACGATCTGGCGACCATAACGCATTCAAACGTCTCGGTAAGTTGATCCATCAACATAAAAACCAGTGGTTCGAATCGAAAGATTCGAACCACTGGGACTCCGCCCGCCTCATTGCATGACTCTGAGCATGATTCTGATTGATGGCGCGGCGGCCCGGGACCGACCCCCGGCTACGCCGCCGCGCCGGCGGCGGCCGCGCCGAGGTCGAGCGCTTCGGTTCGCGATTCCGGCAACGTGCGGGTGGAGCCCCACATGCAGCCGTTGAACCTGTCCCGGCCGAACTGACGGGGCCTATAGATCGCCTCCTGATCGGGCATGATGTGCTTCACCCCGCAGGAATACTCGAAGATCATCCCGTCGGGCCCCTCGAAATAGACCATGATCGCGGTCGAAATCGGGTGACGGCCCGGACCCCAGATAATGCGGATACCCTGCTCGCGCAGCCAGTAATAGGCCTTCATCACGTCGTCGATATCTTCGACCTGATGATTGATGTGTTCGATCCCGCCGTGGTTCGTCGGGAACAGCACCACCGAATGGTGGACGGTGTCGATCCGCAGGAACGGCGATTCGCCTAGCCAATCCGAGACCCGGGCGTTGCAGACCCGCGTCCAGAACGCCTCGTCGCGCTCGGAGTCGGTGCTGTAGAGCCCGATGTGGCTGAAATGGGTGATGCCCGCATCGCGGCTTGGGAAATAGCGCACGCCGCTGTGATAGGGCCGGGCGACGATCTCGATCTTGTTGCCCGACGGATCGACGGTCGCGATCATGTCCCGGGTGCGGCGCAGCTCGCATTCCTCGCGCGTGCCGTGGCGCACGGGACGGCCGGCCTTTTCCAGCTCGGCGGCGACGGCTTCGAGATCGTTGGGATCCAAGAGGTCGAAGCCGACCGTCTGATCGGCCGGGTCGCCCTCGAAATAGACCAGCGTGTGGTCACGCGCATCGCCCCGTATTTCGGCGACGTCGCTGCGGAAATAGGCGGCCTTGCCCTCCCGCGCGACGAGCTGCAGGCCGACCATGTCGGTCGCGAACTTGACTGCGGAGTCGAGGTCGCGCGTCGCCATCCGGACGTATCGGATATCCTTCAGATTGATCATCGGCGTTCCTTCCCCAAAGCGCGCCCCAAAGCGCCCGCGCCCCGGCCCGCGAATTCTTTGCGGCCCCGCCGGGCGGTTGGCATTATGGCCTCGGGCGAGGCCGGATGGAACGAGGTCGAAAGGCGGGACAGATGGGCGAGGCGGTCTACCGGGGCTACGACGCCGAAGCGCTGTATGCGCAGTACAACAACCGCGCGATGGTCGCGGCCGATATCCGCGAGGCGCACCGGCAGGAGCAGGCGAGGCGGACCGACGCGTTCGTCGCCGAATCCGGGCGCGCCGAGCTCGACCTCGCCTACGGCGTCAGCCCGCGCGAGCGGCTCGACCTGTTCCTTCCCCAAGGCGACCCCCAAGGCGACGACGCGCCGCTGCTCGCCTACATCCACGGCGGCTATTGGCAATGGAACGACAAGGAGCCGTTCGCCTTCCTCGCCGGGCGGATCGTTCCGGCCGGCGCCGCGTTCGCCAACATCGAGTATACGCTCTGCCCCGCGGTCAGCCTGACCGAGTTGACCGATCAGGTGCGCCGGGCGATGGCCTTCCTGTGGCGCGAGGCGCGGCGGTTCGGCATCGACCGCAACCGGATCGTGGTCTGCGGCCATTCTGCCGGCGGCCACCTGACGGCGATGATGATGGCGACCGACTGGCCGGCGTTCGGCGACGGCCTGCCGGCGGGCCTCGTCGCGGCCGGGCTGCCGATCAGCGGCATCTACGATCTGGAGCCGGTCCGGCTCACCCCGCTCAACGACGCCGTCCGCATGGACGCGGCGGAGGCGCGCGCGCTCAGCCCGGCCTTCGCCGTCCCGCCGACCAGGGCGCCGATGGTGGTCGTCGCCGGCGGCGCCGAATCCGACGAATTCGTCCGCCAGGCCCAGTCCTTCGCCGATGCCTGGGGCGCTCACGGGGTGACCGCCGAGGTCATCGTGCCCGACGGGCTCGATCATTTCACCGTGCTCGACACGCTCGCCGAGCCCGGCCATCCGGTGTGCGCCGCCGCGCTTCGCCTGCTCGGCCTCGGATAGCATCCGGCCCGCGCCGCGGCCGCCGGCCGCAACCGGCCGACCGCAACAGGGAGCGTCGGCGAAGCGGATGGGCATGGACGGCTCGGACATCGCGTTTCTGGGCATGGCGGGGATCGGGCCGTGGGTCTTCGCCGGGTTGTCGGTCGCCGCGCTGCTGACGACCTTCATCGCGGCGGTCTCCGGGACGGCGGGCGGGCTGATCCTGCTGGCGATCATGGCCTTCGTCTTCCCGCCGGCGCTACTCATCCCGATCCACACCATCGTCCAGCTTGGCGGCAGCTTCTCGATCGTCGCCTCGCGCTGGCGCTATCTGATGCGCGGCATCGTCGCGCCGTTCATGCTGGGCTGCGCGGCCGGCGCTGCGCTCGGCGGGCGGATCTTCATCGGCCTGCCGCAGAGCACGCTCCAGATCATCCTCGGCGTCAGCATCCTGGTGCTGGCCTGGGCGCCGCGGCTCGCCCGCTTCGGCCCGGAGCGCGGCCGCTTCGTCTTCGTCGGGTTCGTGGTCACCTTCCTCGGCGTGTTCATCAGCGCGACGGGCACGCTGCTCGCGACCTTCATCGCCGCGGTGGCGCCCGACCGGCGCAACCACATCGCGACGGTCAGCGGGCTGATGTGCATCGTCCATGTCGCCAAGCTTGCGGCCTTCGGCGTGCTCGGCGTCGGCTTCGGCAGTTATGCGCCCCTGATGGCCGCAATGATCGCAACCTCGGTCGTCGGCGCCTGGCTCGCCCGCATCGCGCTCGACCGGATCCCGGAGCGCGCCTTCCGCATCGCCTTCCAGGCCATCCTGACCGTGCTCGCGCTGCGCCTGATCTGGGCCGCTTCCGGCGGGTTCTGACTCCGACTTTTCAGGCGGCGCGCCGGGGACCGGCTTCCCGAGGCTGAACATGCGGCCTGGCAGGACGGCCGCGCCTTGATGGCCGCGACCCGATCGCCCGCCGCCGGATGACTTTCAAGGATCGGCAGGTAAGCCTTTGCGTGTGTTGCGTGTGTGCGTCGGGTCCGCTAAATTGAACAAATAAAGAACACACATCTTGGAGCCCGACCCGTGCGGCGCATTTCCGGGAAGCCGGTTGGTTTACCCCCAGGGCATGAAAAGAACTTCCGATGATGGCGCATATAGTATTGATCTCATCACGAGATCAATATATGGCCCTTTTGTAAGAGGAAACGAGTGCGCATCGACGGCGAACACACGGATGGCGTCCAAATTATTCCGGGCCGAGGCTGGCAGGAGCCTGTCGGCACGCATGCGGCCATGGCTGATAGGGCCGTCAGGCGGAAGATCGAGCGTCTGCGTAAAGGGGAGCGGCCGCGCGTACTGGATCTGTTTGCAGGATGCGGGGGACTCTCCCTCGGCTTCCATGCAGCAGGCTTCACCATCGTAGCGGCGATCGAGAACGATCCGGATGCGGCCCGTTCCCATGGCGTCAACTTCCATGACGGCGCGGAGGAGCACAGCAAGGCGCGAGACGTTCTGACCCCACCGGAGGACTTTGCAAAGAGTCTCGATCTTGGCCCTGTCGTCGACGCCTTCGATGTCATAGTGGGTGGCCCGCCCTGCCAGGCATTCGCCCGCGTTGGCCGCTCGAAGCTGCGGGAGATTGACGATCATCCACAGGCCTTCTTGCATGACCCGCGCGCGCGGCTGTTTCTGGAGTGGTTGCGCTATGTCGAGACCTGTCGGCCACTCGCCGTATTGATGGAGAACGTCCCCGATGTCCTGAACCACGGAGGTCAGAACATCGCCGAGGAGACATGCGAGATTCTGGGGAACAAGGGGTACATTTGCGCATACACGTTGCTGAACGCATCGCTCTACGGCGTGCCGCAGATGCGGGAACGGATGTTCCTGATAGGCTACCGGCGGGAGATCGCCAACAAGGTTCGCTTCCCTGAACCGACGCACTGGACGGAGTTGCCACTCGGCTACGAAGGATCAAGGGCTGTCGCCTTGAAGATGCTCCGTCAACATGACCTGTTCGGCGGCGCGCACGACTATGTCGATCCGCCGGAACCGGAAGAAGGTCTGCCGCTGGCGGTAACGGTAGAGGAAGCGATCTGCGATTTGCCATTCCTCGACGCCCGCGCGGAGACCCGGGCCGGCAGGCTGCGGCGCGGGGCGCGCCGTTTCGATTCGCCGTTGCCCTATGACTCCCAGCGCCCGGTATCCGGGTATGCGAAGCTGATGAAGACCTGGAAGGGTTTCGAGGCGCGCGACGTTCTCTACGATCATGTGATCCGCTATCTGCCGCGGGATTTCGCGCTGTTCGCCCGCATGGATCAAGGCGATCAGTACCCACAGGCCTACCGGCATGCTCACGATATGTTTGAGGAGCGCCTTGCCGAAGAACGACGGGCCGGAAATTATCTTTACGAGGGCGCGGCCGCATACGAGGAGTTGAAGCGGGAGATCGTGCCGCCATACGATGTCGGCAAATTTCCGAACAAATGGCGTAAGATGTGGCCGGATCAGCCGGCCCGAACGCTGATGGCCCACCTTGGCAAGGACGGGTACAGCCA
The DNA here is from genome assembly GCA_965202905.1 of Alphaproteobacteria bacterium. GTDB lineage: Bacteria > Pseudomonadota > Alphaproteobacteria > MPNO01 > MPNO01 > CAYFYS01. Next base: position 3,442,209 of record OZ241868.1, on the reverse strand, counting down.
CATCCATTACGACAGCCCGCAGGCGCGGACGATCTCTGTCCGCGAGGCCGCGCGTCTGCAATCCTTTCCGGACGGCTTCAGATTCTGCGGTACCATGAACCCGGCCTTCCGGCAGATAGGAAATGCGGTCCCGCCGCTCCTGGCGAAAGCTCTCGCGAAAGAAATAGCCGAACCCTTGCGGTAGCCCGGATGACGGACAAGCTCGCGCTCAAGCGCCTGACCGCGTCGGACCTTACATTCTTCGAGTGGCATTTCAGGAATCGCAATGCGGGCAACCAGAAAGCCATCAACCTGAGCGCTGATGTGTTTTTGGATCAGCTCTACCCCGTGCTCGAAACCGTTATCCGGGAACGCCAGAACAAGCTGGGTGTCGATCTCTGGATCGCCGGACCGGCCGCAGCGGAGCCGGTCAACCTGCAACGCAAGATCATCAAGGGCGCAAGCTACAAGAACTGGCGCCTGGACGGTGAGTTTATCTACAACCCGGACGACAGGCCCGGGCAGTTCAACATACTTGAGCCCGGTGATATCGCTCTGTTCGGGCTGGAAGGAGAGTTGGCGCCGGATACCGTGACCCTCGTTCTGGTCTCGAAGACCGCGCCGGAGGACTGGGCGCTGTTCCAAGGGCTGGAGAGCGTTCTGAGCACTCGCCGCATGATGGCGCTTGAGGCCGGTATTCTCCGTCAACTTTGTGAGAAGCCGCCGGTGCCGCCATCGCACCCGGTGTGGTTACTGGTCCGCGACGAAGACCTCGCCGAAGCCGCGGCGGGTCAAGCGTCGGCGGTAGACCGGCTGCTCCGCCGTCCGCGACCGGCGAGACTGTCTCTTGAGGATTTACGGAAGGCAAGACGTGTAGCGGAAGAAATCGGCCGGTTCGGTGAAACCCTGGTCGATTTTCATCTTCGGAAGGGCCTCGCGGCGAAGGAAATCACGGACTATGTGTGGGCGTCGGACATCAACGCCATCGAACCCTATGACTTTCGCATTGAACGCGACGGTTCCCGGGAGAAGCTGGAGGTCAAGACCACGGCGGGGGCTTTTGGCCGCGAGCTTCATCTGCCGCTCAGCGAACTGCGTGAGATGACGCATGGCGACTCACCATACCGAATCGCGCGGGTTTACGATGCAACAGGAGATGGCGCGAAGATGCGGATTTCGTATGGGCTTCGGGAATACGGACACTCGATAATCGGAGCCTTCGCGGCGCTTCCAGCCGGGGTTACGCCCAACGGTGTGACGATCGTCCCCGACCAAACGATGTTCGGCGACGAAATCGTCCTTGCTGCGCCGGCCAGGGACGAGGAGTGATCGCCACCGCCATGCCAGACGTTCTCAGGGAAGATCAGCGTCGCTTCAACATGTCGCGTATCCGGGGGCGCGATACGAAGCCGGAGATGACTATCCGGCGGGGACTCCACGCCCGCGGGCTGCGCTTTCGTCTACACCGCAAGGACCTGCCCGGACGACCGGACTTGATATTCCCGAAGCATCGCGCGGTAATTTTCGTACACGGTTGCTTCTGGCACGGGCATGATTGCCGAATGTTCGTGTGGCCGGCAACGCGAAAGGCGTTCTGGCGCGAGAAGATCGGGAAAACCCGGGAGCGAGACCGGAATGCCTTCAAGTCTCTCAAAGATCGGGGATGGCGAGTGTTAACGGTTTGGGAGTGCGCGCTAAAGGGGCCTGACCGATGTTCAGCCGAAGAGTTGCTCAGGCGTTGCGAAGATTTCGTCCTGGACAACACGCACAATGAGATGACGATTCGCGGTACACAACCCTCAGGCTGCCAACGACTCGCTTAAGCGCGGACAGCTCGTGTGTCGGCTCGCGCGGCGGCCGCATGGAAACCGGGCGGGAGTCTCCCCCCGCCCGGCCCGGTCGGAGTCGGGTCAGGTCTACCTGCCGAAAACCAGCTTGCTCGCGCGGGCGACCACCGCGGGCGAGGCCTCTGCCAGCGCCTGATTGACGACATCCTGGATTCTTGCGCCGCTGGAGGCCATCAGGCGCAGGCGGCGCTTCTCGAGCGTGGTGGCGAACGCGGAATCGGCATTCATCTTGTCGTAGGCGGCGCGCAGCGTGGCGACTGCCGATTTCGGCACGCCCGGCGGCAGCGCGAGGCCGCGGCCGAGGAGGCCGGCGACGGCGATGAACCGGACCACGGCCTTGTCCATCGGATCGCTGACCAGATCGCCCAGCATCGGCACGTCGGCCGGAAGGTCGGGGTCGCGGAAGATGCCGACCTGCAGCACCGGCTTGGCGAACGGCTTGTCGCCGGTGAACCATTGCGGGACCTTGGAGCTCCAGGCGAGCCAGTTGAACGAAGCGGAGCTGCTCTCGCCCTGCTCCATCGCGAGGATCGAACGCGAGGAGCCCTTGTAGCCGGTGACGATCTTGATCTTGAGGCCGAGCAGTTCGGCGGCGAGCTTGGGGATGATGTAGCCGATGGAGTTCTTGCCGCTGGTCGAGGCAATGATCGGGATAGTCTGCATGTCCTTCCAGCTCTTCACCCCCGTGTCGGTGCGCACGACCATGACGATGTTCGTCTGGTTGGACGAGCCGATCCAGGTGTAGTTGCGCGCGTCGTAGCGCATCTTCTTGGGCCGCATGAGCTGGTTGACGACCGAGTTGTCGAGCGGGACGATCATGTTGAAGCCGTCCTTGGGCATGGCGTTGTATGCCCAGTTCATGGCCTTGGCCCCGCCCGCACCCGGCATGTGCTGCAGGATGATGTTGGGCTGGCCCGGAATGAACTTCCCGAGATGGTCGGCAAAGGTGGCGCCGTACTTGTCGTAGGTGCCGCCCGGCCCGTAGGGGATGACGATCTTGAGGGTGCGGCCGGAATAGTCCTGTGCCTGCACCCCGCCTGCCGCGACGGCCAGCGCGGCGGCCGCAACGAGTGCGGTCCGGGCGAGGCCGAGTCCGATCTGCTCCATGTGAATTCGCTCCCTGTGAGTGGCGGTCGATGGTTTTCCGGCCCCGACCCGCGGGCCAGGACGCCAGCGCCAAGGCTGGCAGCCTCGGGGCTTCGGCGCAAGCCGATATCGCTCAAGCGTCACGGGGAATTCGTCCCCGTTTCAGCCATGCAGGATTTCCGGGCCACGCGGCCAGGACCTCCCGTTCGGCGGCGCCGGCGCGGTCAGGCGGTATCCAGCCCGGCAAGAAGCTGCCCGAAGCCGTCGATCTTCAGCCGCAGCCCGAGGCCGGAGAACGCTGCCCAGAAATCGGCCGGATCGCTCGCCACCACGGGCAGCCCGCAATCCCGCTCGATGGCGTCGACCGCGTCCGCGGCGGGCCATTGCGGGCAGGGGATATAGAGCGCGTCGGCCCCCGGCGAGGCGGCGACGACCTCGCAGGCGAACTTGTAGATCTCCTCGGTATGGACATCCTGCAGCCGCTTGAAGACGATGTCGCGGGTCTCGCGCCCGACGACCTCGAACCCGTCGGCCTCCAGGAACGCGGCGACGTTGCGGTTGACCTCCCCGGGATAGGGCGAGGCCACGGCGACCTTGCGGGCACCCATGTGGCGCAGGCCGTCCGCCGCCGAGCGGATCGAGGTGGTGGCTGGCGCGCCCGCCTTCTCCCGGATGGTCGCGATCAGCTCGGCATCGAAGCCGTGGCCGCGCGAGGCGACCAGCGGCGCGCCGAAATGGATCACATAATCGACCGCGCGCGAGCCGAGATAGGCCGCGCTGTCCTCCAGCGTGCCCAGCGCCCGGTCGAAGTTCTCGTTGTCCCAGAACTCTATGTTGCAGGTGATGCCGACCAGCCCGATACCGTCGGGCGCGATGCGGTAGAAGTCGTAGGGCACGACCTCCATCACCGTCGGGCTGATGCCGCCGATCCGTTTCCTCCATCCGAACATGCGCCGCCTCCGTTTCCGCGCAATCATCGGCGGAACGAAGCCGGCTGGCAACCGCCGCGGAAAATCGTTCACGTTATGTCCCGGGCTGGTATGATCCCGTTTCGAGCAACCGCGCCGAACTCGCCATGCCGAACCCGACCACCGAAGACCGGTTGCGCCGCGGCGTCAGCCGCCTTCTGACCGACATGGGCTACGGGACGCTGAGCGAGTTCAAGCTGACATCGGGGCGGCGGGTCGACGTGATTGGCCTCAACGACCGCTCCGAATTCGTCATCGCCGAGATCAAATCCTCGGTCGCCGACTACCGCAGCGACACCAAGTGGCGCGAATACCTGCCGTATTGCGACCGGTTCTACTTCGCCGTCCCGGAGGAGTTTCCCCAATCGATTCTGCCGGGCGATTGCGGGGTGATCGTCGCCGATGGCTATGGCGGGGCGATCCGTCGAGATGCGACGCCGATCGCGGTCAACGGAACGCGCAAGCGGCGCCAGCTCGTCCGCTTCGCGATGGCCGCCTCCTCCCGCCTCCAGCGTGTCTTCGACCCGCATGTCTGAAGCTCACCGGGTAGCCGTCCATCCGGCTCGCGCTGCCGGCGAGCCCCTGGCGGAGGGCTTCCCGGTGGAGGGTCTCCTGGCGCATCAGCCGCGCGCGCGGCCGGACCGGCGCATGATCGGCCGGGAATTCGATTTCGTCCGGCGACTCCATGCCCGGGTCTGCAGCCAGCGGTGCCCGGTCCCTTCCAGCACCACGCAGGTCAGCACGTTGCTGAAAAAGGCCCCGGTATCGATGCCGATCCGGTTGGCGCGGATTTCGGCCTGGCGGGAGATGGTATGGCCGTGCACGACGCAGCAGCCGTGATCGGCGCGTGAATCGAGGAACGCGCCGCGGATCCACAGGAGGTCGGAGTCTTCCTGGTCGGCAAGTGGAAGCCCCGGCCGGATGCCGGCATGGACGAAGGTGTAGCCGCCCTCGACATGGTAGAGCGCCAGGGAGTCGAAAAAGGCGAGATGGCGCGGCGGCACGGCTTCGCGCATCGCATCGCGGGTCTGTGCGAGCGCCGGCTTGCCATCGACGACCTCCGGCGAGGCGACATTGTAGCTCCGCAGCGTCGCCTCGCCGCCATTGTTAAGCCAAACGCGCCCGATATCTGGCTCGGCGAGGAAATGCAGCAATAACGCTTCGTGGTTGCCGCGCAGATGGACGGACTCGGCCCCGGCGACCGGCGCCTCGATCAGCCGATCGATCGCCTGGTACGAGGACGATCCGCGGTCGATGTAATCGCCGAGATAGATCACCACCGCGCGCTCCGGCGGCTCCCGGTCGAGGTCTGCGGCGATCATCGCCTGCAGGTCGACCAGCAGGTCGCAGCGGCCGTGAATATCGCCGATCGCATAGACCCGGGTGCCGGCGGGCGGCGCGTAGCGGTTGTCTTGCTCCTGTGCGGAGCCTCGTTGCAGCAGGTGATCGGGCATGGTGTCAACGGGCATGGTGTCAAAGCGTGATCGGCGGCCGGATGCCGGGTTTCGTCAGGCCGCGCCGCCGGCGACGGGCGCGTTCGGCGCGCGCCGCGGTTCTCCGGATGGCTGACCGGCGCCGCGACGACGGCCCGATCGTAGACCATGACGGGCTCGCCCATCAACGCCCGAACGGCCTCGTCCGGGCGGGTCGTCTTCGCAGAAGCCTCGTGATTCTGACGGAGCAGGAGCCGGCCGTCGCCGGGCCAACGAGATGCCGCTCAGTCGCCAAACGGTGTCTCGCGCGGGGCGCGCTTGGACAGGATCCGCTGAAGGGTTCGGCGGTGCATGTTGAGGCGCCGGGCGGTCTCGGACACGTTGCGGTCGCATTGCTCGAAGACCCGCTGAATATGCTCCCAGCGCACCCGATCGGCCGACATCGGCTGCTCGGGCGGCGGCGGCATCGCGCCTTCGGGCGCCAGAAGCGCCGCCTCGATCGCATCGGCGTCCGCGGGCTTGGCCAGGTAGTTCACAGCGCCCGCCTTTACCGCCGCCACCGCGGTCGCGATGTTGCCGTAGCCGGTGAGCACGACGATCCGGGCGTCGGCGCGGGCGGCCCTGAGCGCGGTGACGACCTCCAAGCCGCTGCCGTCACCCAGCCGCAGGTCGAGCACGGCGTAGGCGGGTGGCCGCGACCCGGCCGCCGCGATCCCTTCGGCGACCGATCCTGCGGTCTCGACCCGGAAACCGCGGCTTTCCATGGCCCGGGCAAGCCGGTTGCGGAACGGCGCGTCGTCCTCGACGATCAGGAGCGTTCGCTCGGCCGGCGGGCGGATTCGCGCGCCGGCGTCCGCCCGCGGTTCGGTCATGGCTCGCCCCCGGCGATCGCCTCGTCGGGCGCGTCGTTGGCGAGGACCGAGCGGTCCCAGCTCACCAGAACCCGCGCGCCGCCGGCCATGCCGTTCTCGAATACGATCGCGGCCCCGGTCCGCTGCAGCAGGGTCCGCGCGATGAAAATCCCCAGCCCCATATGACCCCCGTGACCCCCGCTTCCGGTTCGCGATGAAAGATACGGCTCTCCCAACCGCTCCAGGAAGCGCGGCGGAAACCCCGGGCCGTCGTCTTCGACGATCACGCGGATTTGATCGCGGCTCCATCGTGTGGACACGGTGACTTCCGATCGCGCGAATTGCATCGCATTCTGCACCAGATTGCCGATTCCGTGAATGATTTCCGGCCGGTTGGCGACGATCGGGGGGGGCTTGGCGCCCGCGTCCTCCGGCGCCGAATGCACCCTCAGCCGGATGGCGTCGTCCTCGTGGCGGGTCGCCGCGGCCTTGATCACCGCATCGAACGGCAGGTCGGGATAGGGGCTGGATGCCATCGCTTCGGATGTCGTCTGTTCGAGGCTTGCGAGGATGCCGCGGCAGCGTTCGCTTTCGCTGATCAGGAGCTCGACATCGGCGCCGATCGGGCTGTCGGGCCCGACTTCGCGGGCAAGCTCGCGGGTGACCAGGGCGATGGTGCCGAGCGGCGTGCCGAGCTCGTGCGCGGCCGCGGCGGCGATCCCGTCCAGCCGCGATAGCTGCTGCTCGCGGGCCAGCGCGAGCTGGGTGGCGGCGAGCGCATTCTGCATGTGCCGTGCCTCGTCGGCGACGCGCCTCGTGTAGGAGGCGAAGAAGCCGATCCCGAGCGCGAGCGCCACCCACGAACCCATGACGTAGGTCGGTGGGAGCGCGAAGCCGGCCGTACCCCAGGGAAGCGCCAAGTGATCGACGGCGAGCACGGTGATCGAGGCCAGGCCCAGGCCGCACAGTATGGCGGTGCTGCGCGGCCCCAGGATCGTCGCGGAGACCGTCAGCGGCGCGAGCAGCAGGAACGAGAACGGGTTTTCGAGCCCACCGGTCAGGTAGAGCAGGATGGTGAGCTGGACGACATCGAACCCGAGCAGCGAGGCTGAAGCCGCCTCGCCAAGTCGATCGCGGGAGGGCAGCGTCAGCGACAGCGCGAGGTTGAGCGCCACCGATGCGCCGACCACGGCAAACGTCGCGCCCAGCGGGACCGGAAACCCGAGCCCGTAACGAACCGCCAGAAGCGCCGCGGCCTGGCCCGCGATCGCCCCCCAACGGATCAGGACCAGGGTGCCGAGCCGGACCCGATGGGTCGTGGTCAGCGTTCCCGGATCGGGATGAGCTGCGTCTTCGAGCATGTCCCGGCTCCGTCTTTCCCGCTTTCCCGGCGATCTCGCGCCCGGCTATCGATCCCGGGCCGTCGACATAGTGATCCTCCGCAGCGCCGGAGGCCAAGACCGGCGATGTCCGTCGGCGCCGGCTGCGTCGCCGCATGTCTTCGGAATCGCGCGCAAACGTGGCATACTGCCCCGGATGGGGAACGGGCGCGGGCTTGAACGAGCCGTGCGAACGGCCCAAATCGGTCGAAACAGGAGGCGCCGATGACTGCCGTCCACAGAATCCCTCTCTTCATCCCTCTCTTCGTGCTGCTTCTGGCGCTCGCCGTGATTCTTCGGGCGCCCGACGCCAAGGCGGCGTCCGAGGCCCAGGAGCTGGTCGACAAGGCGCGCCTGACCGCCGAGAAGATTTTCAAGCACCCTGATACCGAGGCGGTGCGCCGTCTGTTGAGCAGGGCCAAGGGCGTCTTGATCGTCCCGAGCCTGCTCAAGGCCGGTTTCGTCATCGGCGGCGAGGCCGGCCAGGGCGTGCTGTTGACCCGGGATTCCGCCGATGTGTGGAGCCAGCCGGCGTTCTACACCATCGGATCGGGCAGTTTCGGGCTCCAGATCGGCTTCCAGGACGCCGAGGTCATGCTGCTGGTCATGACCGACAAAGCTCTTCAGGCGGTCATCGCCTCCAAGGTCAAGCTCGGCGCCGACGCCTCGGTGGCGGCCGGCCCGGTGGGCTTCGGCGTCGAGGGCGCGACGACGACAAACCTGGGCGCCGATATCCTGGCCTACGCGCTGACGCGCGGCGCCTATCTCGGCGCCTCCGTCGAGGGGTCCGTGGTCTTCGAGGACGAGGAGCTCAACGAAAGCTATTACGGTAGCGGCGCGACGGCGCGCGGCATCGTCGTCGAGCGCAGGTTCTCCAACCCCGCGTCGCAGCGGCTGATCCGGTCCGTCTCCCGCCGCTAACAGTCTGTCGGACTTTGCGCCGCCTCCGGCCGGCCGGGTCCTTCGCCGCCGCCTCGCCTCTCAGCCCGGGATGCGCCATTCTGCCAGGCCGCAGCCGATCAGCGCCTCGGGCATCGGGATGTAATCGATCAGGTCGAAGCCCCGGCTGCCGGCCGCGGCGTGGGCGATCGCCCAGGCGCGCACCTCCGCCCCGCCATTGCCGGTATGCGCCAGCATCTCGTCGAGCCGGGCGGCGATCTCGCCGTCCGAGGCGTTTGCGAACAGATCGATGCAGGCGTGGTCGAACGGCTCGTCGATCCAGCCCATGGTGATCTCGCCGATCGAATGGCTGAGTCCGCCGGTGCCCAGGACCACCACCCGCAGGTCTTCCGGATAGCTCTCGATCGCATCGCGAATCATGTGCCCCCAGGCGATGCAGCGCGCCGGGCTGGGAAAGGGCTTTTCGACCAAGTTCATCAGCACCGGCACGATCGGTGGGATCGGGTCGAAGCCGAGCCTCCAGATCGGTACGCACATGCCGTGATCGAGCTTCAGGCGCATGGAATAGGCAGGATCGAAATCGGCGGCAAAGGCCGCGTCCAGGAGATGGCGGCCGAGCCCGGCATGGCCGGGCAGCGTCTCGTGCGGGAAGACCGGCTTCATGAAGGGCTCGGGCGGGCCGTCATGCTCCTCGCCGATGCCGATGCAGAAGGCCGGCATGTTGTCGAGGAAGAAGTTCACCCAGTGGTCGGTGCAGTGGATCGCCAGAACGTCGGGGTCCAGCGCCTTGATGCGCTCGCCCATGTCGTCGAACCGGGTCTGGATCCAATCGCGCGTCGCGGGCTTCAGGGTCTCCCATTCACGCGCGATGTTGGGGCCGTGCGAGGCGGCGAACGAACCTACGATCCTAGCCATCGGCCCTCTCCCCGGTCTCGGCGAGCGCGCTCAGCATCGCGATCGACTCGGCATCGCCATAGCCGCTGATCAGGAGGTGGAAGCGCAGCAGGTAAGGATTGGCCAAGGGCTGGATGATTTCGAGGTCGTCGTCCAGAAGCGCCTGGCGGATGTCCGGCGCCAACGGATACCGATCGAGCACGGCGGTCCGGTCCGCCTGCCAGCGGTCCTTGCCGCCCGGCCCCTGGAGGTCGAACATCAGCTTGTTCAGCCAGTAGTCCGTCATCGGCGCCTCCGCGTCTTCAGTTCTGGTCTTCCAGCTTAATCCTAAAGCCCGCGGGGCGCGATCCCGACTTCGATCCGCATCGAATCCCGATCGCGCGTCCGCGGCTACCCGGGTTCGGCGCGCGTCCGGCGGGCTGGCGTCCGGCGGCGGTCCAGGACGATGAGCCCGGCGCCAGCGGCCGCGACCACCAGGGCCCAGGGCGATTCGGCGTCGATCCAAATCGTTGCACCGCCGACGGCCACGGTCGCGGCGGCGTAGCCGAGCGCCGCGACCTTGTTCGCCAGCCCCGGTTCGCCCAGCCTGACCGCAGCCTCGGCGACCAGGAACCCGGCGACCGCCGCCGTCGCGGTGACGTAGAGGATCGCCTGCCAGGAGCCTTCCATCACCAGCGCCGGGTTGAACGCCCACAGGAAAGGCAGCAGATAGGCCGCCGCGGCAAGCTGGACGCCGACAACGCCGGTGCGCCACATGTCCGAGCCCGCGATGCCGGCCGCGACCATGCTGGCGACCGCGACCGGCGGGGTCAGCAAGCTCAACAGCCCGAAATAGAACAGGAACAGATGGGCCGCCATCGGTTGCAGCCCCATCTCGATCAGGGCCGGCGCGATCACCGTCGCCAGGATGATGTAGACCGCCGCCGTGGGCATTCCCATGCCGAGGATGATCGAGACGAACGCGGTAACCAGCAGCATGATGAAGGTGCCGGCGCTCTCGCCGAGCTCGGCCAGGATGATCGAAAGCTGAAAGGCCAGCCCGGTCGCGTTCAGCACCCCCATCACCACGCCCGCCCCTGCCGCGATCAGGATCAGCGGCAGCAGATTCTCGCCCGAGCCAAAAGTGTAGTCGGCCCACTCCGCCCGGCTGGGCAGGCGGCGGTTGCGCGCCACCGTCAACAGGAGCAGCGCGATCACGGCATACATCGCCGACAGGCCGGGGTTGTAGCCGAGTCCGAACAGGAAATAGATCAGGACCGCCAGCGGCAGGATGTACACCCAGCCGGCAATCAGCACCGGCAGCGCCCGGGGCAGGTCGGCCTTGGGCAGGCCGAGCAGGCCGAACCGGACGGCGATCGCATCGACCTGTAGGAAAAGAACCAGATAGTAGAGCGCCGCCGGGATGGCCGCGGCGATCACCACGTCGATATAGGGGACTTCCAGGAACTCGGCGATGATGAAGGCCGTGGCTCCCATCACCGGCGGGGCGATCTGGCCGCCGTTGGACGCTACGGCCTCGATGCCGGCGGCGTAGCGCGGCTCGAAGCCGGTGCGCTTCATCATCGGGATGGTGACGATGCCGGTCGACATGATGTTGCCGACCGCCGAGCCCGAGATGGTGCCGAACGCACTCGAGGCGACGACGGCGACCTTGGCCGGCCCGCCGCGGCGGTGGCCCATCAGCGCCATCGCGAGATCGGTGAAGAACCGGGTTGCGCCCGACACCTCCAGGAGCTTGCCGAAAATGATGAAGGCCAGCACCAGCTCGGTCACCACGCGGAGCACCAGGCCAGGGATGCCGTTGTTGTCGGCATAGAGGTAGAGGATGACCTTGGTCGGCGGGAACACCTCGGCTTCCAGCACGCCCGGCAGATGCCCGCCGAAATAGGCATAGGCGATCATGATCCAGACTAAAGTGGTGATCACGATGCCGCAGGCTTTGCGCAAGGCCTCCATCATCGTCAGGATCGCGATCACGCCGGGCGCCCATTTGTCGGGCGTGCGGTCCGCCATACCGACGATCCATTCCTCGAAATGGACCGCCATCCAGAACCAGGCTGCGAACGAGACCGCCGCCAGGAGGATCTCGCCCCAGCCGGCGCGCGCGCCGTAGGGATATTTGAGAAAGGCGGCGGCGACCGAAATGCCGAGCACGGTGGCCACGTTCTGCTGGAAGGTCAACGTGACGCCCAGCCGGTCGCTGATAGAGAAGATCCACAGCACCCCGAGGATCGGAATCAGGGCGAGGCAGGCGCGCAGCAACGCTCTGGAGAGGCTCTCCATCGGAGCGTCGCCGCGTGTTTTGGTCCTGGTCTCGGGGGCGGCCCTAGCGGACCATGCTCATCACCTTAGCTTGGCTCGCCTCGTTGGCCGCCGTCCACAAGCCGGCTTCCTTCCAGTAGCGAATGGCGCCGGGATGATAGGGCATCGCGTTGCCGGCGGGCGTCAGCGCGGATTGCGGTGTTCCGCGCAGCGGCGGGTAGTCCTTCTGCAGCGTCTTCCAGTTGCTGTGAAGCGTCTTGGCGAGCCGGTAGGCATCCTCGTCATCGACCTGCGGGCCGGCGTTGAGATAGCTGTCGAAGCCGGCGATCAGGGTCTCGCTCCGAACGAAGGGCAGGCGCTTGCTGGGCTTGACCTGCATCGTATAGAGGCCGGCCATGCCCTGGGCCATGAACTCGTCGGTGGCCTGCGGTCCCAGGCCGATGATTCGCAACCCGCCGGGAACGGTGGCGTGGGCCTTGCGCATCGCCGGCATGGTCAGCGCGACCGTGGCGGCGTCGGCGCGGCCTTCGACAACGGAGTTGATGCCGGCGACCACGCCGCCGGAATCGACGGCGTTCACATCGGCCTCGGTCAGCCCCGCGGTCGACAGCAGCGTGCGGTTCGCCTGGGCCAGGGACACGTTGGTTTTCACGTTCACCAGCACCCGCTTGCCGCGCAGGTCGGCGATCGTCTTGATGCCCGAGTTCTCCTTGGCCATGTAGGCGTAGGGCAGAATCCAGACGCGCGCGATCATGCGCACATTCTTGATCTCGCTCTTGAACGGCGCCTTGCCGCTCACCGCCATGCCGGAATCCAGGCTCGAGTTGAGGCCGAGCACGATCTCGCCCTTGCTCATGAGCGGCAGATAGACCGAGGAGCCGGCATGGGGCTGGGCGGTCGACCGGATCTTGAGCTCCTTCTGGAACAGCTTGGCGAAGCCGCCGGCCAGCAGGAAATAGACCGAGCCGGCCGGGTTGGACCCGATGGTGATTCGCTCGACCTTCGCCTCGGCGGCGGGTCCGGCTCCGAGCAGCATTGCGCCGGCCGCAAGGCCCACGGCGGTCGTCTTCAGTCCTGGAAATCGCATCCTGTGGTCTCCATTTCGCCATGCGGCGGTGTTTGATCGTGGTGCGAGCCTAGCAAATTTCGCCGTCCGAACAAATCCGCACGTTCAGCGGCCCGGGTTGGGGCAAGGTCATAGACCGCCGGCAATTTGCGCTGCCCGGCGCGGCCGGGGTCGCTCAAATGGGCTTGTCCTCGCTGGCGGCCCAGGCCTCCTGCATGAAGACGTTGGACGGCCGGGTCTCGTCGAGAACCTTGGCGGCGGCCTCGGCGCCGGCGATCGGCAGCCCGTCCGCGTCGAGCACGCCGATCTGCTTCAGCGCCGAACCCTGGTCCCAGTAGATGTGCTCGTGGCAGACCCGGTCGCCGCGGAACTTTACGAACAGGAGCGTCGCGAGCTCGACGATCCGCCCGGTCGGGGGAATGCCGGGAAAATAGCGGTCGAGCACCGTGTCGTGGCGGAACCGGACGACCTGCTCCAGGACAATCCGGTCCGGCCCCAGCGTCTGCGAGACCAGCGTTCCCGAGCGCTCGCGCGAGTTCTGGTGGACGAAGTGGTGGGCGTAGAACCGCTTGAGCATGTCGTGGCCGACGCCGCCGGCAAGCGTCGGGACGTGGTTCACATAGGGCTCGTCGATCATCGTGGCCATGGTCGCATCGACATCGCGGGTCTCGAACTCGTGGCGGACATGGGCCGCGAACAGCGCGACAAGGTCGTAATACGGCCCGAGGGCGCGGCGCAGCACTTCGAGGCTGCGCGAATGGGCGAGCCCGTCGATCCGCTTGTCGAACCCGGCCCTGCCCGGCAAGGCGAAACCGGGCGCGGCGTCGGGGTATGCGAAGACCTTCGAGCCGTCGTTCCGGTCGAGCACCGGCAGGTTCGCGCCGCCCCCCTCGGCGCCGCATTGCAGAACCACCGGGCAGGGCGTGGCGGCCAAATCGGTCAAGTCGGCCGGATCGAAAGCGACGACCGTGGCCAACCCCGCGGTGGCCGCCGCCCGGCAGGCCAGGACGCCGCCCGCGCCGTGGCCCACCGCGCCGATTCCACCGCGGCATTGGGGCAGCGCGCGGAGCGCGGCCGCTGCCTCGGCCACCTCACCGGCGTCGCGGGGGTCGAGACCGAGCGCGGCATAGCCCTCTTCGCCGAACAGCGCCGTGCGGGCGCGGAGCGCCTCGTCGAGCCCGCTGCCGTCGCCCAGCACCAGCAGCCCCGGCCCGCCGCCGCTGCGATGGACGCAAAACAACGTATCGACCGACCGGCCGCCCAGGGTGATCCGGCGCGTCTCGCCGCTTTCCGCCATGCCGCGACCTCCCGAAACCTTCGACGGGCGGAGTATGACCGATCGCCCTGCCGCCGCCCAGGCCATGCCGCTTGTTCCCGGTCTTGCGCCGACCGGGACGGGTCGGGTTGAACACTGTTTTCGGCCGACGCATTCGCCTATCCTCGCCGCAGGGAGAAAGCCCGTGGCGACACATCTCGAATGGCCGGACGACGATGTCTCGCGCGTGCCCTTCGGGGTCTATGCCGATCCCGAGATCTATGCCCGCGAGCAGCAGCGGATCTTCCGCGGCCCGGTGTGGCACTTCCTGTGCCTGGAGGCCGAAATCCCGCAGCCGGGCGACTACAAGACCGCGGAGATCGGCGACACCCCGATCGTCGTCGTGCGCGATGAGGACGGCCGGATCAACGCCCTGGTCAACCGTTGCGCCCATAAGGGCGCGCTGGTTTGCTTCAAGCCGCGCGGCAACGTCCCGGCGCTGACCTGCGTCTACCACAACTGGACCTACGACCTCGCCGGCAACCTCACCGGCGTCGCGTTCATCCGCGGGGTGCGCGGCGAGGGCGGCATGGAAGACGGGTTCGCGGCGGGCGAGCACGGCCTCAGGCGCCTCCGGGTGACGGTCCGCAAGGGCCTGATATTCGGCACGTTTTCGCCCGAGACCCCGGATTTCGAGCGCTATATAGGCGCTGAGATGACGGAAGCGATGGACCGCGTCCTGATCAAGCCGCTCAAGGTGTTGGGCTATCACAGCCAGATCCTGCCCAACAACTGGAAGCTCTACATGGAGAACACCAAGGACAGCTACCACGCGCAGCTCCTTCATGTCTTCCACAACACCTTCGGCGTGGTGCGCTTCACAATGGGCGGCGGCATCAAGCTCAGCGAGAACGGCTGGCATCATCTGAGCTTCACCGAGCGCGCCGCCGACGGCAGCGAGGCCGGGGGCGCCGAAGCTGTGCGCTCGCTCAAGGACCGGTACAGCCTCGAAGACCCCGCGCTAATGGAGCACCGGCTTGAGCTCGGCGACCGCATCACCAACGGCATCCAGTCCATCTTCCCGACCCTGGTGATCCAGCAGATTCTCAACGCGCTCGCCCTGCGCCAGATGGCGCCGCGCGGCCCCGACCGGAGCGAGCTCAAGTGGACCGTTTTCGGCTTCGAGGACGATGACGCGCCGCTGCAGGCGCTGCGGCTGAAGGTCAACAACCTGGTGGGGCCGGCCGGCTATGTCTCGATGGAGGACGGCTGCGTCGGCGGCTTCATCGAAACCGCGACCAAGCCGGACCCCGGCGAGCGCAGCTTCATGCGCATGGGCGGCGCGGCGATCGAGCCGGCCGGCGCCTCGCGGGTGACCGAGGCGGCGGTGCGCGGCTTCTGGAAAGCGTGGCGGGAGCTCATGGCCCTGTGAGCGATCCGGAGGCTTTGCTCGCGCGCATCCAGCGGTTGCACACGACCTACATCCACGCGATCGACGACGACCGGCTGGAGGAATGGCCCGGGCTCTTCGTCGATGACGGCCTCTACCGGATCCTCACCCGCGAGAACTGGGAACTCGGCCTGCCGCTCGGCCTCATCCATTGCCAGGGCGCCGGGATGATGCGGGACCGCATCGCCGCGCTGCGGATCGCGAACATCTTCGAGCCCCACACCTATCGCCACCTGATCACGCCCGCCGAACTGCTCGACGCCGACGGCGGCGGATACCGGGTGCGCAGCAATTTCACCGTCATCCGCACCATGCATTCGGGCGAGATGACCGTCTTCGCCTGCGGTCAGTATGTCGACCGAATCGTCGAAACCCACGGCGGCCTCAAATTTGCCGAGCGCCTCGCGGTGTGCGATTCGCGCAGCGTCGACACGCTGCTGGCGATCCCGCTCTGACCCGGATATTTCATGACGGGCCGGGCGTTGAGGAGTCGCGGCGTTTTGGGCGGGCGGCGGCAAGCTTTTCGTGAGTCTTTCCGGCCCAGCGGTTCGAATCTTTCGCTTCGAACCACTGGTTTTTATGTCGATGGATCAACTTATCGAGACATTTGAATGCGTTATGGTCGCCAGATCATCATCGGCCGGGGGGTTCGAATGTCTCGGTTGATCCACTAGCGGTTCATGCGGTTGTCGACCAGGTCGTCGACCACGGCGGGATCGGCGAGCGTCGTGGTGTCGCCGAGCGCGTCGTGTTCGTTGGCGGCGATCTTGCGCAGGATGCGCCGCATGATCTTGCCCGATCGCGTCTTGGGCAGTCCCGGCGCCCACTGAATCAGGTCGGGCGTCGCGATCGGGCCGATCTCCTTCCTGACCCACCGGACCAGCTCGCCGCGCAGCGCCTCGTTCGGGTCTTCGCCCGCGACCAGGGTGACGTAGGCATAGATCCCCTGGCCCTTGATGTCGTGCGGGTAGCCGACGACCGCGGCCTCGGCGACCTTGTCGTGGGCGACCAGCGCGCTCTCGACCTCGGCGGTGCCCATCCGGTGGCCCGAGACGTTGATCACGTCATCGACCCGCCCGGTGATCCAGTAATCGCCGTCCCGGTCCCGCCGGCAGCCGTCGCCGGTGAAGTAGTAGCCGTCATAGGTCGAGAAGTAGGTCTGGACGAACCGGTCGTGGTCGCGAAATACGGTGCGCATCTGGCCGGGCCAGGAGCCGTCCAGGCACAGATTGCCGGTGCACGCCCCCTCCAGCCTGTTGCCGTTGTTGTCGACCACCGCGGGCCGGACGCCGAAGAAGGGCCGGGTCGCCGAGCCGGGTTTCAGCGCCGTCGCGCCGGGCAAGGGCGCGATCAGGATTCCGCCGGTCTCGGTCTGCCACCAGGTGTCGACGATCCGGCAGCGGGCCTCGCCGACGACGTTGTAGTACCACCGCCAAGCTTCCGGATTGATCGGCTCGCCGACGGTGCCGAGCAGGCGGATCGAGGAGCGGCCGGTCGCCTTGACCGGACCGTCGCCCTCGCGCATCAGCGCACGGATCGCGGTCGGCGCGGTGTAGAAGATGTTGACCTTGTGCTTGTCGCAGATTTCCCAGAACCGCGAGGCGCTGGGGTAGTTGGGCAGACCCTCGAACATCAGTGTGGTCGCGCCGTTCGACAGCGGGCCGTAGACGATATAGCTGTGGCCAGTGATCCAGCCGACATCGGCGGTGCACCAGTAGATGTCGCCGTCGTGGTAGTCGAAGACGTATTGGTGGGTCATCGAGGCGTAGACCATGTAGCCGCCGGTGGTGTGCAGCACCCCCTTCGGCTGGCCGGTCGAGCCCGAGGTATACAGGATGAACAGCGGGTCCTCGGCGTCCATCTCCTCGGCCGGGCAGTCTTCGGAAGCCCGCGCCATTGCCTCGTGGTACCAAACATCGCGCCCTTCGACCCAGCCGATCGCCCCGCCGGTATGCTTGACCACGATGCATTTCTCGATGGTCGGGCACTCAGCGACCGCCGCGTCCGAATTGTCCTTGAGCGGGATCTTGCGCGCGCCGCGGACGCCTTCGTCGGCGGTGACGATCATGCTGGAATCGCAGTCGCGGATGCGGCCGGCGATCGAATGGGGCGAAAAGCCGCCGAAGATCACCGAATGGACGGCGCCGATCCGCGCGCACGCCAGGACCGCCACCGCGATCTCGGGAATCATCGGCAGGTAGATGGTGATCCGGTCGCCCTTCCTGGCGCCCTGGGCCTTGAGCACGTTGGCGAACTTGCAGACCTCGCGGTGGAGCCCGGCATAGGTGATGCGCCGGGAGTCCCCGGGGTCGTCGCTTTCCCAGATGATCGCGGTCTGCTCGCCGCGCGCGGACAGGTGACGATCGAGACAATTGGCCGATGCGTTCAGCGTGCCGTCATAGAACCAGCGGATGTGGACGTCATCGCGCGCGAAGCTCGCGTCGCGAACCTTGGTGTAGGGCTTGATCCAGTGGATCCGCCTGCCGTGCTCGCCCCAGAAGCCTTCCGGGTCCTCGATGGACCGCTTGTACATCTCCTCGTAGCCCGCGGCGTCGACATGGGCGCGCGCCGCCACGCTCTCGGGTACGGGGAAGAGTTCGTTATCGGCCATGTCCAGGATCTCCCCCAGTCGGTTCGGCCAATCGGTTCGGGACGTCGAACGAGCCCAACATGCAGGTTGGCGATTGTGTCGGCGATCCCCGAACGAGACAAGAAGACAGGCCGGGCGCGGCAGCGAGCGGAAGATCCGGCCGGCATGGTTGCGGGAACGCAGGATGCGGACGTTTGCGGATGTCTTGGGGCGCCGGAAGGCGGCGTTGCCGGGACAGTTGGCGGATGCCGCGTCGCCACGACGTATCCCGGCAGCTCTCTCGGGCGGTTCCGTCTCATCGAACCCGGCGACCCGCCGCCGGGAACCCGCCCGGCCGCCGTGGCTGCCCCGTGCCTGCGAACCGCGAATTGCGCCTTACATCATGACGGGTCAGAACGACTGTATGCATTCTCATCTTCTGCGCCAACGGTTTTACCAGTCTCGGCGCCGGCGGCGTCCGTCTCTGTCATGCCGTCCCATTCGTGGATTGTCGGCCTGGTCCAGCGTTTCCGCGCCTCATTCTGGGGGGGGGGGGGATACAAGGGCGTCTCGCTGGTTGGGCATGTTTTTCTCTCCCGGAGTTCAAGAGTTGGGCACTGTCGCGCCGTCGGCCGCCTGTGAGCGATCCACCTTCGACACGCGCCGATCATACTTACCGGCGGCCCGTCGGACAACGTGAATTGCGCCGTCTCAAGATAGTAGAGAGAGGGCGGCGACGTTGCCCCGGCCCCGGCTGTTTTCCCGGCCGGTCGGGCTGTGCTAATGAGCGGCCATGACCGGCCACCGATCGGAATTTCTGCGCACCGTCGCCGCGCGCGGCTTCGTCCATCAATGCACCGACGCGCAGGCGCTCGATGCGCTGCTCGCCGAGGGACCGCCCCGGGTTTGCTATATCGGCTTCGACTGCACAGCGGACAGCCTGCATGTCGGCTCGCTCGTGCCGATCATGCTGCTGCGCTGGTGGCAGCAATGCGGCCACAAACCGATCGTGCTGATGGGCGGCGGCACGACCAAAATCGGCGACCCCTCGGGAAAGGACGACACGCGCCAGCTTCTCGACGAGGCTCGGATCGCCCGCAACATGGACGGCATCAAGCGCGTCTTTGCCCAATTCCTCGCCTTCGGCGACGGAGCGACCGACGCGGCGATGATCGACAACGCGGAGTGGCTGGACGACCTCGCCTATATCCGGTTCCTGCGCGAATACGGTCGGCACTTCTCGGTCAACCGTATGCTGGGCTTCGAGTCCGTCCGGCTCAGGCTCGAGCGCGAGCAGCCGCTGAGCTTCCTGGAGTTCAACTACATGGTTCTCCAGGCCTACGACTTCCTGGAGCTCAACCGCCGGACCGCCTGCGTGCTCCAGATGGGCGGCTCGGATCAGTGGGGCAACATCGTCTCCGGCATTGAGCTCGGCCGCCGGGTCGACGGCGTCCGGCTGTTCGGGCTGACCTCGCCTCTGATCACCACCGCGGCCGGGGAGAAGATGGGCAAGACCGCCGGCGGGGCGATCTGGCTCAACGCCGACCGGGTGAGCGCTTACGACTACTCGCAGTTCTGGCGCAACACCGCCGATGAGGATGTCGGGCGGTTCCTGCGGCTGTTCACCGCCCTGCCCGAAGGCGAGATCGCCCGGCTGGAGGCGCTGCGGGACGCCGAGATCAACGAGGCCAAGAAGGTGCTGGCCCGGGAGTGCACCGCGCTGTGCCACGGCGAAAAAGCGGCCGCCGGGGCGGCCGGGACCGCGCGGGCGACCTTCGAGGAGGGCGCGCTCGGCGAGGCGCTGCCGCGCGTCGCGCTGCCGCGCGCCGAGCTTGCCGCCGGCATCCCGGCCTTCGAGATCCTGCAGCGCGCCGGGCTGGCCGGGTCCAGGGGCGACGCCCGCCGGCTGATCCGCGGCGGCGGTGGGCGGCTCAACGACCGGCCGTTGACGAACGAGATGCAGGCGGTCTCGCTGGCCGATCTGTCCGCCGGGGGGGTGATCAAGCTGTCGTCCGGCCGGAAGAAGCACGTTATCGTCGAGCCTGGCTAGTGGATCAACCGAGACATTCGAATCCCCCGGCCGCCCGACGCCTGCCCGGTCTCGCCGCCGTCAACTGCCGGCTCTTCCGGCCGGGCGACGCGCGATTGAGCCCGGCGCGCCTGCGGCGTTAAGTATCCGGCCGTGGCGCCGTCATCCCACATTCTGCCGGATGTCCTGGAGCCCGGCGTGCTCACCCTGTTCTGCGGCAGCGCGGCCGGCGCGGTTTCCGCACGAATCGGCCTGCCCTATGCCGGACCCGGCAACAAGTTCTGGCCGATCCTGGCCGAGACCGGGCTGACGCCCCGCCTGTTCGCGCCGCGCGAGTTCCGCGCGCTGCCGGCGCTGAGGCTGGGCATGACTGACGTCAACAAGACCGAATCCGGCTCCGATGCGAGCCTGTCCGGCCGCGGCGACGATCCCGGGGCGCTGCGGGCCAAGGTGGAGGCGTTCCGGCCGGCGATCCTCGCCTTCACCGCCAAACGGCCCGCCCAGGTCTTTCTCAAGGCGGTCTTCGGCATCGGTTCCTTCGAGTACGGCCTCCAGGACTGCCGGATCGACGACACCGAGATCCATGTCCTGCCCTCCCCGTCGGG
This sequence comes from Alphaproteobacteria bacterium, assembly GCA_965202905.1. Classification (GTDB taxonomy): domain Bacteria; phylum Pseudomonadota; class Alphaproteobacteria; order MPNO01; family MPNO01; genus CAYFYS01. Next base: position 3,421,636 of record OZ241868.1, on the reverse strand, counting down.
TCTTGCGGTGCGCTGGTGGGAGCCGGCGAAATGGCACGATGTTGCCCGCCGCCACAGGCAACTCATCGTCGAATGACCGGGTTCTGCATCTTCGGCGCGGGCGGAGGCCCTCGGACTCCGAGCCTGCGGCCCCGGGGCGAGATTGGCGGGGCTGGCGGGGCCGGCGAGCGGTTGTTAAAACCCGTGCCAGGGAGTCCCGGGGTGGGCGATGGCGATCGATCCGATCACCGTCCAGGTCTTGCGCAACAAGGTCGCAAGTCTGGTCGAGGAGATGCACTACCATTTCTACCGGTCGGGGTATTCGACGATCATCCGCGAGTCCCGCGACTTTAGCTGCGTGATCGTCTCCGCCGACGGCGGGCTGGTGGTCGCGCCCCCGATGTTCTTCCACGCCCCGGTCTACAAGCATCTGGTCGGCCGGGTGATCGAGATCTACGGCGCCGACGGGCTCGCCGACGGCGATGTCTTCGTCTGCAACCATCCCTATGAGGGCGGCCTGCCGCATGTCTCCGACATGGCTTTCGTCGCGCCGATTTTCTTCCAAGGCCTTTTGATCGGCTTCTCCGGTTCGGTCGCCCACAAGGCAGACATCGGCGGCGCCAACCCGGGCAGCACCTCGGCGAACGCGACGGAGATCTACCACGAAGGTCTGCTGATCCCGCCGATCCGGATCGCGGCGGGCGGCGGCTACAAGGACGATGTCGAACGGGTGATCCTGACCAACAGCCGCCAGCCGGAGCTGGTGCGCGGCGACATGCGGGCCCAGATCGCGGCCACGCAGATGGGTGTCGAGCGGATCAAGGACATCGCGGCCCGGTTCGGCGGCGAGACGGCGATCGAGGCGTTCGCCGCGATCCAGGCGGGGGCGGCGGCGGAGCTGCGCGCGGCGGTCGCGGCGCTGCCCGACGGCACGGCCTCTGCCGAGGGGTTCATGGACTCCGACGGCGTCGAGCTCGACCGCCCGGTCCGCTTCGCGGTCACGCTCACCGTCGCGGGCGATACGGTGACCTTCGATTTCCGCGGCGCCGGGCGCCAGGCCAAGGGCCCGGTCAACCTGCGCCCGTCGATGGTAGAGGCTTGCTGCTTCTACGCGCTGATCGGCTGCCTCGGCCCCGAATTGCAGTTCAACGACGGCATGCGCGAGGTCGCCCGCTTCGTCTACGCGCCCGGGACCATCACCAACGCCAGCCCGCCCGCGCCGGTATCGAGCTACCAGATGGCGAACCTCAAGCTGGTCGACGTGATCCTCGAGGCGCTGTCCCGCTTCAAGCCCGACCGGGCAGTCGCCAACGCCGCTTCGAGCGGCGCGGTGATGATCCAGTGGCTCGGCGGCGGCCGCCCGGGCCAGGCCAACCTGCAATACGAGATCATCGGCTCGGCCTATGGCGGCGGCGCCGGCCATGACGGCGCCTCGGCCTTGGCGACACATCTGTCGAACCTCCACATCACCCCGATCGAGATCATCGAATCGGAGTTTCCCTGCCGCATCCCGCGCTTCGAGGTGATGGCCGATTCCGGCGGCGCCGGGGCGTTTCGGGGCGGGCTCGCGCTGCGCCGCGAATACGAGCTGTTGCAGGATGCGATCGTCATCCGGCGCTACGACCGCGCGCGCTACCCGCCGAGCGGGCTGTCCGGCGGGCGCGACGGCAAGGCGAGCCGGTTCGTCATCCGCTACGGGCGCGGGGATGCGGAGGAGACGCCGCCCTCGGGCCGGTTCGCGCTCAACGCCGGGGAGCGCTTTTTGCTCGAGACCGCGGCCGGCGGGGGCTTCGGCCCGCCGGCCGGGCGCGAACCGGCCGCGATCGAGCGCGACATCGCCGAAGGCTATGTCAGCGAAGAAGCCGCTGCACGCGACTACGGCCGTTAGCGGCGCGGCGCATCGACACGGAGACGCAGATGGATCGCATCGGCATGATCGGCCCGGGCCGCATGGGCTTGGCGATGGTCAGGCATTTGGTCAAGGCAGGCTACCCGGTCACCGCGACCGATATCAGCGCCGAACAGCTCGCCAAGGCGGCGGAAGCGGGCGCCGCGGCCGCGGGCTCCGTGGCCGAGGTCGCCGCCGCCTCGGACTATGCGATCGTCGCCGTTGGCTTCGATGACGAAACCATCGCGGTCACCACCGGCGGGGGCGGGCTGGTCGAGACCCTGGCGCCCGGCTCCTGCATCGCGGTCTGCTCGACATCCTCGCCCGAGACCGTGCGCGCGATCGCCGAGGCCGCCGCCGCCAGGGGGATCGACGTGCTGGACGCGCCGATCTGCCGCGGCCGCTGGTCGGCCGATGACGGCGCGCTGCTGGCGCTCGTCGGCGGCGGCGATGCGGTGGTCGAGCGCTCGCGCCCGGTGTTCATGACTTTCTGCTCGGACATCGCGCATCTGGGCCCGGTCGGCCACGGCCAGTTCGGCAAGGCGATGAACAATTTTCTCATGTGGATCTCGGGCCTTGGCATGATCGAGGCCGGCCGTCTCGCCGAGGCCTTCGGCGCGGACCTGGTGAAGCTCCGCGATGCGCTGCTGATCTCGTCCGCCAAATCCGCCACCATGGAGGATTGGGACCGCATGACCTTCACCTGGGCGCTGAAGGACATGCAGATCGTCTCCGAGGTCGCCGACAGGCTCGGTCAGTCGATGCCCATGGCCGGCGCCGTCCGCGAGATGGTCAAGGAAGCCCGCCGCATCAAGGCCGCCAACCCGCCCGACTGGACCGGCAAGGGCGCGGCGCCGAGCGACCGGAAGCCGTAAGCAGCCGGCCGTAGCCCGCCATCGGCGGTCGCGGTCGCCGGGGTCCGCTGCGGGCCGGCCCTGCGCGCGGCCGAGGCCGCAATCGAAGCGCCGGTCGCCTTCCGCGACAAGCGCCGGGCGGAGCATCCGGGCGCCGCCTTGCGCCGCGCGTTCGCTTCCGCCGACCCGGTCACGCCCACCTTCGTCTTCTACGACACGGTCTTGTACTGGTAACCGAATCGCGGTAAGCAGCGCGGCGTATCGCTTCGGACCCCGCCCGGGCGCGCGGCAGCCCGTTAGAACACCAAGACTCAGGACCTTATACATGGCGAGAAACAAGATCGCGCTCGTGGGCGCCGGCAATATCGGCGGCACGCTTGCCCATCTTGCCGGGCTCAAGGAGCTGGGCGACATCGTGCTGTTCGACATCATCGACGGCGTGCCCCAGGGCAAGGCGCTCGATCTGGTGGAGTCCTCGCCCGTGGCCGGGTTCGATTCCCGAATGCTCGGCGCATCGCGCTACACCGCGCTTGAGGGTGCCGACGTGGTGATCGTCACTGCCGGGGCGCCGCGCAAGCCCGGCATGAGCCGCGACGACCTGATCGAGATCAACACCAAGGTCATGAACCAGGTGGGCGAGGGCATCCGGGAGAACTGCCCCGAAGCCTTCGTGATCTGCATCACCAACCCGCTCGACGCCATGGTCTGGGCGCTGCGCGAGGCGTCCAGCCTGCCGGCCAATCAGGTCGTCGGCATGGCCGGGATCCTCGACTCGGCGCGGTTCCGCTACTTCCTCGCCGACGAGTTCGACGTCTCGGTCGAGGACGTGACCGCCTTCGTGCTGGGTGGACACGGCGACACGATGGTGCCGCTGATCCGCTATTCGACGGTTGCCGGCATCCCGCTGCCCGATCTGGTGAAAATGGGCTGGACCACCGCGGAGCGGCTGGATGCGATCGTCCAGCGGACCCGCGATGGCGGCGGCGAGATCGTCGCGCTGTTGAAGACCGGCTCGGCCTTCTACGCGCCGGCCGCCGCGGCGATCCAGATGGCCGAGTCCTATCTGAAGGACAAGAAGCGCGTCCTGCCCTGCTGCGCGCTGCTCGACGGACAGTACGGTGTGCGCGGGCTCTATGTCGGCGTACCGGTGGTTATCGGCGCCGGCGGGGTCGAGCGCGTCGTCGAGATCGGCCTGAACGCGGCCGAGAAGGAGGCCTTCGACGCCTCGGTCGGCGCGGTGCGTAGTCTGGTCGATGTGGTCAAGCGGATGAACGAGGGCCCGGCGAAGACGTAGGCTCGGAAGCATCCGGACGGTGCCGTCATGAACATCCACGAATATCAGGCCAAGCAGCTCCTGGCGCGCTTCGGCGTCGTGGCGCCGCGCGGCGGCATCGCCTACACCCCCGACGAGGCGGTCAAGGCGGCCGATGCGCTGGGCGGCGCGCTGTGGGTGATCAAGGCCCAGATCCATGCCGGCGGCCGCGGCGAGGCCGGCGGCGTCAAGATCGCCTGCTCCAGGGACGAGGTGCGTGCCGCGGCGGCTGCGCTGATCGGCAAGACGCTGGTGACCCGCCAGACCGGGCCGGCCGGCCGGCAGGTCAAGCGGGTCTATGTCGAGGAGGGCTGCGACATCGCGCGCGAGCTCTATCTCGGCCTCCTGGTCGACCGCGACTGCGGCCGGATCACCCTGATGGGCTCGACCGAGGGCGGCATGGAGATCGAGCAGGTCGCCGCCGCCGCGCCGGAGAAGATCCTCACCGTGCGCATCGACCCGGCCACCGGGATCCGGCCCTTCCACGCCCGCCGGCTCGCCTACGGGCTGGCGCTGGAGGGCAGGCAGGTCGCGGCCGCGGTGCAGTTTATCACCGGCATGTACACCGCCTTCGTCGAGCTCGACGCTTCGATCGTGGAGATCAACCCCCTGATCGTGACCGGCGACGGGGCGGTGATGGCGCTCGATGCGAAGATGTCCTTCGACGACAACGCCCTGTTCCGCCACGCCGACATCGCCGAACTGCGCGACGAGGACGAGGAGGACCCGATCGAGCGCGCCGCGACCCGGCACGACCTCAACTACATCAAGCTCGACGGCAATATCGGCTGCATGGTCAACGGCGCCGGTCTCGCCATGGCGACGATGGACATCATCAAGCTCTATGGCGGCGAGCCGGCCAACTTCCTTGATGTCGGCGGCGGCGCCTCGCGCGACAGGATCACCGCGGCCTTCAAGCTGATCCTGTCCGATCCCAACGTCGAGGGCATCCTGGTGAACATCTTCGGCGGGATCATGCGCTGCGACGTGATCGCCGAGGGCGTGGTCGCGGCCGCCCGCGAGGTCAGCCTCAACGTCCCGCTGGTGGTCAGGCTGGCCGGCACCAACGTCGAGCTGGGCAAGAAGCTGCTGGCCGATTCCGGCTTGCCGATCGTGCCAGCCGATACTTTGGCCCAGGCCGCCGAGCGTGTAGTCCACGCGGTCGAGGAGGCAGCCTGATGGCGATCTTCGTCAACGTCGGCACCAAGGTGATCTGCCAGGGCTTCACCGGCGCCCAGGGCACGTTCCATGCCGAGCAGGCGATCGCCTACGGCACCGCGATGGTGGGCGGGGTCACCCCGGGCAAGGGCGGCGCCAGGCACCTCGATCTGCCGGTCTTCGACACCGTCGCCGAGGCCGTGGAGACCACCGGCGCGAACGCCTCGGTCATCTACGTGCCGCCGCCGTTCGCCGCCGACGCCATCCTGGAGGCGGTCGGCGCCGGGGTATCTCTGATCGTCTGCATCACCGAGGGAATCCCGGTGATCGACATGGTGGGCGTCAAGCGCGCGCTGGAGAACTCGGGCTCGCGGCTCATCGGACCCAACTGCCCCGGCGTAATTACGCCCGGTGAGTGCAAGATCGGCATCATGCCGGGCCATATTCACAGCCGCGGCAGGATCGGCATCGTCTCGCGCTCGGGCACCTTGACCTACGAGGCCGTCGCTCAGACCACCGCGGCGGGCCTCGGCCAGTCGACCTGCGTCGGGATCGGCGGCGATCCGGTCAATGGGACCAGCTTCGTCGACTGCCTGGAAGGTTTTCTTGCCGATCCCGAGACCGAGGGCATCATCATGATCGGCGAGATCGGCGGCGGCGCGGAAGAGGAGGCCGCCGAATTCGTCAAGCAGTCCAGGACCAGGAAGCCGGTGGTGGGTTTCATCGCCGGCCTGACCGCCCCGCCCGGGCGGCGCATGGGCCATGCCGGGGCGATCATCTCCGGCGGCAAGGGGCGAGCGGGCGACAAGATCGAGGCTTTGGAGGCGGCGGGGATCAAGGTGACCACGTCCCCGGCCGCGATCGGCGAGGCCATGGCCGAAGCGATGCGCGCCTAGCGCGAGGCGAGACCTTCACGGAATCGTCAACCGGCGGGCGCTATAACCGGACCGGAGCCCGGTGCGGATATGACTTTGAGGGTTGAGCCATGACGACAGCGCAGGACGTCGCGACCTTTCTGGCGAGCGCGAACGGGCCGTTCATCGAGGAGTTGTACGGCCGCTTCGCCGCCGACCCGTCGTCGGTCGATTCCGATTGGGCGGCGTTTTTCCGGGAGCTGTGCGACGACGCGCCGGGAGTCCTGAAGGCGCTCGAAGGGGCGAGCTGGTCGCCCCGCGCGGCGCGGGTGATTGCCTACGGCTCCGAAAACGGAGTCGAAAACGGGGCCGAAGACGCGGCTGAACCGGAAGATATCCGCCGGGCGACGCGCGATTCGATCCAGGCGCTGATGCTGATCGGCGCGTACCGGGTGAGCGGGCATCTGTACTGCCGGCTCGATCCCCTGGGGCTCGAACGCCACGTGCCGCACACCGAGCTCGACCCGGCGAGCTACGGCTTCACCGAGGCCGATCTGGACCGCCCCGTCCGCATTCACAATCTGGGCTACGCGCAGGCCAGCGTCGCCCAGATCGTCGACGCGCTGCGCAAGACCTATTGCGGCACCGTCGGTGTGGAGTACATGCACATCACCTCGGCGGAGGAAAAGGCCTGGATCCAGGACCGCATCGAGGGCGCCCGCAACCACACCGACTTCACCGAGCGCGGCAAGGCGACCATCTTCGAGCGGCTGTGCGAGGCCGAGGCCTTCGAGCGGTTCCTCCATGTGCGCTATCCCGGCACCAAGCGCTTCGGGCTCGACGGCGGCGAGGCGCTGATCCCGGCGCTCGAGCAGATCCTCAAGCGGGGCAGCCAGCTCGGCGTCGAGGAGGTGGTGATCGGCATGCCGCACAGGGGCCGGCTGAGCGTGCTGGCCCATGTCTTGTCCAAGCCCTACGCGGCGATCTTCGCCGAGTTCCAGGGCATGTCCCACAAGCCGGAGGAAATCGGCGGCTCGGGCGACGTGAAGTACCATCTCGGCGCCTCCGCCGACCGCGATTTCGACGGCGTTAACGTCCACCTGTCGCTCGCCGCCAACCCGTCCCATCTGGAGGCCGTCAATCCCGTAGTCGTCGGCAAGGTGCGCGCCAAGCAGCGCCAGCGCGGCGACCGCGCGCGCCGGCGCGTGCTCGGCATCCTGATGCACGGCGATGCGGCATTTGCCGGGCAGGGCATCGTCGCGGAGACCTTCGGGCTGTCGGACATCGCCGGCTACCGAACCGGCGGGACCATCCATATCGTGGTCAACAACCAGATCGGCTTCACCACGAAGCCCAGTGCTACCAGGGCCTCGCGCTATCCCACGGAAATTGCCAAATCGGTCCAGGCGCCGATCTTTCACGTCAACGGCGATGACGTCGAGGCGGTGATCCACGTCACTCGCATCGCGACCGAGTTCCGCGATACTTTCCGCAAGGATGTCGTCATCGACATCTGGTCCTATCGCCGCTTCGGCCACAACGAATCCGACGAGCCCGGCTTCACCCAGCCGCTGATGTACGAGGCCATCGGCGCCCATCCTACGGTCGCCGCGGTCTACGGCGAGCGCCTGGTCGCGGAGGGCGCGCTGAGCCGCGAGCAGGTCGAGGCGGTCGCCGCGGCCTGCCGCCGGAAGCTGGAAGACGCTTTCGAGGCCTCGAAGACCTACAAGCCCAACAAGGCCGACTGGCTGGAGGGCGAATGGGCCTCGCTCACCACCGCGCCCTCGCTCGAGGAGCGCCGCGGCAAGACCGACTTGGCGCCGGAGACCCTGGCGGAGATCGGCCGGGCGCTCACCGCCGTGCCCGGAGATTTCAACCTCAACCCCAAGCTCGAGCGTTTTCTCGATGCCCGCCGGGCGATGTTCGAGACCGGCGAGGGGGTGGACTGGGCGACCGCCGAGGCGGCAGCCTTCGGCAGCGCGCTCATCGAGGGTCATATGGTCCGCCTCAGCGGCCAGGACTGCCGCCGCGGCACGTTCTCGCAGCGCCATGCGGTGTTCATCGACCAGCGGACCGAGGCGAGCTACACGCCGCTCGCCCACATTCGCGACGGCCAGGGCCGGTTCGTCGCGCGCGACAGCCCGCTCGCCGAGGCCTCGGTGCTGGGCTTCGAGTACGGCATGTCGCTTGCCGATCCCCACATCCTGGTGCTGTGGGAGGCCCAGTTCGGCGACTTCGCCAACGGCGCGCAGTTCATCATCGATCAGTTCATCGCCTCGGGCGAGACCAAATGGCTGCGCATGTCCGGTCTGGTGCTCCTGCTGCCGCACGGCTATGAGGGCCAGGGCCCGGAGCATTCCTCCGCCCGGCTGGAGCGCTATCTCCAGCTCTGCGGCGAGGACAACATCCAGGTCTGCAACATCACCAGCCCGGCGAACTACTTTCACGCGCTGCGCCGGCAGCTTCGCCGCAGCTTCCGCAAGCCGCTGATCGTCATGACCCCGAAGTCGCTGCTGCGCCATCGCCGGTGCGTCTCTGCATTGGCCGATTTCGGGCCGGGCACGTCGTTCCGGCGGGTCCTTTCGGAGCCGGGGCTGCCGGTCGACGCCGTCGATGTGCGGCGCGTGGTGCTTTGTACGGGCAAGGTGTTCTACGACCTGCTCGCCGCCCGCGAAGAGCATCGGATCAAGGATGTCGCGCTGATCCGGGTCGAGCAGCTCTACCCGTTCCCGCAGATCTCGCTGGGCGCCGAGCTTGCGCGCTATCCCGATGCCGAAATCGTCTGGTGCCAGGAGGAGCCCCGAAACATGGGCGCCTGGACTTTCATCGACCGGCGGATCGAGGACCTGCTGGCCACCGTCGACACCGCCGCCGACCGGCCGCGCTTCGTCGGCCGCCCCGAGGCGGCCTCGCCCGCCACCGGGCTCAACGCCCGGCACGCGCGCGAACAATCGACCCTGGTCAACGAGGCGCTGGGCATCGCGTAGCCCGTCCGGCGCGGAAAGGAAGATCCATGTCCGTCCAGATCGTGGTGCCGAGCCTCGGCGAATCGGTGACCGAGGCAACGGTCGCGAAGTGGCTGAAGGAGGCCGGCCAGCCGGTCCGCATCGACGAGCCGCTGGTCGAGCTCGAGACCGACAAGATCAACCTGGAGGTTTCCGCCACCGCAAGCGGCGTCCTGGGCTCGATCGAAGCGGCCGCCGGCAGCAACGTCGAGGTGGGCGCCGTGCTCGGCGTGATCGACGAAGCCGCCGCCGCGGCGGCGCCCGCGGCGCGCACGCCGGTCGACGAGCATGGCCCGGAACCGGCAAAACCCGCCGGCGACGGCGGGTTGACCGAGGGCGACGCCTTGGCTTCTCCGGCCGCCGCGCCCGCGGCGGTGGAGCCCGCGCCGCGTTCCGCCGGCGCGCGCGAGGAGCGGGCGCCGATGACCCGGCTGCGCCAGCGGATCGCCGAGCGGCTGAAGGAGGCGCAGAACACTGCGGCCATGCTGACGACCTTCAACGAGGTCGACATGTCCGGCGTCATGGCCGTGCGCGACCGGCTGCGCGATGCGTTCGAGAAGAAGCACGGGGTGCGGCTCGGCTTCATGAGCTTCTTCGTCAAGGCGGTCCTCGTGGCGCTCAAGGAAATCCCGGCGGTCAATGCCGAGATCGACGGCAGCGACATCGTCTACAAGAACCATTACGACATCGGGGTCGCGGTGGGCGCCAACCAGGGGCTGGTGGTCCCGGTGCTGCGCGATGCCGACCGGATGTCGTTTGCTGGGATCGAGACCGGGATCGCCGCGCTGGGCAAGCGCGCGCGCGACGGCAAGCTCACCATCGAGGACCTGACCGGCGGGACCTTCACCATCACCAACGGCGGGGTCTATGGCTCGTTGCAGTCGACCCCGATTCTCAACCCGCCGCAATCGGGCATCCTCGGGATGCACAAGATCCAGAAGCGGCCGGTCGCGATCGACGACGAGTTGGCGATCCGGCCGATGATGTATCTGGCGCTGTCCTACGATCACCGGATCGTCGATGGCCGCGAGGCGGTCACGTTCCTGGTCTGCGTCAAGGATTGCATCGAGGATCCGCAGCGCATCCTGCTGGAGACTTGAACCCGGGCAAGGGACGGGCCCGCTCATCGGCGCCGGTCGGGGACCAGGGCCTGCCGAGGCCGTGCGGATCGGGCAGCCGAAGCGCCGCCGGGGTCCCGGGTAAGTGAGCGCCCTCAAGGCGGGGCGGGTCCGCGCTCCGGTCGCGTGGGACGCCGCGCCTCTGTCGCTGTTCGACGAGCGGGACCCGGCCGAGCCCTTTCGCGACCGCGATGCCGCAGAGATACGCCGCGCCTGCCCGGCCCGCCTACTCCCGGACGCCGGCCGCGCGAAGCACCCGTAAGATCGAGCGCCGATTGCTTCGCTCGGCCCAGTCCAGGGCGGTGCGGCCGGTATAGTCGCGCCGGGTGACATCGGCCTTGCGGTCCAGGAGAAGCTGGACGACCCCCAGGCGGCCTGCGGCGGAGGCCAGCATCAGCGGGGTGAGGCCCTGGCGGTTCTCCGCGTCGATCGCCGCGCCGGCATCGAGCAGGATCTCGACCACGCCGAGATGGCCGCGCTGGGCCGCATAGGCCAGCGCGGAGCCGCCGAGCCTGTCCTTGCCGTCGATCCGGGCTTTGTGCCTTATCAACAGCTCGACAATGTCCTCGTAGCCGGCCATGGAGGCCACGATCAGCCCGGTCTTGCCATAGGAATCGGCGCGTTCGGGACTGACGCCCTCGTGCAGATAGCGCTCGGTCGCGCTGTAGTCGTTATATTCGATCGCTTCGATCAGCTTGTCGGGACCGAAGATCTGGATCTGCGCGCCGGCCGTACCCAGACCCGCAATCAGCGCCGCAACGACCGCCAGGACACCCCGCATACTCAGATTTCCACCCCTGGTCCCCTTATACCGGCCCGGTTCGACACGGCCGCGGCCCTATGCCGTAACGATGGCGCTTTGCTGCGGCTGGACCTGGATATACAAGACACATTGATCGCTGGGATCAAGGTGCCGGAATGGCGGGGAGACCATGACCGATCGCAGGCTGACCCTGATCGTTTGCATCTTCTTCGCAGTAACCGCCCTGGCCGCGATTGTAGCGGTCTATGCTTGGCGCAGCGACGGCCCGAGCGGAATCGCCAGGATCGGCGGCCCGTTCGCGCTGGTCGATCAGGACGGCCGGGCGCGGACCGACCAGGACTTCCGCGGCGGCTACATGCTGATCTATTTTGGCTACACCTTCTGCCCGGACGTCTGCCCGACGGCGCTGTCGGACATGATTGCGGCGGTGGACGAGCTGGGACCGCGCGCCCGGCGCATCCAGCCGCTGTTCATCACCATCGACCCCGGGCGCGACACCCCGAACCGGCTCAAGACCTATGTGCCCAGCTTCCACCCGCGCCTGGTCGGGCTGTCCGGATCGGAAGCTCAGATCACCGCCGTCGCCAAGGCCTACCGCGTCTACTACGCCAAGGCCGGGGATTCCGAGGCGGGACCGGACTATTTGATGGACCACAGCTCGACCATCTACCTGATGGATCCCGAGGGCCGCTACGTGACCCATTTCAGCCACGGGACCGGACCGCGCCAGATCGCGGAGCGATTGCGCGATCTGGTGTCCTGACCGGCGGGGAACCGCGATGCTCGAAAACGGTTTTTGGCGCACCAAGACGCTCGAGGAGATGAGCCGGGAGGAGTGGGAAGCGCTGTGCGACGGCTGCGCGCGCTGCTGCCTGATCAAGCTGGAGGACGACGAGACCGGTGAGATTTCCTGCACCGACATCGCCTGCCGGCTGCTCGACCACGCCACCTGTCGCTGCACGCGCTATGCCCGGCGGCGCGCGCTCGTGCCCGATTGCGTCGATCTGACGCCGAAGGTCGTGCGCGGGTTGACGTGGCTGCCTTCGACCTGCGCCTACCGCCTGCTCGCCGAAGGAAAAGACCTCCACTGGTGGCATCCACTGGTCTCGGGCGACCCGGACACCGTACGGATGGCGGGCGTCTCGGTCCACGGGCGGATCGTGCCGGAAAACCGCGGCGACGACCCGGAGGACCGTATCGTCGACTGGCCGGTCTAGTGGTTCGAATCTTTCGCTTCGAACCACTGGGAAAGGCCGCGCACCGGGTCCGGCGTCGTCCCGGTCGGTTCGGCCATTCAGACATCCGCCGCCGGGGCCGGCGGCGCCCGACCGGCGATCAGGTCGGAGGCCTTTTCGGCCATCATCAGCACGCAGGCATTGATGTTGCCGGAGACCAGGTCGGGCATGGCCGAGGCATCGACCACCCGCAGACGCTCGGCGCCGCGCACCCGAAGCTCCGGGTCGAGCACCGCGTCGTCGTCGATGCCCATCCGGCATGACCCTGACGGATGGTGCGCGGTGATCGCTGTCCGGCGGATCCAGGCATCGATCTCATCGTCGGACTTCACGCCGGGGCCCGGCTGAATCTCGGCCTTGGTGTGGCGGGCGAGCGCGGCCTGGGACAGGATCTCGCGGACCGCCTTGAAGCCGCTGCGCAGCGTGTCGAGGTCCTGCCTCGCCGCGAGGAAATTCTGGCCGATCCGCATCGGTGCGCGCGGATCGGCGGAGCGCAGCCGGATGGCGCCGCGACTCTCGGGGTGGAGCAGCACCGGCCGCATACCGAAGCCGTCGGCGCAGGGCCTCTTGAGCCCCGGAAACCAGGGGCCGGCATCGGCGGCCGCGCCGCGGGTGATGAACTGGATGTCGGGCACGGCAAGCTCCGGGCGCGTCTTGACGAAGCCGTGCAGCCCGTTGGGCAGCCAGGTCGCCGGGCCGGTCCCGGCGAGATAGGCGCGCGGCAAGTTCACCGCCAGCCTGTCCATGCGCATGCTGGCGTGGAAGTGGCCGGGCGCGGTGCGCTCGACCGTGAGCATCACCGCGAGGTGGTCCTGGAGATTGCCGCCCACGCCCGGCAGGTCGACCGCCGCCTCGATGCCGTGCTCGCGCATATGATCGGCCGGCCCGATGCCCGACAGCAGCAAGAGCTGAGGCGAGTTGAAGGCGCCGCCGGCCAGGATCACCTCGCGGTCGGCATAGGCGCTGACCTCGCGCCCGCCCTTGGTGTAGAGGACGCCGCGCGCGCTCCTGCCGTCCAGGATCACCCGGTGGGCGAGCGCCCCGGTCTCCACGGCGAGGTTGCCGCGGCGCAGCGCCGGGCGCAGGAAGGCGACCGCGGCGCTGCACCGCCGGCCGTTGCGGATGGTCCACTGGCTGCGGCCCATCCCCTCCTGTCTGGCGCCGTTATAGTCCTCGGTGAAACCGAAACCCGCCGCCTTGCCGGCCTCGATCCAGTCGGGGAACAGCGGATCCCGGGTGCGCGAGGGCGCCACGCCCAGCGGCCCCGAGCCGCCCCTATAGGCATCGGCTCCCTTCTCCCAGTTCTCGGACCGGCGAAAATAGGGCAGCACGTCGGCATAGGACCAGCCGGTGCAGCCTTGCTGTGCCCAGCGGTCGTAATCGCCGCGGTTGCCGCGGACATAGGCCATCACGTTGATCGAGGACGAGCCGCCGATCACCTTGCCGCGCATTGCCTCGACCGACCGCCCGCCAAGCGACTCCTCGGGCTCGGCGTCGAATCCCCAGTCGTGCCGGCGCCCTGCATGCATCCTGCCGATGCCGATCGGGATGTGGATCAGGGGATCGGTGTCGCGCGGCCCGGCTTCGAGCAGCAGGATGCGGACATCGGGGTCCTCGCCCAGCCGCCCGGCCAGCACGCACCCGGCCGAACCGGCGCCCACGATGATGTAGTCGTATGTCTTCCCGCCCGTCATCATACGCTCATCTCACTACCGGACCGATCCCGGACTTACTATCATGCGGTCCGCACATGCCGCCAGGAGCGATCGGGATGCAAATCAGCCACGTCGACGAGCTGAGCTACGACCGGAACCCGCTGCCCCATCGCGTCGGTCAGATCGCCTTCAAGTACCTGCTCGACGGCGAGCCGATGAGCCCGGACAATTTCAGCCTGGTGCTCTCGCGCGAGAGCGCGTCCTTCTTTTCACCGCGCCACCGCCATCCCTGGGACCAGATGCGCTACTGCATCGAGGGCAGCGTACCGATCGCGCCGCGGCTGAGCATCGATGCGGGCGAGGTCGGCTATTTCCCGGAGGGCGTCCATTACGGCCCGCAGGAAGGCGACAGCGACCGGCTGGTGCTGGTGCTCCAGTTCGGCGGGGCGAGTGGCCAGGGCTATCTCGGCCGCTCCCAGGTCAAGGCCGGCCACGGCGCGCTGGAGGCCGAAGGGATTTTCGAGGGCGGCGTTTTCCGCCGCCGCGCCGCCGCCGAGGGACGGCGCAACCAGGACGGCTACGAGGCGATCTGGCAGAAGGTGATGGGCAGGCCCGTCGCCTACCCCGCCCCGCGGTTCAAGGGACCGGTGGTGATGCAGCCGGAGAACTTCGCCTGGTCGGCGCCGGACGGCCATCCGGGTATCCGCCGCAAGCTGCTCGGCGCCTTCTCGGAGCGCGGCGTGGCACTCCACCAGCTCGCGATCGATCCGGGCGCGTCTTATGAGTTCGCCGCTTCGCCCGACCGTCGGCTGGTCTTCGTCAGCGAGGGCGCGGGACAAGGCTATCGCCGCCACACCGCCATCCGTCTCGACCCGGGCGAGACGTTCACCTTCTCCGCCGAGACCGGGACCGGGCTGCTGGTCATCACCCTGCCGCTGATCGCCCCGCCCGGGCGGCGGCCTGAGCGAATGGAATAAGGGCCGCCCGTAGCGGGGCGGCCCTTACATTGTCTAACCGCGGCACGTAGCGTCCGCGAGCGTCGCATCAGGCGACGATCGGCCCCCGACAGGTGGAGACCCAGGTCACCCGCGTCCGCGGTTGGCGACAATGAGACACTGGATCACCTCCTTTCCGTTGTTGCGTTGAGGCCACCTTTATGCCGTCGATCGAAACCGTCCACAAGCCCCACCCGGGACAGGCGCCCGATCAGCGGCCAAACAGCCGCTTGAGCGCCTTCTCGGGCGCGGCGCCGGGCAGGATCGTTTGCAGGATTTCCGGCACGGCTTTCTTCGGTGTGAGCTTTTTCAAGGACTCGACGGCCTCGGCCGGGTTTTCGGCAATGCCCTTGGCGAGTCCGGCCAGATCGGGCCGATAGGAGATGTTGTCCCACGGGCCCTTGACGATCACCGGCACCGAGAGCCCGCGCAGATTGCGCTTGCCGCCCTGTCCGCTGGCCGAGGCGACGAGCTTGGACGCCACCCTGTAGTCAATCCGCCGCTTGGGCAGATCGACCGTGCCGGCCGCGCTCAGGCGCAGGAACGGCGCAACCAGGCGCGTGTCGCCGTCGTTCTTCACGATGCCGTTGCGGACGATGTACCGGCCCGTCAGCTCGGTGAAGTCGGTCTTCCGGGCCTTGCTTGCGCCCGGATCCAGGAACGCGGTCTTCACGTTGCGCACCATCGCGCCGAGATCGACGCCCTCGATCGCGCCGTCGGCGAACCGGATCTCGGCGGCGCCGCTCAGCCGGTCGATCATCGCCTTCCAGTGCGGCCCGCCGGTGCCGAGAGCGAACCGGGCGTCGGCTTTGCCCGACAGGCGGTCCAGGTCGATCGCATCCATGAGAAGCGGCCTGGCCTGGACGCCTTCGAGGACGACGTTGCCGTTGATCCTGTGCGCCTTGCTCCGCCCGTCGATATCCAGCTTCATGCGCCCCGTACCGCGGTAGAGCGCCATGCGGCTGAGATCGGCGACCAGACGGCCGGCCTTCAGCGTCAGCCGCATCGAGGCCGGCCCGACCTCGATCTTCCGGGCGACGATCCGGCGCACGCCGAGGTTGATGTCGACATCGAGCGCCCTGAGGCCGGACAGATCGATCGGCTCGGTGCTCCAGCTCTCCCGGGCGGGTTCCGCGACGGCGGCCGGCGCTGCGGGTTTCTCGTCGGTGTAATGGTTGATGTCGATCCGATCGACCTCGAGCGTGCCGTCCAGGGCCGGGCGCGAACCGCCGAGCACGACGCGCAACGCGCCCTTCGCCCTGGTCTTGTCGAGTTCGATGGCAGCGTTGCGAAAGCCGATCGTTTCGGGCTGCATTGCCAGATCGCCCTTGATCGACAGATTCTGCAGCCCCTTTCCGCCGTCCGGGATGGGATCGGCCGCCCAGGCGGCCGCCTTGCGGATCGAGGGGACCGAGAGGTCCATCGAGCCGTTGACGCGGTAGGCCGCGCCGCCCTTGACGGCGCCCTGGAAGCCGAAGGCGACGAGCGAGGACTTGATCTGCGCGCTCACCGGGCTTGTGCCGTCCCCGGTCAGCGCCCGCGGCCTGGCGATGCTGGCGACCAGCCCGATCTTCTCGCCCTTCCAGACCAGATCGCCCGCGGCGTCGAGCGCGCTGTCGAGATCGGGCAGAGAGATCGTCATGTTGATCTTCTGGACCGTCTGGGTTTCGCCGCTGCGCCGGTCGCGGTAGCTGAGCGAGCCTTCGACCAGGCGAATGTCGCCGAGCCGGGCGATCCCGACCTCGTCGGCGTCGGCGTCGTCCGTCTTGGCGGGTTTTTCCCCGGCCGCCCCAGCCTTGCGGAAGACCCAGTTGGGCCGGCCGTCCTTGTCGACCTCCAGCGCTATGACGGGCCGGATCAGGACGAACCGTTCGACCACGAGCTCGCCGATAAACAGCGGCATCAGCTCGACCTCGACCTCGAGCTTGTCCAGGCTCAGCATGTTCTCGGCCGTGCCGCCCGGCGCGTTGGCGAAGCGGACGCCGCCGACCTCGATCGCGACCGAGGGGTAGAGCGACAGCGACATCTCGCCGGCGATCTCGAGCTTGCGCCCGGTCTGCTGCTCCACGCCGGCGGCGATGTCCTCCTTGAAGGTCTCCAGCGGCGCCAGGAACGGGATCGTCGCCACCGCCACGACGAACAGCGCGAGGACGGCGGCGACGCCGATCAGCAGCTTCTTCATCGAAGCCTCTCTCGAAAGGGATTTGTCCGCACTCTAATGACGGCCGGCCGAATTTGTCGACGATCGCCCGCCGCCGCGCCGCTCGCGGGATCGCCAAGGGTCGGGTGGTCCTGGCGGTGGACGGCGCGCCCGCACGAGCCGCTTGGAATTCCCGGCCAGCGCGGTACAGTCGGCCCACAGATCGCCACACGGGGGAGACGGTCGATGAGCGGGAACGAGAAGGCGCGCGGCCGCGGCGTCGTGGTCCAGCCGGGCGAAGGGAAATCCTTCTGGCAGCCGGCGCCGGCCAACGGCCATGCCGATCCGACGCTGGCGCCGGGCGAGACCGGCTTCGACGGGCTGTCGATGGGCTTCCAGACCATCGCGCCACGCGGTCGGGTGCGCGAGCATTCCCATGCCGACCAGATCGAGTTGCAGATCTGCTTCAAGGGCTCCGGCACGGTCAGGGTCGACGGCGCGCCGCATCCGGTCTCGCCGGGCACGACGTGTTTCCTGGGCTATGACGTCAGGCACGAGATCGTCAACGACACCGACGAAGAGCTGGTGATGATGTGGGTGATCGCGCCGGGCGGCCTGGAAAGCTTCTTTGAGACCATCGGCCGGCCGCGGACCGCGGGCGAGCCCGCGCCCGAGCCGTTCGCCAGGCCCGACGATGTCGTGGCCCTGGAGCGCAGCCTCGGCATGAACGACACCGTACACGACGCCATGTCCTGAGTTTCGGAAAGGAGCGAGCGGATGCCAAAGGCCGATATCGGCGATGCCGAGATCTATTACGAGATCGAGGGCGAAGGCCCGCCGCTGATGCTGGTGCCGGGACTCGGCGGCGGCGGCGCGTTCTGGAGCAACCAAATGGAGGCGTTTGCCAGGCATTTCCGGGTGATCGTCCACGACCACCGCGGAGCCGGGCGGAGCACCCACTCGCCGATCGAGTATTCGGTCGATCAAATGGCGGCCGACGTGCTCAAGCTGATGGACGCGCTCGACATCGATTCGGCTCACTACAATGGCCATTCGACCGGCGGGGCGATCGGACAGACCATCGCCCAGGATGCGCCGCAGCGCCTCAAGTCGCTGGTGCTGTCGGCAACCTGGCCGGGTCCGGACGCCTATTTCGAGCGCTGCTTCCATGTCCGCAAGCTGGTGCTGGAGACCTGCGGCGTCCTGGAATACGCCCGGACATCCTCGATCGCGCTGCTGCCGCCGTGGTGGATCGCCGATAACGACGAAGAGCTTGCCCGCCAGAACGAGGCGCAGGCCGCGGATCACGCGCCGGTCGCGGTGATGGCCAGCCGGATCGACGCGATCAGGGCCTTCGACCGGCGTGCGCGGATGGGCGAGATCGATGTGCCGACGATGGTCATCGTCGCGCGCGACGACATGGTCACCCCGATCCACCAGTCCGACGAGCTCGCGGCCGGGATCGCAAACGCGCGGTATACGGTGCTCGATCGCGGCGGACACTTCGTGCCGATCGTCCTGCCCGAGGACTACAACCCGCCGGTGCTCGAATTTCTGCTCGAACACCGCGACCGCTGAGGAACGCCCGTCGATGCCGTCGGTCGCCCTGACTTTCGGCCCGTGAATCGGATCGGGGTCATCGGCGCCGGCGCGTGGGGCGCCGCCCTGGCGATCGTCGCCCGGCGCGCCGGGCGTACGGTCTTGCTGTGGGGCCGCAGTCCCGCGCGGCGCGGCGCAACCGGGCCGCGCGGGATCGAAGCCACCGCCGATCTGGCTTGTGCGGCGGCCTGCGATGCGGCGCTGCTGGCCGTGCCGGCCCAGGCGATCCGCGAGGTCTGCGGTATGCTCTCGCCGCTGCTCGGCCCGGACGTGCCGGTCGTCGTGTGCGCCAAGGGAATCGAGCGCGACACGCAGATGACCATGAGCGAGGTCGTGGCCGAAACGCTGGCCGGCCGGCCAGCGGCGATCCTCTCCGGTCCGACCTTCGCAGGCGAGGTGGCGCGCGGCCTGCCGGGCGCGGCGACGCTTGCCTGCCGCGACGGCGAGATCGCCGAGGCGCTGGCCGAAGCGCTGCGCTCGCCGTCCTTCCGCCCCTATCACAGCAACGATGTGGCCGGCGTCGAACTCGGCGGTGCGATCAAGAACGTGCTGGCGATCGCCTGCGGCATTACCCAGGGACGCGGGCTGGGCGAGAACGCGCGCGCGGCCCTGATCACCCGCGGACTGGCCGAGATGACCCGCCTGGCGCTCGCCCGCGGCGCCCGCAAGGAGACCATGATGGGGCTGTCCGGCCTGGGCGACCTGACATTGACCTGCGCCAGCACAACCTCGCGCAACTACGCCGCCGGAGTCGCGATCGGCCGCGGCGAGCCGCTGTCCGAAGGCGTCGTGGTGGAGGGCGTGACGACGACCGCTGCCCTGGCCAGGCTGGCCGGTCGCCACGGCATCGAGATGCCGATTTGCGGCGCCGTCGATGCGATCGTCAATCGGGGCGCGGACATCGATGCGGTGGTCGCGGAATTGCTCGCCCGCCCGCTGCGTGCGGAGGCGTGATCGAGACGGTGATCGAGGCGCCTCCGCCGTGCTATCAAGCGGCAACCGGAGGTGCGCGATGCAATACTGGCTGTTCAAGTCCGAGCCCGGCGCGTGGTCGTGGGACGATCAGGTCAAGGTGGGCACCGCCGAATGGGACGGGATCCGCAACTACCAGGCCGACAACAACATGAAGGCGATGAAGAAGGGCGACCGCGCCTTCTTCTATCACTCGGTCGACGCACGCCAGATCGTCGGCGTCGTCGAGGTGGTCAAGGAGCACTACCCCGACCCGACCGACGCCAAGGGCCGGTTCGGCATGGTCGACGTCAAGGCGCTGACGCCGGTGGAGTCGCCGGTCACGCTGGCCGACATCAAGGCCGAGCCGGCGCTGTCGGGGATGTGGCTGGTGCGCCAGTCGCGGCTTTCGGTTACTCCGGTGGCCAGGGACGAATGGACGCTGCTGTGCAAGATGGCGGGGATCGAGGCCTGAGCGGCGCGGTTCTCTGCCGGCTGGACGAGATCCCCGATCCCGGGGGCAAGGGCTTCGCGCCGCCCGGCCGTCCGCGCTTCTTCGTGGTTCGGGTCGACGGCGCGGTGCGGGGCTATGTCAACTCCTGCCCGCACCAGGGCGTCAACCTCGACTGGAACCCCGACCGTTTCCTGACCCGCGATAAGGATCTCATCCAATGCGCCACCCACGGCGCGCGCTTCGTGATCGAGACCGGAGAATGCATCGCCGGACCCTGCCGCGGCCGTGCGCTCACCCCGGTCGCGGTCCGCATCGAGCACGGCGCGGTCGTGCTGGTCTGAGCCGAGGGTACGGCGCGAGCGCTTTTTGGAACGGATGGGCAAGCCGATCCCGCGGGCCGTCTTGAGGCCCGGGCGGCGCCGGCTTACCCGGAGGGCGACGGAGGGGCCGTCAGCCTTGTCCGCTGTCGATGATGCTTTGGGTGCATTGCGTACAACTGTTCTACACTCCCGGCGATCCGGCGGCGGTATTTCGCGATGAAGCTGCATATCGGCGTCGACAACCGGTTGGGCCCGGTGCATCCCTTGGAGGGCGCGCTGGCGCACCTCGCCGACCGCGCGCGCCCTGTCTGGCCGCGGTGGAGGCGTACGGCGGCACACAGCGCCGGGCGCGCCGGCTTCAGGAGTTCGGCCATGAGGTCCGGCCGCTGCCGGCCGGAGCACGGCCGGCGAGGGGAAACACAAACCGACACAGGAGGTGGCCGCTGAAAGGTTGCGCAAGGTACGACAACGCGTGACGGCAACCGGGTCAGACACCGGGTCAGACTGCGGTCCGCCAGGAATGAGGCGCGGACCGGCGGATCTCCCATCAGGGCCGGCGGGCAGAAAGCGCCGCGTCAAGGCCGGATACGAAACTGCACTCCGCCTGCCCGTCACGCCAAATCGGTCCTTGCGTTCCGGGAGGCGTCCATACAATCACCATGGAACCGCAGCGCTACGGACCCTTTCCCTATGTGCCGATCAACCGGCGGCCCAGGCTCGAATGGCCGGGAGGCGCGCGGGTGGCGCTCTGGGTGATCCCCAATATCGAGGTCTTCCCGCTCAACGAGCCGGCGCCCGGCGGGACCGGAATGTCGCACGACATCATCAACTGGGCGCCGCGGGACTACGGCGCGCGGGTCGGCATCTTTCGCATGATGGACGTGATGGCCCGGCACGGGGTGCGCGGCACCGTCGCGCTCAATTCCGAGGTGTGCGACGACTACCCCGAGATCGTCGAGCAAGCCAAGGCGCTCGACTGGGAGTTCATGGGCCACAACGAGAGCAACTGCCGCTATCTGCATCTGATGGAGCCGGAGGACGAGCGCGCGACGGTCATGCGCACCTTCGACCGGATCGAGGCGGCGGTGGGCAAACGGCCGCGCGGCTGGCTGTCCTCGGGCCTGCAGGAAAGCTGGCATACGCTCGAGAACCTGATCGACGCCGGCGCGGTCTATGTCGCGGACTGGGTCAACGATGACCAGCCCTATCTGATGGATGTCGGCGGCAAGCGTATCGCCTCGATCCCCTATTCCAGCGAGATCAACGATTTGCCGCAGATGCTGCGCATGGGCAGGACCTCCGGCGAGTTCGAGGCAATGATGCGCCGCCAGTTCGACGTGCTCTACCGCGAGGGCGCCGAATCCGGCCGGGTGATGGCGATCTGCCTGCACCCGTTCATCATCGGCGTGCCCCACCGGATCCACGCCCTTGAGTCCGCGCTGGAGTACATCTGCGGCCATGCGGGCGTGTGGCGCGCCACCGGATCGGAGATCATCGACCACTACCTGTCGACGGACCCCAAGGTTTGACCGCCGCGGGATCGGGGCCGCTCTGGGCCCTCGGGCTCATGAGCGGCACCTCGCTCGACGGCGTCGATGCGGCGTTGATCCGCACGGACGGCCAGACCGTCGCCGGGTTCGGGCCGTGGCTGACCCGGCCCTATCCCGATGAGTTTCGCAAGCGGCTTGCCGTCTCGCTCGGCAAGACGACCGGCCTGGAGACCGTCGCCGCTGATCTCACCCGCCACCACGCCGAGGCGGCCCGCGCGCTGCTGGCCGGGCGCCCGGCGGTCGATTTGATCGGCTTTCACGGCCATACGGTCGATCACCGCCCGCAGCACGGCCGGACCGTGCAGATCGGCGACGGCGCGATGCTGGCGTCCGCGCTCGGCATCCCGGTGGTCTGCGACTTTCGCACGGCCGATGTCGCCGCCGGCGGCCAGGGCGCGCCGTTCGCGCCGCTGTTCCACGCCGCGCTCGCCGATCCGATCGAAAAGCCGCTTGCGGTGCTCAACATCGGCGGCATCTCGAACCTCACCTGGATCGGAGAGACTCCGCCGCCGATCGCCTTCGACACCGGGCCCGGCAACGGGCTGCTCGACCGGTGGACCGAACGCCATACCGGCAGGCGCTTCGACGAGGACGGGCGGCTCGCGGCTTCGGGATCGGCCGCGGAGTCGGCGGTCGCCCGTTACCTCGCCGCGCCCTATTACGACCGGCCGCCGCCGAAATCGCTCGACCGGCTCGATTTCGATCTCGCACCGCTCGCCGGCCTGTCCGCGGCCGACGGCGCGGCAAGCCTGGTGGAGGTCTCCGTCCGCGCCGTTGCCCGCGCGCGCAATCACCTTCCGGCCGCGCCGCGCCGGTGGCTCGTCACCGGCGGCGGCCGGCGCAATCCGGTGATCATGGCGCGCCTGGCAGATGTGCTGGGGGCGCCGTGCCTGCCGGTCGAAAGCCAGGGCTGGTCCGGCGATGCCGTCGAGGCCCAGGCGTTCGCCTACCTCGCGGTGCGCAGCGTGCGGGGATTGCCGCTGAGCCTGCCGAGCACGACCGGCGTCCCGGCGCCGATGACCGGCGGTCGCCTCTTCAGGCCCTAATCGACGCCTTCGACCGGGGTTGGGACATAGTTCGCGTCCAGGTAGTCGTCGATCTGCCCGCTCAGCGCTTCGATGCGGTCGTGGAAGAAGTGGTTGGCGCCCGGCAGCACGCGGTAGTCGATGGTGATGCCGCGCTGGGCCGACAGCTTCCCGGCGAGCGCGGCGACCGATTCCAGCGGGACGACCTCGTCCGCATCGCCGTGGATGAACAGTCCCGAGGACGGGCACGGCGCGAGGAAGGTGAAATCGTACATGCTGGCCGGCGGCGCGACGGAGACGAACCCGGTGATCTCCGGCCGCCGCATCAGCAGTTGCATGCCGATCCAGGCGCCGAACGAGAACCCGCCGATCCAGCACTGCGGCGCGTTGGGGTTGCACGATTGCAGCCAGTCGAGCGCGGCGGCCGCATCCGACAGCTCGCCCAGGCCCTCATCATAGACGCCTTGCGAACGCCCCACGCCGCGGAAATTGAACCGCAGCGTGGAGAAGCCGCGCCTGGTGAAGGCCTGGAAGATCTGGAAGACCACCTTGTTGTTCATCGTCCCGCCATATTGCGGGTGCGGATGGAGCAGGATGGCGATCGGCGCGCCGGGCGGCTTGCCGTGGCTGTAGCGGCCCTCCAACCGTCCCTCCGGACCGTTGAATATGACCTCTGGCATGTGGGGTCCCGATCCTCCTCGCCTCACCGGCCGCCGCTTTTCCGGGCGGTTGACAGCTTGAAACGCGGCCTTAGAGTGCCAGCGCAGGTCGCCCGGTCGGCAGGAACCGAGTGCCGGGAATGGCGACGACCGAGCGCGTATTATACCATGACCGCGGGACGGAACTTCAAATTTCTTAATTCGCCCGCTCGGCCGGCGCGTCCGCCAGACCGCAGCCATGGATGCCGAAGATGGCCGACAGGGTCTATCTGGACTACAACGCAACCGCGCCGGTCTGGCCCGAGGTCGTCGACACGGTGGCCGAGGGTCTGCGCGAGGGCGGCAACGCATCGTCGGTCCACGCCCACGGCCGGGCGGCGCGCGCCAAGGTCGAGGACGCCCGGGTTTCGGTCGCCGCGCTGGTCGGCGCGGAGCCCGGGTCAGTGGTCTTCACCGGAAGCGGCACCGAGGCCAACAACCATGCGCTGCGGGCGGCGGGCCGCCGGCGCGTACTGGTCGCCGCGATCGAGCACGAATCCGTGCTCAATGCCAATGACGGCGCCGAGCGGGTCCCGGTTCTGCCCGACGGCACGGTCGATCTCGCCGCGCTCGGGCGCATGCTGTCCGAGGACGACGCGCCGGCGGCGGTCGCGATCATGCTGGCCAACAACGAAACCGGCGTCATCCAGCCGGTCGCCGAGGCCGCGCGGATCGCCCACGCCCACGGGGCGCTGCTCCACTGCGATGCGGTCCAGGCGGCCGGTAAGATCGCGGTCGATGTCGCGGCGCTGGGCGCGGACACCTATGGGTTTGCCGCTCACAAGATCGGCGGGCCGCAGGGCGTCGGTGCGCTGGTGGTGCGTACCCCGGACGGGCTGGCGCGGTTCATCCACGGCGGCGGACAGGAGCGCGGCCGGCGCGCCGGGACTGAGAACGTCGCGGGCATCGCAGGCTACGGCGTCGCCGCCGAAATCGCCGCGCGGCGGCTCGGGGATTTCGCCGCGCTTGCCGAGCGCCGTGACGGTCTGGAGGCCCGGCTGCGGGCAATCGCCGCCGATGCGATGGTTATCGGCGAAGGCGCGCCGCGGCTGCCCAACACCTCCAAGCTCACCATGCCCGGGGTGTCCAGCGAGACCCAGGTGATCGCGATGGACCTCGAGGGCATCTCGATCAGCGCCGGTTCGGCTTGCTCCTCCGGCAAGGTCGAGGTTCCCTATGTGCTTGCGGCGATGGCGGTGCCGGAGGCCCTGGCGCTCAGCGCAGTCCGCGTCAGCATGGGCTGGCGGACCACCGACGAGGAGCTGGACCGCTACGTCGATGCGTGGTCGGTGCTGTGGACCCGCGCCGGCGCGCGGGCGGCCTGACCGGGCGGGCCCGATCGTTTTTCGGCCATGCCGGGGGTGACCTTCATTCTGCCCGACGGGACGCGCCGGATGATCGCGGCCTCGGCCGGCAAGACCGTGCTCGACCTCGCTTGGGAGAACGGCATCGACATCGAGGGCGCGTGCGAGGGCTCGATGGCCTGCTCGACCTGCCACGTAATCCTGAGCGAAGAGGATTTCGACCGCCTGCCCGAGCCCTGCGAGGACGAAGACGACATGCTGGACCTCGCCTGGGGCGTGACCCCGACATCCCGGCTGGGCTGCCAGATCGTCATCACCGAGACGCTCGACGGCATTGAGCTGCGCCTGCCGCCCGAGACCGTCAACCACATGGAGGGCTGAGCCGATGATCGAGCCGGCCGGGCTGTTCGGACGACTGATGGCGGGCTGCCCCGAAGAGTGGCGCGCCTATACCGGGCACGATTTCGTCGAGCAACTCTCGGACGGCACGCTGGCCGAAAGCGCCTTTCGCCGCTACCTCGTCCAGGACTACGTCTTTCTCATCCATCTTGCCCGCGCCTACGCGTTGGCCGCCTGCAAGGCCGACACGCTGGCGGGAATAAGCGAGGCCGCCGCTATGGTCTCGGCCATCGTCGACACCGAGATGGCCCTTCATGTCGGGTTCTGCGCCCGCTGGGGCATTGCGCAGGCCGAGCTCGCCGCGACCCCGCCGGCAGCCGCGACCGTGGCCTATACCAGCTACGTTCTGGAGCGGGGCCTGGCCGGAGATCTCCTGGACCTGCATGTCGCGCTGTCGCCTTGCGTCGTCGGCTACGCGCTGATCGGCGGCCGTCTCCTGGCCGCGCAGCCGCCGGACGGGGCGAACCCCTATCGCGAATGGATCGACGCCTATGCCGGCGAGGACTATCAGCAGGTCGCCGCATCGGCGACGGCAACGCTCGACCGGCTGGAGATCGAGCGCGCCGGGCCGGGCCGCTTCAAGGATCTTCTGACCACCTTCCGCCGCGCGACGGTGCTGGAGGCCCGGTTCTGGGACATGGGGCTGAACGAGGAAAGCTGAGCGCGCGACGGGCGTCAACGCGATCGGGATCGACGACCAGGGCGGCCCGCAGGTCCTGCGATACGAGGGCGTCGCGCTCCGGCGCTTCCGGCCGCTCGGGCTTCCACCGCTCGGGCCTCCACTGCGCGGGCCAATGCGCAGAACGCCTCGACCGGGAGCGTTTCGGCGCGGGCGGTCGGCTCGATGCCGGCTTCGGCAAGCAGACGCTCGGGCGCCGCGCCGAGGCCTTTGAGCGCGGACCGCAGCATCTTGCGTCGCTGGCCGAACGCCGCCGCAGTGACCCGCTCCAAGGTCTCGAAATCCGCCGGGGCCAGGGGTCCGGCGCGCGGCAGCAGGTGGATGACGCTGGAGGTCACCTTGGGCGGCGGCGCGAAGGCCCGCGGCGAGACATCGAACCGGCGCCGGGGCACACATAGCCACTGCGCGATCACCGCCAGCCTGCCATAGGCGGCGCTTCCGGGTGCGGCCAGGATACGCCCGGCGACCTCCTTCTGGAACATCAGCGTCATCGCGGCGATCGCGCGGATCGACCGCAGCCAGCCGATCAGGAGCGGCGTGGCGATGTTGTAGGGCAGGTTCGCGACCACCGAGAGTTCGGCGCCGAATCTTGCAAGCTCGACATCCAGCGCGTCAGCCCCAACGATCTCCAGCCTGCCGGGGTAGGCGCGCGCGAGATCCTGCAGCGCGGCGATGCAGCGCCCGTCCCGCTCGATCGCGATCACCCGGTCCGCCTCGGTCTCCAGCAGCGCGCGGGTCAGCCCGCCGGGTCCCGGGCCGATCTCGACCACCGTCCTGCCGGCCAGCGGGCCGGCGGCGGCTGCGATCCGGCGGGTGAGGTTGATGTCGAGCAGGAAATGCTGGCCCAGAGCCTTCCTGGCGCCGATACCGTGCCGGGCGATCATGTCCTTCAGCGGCGGCAGTGTCTCAGGCAAGGGCGCCCGAGGGCCGAGGCGCCGTCCGGGCGCGGGTCACGGCCATTCGGGCGGCCAGCCGCAGCGAGGCGATCAGGCTGTCCGGCCGGGCGATGCCGCGCCCGGCGATGTCGAAGGCCGTGCCGTGATCGGGCGAGGCGCGCACGATCGGCAGGCCCAGGGTGACGTTCACACCGCCGTCGAAGTCGAGCGTCTTGAGCGGGATCAGCGCCTGGTCGTGGTGCATGCACAGCACCGCGTCATAACCTTGGCGGGCGCGTTCGTGGAACAGGGTGTCGGCCGGCGCCGCGTCGCTCACGGCGATGCCCTCGGCCCGCAGCGCGGCCACGGCCGGGGCGATGATCTCGATCTCCTCGCGACCCATATGCCCCGCCTCGCCGGCATGCGGATTGAGACCGGCAACCGCAAGCCGCGGCGCGGTCACGCCGAAATCGCTGACCAGCCCCGCCGCGGTGACCCGGCCGCAGGCGACGATCGCCTCGCTGGTCAGGCTCCGGATCGCCTCGGCAAGGGCGAGGTGGATGGTCACCGGGACCACGCGGAGCTGCTCGGAGACCAGCATCATCGCCGGCGGAGTCTCGATGCCGCACAGATCGGCGAGAAACTCGGTATGGCCCGGATGGCGAAAGCCATGCTCGTAGAGCACGGCCTTGTTGATCGGGTTGGTCACGACGCCGCCGACCTCCCCGCCGCGCGCGAGCGCGACCGCGCGTTCGATCGAGCGGAGCACCGCCGGCGCGTTGGCCGGGTCGGGCGCGCCCGGCCGGACGGGAGCCGCGGTCGCGACCGGAAGGACGGGGAGCGCCTCGGCGAAGATGCCCGGCGCCTCGGCGGGCGCCGAGACGGTGCGGATCTCGGCCGCAAGACCCAGCTTGGCCGCGAGATCGCGCAGCGGATCGGCCGCGCCCAGGTAAACGAACGCCGCCGCATCCCCGGTCCGGCGCAGCGCCTGCCAGGCCTTGAGAGCGACCTCGCCGCCGATCCCGGCGGGATCTCCCATGGTCAGGGCGAGCGGGCGCGATCCGGCTTCGGACACGTCAGGCGGCCTCAGATCCGGACATCGATGACCGCCGCGCGCCTCAGGTCGCGGAGATAGCGCCGGGCCATCGAATCGAGCCGGCGATTCCGGAGCTGCTCGCGCACGGCCTGGTCGTCGGGCAGCGAGACATCGGGGACCTGACGGGCGCAGACAATCAGCATGACCAGCCCGCCCGGCACGCGCATGGGCTCGGACGCGCCGCCGACCGGCACGCTCGCGGTCACGTTGCGGATTTGCGGCGAAAGGTCCGTCATGGCCAGATTTCCGAGGTCCTGCGGCGCATCGGCGCCCAGGCGCCGGGCGAGCATGGGCGCATCCAAACAGCCCGAGACCGAGGCGCGCGCGGATTTCGCGCGGTCGATCTGGTCGGCGATGCCGCTTTCGCCGCTGCCCTCCTCGACCGGCACGAAGACCTGGCGCAGGGTCACCTTGATGTCCTTCGGGTCGGCGGCCGCGACCTTTCTCCTGCCGGTCAGGGCGATGATGCGGAACCCCGACAGGGTGCGCACCGGATCAAGGATCGCGCCTTCCTCCATCTCCTCGATCGGTTCGACGACCTTGGGGTCGATCTCCGAAATGCCGGCCCAGCCGAGATCGCCGCCGACGGCGGCAGTGGCGCTTTGCGAGAACTCGCGCGCCAGGGCGGCGAACCGCGCGCCGGCGCGGATCTGCTCGACCATGCGCTCGGCGGTCCGGCGGATGGCGGCCTCGTCGTCGGGCGAATCGACGGCAAGATAGATCTCCGACAACCGGTATTCGTCCTGGCCCCTGGTGGCCTTGAGGCGCGCAATCATCTCGGCGACCTCGTCATCGCCGATCGCAACCCGCGGGCTCAGCCGCCGTCGCACCAGCTCTCGCCAGGCGATTCCCGCAGTGAGCTGGTCGATCAAGGCCTGAAAGCGCAGCCCGTTCTGCTGCAGCGTCTCCTCCAGCGCGCCGGGCTCCATGCGGTTCCGCCTCTCGATCTCCGCGATCCCGCGGCGGATATCCCGCTTGGAGACCGAGAGGCTGCGTTTCTTCGCCTCCTGCAGTTGCAGGCGCTCGTCGACCAGGGTGCGCAGCACCTGGGTCGCGATCCTTCGCCGATTCTCCCGCGTGTCAGGGATTCCGCTGGTGAAGATGACCAGCTGCGAGCGCTGTTGGACGTCATAGACCGAGATGACGTCGTCGTTGACCACCGCGGCGATCCGCTGGACGCCCTGTCCCCAAACGGTGGAGCCGGCGAGCGCCCAGGCGGCGACCGCGACCAATGAGAGCAAACGCATCGTTCGGTCTTGCAACCCGGTTGAGGTGTTTCGTTGCGCGGCGGGAGCACTATACTCGCCAGCCGGGCTGCGGTCCATTCAAGCACATGGGCGCGGCCCGGGCGCCGCCTGTTCGGGGCGGCCGGCGGCGGCAGGGGGGCGCCGGCAACCGGGATCTCGGTATCGGTTGGACGGCGCAGACAAGGCAGACAAGAGGGACCGGAGCGATGCAGACGCTCACCATGCCGACGCGCGATTACGGGCTGATGCGCCAGATGAAAGCCTCTGGCGCGCCGGTCGGCGGCTTCGGCATCGACTTCCCCGCCTTCGAGAACATTCTGGTCGCGGCCCGCCGCATGGTGCGCGAGCTTGCCTTCGACATCTGCGAGATGCCGGTCACGACGTATTTGTGCGCCAGGTCCTTCGGCAAGCCGTTCACCGCGCTGCCGGTGTTCCTGACCCGGAACTTTCATCACGGGGCGATCTGGTACGACAAGACCGCCGGCGTCGCCTCGCCCAAGGATCTCGAAGGCAAGACGGTCGCCGTCAACCGCGGCTATACCGTGACCACGGGCGTCTGGGCGCGCTATGTGCTGGCCGGCGAGCTGGGCGTGGATCTGGACAAGGTGCGCTGGGCCGCCACCGATGACGAGCACGTCGCCGAGTTCCGCCCGCCGCCGAACGCCGACTACGATTTCCAGGGCCGTGCGATCGCGGAGCTGTTCGCATCGGGCGAAGCCGTGGCGGCCGTGGGCGCCTTCGGCAAGGTCCCCGAGACGGTCGCGCCGCTGATCCCCGACGCCATCGCAGCAGGATTCGAGTCCTATCGCCGGACCGCGGTCTATCCGGTCAACCACACCGTCGTGGTGCGCGACGAGCTGCTGGACCGGAGTCCGGGTTTGGCGGCCGCGCTGTTCGATGCGCTGGCCGCCTCCAAGGCGGCCTATCTGTCCGGCCTCGACCGGTCGAGCAGCCTGTCGGACGAGGATCGGCTGACGATCACGCTCGAAGAAGGGCTCGGCGGCGACCCGTTTCCTTACGGCGTGGACACCAACCACAAGGCGCTCGAGGCCTTGGTCCGGACCGTGTGCGACCAGCACATCACGCCGCGCCGATTCGCGGTCGAGGAACTGTTCGCCGCCGGCACGCTGGATCTGACGGGTTAGGGCAGCGCGTCAAAGGTCGGAAATCCGGTCTTTGCACGCTCTTTTTGCACGTCCCGCCCGGCGTGCTTAAGGTCCGTGTCGATATCGGCCACGGCGAACGGGAGACCCTCGATGAAGATCAGCTTTGCGGCGCCCAGCCTTCCGCGCAGCGGCGCGCTCGTGATCGGCGCACTCGACGGCGGCGTCCTGGACGCGACCGCGGCGCGGGTCGACGAGGCGACCGGCGGAGCGGTCTCCCGGGCGATCGAGTCGAGCCGGTTCACGGGCAAGGCCAACCAGACGCTGATGCTGGTCGCGCCGGCGGGGATCGCGGCGAGCCGGGTGATGGTGCTGGGGCTCGGCGCGGCCGATCGGATCGACGCCAAGGCCGCCCAGACCGCCGGCGGCACGATCGTCTCGGCGCTGGCCAAGAGCGGCGCCGAGTCGGCGGCGGTCTCCCTTGAAGATCCCGCCGCCTCCGTTATGGACACTGGCGCCTTTGCCGCCAATCTGGGCTACGGCGCGGTGCTGCGGGCCTACCGGTTCGACAAGTACCGCACCAGGGAGAAGCCGGAGGACAAGCCCAGCCTCAAAGCGCTCGGCGTCATGACTCCGGCGCATGCCGCGGCCAGGAAGGCCTTCGCGCCGCTCGCCAAGGTCGCCGAGGGCGTCTTCATGACCCGGGACCTGGTTTCCGAGCCGGCCAACGTGATCTTTCCCCAGAGCCTTGCCGAGCGCGTCGACGCGCTCGGCAAGCTCGGCGTCACGGTCGAGGCGCTCGACGCCGGGCAGATGAAGAAGCTCGGCATGGGCGCGCTGCTCGGCGTCGCGCAGGGCAGCGCCAACGAGCCCCGGATGGTGATCATGCAGTGGAACGGCGCCCCGCGGGCCCGGCAAAAGCGGCCGATCGCCTTCGTCGGCAAGGGTGTGACGTTCGATACCGGCGGCATCTCGATCAAGCCGGCTGGCGGCATGGAGGACATGAAGTGGGACATGGGCGGCGCCGCGGTGGTGATCGGGCTGATGCGGGCGCTCGCCGGGCGCAAGGCCAAGGTCAATGCCGTGGGTGTCGTCGGCCTGGTCGAGAACATGCCGTCCGCGACCGCCCAGCGCCCGGGCGACGTGGTCACCACCATGTCGGGCCAGACGGTCGAGGTGATCAACACCGATGCGGAAGGCCGGCTGGTACTGGGCGATGCGCTCTGGTACTGCCAGGAGAAGTACGATCCGCACACGATCGTCGATCTCGCGACGTTGACCGGCGCTATCATCGTCTCGCTCGGCCACGAGAATGCCGGACTCTTCGCCAATGACGACACGCTGTGCGAGCGGCTCGTGGGTTCGGGCGACGCCGTCGGCGAGCCGGTCTGGCGGATGCCGCTGGGCGACGCCTACGACAAGCAGATCGACTCCGACATCGCCGACATGAAGAATGTCGGCGGACGCGACGGCGGCTCGATCACCGCGGCCCAATTCCTCAAGCGGTTCATCAAGGACGGAACGCCCTGGGCCCATCTCGACATCGCCGGGGTGACGTGGTCGAAAAAGGACACGCCGACCGTGCCGAAGGGCGGCACGGCGTTCGGCGTCCGGCTGCTGGACGAGCTGGTGCGCGCCAACTACGAGAGCTGAGGGCCGGGTCGAGGGGGCTGGCCCCGGTGACCGATATCGGCTTCTATCATCTCACCCGCAGCCCGCTCGAGCGCGCCCTGCCGCGGCTCCTGGAGAAGGTCTACGCGAGCGGCGCCCGCGCCGTCGTGATGGCAGGCTCGGGGGAACGGGTGGATATGCTCGACTCGGTGCTATGGACCGGCGATCCGGCATCCTTCCTGCCGCACGGCGCCGCGCGCGGCGGCGATGCGGCCGACCAGCCGATCTGGATTACGACGGAGGACGAGAATCCCAACGGCGCCAGCATCCTGGTGCTGACCGACGGGGCGAGATCCGCCGATGTCGGCGCCTTCGAGCGCTGCCTGGAGATGTTCGACGGTAACGACAAGGCCGCCGTCGAGGCTGCCCGCGCGCGCTGGAAGGCCTATGCGGCCGAGGGCCATGGCCTGACCTATTGGCGGCAGACCGAGCGTGGCGGCTGGGAGAAGAAGGCGTAAAGCCGCAGCCTTTGGGGTCTGGAAGTCTCAGCCCGGGAACTGATGGGCGGTCTGAGCCGCGGCGGGTCTGCCGGAGGCGAGATGGGTCCGGGACGGATCCTGGTCGTCAGGCCGCCATCGACCTCCAATCGCGAACCGGTTGGAGATCCACGACCCACACAATATCCTCTGGATGAACCATGAATATCGATTGAACCCGGGATGTGCACCCTGATCGTTCTGCGCCGGCCGGACCATTCCTGGCCGGTGCTGCTGGCGTCCAACCGGGACGAGATGGCCGGCCGGCCTTGGCGTCCGCCCGGCCGGCACTGGCCGAACCGGCCGGAGGTCGTGGCCGGGATGGACGAGTTCGCCGGCGGCGCCTGGCTCGGGCTCAACGATTTCGGCGTGGCGGCTGGCATCCTCAACCGGCGCGATTCGCTCGGGCCTGACCCGATCCTGCGCAGCCGCGGCGAGCTTGTGCTCGAGGCGCTCGACCACGCCGATGCGGTCGAGGCCGCCCGCGCGCTGGCGGCGGTCGATGCTCGCAGCTACCGCAGCTTCAACATGGTGATCGCCGATAACCGCCATGCCTTCTGGCTCCGCGCCCTCGGCGCGGGCGGCGACGGGCGGATTGGCCTCAACCCGATCGCCGACGGGCTCTCGATGGTGACCGCCTACGACCTCGACGATGCCGAAGACTCGGCGCGGATCAGGCTGCACCGGCCCCGCTTCGCCGCCGTCCCGGCGCCCGATCCCGAGACCGGCGACTGGTCGCGCTGGATCGAGCTGCTGGCTTCGCGCGACAGCCTGCCGGGTACCGGGCCGGGCGAGGCGATGACGGTGGTCACCGACACGCCCTTCGGGACCCTGTCGAGCTCGCTGATCGCGCTTCCGGCGGCCGGGCGGGCGGATGTCCGACCGGTCTGGCGCTTCTGCGCGGGCCGTCCGGGCGAAAGCCCACATCTCGAGATTGACGATGAGAGCGGGGTAACAATTTGAGATGGCCGGGCGTTGCCATTGTTCGGAAAGCATCTAGTTGCTATACGTAAGGTCGCCGCATCGAATCCGCGCGGCGCACCCCGCACAATGTCTCCGAGACGCAGACGATGGCCCGGCGCAGACGGATTTACGAGGGCAAGGCCAAGGTCCTTTTCGAAGGGCCGGAACCGGGTACGCTCGTCCAGTATTTCAAGGACGACGCGACCGCGTTCAACAACACCAAGCAGGGCACGATCACCGGCAAGGGGGTGCTGAACAACCGGATCTCCGAGTACCTGATGGTCAAGCTCGCCGAGGTCGGCATCCCGACCCATTTCGTGCGCCGGCTGAACATGCGCGAGCAGTTGATCCGCGAGGTCGAGATCATCCCGGTCGAGGTGGTGGTGCGCAACGTCGCCGCCGGCTCGATCGCCGAGCGGTTCGGCATCGCCGAGGGCGCGCCGCTGCCGCGCTCGATCGTGGAGTACTACTACAAGTCCGACGAGCTCGGCGATCCGCTGGTCGCCGAGGAGCACATCACCGCCTTCGGCTGGTCCTCGCCGCAGGAGCTCGACGAGATCATGCACATGTCGCTCAGGATCAACGACTTTCTGACCGGCCTGTTGGTCGCCATCGGCATTCGCCTGGTCGACTTCAAGCTCGAATACGGCAAGCTGTGGAACGATGAGGACATGCGCATCGTCCTCGCCGATGAGATCAGCCCCGACAACTGCCGGCTGTGGGATCTCAAGACCAACGAGCGCATGGACAAGGACCGCTTCCGCCGCGACCTCGGCGGGGTCGAGGAGGCCTATCAGGAGGTTGCCCGCCGGCTCGGCATCCTGCCCGAGGGCGGCCCCGGCGATCTCAAAGGCCCGGCGGTGATGCAATGACCGCGGCCAGCGCCGCGGCGACGGCCGCGACCGGCGGGTGAGGGCGCGGGTCCACATCACCCTGAAACCGGGCGTGCTCGACCCGCAGGGCAAGGCCGTCGCCGCGGCGCTGGCCGCGCTCGGCTTCGCAGGCGTCGGCGCAGTCCGCCAGGGCAAGGTCCTCGACATCGAACTCGCCGAGACCGACCCCGCCCGCGCCCGCGAGACCCTGGGCCGGATGTGCGAGCGCCTGCTGGCAAACACCGTCATCGAGGACTACGAGATTGATTTGACGGGATGAATCCCACCAACTACCCGCAATGGGTCGTCGACCTTTCGGTGGACCCCGTCGTAATCCTGATTGGAGCGTTTACCTCGGTTGGTTCGATGATCGTCTCCCTCTCGATCTATCGAAAGCTATACCGAATTAACGCTCAAATTCTCCTCAGGGAGCGGTCGCGCGCCTGGCGCGGAACGCTGGAAAAATTCACCGGGTGTTTGGCGCCTCTTCTCGCCGATCAAGAAGCGGAAAAAATCGAATTCGTGAAATTCTGATACAATGTCGGCCGATGCTAAGGGCCCTTGATCGCGCTTTGCCCCGGCTGTCAGACGCTCGACGACGGGTGAAACGAGTCATCCAACTCATGGGGCGATATCTGGGTGGGGGCGATATCTGGGTGGGGGCGATATTTGGGTGAAAGAGCTTTGGGCAGGGCGAGGCCGGGATTGCCAGCTCGACCAAGTGACGCAAGATCCATTTATGAAATGATCCTCGAAGTGATTCAGGCATTGAACGAAGATATGGCGCGGGCGCGAACGTTCCAAGCGAGGGTGTGATATGGAGGGACGGAATAAATGGATTGTCTTGGTTGCTAAACTTCTGGAAGCAACACAAGAAAATTCAGTTCGATGGTCTATATCAAGCATGCCGCCGGATGTGACAGAGAAAGGAGAAAACGCTTCGCACGTTTATGAAACAAAATTCATGGGGAAAGAGTTTAGAATATACTCTTTTCAATGGAAATATTGGCAAGATGAGGGCAAATTTGAATGGCAGAGTGGTATTAAGCTAGAATTTATAGATACGTTTGGTCGATCTTTGTACCGAGTGCCTGAGGTGGCCGGAATATACGACCTCCTCGAGGCCGTGCAGTTCCAAACTGCGGATATCGATCAGTTTCTTGAGCAGCTTGCCACTTAGCGGGCGAGCATGAAATCCGCCATTATCGTCTTTCCGGGCTCGAACTGCGACCGCGATGCGGCGGTGGCGCTGCGGGCTGCGGCGGGGCGGGCGCCGGCGATGGTCTGGCATGGCGAGACGGCGCTGCCCGATGTCGATCTGATCGTCGTGCCGGGCGGGTTCGCCTATGGCGACTACCTGCGGGCCGGGGCGATGGCGGCCCATTCGCCGGCGATGCGCGCGGTCGCCGACAAGGCCGGGGCCGGCGTCGCTGTGCTTGGGATCTGCAACGGCTTCCAGGTGCTGACCGAGGCGGGGCTCCTGCCGGGCGCCTTGATGCGCAATGCGGGTCTGCGGTTTGTCTGCCGCGACGTCTGGCTTCGCACCGGGCGCACCGACACGATCTTCACCGGGCGCTATACGGCCGGAACGCCGATCCGGCTGCCGATCGCCCATAACGAGGGCAACTATGTCGCCGATCCGGACACTTTGGCGCGGCTCGAAGGCGAGGGGCTCATCGCCTTTCGCTATTGCGCCCCGGGCGGCGATCCGAACGGCAATCCGAACGGCTCGATGGCCGACATCGCCGGCATTTTCGATCCGTCCCGGCGGGTGCTGGGCATGATGCCCCATCCCGAGCGCGCCGTGGACCCGGCGCTCGGCGAAACTGACGGCGCGCCGCTGTTCGAGGGGCTCGCCCGGGCGCTGTCGGGCTGAGGCGGCGATGGTCTTCGTCCCCTTCAGCGACGACAACCCGCGCATCTGGATCCGCTATCACTACGTCACCGTGGCGCTGATCGCATCCTGCGTGCTGGCGTTCCTGTGGCAGGCGGGTCTGGCGCCCGATGCCGGCAAGGCGGCGATCTACCGCTTCGGGATTGTGCCCGGCGTTTTGTGGGACAACGCCCGGCTCCCCCCGGACCTCGCGGCGCTGCCGGCCGAGGCGACGCTCTTGACCAGCCTGTTCCTGCACGCCGGCTGGCTGCATTTGATCGGCAACATGATGTTTCTGTGGGTGTTCGGCGACAATGTCGAGGACGCGATGGGCCACCGCCGGTTCATCGTCTTCTACCTCTTGTGCGGCGCGGCGGCGGGACTCGCCCACGCCTGGAGCACGCCGGTCTCCGAGATCCCGACGGTCGGCGCCAGCGGCGCGATCTCCGGCGTGCTCGGCGCCTATTTCGTCCTCCACCCGCGGGTCGGCATTTGGAGCCTCTTGTTCTCGATCATCCCGATCCGCCTGCCGACCGCGGTCGTACTGGGAAGCTGGATCGGGCTCGATCTGTTGAACGCCTTCCTCGGGCCTGCCGGCGCCGGCGGGGTCGCGTGGTGGGCCCATATCGGCGGCTTCGCCGCCGGCGCGCTGCTGATCCCGTTTTTCAAACATGCCCACGTGCCGCTGTGGGACCGCCGGCCGGGCAGCCGGATCCGCCGGCCGATCGCGCTGCGCAGCAAGGCCGGGCCGTGGGGGCGACGGTGATCACGCCCGTGCTGGCCGCGGAGCACGGCCTGGACGAGGAGGAGTATGCGCGCCTGCTGGCGCTTCTCGGCCGCGAGCCCACGCCGGTCGAGCTCGGCGTCGCCTCGGTCATGTGGTCCGAGCATTGCTCGTACAAATCCTCCCGCATCTGGCTCGCGCGCCTGCCGACCGAGGCGCCGTGGGTGATCTGCGGCCCGGGCGAGAACGCGGGCGTGGTCGACATCGGCGACGGCCAAGCCGCGGTCTTCAAGATGGAGAGCCACAACCACCCCTCGTTCATCGAGCCCTGTCAGGGGGCGGCGACCGGCGTCGGCGGGATCCTGCGCGATGTCTTCACCATGGGCGCCCGCCCGGTCGCCAATATGAACGCGCTGCGGTTCGGCAGCCCGGACCATCCGCGCACCCGTCATCTCCTCGGCGGCGTGGTCGCTGGCATCGGCGGGTACGGCAACTGCATCGGCGTGCCGACCCTGGGCGGCGAGACGAACTTCGATGCGGCCTATGACGGCAATATCCTGGTCAACGCGATGACGGTGGGCATCGCCGACACGGACCGGATCTTCTACGCCAAGGCGAGCGGCGTCGGGAACGCGGTGGTCTATCTCGGCTCCAAGACCGGGCGTGACGGGATCCACGGCGCGACCATGGCATCCGCGGCGTTCGCCGCGGATGCCGAACAGAAGCGCCCGACCGTCCAGGTCGGCGATCCGTTCACCGAGAAGCTGCTGCTGGAGGCCTGCCTGGAGCTGATGGCGACCGACGCCATCGTCGCGATCCAGGACATGGGCGCGGCCGGGCTGACCTCGGCCTCGGTCGAGATGGCCGCCAAGGGGGGACTCGGCATTTCGCTCGACCTGGACCGGGCGCCGGTCCGCGAAGACGGCATGACCGCCTACGAGATCATGCTGTCCGAGAGCCAGGAGCGCATGCTGATGGTGCTTCGCCCGGGCGCGGAGGACGAAGCCCGCGCGGTCTTCGACAAATGGGGGCTGGACTTCGCCGTCATCGGCCGGCTGACGGATAGCGGCCGGCTGGAGGTCGTGCGCGGCGGCGAGACGGTCGCGGACATCCCGTTGCCCCCGCTGGTCGAGGCGGCGCCGCGCTACGAGCGGCCGCATGTCCGAACGCCGGCGCGGCCCGACATCGCGGCCGGTATCGCCGACCGGATCGAGCCGATCGCGGCGCTGGAGCGGCTGATGGGCTGCCCGGACCTCTGCTCGCGGCGTTGGATCTGGGAGCAGTACGACCACATGGTGATGGGCGACGCCGTGGCCCGGCCCGGCGGCGACGCCGCGATCGTGCGGGTCCACGGCACATCAAAGGCGCTGGCGATCACCACCGACTGCACCCCGCGCTACTGCGAGGCGGACCCGGTGGCCGGCGGGATGCAGGCGGTCGCCGAGGCATGGCGTAACCTGACCGCGGTCGGCGCCCGCCCGCTGGCCCTCACCGACAACCTCAATTTCGGCAACCCCGAGCGTCCCGAGATCATGGGCCAGCTCGTCGGCTGCATCCAGGGCATGGCCGCGGCATGCCGCGCGCTCGACTTCCCGGTCGTCTCGGGCAACGTCTCGCTCTACAACGAGACCGACGGGCGCGCGATCCTGCCGACTCCGGTCATCGGCGGGCTCGGCCTGATGGCCGATTTGGAGGCGCGCGCCGGCATCGGGCTCGAGGAAGACGGCGCGGTCCTGGTGTTGATCGGGGCGACCGACGGCCATCTGGGCCAGTCTTTGCTGCTGCGTGAGGCGATCGGGCGCCCGGGCGGGCCGCCGCCGGCGGTCGACCTCGCCGCCGAGCGGCGCAACGGCGACCTGGTGCGCGCGCTGATCGAGGAGCGCATCGTCGGCGTCTGCCACGACGTCTCGGACGGCGGGCTGCTGGTGGCCGTCGCCGAGATGGCGCTCGCCGGCCGCATCGGCGCGGAAATCGCGGTCCCCGAAGGCGCCGATCCGGCCGCCTGGCTGTTCGGCGAGGACCAGGCGCGCTACGTCGTCGCGCCCGCCGACCCGGCGCCCGTTCTCCGCCGGGCAACCGACGCAGGGGCGCCCGCCGCGGTCATCGGGCGGGCCGGCGGGCGTGTGTTGACTGTCCGGGGGCACGGTCATATATCCCTCGATAGCCTGAGACGCACCCACGAAGCATGGCTGCCGCGCTATATGGCAGTTCCGTGACGCGAGCCTGGGTGAAGGACGAGGACAGCCGCGATGCCCATGGACCCCGGGGAGATCGAGCGCCTGATCAGGGACGGCCTGCCCGATGCGCAGGTCAACATCCAGGATCTGGCCGGCGACGGCGACCACTACGCCGCGCATGTCGTCTCGACCGCCTTCAAGGGCAAGACCCGTGTCCAGCAGCACCAGATGGTCTACCAGGCGCTCCAGGGCCGCATGGGGGGCGAACTCCATGCGCTCGCGCTGCAGACCACGACCCCCGATGACGCCTGAGCCGTACCCTTCCCGAAGGAGCCACCGATGAACGAGCCTGCCGTATTCGAGCGCATCCGCGACGACATCGCCGAGACCGATGTCGTCCTGTTCATGAAGGGGACGCCGGTCTTCCCGCAATGCGGCTTCTCGGCGGCCGTGGTCCAGGCGCTCAGCAACCTGGGCGTGGCTTTCCGCGGCATCGACGTGCTGCAAGACCCCGAGGTCCGCGAAGGGATCAAGGCCTTCTCCAACTGGCCGACCGTCCCGCAGCTCTACGTCAAGGGCGAATTCGTCGGCGGCTGCGACATCGTGCGCGAGATGTACGGCGCCGGCGAGCTGTTGGAGCTGTTCGGCGCCCGCGGGATCGATGTCCAGCTCGCCAACCCCGAATAGGCCTTCCGAACCCGCGCGGCGCTGGCCGCCAGCTCCGCCAATCCGGCCGATCCGTAAGATCGCGGCCAATCGAACCGGCAAGGCCGAGGCTCGCCATGGACGGCAATGCGTCCGAAAGGGCCAGGGCTGGGTGGACGCGGCCCGAGGTGTCGTCGGCCGGGACGCTTTACGTCGGCGGGAAGGTCTACCGGCTGGAGATCGAGCGGATCTTCGACCGCGGCTGGGTCTTCCTGGCCCATCGGAGTGAGATCCCCGTGCCGGCGACTACGTCCTGCGATCGCCCGGCGGCGCGCAGGTCATCGTGGTGCGCGATTCCGAGGGCCAGATCGGTGCGCTGCTCAACAGTCGCCGGCATCGCGGAACCCGGCTGTGCCGGGCGGATTCGGACTCCGCGCGCAGCTTCGTCTGCCATTATCACGGCTGGAGCTACGAGCGCGACGGCCGGCCGATCACCACAACCTGCGACTGGCATCTGCCAATCCACGAATGGGACGGCATGACAGAGACGGACGCCAGCGACGAGAGCAGTAAAGACCCTGGCGCAGAAGACGAGGGCAGTACTTACACTCGTTCCATCGTGTCATAATGTAAGGCGCAATTCGCGATTCGCAGGCATGGGGCGGCCGCGGCGGCCGGGCAGGTTCTTGGCGGCGGGTCGCCGGGTTCGATGAGACGGAACTGCCCGAGATAGCTGCCGGGATACGTCGTGGCGGTGTCGCCAAACGCCTACACGGTGGCCAGCAACGTCCTGGTTTGGCGCAGCTGCGGGACGATCCCCGATAAGGGGGGTTCTATGTCGGCGTGCGGCGCGATGTGTTGCGCCGAACCGGTGTCGGCCTCGTCGCGCCCGGCGCGAAGTCCGGCTTGGCCACACTGTCCTGCCCGACGGCGCGTTGGGCGCCGTTCTGTGAGCCGGCCCCGTCTACGCCGCTGTCTTTCATGTCCTGCGCAGGCGTTTTCAGGGCCGCGGGTCCAGACGCTCCGCCAAACCGTCGGGGCGAATGGCGACGCGCCCGGAAACCTGAAATAATCCAGGCCGCCGCGAGGCGCGGAAAGCAGATTTCCGGGGCGGGGTTCCGATCCCGCCTCGCGCCGTTGCCGCCAAAGGGTTCTTGGCCCACTGCGTTGCCCGGCTCGCGGCCCCGGCGATAGGATGGGTCATGGATCGGCTTGGACCTCGCGGGCGATGAAGGTCGCGGTCGTCGGCGGCGGAGCGGCGGGGCTCTATTTCGCGCTCCTTGCGAAGAAGGCGTGGCCGGGCTGGCGGGTCGTGGTCCACGAGCGCAACCGCCACGACGACACGTTCGGCTTCGGCGTGGTCTTCTCCGACGAGACGCTGGATACGTTCCGCGATTACGACCCCGAGACCTATGACGCGATTACGCGCACCTTCGCCTATTGGGACGAGATCGATTTCGTGCTGCACGGACAGACCGTCCGGAGCGGCGGACACGGTTTCTGCGGCTGCGGCCGGCGGGAGCTCTTGCTGATCCTGCAGGACCGTTGTCGCGCGCTCGGCGTCGAACTTCATTTCGAGAGCGAGATCGACGGGCTTGCCGGGCTTGCCGGGTACGACCTGATCGTCGGCGCCGACGGCATCAATTCGAGCATCCGGGCCGCGCTTGCGGAGCACTTCCGCCCGAGCGCGGAGGACCGGCTCAACCGCTTCCTGTGGATGGGCTCGACCCGGCCGTACGAGGCCTTCACCTTCGACTTCACCACCGACGAGCACGGCATCTGGGTGCTGGGCGCTTATCAGTACGACCGCGACATGAGCACCTGGGTCATCGAGGCGCCGCAAGAGACCTGGGCGAGCGCGGAACCGGTCCTGGGCGACCTCGACCAGGACGCGCTGATCGCCCACATGGAGCGGCTGTGGGCCGATCGGCTCCGCGGCCACCGGCTGATCGGCAACCGCTCGATCTGGCGCATTTTTCCGATGATCCGCTGCGAGCGCTGGTGGCACGACAATGTGGTGCTTCTGGGCGATGCGCTGCATACCGCGCACTACTCGATCGGCTCGGGCGCCAAGCTCGCGATGGAGGACGCGATTGCGCTCTACGAGGCGCTCGCCGGGGGCGGCAAGCTGGCGACCGCGCTCGCCCGTTTCGAGAACGCCCGCCGCGAAACCGTCGAGATCGCCCAGCACGCCTCGGAGACCAGCGTCGTCTGGACCGAGAATCCCCGGCGTTATTGGGACATGGAGCCGATCCAGGCGGCGTTCTCGATGCTGTCCCGCTCCAAGCAGGTCACCTACGACAACCTCGCGCTTCGGGATGCCGCCTTCGTCGAGCGGGTACGCGTCTGGTTCGCCGACGGCGTGCGCAAGACCGGCCTTTCCGTCGAGGACGGCGCGCCTCCGATGTTCACGCCGTTCCGGATCGGGGCGGGGCTGGCGGTCGCCAACCGCGTCGTCGTCTCGCCGATGGACATGTATTCGGCCGTCGACGGGACGATCGGCGATTTCCACCTCATCCATTTCGGCGGCCTGGCGGCGGGCGGCGCGGGGCTGATCTTTTCCGAGATGACATGCGTGAGTGCGGACGGGCGGATCACGCCGGGCTGCGCGGGCCTCTACGCGCCCGGGCACGTCGCGGCGTGGCGGCGCGTCCTCGACATGGTCCACGAGACGTCGGACGCCAAATTCGCCATGCAGATCGGCCATTGCGGGCGCAAAGGCTCGACCCGGATCGGCTGGGAGGGAATGGACCAGCCGCTGGAAGACGGCGACTGGCCGCTGATCGCGCCTTCGGCGATCCCGTTCTATCCCGGCAACCAGGTCCCGCGCGCGATGACGCGGGCGGATATGGATGCGGTGACGGCCGATTTCGTGCGCGCCGCCGGGATGGCGGCCCTGACCGGCGCGGACATGCTCGAACTCCACATGGCGCACGGCTACCTGCTGTCGAGCTTCATCACCCCGGTCAGCAACCGGCGGACGGACATCTATGGCGGACCGCTCGAAAATCGCATGCGTTTCCCGCTTGAAGTGCTTGAGGCGGTGCGCGCGGCGTGGCCTGCCGAACGCCCCATCTCGGTCCGCATCTCGGCCACCGACTGGGTCGGCGCCGATGGCGTGACCGGGGAGGAGGCGGTGCGCATCGCAGCGATGCTGGCCGGGCGCGGCGCCGACCTGATCGACGTCTCGGCCGGCCAGACGACGCCGGCGGCGCAGCCGGTCTACGGCCGCATGTTCCAGACGT
This sequence comes from Alphaproteobacteria bacterium, assembly GCA_965202905.1. GTDB lineage: Bacteria > Pseudomonadota > Alphaproteobacteria > MPNO01 > MPNO01 > CAYFYS01. The sequence continues at coordinate 3,378,734 of OZ241868.1, read as the reverse complement.
GGTTTTCCGAACAGGTCCGCAACGAGGCCAAGGCGCCAACGATTGCCGTCGGCAACATCACCGGCGCCGATCAGATCAACACCATCCTGGCCGCCGGCCGCGCCGATCTGGTGGCGCTGGCGCGGCCCCATCTGACCAATCCGCACTTCACACTGGCCGCGGCCGCGCATTATGGCGTTGAGACGCAGCGCTGGCCGGTGCAATACCTTACGGCAAAAGAGCAGGCCTTCCGGCTGGCCGCGCGCGAGCGCTCCGAGTTGGCGGCGCTGCGGTCGGCAAACCGACCGTCGAAGCATGGCAACCGGGGACAAACGGCTGCGGGTAACGCGTGAAAGGTGCGCCCGGGGGCGGTCGAGCGGGCGAAGACGCGGGCGGGCGGGATCCAGGCCCGGCGTTACATGCGCGGCGGCGATCCGGCGATGGATTTGCGGTTCTCCGCCGCAGACCAGCTTGCTAAGCTCCGCATACGCGCCGGCGCGGATGGCTCACCGTCGAAAGCCGGCCCGTCGATCCGGACGACGCATAAGGCGCCGCCGGCGCCCCGGCCGCACACCGATAGCAGGAGGAGCAGACGGCCATGAGCACCTACGGGACCGTCCGCGTGGAGAAGGACGACGGCATCGCCTGGCTCTACATGAACCGCCCCGAGAAGCGCAACGCGATGAACCCGCAGATGCACTTCGACATGGACGCAATGCTGCCGGAGCTCGAATCCGATCCGGAGACAAGGCTGGTCGTTCTGACCGGCGCGGGCGAGGCATTCTGCGCCGGACAGGACCTGCGGGAGTATTTCCGCGGGCTCGACGGCGATCCGGTCGGCCGGCGCCGGGCGGGCGAGGCGTCCGAGCGCTGGCGCAACCGGCGGCTGCTGGCCTACAACAAGCCCACCATCGCGATGGTCAACGGCTATTGCGTGGGCGGCGGGTTCACCCAGATGTTGTGCTGCGACTTCGCGATCGCCGCCGACGAGGCGCTGTTCTGCCTGTCCGAGGTCAATTGGGGCATCCTGCCGGGCGGGCTGGTCAGCAAGAAGCTCACAGATACGCTGTTGCCCCGCCATGCGATGTACTACGCCTGCACCGGCCGGACGCTCGACGGCAAGCGGGCGCGCGACATCGGCCTGGTCAACGAGTCGGCGCCGCTGGCGCGCCTGCGCGCCGAGACCGAGGTGCTCGCCCGCGAATTGATGGAAAAGAACCCCGAGGTGCTGCGCGCGACCAAGCAGGCGATCCGCGCGGTCAGGACCATGAACGACGATCAGGCCTTCGACTACCTCGCCGCAAAGGGCGCCGAGATCAAGCAGCGCGACAAGGAAAACGCTTACGCCAACGGGCTCAAGCAATTCCTCGACGACAAGTCCTACAAGCCGACGTTCGGCGCCTACGACCGCGCCGCGGCGGCGCGGGACAATTCCGCCGCCGCCCAATAGCGGCCTCTGCGGTCGAGACGAGGTCATGGTGCTCTACAAATACAATTCCGCGGACAACCACCTGGATCAGCGTTGGATCCCAACCAATCTCTGGCAGGACCGCGTCGCCAGGAAGTTCAGCGACCGGGCGCCCAAGGTCGTCGAGGACGGCGGCCGGCTCCTGTGGAGCTGGGAGGGCCGGATCATCCGCGGGCGAGACGGCGGCACCGCCGACGGTCCCGAAAACCGCGCCCTGCTCGATCGGTTCTTCGGCAGGTCCGGCGCGCGCATCCCCGATGGCGCCCTGCCGCCGTCCGATCCGGCACTGCTGATCGAGCACATGGACCACGGCGGCGTCTACGGCTATGTCGGCTTCGGCTCGACGCGCAAGTGGGACATCGACGACCCGGGGCTGCGCCACGAGGTCCACCGGGTCTATAACGACTGGGTAATGGAGCTGAACGCCCACGACCCGGACCGGCTGATGATCCTGCCGATCCTGCCGGTCTTCGATGTGGCCTCGGTGCCCGGAGAGATCCGCCGCCTGGCCGCGCTCGGCTGCCGTGCGGTCGAGTTCGTCCCCTTCGACGGCGAGCAGCCGATGTTCCACCCCTGCTGGGAGCCGGCCTGGGACGCCTTCGAGGAGACCGGCACAGTCTGCGCGGTCCATATCGGCGGCAGCGCGAAGTCCGCGATTCCGCCGACCGGGCACGGCGAGCGGATGGCCTATTTCTCCTGCGCGCCGTTCTCGCTCGCCCGGCCGATCGCGGACATCGTTTATTGCGGCGCGCTGATGCGCCATCCGGGGCTGAAGCTCCTGTTCGCCGAATGCCGGGCCGGCTGGGTGCCGTTCCTGATCCATTGGATGGACCGCCAGGCGGAGGAGCGTCCGGGGCTGTTTGCGGAGACCGGCCTGGACGCGTTGCCCAGCGTTTACGTCAAGCGCCAGATCCGGGTGACCTTCGAAGAGGACGCTATCGCCGCCCAGGGAATTCAGCATGAGGACAATATTCTGCGCGACATTCTGGTCTTCGGCGCCGACTACCCGCACCCCCAGGGCACGTGGCCCGACCCCTCGCCGATCCTTTACGAGATGTTCAAGGACCTCGACCCGGCGCTCCGCCACGATGTCGTCTACGCCCGCATGCACCGCTTCTTCGGCATGAAGGGTCCGCCGGCCGATCAGGTCGCGACGCCCGATCGAATCGCCCGCGACGGCGCCGGCCGGACGCGCGAGCACGCAAGCTTCGAATAGCCGCGATCGACGGATTACAGCCTGTCGGTGGTGCGCCGGCCGGGCGGAGGATTGCGCCGGGGCAGAGGCCGGTCGGCCACCGGATCGGCAAGGACATTCTCGATCGCCGCATCGAGGGTTCGGGCGAATCGCCCATTCTTCTCGCGTTGTAGTCTCGCTTGAAGGATACGGTCCGCCTAATCGTCCGCATTCAGATCGGCCATCAGACCGTCCAGGCCACCGACCTCGATCAGGTCGCCGCGCCGGGCGGCCTTCATGGCTTCGATCGTATCGTCATTGGGCGCCAACGGTTCGAAAGTTAGCCGCTTTTCGGTGGCGATCCGCACCATCGTCAAGCGAAAGGCGTCGGATACCGGTCGGATACCGTGAGACCGATCGCGTCGAGCACGGCGGTGGCCTCGTCCTTGGTCTTCTCATCGATACGAGCGCGGACGACGGTGTTCATGATTCGGTTCTCGATACGCGAGCCACAATGCAGCTCGATCGCGAATCGCAATCCATGTCGTCGCCGGCGGGTTGATACCGACCTGCGGCCCATCGGGCTTCGTGAGCCAATTTCCGGTATCCGATGGCTCCGATCGTCCCGGGCGCGCCGGCGGAACCTTGGCTGACGGCGCGGCTCAGGCCGGGCTGCGCGTCTCGGCAGCGGCGAAGAAGGCCTCGATCTGGCGGTTGAAGGCGTCGGGCTCTTCCAGGTTCACCGCATGGCCGGTGTCCGGCGCGAGCCAGAAGGCGCAGTCCGGGATGGTGCGCTTGAGGAAGATGCCGGTCTCCAGGCAATCGCCGTCGGTATCGCCCGAGACCACCAGCACCGGCATGGCGAGCGCCGAAAGCGGCCCGGAAAAGTCCCAGAGCGAGGGCCGGCCGCCCTGGACATGACGCATGTGCATCGCCGAGCCGAGCGCGGAGTGCGCGCCGAACTGTTCAAGATATTCGGCGAAGCCACGTGGGTCCTTGCGCTTCATGGTCAGGCGGGCCGAGGTCTCGCTGTAGTCGGCGGCGAAGGCTGCCATGCCGATCTCCTCGATCCGCTCGGCATGTGCCCGCGCCGAGTCCGCGAATGCAACATGCCTGTCGGGCGGCGCGCCGTAGCCGCAGCCCGCGACCACCAGCGAGCGCGCGCGTGCGCCGTGACGCATGCCGAAGTGGACGGCGGCGAACCCACCCATCGACAGACCGACGATGTGGGCGCGGGCGATGTCGAAGTGGTCCAGGACGCTCGCGATGTCATCGGCCGCCTGGAACTGGCCGTAGGCTTCCGCCGCCTCGGGCACGTCCGAGGGCGGGTAGCCGCGGGCGTTGTAGGTGATGCAGCGGTAGCGCCTGGAGAAATAGCGCACCTGCGGCTCCCAGCTCCGGCAGTCGCCGGCGAACTCGTGGACGAAGACGACCGGCGCGCCCGTGCCAGTGTCCTCGCAATAGAGGCTTACGCCGTTTGCGCTCGCGCAGGGCACGATCACGAGCCCCGCATCGGGCAGGCCGCAGCGCCCAGGATCGGCCCCGGCCCATCGGTCTGGACGAGAACGGCGCACCCGGCGCCCGGCCCCGATGCGACCGGGCCGATTTCGATCGTGCCGGTCTCGCCCGACCAGCGACCGATCCGGCGCATGTCGGTGACGACGTTGTGGTTGACCAGCGTCTTGCCCTGGTTCTCGCCGCGGAGCACGCGGGTGGTCTCGGCGTTGCGGAACGAGACCAGCCACACCGCGCCCGGCGTATCCGGGCCGTTGGCCAGCGTGAGCGTGTAGCCGCCGTCCGGCCTGGTCTCGATCGCGACCTCGATGCGCGGATCGACCGTGCGTTTGGCGAGCCGAAGCGTGCGCTCGACCGCGCCGCGCCGTGCGCCGACCACCTCGAGCCTGCCGTCGACGACCATCTGGGGCGTGTAGACCGAGCCGCGCCCGCGGATTGTGAGGTTGTATTCGCGCTGTCGGTCGGTGTGGGCGGGGGACGAGAAGGGGTCGCGCCATTTACCGGCGGCGCCGTAGACCAGCTCGTCCCAGTAGTCGACGTGGAACTCCAGCGCCAGCACGTCCGGGCGCTTGGCGAGCTCACCCAGCAGGCGCTCGGCCGGCGGGCAGGAATAGCAGCCTTGGGAGGTATACAATTCGACCACCGTGGGGCTGTCGGCGGCCTCGGCGCGCGGGAGGAGCGCGACGGTTCCCAAAAGGAGTGCTGCGGCGAAGGCCGTTGCGGCGCGGGCAGGCATCATCGGACATCCTTGCGGTTCAGCCAGCATCGCCTGGAAACATAGGCCATCGGGTCCGGTCCGCAAGCCGCCCGACGGCTCCCCGCCGGTTGCCCGAATTCGTCAGGACCGGCCGACAACGGCGCACGATACGGGGGTTGGGCAGCGATGGCAGGGCCAGCCGATCACGGTCATGTGAACCATCGCATGACGAATTTGAACGCGCGCCCGCCGCTCTACGCGACAATGGCTCCGAGATGACAATGGCTCCGAGATAATGGCCTGGACACTCCAACGGCTCGATGATGGTATGATCCCCGGTAACGGGCAATGCGGGCACGTGCCACAGCGGGAGGGAAAATGTCCATCATCAAGGCGAAAGATATCGCATACGGTCGTCTGCGCTCGCCGGACCTCGACGCGCAGGAGGAGTTTCTGAACGAGTTCGGCATGGTGCGGGTGGAGCGGACCAACGACGCGCTCTACATGCGCGGGACGGATCCCGATCAGTTCATCCATGTGACCGAGAAAGGCGATCCCGGCTTCGTCGGCTTCGCCTACAACGCCGCCGGCGAAGAGGATCTTGAGCGCATCGCCAAGGCGCCGGGCGCCACCGGCATCGAAAACATGGACGAGCCCGGCGGGGGTAAGCGGGTCCGGCTGACCGAGCCGAACGGCTATCAGATCGAGGTCGTCTACGGCCAGCAGGAGCATGATCCGATCCCGGTCAAATTCCAGCGGCTCAACATGGGCCCGGAATCCCACAACCGGGTGGGCGAGTTGATGCGCATCCACACCGGCCCCTCGCGGGTCAAGCGGATGGGCCACGGCGTGATCGCGGCGACCAGCCTCAAGGACTCCGTGGCCTGGTACCGCGAGATGTTCGGCTTCGTCGGATCGGACGATGTCTATATGGACCAGGAGAACAACATCGTCGGCTCGTTCAACCGCTGCGACCAGGGCGATGAGTATGTCGACCATCACGTGTTCTTCTGCATCCAGGCCGATCGGGCCGGGCTCAACCATTTGTCCTACGAGGTCGCCGATGTCGACGACGTGTTCACCGGCCACGAGTACCTGAAGAACCTCGACAAATACGAGCACATGTGGGGACTCGGCCGGCACATCCTCGGCAGCCAGGTCTTCGACTATTGGGCCGACCCCTGGGGGCGGGTGCATGAGCACTGGTCGGACAGCGACCGGCTCAATCTCGGCGACGGCAGCAATCTGATCGACGGCGCGGTCGGGTTCGGGTCGCAATGGGGCGATCCGGTGCCGCAGAAGTTCATCGACCGCATCTGCGCCTGATCGGGGCGCGGCGCGCCGGGCCGCCGGCCCCGACGGACGGCCGGTCCGCGCGCTCACAGGACTTCGCGTCTGCGCCCGGCGGCGTTTACCGCGGCGGGGGCGTCGTCATGGCCGGAATTGGGGAATTGGAAGAATGGTGGGCGCGGCTGGGATTGAACCAGCGACCTCTCGCGTGTGAGGCGAGCGCTCTCCCACTGAGCTACGCGCCCGGACAGCGGGCAGCGGATTTAAGGGCCCGCGGGCGCGGGTGTCAAGGAAGCCGGCGCGGTCCGCCTTCCGCTCGGGTTGATTTTACGAGACAAAAGGCCGATACAGTGGCGGTTCGGAGCGTCGAGGAGATTCGCCATGGCTGGTTCTGCAACGGTGCGGCGCGCGCTTGCCGGGCTGGTTCTGGCGCTGGCGGTCGGCGGTCCGGCTATCGCCGGCGCCCCGGACGAGGCCGTCAAGCGGCGCGGTGTCGGCCTCGACTACACGGTCTATTTCGGCGGGCTGAAAGTCCTCAAGCTCAATGTCGGCCTGGCGCTCGAGGGCGCCCGCTACGACCTTGAAGCCGCGATGAAGACCCACGGCTTCGCCGCGCGCATGTTTCCGTGGTCGCTGCGGACCAACGCATCGGGGCAGGTCGACGACGCCCGCGTGCGCCCGGATCGGGCCCATTCAGAGAATCTCTGGCGCGGCAAGAAGGGCTGGACGACCCTGCGCTTCGATGACGAGGGGCCCAAGGTGATCAGCACCGGATCCAAGCGCAAGCGGGCCGAGGTTCCGCCCGATGAGCTGCGCGGCGCCGTCGATGTGGCGAGCGCGTTCCTGGCCCTGTCCCGCGTGGTCCAGTCGGGACAGGAATGCGATACCAAGGTGCCGGTCTTCGACGGCAAGCGGCGGTTCAACTTCATCATCGCCCGGCTGGGTGAGCAGCAGATGTCGCGCAACCGCTATTCCGCCTTCTCCGGCACCGCGCTGTATTGCCAAGTCGACATGGAGATGCTGCACGGCCGCAAGCGCGAGCGCGACTATGGCGGGCTCGGCAGCAAAGGGCGCATGGCGACGATCTGGATTGCGCCGATCTTCGAGGGCGTGCCGCCAATGCCGGTGCGGGTCGAATACGACACCCGCTGGGGCCTTGTCGTCGCGCATCTGTCGCGCGCGAACCTCAGCGGCGGCGGGGGAAACCGGGAGCTGACGACCCGGCGTTAGCGTCCAATTCGGCTTTGTGGCAATTTCCGGCGCCAGTGCGCCCCAGCGCGCCAATGTGAACCGGCATACGATCCATGAGCGATTGGCCATGATCGAGTGGAAATCCGCGGCCGTCGTGCTTGCTGCCGGCAAGGGTACGCGCATGGCGTCTGCCCGGCCCAAGGTGCTGCACGAAATCGCCGGCCGCGCGATGGTCGGCCATGTGCTGGACCGGCTGGCGGAGATCGCGCTCGACCGCTGCGTGGTCGTGGTCGGCAGCGGCGCCGATGAAGTCTGCGAGGCGGTCGCGCCCACACCGACGGTCTTCCAGGACCCGCCGCTGGGGACCGCGCACGCGGTGCTGGCCGCGCGCCCGTACCTGACCGGCTTCGACGGCGGTGTGCTGATCCTGTTCGGCGACACGCCGCTGCTGACCGCCGAGACCATGACCCGGATGCTGGCCGCACTGCATGCGCCGGCCAATCCCGCCGTCGTCGTGCTGGGCTTCCGGCCCGACGACCCCGCCGGGTACGGCCGGCTGGTCACCGGCCCGGATGGCGCGCTCGAGGCCATCGTCGAGCATCGCGAGGCCACCGGGGCCCAGCGTGAGATCGGCCTGTGCAACGCCGGGATCATGGCGGTCGACGGGCGTCGCCTGCTGCTCTTGCTGGAGGCCATCGACAACGCCAACGCCAAGGGCGAGTACTACTTGACGGATATCGTCGCGGTCGCCCGCGGCCGGGGACATGCCTGCGCGGTATGCACGATCGAGGACGCCGCCGAGGTCATGGGCATCAACGCGCGAACCGAGCTGGCGACCGCGGAGGCCGTGCTCCAGCGCAGGCTGCGCGCCAAGGCGATGGCCGGAGGGGCGACTCTCATCGACCCGGACAGTGTTTTCCTGAGTTTCGATACCGTGCTCGGGCGGGACGTACGGGTCGGGCCGCAGGTCTTCTTCGGGCCCGGCGTGACCGTCGGCGATCGTGTGGAGATCAACGCCTTCTGCCACCTCGAAGGGGCGGCGATCGACGACGACGCCATCGTCGGCCCGTTCGCCCGGCTGCGGCCCGGCGCCAAGATCGGCCCGGAGGTCAAGATCGGCAATTTCGTCGAGATCAAGGCCGCGACCCTGGAGCATGGCGCCAAGGTCAACCATCTGAGCTATATCGGCGATACCGATGTCGGCGCCAAAGCCAATCTCGGTGCGGGCACGATCACCTGCAACTACGACGGCTTCTTCAAGACGCACACCGAGATCGGCGCCGGCGCGTTCATCGGCTCCAACACCTCGCTGGTCGCGCCGGTCACCATCGGCCCGGGCGCGATCACCGGCGCCGGCAGCGTGATCACCCGCGACGTGCCGGCCGATGCGCTGGCCGTCGAGCGCGCCGGGCAGACGGTCAAGGACGGCTGGGCGGAGAGCTTCCGCAGGCGCCGCCAGGCCGAGAAAGAAGCCACACGGGCGCCAACGGTGAAGCGCCTCGAGGAGGGCTGAATCGATGTGCGGCATCATCGGCATCATCAGCAGGTCCGGCGCCGCAGCCCCGCTGCTGATCGACGGGCTGAAACGGCTGGAATACCGCGGCTACGATTCCGCCGGGATCGCCACCCTGGTCAACGGCCATGTCGAGCGCCGCCGCTCGGAAGGCAGGATCGTCAACCTCGAGCACATCGTCGCCCGGGAGCCGCTGGACGGCCCGGTCGGCATCGGACACACGCGCTGGGCCACCCACGGCCAGCCCAACATCACCAACGCCCATCCCCACGCCGACGGCCGGGTCGCGCTGGTCCACAACGGCATTATCGAGAACTTCCAGGACCTGCGGCGCGAGCTGACCGATGCCGGGCACGATTTCGCCACCGACACCGACACCGAGGCGGTCGTGCATCTGATCAGCCACCATCTGAGCAAGGGCAGGACGCCCCAGCAGGCGGTCGCCGCGGCGCTGAAGCGGATCGAGGGCGCGTTCGCGCTCGCGATCCTGTTTGCCGGGCACAACGACCTGCTGGTCGGCGCGCGGCGCGGCAGCCCGCTTGCCATCGGATATGGCGACGGCGAAATGTATCTGGGGTCCGATGCGCTGGCGCTGGCGCCGCTGACCCGGCGGATCTGCTACCTCGAAGAGGGCGATTGGGCCGAGGTGCGGCCGGACGGCGCGGTGATCCACGACCAGGACGGCGCGATCGTCAAGCGCGAGATCAAGCAGACGGCGATGTCGGGCGCGATGATCGGCAAGGGGAACTATCCCCATTTCATGCTCAAGGAGATCTACGAGCAGCCGGCGGTGATGGGCGACACGCTGCACGCCGTGCTCAATCCCTGGAACGGCAGGATTACCCTGCCGGCGATGCCCTTCGATCCGGGGCAGGTGAGCAAGGTGACCGTGGTCGCCTGCGGCACCTCCTATCATGCCGGGCTGGTCGCCAGGTATTGGCTGGAGCAGATCGCCAAGGCGCCGGTCGAGGTCGACATCGCTTCGGAGTTCCGCTACCGCCAGGCGGCGATGCCCCGGGGCGGGATGGCGCTGTTCATCTCTCAGTCGGGCGAGACCGCCGACACGCTGGCGGCCCTGCGCTATGCACGCGGCCAGGGCCAGCATATCGTCTCGGTCGTCAACGTGGCCGAGAGCTCGGTGGCCCGCGAATCCGACATCGTGCTGCGGACCCGGGCCGGGCCCGAAATCGGCGTCGCCTCGACCAAGGCGTTCACCACTCAGCTCGTCACGCTCGCCTGTCTGGCGATCGGCATGGCCGCCGGGCGCGGGGCGATCGACCGCGAACGGGAGGCCCGGCTGTGCCATGCGCTGACCGAAATCCCGTCGCGCGCCAACGATGTGCTCTGTCACGACGAGCACATCGCCGGGCTCGCCCGCGAGGTGGTCGCGGCGCGCGATGTCCTGTTCCTCGGCCGCGGCACCGGCTACCCGATCGCGTTGGAGGGTGCGCTCAAGCTCAAGGAGGTCAGCTATATCCACGCCGAAGGCTATGCCGCCGGCGAGATGAAGCACGGCCCGATCGCGCTGATCGACGAGCATGTCCCGGTGATCGTGATCGCGCCGTCCGACGAGCTGTTCGACAAGACGGCGTCGAACATGCAGGAGGTCATCGCGCGCGGCGGCCGGGTGATTTTCCTGTCCGACAAGAAGGGCGTCGAGCGGCTCGGCGCGATGGCCGCGGCCACCATCGAACTACCCGAGATCGACCCGTTCGTCGCGCCCATCCTCTACGCCATCCCGGCCCAGCTCCTCGCCTATCACGTCGCGGTGCTCAAGGGCGCCGATGTCGACCAACCGCGCAACCTGGCGAAGTCGGTCACGGTGGAGTAGCGGTCGAGGATCGTCTTTCGCCCCGAGCTTGCGCGGCTTATCGAGCGCGTTCGGCATTCGCGCGCCGGGGACCCGCCTTGGCGCGGCGCCTGTCGATGCCGTCGCCGCGCGGAGACGCCGGCCGAAAATTTTTCAAGGCGGACCCTTGCATCCGCTTGCGCGATTCTTATTTTAGAATCATTCTAAAATAGCAATTGCCGCCTCGATTGAGATGGATCGAAGCCGCACCGAACGCACGATCCGAAAACCGGGCGAGCTGCGGTTGCCTGTGAAGGAGGAAGACATGAGTCGAAGCATCGACATTGACATCGGCATCGACGAGAAAAGCCGCGTGGCGATCGCCGAGGGACTTTCCCGCCTTCTGGCGGACACCTACACGCTCTACCTCAAAACCCACAATTTTCACTGGAACGTGACGGGGCCGCTGTTCAACACGCTGCACCTGATGTTCGAGCAGCAATATATCGAGCTGGCGGCTGCGGTCGACGAGATCGCCGAGCGGATTCGCGCCCTCGGCTTGCCCGCGCCGGGAAGCTACGCCCAGTTCGCCAGGCTGACTTGCATTCCGGAGGAGGAAAGCGTCCCGCGCGCCGAAGAGATGATCGCCCAGCTGGTCAAGGACCAGGAAGCGGTCGTGCGCACCGCGCGGCGTGCGTTCCCCGCGGCGCAGGAGGCCAACGACGAGCCGACCGCGGACCTTCTCACCCAGCGGATGCAGATCCACGAGAAGACGGCGTGGATGCTGCGCTCGATGATAAGCTGAAGCGGTTGTCGCCGAATCGACGGCAAGAGCGTCCAACCGCCGCATCGGAATCTGGCGTACAGGCCGAACGCGGCCCGGAGAGGAGCGAGAAATGGACGGTAACGGCAAAGCGGGCGAGTGCCCGGTCATGCACGGCGCCACGAGCCTCGGGGCCGTGTCGAACCGCGACTGGTGGCCGAAGCAGTTGAACCTCGGAATTCTCCATCGGAACTCTTCCCTGTCCAATCCGATGGGCAAGACGTTCAACTATGCCGAGGCGTTCAGGAAACTCGACCTCGGGGCCGTCAAGCAGGACCTCTACGCGCTGATGACCGATTCGCAAGAGTGGTGGCCGGCCGATTACGGTCACTATGGGGGGCTCTTCATCCGAATGGCCTGGCACAGCGCGGGCACCTACCGCATCGGCGACGGCCGCGGCGGCGCGGGCTCCGGCAACCAGCGCTTTGCGCCCCTCAACAGTTGGCCCGACAACGCGAACCTCGACAAGGCGCGCCGGCTTCTGTGGCCGATCAAGCGGAAATACGGCGACCGGATCTCCTGGGCCGATCTCATGATCCTCGCCGGCAACTGCGCCATCGAGTCGATGGGCGGCAAGACCTTCGGCTTCGCCGGCGGGCGCGAGGACATCTGGGAGCCCGAGGAGGACATCTACTGGGGGGCCGAGAGCGAGTGGCTCGGCGATGATCGCTACGCCGGCGAACGGGATCTCGAGAACCCGCTCGCCGCCGTTCAGATGGGCCTGATCTACGTCAACCCCGAAGGGCCGAACGGCCGGCCGAGCGTCCTGGAATCGGGCCGCGACATCCGCGAGACCTTCGCCCGCATGGCGATGAACGACGAGGAAACCGTCGCGCTGGTCGCCGGCGGCCACACCTTCGGCAAATGCCACGGCGCGGGCGATGCGGCATCGGTGGGTCCTGAGCCCGAAGCCGCGCCTCTCGAGGCGATGGGCCTGGGCTGGAACAGCGGCCACGGCGGCGGCAAGGGCGGCGATGCGATCACCAGCGGCATCGAGGGCGCCTGGACCTCCAACCCGACCGAGTGGGACATGGGCTACTTCGATGCGTTGTTCGGCTACGATTGGGATCTCGTCAAGAGCCCCGCCGGCGCCTGGCAGTGGATCCCGATAAATCCGCAGGAAAAAGACCTCGCGCCGGCTGCGCACGATCCGTCGAAGCGGGTGACGACCATCATGACCACGGCCGACATGGCGATGCGCATGGACCCGATCTACGGCCCGATCTCGAAGCGCTACCACGAGAACCCGGACGAGTTCGCGGACATCTTTGCCCGGGCCTGGTTCAAGCTGACGCACCGCGACATGGGGCCGCGGGCGCGCTATCTGGGCGCCGAAGTGCCGGAAGAGGAGCTGATCTGGCAGGATCCGGTGCCTGCGGTCGATCACGAACTGATCGATGCGCGGGACATTGCGGACCTCAAGGGCAAGATCCTTGCCTCGGGTCTGTCGATCCCGGATCTGGTCTCGACCGCCTGGGCGTCGGCCGCAACCTTCCGCGGCTCCGACAAGCGCGGCGGGGCGAACGGATCGCGCATCCGCCTTGCGCCGCAAAAGGACTGGGAGGTCAACCAGCCGGAGCGGCTGGCGCTGACGCTGACGACCCTCGAAGGCATCCGGACGGGATTCGACGACGCCCGGCCCGGCGGCAAGAGGGTCTCGCTCGCCGATCTGATCGTCCTCGGCGGTTGCGCCGCGGTCGAACAAGCGGCGAAGAACGCTGGACACGAAATGGAGGTTCCCTTCGCGCCGGGCCGCACCGACGCCTCGCCCGAACGGACGGATGCGGAGTCCTTCGCCGTGCTCGAACCGGTCGCGGACGGGTTCCGCAACTACCTCAAGACCGGGTTCGCCATCCCGGCGGAGGAACTGCTTGTCGACAAGGCGCAGCTCCTGGGCCTGACCGCGCCCGAGATGACGGCCCTCGTCGGCGGCATGCGCGTGCTGGGGGCGAACCACGGACAGTCCGCGCACGGCGTTTTGACCGACCGGCCCGGTACGCTCACCAACGACTTCTTCACGAATCTGCTCGACATGGGCACGGCGTGGCAGGCGGTCCCGGACGCCGAGGATGCGTTCGAAGGGCGCGACCGCGCAACCGGCGAGGTGAGGTGGACCGGCACCCGCGTCGATCTCGTCTTCGGTTCGAACTCCCAGCTTCGGGCAATCGCCGAAGTCTACGCACAAGACGACTCGACGGAGAAGTTCGTGCGCGACTTCGTGGCGGCCTGGAACAAGGTGATGAACGCAGACCGCTTCGACCTGGCCTGACCGCGCCGGTGGAATCGCGATGGTGGAGTGGCCCGGCGGCGCAACCGGCCCTGTCTTGCCCGTGTACGCCAATATCGGGGGGAGCCTCATGCCTTTGGATGCCTTGGGGATCGCGCTGAAGGATCCCGCGCTGTTCCGCGAGCTCTGCTACATCGACGGCCAGTGGGTCGGCGCCGGCTCCAACGAGACCGTAGACGTGACCAATCCGGCCACCGGCGAGATCCTGGGCGCCGTCCCGAAGATGGGCGCGGACGAGACCCGCCGGGCTGATCGAGGCGGCGAACGCGGCCTTTCCTGCCTGGCGCGCCCGGACGGCCAAGGAGCGCGCCGGGATTCTGCGCGCCTGGTTCAACCTGATGCTCGAGCACCAGGAGGATCTCGCCAGGCTGATGACCGCCGAGCAGGGCAAGCCGCTCGCCGAATCGATGGGCGAGATCGTCTATGCGGCGTCGTTCATCGAATGGTTCGCCGAAGAGGGGAAACGCATCTACGGCGATACCATTCCGCAGCACGCGCCCGGCAAACGAATTGTCGTCACCAAGGAGCCGGTCGGCGTGGTGGCCGCGATCACGCCGTGGAATTTTCCGGCCGCGATGATCACCCGCAAGGCTGGCCCCGCGCTCGCCGCGGGCTGCACCGTGGTCTGCAAGCCGGCGACGGCCACGCCGTACTCGGCGCTGGCGCTCGCCGAGCTCGGCGCCCGCGCCGGCGTTCCGGCGGGCGTGTTCAGCGTGCTGACCGGCGCCTCGGGCGCGATCGGCGGCGAGATGACCTCGAACCCGATCGTCCGCAAGCTGACCTTCACCGGCTCGACCGAGATCGGCAAGCTGCTGATCCGGCAATGCGCCGGCACGGTGAAGAAAGTCTCCATGGAGCTCGGCGGCAACGCGCCCTTCATCGTTTTCGATGACGCCGATATCGACGAGGCGGTCCAGGGGGCGATGGCGTCGAAGTACCGCAACACCGGCCAGACCTGCGTCTGCGCCAACCGCGTCCTGGTCCAGGACGGCGTCTATGACGCGTTCGCCGCCAAGCTGAAGCAGGCGGTCGAGGAGATGGTCGTCGGCGACGGTCTCAAGGGCGCCACCCAGCAGGGCCCGCTGATCGACATGGCCGCGGTCGAGAAGGTCGAGGAGCATATCGGCGATGCGCTCGCCAAGGGCGCCCGGGTGCTCACCGGTGGCGCCCGGCACGAACTCGGCGGCACGTTCTTCGAGCCGACGGTGCTGACCGGCGTGACCACCGACATGGCGATCACCCGCGAGGAGACCTTCGGCCCGGTAGCGCCGCTCTACCGCTTCGAGACCGAGGAGCAGGCGCTGCAGATGGCCAACGACACCGAGTTCGGGCTGGCGGCCTATTTCTACAGCCGCGACATCGGCCGCGTCTGGCGGGTCATGGAAGGCCTCGAATACGGTATCGTCGGCATCAACGAGGGCATCATCTCGACCGAGGTCGCGCCCTTCGGCGGCATGAAGGAGTCCGGCGTCGGCCGCGAGGGCTCCAAGTACGGCATCGAGGACTTTGTCGAGATCAAGTACGGCCTGATCGGCGGGATCGGCGCCTAAGCCGCGGGGGATCGAAAGCCTCCAGCCAGGACGCGAGCAGCGGGACCGGCGGCCCGATCCGGCGGCGCTGGCGCAGCGCAACCTTGCGCGCGGCGGCGGCGATCGGCGTGTCCGGCGCATCGAACGTCTCCGGCGCGAGGCCCGCATCGAGCGCTTCGGCGACGCGCCGCTTTTCCCGGACATGCTCCGGTGCGGCCCAGGCCTCGACACAGGGCAGGAACGCATACAGGCGGGCGCGCTCGAACGGCTTCTCCCGGCCCAGGCCGTCGACCAGCGGGCTGGCCGGGTAGAGGCTGAGACACGGCAGCATTCCGGCCGGGACCGGGATGGCGGCCTCGTGCGTTCGGCCGGTCGCGAGCAGGTCGGGCAGGACGTGGGTATGCGGGCCCTCGGGCGTGACCGTCCGGCCGATCGGCTGGAAGACCTCCACGCGGGCCAACGCCGAGATCGCGATGCGGTGCGGATTGGCCCCCAGGACCGCGCCCATCGCCGGGCTCCCGGGTTCCAGCACCGAGCGTCCGAGGCCGGCGCGCAGCGTATCGATCAGCGCCGCATCGGCCGTCCGCACGCAGAAATCGACGTTGGCCGCGCCAAGACCCATGTCGAACAGGAGCGCGCCTCGGTCGGCCTCGCGCACCGCGCCGGCATCCGGTCCGATCTCGCTCAGCACCTCGCGCCGGGCGCCGCGCGCCCGATCTTCCGGCAGGCAAAAGACTACGCCATGCCGCCAGCGTTCGGGGTCGCGGCCCGGCGTCTCGTAGGCGAGCGGGACCACGCCGGCACAGTCTCCGATGCCGAGCGCACCGCGCGCGGTGGCGATCCGCAGGCCGGTCCGATCATCGAGATCCGGCGCCTCGTCCGCGGCGCGGTGGAATTCGGCGATCGCGCCCGGCGCGCCGACGCTGAAGCTGCTGGCTGCGTCGCCCAGGTGGCGGGCCAGGATCTCTTCGACCTCCAGCCCGCGCGGCATGGGCAATATCCTCATTCGGTCAGCCTGAACGAGACCGGCACGTCGACCGCATCGGCGGCGGGGATGCCGGCTTTGCGGGCCGGAAAGAACCGCCAGGCGCCGATGGCCTTCAGCGCCGCCTCGTCGAGCAGACGGTAGCCGCTCGACTGTCGGATGGAAACCGCCTTGGCTTCGCCCGCGGCGCTGACCAGGACGCGCAGTAGCACCCGGCCCTCCTGACCGCGCCAGCGCGCGAGATAGGGATAGCGCGGCAACGGATTCGCCAAGCCCGCGCCCTCGTATCTCGGCGCCTTGTAGGCGACCGGGGCGGACGCGGCGACGGTTGTAGCCGGAGCCGGTCCTTGCGGCTTCGCCCGCGGCGCAACCACCGCAGGCGCAACCACCGCCGACGCAACCACCGCAGGCGCGGCCAGGTCGAGCGCGATTTCAGGCTGCGCCGCCGCCGGCTCCGCCACCGGACGGGTCGCGGCAACCGGCCCGACGCGGTCGGGCAAGACGCCGGACCGCTGGCTCGCCGGCGCGATCGGCGGGTCCGCGGTCGGCGCCGGCGCGGCCCGGGAGTTCGGCCGGTCGAGTGAAATTTCGGGCCGTCGCGCGGCTCGAACCGTCGGCGGGCCCGGCTTCGCCCGCGGCGCAATCACCGCCGGCGCGGCTAGGTCGAGCGCGATTTCGGGCCGTTGGCTCGCCGGCGCGATCGGCGGGTCCGCGGTCGGCGCCGGCGCGGCCCGGGAGTTCGGCCGGTCGAGCGAAATTTCGGGCCGTCGCGCGGCTCGAACCGTCGGCGGGTCCGGCTTCGCCCGCGGCGCAATCACCGCCGGCGCGGCCAGGTCGAGCGCGATTTCGGGCCGCGCCCCGGCCGGCTCCGGCTCCGTCACCGGCCGGGTCGCGGCAACCGGCCCGACGCGGTCGGGCAAGACGCCGGACCGTTGGCTCGCCGGCGCGGTCGGCGGGTCCGCGGTCGGTGCCGGCGCGGCCCGGGAGTTCAGCCGGTCGAGCGAGATTTCGGGCCGTCGCGCGGCTCGAACCGTCGGCGGGTCCGGCTGCGCTCGGGGCGCGGCCGTTGGCGGGGCGACGGGATCGGCAACCGGCGCGACCGAGTCCGTCGGGGAATGCCGCGACGGCATTTCGCGCTCCGGGCGCGACGCCGATTCGGGCGCAAAGATCATGGCCGGCGGCGGCATGGATTGGGGCGTTACCAGCGCGACCGCGATCGCGGGCTCCGCCGGGCGCGGCTCGATCTGCCACCAACCGAGCGCCGCGGCGACGGCCGTCCCGTGCAGCGCCAGGGACAGCGCCGCGGCGTGACGCAGCCCGCCGCCCCAACGGACCGGGACGCTACGGCCCGGCACGGGGAGGCTTCCCGGCGGCGCGGGCAAGGGGGATCACATAGTCCAGGCCGTCGATCGACCCCCGGTGCGCGGCGATGCCGTAGCACATGGCGAGTCGTTCGGGCGTCAGCACATCGGCGCCCGGGCCTTCGGCGGCGATCGTCCCGCGGTGCAGCAGCGCGAGCCTGGTGCAATAACGCACGGCAAGCGTGAGGTCGTGCATCACGACTGCGACGGCCCGGCCCCGGCGGGCGAGCCCGGCGAGCAGCTCCATCACGTCGAGCTGATGGGCGGGATCGAGCCCGGCGGTCGGCTCGTCGGCCAGCAAAAGCTCGGGCTCTCCGGCGAGCGCGCGGGCGAGCAGGACGCGGGCGAGCTCGCCGCCCGAAAGCTCGGTCGCCGGGCGGCCGGCGAACGCGGCCACCGCGCAGTCGGCCATCGCGCGCTCGACCGCCTCGCGGTCGGCCGCCCGCTTCCCGCGCCAGGGGTCGAGACGGGGCAGCCGGCCGATCTCGACCAGGGTCCGGACCTCGACCGGCCATTGCGGCCCGGCCCCTTGCGCGAGATAGGCCAGCAGGCGCGCGCGGGCCGTCCGCCCGGTCGCGGCCAGCGGCCTGCCGCGCAACAGCACCTGCCCGGCCAGGGGGTCGACCACGCCGGCCAGGGTCTTGAGCAGGGTCGTCTTACCGGCCCCGTTGGGGCCGATCATCCCGACGATCTCCCCCTCGTCGAGGGTGAAATCGAGCCCATCGAGGATCCTGGCGCCGCCGAGCGCGACCGTGAGCCCGCGTGCTTCGATGAGGCTCACACCAGCCGCCGGCGCATTCTGAGCACGAGGCAGAGAAAGAACGGCGCGCCCACCAGCGCGGTGACGACGCCGAGCTTGATCTCGCGCCCCGGCGAGACCAGCCGGACGACGATGTCCGCGGCGAGCATCAGCGCGGCGCCGGCCAACGCGCTCGCCGGCAGAACCGCGCTCGGGCGGTGACCGACCAGCGGCCGCATCAAATGCGGGACGACGAGACCGATGAAGCCGATCGCGCCGGCGACCGCGGTCGCCGCCCCGACCGACAGCGCGAGTCCGAAGACCAGCCGACGGCGCACCGAGGCGAGATCGATTCCGAGCGTGGCTGCGGTATCCTCGCCCAAGGTCAGGGCGTCGAGCGGCCGGGCGAGCCCTGCCAGCAGCGCCCAGCCCGCGACCATGAACGGGACGGCGAGCCAGACGTGATCGAGGCTGCGGTCGGCGAACGAGCCCAGCAGCCAGAAGACGATCTCGAGCGCGGCGAAAGGGTTGGGCGCGAGGTTGAGCGCGAGCGCGGTGAGCGCCGAGGCGAGGCTGGTGATCGCGACCCCGGCCAGGATCACCGTCAGCGCGCTCGCCTGCCGGCCGACCAGGCCCTGGATCAGAATCGCCGCGAGGCCGGCGCCGGCGATCCCGCCCAGCGGCAGCGCCAGGGGGAAAATCGCCGCCAAGCCGAAATAGAAACACAGCACAGCCCCCAGGGCCGCGGAGGCCGAGACGCCGATAAGCCCCGGCTCGGCCAGAGGGTTCCGCAGGAAGCCCTGGAGCACGGCGCCTCCCAGACCCAGCGAGGCGCCGATCGTGAGCCCCAGGATCGCGCGCGGCAGGCGGATCTCCTGGACGATCAGCGCCGCCGTCCCGGCCCGCCCGCCGAACAGCGCATCGAGCATCGCGCCGATCCCGATCGCCGCCGGCCCGGTCAGCAGCGAGGCCGCGAACGCGATCGCCGCGGCGACCGCCAGACCGGCGGGCAGGAAGCGCCCGCCGGTCACCGCACGGTCCCGCGCCGCAGCGCGATGCGCAGCCGGACCAGCCGCTCGTAGGCCGCCGCGACGCAAGGCGTGCCGCAGAGCCACAGGTTATCGGGTATCCGGATCACCGGCCGGCCGGCGAAGCTGCGGGCAAGGGCGGGATGGCGCGGCGCAGCCCCGGCAAGGGCCAGCCCGGCCCGCTCGCGCCCGAGGATCAGGATATCCGGTCGCGCGACGATCAAGGTCTCCAGCGGCAGGATCCCGGTCCCGACGATGCCGAGCGTCCGGCCGAGCGTGCGGAACCCCGCAGCCTCGACGACGGCGTTCGCCAGCGTGCCGGTCCCCGACGTGTACCCGTTCGCCTGGTAGAGCGCGGCCAGCCGCGGCGGTCCCGGCTCGCGCGGCGTGGCTGCGGCGATCCGGGACGCCAGGCGCGCGGCCAACGCACGGCCCTTGTCGGGCTCCCCGACCGCCTCGGCGACGGTGAGGATGTTGGTCCCGACCGCCGCCAAATCGGCCGCGACCGGCACTTCGAGCACGCGGTAGCCGAGCCGGCGGAGGATCGTGTTGGTCGCCCGGGTGGAAAAGGCGGTAGCGATCACCAAATCGGGATCGAGCGGGACGATCTCCTCGGCCAGGCCGTGATTGACGGGCAGCCCGGCCGCCTCGCGGCTCATCGCCGAGGTCGCAGGATCGGCGGCGAGATGGCTGAGCGAGGCGATGCGCGCGCGCTCGGCCAGCAACAACACGAGCTGGTCCGTGCACACGTTGGTCGAGACGATACGCTCCGGCTTGGCGGCGGTGGACGGCGCGGCTGCGAGCGCGACGGCGCAGGCAAGAGCGATCGCAGCCCGCAGCCCGGCCATCGGTCAGTTCGGCCAGAGCCTGGCCCGCACCCCGGCGAAGCCGGCGATGCCGGATCCCTGGTATGAAAAGACCTCCTCATAGTCCTCGTCGAATGCGTTCTCCACGCGCGCGAAGACCTCGAGGCCGTCGGCGACCTTGTAGGACCCGGCAAGGCTCACCAGGGTGTAGGCATCGAGCTCGGCGAGCCCGTCGGCTGGACAGGGCCCCCCGAAGCAGGAGTCGTCCTGGTCGCCGTTATAGTCGATGCCGAGATTGACCACCACGCGGTCGCCCAGGAAGCGATAGCTGCCATTCAGACTCGCGAGGTGGCGCGGCCGGCGAACCTCCTGGTCGCCGTCTTCCTCCGAGCGCGTGTAGGTGTAGCTGCCGGTCACCGACAGGCCGGGCATCGGGCGCGCGGTCAGGCTGACCTCGACCCCGTGCCGCTTGCTGTCCGCATCGCTGTTGGCGACCGAACCGTTGTCCGGGATGATCTCGTCCTCCAGGGTGGCGTGGAAATAGGTCACGTCGAGGACCGCGCGGCCATCGGCCAGTGTCAGCTCGACCCCGACATCGTAGCTGCTGGACTTCTCCGGCTCGAGCGACGGATTGCCGACGAAGGTATCGGGATTGAAGCCGAACAGGTCGCTGAAGGTCGGATCGGTTATCCCGGTGCCGTAGCTGCCGTGGATGCGGGCATCGGCCTCGGGCACGAGGACCGCCGCCGTCGCCCGCCAAGTGGTCGCGTTGCCGAAGCGGTCGTTCCAGTCCCGCCGCGCAGCGCCGGACAGGAAGACCCGGTCGATCAGACCGATGCGGTACTCGCCGATGGCGCTGTGCTCGACGATCGTACGCTCCAGATCGACGCCGAACGCCGACTGGTCGATGCCGGCCTCCTCCCGTTCGTAGCCGGCGACGATCGCGTGCTCGATCCCGACGGTCCCGGGCGTCCGGAAGGACAGGATCGACTGGGTGCCGAGTTTCAGCCGGTCGCCCTTGTACAGGGTGGGGGTTCCCGAAAAGGAAGGCTCGCGCCTGGTGTCGGTGAAGGCGATTTCGACCTTTTGCGTCAGGTGGTCCTCGATCAACGCGGCCGCGCCGCCCAGCCGGCCGTAAAAGAACCGATTCCTGGAGTCGTCGTCGTTGTCCGTGACGATACCGTTGGCAAAGCCGTCGGTCTCCACTGTGCTGCGCGTATAGCGCGCCGCGGCCTCGATCTCGACGGAGTCGCGCGGCCGGACCGCGCCGACGAAGGACGCCGTCAGGTTGCGATAGCCGTCTTTCTCGTCGCCGTCCTGCGCGCCGTCCCGCGCGATGTTGGTCCCGCTGCTGCTCAGCCCGGTCACCGACAGCGCATAGTCGCGATCCGCGTCGCCGGCGCCGAGCCAGACATTGCCCGCCGCGGTCCCGAACGAGCCACCCTCGACGAATCCGTCGATCGAGAACGGGCCGTCGCCGCGCCTTGTACGGATGTCGATCACGCCGGCCATCGCGTCGCTGCCGTAGAGCGCGCTCTGCGGACCCCGTAGAACGGTCACGCGACCGATGTCGGCGGCCAACAGGTTGGCGAAGTCGAATTCGTTGCCGGGCGACGACGGATCGCTGACCTCGATCCCGTCGATGCGCACCTGGGTGTGGTTGGCCTCCGCCCCGCGTATGCGGATCTGGGTCAGAGTGCCCGCTGGGCCAAAGCGGCTGACCGCGATGCCCGGGATCTGCCGCAGGAGGTCCGAGGCGATCCGTGTCTGGCTGTCTTCGATCTGCCGGCGGTCGATCACGCTTGCGGCGGTGCCGATCTCCCCGGCCGGCACGTCGATCCGGCTGGCCGAGACGATGACGTCGGCCGCCTGTACGGCGGTCGCAAGGCACGCGGCGGAGCCGGCCGCTGCCACGGTTCTGAGTGCATATTTCACGACGGTTTCCCCATCTTTCGGTGACGACACGTTTCCGCACATCACCGCCGACGGGTCTCCGTCCCCACCGATACACCCCGACCGGCGGATGGGTGACGCTGTGGCGGCAGGTCTCCTGGCTCACGGGTCTTCGCCCGCGCCCTGCCTTCCCAGTTTCCCAGTGGCTTCGATCGGACGCGGGTTCGCCGCTTACAGTTGCGGGGGCAGCCAGGGCTTCGACGCACGCTCTTGCGGAGCGCTGCCGTTCCCTGTTCCCTCTTACCTCCCCGAAGGGAACCGTCACTGCGAGGAGCCTAGCCGCGCCGTCGCGGCGCCGCAATCCCCTGTTCCGGTTCGGGACCGGCAATTCAATTCGACCGACCGAGGCGCTAACATGGCGCCGAACGGCGCTCGAAAATATGTGTGGCGGGACCATGCGTGGCGCCGAGACCGCAGACGGGACCGGGGAGGGGACAATGTGCAGGCTTTGCGATGAGGGTTTTCTGCAGGACCATTCGGTTTCCAGGCGCGACTTCCTTACGACGGCCGGCGCGGCCGGGTCCGTTGCCGCCGGCGCCGCGCTGCTGGCGCCGCTTACCGCCGCCGCTCAAGGTCCCGGCGTGCCGGCCGATACCGGAATGGCCGGGCGCCGCTACGTCATTCGCGGCGGCGCGGTGCTCAGCATGGATCCCGCGGTGGGCGATTTCGATCGGGCGGACGTGCTGGTCGCCGGCAAGCGGATCGCAGCGGTCGGGCGCAATATCGACGCCGGCGATGCGGACGTGATCGAGGCGGCCGGCAAGATCGTCATGCCGGGCTTCATCGACACCCATCATCACCAGTTCGAGACGGCGCTGCGCAGCTTCCTCGCCGACGGGCTGCTGTTCAACGACGGCAAGCCGCACGGGGCGGTCAATTACTTCGACTACATCCTGGGCAGGTTTGCCCCCGTCTACCGTCCGGAGGACGTCTATATCTCCGAGGTCTTCGGCTCGCTCAGCCAACTCGACGCCGGGGTGACGACCGTCCACGACATCTCGCAGATCCACCACTCGCCCGCACACACCGACGCGGCGGTCGAGGGGCTCGCCGATTCCGGCCGGCGGGCGGCGCTGGGCTATTTCGAGGGCCACGGCCCCGCGACCCGCTATCCGGACGACGCGCGCCGGGTCAAGCAGCAGTATTTCTCCTCCGACGATCAGCTCCTGAGCATGATCATGGGCGGCGAAATCTACCTGCCCGGTTACGAGAAGCCCTGGAAGATCGGGCGCGAGCTCGGCATTCCGGTCGCCGCGCACGTGCTCGGCGGGTTCGGCATCCCCAAGGCGTTCGACGCCCTGGCCCAGGCCAAGGCGATCGGGCCCGACAATCTGTTCATCCACATGACTGGCATGTCCGAGTCGGCCTGGAAGGTCGTCGCCGACGCCGGGGCGTCGGTCTCGATCGCCGTGCCGATCGAGATGACCATGCGCCACGGAAGGCCGCCAATCCTGAAGACCATGGCGTTCGGTATCGAGCCGTCGCTCAGCACCGACGTCGAATGCACCATGACGGCGGATTTCTTCACCCAGATGCGCTCGATGATGACCTTCCAGCGCGCGCTGGTGAACGATGAGGCGCTTTCCGGCGAGAAGGATCTGCCGCCGCTTCTGACCTCGCGCGACGTCATCGGCTACGCCACGGTGGCGGGCGCGAAGGCGCTGAAGCTCGACGGCAAGATCGGCACGCTCTCACCGGGCAAGGAAGCGGACATCGTCCTGCTCGACGCCGAGGCGATCAATGTCGCGCCGCTGAACCATGTACCGGGCGCCGTTGTCACGCTGATGGAGCGCAGCAACGTCGATACCGTCATGGTCGCCGGCAAGGTCCGCAAGTGGAAAGGCCGGCTACTCGATGCGGACATCCCCAAGCTGCGGTCCGAACTCGAGGCCTCGCGGGACTACCTGTTCGAGAAGGCCGGCGTGAAACGGGATTTGTTCCGTGCCTGACGCGCGCCTGCGACACAAGGCGGTCCGCCATCGGGCCGCCGGGTTGCCGCCGGGCTACTCCGCGGCTTCGATCTTTTCGAGCTTCCGCGTCGCCCAGCCGTGCTCGGAGACGTCGAAGACCACGCCGTTGGGGTCCTTGTATTTGACCTCGGCCTGAAGCCCCTCATAGCCGTCCGGCAGCGTGGTGAAGTACCTGCCGCCGTGCCGCTCGATCTTGCGCGCGGTGTCCTCGGCGTCCTCGACGATGAAGCCCATATGGTGCAGGCCGGCCCAGTCGGGGCCGTTGATCATGCCCTTGGCGCCTTCGGGAAAGTGCAGCAGCGCGAGGTTGATCACCCCGTCGGACAGCATCAGCGCATTGCCGAATGGCGTGTCGCCGCGCACCACCTCTTCCATGTCGAAGACGGATTTGTAGAAGTCCGCGGCCGCCTCGAGGTCGGGGACCTGCATGGCGATATGGCGCAGCTTTGGCATCGTTTCGCTCCACGATTGCTTGTACCGGCCATTGTGCCGCCGGCCGGTCAGGCTGTCCACCGCCGTGCGCCCAGCCGAAGCAGGCGCCGCGCGCTCTTCATCCGGATCTGGATGTCCTGCTGGATCGCAACCGCGGCCGGGGTGATCATCAAGACGATCACCACGCCGAAGCCGAGCCCGTAGACCAGCGTCAGCACGGTGGGCTTGAGGAACGCCGCCTGACGGCTGGTCTCGAACAGGAGCGGCGCGAGCCCGCCGATGGTGGTGAGGGTGGTCAGCAGCACCGCGCGCAGCCGGTCGCAGGTCCCCTCGACCACGGCGGCGATCGTCGCCTGGGTTTCCAGCCGCCGGTCGATGGTGCTCACCAGCACGATCGAATCGTTGACGATGATGCCGATCATCCCCAGCAGGCCGATGACCGAGAACATCGACAGCGGAATGCCGTGCATGTAGTGGCCCCAGATCGCCCCGATCAGCCCGAAGGGGATCACCAGCATCACCGCGGCCGGCCGCGACCAGGACCCGAACACCCAGGCGAGCGCCAGGTAGATCCCGGCAAGACACAGGATCAGGCCGAGCCGGGCGTCGGCGAGGAAGTCGCGCTCCTGCTCGGTCAGCCCGCCGAGCGAGGCGCCGACCCCGTAGAGCCGGGCGATCTCGGGCAGGATCTCGGCGGTCAGCGCGTCGTTCACCGCCGTCCGCGCCGCCGCGTCGTCGTCGAGGTCGCCGGAGACGGTGACCACCTGCTTGCCCGCCTCGCGACGGATGACCGAGAAGCCGCGCTTCTCCTCGATGGTCGCGATCGAGGATACCGGCGCGAAGGCGCCGCCCGCGACCGGCAGCCTGGCGTGGTGGAGGTAGGACGGCCCGACCGCGTCCTCGGGGAGGCGGATTCTGATCTCGACCTCGTGGCTGCCGCGGGCGAAGGATGCCGCCTCGATGCCGTCCAGGCGCTCGCGCAGGGTGCGGGCGAGCGCGGCGGTGCTGAGCCCCATCGCCTCGCCGCGCGGGGTCAGCCGCACCACCAGCTCCGGCTTGTCGTAGGCCAGGTCGTCCTCCAGGGCGCTGACCGCGGGGAAGCGGGCGAGCCGGGCCTGAAGGTCGAGCGCCGCAGTCTTGAGCGTCCGGCTGTCCGACCCCGACAGCCGGACGTGGATGTCCTCGCCCCCGGGACCGCGGCGCTCGCGGCGCAGCGCCAGGCGTTCGAGCTTGGGCAGCTTGCGGATCTCGTCCCGCCAGTCGGACAGGAAGGCGAACGCGGTATAGGGCCGCTCGTCCGGGTCGATCAGCGAGATGTCGTAGCCGCCCAGCCGGTCGGGGTCCACGGTGTCGACCCCGGCCAGCCCCCGGCCGGCGCCGCCGCCGAGCTTGGCGATCGAAAGCTCGACCGGCGCACGGCCGTATCTTTGGGCGTAGCGGGCGTTGACCGCGGCGAGCGCGCGGTCGAGCTCGTCCAGCATCGTCTTGGTGTCGGCGCGGACCGCGCCCGGCAGCATCGCAATGTTCGCGGTCACCGTGCCGCGCTCCGGCGCGACGAAGAACCGCCAGTGGACGGTCCGGTCGATCACCGCTGAGACCGAGACCGCAAGCAACAGAATGGCCATCCCCCAGACCGGATAGCGCAGCCGGATCGTCGCGTGGACGAGACGCCGGAACACGGTGTCGCGGAACCGGACGAAGCCGCGGTTGACCGCACGTCCCGGCACATCGAACCAGCGCCTGCGCGCGCCGGCCTGCAACGAATGGCGCATGTGGGCGGGCAGGATGATGAAGCATTCGATCAGGCTGGCGATCACGACCACGCAGACGGTGAACGGAAGATCGGCGATCAGCCGGCCGAACCGCCCGCTGATCAGGGTGATGGTGGCGAAGGCGATCACCGTGGTGATCGAGGCGCTGAAGACCGGCCCCGCCATGCGCCGCGCCGCCTCGGTCGCGGCATCGGCCGCCGGGAGGCCCTGGCCGGCGAGGTGGTCGGCATGTTCGCCGACCACGATGGCGTCGTCGACGACGATCCCGAGGCACAGGATCAGCGCGAACAGCGACACCATGTTGAACGTGAAGCCCGCCGCATACATCAACGCGACCGTCGCGGCCATGGCGATCGGGACGCCCGCGGCAACCCAGAACGCGGTGCGCGCGGACAGGAACAGGAACAGCAGGACCAGGACGATCGACAGCCCCAGCGCGCCGTTGTCGATCAGGAGGTCGAGCTGGGAGGTGATCGCCTGGGCGCGGGTGCGGGCCAGCGACATCTCGACGCCCTGCGGCAGGCTCGGCGCCATTCGGTCCACGACGTCCTGGACCGTGCGATGGAGCGCAATCGAATCGCCCTGGGCGTCGCGCTCGACGCGGACCCGGATCGCCGGCCTGCCGTTGCGGTAGAGCGCCTGGTTGCGGTCCAGACCCTCTTCGTGGACCCGGGCGAAATCGCGCAGGCGCAGCTTACTGCCGTCCGGCAGCGAGCGGACGGCGATCGAGGCGATCCGCCGGACGGTTTCCCGCCCGGCCTCGGTGCGAACCCGCGCGCCGCCGCGGGCGATCTCGCCGACCGGCCGGGCGCCAGTCTCGGCCGCGACCGCATCGGCGATCTCGCGCAGGGTCAGCCTGTGGCGCTCCAGCGCATCGGCCGGCACGTCGATGCGGATCTCCGGGGCGCTGACTCCGACCAGGTGGGTCTGGGTGACCCCGGCGCTGAACAGGGCGGTGCGCAGTTCCTCGCCATAGTCGTTCAGCAGGGTGATCGAGACCGGCCCGGAAAGGATCACGTCGGTCACCCGGTCGCGGAACCGGAAGCGGCGGATCGTCGGCTCCTCGATATCGTCGGGCAGGTCGGCGGCCTCGTCGACCACCGCCTTGACCTCGTCGACCGCGGCCTCCATGTCCCAGCCCGGCGTGAACTCGAGCCGGATCGAGGCGTGCCCCTCGCGGGTGGCGGCGCGGACGGCCTCCAACCCCTCGACGCCTCGCAGCCGCGGCTCGAGACGGGAGACGACGGCGCGGTCGAGCTCCGCCGGCCCGACGCCGGACCAGACCACGTTGACGAGCACGACTTCGGTGGTGATGTCGGGGAAGAACTGCGAGCGGATCTGGGTGCCGGCGAACAGCCCGGCCAGCAGCATCGCCACCATGAGCAGGTTCGCCGCGGTGCGGTGATCGACGAAATAGCGGAGAATGCCGGCAAGCCGCCCGCCGCCGCCAACGATGCGCGGCGTCCTCACCGCCCGGCGCCGTTGATGCCGGCCTCAAGCCGTTCGACCATCGCCGCGGGCGCCTTCGGCTCGGCGAGCCGGGCGAGGATGCGCTGCTTGACCGGCCCGGCTATGCGCCCGCGCCCCTCGACGAAGGCGATCAGCGCCCGGCGGCGTTCGGTATCAAGCAAGATCATCGCGCCCGGCGCGGCGGTCTCCGGCTCGGCGCCGGTTTCGCGCGGCTGCACCGCGACTCCGGCGCCGAGATAGGGCAGGCGCGCGTTCACATAGCGCCGCCCGAACGGCAGGCCGGTCACGACCAGGGTGTCCGCCTGACGCCTGAGGATGCGCGCGACGACTTCCTCCAGCCGGTTATCGGCATCGACAAGGAACACCTTGCCGTCCTGGGTCGCCGCCTCGGCCGGGATCACCGCGACGTTCCGAATCGGCTCCTCCTCGACCTCGACGGTGACGAAATCGCCCGGGCGAAGCACCGTCTCGCCCGCGGTGTCGATCCGCGCGAAGACCGTGCGCCCGCCCTCGGCCAGCTTGCTGAGAGCGCCGGCGCGCTCCAGCGCGCCCACGACCTCGATCCGGCGCGTTCCGAGATCCAGCCGGGCGACGACCTTGAGCGGCTTGAGCGCGCTGCCGCCGCCCTTGGCCAGCAGCCGGCCGAAGGCCTCGTCGGTGACCCGGAACGAGACCTCCAGGGTCGTCGGATCGATCAGCGTGCCGAGCACCTCGTTCTGGCTCACCCGTCGGCCGAGCGTCGCGACGACATCGGTCAACGGGCCGGAGAAGGGCGCGCGGTAACGGGCGTCGGCCAGCGCCTTCTCAGCATCCTCCAGGGCGATTTTCGCGCGCTGGACCGCGAGGTCCGCGGTGCGGATGCGCGTGCGTGCGGCGAGCTCGGCCTTGAGGCGCGCGTTCAGGCTCTGCTGGGCGACGGCGACGGCGTTGCGGGCCTCATCGAGCGCGAGCGGGGCGACGATGCCCTTGCCCTTCAGCGCCCTCTTGCGCGCCAGGTCGCTGTCCTTGAACCCGAGCTGGCGCTTCGCGATGCGCGATTCCGCCGCGGCGAGGACGAAGGACTCTCTGGCTTCCGCAAGGTCGGTCTCGGCCTGGACGAGCCCCACCTTGGCGTCGCGGACCCGGCGCCGGTAGTCGGTCGGATCGATCGCGAACAGGGGTTCGCCCGCGGCGACGCTCGCTCCGTCGCGGAAGCGCGGCGAAAGCCGGGTGATCGGCCCGGCCGCCGCGGCGCGGATCTCCAGCATCCGCCAGGCGCGGACTTCGCCGTAGGCGGCGATCACCGGCCGAACGGTCTCGGGTCTCAGCGTCGTGACTTCGACCGTATAAGAGCGCTCGCGCGCCGGCTCGCCCTGCCACGCCTCATAAGCGCCGATCGAATCCTGGAGACGCCAGAGACCGAACCCGATCAGCCCGAAGGTGATCGCGGCAAGAATCAGACCGCTCATTGCGCGGGTCAAGAAACGCATTGCTCAACCGCTTGCCGGCATCGCCGCCGAAATCGGCCTGTCCGGCGCGCCGGACAGGCTCCGTCGGAGTTACACGACCGGGTGCGCCCTTCCGTCGGACTTGCCACCGGACTTGCGGCGCGGCCCCCGGAACGGCTATTCCGGCCATCCTACTCCGACCGGGGGCGCTGGACCCAATGGGAAAAACACTCGTCGATCCCAATTTGGCCGGTTCCAGCTTGGCCGATCCCGATTTCGCCGCCGGCGCCCGCGCCTTACGTTTGGCGCGTGCGCGCGGCTACGATGCGACGGCGCGCGTTTTCGGAAAAACTGGGGCGAAGGCATGAAGATCGGCGCGACGTTCGGCTATTCGGGGTCCAGGTTTTCGATCGATCCGGCTGTGGTCGCCGAGGTCGAGAGCCTGGGCTACGACTCGATCTGGACGTCGGAGGCCTATGGCAGCGACGCGATCACGCCGGCGGCGTGGCTGCTGGCGCTGACGTCGCGGATCACCGTCGGCACGGCGATCATCCAGATGGGCGCGCGCACGCCGACGGCTGCTGCGATGGCGGCGATGACCCTCCAGGCGCTTTCGGGAGGCCGCTTCGTGCTCGGCATCGGCCCGTCGGGCCCGCAGGTGATCGAGGGCTGGTACGGCGTTCCCTACGGCAAGCCGATGACGCGCACGCGCGAATACATCTCGATCGTCCGCAAGGTCTTCGCCCGCGCGGCGCCGCTGGAGCACCAAGGCGAGCATTACACGATTCCGGCGGCCGGTCCCGGCACGACCGGGCTCGGCAAGCCCTTGAAGAGCATTCTCCATCCGATCGCGCCGCTGAAGATTCTAACCGGCGCGTTCACGCCCGCCGGGGTGCGCACCGCCGCCGAGTGCGCCGACGGCTTCTTTCCGGTGTTCATGAACCCGGACCGGTTCGATCTGTTCGAGGGCGCGATAGAAGAGGGCTTCGCCAAGGCCGGCGGCGGCAAGTCGCTGGCGGGATTCGAAATCGCGCCGTTCGTGCCGATCCACCCGGGCGAGGATCTGGAGGCCTGCCGCGCCGAGGTCAAGCGCCATCTGGCGCTCTATGTCGGCGGCATGGGCGCCCGCGACAAGAATTTCTATAACGACTACGCCAAGGCGTTGGGCTACGAGGAGGCCGCGGCCAGGATCCAGGACCTGTTCCTCGACGGCAGCTACGCCGAGGCGGCCGCCGCGGTCCCCGACGGGCTGGTCGACGACATCGCGCTCGTCGGCCCGCCCGCGCGCATCCGCGAGCGCCTTGCCGCCTGGAAGGAGGCCGCGGCGAAGGGCCATGTGGGCACCCTGATCGCCAAGGAGCCCTCGATCGAGGCCCTGCGGCTGCTGGCCGAGGAGGTGCTGTAGGATGAGATCCCCGACCCGGTCGACAAGTCGAGCTTCGACGTCTTTGCGCTCGAGACCGGCTCGCTCAAGCTCCCGGCAGCGACCGCCGTCGCATCGGCAAGCCGGGCTTGTCGCTCACGCCGGAGCGTTGACAATCCAGCCGCCGCGTCGCACCCAGTGGTTCGAATTTTTCGCTTCGAATCACTGGTTTTATGTCGATGAATCAACTTATCGAGACATTTGAATGCGTTATGGTTGCCCGATCATCATCGGCCGGGGGGTTCAGGGGCTTCAAATGTCTCGGTTGATCCACTAGGCGCGGGAGGTGCGCATGGCCAGTTTCGACTATGATCTGTTCGTCATCGGTGCGGGCTCCGGCGGCGTGAGGGCGGCCCGGATGTCGGCATCCTACGGCGCGCGCGTGGCGATTGCCGAGGAACGCTTCCTGGGCGGGACCTGCGTCAATGTCGGCTGCATTCCGAAGAAGCTCTTTGCCTATGGCGCGCACTTCCCGGAGGACGCCGGGGACGCGGCGGCCTACGGTTGGAGCTTCGGCGCACCGAAGCTGCACTGGCCCACCCTGATCGCCAACAAGAACAAGGAGATCGAGCGGCTGAACGGCGTCTACCGGCGGATCCTGGAGTCCAACCGGGTGCGCATCATCGAGGCCCGCGCGACGCTGCGCGATGCGCATACGATCGAGACCGGCGGCGAGACCGTCACGGCCGAGACCATCCTGATCGCGACCGGCGGAAGGCCGCAAATGCTGTCCGTTCCTGGCAGCGAGCATGCGATTGTTTCGGATCACGCCTTCTACCTTCCCGAGCGGCCGGACCGGGTGATCGTCGTCGGCGGCGGCTATATCGCCGTTGAGTTCGTCGGCATCTTCAACGGCTACGGCGCCCACGTCACCCAGCTCTACCGCGGCCCGCTGTTCATGCGCGGCTTCGATCACGATGTGCGCACCCATCTCGCCGAAGAAATGACCCGCCACGGGATCGACATCCGCTGGCGCACCGAGATCGAGCGGATCGAAAAGACCGACGACGGGCTGTCGGTCAAGCTGAATACCGGCGCGACCCTGGAGGCCGATCAGGTGATGTTCGCCGTCGGCCGGGCGCCCAACGTCGCCGATATGGGCATCGAGGACGCCGGCGTCGCCCAGCGCGAGAACGGCGCGATCGTGGTTGACGGTTATTTCCGGACCAGCGTGCCCAACATCTACGCCATCGGCGACGTCACCGACCGCATCCAGCTCACCCCGGTGGCCATCGGCGAGGCGATGGTGCTGTCCGCCAACCTGTTCGACGGCAAGGACCTGTCGATGGACTACGCCGACATCCCGACGGCGGTCTTCTCGAACCCCAATATCGGCACGGTGGGTCTCACCGAGGAGGAGGCGCGCGAGCGCTACGGCGCGGTCGATGTCTATCGCGAGACCTTTCGGCCGCTCAAGCACACCATGACTCTGAAGGGCGACCGAACGATGATGAAGCTCATCGTCGAGCGCGCCACCGACCGGGTCGTCGGCTGTCACATGGCCGGCCCGGACGCCGGCGAGATCGTCCAGGGCCTCGGCGTTGCCCTCAAATGCGGCGCGACCAAGGCGCAGTTCGACGCCACGGTCGGCATTCACCCGACCTCGGCGGAGGAGTTCGTCACCATGCGCACCAGGCTGGCCGAGCCCGACGCCCAGGCGGCGGAGTAGTTGGCGCTTCATCGGCGCTTCAGGAGCGGCGCCCAACGCCTGTCGCGCGCGTAAAGGCCGAAAGGCGCGCGCCATGTACAACGTCGCAGACCCTGCGTTATCTTCCGTATTGCGGGCTGTCGGGTTTGTCTCCCGCTCCCCGCCATGCGCCCGCGCAGTACGCCGGCAGGGTAACCGCGCAGCCGCAACGAATGACCGATCGAGTCCCCAGGAGCAATGACCCATGGCGACAATCAGCGACGTTTCAATCATCGATTCGAACACCGTCGAGGCCAGGCCGGTCGAATCCGGGTTTGAGAAAACGATCTGCGGCGAAAGCCTGTGCGGTTCGAAGACCCTGACCGTCTACCGGCGAACGGTGCCGGACGGTCGGCGGTTCGAACCCCGGGCAAGCGGCGATTACCACTTGGTTTACGTCATGGAGGGGTCGACAGAGGGCCGCATCGGCTTCAACGACGAGTCGCACCCGACCGAAGAAGGCGCCGGCGTGCTGCTCGCGCCGGGCGAATCGGCGCGATTCGAAGCGTCCGGATCGGATCTGGAACTGCTGCACATGGTTGCGCCCAAGCCTCCCGCCGCCGTCGAAGCCGGATTGCCGGGGGGGCCGGGGTATTTCTTCAATCGCAAGACGCTCCGCGCGCTCAGCGACGCCAGCGGCGGCCGCGTGCGCCGTTTCTGCGCGGAGTCCACCGTCAGGTTTCCCGACGGCGGCAGGCTCACCCCCACCAACGCCATTCAGGCCGGCGAGATGCACTATCACGAGGGCGGCTCCTCGCCCTATCACGCGCATGTCGGCACCGGCGCCAACCCGAACGGCGCCGCCCATTGCTACATGACCTTCAAGGGCCGCGGCGTGGTCGAAGTCGGCGACGCCTCTCAGGAGCTCGAACCGGGTACGCTCGTCTATTTTCCCCCCGGCGTGCCGCATCGGCTTCGCGCCCACGGCGGTCCGCTCGACTATTTCGAGATCCAGGCGTGGCGGAGCTTCAAGACGAACGTGCTCAGCGAAGAGCCGCTGGGCCTGAAGTGGTACTACGAGCCCGAGACCCCCGACGCCGCGCCGGTGGAGTGGGACCAGAGCTGAAGAAACGCTCTGCGGAGGTCCAGGCCGCCGCCGTCCGGCTGAGCGGGCAAGGAAGTGCTGGCGCAATCGTCGGCAATCGCGTATAGGGCGGCGCAGGGCGGCGCCTTGATCGCCGACAAGACTCTTTCCGGGGCGACTGAGTGTCATGAGCGGGGAGTGGACCCCCGGCGGCTGGCGTGCCAAGCCGATCCGTCAGGTGCCGTATTACGACGATCCGGCCGCGCTGAAGGCCGCCGAAGATCGGCTGCGCGGCTATCCGCCGCTGGTGTTCGCGGGGGAGGCGCGCCGGCTGCATAGCCAGCTTGCCGATGTCGCCGAGGGCAGGGCCTTCCTGCTACAGGGCGGGGACTGCGCCGAAAGCTTCGCCGAGTTCCACCCCGACAACATTCGCGACACCTTCCGTGTGCTTCTGCAGATGGCGATCGTGCTGATCTTCGGCAGCGGCGTCCCCGTGGTCAAGGTCGGGCGGCTTGCCGGCCAGTTCGCCAAGCCGCGCTCGGCCGAAACCGAGACCGTCGACGGCATTGAGTTGCCGAGCTACCGCGGCGACATGATCAACGACATGCCGTTTGCCGCAAAGGCCCGCGCACCCGATCCCGAACGCATGATCCAGGCCTACAACCAGTCCGCGGCGACGCTGAATCTGCTGCGCGCCTTCGCGCAAGGCGGCTATGCCGACCTGCATGAGATCCACCGCTGGAACCTCGATTTCGTCGCCAACGGGATGGCGGACCGCTACGCCGACCTCGCCAGCCGGCTGGACGAGGCGCTGCGCTTCATGGCGGCCTGCGGGCTGACATCCGACACGGTGGCGCAGATCCGCGAGACCGATTTCTACACCTCCCACGAGGCCCTGCTGCTCGGCTACGAGGAGGCGATGACCCGGGTCGATTCGACCTCCGGGCACTGGTACGACACCTCGGCCCATCTGCTGTGGATCGGCGACCGGACGCGGAACATCGACGAGGCCCATGTCGAGTTCCTGCGCGGGGTGGCCAACCCCTTGGGCCTCAAGGCCGGCCCGAGCCTCGAGCCCGACGACATGTTGCGGCTGATCGACCGGCTCGACCCGGCGAACCTGCCGGGCCGGCTCACGTTGTATGCCCGGATGGGCGCGGGTCGGGTGGCCGAGAAGCTCCCGCCGCTGGTCCGCGCGGCCGCCCGCGAGGGCCGCAGGGTCGTCTGGGCCTGCGATCCGATGCACGGCAACATCGTCAAGGCGCAGAACGGCTTCAAGACCCGTATGTTCGAGTCCATCCTGTCGGAGGTGCGGGACTTCTTCGCCATCCATCGCGCCGAGGGAACCCATGCCGGCGGCATCCATGTCGAGCTCACCGGGCAGAACGTCACCGAATGCATTGGCGGCAGCCGGGCGGTCGCCGAGGCCAATCTCGGCGACCGCTATCACACCCATTGCGACCCGCGGCTCAACGCCAGCCAGTCGCTCGATCTCGCCTTCCGGGTGGCCGAGGCGCTGAAGGCCGAGCGCGACCGCGCCGCCGCCGCCGCCCACCCGGCCGCAGCCGCGGAATAGCGGCGCGGGACAAGCCGTCCGAGCATGACCGACGGGCTGACCATCGTCCTCGCCCAGCTCAACCCGACGGTCGGCGATGTCGTCGGCAACGCCCGCCGGCTGAGTGCCGCGCGGAACGAGGCGGCCGCGATGGGCGCCGATCTGGTCGTCGCCGCCGAGCTGGTGCTGTCGGGCTATCCGCCCGAAGACTTGGTGATCCGCCCTTCTTTCCAGGAGACGGTTCGTCGGGAGCTCGAGACGCTCGCCGCCGAGACGGGCGAAAGCGGGCCAGCGCTCCTGGTCGGCACGCCCTGGGCCGAAAACGGCATGGTCTACAACGCCGCCGTCCTGCTCGCCGGTGGCGGCATCGCCGACATCCGGCGCAAGCACGACCTGCCGAACTACGGCGTGTTCGACGAGAAGCGCGTCTTCGCCGCCGGCCCGCTGCCGGGGCCGATCAACTTCCGCGGCGTCCGGCTGGGCGTGATGGTCTGCGAAGACATGTGGACCGACGAGGTCGCCGAGTGCCTGGAGGAATCGGGCGCGGAAATCCTGGTGGTGATCAACGGCTCGCCCTACGAGGTCGACAAGACCGATGTGCGGCTCAACCTTGCGGTCGCGCGGGTGACCGAGTCGCATCTGCCGATGATCTACGTCAACCAGATCGGCGGCCAGGATGAGCTGGTCTTCGACGGCGGCTCGTTCGTGCTGGGCGGCGATGCCGCGCTGCGCGCCCAGGCGCCGAGTTGGCGCGAGGCGCTGCTGGCCACGCGCTGGGTCCGCGAGAATGGCGCCTGGACCTGCGAGACCGCCGCGCGCCACGCGCCCGAGGCGGGGCTCTCCTCAATCTACGAGGCGATGACTCTGGGCCTCAGGGACTACGTCGCCAAGAACGGCTTTCCCGGCGTGATCGTCGGCCTTTCCGGCGGAATCGACTCCGCGCTCACCGCCGCGGTGGCGATCGACGCGCTGGGCCCCGACCGGGTGCGCTGCGTGATGATGCCCTCGCCCTACACCTCGGACGAGAGCCTGGCGGATGCCGCGGTTACGGCCGCGGCGCTCGGCGTCAAGCTCGATACGATCTCGATCGGCCCGGCGATGGAGGCCTTCGAGACGATGCTGCGGCCGGTCTTCGGCAACCTGCCGCCGGACACCACCGAGGAGAACATCCAGGCGCGCGCGCGCGGCATGGCGCTGATGGCGCTGTCCAACAAGACCGGCGCGATGGTGCTCTCGACCGGCAACAAGTCCGAGATGTCGGTCGGCTACGCGACGCTTTACGGCGACATGTGCGGCGGCTACTCGGTGCTGAAGGACGTCTACAAGACAACGGTGTTTGCGCTCTGCCGCTGGCGCAACGAGAATACGCCCGCCGGCGTCCTTGGCCCGGAGGGTGCGGTCGTCCCCGAATCCGTGATTACCAAACCGCCCTCGGCCGAGCTCAAACCCGACCAGCGCGACGACGACACGCTGCCGCCCTATGACGACCTCGACGCCATCCTCGACTGCCTGGTCGAGCGCGACATGGGCGTCGATGCGACGGTCGAGGAGACCGGGTTCGGGCGCCCGCTGGTGCTGCGGGTCTGGCGCATGCTGCTGGGCGCGGAATACAAGCGCCGCCAGGCGCCGCCGGGCGTAAAGATCACCCGCCGGTCCTTCGGCCGCGACCGGCGCTATCCGATCGTCAACGCCTTCAAGGGCAGGCCGTGATATGGCGCTCACGCTCTACAACACGCTCGGCCGCAAGAAAGAGCGGTTCGAGCCGATCGATCCGAAGAACGTTCGGATGTATGTCTGCGGGCCGACGGTCTACGACTTCGCCCATATCGGCAACGCCCGGCCGGTTGTCGTCTTCGATGTGCTCTACCGCCTGCTGCGCCATCTCTACGGCGGAGACTGCGTCACCTATGTCCGCAACATCACCGACATCGACGACAAGATCATCGCCGTCTCGCAGGAGACCGGCGAGCCGATCGAGACGATCACCAGCAGATATGCCGGGATCTTCCACCGGGACATGGCGGCCCTCGGTGCGCTGCCGCCCAGCGCCGAGCCCAGTGCGACCGATCACGTCGCCGAGATGATCGGGATGATCGGGACCCTGATCGCCTCCGGCCACGCCTATGCCGCCGACGGCCACGTGTTGTTCGCGGTCGCGGAGATGGAGGGCTACGGCGCGCTGTCGCGCCACAGCCGGGACGAGCTGATTGCCGGCGCCCGGGTCGAGGTCGCGCCCTACAAGAAGGACCCGGCCGATTTCGTCCTGTGGAAGCCGTCGGACGCCGCCCGGCCGGGCTGGGACAGCCCGTGGGGCCGCGGCAGGCCGGGCTGGCATCTCGAATGCTCGGCCATGTCCAGGAAGCACCTGGGAGAGACCTTCGACATCCACGGCGGCGGCCAGGACCTGATTTTCCCCCACCACGAGAACGAAATCGCCCAATCGACCTGCGCGCATGGCGGCAAGACCTTCGTCCGCCACTGGGTGCATAACGGCTATGTGACGGTGAACGGCGAGAAGATGTCGAAATCGCTCGGCAATTTTCTGACTGTGCACGACCTCTTGGCCAAGGCGCCGGGCGAGGCCGTTCGCCTGGCCTTGCTGAGCGCTCACTACCGCCAGCCGCTCGATTTTTCCCTGGACGGCGTCGAGCAGGCGAACGGCGCGCTGGACCGGCTCTACGGGGCGCTGGACGCCGTCCGCGACGTCGAGGCGGACGCGCGTGGGGCCGCTGAACACATCGGGCGCGTGGTCGCCGCGTTGGAAGACGATCTCAACACCCCGCGCGCGCTGGCCGGAATGCACGACATCGCGACGGCGCTCAACAAGGCCGCCATGCGCGAAGAACGTGCCGCGCTCAAGGGCGCGCTCGCCCTGTCCGGAGGCTTGCTCGGCCTCCTGGATCAGGCCCCCGAGACCTGGCTTAAGCACGGCGAGTCCTCGGAAATCGACGATCTGGTCGCTGCCCGCGCGGCCGCCCGCGCCGCCCGCGACTTCGCCGAAGCCGACCGGCTGCGCGCGGTACTGACCGAAAAGCACAACGTCGTCGTCCTCGATCGCCCGGACGGAAAGACCGACTGGAGGCGGCTATGACCGCGCTGTCAACCGGCGCCGGCGCTGACCACCGATCGCCGGCCGGGGCCTCCTCGGGCAAAACCGGAACGGGTCTTGGACCGGTCGCACAGCGCCGAACAGGCCGAACAGAGGGCCGTGCATGGCGTCGGATATCGGGTGTTGGCCGAAAACCGACAAGATTTATTCATACGGAAGCCACGATAGCTGTCTGTGAAATGGGATGAGTAGCGACAACCGCGTCCATCTGTTCGATTCCACCTTGCGCGACGGGGCGCAGACCCAAGGGGTGGATTTCGGGGTGGCCGACAAGGTGGCGATCGCCCGCGCGCTCGATCGGCTGGGGATCGACTATGTCGAGGGGGGATGGCCCGGGGCGAACCCGACCGACGATGCGGTCTTCGCCGGCCCGCCGGCGCTTTCGCGATCCCGGCTGACCGCCTTCGGCATGACCCGGCGGCCCGGGCGCAGCGCGGAGAACGACCCCGGTCTGGCGAGCCTCATCGACGCCAAGGCGCCGGTCGCCTGCATCGTCGGCAAGACCTGGGACTTTCACGTCGACGTCGCGCTCGGCATCTCCAAGGACGAGAACGTCGCGATGATCGCCGACAGCATCGTCCATCTCGGCCGCCACAAGGACGAGGTGATGTTCGATGCCGAGCATTTCTTCGACGGCTACAAGACCAATCCGGACTTCGCGCTGGCCTGCGTGAAGGCCGCCCATGCGGCCGGCGCCCGCTGGGTGGTGCTGTGCGACACCAACGGCGGCGCCTTGCCCGACGAGATCGAGCGGATCGTGGCCGAGGCGGCCAAGGCCGTACCCGGCAGCCATCTCGGCATCCATTGCCACAACGACACCGAGAACGCGGTCGCCAACAGCCTGGCCGCCGTGCGGGCCGGCGCGCGCCAAGTCCAGGGCACGCTCAACGGCCTGGGGGAGCGCTGCGGCAACGCCAACCTGGTCTCGATCGTCCCGAGCCTGATGTTGAAGATGGGCTTCGAAACGGGGCTCGACGCGGAGGGGCTCGCCCAGCTTACCGCCGTCTCGCGCCTGCTGGACGAGCGGCTCAACCGGGCGTCGGCCAGGAACGCCGCCTATGTCGGCGAGTCGGCCTTCGCCCACAAGGGCGGTCTGCACGTCTCGGCGGTCGAGAAAGACCCCAGAACCTACGAGCATGTCGATCCCGCGCTGGTCGGCAACCGGCGTCACGTCGTGGTCTCCGACCAGGCCGGCCGGTCGAACATCCTGGCCCGCTTCCGCGAAATCGGGCTCGAGATCGATCCCGGCAACGCCAAGGTTCCCCGCCTGCTGGAGGAGGTCAAGCGCCGCGAGTACGAGGGTTACGCCTATGACGGCGCGGGCGCGAGCTTCGAGCTCCTGGCCCGCCGTGTGCTGGGCCAGGTGCCGGAGTACTTCCGGCTCCACGGCTTCCGGGTGTTCGACGAGCGCCGCTGGAACGCCCGCGGCGAGCTGATCACCCTGTCGGAAGCCACCGTCAAGGTCGACATGGGCGACGGGCGCCACATGGCGGTCGCGGAAGGAAACGGCCCGGTCAACGCGCTCGACAACGCGCTGCGCAAGGTGCTGATCCCGGTCTATCCCGGGCTCGCCGAGATGCGTCTGATCGACTACAAGGTGCGGATCCTGACGCCGGCCGCAGGCACCCAGGCCGTAACCAGGGTGATGATCGAAAGCGCCGATACGATCGAGCAGGGCTGGTCCTCGATCGGGGTCTCGACCAACGTGATCGATGCTTCCTACAACGCGCTCAACGACTCGATCGCCTACAAGCTGTTCCGAGACGGCGCTCCGGCGGCCTGATGGCGGGCGCCGACCGCAGCCGCAGGGCGGTCGCCGCGGCCGATCCGGGCGGGCCGGTGGTGGTCCTGGTCAAGCCGCAGCTCGGCGAGAACATCGGTGCGGCGGCGCGTGCGATGCTCAATTTCGGCCTGACCGAATTGCGGATGGTCGCCCCGCGCGGCGACTGGCCCAACCAGAAGGCGATCAACACCGCCTCGGGCGCCGATGCGGTGCTGGCCGATGCGCGCCTGTTCGGGACCACCGAGGCGGCGCTTGCCGATGTCTCGCACGTGCTGGCGACCACGGCCCGGGTGCGCGACATGGTCAAGCCGGTTCTGACCCCTAACGAGGCCGCGGCGCGTCTGCGCGAGTACCAGGCAGGCGGTGAGCGCGCTGCGCTGCTCTTCGGGCGCGAGAAAAGCGGGCTCGGCAACGAAGATGCGGCGCTCGCCGAGGCGCTGGTGATCGTGCCGGCGAACCCGGCCTATTCCTCGATCAACCTTGCCCAGGCGGTGCTGCTGACGGCCTATGAGTGGTACCGGGCCGGCGGGGCGGGCCGGCCGGCCGCGGCGCGTCCGATGCGCAAGGGCGCCCAGGCCGCGACCCAGGCCGAGATCCAGGACCTGTTCGACCACCTGGAATCCGAGCTCGACGCCTGCGGCTTCCTCTACCCGCCGGCCAGGCGCCCGCGCATGGTGCGCAACATCCGCAACATCTTCGCCCGGGCCGATCTGACCGACCAGGAGGTCCGCACGCTGCGTGGCATCATTGTCGGGTTGACCGGGCGAAAGCCGGGTTGAAGCCATGTCCGGCGGCGATGAACGCATCCGTTGCGCCGCGCCGGAAGCCCGGTCGCGAACCGCAAGCCCATCCCCTCCCGACATGCGATCCGGGCCGAGGCGGGCAAAGCGGCCGGGCGGCGCGGTGTTTGACTCCGCGCCGGCGATCCCTGTATTCTCCACGCCTTTCCGAGAATGCGGGCTGCAAGCCCCGCTGCGCCGGCTCGCTGGGCAGCCTGTCGGAACAAGAAAGATCCAGAACAAGAGACGAGGACCTGACGATG
Organism: Alphaproteobacteria bacterium; assembly: GCA_965202905.1. Lineage (GTDB taxonomy): Bacteria > Pseudomonadota > Alphaproteobacteria > MPNO01 > MPNO01 > CAYFYS01. The sequence goes on along the minus strand of OZ241868.1, from coordinate 3,337,913 downwards.
ACCAAGCGTGTGCGCGCGAAGTACAAGATCAACCGCCGGCTTGGCGTGAACCTGTGGGGCCGGCCCAAGAGTTCGGTCAACAAGCGCGAGTACCCGCCGGGTCAGCACGGCCAGCGGCGGCGCAAGACCTCGGACTTCGGCACCCAGCTTGCGGCCAAGCAGAAGCTGCGGGGCTATTACGGCAACATCACCGAGAAGCAGTTCCGCCGCACCTACGAGGAGGCGGTCCGCCGCCGCGGCGACACGGTCGAGAACCTGGTCGGGCTGCTGGAGCAGCGCCTGGATGCGGTGGTCTACCGGCTCAAGTTCGTGCCCACCGTCTTTGCCGCGCGCCAGTTCATCAGCCACGGACACATCCTGGTCAACGGCCGGCGGGTGACCATCCCGTCTTTCCGGGTGCGGATCGATGACGTGATCGAGATCCGCGAGCGTTCGCGCGAGCTCGGGCTGGTGCTGGAGGCGATCGAATCGCCTGAGCGCGACGTGCCGGACTATTTCGACATCGACTACAACAAGATGAAGGCGATGTTCCTGCGCGTGCCGCAACTGGCCGAGATCCCCTATCCGGTCCAGATGGAGCCGAACCTGGTCATCGAGTACTACTCGCGCTAAGCCCGCGGGAAGGCGGAACGCTCTAAACCTCCATCAGCGCCCGATAGGCGGTCCACAGGCCGCGCACGCCGCATTCGGAGGCGCGCGAGTTGCGTATAGTCTCGACCGAGCGGCCGCCCATCTCCATCACCGAGGCCTTGTCACCGGCGCCTCCGATGCCGCGCTGCACCAGCCCGCCGACCATGCCGTCCTCGAGCGAGATGTAGCCCGACGGCCCGATCAGATTGCCCTGCTTGAGGCGGATGCGGGTCTTCTCCTCCTCGTCGTCGGCGTAGCCCAGGATAGTCCAGTACAGTTCCGAGCCCGCCGGGCCGCGCGGCGCGATGTAGCGGGTGGCCAGCGTGTTGTGGATCTGCTGGAGGACGAAGTTCGGAAACACGGTCTGGATGCAGGTCGTCGTCCCGTCGCCGTAGTCGTCCCACTGCTCGATCACCGAGGGGTCGTTGAGGCCGAACCGGTCATAGACCTCCGCGCCCGAGCGGAAGGCGTCCGTGTCGTAGATCTCGCCCCCTTCGTCGGTTGCCATCCTGGACCAGCTCAACTGATGCCAGCCGCCGTGGCTCATCTCGATCGCGCCCTCCATGGTGAAGCGGTTGAGCTTCAGCCGGGTCGCCCAGGCATGAAGGATCGTGGCGTGATAGGGATCGGTCGTGTTCTCGCAGTAAAGCTTCCAGTTCGACGACAGGAACTGGCTGTAATAGCCGAGCACGCGGAACTCCCGGCCGGCGACCCGCTCGATGCTGCCCGTCACCTGCTCGCCCAGATACTCGGCGAGCGGCTCGACCTCCGCGCTGAAGGTGCCGAAGATCAGGCCGTTGACGGTCTCGACTCTGATCCGTTCGAGTCCGTGATCGGCCTTGCAGAACGTCTCGGGCATGCCGCCCTTGCCGCCGATGCCCTTGTCGAAGGGGATCGACTGGAGCGCGCCGTCGAGGTCGTAGCGCCAGTTGTGGTAGACGCACATCAACTCGCGCACCGAGCCGAAGGGCTCATAGAGCAGCATCGTTCCCTTATGGGCGCATCGGTTGACCAGCGCGGCGATCCCGCCGGCCGGGTTGCGCAGCACGATGACCGGTGTGTCGCCGACCTCGATCAGCCGGTAGTCGCCCGGATTCGGGATCTCGACCTCGAGGCCGAGATAATGCCAGATGGGGCCGCGGAAGATCCGCGCCATCTCCGCCTCGTAGACGGCCGGGTCGGAAAACACGGCGTAGGGAGCCCGGGTGATGCCGTCCTCGGGCCAGTCGACAAGCGCCTGCGTGCTCTCCACGGGGTGCGCCTCCGAGCCTTGGGGGACGGCTACCAGACGTTGCGCAGCTCGCGCAGTTTCAGGAAGACCGTCTTGTCGTCGAGCGCCTCCGGCAGGTCGGGAAAGGCCTCGCGCAGCCTGGCGATCACAGACGGGCTTTGCAGGCGGAAGAAGGTATTGATCTCCTTTTCCAGACCCAAGGTCGTCACCAGGGCGTCGTGGGTGTCCTGGCCTTCGACGTCGGCCTTCAACGCCCCGGCGCGTCGGTTGTCCGGCTCTCGGTCGAGGGTGAAGTTCAGGTTGTTCACGATGTAGTCGTGCCCCGGGTAGATCAGGGTCTCATCGGGCAGCTTGGAAAGCTGGCTGGCGAAGGTGGCGTAGAGCGACTCCGGATGGCCGCCGCTCTTGCAATGACCGGCGCCGGCGTTGAACAGGGTGTCGCCGCAGAAGATCGCCGGGATGTCCGTGCGCGAGCGCAGGCAGACGTGGCTCATCGTGTGGCCCGGGGTGTCCATCGCCTCGAGCTCGACGGTGCGGCCGATTTTGATCACGTCGCCGGCGTCCAGCCCGGTGTCCATATCCGGGATCTGGTCCCTGGCGTTGCGGTGGGCGAGGATCTTGGCGCCGGTGGCGTCTACCATCCCCTGGTTGCCGCCGGTGTGGTCGTGGTGGTGGTGGGTGTTCAGCACCTGGGTGACCTGCCAGCCCCTGTCCCCGGCTGCCGCCAGGACCTTGCCGTATTCCAGCGGGTCGATGGCCAGTGCTTCGCCGGTCTCCGGACACGCGATCAGGTAGTTGAAGTTGCGGTAGTCGTTCCCGGTCCAGATCTGTTCGACGAGCATAGCGGCCTCCCTCGGCGCGACGGTCCGGCATCCTAGTGGATCAACCGAGACATTTGAATCCCCCGGCCGATGATGATCTGGCGACCATAACGCATTTAAATGTCTCGATAAGTTGATCCATCGACATAAAACCAGTGATTCGAAGCGAAAGATTCGAACCGCTGGACCATGAGGCCCGGCGTGTAAGCGCCGATCGGGCCGGCGCAGGGCGGCTGGACCCGGCGGGGCCGGCGCACTATCAAGGCCCGGAGCGAAGCGACCGGGAGCGGCAGGCGATGGAAGCGGACCTCCAGGCGAGCCGGGGCGGCCGTGCGGTGCAGGCCGGCCGCCGGGTCGTGCTTTCGCCCCAGTTCGCCGGTGCGACGGCGGCGTTTTTCTTCACCTTGGCCGCCATCATCGTCCGCGGGGTTCGTGAAGACACACCGCCGATGGGGCTATCGTTCTGGCGGACCCTGCTCGGATTCCTGATCGTCCTGGCGATGTTCTTCCGCCCGGTCCGCGCGCAGGCCAAGCCGGTCCTGCGCCATTGGCGAATCCTGTCAGTGCTGGCGTTTCTTCTGGTGATCTCCGGCAACGCCATGTTGTATCTGTCGCTCCAGTTCACCTTCGTGATCAACGTTGTGGTGCTCAATTCAGCTGAGCCGATCCTGATCCTTGCCGTGGCGTGGCTGATCTTCCGCGACCGGGTGAGCATCCGCCAGGCCTTTGGCATCGCGGTCTCGCTATGCGGCGTCCTGTACCTGATCTCCTCGGGCGATCCGGCCAGGCTCGCCGAACTCGAGCTCAACATTGGCGACATGCTGGTCCTCCTGGCATATCTGAGCTGGGCGCTCTACGCTGTCCTGCTGCGGCAGGCGCCGAAGGACCTCGACCCGCGGGTGATGATCGTGGTCCTGCTCGGCCTCGGCAGCCTGTTCGGCCTGCCGCTCTTCCTGCTTGAGCATTTCGCGTTCAGGCCGACGCATCTGGACTGGGTAAGCGTCGGCAGCATCGCTGCGCTCGCGCTCACCAACTCGGTCGCTGCGGTGTTCCTGTGGAACCGTGCGGTGAAGCTTCTCGGCCCCGGCCGCGCCGGGCCCTACATGCACCTTATCCCGGCCTATGGCGTGGTGATGGCGATCGCGCTGCTGGACGAGACGCTGCACCTCTATCACATCGTCGGGCTCTGCCTGATCGGGGTCGGCATCTACTACAGCACGCTGTCCCGCGGGTCGGCCGCGGCGCCCTAACCGCCGTCGGCCGCCCGGATCGCGCGCCAGACCTTTTCCGGCGTCGCCGGCATCTCGATCGACGGCGCGCCGATCCGATGCAGCGCGTCATTGACCGCGTTCATCACCGCGGGCAGCGCGCCGACCGTGCCCGATTCGCCCACGCCCTTGACGCCCAGCGGATTGCGGCTGGTCGGCACGACTTTGGCCGAGATTTCGAAATCGCAGAAATCGTCGGCGTGCGGCATCGCATAGTCCATGAACGAGCCGGTCAGCAGTTGTCCGCTGGCGCTGTCGTAGTGCAGGTTCTCCATCAGTGCTTGGCCCGCGCCCTGGACGATGCCGCCGTGGACCTGGCCGTCGAACAGGATCGGGTTCAGGATGTTGCCCGCATCGTCGACCGCGCAGTAGCGGACCAGCGCGACCTTGCCGGTATCGCCGTCGATCTCGACCTCCGCCAGGTGGCAGCCGTTCGGATAGGTCGGCGCATCGCCCTGACCCATGCCGAACTCGCCGTGCTCGTACAGACCGGGCTCGATGTCGGGCGGCAGCTTCGGCTTCTGGTACGCGGTCGCCGCGACCTCGGCGAGCGCGATCGACCGGTCGGTGCCGGCGACCGCGAAGCGCCCGTCCGCATAGTCGATGTCGTCCACGGCCGCCTCGAGCAGGTGGGCGGCGATGCGCTTGCCCTTGTCGATGATCTTGTCCGCCGCGATCGCGACCGCCGAGCCGGCGAAGACCGCGCAGCGCGCGTTGAAGGTGCCCACCCCGGTGGTGACCGTGTCTGTGTCGCCGTACTTGTAGCGGATGCCCGCCGCATCGACGCCCAGCCTGTCGGCCAGCACCTGCTTGAAGGTGGTGGCGTGGCCCTGGCCGTGGTCCATCGCTCCGCACAGCAGCGTGATCCCGCCGGCGGTATCGAAGCGGATTTCGGCGTGCTCGAAATTGGTGCTGGCGACCGCGGTGACGGTGTTCGAGGCGCCAATGCCGAGGAGCTTGCCGCGCCCGCGCGCCGCATCGCGGCGGGCCTCCGCCCCGGCGTGTCCGGCGGTCGTAAGACAGGTCTCGAAATTGCCGGGAAAATCGCCGCAGTCGTAGATGTCGCCGAGACAGGTGCGGTAGGGCAAGGCCGCCGGCGTCAGCGTGTTGATCCGGCGCAGTTCCGCCGCCTCGACGCCCAGCCGGCGGGCGGCCTCATCGACCATCACCTCGGTGACATAGGCCGGCTCGGGCTTGGCGCCGCCGCGGTACTGGGCGTTGGTCATGATGTTGGTGAGCGCGCCCGTCACCTTGGCGTGAATCGCCTTGAAGCCGTAGACCCCGGCCAGCCCGCCGAGCCCGCTGGTCGCCGAGCGGATGTTGCGGTCGGTGGTGAAGTAGGCGCCGATCGGCACCTTGGTATGGGTGCGCAGCGCAACGAACCTGTGATCCGCATCGAGCGCGAGCTCGGCATCGACCAGCCCGCCGCGGGCGTGCTCGTCCGACAGCAGGCTCTCGGACCGCTCGGCGATCCACTTGACCGGTCGTCCGATCACCTCGGAGGCCCACAGCGACAGGCTATATTCGGGATAGCAGCCGCCCTTGGTGCCGAATCCGCCGCCCATGTTGTCGCAGATCACCCGCAGCGCGTGCTGCGGGATGCGGAAGATCTGGCCGGCGATCGAAGCGCGGACGCCATGCACCGACTGGACCGAGGCGCGGAGCGTATAGCGGTCCTCATCGGCGTCGTAGAATCCGATGCAGCCGCGGGTCTCCAGCGCGTTTGCGGTCACCCGGTTGACGCACACCCGATGGCGGATGACATGGGCCGCGCCGGCGATCGCGGCGTCGGCCGCCGCCGCATCGCCGATCTCGTAGGTGTAGCCTTCGTTGCCGGGGTTGTCCCCCCAGAGCGCCGGCGCGCCGGCCGCGAGCGCCTCGTCGACGCCGATCACCGCGGGCAGTGGGGCATAGTCCACGGCAATGCGCTCGGCGGCGTCTTTCGCCTGATCGACGGTCTCGGCGAGGACGAAGGCGACCGGCTCGCCGGTGAACCGCGCCCGGCCCCGGGCCAGCAGCGGCTGGGAGCAGGCATAGCCCGGCCTGCCGTCGCTGCGCACCCCGGCATAGGCGGGGACCAGCGCGCCCAGCCCGCGCGCGGCGAGGTCCTCGCCGGTCAGCACGGCCAGCACGCCCTCGGATTGCAGCGCCGCGCGGGTATCGATCCTGCGGATCTCGGCGTGTGCGTGCGGCGACCGAAGAACATAGGCGCGCGCCTGATCGGGCGCGTTCACGTCGTCGGCATAGCGCCCGCGACCGCGCAACAGCCTGAAATCCTCCTCCCGCCGGACCGGTTTGCCGATTCGCGCCTCATTCATCCTGGAAGCCTCCCTTTGATCGATGCTCAGCCGCTATCGTATTCCGCCGCGAACGTCGCGGCGAGTTGATCGGCGAACCGCGCCGCGGCGACCGGCAGGACCCGATCGCGGAGCTGGCCCATGTAAAGCACGCGCGGGGGAATGTCGCGGGGATCGACCGGCCGGCACACGAGCCCGGCCGAAACGTCCGCCCGCCTCAGACCGATCGCGGTCTGGAACGCGATCGCGCCATCGACCGCGGCGTAGCCGACCAGGAACTCCAGGCTGTCGGATTGCGCGGCGAGGTCGAGCCGCGCGCCGGTGCGCGCGGCCAGCGCCTCCAGGAGCGACCGGATACCGTGCGGCGGCGACGGCAGGGCCAGCGGATGCTGCAGGCAATCACGCAGGCGCAGCACCCCGCGGCCGGCGAGCGGATGGCCCGGCGCCATCACGGCGAATACCGGCTGGTCGATCGACATGATTGTCTGGAAGTCGATGAAGCGCTCCGGCCCGAAGACCAGCGCAAGGTCCGCGGCAAGCTCGGACAGCGCGCGCTCGGCCGCTGCGCCCTCGCGGAGGGACACCGCAAAGGTCACGCCGGGGTGTGCGCTGCGGTAGGCCTCGATCTGGCGCGGCAGGAAGCCGGGCAAAAGAGCCTCGCTCGCGGCGATCGCGACATGGCCGCGGCGCACGCCGGACAGGTCGGCGATCTGGGAGCGCACCCGCGCCATGTCCGCGGCTTGGCCGCGGACATGCTGGACCAGCAGCTCGCCGGCGGTGTTGAGCCGCACCCCACGGGCCAGCCGCTCGAAGATCGGCAGCCGAGATCGTCCTCCAGCGCGAGGATCCGGCGGTTGAGGGCCGAGGGGGTGATCGCCAGCGTCTCGGCCGCCTTGCGGATGGAGCCCGCCTTCGCGACCTCGTCGACATAGACCAGCGGCGTGAGGCGCCTCATCCTGGCGTGCCGGCGAAGTGTTGAGATTTTCGCATCGCTCCAGTGAGAAACTAACAGGCGTCGGCAACATCACGCAACGCTAACTTAACGGCCAGATCAACCTGCAAGGAGCCTCCGGTCATGATTTCCGAGCCCGCCTTCGCGACCCTGACTGCTGCATCCCGGATCGCCGCCGAACCGCGGAACACGGATGTGGATCGTATCGAACCCGTTTGGCCCGCGAACGAGATCATGCTGAGCGCGCTCCTGTATTCCGGCAGATCGGCCGAGGATATCGCCGCGCTCTACCGGGTTCCGGTGGGCGATGTCGCCGAGCGACTGAGCCTGGTGGTCAACCAGGCCGGCCGGCGACCGCGTCGCTGAGGGAAAGCACCGATGAAAATGATCTTCGCCGTGATCAAGCCGTTCAAGCTCGATGAGGTCCGCGCGGCGCTGACCGGGATCGGCATCCAGGGGATGACCGTCGGCGAGGTCAAGGGGTTCGGCCGCCAGACAGGGCCAGACCGAGATCTATCGCAGCGCCGAGTACGACATCCAGTTCGTCGTTGCCGATGACATCGCCGAGCCAGCGGTGGACGCCATTCAACGCGCCGCCGCCACGGGGAAAATCGGCGACGGCAAGATTTTCGTTACTGACATCGCCAAGGCGGTTCGTATCCGTACCGGCGAGACCGACGAGGAAGCACCGTAGAACCATGTTGGACAGAAACGCAAGACGAACGGTTACGGTGCTCGGTCTGGGTCTCGCGGCCGGCCTGGCGGTTGCGGCGCCGGCCGCGGCGGCAGTGAGCCAGGAAACGCAGTACGTCCTGAACACCTTCTCGTTCCTGATCTCGGGCGCGCTGGTGATGTGGATGGCCGCGGGCTTCGCCATGCTCGAGGCTGGGCTGGTGCGCTCGAAGAACACCGCGGCGATCTGCCTGAAGAACATCGCGCTCTACTCGATCGCCGGGCTGATGTTCTATCTGGTCGGCTACGATCTGATGTACACCGGCGTCGACGGCGGCGTGATCGGCTCGCTGAAGCTGTTCTACAACCCCGCCGCGCTTGAGCTTTCGCTGCTCAGCGCCGATGACGGCGCCGCAGCCGGCGCGCTTGCCGCCTTGATGAAGGGCGCCGAGAGCGCGAACTACGCTTCGATGTCGGACTGGTTCTTCCAGATGGTCTTCGTCGCCACCGCGGCCTCGATCGTCTCGGGCACGTTGGCCGAGCGCATCAAGGTCTGGCCGTTCCTGATCTTCGTGGTGATCCTGACCGCCGTTATCTATCCGATCGTCGGGGCCTGGACCTGGGGCTCGGGCTGGCTGTCGGCGATGGGCTTCTCCGATTTCGCTGGTTCGACGATCGTCCATTCGACCGGCGGATGGGCAGCGCTTTCGGGCGCCCTGATCCTGGGTGCGCGCAAGGGCAAGTACGGCCCCGGCGGGCGGGTCAACCCGATGCCGGGCGCGAACCTGCCGCTTGCGACGCTCGGGACCTTCATCCTTTGGCTCGGTTGGTTCGGGTTCAACGGCGGCTCGCGACTCGGCAGCGCGGCCGACGCCGCGGCGATGGCGATGGCGATCGTCTACGTCAATACCAATTTGGCCGCGGCCGCCGGCGTCGTCGCGGCAATGGCGCTCACGCAGGTCCTCTACCGCAAGATCGACCTCACGATCACGCTGAACGGCGCGATCGGCGGTCTGGTCGCGATCACCGCCGGACCCGGCTGCAGCACCATGCCCTGGCGATCGTCGTCGGCGGCGTCGGCGGCACCCTGGTGGTCGTCGCGGTGCCGCTGCTCGATCGCCTGCGGATCGATGACGTGGTGGGCGCGGTCTCGGCCCATCTGATCGCCGGGATCTGGGGCACGCTGGCCGTCGGCATCTTCGGGTCGGGCCAGTTCCTGGTCCAGCTCGTCGGCGTCCTCGCGGTCGGCGCCTTCGTCTTCATCACCAGCAGCCTCGTCTGGCTCGCGGTCCGCCGGACCGTCGGCATCCGTCTCGACGAGGAAGACGAGCTCGCCGGGCTCGACCAGGTCGAGCTCGGCCTCGAGGCCTATCCCGAATTCGGCAAGGTCTCCCAGACGGTCGCTTGAAAACCGGTGAAAGCTATACGCCGTCCCCGGTTTTTACGGGCGCCTCGTCCAACCCGGCGAGGCGCCCCAGGTGGCGCAGGACCGCGGCCCGCTCGGCCGGGGCGACGGGAGCGAGGATGCGCGCCTGCGCGCGCTCGGCCGCGGTGAACGCCGTGTTGAGAATGTCCTCGCCGGCCGGCGTCAGGTGCAGCGCGTTGGTCCGCTGGTCGGCCGGCAGGCGGTCCCGGCGCAGCCAGCCGCGCGCGGCCATCCGCCGCAGGATCTCGGTCAGGGTCGAGCGGTCGATTCCGGTCAGATGCACCAGATCGGTCTGATTGATGCCCGGGTTCTGGCGCACGCTCAACAGGATCGCGAACTGGCGCGGCGTCGGGCCGGTCTCGCCGACCTCTCCGACGAACAGTTCGACCGCGCGCTGCTGGCAGCGCCGGATCAGGTGCCCCGGCGCGCCGCGCAAATCGTAGCTGTCCGGATCCGGCGCTGCCGGCGGGTCGAGCGCGGGGGCCGGGTCGTCCATGCGGTCTCCGTCCATGCGGCCTCCAAAGATATTCTGTACACGGATTAATATCTTCGCTACAGTGCCTGTCAACTCGACAGGGCAGGCTACGAAGATCCAACGGGCGGAGGCCGGATCATGGAATTTGGTATACAGTTTTTCCCCGATGTGGGACCGGAGGAAAAATCGGCGGAGGAGTATTTCGACGAGTCCCTTCGCCTGTGCGAGCTGTGCGACGACTATGGCTACACCCATGTGCGCACGGTCGAGCACTACTTCCACCGCTACGGCGGCTATAGCCCGAACCCGGTGGTGTTTCTGACCGCCGCCTCGCAGCGCACCGCAAAGGCGCGGCTGATCACGGGCGCGGTTCTGCCGGTCTTCAACAACCCGCTCAAGCTGGCGGGCGAGCTCGGCATGCTGGACGCGATCTCCGGCGGTCGGCTGGAGATCGGCTTCGCGCGCGCGTTCCTGCCCCACGAATACGACCGCTTCGGCGTCTCGCTCGACGAGTCGGTGGCCCGGTTCGACGAGGGTGTGGCCCAGGTCGCCAAACTGCTCGAAGAAGACAACGTGAGCAGTGAGGGCGCGTTCCACCGCTTCGCCAACGTCACCTCGCTGCCGCGTCCGACCCAGAAGCCGCGGCCGCAATTCTGGACGGCCGCCTTCACCACGCCCCAGTCCTTCGAGAAGGCCGGCCGGCAGGGCAACTGGATCATGGCGATCCCGATCGCCGGCGCCGCGATGCGCGAATTGTGCGAGACCTATCACGAGGCATGGCGGGCCGCCGGCCATCCCGGCCGCGGCCGCGTGATGCTCGCCTTCCACATGCTGTGCCACGAGGATCACGACGAGGCGGTCAGGATCGCCCGCGAACCGCTCAACAAGTATCTGAAGAGCCTGGTCGATGCCGCCTCCGACTGGACCAGCGGCACGACATCGGCCGACTACAAGGGCTATGACAAGATGATCGAGGCGCTCAGCAAGGAGACCTTCGAATCCCAGGTCGACAAGGGCGCGGCCTGGGTCGGCACGCCGGACGAGTTGATCGAAAGGATCCGCGCCTACGACGCGGCCGTCGGCGGCATCGACGACGCCTCGCTGCAGGTGAATTTCAACATGATCACCTGTGAGGATGCCGCCCGCTCGGTCCGGCTGTTCGGCGAGACGGTGATACCCCGTTTCACCGCAGAAGCGGCGGCGGCGGAGTAGCGGCCGATGGCGTCCGGCATCCGGCGCGTGGTCACCGGCCACGACGCGGGCGGCAAGGCGGTCGTCGCGATCGATGCCCCGGCGCCCAACATCCGCGTCCGCTCGGCCAATGGGCTGACATCGACGCTGCTTTGGGTCGAGGACGAAACGCCCGCGGACAACGACGGCGCGGAGGACAAGGCCAACCGCGAGATCGGCGTCGCTCCGCCGGATGGCGGTTCGGTCTTTCGCATCGTCACCTTCCCGCCCGAAGAGGCCGGCGGGACGGCGTTCTCCAACGCCGACCTCAAGGCGGAGCTTGGGCTCGACGCCTCGGACGCGGCGGCGGCGCGCCACCCTTCGATGCACAAGACCCGCAGCGTCGACTACGCGGTGGTGCTGAGCGGCGAGGTCGATCTGCTGCTCGATGATTCCGACGTGACGGTCAAGACCGGCGATGTGGTCGTCCAGCGCGGCACCAACCACGGCTGGGCCAACCGCGGCGCCGAGCCCTGCGCGGTGGCCTTCGTCCTGATCGACGCCAAGCCGCTCGTCTGAGCCCGAGTCCGCGCCCGTCCTATTCCGCGTCGTGGAAGATGATGCCGAGCGTGTGGCGGAGACCGGAACGCAGCCGGCTCACCCCGTGGCGCATCGTCACCCGGCAGGCGCCGCCGCGAGCGCCCTGCACCGGCCGGTGCCGGACCGGGAAGATCACGCCGTCGCCAAGGTCGAGCGGAACCACGCCGGCGCGGGACTGCATGCGCGGGCGCTGCTCGGTCAACAGGAACTCGCCGCCGGTGAAGTCCCGGCCGGGCTCGGACAGCAGGATTGTGACCTGTAGCGGGAAGATCTGCTCGCCGTAGAGGTCCTGATGCAGGCAGTTGTAGTCCCCCTCCCGGTAACGCAGGATCAGCGGGGTCGGCTTGGCTTGGCCCGCGCGGCGGCAGTGGCGCAGATAGGCTGCGTGGCTGCCCGGATAGGGCGTCTCCACGCCAAGGGCCGCGTTCCAGCCATTGGCGATCTTCGCCAGCGGCGGATAGAGCGCGGCGCGCAGTTCTGCGACGATCTCGGGAAGCGGATAGGCGAAATACTTGTATTCGCCGCGCCCGAAGCCGTGGCGCGCCATCGCCACCCGGCGGCGGAACCGGCTTTCCTCGGCGTACAGCGCGGTCAGGAAACCGCAGTCTTGCGGCGAAAGCAGTGCAGGCGCGAGCGCAAAGCCCTCGGCATCGAGCGCGGCGGCGACCTGCCGCCGGTCGAGTGGGTTCTTGCGCGCCGACGCCATGACGCTCTCCTCGAAGTCGCGTACCCAAGCATCCCCGGTCCGGCGTCCGCGCGCCACCCGTATCTTGCGCGCGGCCGGTCCGGGTTCCGACCGGGTTCCGACGGATATGAGACGGCGCGCTTGACGTGAGGGCGCGTCCTTCGAATCGCGAAGCGGCCTTGTCATCCGCTGAACCGAAGTTGCGTGGGCCGATATTGTCTGTGCAAGTACTGTCGAACGCATTTGATCGGAGCGGCGGGGCGGGATGAAGGAAGGCGCCGTCATCGTCGGCATCGGCGAGACCGAAATCGGGAAGCTTCCGGGCCGAACTGCGCTCGACCTTCAGGGCGAGGCGGTCCGGAAGGCCCTGGCGGATGCCCGCATCGACAAATCGATGGTCGATGGCGTCTACGTCCTGGGCTCCTACATCCAGCCCGTTCAGCTTCACGGCCTGAGCGTGATCGAGTATCTCGGTCTCACGCCACGCTTGGAGGAAAACGTGGATGTCGGCGGCACGGTGGCGTTCATCACGATGGTGCTGAACGCCCTGTCGGCGATCGACCAGGGGCGCATGGAGGTCGCGGTCTGCGTCTACGGCGACAACTCGGCGACCCATCGCCCGCCCGGCACGCACGGCTACGTCGCCCAGATGATTACCGGCGCCGAGGAGTTCGAGGAGGCCTTCGGCTCCTCCATCGTCGTGTCCTACGCCCTTTTGGCGCGGCGCTATCTCGACCTCTACGGTCTGGAGCCGGAGACCGGGTTCGCGCCCATCGCGCTCACCATGCGCCGCCATGCGCAGCTCAACGACAACGCCGCCTACCGCAAGCCGATCACGATCGAGGACTACCGCGCCTCGCCGTGGATCGCGGAGCCGTTCCGCCGGCTCGACTGCTCGCCGGTGGTCGACGGCGCCGGGGCCTTCGTCGTCGCCTCGCGGCGGGTCGCGCGGGGGCTCGGGCTCGACTTCCCGCCGGTCTCCTTCCTCGGCGCCGGCTCGCAGGCCACTCACAAGATCGTCAGCCAGACGCCCGACATCCCGGAGCTCGGCATGGCCGAAGCCGGGCGCCGCGCCTTCGCCGAGGCCGGGCTCGCGCCGGCCGACGTCGATCTCCTGACCATCCACGACGGCTTCACGTCTTCGATCCCGATCACGGCGGAGGCCCTGGGTTTCTGCGGACCCGGCGAATGCGGCCGGCTGGCCGCGGACGGCGGCCTCGCCTTCGACGGCCCGCTTCCGGTCAACCCCCATGGCGGGCTGCTGTCCCAAGGCCATGTCGGCGGGATGCTGCATGTTCTGGAGGCGGTCCGGCAGCTCCGCGGGCAGGCCGGCGCGCGCCAGGTCGCGGACGCCGAGATCGCTGCGGTCTCGGGCAACGGCAACATCTTCTCCATCTGCGGCATGATGCTGCTGGGCAAGGGGCTGGCATGACGACCGACGGCGAGAGCCCGTTCTGGCAATCGGTCGCCGACCGCGCCATGACGCTGCCGTTCTGCGCGGCCTGTGGGCAGTTCTTCTTCTACCCGCGTCCGTTCTGCCCCGGCTGCTGGTCGCCCGACATCGCCTGGCGCCCGGTCGCCGGCCGCGGCACGGTGTGGAGCCATACCGTGGTGCATTTCCCGCACGGCGCCCATGAAGGCTGGAAGACGCGCGTGCCCTACATCGTCGCCCTGATCGCGCTGGAAGAAGGCGTCCGCATGATGGCCAACGTGGTCGACTGCCCGGTCGAGTCGGTGCATTCGGGCATGGCGGTCGCGCTTGCCTACCGCGAATACGACGACCGGATTCTGCCGGTGTTCGTCCCCGCCGGGTGAGGCGGGCTATGGGACGACGAAGATCTTGCCGAAGAAGCCGCGGTCCTCCATCAGGCGCTCGGCTTCGCCGGTCTCCGACAGCGGGCCGGTCTCCGACAGCGGGAAGGTGTGGCTGACCACCGGCTGGAGCTTGCCGTCACCGGCGTAGGTGGCCGAGCTTGCGACATCGTCCCGGGTGTAGCTGTTGGAGCCCAGCACATCGAGCTCGCGCACCCAGAGGCAGCGCAGGTCGGTCTGCGCGTCGTGGCCGGCGGTCGCCCCGCATGTGAGCACCCTGCCGCCGCGCCTGGCCGCCTTGAGGCACGGCGCCCAGGTCTCGCCGCCGGTGAAGTTCGCCACCACGTCGCTCGCGAGAAGTCGTCCTCGGCGTAGTTGACCACATGGTCGGCGCCGAGTTCGGCGAGGCGTCGCATTTCCCGGCCGAGCCCGCGGCGGCAATAACCGTCGCGCCGATCGTCTTGCCGTACTGCACGCAGGCGACGCCGACCCCGCCGCTGGCGCCGAGCACCAGCATGGTCTCGCCGGCAGCGAGCCGGCCGCGGGCGAACAGCATCCGGTTTGCCGCGCCGTAGTTGATCGGGATCGTCGCGGCCGTCTCGAAAGACATGGCGTCCGGCAGGGGCACCAGGTTGGCGGCCGGCGCCACCATCAGCCCGGCGGTCCCGCCGATCAGCTCCTCGCCGATCATGCCCGCCTCGGTCTGCGGGTTCATCGTCACCCGTTCGCCGACCCGCCAGCCGGTGACGCCCTCGCCGAGCCTGTCGATCACGCCGGCGACATCGCCGCCGGAGATGAACGGCATCGGCGCCGGAAAGCCCGGCATACCGCGCCTGACGAAGATGCCCAGGTGATTCAGGCCGCAGGCGCGCACCTTGACCCGGACCTCGCTCGCGCCGGGCTCGGGGTCCGGCCAGTCGCGGTAGACGATGTTCTCGATCCCGCCTGGGCTCTCGATCACCGCGGCTTTCACCGTCCCTGCCCCCTGACCGGTTTCAGATTTTGCGGTTGCCGACGAAGCGGTTAAGCCCGACATCGGACTCCCAGGCCTTGCGCCAGGCTTCGAGCAGAATCGCCTGGAACATGTTCTGCGAATCGCCGCAACTGCAGTTGTCGCAGCCGATCGCGGTCGGGACCCCGGAGTCGAGATAGCGCCTGATCGGCGCGACGCCGCTGCGGGTCTTGAAGTTGCCCATCGGGTTGACGATCACGTTGGCGCCGGTCTCGGCCAAGAGGGCGATCTCGTCCTCGCGCATCCAGACACTGTGGGCCAGCCCGACATTCTCGCCCAGGAGCCCGGTCGAATGCAGGTATTTGACCTGGCTGCCGTCGTGTTCGGGCATGTACAGGCGCCCGGCGAGCGCCATGCAGCGCGACTCGTAGATGTGGGTGATCACCGGAATGCCGAATTCGGCCGACAGCGCCGACAGCGCCGCCAGCCCCTCCAGCAGGCCGGACGTGCAGAACTCCGGGCTGGTGGGGCCGAGCGCCCAGTGCAGCCGGGGCGATGCGTTGCGGCGGGCGAGATACTGCGTGCGCACGCGCTCCAGCGGGGTCGTCCCGGATCGGCTCGGTCGAGGCGCCGAGAAAGCGGTGGAACTTCTCCGGTACGACCTCCTTCCAGAACGGCACCCGCTCGATCCCGGGAATGTCGCCGATCTGCAGCGAAAACGTGCAGCGGATGCCGATTTGGTCGTAGGCCGCAACGACCGTCTCGACATGGGCCGGGTCGAACGGCAACAGGGTCAGCATGTCCTGGATGGTGGTCATGCCCGAGCGCAGGCATTCGGCCGCCCCCAAAAGAGTCCGCGCGCGGACCTCTTCCACCGGGCGGGGCGGGTAGTTGGGCGACAGGGCGTGCAGCAGCCAGTGGTCCAGGGGGAATCGTCTCGAAGGAGCCCTTCATACAGGATGTCGTGGGAGTGGTAATGGGTGTTGACGAAGCCCGGCATCACCAGCTTGCCCGCGGCATCGATCACCCGCGCGTCCGGCGCGGCGCTCGAGCCCTGCCCGATCCCGGCGATGCGGTCGCCGTGGATCAGCAGGTCGGCCACCGGCGGCCGGTCGGTATCCCCGTCGCGGTCGTAGACCTGCCCGCCGCGGATCAGGATCTCGCCGGCGCCTTCGGACATGGCAGCTCCCCGCCTCGTTGTGCGTCGCGCCGACTATAGCGCAGCCGGGCTGCCCGCGCGCCGGTAACGGGTCGCCATCGGACCGCGTCGCATCCTGGGAGGGTATCTGGCCATGGACTCCGCGCGTCGGACCGGGTTGGGCGTTCGCTGGCAGGCCGAGGACGGGACACGGGCGCCGTTCGAAGTGTTCAACGACCGGGAACTCTATGAGATCGAGCTCAACCGGATTTTTTTCCGGCCCGCACTGGCAGTATCTCGCCCTGGAGCAGGAGATCCCCGAAGCGGGCGATTACGCCGCGACCTGATCCGGGCGAGCGCCGGGTGGTGGTGGCGCGCGGGATGGACGGGCAGGTCCACGCCTTCGAGAACCGCTGCGCCCATCGACGCCGCCGCGGCATTCATCGGCGCGCCCGCCTCCGTCATCTTCCCCTCGCTTCCGGAGAACCTGCGCCGGACGCCGCGCGCGCATCGTCGACGATCAAACGGCGTTGAACCGGGAACAATTGCACGCCGTAACGCCGCGACACGAAGCCCCAGAGGCCCTGCGGCGCGAACAGGACCACGCCGATCGCGATAGCGCCCAGCAACATCAGGTACCAGGCGCCGTAATCTGCGAGGTAGTTCTGCAGCAGAAAGAAGACCAGCACGCCGACGATCGGTCCCTCGACGGTGCCGATACCGCCGATCACAACGATGAAAACGACGAACGCAGTCCAGTCGATGACCGAAAACGCGGCGTCGGGCGAAATCCGCGCCTTTTGGAAATAGATCAGCGCACCGGTCATTCCGGTGCCGAAACCCGCGACGGCGAACACCCACAGCTTGGTGCGAAAGCCGTGCAGCCCGAGGCTGCCGGCTGCGGTTTCGGAATCACGTATTGCAGCCAGCGCAAGTCCTTGTCGTGCGCGCAGAATGGCGCAGACCAGCACGATCGTGCCGACCGCCAGCAGAAGGGCGAGCCAGTACGCCTCTATATCGCGGGCTCCGGATGTGCGCACGCCAAACAGATCCTTGATCGTCTCGAGACCGTAGATGCCGCTCGTCGCGCTGCGCGGCAGAGATGTGCCCGTGCCCCCGCCGACACTCTTCCACTGCGCCAGCACAAGGCGGAAAACCTCGGCCGCCACCCATGTGCCGATCGCGAAATACGCGCCCCGCAGCCGGAATATCACCAGCGCCGTCGGCACCGCCAGCGCCAGAGCCACGAAACCGGCAATGACGATCGCCAGCAGAGGATCGAGTCCGTGAAGTATCGTCGCCGCGAAAAGAGTGTAACCGCCCAGCCCCACGAAGGCCTGCTGTCCCACCGAAACAAGACCGGCATAGCCTGCAAGCAGGTTCCAGTACTGCGCCAACGCCAACATCGTGAGCAGAAAGAACAAATCCTGAAGGACGCTGCGCGAGACGAATGCAGGCGCCGCGGCCAGCACGACAACGAGACCAAGTCCGGCCAGCGTGGTTGCCGTAGAGGTGCGCGTGCGCGTCCTGACCCGAAACCGGCGCGACGCCATCAATCCACCGCTCTCGGGAACAAGCCCCGCGGACGCGCCACGAGAATGAACAGGAACACCACATGGCCCGAAAGAATCTGCCATTCCGGGTTGATCCGCGCGCCCACCGTCTGTGCAACGCCTAATATGACACCGCCGGCCAGAGTGCCCCACAGGCTGCCCAGCCCGCCGATGATGACCGCCTCGAAGGCATAGAGCAGTCTGAACGCGCCGATCGTAGGGTCGAACTGCGCGCGGTTTCCGAAATAAAGCGCCGAGATCGAGATCACAACGAAGGCAATCGCCGTAGCGAGCGCAAAGATCGCCTTGTTGTCGATCCCCATGATCTGCGCCATCGACGGATCGTCCGAAGTGGCGCGAAAGGCGCGGCCGAGTTCGGTCCGGTACATGATCCGATTCAGAACGACGATAACGGCCACAGCCGTGGCAAACGTCATCATGGGCATGACGCCCACCGCTATACCGCCGGCCAGCGGCCAGGACGCCGTCTCGACCTCGAAGACCTGCAGCCGTCGGCTGTCGGCGCTGAATGTCTCGAGGAGCCCGTTCTGAATTACGATCGAAATACCGAACGTGACCAGCAGCGGCGGCAGGATGTCCTTACCCAGCGTGAGATTGAGAAGGTAACGCTGCATCACATAGCCCAAGGCGAACATGGCCGGCAAAACGACCGCGGTCGCGAGGAAGATATTGATGCCGAAGGAGTCGGCTGCGAACAGAATGATGAATGCGGCCAGTACGATAAGGTCCCCATGAGCAAGGTTGACCAGACGCATGACACCGAACATCAACGACAGACCGGTCGCGAACAACGCGTAGAGGCCGCCCAGCAAGACGCCTTGCAGAATGGCGTCGATCCAGCTCAGCATGTCCCCTCCCGGCCGGTCACATGCCGAAATAGGCGCGCCGGATATTTGCGATATCGAGATCGTCCGGCCTGCCCGCGAGACTCACGCGCCCCTCCATGAAACAGTAGACCCGGTCGGCGGCTCCCAGCGCCCGGGACAAATCCTGTTCCACCATGAAGATCGCCACTCCGCTTTCCCGGATCGCGGGCAGCGTTCCATAAATGTCGCGGACCACGCGGGGCGCAAGTCCGAGAGAAATCTCATCGCACAGGAGCACCCGCGGATTGGACATCAAAGCGCGGCCGAACGCCACCATCTGCTGCTGACCGCCCGACAGCCTGTCCGCCGGCAGACGCCGATGCTCCTCAAGCGCGGGAAAGAGATTGAAAACCCTGCCCAGGTTCCAGTGCCCCGTTCGTGCCCGCCCATAGGCGCCTATCAGCAGATTTTCCTCCACGCTCAGCGAGGTGAACAGCCGGCGTCCCTCGGGGACCAGCGCGAGGCCGCGCCGGACGATATCGGCCGGTGGAAGATGTCCGATCGCCCGGCCGTCGAACGTTACGGAGTCGCCGGCCCCCGGATGCAATCCCACAATGCTGTGTAGAAACGTGGACTTGCCGGCGCCGTTGGCGCCGATAATGGCAACCGTCTCCCCTTCATCCAGCTCCGCGTCAATGCCGTAAAGCGCCTGAAAGTCGCCGTAATGCGCGACGAGCCCATGAACTTCCAGCAATGCCATCAGTCCATCAACCCGAAATAGATCTCCTGAACGTCTCGAGAGGCCATCACATCATGCGGCGGACCGTCTGCCGTCAGCCGGCCGTAATCGAGCACCACAAGCCGCTCGACCGCAGCGAGAAGGGCGTGAACGATGTGCTCAATCCAGACGATGGTCATGCCGGCAGCATGGATTTCACCAATCGCCGCCACCAATTCCTCGCATTCCCTCTCGGTCAAACCGCCGGCAATCTCGTCGAGTAGCAGCAGCCGCGGGCGGGTCGCAAGCGCCCGCGCCATCTCAAGCCTCTTGCGTTCGAGAAGCGACAGGGAACCGGCGGTCCGGTTGGCCCGGTCCAGCAGCCCCGTGCTTTCCAGTATCCCGCCGCAATACTCCACCGCCTCGACGCCCGGGAGTGCGGCGCCGTAAATCGCGCCGACCATCAGGTTTTCGAACACCGTCAGCGTCTCGAACGGTTGCGGAATCTGATAGGAGCGGCCAATGCCCGCACGGCATCTGTCCGGCGGCGGCGCTCGGGTCAGGTCGCGGTCGTCCAGGTGGATCGTGCCGGCGTCAGGCGCAAGTTCTCCAGTGATAAGGTTGAATAGCGACGATTTGCCGGCCCCGTTCGGGCCAAGGATGCCGACGGCCGAGCCCTCGGCGATCGACAGGGTGACGTCGTCGGCGACGACGACCGAACCGAACGCTTTCGTAAGTCCCCTGAGCGTCAGCAGCACGGCCAGCGAGCCGGCGGAACGATCAGGAAATGACCTGCATTTCGGAGGTCATCGGGATCTGCGGCGCCGTACGGTTATCGGTGATTGCAAGGTCGTACTTGCCGCCGCCGAGATGGCGCCACTGGCCCCCAACCAGCGGAGTCTTGGTGATGTTCCTGGCCGCAAAGGGTGGAACGCCCGTGCCGTCCCAGCGGATGTTGCCGACGATCGTGTCGAGGTCGGCCGACGCAATGGCGTCGCGGATGGCTGCGCGATCGCCGATGTCGGCAGCCCGCTTCAACACATCGACCGCCATTTCGAACAAGCTGTGCACGAACCCGATCGGCTGCGTCCACTGCTTGCCGGTCGCCTTGGTATACGCGGCGGCAAGTTCGGCGGCCGACTGCCCGGTGAGTGACGAGCGGAACGGATGGGACGGCGTCCACCACACTTCGGATGACAGGTTATGACCGGCCGCACCCAGCGCCTCGACCGAGACCGGAAACAGGATAGCCTTGCCCACGCTCACCGCCTTGGGGCGGAAGCCCTGCTGACGGGCCTGGGTCCAGAAGGTCGTGAAATCCGGCGGGAGCATGACGCCCGTCATGATTTCCGCGCCGCCATCCTTGAAGGCCGAGATCTGGGCCGTGAAATCGTCGGTCAGGTTCTGATACCGGCCCGGGTCTATCAGCTTGAAGCCCTTGGCGGCGAGCGCCGGGGGAAAGCCGACGGTCTTGTCTCCCCAGGCATTGCCGTCCGCATCGTTGGGAAAAGCGCCCGCGACCACCTTGTTGGTGTCGATCTGGGACCACATGTTGGTGAAGACGGCGATGACGTCTTCAAGCCCCCAGAAATAGTGATAGGCCCATTGGAATGGTTTCCACGTCTTCGGATCCCGGGGATTCCCCTGCTGGCCGATAAACCACGGTTGCCACGGGCAGTTGGTCGAGATGCAGGGCATCTCCTCGATCTCGCATTGGGTTGCCACCGGGTTGGTCGTTTCCGGCGTGTTGGCCACCATCATCAGGTCGATCTTGCTGTCGACGATCAGTTCCTTTGCGACCTCGGCCGCCCGGTTGGGGTTGGACTGCGAATCCTTGACGATCACTTCGACATCGTGCGTGTCCCTGGCGAGTTTGAGGCCGTTGCGCAACGCGGCGCGAAAGATGTCGGTGTTGAACCTGTCGCTCTCGCCAAACGGTGCGAGGGGCCCCGTCTGCGGGCTGACATATCCGATTCTGATGGTTTTCGCCTTCGCGATCGCCGGCGCAGGAAGCTGCGAGGCGAGAACAGCAGCGCCCGAACCCGCGACAAAACTGCGGCGTGTGACGCCACGCACCGAATTCCTGCTGTTCATTCCCACATATCCCTCGTTGCAAGCTGCGGTCATCGACCCTTGCCGACATGGTAGCTGAGCTCGCCTGGGTCGGTCAGATCGGGCACGGTCCAGCCATCGAGATCATATTCCGCCATGCACGCTTCGGCAAAGCCCTTCATCCGGTCGACATCGCCGCCGGCCATCGCGCCGAACAGCGCGTAGCGGCGGATCTCTTCGGTCGAACCGGAATAGTTGATTTCGTAAAGTTCGTGGCGGCCGCCGAACTCGGTGCCGATCGTGTCCCACAGGAGCTTCATCAGCTTGACCCGCGTTTCCGCGTCGTAGCCGTTGGAGCCGCGCAGGAAGCGGTCGAGATAAGGGCGAATTTCCGGATTCTTGAAATCCCGCGCATGTGAATTCAGGAAGATCAACCCCGAGGCAGCGGTTTCCTCGATGATGTACTTGACCTTGGAATAGGCGAAGCTCATCAACACCTGATAGGCGCTGGCCGGGACCATGTTTGGAAGAACGAAACCGTTCAGCCACGGCATCGGGTTGCGCACCATCGCCTCGGTCAATGACCAGAACATGTTTCGCCACGCGATGATCTCACCGACATTGGCTTGAACCCCCCGGAAATCCTTGGTTCCGGCCGCGTCGATGGCCTTGAGAATCAGGCCGGCGATGAAATCGAGCTTGACCGACAGGCGCGTACACCCGTGGAGAAGAGCCCGCGGCAGAAAACCGGTCTGCGGAAAGAAGTTGTTGGCGGTGTCGATGTCGCCGTAGACGAAAACGTTCTCCCAGGGGATCAGCACCCTGTCGAGGACGAAGATCGCATCGTTCTCATCGAGACGGCTCGACAGCGGATAGTCGTAAGGGCTGCCCATTACCGTGGCCGTCATCTCGAACGAAGTCCGGCAGAGGAATTTCACCCCGGGCGCATTTGAAGGAATCATGAAGATGGCGGCAAAATCCTTGTCCTGAACCGGGATCAGACCGTGATGGGCGACGAAGGTATAGTTGGTCAGCGCCGAACCGGTCGCGACCACCTTGGCGCCGGACACGACGATGCCTGCATCGGTCTCCTTCTCGACATGGACACAGACATCGGCCACCTCGTTCGGCGGTTTGTCCCGGTCCATAGGCGGATGAATGATCGCGTGGTTCAAGAACGGCACGCGCTCCTGGCTGAAACGGTACCACCGCCGGGCGTTTTCCTGATACGGGCTGTAGAACTCGGCATTTGCGCCCAGCGTCGCCAGAAAGGCCGCCTTGTAGTCGGGCGCCCGTCCGATCCAGCCATAGGTGAGCCGTGCCCAATGGGCGATGGCGTCGCGTCCGGCCACCGATTCTTCGGCCGACCGCGGCGCTTTGAAATACGCCTGAGTCATGCCGCCGGACCCCGTATCGGTGGGCGTCATCAGGACTTTCGAATGTTCGGGGTCGTGCATCGCGTCGTATAGCCGCGCCACCATACGTGCGGTATTGCGAAACGCCGGATGCTCGGTGGGCTTGGTTACACGTTCGCCGTAGATGTAGATTTCGCGATCATCATCAATGGAGTCCAGGTACTCCGCGCCGGTCATCGGCGCTGAGGAAGACAGATCGCCGATGGTTTCCGGTCTTGCCGCATAGACAATCTTGTCTTCTGAAATGGCGATGTCGTCCATCGTACGGTCCTGCAAATGTGTGGATAGACCGATGATGGCCCTGTGCCGAAGGCGGGTCAAGCAACCCGAGGCCGCGCACGCCAGGACGCGGCGTGCCTTGCGCGGACCGCCGCCGGCTCGGCCTCGGTAAGCCAGCGCATCAGCGCTGCGCGTGCGAACCGTGTCGGCAGAAGCGCGCCATCGCGCACCGCTCCGTCGTCGATCCCGCAGTGCCGGGTGAAAGCGAGAATGAGGTCGACATGATCGAGCGCTTCACGGTCGTCGATACCGATCAGCCCGGCTTCCTCGGCGAGGTTCTCGATAATGTTGCGGGCAATGTCGTCAGGCGCCTTGGCTAGGCGAGGCCGATCGAACGAAAGATCTACCGAACGACGGGAGAGTGCTGCACAAGGAACGCGCCAAGGTGGCGAATTTCGAGCCGGCCGGCCGCAAGATCGTCATAGAAGTCGAAGTTCAGTCGAAGTTCACGGATGCTTCTTGCAGCGCCAACGATCGCGTATCGCGATCAGACGGTCGCTGAGCCTGCCAAGGGACCCGGCCGCCAACGCGCTCGCCATGGCGCGCTCCATCTTCCGTCCATCCGCCGGTAGGGCGGTTTCAACCGGGAGTCCCGCTATGGCCCCGCCCGACACGGTTATCAAGGTTATAAAGCGGCCGAAAATCGCCCGGCGGGTAAACCGGTCACTCGCCGACGGCCTTGCGCGGGCTGCTTTGCGCGCGCCTGGGCAGGATTCTTCAAGTGGAATACACGATACTATGGGAGCGGGAAGCAAATAGCCAAGGATAGTGGTCATGGCAGGTCGATCCCGGTTGTCAGCGACACCGACGCAGGTGGCGGAGTCGGCGGCGCCGGCGCGCTCAGAGGTTCGCGGCGGGGCGGATCGCGCGCGTGGCGCGCCGCCGACCATATCCGGCTGGACGAGTGGACGGTTGGCGGAAATCTTCGGCGTACCCACAAACAAACGCATCCAAACCGTATCGTAAGCCCGACAATCCCGTTTAGCAGGGCGATGCCTTGAACCCACCCGCCGCGCCGGAGGCGATCGCCGCACGCGTTCAGGCGCCGGTCTACGCGCTCGCGTTCTGCTACGGCAACATCATGCCGATGGCCTCCGTCGTGATGCCGCTGTGGGCGTTGGAGCTGACGGACTCGCCGTTCCTGATCGGGCTGGTCATCTCGTCCCGCCAGTTCCTGGTGGTCACGCTGTCGATCTACGGTGGGGCGCTGCTCGACCGCCGGCAACCGCATCGGGTGATGGTGCTGCTGGCGGTCATTGCGGCGTTCGCGTTCGCTCTGTTCCCGGCGATGCCGTTCCTCTGGGCGGCGATCGCGCTCCAGATGATCTCGGGCTTTGCCGAGACCACCAACTGGATCGGCGCCCAGGCGATGTTCGGCCGGGTGCTGCGCGGCCGGGCGATCTATGCCGGACGGCTGACCGCGGCGGCGCGGACAGGCGGGGTCATCGGCCCCTGGCTGGTCGGCCTGGTCTGGCAGTTCTTCGGCCCCGCCGGCGCGTTCGCGATGCTGGCGCTGTGGGTGCTGGCCGGCGCCGGCGCGGTGATGTTCCTGCCGCGGACCGCGTATCGGCCGGCGGCCGAGGCGGGCGATGCGGTTGCAGAGCCGGACTCGCTGATGCCCAGGCTGTCCGATTACGCCAGCGCCTTTCGACTGCTGATCCTGCCGGCGGTCGCCCTGGTGATACTGGCGACGTTCGTGCGCCAGACCGGCGCCGGCATCCAGGCCTCGTTCTACGGCGTGTGGCTGAAGGAGATCGGCTTCGAGGCCGGCGCAATCGGGCTCCTGATCGGCATTTCGAGCGGGGCGGCGGCAGTCTCCGCGCTCAGCGTCGGCCGGCTCACCCGGGTCGTCGCCGACCGCTGGCTGTTGATCGCGATGATCGTGGTCGCGATCGCGGCGATTGCCATAACCCCGCTGCTCGACGCCTTCGCGCTGCTCGCCGTCGCCATCGCGCTGCGCGGCATCGGTCAGGGGCTCAATCTGCCGCTGATGATGTCGATCGCCGCCCGCGCCGTCGGGCCGGACCTGCAGGGGCGGGTGGCCGCGCTCAGGATCACCTTCAACCGGTTGGGCGGCGCGCTCGTCCCCGTCGCAATGGGCGCGATCGCCGAAATCGTGGGGCTGGAGCAGGCGTTCTTCCTGATGGGCGCGGCCGGACTCCTTTCCATCGGCCTGCTCGCGGTCTGGGTCGCGCGCGCGCCGGGCTTCCGGGCCTGAGCGGCGCGGCCAAGTCAGAAAGTGCCGCGCGCGGCGGACCGTTCAGCTGCGGAAGCCGGGGTCGAGCCGGTCGGCCAGGCGCAAATACATCTGCCAGTCGAGATCGCCTTCGGGCTTGTCGCCCCGGCGGGCGGCCATCTGGGCGTGGGTGTGGCCCAGGATCTCCTCCGGCAGCGGGCGGATATCGGCGCGCGCCGTCATCAGCTTGACCTGGACCGCGCACGCCGTGGTCAGGCGGACCATGTAGACGAACGCCTCGCCGATGGTCCGGCCGACGCTCAGAAGGCCGTGGTTCCGCAGGATCATCGCGTGCCGGTCGCCGAGATCGGCGACGATCCTCGGGCCCTCGTCCGCCTCCTGGGCGAGGCCCTCGTAATCGTGATAGGCGACCTCGCCATAGAGCGAGCAGCCGCCCTGGTCGACATAGATCAAGCCCTGCCGGGTCGCCGAGACCACCACGCCGTCCAGCGGATGGACGTGCAGCGTGCATGCAAGTTCCGGCCTGGCGCGCAGGATTGCCGAATGGAAGTTGAGCCCTGCCGGCGCAGGCTTCAGCGCCGTCGGCGTCAACACCGAGCCGTCCAGGCCGATCTTCAGGAGCGAAGACGCCGTCACCTCGTGCCAGCCGAGGCCCATCGGGTTCATCAGGAAGGTGTCCGGCGCATCGGGCACCCGGGCGGCGATGTGGTTGCGGACGGTGTCGTTCCAGTCCAGGTGGTGGGCGATGCGGAACGCGGCGGCGAGGTTGACGCGGGTCTCCCACTCGGAGTCCGAGACCTCTGATTTGCGTGCGGCGGCGATGGCTCCTTCGGGCATTCCCGGGATCCTCCTGGTATGGCTCGCCGAATGGTGCCCCAGCCGGCGCCGGCGGGCAATGCGTTGAACCCGCTTGCGTGCTGTGCCACGCTTGGCGCACCGGAATCAGGGGAACCAGAGATGAAATACTGCCGCTTCGACGACAACCGCATCGGCGTCGTGCGCGACGACAAAATCCATGACGTCACCGGGATCGTCGAGGAGCTGCCGGCGGTGCGCTACCCCTATCCGATCGGGGATGCGCTGGTGGCCAATCTCGGCGACCTGCGCCACGGGATGGAGCGGCTCGCCGATCGGAGCGAGGGCCTGCCCGTCGCCGGGCGGCGCTTCCTGAGCCCGGTCGCCAACCCGACCAAGATCATGGGAACCCCGGTCAACTATCAGGCCCATGCCGATGAAGCCAAGGCTGACGCGGAAATCAACAAGGGCGCGCGGCGCGGCGGAATCGAGGACCAGGGCCTGTTCCTCAAGGCCAACTCGGCGCTGGTCGGCCCGTCCGAAGGCGTAGCCGTGCGCTTCCCCGACCGGCGCACCGACCACGAGGCCGAGCTCGGGCTGGTCATTGGCAAGACCGCCTCGAACATCGGCTATGACGAGGCGCTCGACTACGTCGCGGGCTATGCCATCGCTCTCGACATGGTGGTGCGCGGGTCCGAGGACCGCAGCTTCCGCAAGTCGGTCGACACCTACGCAGTCCTCGGGCCCTGGCTGGTCACGGCCGATGAGATCCCGGATCCCGACGCGCTCGCCTTCCGGCTGACGGTTAACGGCGAGACCCGGCAGGAATCGAACACCCGGCTGATGATCATGGATGTCCGCCGCCAGATCGCATGGGCCTCGAGCTTTTATACGCTGCATCCCGGCGACATCCTGATGACCGGCACCTGCGAGGGCGTCAGCCGGGTGGTCCCGGGCGACGTGATGCGCCTCGACTTCGAAGGCGTCGGCGGGATGGATGTCCCCGTCCGCGCCTTCGACCCGGCGGCTGGCCGATAGCGGCGAACGGCGCGCGCCGGCAACGTCTCTGGCGCGGAAATAGCGCGGAAATTCGTCGCCGACGCCCGTTAACGATTGCCAGCCCGCCTTTGCTTGGGGCAATATCGCGGCCCAGCCTTTCACGGAAGCGTTACAGGGCTGCAAGGCGAACCACGTCAGACACGCTAGATAGGAGAGAGCACATGGAAATCAAGAAACTCGCTGGCGCCGTCGCCGTTGCCGGCGCAATGGCGGTCGGCGGCGCGACGGCGGGTCACGCCGCGACGCTCGACGACGTAAAAGCCGCCGGCGAACTCAAATGCGGCATCAGCACCGGCTTGCCGGGCTTTGCCTTCACCGACGACAAGGGCAACTGGCAGGGCTTCGACGTCGCCTATTGCAAGGCGCTCGCCGCCGCCGTGCTGGGCGATGCAAGCAAGGTCAAGTATGTCAGCCTGACCGGAAAGAATCGCTTTCCGGCGCTCGCCTCGGGCGAGATCGACGTGTTGTCTCGTAATACGACATGGACAATGTCGCGCGATGTCGATCTCGGTTTCACCTTCGTCGGCGTCAACTACTATGACGGCCAGGGCTTCATCGGCCGCACGGCGCTGGGCGTGAAGAGCGCCAAGGAGCTCGACGGGGCGTCGATCTGCATTCAGACCGGCACGACGACCGAACTCAACCTCGCGGACTTCTTCCGCACCAACAACATCAAGTACGAGCCGGTGCCGATCGAGACCAACGCCGAGGCGCGCACCGCGTACCAGGCGGAGCGCTGCGATGTCTACACGACGGACGCTTCGGGCCTCGCCGCGACCAAGTCGACCTTCGACGACGCCGCCAAGCACATGGTGTTCCCGGAGATCATCTCGAAAGAGCCGCTGGGGCCGCTCGTGCGCCAGGGCGACGACCAGTGGGCCGACATCGCGCGCTGGACGCTCAACGCGTTGATCATTGCCGAGGAACTCGGCGTGACCAAGGCCAATGTCGCCGAGATGGCGAAGGGGTCCGCGCATCCGGAAGTCAACCGGATGCTCGGCACCGAAGGCTCAATGGGCGCCATGCTTGGGCTCGACGCGCATTGGGCCGTCCGCGCGATCGGGTCGGAAGGCAACTACGCCGAGCTCTTCGAGAAGTATCTCGGCCCGAAGACGCCGCTCGGCCTCAGCCGCGGCTTGAACGCGCTCTACAAGGATGGGGGCATCCTCTACGCGCCGCCGATCCGCTAGGCGTACGGAACACGGGATCTCGCCCGACGCCGCGGCGTCGGGCGAGGGCCGCGCCTCCCAAGCCATCCGATCCCAAGGCCCGGTCGTGGTGACCCAGGCGCCATTTGGTCCCAACAAGGCCCGGTCGTGACCCAGGCCGCAGGAGCCGGCGGCGGTGACGGGACGGGCGTCAGCCGGTTGTGGCGCGACGAACGCTGGCGCGGCGTCGTCCTCCAACTCTTGCTGGTTCTCGGGCTGGCGTTGTTCGTTGCCTTCATCGTTTCCAACACGATCGCCAATTTGCAGGCCGCGGGCCTCGCGTCGGGCTACGGCTTCCTTCGCGACACCGCCTCGTTCGACATCAACCAGCAACTGATCGCCTACGCCTCGACCTCGACCTACGGGCGCGCCATCGTCGTCGGCGGGCTGAACACCATTCTCGTCGCCGCGCTCGGCATCGTCCTCGCGACGATCGTCGGTTTCCTTGGGGGCGTCTTGCGGCTGTCGCCGAATTTCCTGATCAGCCGATTGATCGGCGTGTATGTCGAAATCGCCCGTAACGTGCCGGTGCTACTGCAGATCATTTTCTGGTGGGTGATTTTGCTGGCGCTGCCGAAAGTGCGCGACAGCCTGTCCATCGGCGACGCGATCTTTCTCAACAACAGCGGAATCGCCGCGCCGGCGCCGGTCTTTCTGGACGGTTCGATGGCCGTGCTGATCGCGTTTGCCGCCGGCCTGGTCGCGACGTTCTTCGTGGCGCGCTGGTCGCGGGTCCGGCAGGCGGCGACCGGCCGGACCTTTCCGGTCGGGTGGACCGGCCTCGGTCTCATCGTCGGGTTGCCGGTCATCGTCTTTTTCATCGCCGGCCAGCCGGTCGAATGGAGCGTGCCGGTGGCGAACCGCTTCGGCAGGTTGCGGGGCGGGATCAACGTCACGCCGGAAATGGTGGCGCTGTGGCTCGCGCTGTCGATCTATACCGGCGCCTTCATTTCGGAAATCGTCCGCGCCGGCATTCAGTCGGTGTCGAAGGGTCAGCACGAAGCGGCCGCCGCGCTCGGCCTGCCACGCCGCCGGACGATGCGCGAGATCATCCTGCCGCAGGCGCTGCGCGTGATCATCCCGCCGCTGACCAGCCAGTATCTCAACCTGACCAAGAATTCTTCTCTCGCCGTCGCCATCGGCTACCAGGACCTCGTCTCGATCGGCGACACGGTGTTGAACCAGTCGGGCCAGGCGCTCGAGGTGATTTCGATCTTCATGGCGTTCTACCTGACAATCAGCCTGCTCACCTCCGGGTTCATGAACTGGTACAACAAGCGGATCGCGCTGGTGGAACGATGACCAACCAAGCCTTCCATCGCACGCAGGCCGAGATGCTCGGCGAAAGGCCGGCGCCGCTCAACAGCGTCGGCATCGTCGGCTGGGCGCGCACGAATCTGTTCGGCGGTCCGATCAACACCATGCTCACGATGGCCTCGCTGCTGTTGCTGTGGTGGATCGTGCCGGCCCTGCTCGACTGGGCGATCTTCGCAGCCGATTTTTCCGGTAGCGCAGGCGATGAATGCACCACCCACGGCGCGTGCTGGGCTTGGCTCGACCAGCGGATCGACCAGTTCCTCTATGGCTTCTACCCGCCGGAGGCGTACTGGCGGGTCAATCTTGCCGTGCTGCTGTTGATCCCGGCGCTCGCCTTCGTCCTGTTCGACCGCATTCCGTATGCGGCCCGGGGCCGTTGGTATTCGCTCGCCTACCCGGCAATCGCGGCGATCCTGCTGGTCGGCGGCCCCGGGCTCGAAGGCGTGACGACCGACCGGTTCGGCGGCTTCATGCTCAACCTCGTCGCCGGCGTCGCCGGCATCGCGCTGTCGTTGCCGATCGGCATCCTGCTGGCGCTGGGCCGCCGCTCGAACCTGCCGATCATCCGCTGGTTGTCCGTCGCGTTCATCGAGTTCATTCGCGGCGTGCCGCTGATCACGCTGCTGTTCGTGGCGGTCATCATCCTGCCGCTGTTCCTGCCGCCCGACGTCGCGTTCGACCAACTCGTTCGCGTGATGATCATCATCACGCTGTTCGCGTCGGCCTATATGGCCGAGGTGATCCGCGGCGGTTTGCAGGCCATCCCGCAAGGTCAATATGAGGCCGCCGAGGCGATGGGGCTGCGCTATTGGCAGATGATGCGGCTGATCATCCTGCCGCAGGCGTTGAAGATCTCGATCCCCGGCATCGTCAACACCTTTATCGGCCTGTTCAAGGACACGACGCTGCTGATCATCATCGGCCTGTTCGATATCCTCGGCCAGGCACGGCTGTTGCAGACCAACCAGGACTGGATCGGCAAGGTCGATCACGAAACGTTCGTGCTCGCCGCCGTCTTCTTCTTCGTCATCTGCTTTTCGATGTCGCGCTATTCATTCAAACTCGAGAAGCGCCTCGACATCGAGCGACGTTAGGGGGCTTACGATGACCGTCGCCGAGACCACCGCCAGCGATCCGAACGCGCCGATCATTCAGATCAACGGGCTGAACAAGTGGTTCGGGCCGTTCCATGTGCTGCGCGAAATCGACCTGTCGGTCGCCCGGCAGGAGAAGATCGTCGTCTGCGGACCGTCGGGTTCCGGCAAGTCCACCCTGATCCGCTGCATCAACCGGCTCGATGAACACCAGGAAGGCGCGATTATCGTCGACGGCGTCGAACTGACGCACGATTTGAAGAACATCGACACGATCCGCCGCGAAGTCGGCATGGTGTTCCAGCAGTTCAACTTGTTCCCGCACCTGACCGTGATGGAGAACTGCACGCTCGCGCCGATCTGGGTGCGCAAGCAGCCAAAGGCAGAGGCCGAGAAAACGGCGATGGAGTATCTGAGGCGCGTCAGGATCCCCGAGCAGGCGGGGAAGTACCCCGGCCAGCTTTCCGGCGGTCAGCAGCAGCGCGTCGCCATCGCGCGGTCGTTGTGCATGCGCCCCAACATCATGTTGTTCGACGAGCCGACCTCGGCGCTCGACCCCGAGATGATCAAGGAGGTGCTCGACGTCATGGTCGATCTCGCCGAAAGCGGCATGACCATGCTCGTCGTCACGCATGAGATGGGGTTCGCCGAGCAGGTCGCCGACCGCGTGATCTTCATGGACGCCGGCCAGATCGTCGAGCAGAACACGCCGACCGAGTTCTTCAACAATCCGCAGTCCGACCGCACCAAGCTGTTCTTGAGCCAGATCCTCTAGGCGTCCAGGCCCGCGCCGCCATGCAGGATGGCACGATTCGTCCGGAGCGCGAGCCGCCGGCGTCCTGGTCGATAACGATGACGGGTCGAACGAAACCCGGGTTTACGGCGGTCCGGTCTTCCTGCCCTGCGAAGACGCGCCCGCGCCGTTGGGCGACATTCCGGCGTCCGGCTGTACGGCTTACGGCGACTAGGAAGACGACCGGCGCTCGACCTCCTCGGCGTAGATGTCGTCGTCGACGAAGCCGATCGGTCCGGGCTTGCCGCTGCCGATCATGGTCTGCATCAGGATGTCCGCGTCGGTGTCGTTCTGGAAGCCGTGGGGGACGCCGGCGGGGCACGAGACGACCTCGTAGGGGCCGAGCGTCGTTGAGGCGCGGCGGCCGTCCTCGTCCTGGAAGAAGACGGTCAGTCGACCCTTGAGAACGAAGAACGCCTCCTCGACCTCGTGGGTGTGGGCCGAACCACCCTGGCCGGGCGGCAGAATCATCATCGACAGGGTGAAGCCGCCGGCCGGCAGGGCGTTGGGATCGTCCTTGCCCGAACCGCCGCCGCCGATCATGCGGAACTGCGCGCGGCGCCGGCCCTCGACCCGGGAGTCCGCGAAGGCGTTCCAGTCGGGCTCCAGCTCGTCGAAGCGGACCACCCGCGTCCTGGCCAGCTCGTCGATCGGGACGTTCCTCAACGCGCGCGGGATCTCGTGCTTGACGCGTTCCATTGCCGGGCTCCGTCCGTCCATCCTTCGCCAGCGGTCATGGTGGCCCCGTCCGCGCGCGCTTGCAACCGGGCATTCCGGCCCTCGCCGCCGGCCCTGCCTCGATGTCGGCGGGCCGCCGCGCGGCGTTGAGTCCGCCGCGCGAGCGCTACTGGAGTTTGTAACCGACTTCGTAGTGCAGGTTGATGCCGTCCCAGAACAGGTACTTCATCCGCGCGCCGTCGCTGGCGAATTTGAGGGCCATGTCCTGCTTCTCGGCGGTGTCGCAGTGCTTGACGAGAATCTCGAAGGCGCGGCCGCCGTGCTCGATGTCGGCTTCGGCGTGCAGCCACCAGTATTCCAGGTCGTGCTCGGAGAACCCGTAGGTCTCGCGCAGCGCCGGCAGCACCTTGGAGAACAGCCGCGGCTCCTGGGCCTCGCTGGCGATATGGATGCCCGCCACGCCGGCGATCCAGGGCTCCCGGGCGGTGACGTTGAGCTCCCAGTCGAGCCAGGATTCGGTGGTCGGCAGGCCGCGCCCTGCCGCAAGCTGCTCGCGGGTCATCCCGCAGGCCTCGCAGAACCGGAGCAGCAGCTCGACATGGGGGTTCGCCGGGTCGGTCTCCTCGGCGTAGTTCTCCATCTCCATCGCCACCACATCCTCGGGCGCCTTGGCGCAGATGTTGAACAGGGCTTCCGGAATCAGGTTGTTGATCCAGTACCAGTGCTCGCGGATCGCGCCGGCGATCGTCTCGCGCCCGACCTCGCCCGCCGCCCATTTGTCGATCAGCGGATGGCTCGCCTGGTTGCGCTCATCGACCACCGCCTGCAGTGCGTTGCGGAAGGATGATGTCGTCATTGCGTCCGCTCCCCGGTTATGAGCCCATCAGGCCCGGCAGGAACAGCACCACCTCGGGGACCGCGATCAACAGCGCCAAGAGGACGAAGGCGCAGCCGATATAGGGCAGGCCCGCATAGACCACCTGGGAGAACGTCGTGCCCGGCGGCGCGACGCCCATCATCACGAACAGCAGCAGCCCGAACGGCGGCGTGGTGGTGGAAATCTCCAGCGCCAGCACGATGATGATGCCGAACCAGACCGGGTCGAAGCCGAGCGAGACCGCCAGCGGCACGAAGATCGGGATGGTCAGCATCATCTGCGAGATCTGATCGACGAACATGCCGAGGAACAGGAGCACCGCGAACATGAACAGCAGCATCGTCAGCTTCGGCAACTCGAAACCGGTCACCCAGTCGACGATGCCGGCGCTGGCGCCGGAGAACGCCATGATCTGGCTGAATGTCGAGGACGCGAGCAGGATCATGAACACCATCGTCGTGACCACCAGCGTGCCTTCTACCGACTTCCGCAGCACCTCCCAGGACAGGCGGCGGAAGGCCGCTGCGAGCACGATCACGCCGACGACGCCGAAGGCTGCGGATTCCGAGGGTGTGGCGATCCCGACGAGGATCAGGCCGACGACGCAGAAGAAGACCAGACCGAGCGGCAGGATGTTGACCACAGACAAGAGGATCTTCGTGCCGAAGCCGATCGGGTCGACCGAATATTGCGGCGCGGCGTCGGGGTCGAGTCTGACCTGCAGGAAGATCAGGCTCGCATAGAGGCTGGCCAGGATGAGGCCCGGGAGGATGCCGCCGATCAGCAGATGGCCGATATCGACCGGGGTGAGCGGGCCCATCAGGCTGCCGAGCAGGACCACCAGCGCCGAGGGCGGGATCAGGATCGCGAGGCTCCCGGAGCCCAGGATCGGACCCATCGACATGTGTTTCTTGTAACCGCGGCGGGTCATCTCGGGGACCATCGAGGAACCCATCATCGCGGTCGTCGAGATGCTCGATCCCGACAGGGCGGCAAAAATCGTCCCGCCGGCGACGGCCATGTAGGACAGCCGGCCCGGCACACGCCCGAACACCTTGTCGAGCGTCGAGAAGATCCTTTCCGCGATGCCGCAGTGAAAGAAGAGCTCGCCCATCAGGATGAACAGCGGCACCGGGATCAGCAGGAAGTTGGAGACCGATCGGGTCGCGTTGTTGATGACCTGCTCGATGCCCGCGACCCCGCCGCCCATGAAGATCACCGCGCCGACGACATTGGCGATCAGGAAGGCGAACGCGACCGGAATGCTGAGCGCCATCAGCCCGACGACAAGGCCGAGCATCAGGAGTCCCGCAGTATACCACTCCATGTCAGAGGCCCCCGGCGCCCGCGCGGTCCTCGGACAGCATCGAATCCGGCCCGAACAGGAAACGGGCGAACTCGGTCGCAAGCAGGAAGAAGGCGAGCGGCACCGGTGCGGTGACGATCCATCCCGGCATCGGGAACGAGCGAATGTCGTCGAATCCGCGGATGTATTCGTCGATCACGAGCTCGAAGGAGACGTAGGCGAGCAACCCGCAGATCGCGATCCCGACGATATAGATCAGCCGCTCGACGCCGATCCTGAGAAGACCCGTCGTCCGCGATGTCAGGATGGTGATGAACACGTGCGATTTGCGCCGCAACACCCAGGGCGTGGCATAGAGCGTCGAGTGCAGCAGGCCGTATTCGGCGAGCGAGACGGTCCAGAGCGGCGACGGTATGCCGACGGTCCGCACCGTCACGTCATAGACGATCGCGAGGAAGATCGTGGTGAGCACGAGGCCGCCGAGCCCGGCGAGCCCCGTGATCACCCCGTCATAGACGCGTATCAGACCGCGCATCGCGCGGGTTTGACGCAGCGCCCTTGCGGCGCTACTGCGCCCGGAAGAGCTTCGCCTTGAAGTCCTCGATCATCGCCGGCGGGATCTCGTTCTTGGCAAGCGCCTGCCAGACGCCGATATCGTAGGCGGCCGACGAATACGTCTTGGCCGCTTCGCCCTTCAAGTCGATGTCGACCATGCCGCGCTCCTTGAGCTTGGCCTTCTCCTTCGCGCTCATGTCGGCGAACAGGCTGTGCGCCCACACCTCGGTCTCCATCGCCGCGCGGGTGACCGCCCGCTTGTGGGCCGTGCTCAGCTTGTCCCATTTGGACTTGTTGGAGGCGATGATGATATCGCCCTGCCAATAGGCCGGGGTGATGCGGTATTTCAGGAACTTGTCCCAGCCGAAATTGGTCACGCCGGGGCCGATCCAGGCTATGCCCTTGACGATGCCGCGCTCGAGCCCGGAATACATCTCTGCGACATGCATCGGGACCGCGCTCGCGCCGAACCGCTTGAGGAACTCGCGGTAGATCGCAACGCCGCGCAGCTTCATCCCGGTTAAGTCCGGCGTCCCGTCGGCGGCGAATTTCGGCTTTTCGGTCAGGTAGACGTAGAAGGTGTAGCCCGAGCCGTAATAGCCGAGCAGCTCGGCATTGAGGCGCTTGCGCACCGCCTGGTTCATCAGCGCGAGCCCACCCGAGGCGCGAACCTCCATCGCGTGCAGGTTGGAGCCGTTGAACGCCTGGATCTCCGGGATTTCGCCCAGGAAATAGGACATCGGCCCGTAATAGACATCGAGCACGCCGCGCGAGATGCCCTTCATCTGCTCCGGCACCGGGGTGACGTCCGGACCGCCGATATAGCGGATCTTGATCTCGTTGTCGGAGTACGCCGCCGCCCGCTTCGCGAAATCGTGCAGCGGCGCGTTGAAGGGATGCTTGCGCGGAAATGCCGTGATCGACTTCCAGTTCACGTTGGCGGCGCCCGCCGGGTGAACCGTAAGCGCCGCCGGAACGGCTGTCAGGGCGAGAGAGACCAACGCGCCTCCCCAGACATGTTTCAGCAACCTCATCATTGCCTCCTTTGATGTTCGGAGCCTCACCGCTTGCCCGTTTCGACGTCTTGCGAGAGAGGCGTCGGGCCCCGTCAGGATCTTCGAACCGGGGCCGGGGCGTGTCAACCGAGGCCCGCCCGCATCGCCCGTCGGGCACGCGCGGCGACGGGGCCGGCGATGACGGAAGAGTCGGCAATCCCGCCTCCCACCGACCTGTCGGCCCGGGAGCGTGCGGCTTCGCCGAGGCGGGTCTGCCGGCGGGTCTGCGGATCGCCGGCCGGTACCGCGCCGGGGCGTCGGTGCTGCGCGCCGCCCACGCCTGCCGGAGCGCGCGCCCGATCTGCGGGGGCCGGCCGCCGCGCGACCGAGTTTCAGCCGTCTTCCGCCGGCCGGTCTACCGCCTCATATCCCGGCCGGTAGCTCTTCTCGTCGAGGAAGCCCGCCATGCCGCGCGCCCGCGTGTTCCCGGCGTCGCGGAAGCGAAGCTGGTCGGATTTCGCCTGAATGAAATCGTAGGATTCTTCGATCGACATCATGCGCACCGACTTGATGGTCTCTTTGGTCGAGCGCAGCACCTCGGGGCTCTTCTTCATCAGGTCCCGGGCAAGCTCGATCACTTCGGCGCGCAGCCGCTCGGCCGGCACGGCGAAGGTGACGAGACCGATCTCGGCCGCGGTCCCGCCGTCGAACGGCCGGCCGGTCATCGCGTAGTACATCGACTTCCGGTAGTTCATGGTCATGGTGACGACCTTGCTCACCAGCCCGCCCGGCAGGATTCCCCAGTTGACCTCGGAAAGTCCGAACGTCGCCTCCTCGGCCGCGATCGCGAAGTCGCAGGCGACCAGGGGAATGAACGCGCCGCCAAAGCAATAGCCGTTGACCATCGCGATGGTGGGCTTGGAGAAGTTGGAAAGCTTGTACCAGCCCCAGCGCCGGTCGGCGTCGCGCGCGGCCGCGCGCGCGGCGGGCGCGTCGTCGAGGTCACGGAAGAAGAGCTTCAGGTCCATCCCGGCGCTGAACGCCTCGCCCGCGCCGGTCAGCACCAGCACCTCGATCTCGTCGTCGACGTCGAGCCGGGTGAGCGCGTCGACCATCTCGAAATGCAGCTCGGGACTCATCGCGTTGCGCTTCTCCGGTCGGTTGAGCGTCACCCAGGCGATGCGGTCGACCTTCTCGATCTTGACGGTGTTGTAGTCTGGCGCGGACATCCGGGCCTCCTTCTGATTACCGATTGGCTGATTACCGGTTGGCCGATTGCCGATTGGCTGATTACCGGTTGGCCGATTGCCGATTGGCCGATTGCCGATTGGCCGATTGCCGATAGGACCACCGCCGCAAGCAGTATACTCTCTCGCTCGTCATGGATTTCGGCATCAATGTCGCAACCGCGGCCGATTCCTGGAAGGTAGTCGCCCGCGCCGAGGCGTTGGGCTTCAGCCACGCCTGGTTCTTCGACACCCAGATGATCAATGCCGACGTGTTCGTCGCGATGGCCGCGGCGGCGATGCGCACCGAGCGCATCAAGATTTGCGCCGGCGTCCTGATCCCGTCCAACCGGATCGCGCCGGTCGCGGCCAACGCGTTGGCCTCGCTCAGCAAGCTCGCGCCGGGCCGCATCGAATGCGGCGTCGGCAGCGGTTTCACCGCGCGGCGGTCGATGGGGATGAGCGCGATCCCGCTGGCCGACGTGGAGGCCTATATCGAGACCGTCCGCGGGCTGCTCGCCGGGCGGACGGTCAGCGCGGAGATCGAAGGGGAGCCGCGGAAGATCCGGTTCCTCAACCCCGAGCTCGGCCTCATCGAGACCGGCCGCGACATCCCGATTCACATGAGCGCGCTCGGGCCCAGGGGGCGGGCAATGACCGCCCGCCTCGGGCTCGACTGGATCGTGCCGGCGCGGTCGAACGAGCAGACCGTCGCACAGATCGAAGACATGCACCGGCATTGGCGCGCTGCCGGGCGGGCTGTCGAGGATCTCTACACGACGGTGCAGTGCGGCGGGTGCATCCTTGCGGACGGCGAGCCGGCCGACGGCGCGCGGGCGATGGCCCAGGCGGGACCGGCCGCCGCCATGGTGATGCACGACATGGTCGAGGCCGAGGCGCTCGGCCGACTCGGCTTTGCGGTCCCCGAAATCCTGCGCCCGGCGCTCGAGGCGTTTCGCGAGGTCCATGCGAGATATGAGCCGGCGGACGCCCGCTATCTGCGCACCCATGCCGGCCATCTGATGGTGGTCAGGCCCGAGGAGCGGCCGCTGATCGGCGCCGGGATGATCCGCGCGCTCAGCTTCACCGGCACGGCGGACGAGCTGCGCGAGCGGGTGCGCGGCTTCCGCGCCGCGGGCTTTCGCCAGTTCTCCACCCACATCCGCCACGGCCACCCGGAGATGGTCGAGGAATGGGCCGACCTCCTGGCCACCGTCTAAGCAGGATTCTCCTGGTTGAACAGCCAAGGATAGCGGTCGCGGCAGGTCGCTCCATGGACAAACGAACACCCCGTATCCCGTATCATAAGCCGGACCGTCCCGTTCAGGCGGGCGCAGCGTCGAGAACATCCGCGAACATCCGTCGAGGCCAATCGCCATCCTCGAGAAAATAAACGCCCTCCTTTTCCCATTCCTCCCGCGTGCGCGGTTCGTCCCCGATCTTGCCGGGTGACGTGACGGAAAGAACGTAGGCGTGCAGGCGCAGGTCCGGGTCGTGCTCACGGATCTGTTTCTCGATGTTCGCGATTTCGGCGTGCAACCTCACCTTCTTTCGTTCGTTGGGACCGAACCGGACCAGGCCCTTCGGATCGAGGAAAACGACATGCTGGCCGGCGCCGGCGATCAGCCAGACGATGAAGTCGGGGTAGTAGGCGTGATCGTCGAAGAAGGAGACGCCCCCGCCGCGGGTCCGGTTCCGGATCAGGAACAGCTCATGTCCTTTCAGAAAGGGTGCGCCACCTGTCGCCAGTGCGGTCAGGCGCTCGACGACTCGCTTCTCGCTATCGTTCAGGGGAACGGGCTGGACGGCGACATCGCCCTTTCCGGTCGCATACAGCAGCGGTTTGTAGGCATGGGCGTCGGCCCTGATGGTGCCGAGCTTCAAACGATGGAACCGCTCTTCCCCGATGCTCTTCGCGAGATCGCGGACATCTTCGATCAGCCGCTTCTCCGCCGCGGGCACGGATAGCCGGTATTCGCGGATATTGTTCGGGTCCGTCTCATCGAGCGTCTTCACCTCGATATTGGCGTGTTCCCACAGCCTGCGCCGGCCGCGCCAGAACCGGGCGGCGTATTCGGCGATCAACTCGACGGCGACATCCTCCAGCTTCCGAATATCCGCGTAGCTCGTCGCCGCCAGCCGTTCCGGCGGCATGTAAAGCTTGTACCAGTCGGCGCGGTCGAGAAGCGCGTCCACCGTCTTGCGCCCGATGGCCAGGTTGTGCCAGCCCATCCGCCGCTTGCGCGCCAGCAGCTTGTCGTAAACGCGGGTGCGGTCGAACAGGGCGATATGACCCCGGTTCAGCTCGACCGGCGCCTTCGCCGTTTCCTGCCCGGCCGTTCCATCACTGGACTCGACGGCTTGCAGCCGCGAATACAGGTCCATCTCCACGACCGGGCTGTTTGGGCCGCCGGGGTCCGGCAGGACCGGCCGATCGTCCGAGCGGTCGTATCTCAAGCCCTCCTTGAGGCGGATGATCTTCAGGTCCTTCTTCGCGAAATTCCAGATGACGGGCAGCGTGACCGTCTCCTGCTCCACGCGTACCCCCTCTTTCGCCAGCAGGTCCCGGAAGGTCTGCATGTAGTTGGCGCGCAATCCGAAAATACGCAGTGTCTCCAGCTCCGCCAGCCGGCCACTATCGGCGGGCGCCTCGGCCCCGCTTTCACGGTGACGCATCAGGCTCATGTTCCAGCCTTTCAGCCGCACCCCGCGCCCGAACATCTGGATGATTTCCGGCCCCTCGCCGACGCCGACATGCATCAGCCCCATCGTGCTCACCCGCCAGGAATTCCAGCCGGCGATGAAGCGCCGCGCGCCGATCACGATGTTCACGGTCGAATCCGCCCGGTCCACGTCGGCGAACAGCCGCCGGGCGAACCCGGCCTCCCGTTCGACATCGAAATCGGGGTTGGCGTTATCGCTCAGCATTTTGTAGAGCGCCGCCGAATCGCCGACATTGACCACGCCGAAGGGCGCGTTGTCGGCGGTGCGCAGGTGTATCTCGCCCTCGCCGGCCGTCAGATAGGCGGCGTGCAGTCGCCCCGGCCCGTGGAACAGGGTCTCGCGGATGTCATCGTAGAGTGCGTCCTCGCCGTTGTCCTTCAGATCGTCGAACCGGCCGGCGAAGTAGTCGCCATCCGCATCGTCCGTCAGCCCGGAGGCGCCGGCCAGCAGCCGGCCGATCATCGGCCGGACGGCATCGCCTTGCGCGAGCACCCAGCCGAGGAAGTCGAGAATGCGCACGACATCCGATCGGGTCGCTTCGTCCGCCCTGGTCTTGCCGCCGCCGGTCACCGTCTTGCCGAGGAACACCCAGAGCGGCCGGGTCACGTTGAACTCCGTCCACCCGGCGCGCCCGTCGCGCCAGATACGGCATTGCCGGTAGAAGCTCAGCAGGCAGCCCAGCAGATACATGTTGCTGTTCTCGTCCTCCGCCCCTTGGGGCAGGTTGGAGATGGCGTAGTCCTTGCCGTAGCCGTCGGCGTGGAACGCGCGGTAGGGGTAGTCGAACAGCAGGCACTTGCCATAGGCGTCGCGCAGGGTGCCGTCGTTGCCGACGATCTGGTTGAACGTGGCGGAGTACTCGAACGTGAAGCCGCCGCGCGCCAGCTCCGCCCGCCGCTCGCGCCATGCCTTGCCCGACGCGCCCAGATGCCCCTCGTCCACCAGCACGAGGTTGTTGTCGCCGAAGTCGCTCACGGCGACGCGCTTCACGCCTTTCTTCTCGGCGAGCTTGTTGAGGTCGACGATCTCCACCGGCGCCAGCAGGTCCGCCCCGGCCTCGGCGGAGAACAGCCGGGCGGGCAGGTTGCTCGCCAGAAGCTCGCGCGCGTGCTGCGCCGAAAGCTGCTCGTTCGGCGTCACCAGGATGACATTGTTGGGCGGCCTGCCCGCCGCGCCGGCCAGACGCCGGTATTGCAGGATGTGGGCGTGCATGACCAGCGTCTTGCCCGAACCCGTGGCGGACTGCACGGCGACGGTGCGCAAATCCTCCGCCGTGTAGTCCGGCATGGCCCGGGTCCGGGCCTCGCGCTTCCTCGCGCCGTTCAACCCGGCGCGCAACGCCTCGGCGTCGTCGAAATAGCGGCGCAGATAGTGTTCGGCGAACAGCAGGGCGAGATATTGGTGAGGCTTCCAGCCCCTTCCATGCCCGCCGTCCATACGCAGCCGCCGGCTCAGGTTCGCGATCCCGGCGTCGTAATCCGCGAATTGCGCCGCGGTTATCCGGGCCTCGCCCGGGTTCAGATAGAGCGCGCGGGCGTATTCGCTCTCGCCGCCGGTGGCGAAGCCCGCCGGAACGCCGCGCAGCCGGTCGAGCATCGCGGCCATGTCGGCATAGCCGAACTCCCGGCACATGAAACGGTGCAGGACGAGGCGGCCTTCGAGGGGCGTCATCGCGCGCCGGCCTTCTCGTTCGCCGGCCCGTCGGCTTTGGCGGTTAGATAAGCGGCGAAGGACGCGCAGGCCCCGAACATGAATAAGGCTTCGTCCTGGCCGACATCGGCAGCGCCCTTTTCGAGAAGGGCGTGACAGATGCCCTGTTCGTCTCTCGTGTAGCCGTAGAGTTTTTTGAACGCTTCCTTGAGCGCCTTATGTATCGGCACACCGGCCTTCTCAAGGGAATCCAGGGCCGGGCCGAGGGTTTTGCTCGCGGCAGGGTCGATCACGCGGGCGACGGATTCGACGGCATGAATGCTATCGGCGATCGAATCGGCATATTGCTGTGCGTTGATGTGCTCTGCCGCCTGGCGCAGATGCGTGGTTGCGCCATTCATGCCGCCTTTGTCGAGAGTTTCGAGAGCTTGCCGTGTTGCCTCGCCAGCTTCGCGGCTAATTCGCGGAATGACCGTAGGCTTCCCGTTCATCTCCTGCACGAAATAGGCGACTGGAGATCTGTCAAACGCTTCTATAAGAGAATCTTTTAATTCATCGGAACACTCTTCGTGGCGAATTATGTATTCAACAAGAGTAATTGCCTCATGATAATCGCCGGATAACAGTATTTCACGAGCAAATTTTCCATATTTCCAATTCAGAACAGATTGGACTTCGTCGTGAGGAATTTCTTTGATTTCAAATACATAGGACCATATAACATTTTCAATGAAAAGCCTTCCAGAAAAAGTAAGACTATCTGATTTCGCAATTTCTTCACCAATCAATAGCCATGCCAAATTCCTGAATTTCTTTGGTATATGCTCTAATTTCATAACCTCGGGCAAGGGCGATTTCCCTTCCCGTTGCGAGAATGTCGAGTCACGAAGTTCGTCGTTCATCCCGGTCGTCATCCTTCGTCGCCTTCGAACATTAATTCGCGGAACAGGGGTTCGATGGTCGCGGAGGTCCAGGTCTCGGCGGGCGGCCGGACCGCGTTCAGCGTGTGGTCGCCGTTGACGTAGACGAGATCGAGCGGGGCGGGGAGGTTCGCCCGGTTGTCGGTGAACCACGATTCCAAAGCACCGTTGTCCATCTTCTCCAGATCGCGCCAGAGAATCAGGCAGCGCCGGCCTTGCGCGTCCGCGCCGGCGATGGCGAGCACGCCGTCCAGACGCCGGCGGGACTCGACACGCAGGCCGAGCAGAGAGTCGAAGGTCTCCGGCAGGTCGGCCGGCGCGTCGCGCCGCGCGCCGTCGCGCACGACGGAAAGGGTGTAGGCGGCGGGATCGGTGAAGTCCGTGCCCAGCAGGCAGGGGCTGTCGCCGGTCTCCGCGTCGAGCGCGTAGCGCAGCCGGTAATCCTCGGCCAGCGCGGGATCGTTCGCCGCCAGAAGGTCGTCGTCCGGCAACGTCAGAACCAGCCCGTCCAGCGTGTCCTCATAGGATTCGAGCCGGACATACTTGATGAGCTGGGTCACGCCCTTGTCGCGCGAGACCGGCTTGCCGTCCTTCCAGCCCGGCGAGTAGACGACCTTCTTCAAGCGCGGCAGCAGCACCGTGTCGAAATGGTCGCCCATCTCGACCAGGACGTACTTGCGCCGCCCGCCGTCCTCCCGGTTGAGGTTGATGACCGCATGGCCGGTCGTGCCGGAGCCGGCGAAATAGTCGAGAACCACACCATCGGAGGACCTTCTAAAATTAGCTGCTCTTAAGCAATCCGTAACGGCATGGAATGATTTAGGGAAACTAAATTTATGCGTATCTCCAAACACATTTTTTAGCAGGTTTGTTCCGTATTCTGTTGCAGAATATTCCGATCTATCCCAAATAGTTTGAGGCAAAAGCCCTTTTTCATTTAGTCTCCATTTTCTATATATCGCCGTCTTATCCCGCGAATCTTTGCGAACAATCAAGTGTTCTAGGTTTTCACGCGCAGTATCTACCGTGAAATCCCATATCCGTTCCCTGCCGGATCCATCAACTGGGAGTATAATTTCTTGGTCGGTCGAAGGGAGTTCTATAATTGTCCATGAACGGGAGGAATTATCCCATTTCATATCTGGAATTATTATATCATCTTCATCCGAGACATAAATAGGATAGAATTGTCTTGGTCGAGTGGTTCTATAGGTATTTGTTCCACCATGCTTACGGAAGTTGGTCCATTCAAAAGCACCTAATTCATCGTTTTCTTTGTAGCGCGCCTTCTGCGATTGACTATGTTCAAGACGTCCAATTTTTGCTGAATCTGGTTGCCCGTAAAATAATGCATACTCGTGACATACGGAAAACCCCACCGTGCCGGTGCGTCCGGCGGGATTGTTCTTGATTGCTGCGGTTCCCAGCAAATCGAAGTTTGGAATTGAGACAGCTAGCTGCGCTCTAAGGTAGTGGATCTCAAAATCATCTATCGTTATACATAAGATGGCGTCTTTAGCCATAACCGAGCGAGTGAGAGTCACACGGCTGTCAATGAGCGACA
This sequence comes from Alphaproteobacteria bacterium, assembly GCA_965202905.1. Classification (GTDB taxonomy): domain Bacteria; phylum Pseudomonadota; class Alphaproteobacteria; order MPNO01; family MPNO01; genus CAYFYS01. Next base: position 3,293,982 of record OZ241868.1, on the reverse strand, counting down.
ACCATGACGAATGACGGTAGCCATTCTTATAAGTTATCGGGGTAGCATCCGTATTATACGGCGGATCGATATACACGCACTTCACCTGCCCGCCATACCGCGCCTGCAACAGGTTCAGCGCCTGAAAGTTTTCTCCGTGGACGAGCAGCCCGTCGGTCTGCTCGTCCAGCGGCCCGGCGTCGGAGAGCGCGGCCAGCAGCCGGTCCTTGAAGCCCGACCCGAAATGGCGCGTGTCCAGAACCAGATACGGGTTGGCCTTGAGGAAATCGACGCTCAACGGCTCGCCGTAGCCCGCTTCGCCATTGTCCGGATCGCTATTGTCCGGATCGCCCGCGATCTCGTCGATGGCGAACAGGTCGACCCATTCCCGGCGCTGCGTTTCGCTGGCGGCGATCTCGGGGTAGAGCGACTCGGGCGCGCGGTCCAGGGTCACGCACCATTGCGTTTCCAGCACGAATTTCTTCTTGAGCCAGAGGCGCTTCTGGAAGTCTTCCAACTGCGCCAGGAAGGCGACGATCTTCCCGGCCACATGGCGGATCGCGCGCATTCGCGCCAGGGTGCGGCGCAGGCGGTCCACGTCGCCCATGTCGCCCTGCGCCAGATCGTCCAGATTCAGGACTTCGTTCTTGAGGTAGAAATCCAGCTCCCGGTGGAGAAAGCCGCCCAGATCCTTGTGGATGAAGTAATCGAAGCCGTTCTTCGCCGTGTACCGCTCGATATGCCTGGCCAGCAGCGTGCGCTCGGGATCGGCCCCGGTCGGCGCCGGCGCGGCCAGCGCCGCCCGCCAGCCCGGGTCCAGCGCATCCAGCACCCGCGCCGCCGACGCTTCGTTGATCCGGTCCTGCTGTCGGGCGCCGCCGCCGTAGTCCTTTTTCTCGGCTTCCGTCAGTGGGCGGTGCTCGAAGCGGATGGTCAGACCATCGCCGTCACGCGCGACCGCGCCGCCGCCCGGCGCGAGTACGAAGCGGCGCTGCTTGCCCTCGGCCTCCTTGACGTTGTCTTTCTCGTTGTCGGCCGCCGCGATCTCGAAGCGCACGCGGCGCGCCGCGTCGCCCTCGCCGGCGGTGAAGGCGTAGGCGGCGTAGTTCTCGGTCGTCTTGATGTAGTATTGATCGGCGTTGGCCCAGTGCAGCTTCACCTCCTCGCCGTCATAGGGGATCAGATACGTCGACCGGCCGCCGCCGGAATAGCGCCGGAGCGACATGAAATCGCCCTCGGCGTAATAGCGCGCGAAAAACCTGACGAGGTGGCTGTAAACATCGGCCTCGGCGTCCGTATCGGAGTTTGCGTCGGCCAGTTGCCGTTGGAGTTCAATGACCTTCGGCGCGGTGTCAGAATCGATTCCCAACCCCCACGCGGAGTCCCGGGCTTCCGCGAGCGCCTGTTCCCGCGCGGCTCGTTTCTCTTCGGAGACGCCCGCCAGGACGGTCTTCACTTGCGGCAACAGATCGCGATCGAGAAACGCCTCGATCTCACCCGCCTTCATGTTCATGATGCGATAAAGGCCGAAGTCGAGGTCGCCCCGGTCGAGCTGGAACATCTCTCGCAAGAGATCCTTCAGCCTCTCGAACGCGTCCCCTGCCTCGGTCGCCCCTCTGGCATCGGTCATCGGCAGGCTCCCACGCTACGCCGCTCACTCGCCTCGTCAAAATACACCAGCGCAATCGACAACGTCACAGCCCCGGCGAATCGTCGCCGGTCGCGAGCGCGGCTCCGGGTTCCGCATCGCCGACCACCCGGCGGGCGCGCGGCTGGCCAGATGCGCCGCACCGATACGATCGATTACGCGGTCTGCCTGAAAGGCTCGATCGGGATGGGGCGGGATGGAGCGCGACATCGGTTCGCCGGCGCGCCGGGGACTATCGCCTTCGCGCTGCTGGACGCCAGGAAGCGGTCCTGAGCGCTTGCCCGCAACGGTCCGACGCCTTAGTTGGGTCTGAAATCAACCGTGCTGCGCCTGCAGGGGAGCGCCCGATGGCCGGGACCGCCAAGATCGAGACTGCTGCGAGCGAGACCGTCAACGCCACGCTGATCTATTCGGTCGATACCGGCGTGAAGCCGGTCAACGAGACCATGCAAGAGGGCGACATGTCCCGCCGCCGGACCGGCGTTCAGGAAGACCGCCTGATGACGATCCGCAACGGCCGGAGGCTGCGCGATACCTTCTCGATCGACGAGTCCGGCTTCGTCTTCGTCGACCATGAGACCGCGATGAAGGATTTCTTCGATCCCGAGGAGCTGAGGGCGGTCTACTACCCGGAGGTCGAAAGGCTGATCCGGGAGCAGACCGGCGCCGGGCGGGTGCTGATCTTCGACCACACCCTGCGGTCGGGCGATGGGGATGTCCGCAAGACCCGCAAGGTTCGCGAGCCGGTCAAGGCGGTCCATAACGACTACACCGAATGGTCGGGTCCACAGCGGGTGCGCGACCTGCTGCCCGACGAGGCCGAAGAGCTGCTGAAGCGCCGGTTCGCCATCGTCCAGGTCTGGCGGGCGATCGACCGGCCGATCCAGTCCGATCCGCTGGCGATCGCCCATGCGCGCAGCCTGCGGCCCGCGGACCTGATCGCTTCGGAGCGGCGCTACCCGCACCGGGTCGGAGAGACCTACCAGGTCGCCTACAACCCCGATCACGACTGGTACTATTTCCCGGAAATGACCCGCGACGAGGCGCTGGTCTTCAAGGTCTTCGACAGCGAGACCGACGGCCGCGCGCGCTTTACCGCCCATACCTCCTTCGGCGATCCCGCCACGCCCGACGGCGCGCCGGCCCGCGAAAGCATCGAGATCCGCACGATCGCCTTCTTTTGAACCGGCCGGGTCAGCCGGCCGCCCCGCCGGCTCAGCTGGCCGCGAAGTGCGGGATCACCTTTTCGCCGAACAGGCGCATCGAGCGCTCGGCCGCATCGTAGGGGATGTGGCCGAAATTGATCTGCATCGAGGCGACCTCGAAGCCGACCGCCTCCCGGTAGGCGTGGATCTGGTCGATGATCATGGTCGGCGCGCCGACCCAGGCTGCGCCCGAGGCCACCTGTGTCTCGAAGCTCTCCTTCTCCAGCGCCCGGTACATCTTGTCGTAGCCCGGATAGTCCTTGCTGGCCGAGCCCTCGACCCACGGCCGGGCGGCTTCGAGAATAGCCTGGAGGTAGCGGTTCAGCGGATCGCGTGCGATGCGCGCCGCCGCGTTCTCGTCCTCGTGGCAGAACATGTGGAAGGCGAGCATCACCTTGCCGTCGCCCGGATGGCCGGCCTTCTTCCACGCCTCGCGATAGAGCCCGAGCAACTCCACCATGCGCGAGCTCACCAGCGGGATCGCCATGATGAAATCGCCCTTCTCGCCCGCCTTGACGAAGGAGTCCGCCGTGGTCGTGGTCGCCGTCCAGATCGGCGGCCGCGGCTTCTGGGTCGGGCGCGGCAGCGAGGTGACGTTCCTGAAGCTGTGGAACCGCCCCTCGCAGGTGACGTCCTCTTCCTCAAGAAGCTGACGGATTTGCGCCGCGCCCTCGTCGAACCGGGCGACCGACTCGTCGAGGCTGACGCCGAATTTCTCGAACTCGTGCGGCAGGAAGGCGCGCGCCATCCCGAGGTCGAGCCGCCCGCCCGAAAGGGCGTCCACCATGCCGGCCTCGCCGGCGATTTTCAGCGGGTTGTTGAAGATCGGCAGCACCGCGCCGGTCACCATGCGCGCCTTGCTGGTGCGCTGGCAGGCGGCGGCAAGAAACACCATCGGCGCCGGCGCGTAGCCGCCATAGGACAGGAAGTAGTGCTCGACCGTGCGCGCGTGGCTGTAGCCGTAGGCATCCATCAGGTCGCACAGCGCCAGGCATTCTGCGTAGTATTGTGCGCCGGTCTTGGTCTCCGGGCCGACCGAGGGAAAGAACTGGACGCCGAACTGCACAGTCTTTGCTCCCTGGGCCTCTGCTCCCTGGATTGTGACGAGCGTGCGATCAGGCGGCGACGCCGACCGGCAGGATGTCGCGCTCCTTCAGGTGGTGCTCGCGGTATACCTCGGTGATCGAGGCCCAGCGCAGCCGGCACGCTTCCTCGCACACCGTCAGCGCCCGCGGCAGGTCGTCGTCGCCCGCCAGATAGCGCTCGCACAGCGCCATCTGGCGGGCGCTGTGCTCGAGGTCGGCCTCGGCATGTTCGACGAAGAAATCGATCCTGGGATCGGTCGGCCCCATCCCGTAATGCGCCTCGAAGGCCGGGATGGTCACCTCCTTGTTGAGCGCCACCTGCTGGCCCTCCTGGGTCGACTGCATGGCGAGCGCGACGCCGAGCGGCTCATCGCGCAGGCAGTGGACGTAGTGGAGCGAGCGCGCCCACCACGCCGGCGACATCTGCATGCCGCGCACCTCTTGCTCGGACAGCCCGGCCGCAGCGCAGAACCGGAAGATCATCTCGTTGTGGTTATGGGGCTCATGGCCTTCCCTGGGGATGGCCGCCAAGCCTTCCTCCTCGGCCAGATTCTCGATCAGCGCGACCTGGATGTCCTTCGGCGCGCGATAGTACAGGAGCCCGAATGACGGCTGGACCATTTCGACGAACTTGAAGTGGTTGGCCATGTAGACGCCCAGCGCACGGAGGTCCAGCTTGCCCCCGGCCATCGCCTGGAAGAACGGGTGGTTCTTGGTGTGCCATTTCTCGCGGATGGCGTTGATCTGATCTGCGGCGCTCATGATCTCATCCTTTGTGGCGTGCGGTCGCAAGGATGCTATCGCGTGGCTCGCCGCCCCTCAACCCGCATCGGGTCCGATGTCGATAACACAGTCCGTGTCCGGTCCCTGTGCCGGATGATCCGTCCGGTTCTGGAAGCCCTCGAGGGTTCGGATACATCGGAAATTCCGGGAGTGTCGGAGCGCGCCTTCCGGGCGGATCTGCACGGGATGCCCGGCGGTGGCGACGCCCGGGCCGCTTGCCGCCTTCTGGTCGGCGCGCATATCTTGCGCCAAGCTGCGCCGGCACACCCGGCGGCCAGGGAGACGGTCATGGCGACCACCTTACGCGGCGATCGGAAGCGCCGGTCGAACACCTCCGACTGGGATGCCGAGATGGCCGCCCTGCACGAGCGGACGCAGGCGCTGCACCTCTACGAATTCTGGTCGGTCGGCAAGGCCGGCGAGCACGAGGCCGTCCGCGACCTCGCGAAGTTCGACCGCGCGGCGCCGCATATCTGGAAGTACCGCGATGTCGGGCCATGCCTGGAAAAGGCGGGCGAGCTGATCGACATGGAGGAGTCCGAGCGCCGTTCGCTGATCATGTGCAACCCGGCGCTGAAGGGGCTGATCGCGACGACGACGACCATGTTCGCGGCCTACCGGATCAACAACCCCGACGAGATCGCGCCCCCGCACCGCCATTCGCCGAACGCGATCCGTTTCGGCCTGACCGGGCATACCAACTTCACCGGCATCGACGGCGAGCCGATCACCTTCGGACCGGGCGACCTGGTGCTCACCCCGCACGACACCTGGCACGATCACGGCAACCGGGGCGAGGGCGGCGCGGTCAATCTGAGCGTGCTCGACATGCCGCTGGTGAACGTGCTGAACGCCACTTATTTCGACAGCGAGTATTTCGAGGACGACGGCAAGGGCGGGCAGGCGCGCCGCAGCAGGCAGACCGAGCGGCTGCACCCGGACCATTCCGGGCGCACCTATGGCGCGGGCGGGCTGATGCCGCGCACGGTCTCGCACGCCCGCGGCACGGGCAACGCCTCGCCGATGTACGTCTATCGCTGGGATGCGACCCGCGCGCTGCTGGAGACGCTGCGCGACAGCGAAGGCGGCGCCTATGACGGCGTGATGGTCGAATATGTCGACCCGACGACCGGCAGGGCGCCATATTCGACCATGACCTTCTTCGCCAACATGCTGCGCGCGGGCGAGCGCACCCTGGCCTCGCGCCAGAACGCGAGCCTGATCTACACCGTGCTCGAGGGTAGCGGCCACAGCGTCGTCGGCGGGCGGCGCTTCGACTGGGAGCCGTTCGATACCTTCTGCGCGCCGGGCGGCTGCTGGGTGGAGCACATCAACGAGACGCCGGGCGGGGATGCGATCCTGTTCGTCTCAAGCGACGAGCCCGTGCTCAAGACGCTTCACTTCTATTCCCGCCACGGCCGGGACGAGTCCGGCGAGGAGGTTCTGCTCGAAACCTCGCGCCGGTTCTGAGCCGCACCGTTCGACGGGCCGCGCGGCCGATCCTTGACATCCCGGCCGCGCTTTCCACATTATCCGCGCCTTCGGTTGCGGGGCCGTAGCTCAGTTGGGAGAGCGCGACGTTCGCAATGTCGAGGTCAGGGGTTCGACTCCCCTCGGCTCCACCAACCGACCTGCGAAGCGACCGGGATGCTGGGCGCGGACTCGTCCGTCCTGTAGCCAACGCGGCCGATGCCGGTCGGTGCGGCAAGGCGCGCCGGCGATTCCGCGACGCCCGGCCGGCGACCGCGCGAGTGCGGCGGAGCTATTCGGCCGGGACGCCTTCGGAGGCCGTCTGGCAGCGGCGCAGTAACCGGCGCTCGCCGGGCGGGAAATCCGTCCGCGCATGCGCCGAGCACAGATTGTCCCAGATCAACAAATCGCCCGGCGTCCAGACGTGCTCGTAGACGAAGTCCTCGCGCTCGGCGATGTCGAACATCTCGTCGAGCAGCGCATCGCTCTCGTCCCCGGCCAGCCCCTCGATCCGCATGGTCATCAGCCGGTCGACATAGAGCGCCTTGCGCCCGCTCGCCGGATGGGTGATCGCCACCGGGTGGGAACAGCGGTCGACGGTCGCCGCGTTCTCGCCCTTGCCCTCGCGGCTGTTGTAGACGACGTAGTCGTAGACGTGATGGGCCTTGCGCCCTGCGATCCGTGACTTGATACGCCGGGGCAGCGCATCGTAGGCCTTGTACAGGTTCGCGAACCGGGTGTTGCCGCCGGTGTCCGGGACCTCGATGGCGTACAGCATGGTGCCGCGGTTGGGCCGGACCTTGAAGATGGTGTCGTGGTGAAAATACATCTCGCCGTCGGGCAGCGAGCCGATCGGCTTGCCGTCGATGCGGACATTGGAGACCAGCATCATCGCGGGATGGACGGTCTCGGCGTTTTCCGGCCGCTCGGCCGCCGGGCGCGGGCGCGGGCCGGTCTCGCCGAAGCATTGGGCGACGCGGAGCTGGTCTTCCTGGGACAGGTCCGGCGCGCGCACCAGGAGCACGATGTGCTCCGTCCACGCCGCGCCGAGCGCCGCCCTGGCGGCCTCTTCGATCGGGGCAAGCACATCGAGCCCGATGATCTCCGCGCCCAGCGCATCCGAAAGCGGTCTGATCTGGAAAGGCGCCATCCCTCGTCTCCCGGCGGGTCGACCGTCCGCGCATCATCGCGCCGCCCGCTTGCCGGAGCAAGAACCGGCGGGGGACTACGAGAGCCGGCCGCTGAAGCGCTCGGTGGCGTCGACGTCGAATTTGCGGGGATCGACGTCGACCCGCCGGTTCCTGATCGAACGATCGAAGGCGACGACCTGGAGCAGTTCGAGCGGTTCCTCGCCGATCGATTCGAACCAGTATTGGGAGCCTCGGGGCATCACGACGCCCTCATGGACGCCGAACTCGCCCATCATTTCATCGTCCGGCCCCCACCAGCGCACCCGGCCCTTGAGCACCATCCAGAACCCGTCCATCCCGGTGTGGGAGTGGAGGTTGTTGTCGCCGCCCTCGCGCACCACCTGGACGGCGCCGCGCAGGATGTCGGTCTGGCACAGGGCGACGATCGCCTTGTCGGTGGCCTGCTCCCCGGGCTTCTCGTAGCGGAAGGTCTGGGGCGTTCGGAGGCGGGGGTTCGCGGTCGCGGTCTCTGCCATCTCGGTCCTCCGTCTCAGGGCTCGTCGGGGTGGGCCGCCCGCCACGCGGCGGCCAGCGCGTTGCGGTCCATCTTGCCGCGCCCGGTCTTCGGCAGGGCGTCGCGAAAGACCACCGCTTTCGGCGTCTTGGCGTGCGGCAGGCAGGCCCCGCAATGGGCGAGCACCGCATCGCCGGTCAAGGCCGCGCCGGGCTTGACCGCGACGTAGACCACGACCTCCTCGCCATAGATCCTGTCGGGAACGCCGACCGCGGCGGCCTCGGCGACTTCCGGCATTTCGAGCACCAAATTGTCGATCTCGGCGGGCGCGATGTTGACCCCGCCGCGGATGATCAGGTCCTTGGTCCGTCCGGTGATGTGGAGATAGCCATCGGCGTCGAGATAGCCGAGATCGCCGGTCTTCGCCCGGCCCATCGCGTTGACCCGCAACGTCCCGTCCTCGGCCAGGTAGCGGAACGCGTTGTCCGGCGCGCGGCCGATCTCGATCGCGCCGGTCTCGCCCGGCGGCAGCGTTCGTCCCGATTCGTCGACCACGGCGAGGTTCTGATAGGCAAGCGGCCTGCCGACCGCGCCCATGCGGCGGGTGCGCTCGTTGGCGCCGGCGATCCAGCCGGTCTCGGACGCGCCGTAGCCCTGGGCGATGGGGATCGCGTACATCTCCTCGAAGGCCTTCCAGTCGGAGACCATCAGCGGCGCCGAGCTTGAGGTGAGGAAGCGCAGATGCGGCACGTCGGCCCCGGTGATCGCGACCGGCCGATTGATGAACATGTTGATGGCCGTCGGATTGCTGACGCCGACGGTGATCTCGAAATCGCGGATCCAGTCGAAATACCGGCTCTGGGAGAATTTGCGGGCCATGTAGAGCGTGGCCCCCTTGCACAGCACGCCAAGGAAGCTCAGCACCTGGGCCGACATCCAGTTATAGGAGCGGAAGTCGAGCACCCGGTCGGGCTCGTCGATGGCGAAAGCATCCGCGGTCGGCGCGACGTTGTCGATCAACTCGGCAAAGGTGCAGACCACGCCCTTGGGCCGGGCCGCGGTGCCGGAGGTGTAGAAGATCGAGGCGATGTCGGTGCAGGCATTGAGCGGCTCGCCCGGTCCGCCCTCGCCGTGGCGCGCGATGTGGGCGAAGAATTTCTCGGGCCCATCGGGCCGCCAGGCGCCCAGCGCGATCCATTCACCGCCGACCGCGCGCCCCAGCGGTTCCAGATCGAGGCCTTCCTCGAACAGCACCAGCCGCGCATCGAGCGCGCCGAGGATGTCCCGGAAATAGCCCGCGTTCATCTCGACATGGACCGTGCAGACCGTCGCCCCATGGACCATCACCCCGAGATAGGCCATCAGATGCTCGATCGAATTGTTGGCGAGCAGCGCCACGCGGTCATTGGGGCCGAGTCCGCGCGCGGCCATCTCGCGGGCGACCCGGCCGACCGCGATCCAGGCCTGGCGATAGGTGATCGCCTTGCCCTGCCCGATCGAATGCACGAAGACCTTGTCCGGCCGCCGCATCGCGCCGCGTTCCAGCCAATCGACGAGGCGATGCTCGACCGGCCTGTCGGAGACTGCTGGAAGCGAGGCGTCGGCTTGCGGCATGGATGTCGAGAACCCTACGAATTGCGCGTCGGAAAGGGTACATTGGGCGCCCGGGTGTCCTCAAGCCGGGATTGGTTGGAATTTCCATTGTTGACAAGAAAACAGTTTGGAAATAAATGGAATACGCCCTTGTCGCGGGCATCCACCACGCGTATGCGGAATCGGCCTGTCGCGGCGATCCCCTGGAAGCTGAGCTGTGGAGAACGGTGATGGCGGAAACGGCACAAGACCTCTCGGTGGTCGAATGCGCGGGACGGATCGACATCCAGACCCGCCCCGACCGGTACCGCCATTGGAAGCTCACCGTAGACGGCGACGTCGCGCGGCTTGCGATGGATGTCGACGAGGACGCGACCCTGGCGCCAGGCTATACGCTGAAGCTCAATTCCTACGACCTCGGCGTCGACATCGAGCTGTACGATGCGATCCAGCGGCTCCGGTTCGAGCACCCCGAGGTGGGCTGCGTGGTCCTGACCTCCGATAAGCCGCGGGTCTTCTGCGCCGGCGCCAACATCAACATGCTCGGCCTGTCCAGCCACGCCCACAAGGTCAATTTCTGCAAGTTCACCAACGAGACCCGCAACGGAATCGAGGACGCCACCGGCAACTCGCATCAGACCTATATCTGCGCGATCAACGGCGCCGCAGCCGGCGGCGGCTACGAGCTGGCGCTCGCCTGCGACTACATCATGCTGATCGATGACGGCTCCTCGACGGTCTCGCTGCCAGAACTGCCGCTGCTCGCGGTCCTGCCCGGCACCGGCGGGCTCACCCGGCTGGTCGACAAGCGCAAGGTGCGCCACGACCACGCCGATTTCTTCTGTACCACCTCGGAAGGCATCCGCGGCAAGCGCGCGATCGACTGGCGGCTGATCGACGAGCTGGTCCCCGGCTCCCGCTTCGCCGGGACGGTGGCCGCGCGCGCCAAAGAGTTCGCCGACCGGTCCGACCGCCCGGCCGACGCCAAGGGTCTGTCTCTCGCCCCGCTCGACAAGAAGATCGAGCCCGACCGTATCGCCTATCCGCACGTCCTCATCGACCTCGATCGAACCGACTCGACGGCGACGATCACCATCCGGGCGCCGGAGAAGGCGCCGCCGACGGACGCCGCGGCCATTCACGGCCAGGGCGTCGCGTTCTGGCCGCTGGCGCTCGCCCGCGAGCTCGATGACGCGATCATGGAGCTGCGGCTGAACGAGCCGGCGATCGGCACCTGGGTGTTCAAGTCGGCCGGCGATGCGGCGATGATCGCGGCCGCCGACCGGGCGCTCCTGGACAATGCCGGCGACTGGCTGGTGCGCGAGATCACGCTCTACCTCAAGCGCGTGCTCAAGCGCGTCGATGTCTCCTCGCGCAGCCTGATCGTCCTTGTCGAGCCGGGAAGCTGTTTCGCCGGCACGCTGGTCGAGCTGATGCTGGCCGCCGACCGGGTCTACATGCTCGACGGCGCCTTCGAGAACGGCAACGAGGTCGCGACCGTCATGCTGACGGGCATGAACTTCGGCCCGCTGACCATGCCGAGCGACATCACGCGGCTGGACTCCCGGTTCCTGTCCGATCCGGGCCGGGTGGATGCGGCGCGGGAGAGGATCGGCGAGGCGCTCGAGGCGCGGGACGCCGAGAAACTCGGGCTGGTGACCTTCATCCCCGACGACATCGATTGGGAAGACGAGATCCGCATCGCCATCGAGGAGCGCGCGAGCTTCTCGCCCGATGCGCTGACCGGCATGGAGGCGAGCCTGCGGTTCGCCGGGCCCGAGACGCTGGAGACCAAGATCTTCGGTCGGCTGAGCGCTTGGCAGAACTGGATCTTTCAGCGGCCGAACGCAGTCGGCGAAGACGGCGCGCTCAAGCTTTACGGCTCCGGGCGCAAGAGCCAATTCGACAAGCGAAGGGTTTGATCATGGCGATCAACTACAACGAGCGCATCCCCAACAACGTCGATCTCGGCGACAACCGCCGCCTGCAACGGGCGCTGGAGAACTGGCAGCCGCGCTTCCTCGACTGGTGGAGCGAGCTCGGCCCCGAGGGGACCAGGGCCCACGACATCTATCTGCGCACCGCGATCGGCGTCGAGCCCGAGGGCTGGGCGCATTACGACTTCGTCAAGATGCCCGAGTATCGCTGGGGGATTTTCGTCAATCCCCTGATCGAGGACAAGAAGATCGCCTTCGGCGAGCATAAGGACGAAGATGTCTGGCAGGAGGTGCCGGGCGAGTACCGCTCGACCTTGCGCCGGCTGATCGTCACCCAGGGCGACACCGAGCCCGCCTCGGTCGAGCAGCAGCGCCTCCTGGGGCTGACCGCGCCCTCGCTCTACGACCTGCGCAACATCTTCCAGGTCAATGTCGAGGAAGGCCGCCACCTGTGGGCGATGGTCTATCTTCTGCACGCCTATTTCGGCCGCGACGGGCGCGAGGAGGCCGAGGCGATGCTGGAGCGCCATTCGGGCGACGCCGACAAGCCGCGCATCCTGGGCGCCTTCAACGAGAAGACGCCGGACTGGCTGAGCTTCTTCATGTTCACCTACTTCACCGACCGCGACGGCAAGTACCAGCTCGCCTCGCTCGCCGAATCCGGCTTCGACCCGCTGGCGCGGACCTGTCAGTTCATGCTGACCGAGGAAGGCCATCACATGTTCATCGGCGAGACCGGCGTCGGCCGGGTGATCGAGCGCACCTGCCAGGTGATGGACGAACTCAAGACCGACGATCCGGAGCGAGTGCGCGCCGCCGGCGCGGTCGACATGCCGACCCTGCAGAAGTTCATGAACTTCCATTTCAGCGTCTCGGTCGACCTGTTCGGCCAGGAGTTGTCGACCAACGCCGCCAACTACTTCAACCAAAGCCTCAAGGGCCGGTTCCAGGAGGAGCGGATCCGGGACGACCACCGCCTGCTCGACGGCGCCTGGCCGGTCGAGACGGTCAAGCGCGATTCGATCGTCACCGAGGATCAGCCGGCGCTGAATGCGGTCAACGAGCGGCTGCGCGACGAATACATCATCGACTGCAAGCGCGGCCTTACGCGATGGAACCGCGCCATCAGGAAATACGGCATCGACTTCCAGTTCAAGCTGCCGCACCGCGGCTTCCACCGCGGGATCGGCCACTTCTCCGACTACAAGGTCTCGCCCAAGGGCAGGATCGTCTCCGAGGCCGAGTGGACCCGCAGCCACGGCGACTGGATGCCCAGCGAAGACGACCGCGCCTTCGTCCAGTCCCTGATGAACCGGGTCGTCGAGCCCGGCAAGATCGCGGGCTGGGTTGCCCCGCCGGCGCGCGGCATCAACCACGAGGACCCCGGCTCCTTCGAATACGTCCGCTTCAACTGATCGGGTCCGGTCGCCATGACGGAGGGAGCCGTAATCCTCGACCTCGGCGCGAGCCCTGCGCGGCTTGCGTTCCCGGACCGGTTCAACCTCGCGGTCGCGATGATCGACCGGCATTTGGCCGAGGGCCGCGCCGACAAGGTCGCCATCCGAACCGATGACGGCGCGCTGAGCTATGGCGGGCTCGCGGCCGACGTGAGCCGCGCCGGCAACGCGCTCCTCGGGATGGGCGCCGCGCCGGGTGAGCGCGTCATCATGGTGGTCAAGGACTGCCCGGTCTTCATCACGCTGTTCTACGGCGCGATCAAGGCCGGCATCGTGCCGGTGCCGGTCAACACCCTGCTGCGCGCGCCCGACTACCGCTACATGATCGAGGATTCGGGCTGCGTCGGACTGGTCTATTCACCCGAATATGCCGCCGAAATCGAGCCGGCGCTCGATGCCGCGCACCCCGGGCCGCGGTTCTCGCTCAAGACCGAGGGCGCGGACGGCTTCGTCGCTGCACAGGCCGCCGCTACGGACACCCTTGATGCCCACCCCGCGACGGCCGACGGCGAATGCTTCTGGCTCTACTCCTCAGGCTCGACCGGCCGGCCCAAGGGCACGGTCCACCGCCAGCGAGACATCCCGGTCAACGCCCAGCACTACGCCGCCGGCGCCATCGGGCTCACCGGGGACGACGTCTGCTTCTCTGCCGCCAAGCTGTTCTTCGCCTACGGGCTCGGCAATTCCATGAATTTCCCCTTTTGGGTCGGCGGCTCGGCCGTCCTCAGCGACCGCATCCCCTCGCCCGACATGACGTTCGAGATCATCGAGGCGCATCGGCCCACGGTCTATTTTGGCGTCCCCACGCTCTATGCCGCCCAGCTTCGCGCGCTCGAGGCCGGGCCGCGCGACCTGTCGTCGCTCCGGATGTGCATCTCGGCCGGCGAGGCGCTGCCGGCGGACATCTTCCGGCGCTGGCGGGAGCACACGGGGCTTCCGATCCTCGATGGCATCGGCACGACCGAGGCGACCCATATTTTTATCAGCAACACCGAAGCCGCCCATCGGCCGGGCGCGTCCGGAAAGATCGTGCCGGGCTACGAGGCCCGCATCGTCGACCGGGACGGCAAGGACGTGCCCGATGGCGAACCGGGCACGCTGATGGTCCTGGGCCGATCCGCGGCGGCGTATTACTGGAACCGGCCCGACAAGACCGCCCAGACCATGAAGGGCGACTGGCTCGATACCGGCGACACCTATATCCGCGACCGGGACGGCTGGTTCACCTTCTGCGGCCGGTCCGACGACATGATCAAGGTCGGCGGCATCTGGTGCTCGCCGATCGAGATCGAGGCGCGGCTGATCGAGCACCCCAAGGTCCTGGAGGCGGCGGTCGTCGGGCGCAGCGACGACGACGGGCTGATCAAGCCGGAGGCCTTCGTGATCCTGAACGATCCCGAAGATGCGGGCGATGATTTGGCCGGCGAGTTGCTCGAACACTGCAAGACCGGTCTGGCGCGCTACAAGTATCCGCGCTGGTTCAATTTCATCGAAAGTCTGCCCAAGACCGCGACCGGCAAGATCCAGCGCTTCCGGCTGCGCGAGACCGCTTCGTGACCGAAGCTCTCAACACGCTGGACGCAACGACCGCATCGGCGCGGATCGCCGCAGGCGAGATCACCTCCGAGGCGCTGACCGCCGCCTGCCTGGAGCGCATCGCCCGGCGCGACGGCGAGATCGGCGCCTGGGCGTACCTCGACCCGGCCCATGCGCTCGCCCAGGCGCGTGACGCCGATGCGTCCGGCCACGGGCTGCTGCGGGGCATCCCCGTGGGCATCAAGGATATTTTCGACACCTCCGACATGCCGACCGGGTACGGCTCGACGATTCACGAGGGTCATCGGCCGGGTCGCGACACGGCTTGCGTGGCCGCCTTGCGGGCCGCCGGCGCGGTCATTCTCGGCAAGACCGCCACGACCGAGTTTGCAAGCCCGGCGCCGGTCGGCGTCGTCAACCCGCGCGCGCCGGACCGCAGCCCCGGCGTCTCGTCCTCCGGCTCGGCGGCCGCGGTCGCCGACGACATGGCGCCGATCGCGCTGGGCAGCCAGACCGGTGGCTCGATGATCATGCCGGCGTCTTCGTGCGGGGTGTTCGGCTACAAGGCGAGCCTCGACGGCATCGACCGCACCGGGCTGCGTCATATCCGGCCGACGCTCGATACCATCGGCGTCTTCGCCCGCAGCCTTGCCGACATCGCGCTCGCCCGCGCGGCCATCGTCGGCGCCCCTCTGGCGCCGACGGCCGCCGACCGGACGCCGCCGCGCATCGGCCTGTGCCGGACACCGGCCTGGGATGTCGCCGAGCCGGCGACGCGGACCGCGATCGAGAAGGCGGCGCGGATCCTGCGCGGTCACGGCGCGGTCGTGGTCGATTTGGATCTGCCCGCAGGCTTCGACGCGATCGAGGATGCCTTCCGGGTCATTTCCTCGGTCGAGGGCGCCCGGGCGCTCGCCTTCGAGGCATCCGGGCATCGCGGGGCGCTCAACCGATGGATCCGCGACGGGCTCGACTTCGCCGCTGCTTGCGACGCGGCAACTTATGACGCCGCCCGCGCGACGGCCGAGACCTGTCGCCGGGCGCTGTCGCGGAAATTCGCCGCCATCGACCTGATCCTGACGCCCAGCGCGCCGGGCGAGCCGTCGACCGACCTCGCCGGCGTCCAGGTTTCCAACTTCAACCGGGTCTGGACCCTGATGCACACGCCGTGCCTCAACGTGCCGGCCTTCACGGGACCCAACGGCGCGCCGGTCGGCGTCCAGCTCGTCGCGCCCCAAGGCGCCGACGACCTCTTGCTCGAACACGCGGCCTGGGTCTCGGCGCGGCTACTCGCCGCCTGACTCGCCCTCACTGCGGGCGAGAATGACCGCGGCGGGAGTACATACCGGGACAATCAGGGGCCGCAGGTAGAAAGGCTGGCGCACCGGACCGCTGGCGGCCCGTCGCATCCGCGCTCAGGCCGGCGCCGGGACCGGCCGGGCGTTGGCCCGGTCCTCGGGGATGAGCAGCATCAGGAAACCGGCGACGATCACCGAGGCGATGCTGACCAGCCACAGCTCGTCATAGCGCGCGAACAGCTCGTAGAGGCGGCCGCCCAGGAACGCGCCGGCCGCCGCGCCCAGCCAGTGCACGCCGAAGATCAACCCGAGCGCAAGCCCGATAACCCCGACCCCCAGCCGCGCGGCGACGATGCTGGCGATGATCGGCAGGGTGGCGAAATTCATGAAGCCGTAAAGGGCCGCGAACAGGAACAGCAGCGGCAGGTCGTTGCCGACATGGATCAGCAGCACGAACAGGATCGCCCTCAGAAAGAAAATGCCGGCCAGCATCCGCGGCCGGTGCATCCTGTCGGCAAGCGCGCCCGCCAGGATCACGCCCGCCATGTTGAAGCCGCCATGGACGCCGTAGGCGGTCGCGCTCTCGATCGGGCCGAACCCGCAGAAGGCCGCGTAGGGGATCAGATGGACTTCGATCACGCCCGCGGTGGTGAACCCGCATACCAGGAAGCCGCCCAGCAGCAGCCAGAAGGTCGCGTTGCCGAAGAGGTAGGAAAGCCGGCGCCGGATCGGATCCGCGGCCCGACTGTCTCCGATGGTTTCTCCTGCGGTTTCCCCGGCGGTCTTTCCGGCGGTTTCCCGCGGCGTCCAGCCGCGCAGCACCGCCCAGGCCGCCGCGGCCAGGACCAGGATCGTCAGGCCCAGGCTGACAAAGGTGCCGCGCCAGCCGAGCGCGGCGACCAGAAGGCCGAGCGCCGGCAGCGCGACGAGCTGGCCGCCGGTCGCGCCGGAGAATCCGATCCCGCTGGCAAGCCCTTGGCCGGTCGAGAAATAATGCGCTACCACGGCGGAGACCATCGGCATCGCGATCGCCCCCGAGCCGAGGCCGATCAGCGCGCCGTAGAAGGCGAAGATCTGCCAATCGGCCGAGCCGATCGAAGTCAGCAGCAGGCCGGCGCCGATCGCCGCCAGCCCCGCCGAGCAGACCGTGCGTGGCCCGAAGCGGTCGATGATCGCGCCGGCCGCCGGCGAGACCACCGCCATCAGGATCAGCACCGTCGCGCCCGCGCCGGACGCCAGATCGCGGGTCCAGCCGGGATCCCGCTCCCACAGGGGCATCATCAGCCCGATCGAGCTGCGCGCGGCATAGGATGCCATGAGGGACAGAAAGCAGACCGCGACGACGAGCCAGCCATACGGATTGGCGCGAATGGTTTGGATGAACACGCACGGCCTTTCCGGTTCGGGGCGCTGCGCTCGGCGGACCGCGCCCGGAGGCCGCGAATCTGGCGCGTTTCCCCCGCCGTGGCAACGGCGGCGCCCGAACGGCCGCTTACGCGGCCGGGCGCTTGCGCATCAGATAGGCCGCGGTCAAATGCTCGGCGCAGTAATGGCGGCCGGGCTGGGCGGTCTTGCCGCAGATGTGCAGCCCGAACCGGCCGGGATCTTCGATCGGCCAGCGGCACATCCAGCCCTTGACCTCCGGCATCGGCGTCATCGGCTGGGCGAAGACCGGCGGCCGGGCCGGCTCAGGCGCGGGCTGCGGCCCGGGTGCGCCCCGCTGGAGATTCAACCGATGCGCCTTTCCGATGACCGCGTTGCGAGTCACGCCGCCGATCTTGTCGGCGATCTGACGGGTCGACAACCCCTGGGACCACAACCGCACGAGGCTGTCGACTCTCTCAGGCGTCCACGTCATCCCTTGGCCCTCCGTTCAAACATCCCATATGTCGTTTAATTGTTATAATCGGCCACTATATGTCGTGGTAAGGGGGGCGCAAGGGGCTTCGCGCCGATTTCCACCGCAAATCTGCGGCAATCAAGGGGCCCGGGCGGGCTTCGGCGGGTTGAGCGGCTCGACGCAAGCCGGATCATCGTTGCGGGCATTGTTCACCCGGACGCCGACCCGATAGAACGCCATCGGCCCGGCGGGATAAGGGTGAAGCGGGATGTCCTCCGGATCGGTATTGGCGGCGTCCAGCCAGGCCGCGTAGCGCTCCGCGGGCAGGATCACCGGCATGCGCGGGTGGATCGGTCGCAGCTTGTCGTTCGCCGCGGCGGTCAGGATCGTGAAGGTCTCAAGCGTCCACGCCGCGTCTTCGGGATCGGTCCAGCGCTCCCAGAGCCCGGCGAAGGCGAACGGCGCGCCGCTTTTCATCCCGACGCGGAAAGGCTGCTTCGCGCCGTTCTCGGTCCGCCATTCGTAGAACCCGTCGGCCGGCGCCAGGCAACGGCGTTCGCGCCAGGCCGCCCGGAAGGCCGGCTTGTCTGCGACCGTCTCGGACCGGGCGTTGATCATCTTCGCGCCGGACGCCGCGTCTTTCGCCCAGGGCGGGACCAGCCCCCAGCGCAGCAGCGCAAACTCCCGCCCGCCGCCGCGCGCGCGAATGACCGGCGCTTCCTGGCTGGGCGCGATGTTGTAGCGCGGGGCGAAATTCGGCCGGTTGTCGAACGCAAACAGCTCGCGCATCGCTTCGGGCGCGGTGATCAGGCTGTACCGGCCGCACATGGCTCCTGTGTCCAGATGCGGCCATCTTAACCGAATCGCCGGCGTCCTGTCAGGCCGACGATGGACCGGGCGGCGGGCAGGCCGTAAACTTCACCGCGGCGAAACCCTCTTTGAACCCTCTTTGACAGGTGCGATGAAAGCGATCGTTCTGCGCGAATTCGGCGGGCCGGAGACCTTGCGTTTCGAGGAGATCGCAACGCCCGAGCCGGCGTCGGACGAGGCGCTCGTGCGGATGCATAACGTCTCGGTCAACACCACCCTCGATGTCCTGCTGCGCAAGGGGTTGTATGCGCGAAAACCGGCCTTGCCGCATGTGATGGGCGCCGACCCGGTGGGCGAGGTGGTGGCGCTGGGCGCCGATGTTCAAGACCTTGCGGTCGGCGACCGCATCGGGGTGCATGCCCCGATGCGCAGCGATCTCTGCGTGCCGGGTCAGGAATCGCGCGATCGCGGCGCTTTCGGGCTGGTCGGCATTACATGCTGGGGCGGCTATGCGGAGTACGCGGCGATCCGGGCGGAGAACTGTTTCGTCCTGCCCGATGCGCTGAGCTATCCGGATGCCGTGGGAATCGTCCGCCACATGCCGACCGCGCGCCATCTGCTGCACAAGCAGGCTGGGCTTCAGCCCGGCGAATGGGTGCTGGTGATGGGGGCGACCGGCGGTCTTGCGAGCTGCTGCGTCCAGGTCGCCAGGCGGATGGGCGCCAAGGTGATCGCCGCGGCCGGAGCCGACGATCGGGTCGCCGCGGCAATCGAACGGTTCGGCGCCGATCACGGCGTGAACTACCGCAGCCAGGACCTCGCCGCGGAGGTCATGGCGATCACCGACGGCCACGGCGCCGATGTCGTCACCGAGAGCATCGGCGATGCCGCTCTGTGGCCCGGCGCGATGGGCAGCCTCGCCGTGCTCGGCCGGCTGGTGACCGCCGGCGCGCATGCCGGCGGTCAGGTGAGCCTCGATCTGCGCCAGCTCTATCTCAAGCGCCAGCGCATCGTCGCCATGCCGGCCTGCGATTTCGACGACATCGACTGGGCGCTGGACGCCGCCCGTGACGGCACGGTCCGTGCGCCGATCATCGACCGCATCCTGCCGCTGCACCGCGCCGCCGAGGCCCATCGGTTGGTCGAGGCCCGCGCGGCGGTGGGCAAGGTCCTGCTCGACCCGATCCAGTCCGCCGATGTTCCGGTGGAGGCATGACGGAGGCGGCTTCGCCTTTGCCGCGCGACGCCTTCATCGAAAAAGCGCGCGCGATGATCCCGGTGCTGCGCGAGTGCGCGGCCGAGGCCGAGCGCATTCGGTGGATCCCGGATCGGGACCATCGCCGATCTCCATGACGCGGGGCTGTGGCGCATCCTGCGGCCGGAGCGGTTCGGCGGCTGCGTGACCGATTATCGACGCCTGGCATGTCTCCGGCCTGTCCGGCGCCGGCAGCAAGGACATCGCTTGCGAGAACGTCTTTACGCCCGCGCATTTGGTGCTCGATCCGCTCTATTCCCAGGAAGGCTACACCCCCGGCGCCGAAGACATGGCAGATGTCTACAAGTTTCCGCTGGTTCCGTTCATCCCGCATTTGGCGGCGGCGCCGATGATCGGCATCGCGCAGGCCGCCTATGACGACTACGTCGCGTTCCTTGCCGGGCAGATTTCGGTCTACAACCGCTCCAGGGTGGGCGAGCACCTGACGGTGCAGATCAAAATCGCCGAGGCCGGCCTGCTGGTCGATACGGCGCGGCTCCTGCTGCGCGAGAACTGGATGGAGTGCCAGCGCATGATCGCCGAGGACAGGCGTCCGGCCTTGATCGACCGGGCGCGTTGGCGCCGCGTCCTGCGCGGTGCGGGCGGTCGATCTGCTCCATGCCGGCGCGGGGCGACCGCGAACTATCTGAGCGCCGACCTGCGGTGCCAGTTCCGCGACATCCACGCCGCCGCCCACCAGATCCACCTGTCATGGGACATCAACGGCGCGGAGTTCGGCCGCATCGCCGTCGGGCTGCCGGCGACGAACGCGATTCTGTAACCCCGACGGGTCTGGCGACATGAACCGGATCGAACGGCGCGCGCGCCGCGCCGTTCCGGGACCCGCGCGAAGGGCTCGATGAGGTCGAGGGGATCGATGAGCCGGTGCGCATCGGCGCGCGGCGGTCGGCCTGTCCGGAGGGGTCGCGGACGATGCGGCCCGGGCGTCAGTGCGGGGCGTGCAGCATCGCCGTGGCGATCGAACGTTCGATTTCCAGCGTCGCGTCCGCCACCTCGCGGCCGAGCAAATCGAGCCGGCGGATCTGATCGATGCGGGGGCGTATCCGGTTGATCTCCCGGGCGGAGAAAATCTCGCGCAGCAGGTCGCACGCATCGGCCAGACCGACGATCGCGACATCCCTGGGGTCCGGCACCGCGTCCGACAGAAGGACGTCGGTAATGCGCCGCTTCACTTCGCGCTCGGTCCGCCCGTCAATCGTCGGGTAGGTCCGCGTGCGAAAGACCCACAGAAATTTCTCCTCCTGCACTTCGATAATGTTCCGCTCGACCAGGGTCGAAAGCGACTCAGCCTTGATGTCGGCGGAGTCGAGCCGCGCGATCGTCTCGATCCATGTCCTCGCGTCCCTGGTCTCGGGCGCGCCCGCGATGCGGTCGAGGACCTTGTCATGGACCGAATTGCCGGTCGGCGTCTTGTCCAGAATCACGAGCCGTTCCGGGTCGGTGTCGATCCGGTTGGCGAACGCCAGGTCCATCAGCACGGCGCCCGCGAGGGCGTATTCGATAGAGCTGTCGCGGACCGGCAGAAACGTCCCGTTCTCGTCGTCCAGCATCAGCAGCAGAATCTCTTCGGCGAAGGTCAGCATGAGGCGCTCCGCGGCGCTGCCGCTTCGAGCGCCGTCTCGCGGGTTTCGTGCATGTCTATGATGGTATGAAACCCGTTGATTTCCAAGACCAATTTGCAGCCGGGCTGCAGCGCGCAAATCGACAGCTTGCCGCCGTCCCGCTTGCATAGCTTGCCGCCGCTCCGCTTGCAATGTCTCGCGCCCGCGCGTACGGCATGCAAGCTGGCGCTGCTGATGTATTCTATCTTCCCGCAATCGAGCAGCACCTCGACATCGCCACGTTCGACGATGTCCGGGATCCGACCTTGGAGGTCGGGCGCCGTCCCGCCGTCGATCGAGACGACGGCCACCGAGGCAGCCCTTTGTTCCGTAATGTTCATCGCACCGTCCGGTCGTTTTCGACGCTGGAACCGGGTATCGACCCGGCGCGGCGAACCTAGCTTGCCGAAGGACCGTCCGCAAGATCGTGTTTCCGATCGGGATACGCCCGCGAAGGGCCGCCGCGGACGGTCTTCCCGCTCGTCGCGGTCGATCGAACTGGCGCCGACCGGCCGGCGACCGCCGCAAGGCGGGGCGAACACCTCACCAAGACCCCCCGGAGTGAGACAACCGGCCCGGCGATTGTGCTTCCGGGATCGGGCAACGCTTGCTACCATTGCCGCAAGGCAACGAGGGAATCGCCGGGTCATGGGCCATGGGCCGAGTCATGGAAGGATCCAGCGCCGGGACGCGCTACCGGGAGATCGCGGTCATGCCCGCCAGCCCCCATATCGGGGCGGTGGTCGGCGGCGTCGATTTGACCCGCCCGCTTTCGGATCCGGAGCTGGCCGAGATCCGTCGGGCGTTCACCGAGCATTTGGTTCTGTTCTTTCGCGACCAGGAGATCGGCTTCGAGGACCATGTGCGCCTGGCCGAGTATTTCGGGACGGTCGGCCGGCATGTCGGGGTGAAGACCAACAGCAAGCCGTCCGAGGACCCGCGTGTGCGGCGGTTCCATTTCGACGAGACGACGCCCCGGGTCTCGGGCAACGTCTGGCATACCGACCAGTCCTGCGCCCCGGTCCCGCCGCTGGGCTCGATCCTCTACAATCACATCGTGCCGGCCAATGGCGGGGGCGATACGCTGTTCGCCAGCATGTACGCGGCCCATGACGCGCTGTCCGAATCGATGAAGACCTATCTTTCCGGGCTCACCGCGCTGCACGACGGCGTGCCGGTCTTCGGCGAGGGCACGCCTCAGGCGGTCCATCCGGTGATCGTCCGCCACCCCGAGAGCGGCCGGAAGCTGATCTACGTCAACAGCTCCTTCACCCGGCGGATCAACGAGGTCCCGGCCGAGGAGAGCGCCCACATCCTGCGCTTCCTGGTCGCGCACTGCGCCCGGCCGGAATGGACCTGCCGTTTCCGCTGGGAGCCGCATTCGATCGCCTTCTGGGATAACCGCTGCGCCCAGCACTACGCGATCTCGGACTACCTGCCTGACGTGCGCTCGGGCTATCGGGTGCAAATCGAAGGCGCCGCGCCGCCGGCGGCGGGCTGAGCCGCTCGCAGATCACTCACTCCACTCGATATCCGCTGCATATCCGCTGCTGCGGCAGTTGGCCGCGGTGGTTGTGATGACCGGCTGCGGCGCAGCCGGACGCAGGGCTTGGCTCAATGTGCGATTTGCAGGCATAGCGGCAGGAAGCGGCTGATTTGCCGGTGAGGTTTCAGGCAGGGATGGAGAACGATTCCGGGACTGGATCGGGCATGTGGACGCGCTGATCGAACTGCCGGCGAAGGCGGCGCGCACGAAGGAGACCGGCGAACCGGTATAGAGGCGCGCAGTACGGAATGGTCAGACGATCTGGGGTTCGATCGCCAGCCCGGCCGTCACGCCGCCCTCACAGGCTTCAACGGGATCGAAATCATCCAACGCCGTTGCCACGACCTGGGCGCCCTCGGTCCGGGCAAGGTTGAACAGGGCGTCGCCCTCGTGCATTAATGGCAGATAGGGGCGGCCGACGACCACGCCGCTGACCGGCGCCACGATTTTCCCTTCGTTTTCGCCGACCGGGTCGGCCACGAAGGCCAGACATTGGCCGTTTTCGACGAACTGGCCGAGTTGCACATTGATTCGCAGGACCAGAGGTTCGATCGCCTTGGCCCGGCTGGACGGGGCGAGCATGCCCAGATGCCGCATCACCCGCGTCACGCCGTTGACCCCCGCGCGAATGGACCCTTCGTGGAAGCGCAGCGCCTCGCCGGCCTCGTAGACCTGCACGGGGACATTGTGATCCCGCGCCGCCTGGCGCAGGCTGCCGTCCCGGAAGCCGGCATTGATGACCACCGGCACGGCGAACGCACGCGCCATGTCCGCCGCCGCCGTGTCATCAGCGTCCCATCCTCTTGCCACCGAGCGGGACATCTTAGGGCGCGACAAGCTTGTCTGCGGCATTGCCAATCCGCCATCCATAGAGTGCGCGATCGACAGATGGGAATTATTTATACTACATGGGCAAAATTATGCTCGATTCGTGGTTCGCAGGCACGGCAGTAGAATGATTCCCGGTTCGCTTTGGGGGTCGCCGCGGTCTATTTCCGCAAGGGCGGAGCCGGATCGCCGGCGGCGCCGGCCATAAAAATTTTCACAGTTTGTTCTTTTTCCTTGCGTGCAGGAACAAATTTGGTACATTGGCTCTGCGTTGCACCGCTTCCCGGGCTATGGAATAACCAACGGAGCGCTTGATGACCCAAAGCCGCCTGAAACTGGTCGAGAAGAACAGCATGGATCGCAACAAGGCGCTGGAGGCCGCGCTGAGCCAGATCGAGCGAGCCCACGGCAAGGGCTCGATCATGAAGCTCGGCGAGAATGACAGCCGCAGCGATATCGAGACGATCTCGACGGGCTCGCTCGGGCTCGACATCGCGCTCGGCATCGGCGGGCTGCCGCGCGGCCGGGTGGTCGAGATCTACGGCCCGGAGAGCTCGGGAAAGACCACCCTCGCGCTTCATGTCGTCGCCGAGGCCCAGCGCGGCGGCGGGACCTGCGCCTTCATCGACGCCGAGCACGCGCTCGATCCGGTCTATGCCGACAAGCTCGGGGTCGATGTCCGCGAACTCCTGATCAGCCAGCCCGACGCCGGGGAGCAGGCGCTGGAGATCGCCGACACCCTGGTGCGCTCCGGCGCGATCGACGTGATCGTGATCGACAGCGTCGCCGCGCTCGTGCCGCGCGCCGAGCTCGAGGGCGAGATGGGCGATACCCATGTCGGACTCCAGGCGCGGCTGATGAGCCAGGCTCTGCGCAAACTCACCGGCTCGATCGCGCGGTCGCGCTGCCTGATCGTTTTCATCAACCAGATCCGCATGAAGATCGGCGTGATGTTCGGCAGCCCGGAGACCACCACCGGCGGCAACGCGCTGAAATTCTACGCCTCGGTGCGGCTCGACATCCGCCGGATCGGCGCGATCAAGGACCGCGACGAGGTGGTCGGCAACCAGACCCGGGTCAAGGTGGTCAAGAACAAGCTCGCCCCGCCGTTCAAGGCCGTCGAGTTCGACATCATGTACGGCGAAGGCATCTCCAAGACCGGCGAGCTGATCGATCTCGGGGTGAAATCCAACATCGTCGAGAAATCCGGGGCCTGGTTCTCCTTCGGCGACCAGCGGATCGGACAGGGCCGCGAGAACACCAAGCAGTTTCTACGCGAGCATTCCGAGATCGCCGGAACGATCGAGCATGCGGTGCGCGAGAGCGCCGGGTTGATTGCCGAGGCGGCGGTCATCGCCCGCGGGGACGCCGGGCCCGGGCCCGAGGAGGGCATTCTCTAGCGCTCGCCCTCCAGCGGTCGCCGTCCGGGCGCCGCCGATACGCTCGCCGTGCGGCGCCGGGGGCTCGCTGGACACTTTCCGCGGCGCGCGATAAGAATCCCGGTCGCCACCGGCCCGATGTCGACCGCGCCCGATCGGGATCGCCGGCGGCCGCGATATGTTCGACCAAGCGCGTCAGCAAACCGCCGATGCAGAGTTCCTCCAGCCTTACGAAACCCGGCGGCCCGACCACCAACGAGCTGCGCACGGCCTTCCTCGACTATTTCGCCGGCGCCGATCACGAGGTGGTGCCGTCCTCCCCGCTGGTGCCGCACAACGATCCGACATTGCTGTTCACCAATGCCGGGATGGTGCCGTTCAAGAACGTCTTCACCGGGTTGGAGAGCCGGTCATATGCGCGCGCGGTGAGTTCGCAGAAATGCGTGCGCGCCGGCGGCAAGCACAACGATCTGGAGAACGTCGGCTACACTGCGCGCCATCACACCTTCTTCGAGATGCTCGGCAATTTCTCCTTCGGCGACTATTTCAAGGAGCGGGCGATCGAGCTCGCCTGGCGGCTGATCACCGCCGAGCTGGGGATCGATTCCGGCCGGCTCCTGGTGACGGTCTTCCACGAGGACGACGAGGCCTTCGGGCTGTGGCGCCGGATCTCCGGGCTGCCCGAAGAGCGTATCCTCAGGATCGCCACCAGCGACAATTTCTGGTCGATGGGCGAGACTGGGCCGTGCGGGCCGTGCTCGGAGATCTTCTACGATCACGGCCCCCATATCCCAGGCGGCCCGCCCGGCAGCCCGGACGAGGACGGCGACCGGTTCGTCGAGATCTGGAACCTGGTGTTCATGCAGTTCGACCAGCAGGGCCCGAATGCCCGGGTCGACCTGCCGCGGCCCAGCATCGACACCGGGATGGGCCTGGAACGCCTCGCCGCCCTCCTTCAGGGGACCTGGGACAACTACGCGAGCGACGGGCTCAGGGTGCTGATCGAAGCCTCCGAGGAGGCCGCCGGCGTCGCCGCGGACGGCGAGCACGCTGTCGCTCACCGGGTGATCGCCGATCATTTGCGCGCGGCGAGCTTTCTGATCGCCGACGGCGTTCTGCCCGCCAACGACGGCCGCGGCTATGTGCTGCGGCGGATCATGCGCCGGGCGATGCGCCATGCCCACATCATGGGGGCGACGGACCCGCTGATGTGGCGCCTGGTGTCGGCGCTGGTTGCCCAGATGGGCCACGCCTACCCCGAGCTCCAGCGCGCCGAAGCGCTGATCGCCGGGACGCTGCGCCACGAGGAGACCCGGTTCAAGGAAACCCTCGACCGCGGGCTGCGCCTGCTCGCCGAGGAGACCGCGCGGCTCGGCGACGGCCGGAAGCTGCCCGGCGAGATCGCCTTCCGGCTCCACGATACCTACGGCTTCCCGCTCGATCTGACCGAGGATGTCCTGCTCGGGCAGGGCAGGGCGGTCGATACCGCCGGCTTCGACAAGGCGATGGCGCGCCAGCGCGAAGAGGCGCGGCGCGCCTGGCAGGGCTCGGGGGAAACCGCCGACGCCGGGATCTGGTTCGACGTCCGCGACGAGGCGGGCGCGACCGAGTTCCTCGGCTACACGACCGCCGCCGCCGAGGGCCGCGTGATGGCCATCCTCGCCGACGGCGCGCGGCGCGAGCGCGCCGATACCGGCGCCGAAATCGCCCTGGTTCTCAACCAGACCCCGTTCTACGGCGAATCGGGCGGCCAGATCGGCGATACCGGCGCCATGTTTTCGCCCGCCGGGACCGAGGCCGCTGTCCGTGACACCCGGAAACGGGCCGGCGACCTGCACGTCCATACCGTGGAAATCACCCGCGGCTCGATCGCCCTCGGCGACGTGCTCGAGCTTCGCGTCGACGGCCGGCGGCGCGACGCGCTCAGGGCGCATCATTCGGCGACCCACCTGCTGCACGAGGCCCTGCGGCGGCGGCTCGGCGAGCATGTCACCCAGAAGGGCTCGCTGGTCGCGCCGGACCGGCTGCGCTTCGACATCAGCCATCCCAGACAGATCGCGCGCGAGGACCTTCGCGCCGTCGAAAACGAAGTCAACGCGCGGGTCCGCGCGAACACCGAGGTGACAACCAGGCAAATGGCGCCCGAGGACGCCGTCGCCGAGGGCGCGCTCGCGCTGTTCGGGGAGAAGTATGGCGAGGAAGTCCGCGTCGTCGCCATGGGAGGCGAGAGGGACTCGGGCTACTCGGTCGAGCTGTGCGGCGGCACGCATGTCGTGCGCACCGGCGACATCGGTGCGTTCAAGATCGTCGGCGAGAGTGCGGTCGCGGCCGGAGTTCGCCGGATCGAGGCGGTCGCCGGGGCCGCCGCGATCGCCTACATCGCCGAGCAGGAAGATCTCCTGTCGAGAGCGAGCGCAGCCTTGAGCGTCAGCGTCGCTCAACTGCCCCCGCGCATCGACGCGCTGATCGACGAGCGCCGCCGGCTCGAACGCGAACTGACCGAAACCCGCCGCAAGCTCGCCACCGGCGGCGACGGCGAGGCGGCCGCGCCGTCGCGGACCGTCGCCGGCATCGCCTTTTCCGGCAGGCTGGTCCGGGACGTGCCGGCCCGCGAACTGCGCGCGATGGTCGACGACCTGAAGAAGCGGATCGGCTCGGGCGTCATCGCACTGGTCGCCGTCGATGACGGCAAGGCCTCTCTGGTGGTGGGCGTGACCGAGGACCTCACCGCGCGTTTCGACGCCGTCGCATTGGTGCGCGCGGGGGCGGCGATCCTGGGCGGCAAGGGCGGCGGGGGGCGGCCCGACATGGCCCAGGCTGGCGGCCCGGACGGCGGCGCCGCGCAGGCCGCGCTCGATCGGATCGAGGCGGCGCTGGCCGAGCGCGCGGGCGCCGGCTGAGCCGGCCCGGCCTCAGCCCATCGCCGCCGTCAGCCGCTCGTCCAGCTTGTCGAGGAACTGATTGGTGGTCTGAAACGGCTGGTCCGGCCCGATCAGGACGGCGAGGTCCTTGGTCATGAACCCGGCCTCGACGGTCTGGCGGCAGACCCGTTCCAGGGTTTCGGCGAAGCGTACCACATCGGGCGTGTCGTCGAACGCGCCGCGGTAGTGGAGCCCGCGTGTCCAGGCGAAGATCGAGGCGATCGGGTTGGTCGAGGTCTCCTGGCCCTGCTGGTGCTGCCGGTAGTGCCGGGTGACGGTGCCGTGGGCGGCCTCGGCTTCAACGGTCCGACCGTCCGGGGTCATCAGCACCGAGGTCATCAGCCCCAGCGAGCCGAAGCCCTGGGCCGCGGTGTCGGACTGCACGTCGCCGTCGTAGTTCTTGCAGGCCCAGACGAAACCGCCGGACCATTTCAGCGCCTGGGCGACCATGTCATCGATCAGCCGGTGCTCGTAGCCGATATTCGCGGCCTTGAACCTGTCGGCGAACTCCTTGTCGAAAACCTCCTGGAACAGGTCCCTGAACCGGCCGTCATAGGCCTTCAGGATCGTGTTCTTGGTCGACAGGTAGACCGGCCACCCGCGATCCAGCCCGTAGTTGAAGCTCGAGCGCGCGAAGCCCCGGATGCTCTCGTCGAGATTGTACATGCCGAGCGCGACGCCGCTGTCCTCGAAGGTCGTCACCTCGCGGATCTCCGGCTCGCCGCCCCCCGCGGGCTCGAAGGTCATCGTGAGCCTGCCGGGTCCCGGGATGAGAAAGTCGGTCGCCCGGTACTGATCGCCATAGGCGTGGCGGCCGATGACGAAGGGCTGGGTCCAGCCCGGCACCAGCCGGGGAATGTTCTCGATCACGATCGGCTCGCGGAAGATCGTACCGCCGACGATGTTGCGGATCGTGCCGTTCGGCGAGCGGTACATGCGCTTGAGGGCGAACTCCTCGACCCGGTCCTCGTCCGGCGTAATGGTCGCGCACTTGACCGCGACACCGTGCTCTTTGGTCGCGTTGGCCGAATCGACGGTGATCCGGTCCTCGGTCGCATCGCGCGACTCGATCCCGAGGTCGAAATAGATCAGCTCGACATCGAGATACGGCAGGATCAGTTTGTCCTTGATGAATTGCCAGATGATCCGGGTCATCTCGTCGCCATCCATTTCGACGATGGGGTTGGCGACTTTGATTTTGCTCATAGCTTCCGCTCCTCCGATCCTGCGGCACCTCGGGGCCCGCATCGGACCTGCAGCAATGATCCGTTCCGGATTCGACAGCACCATAACACCGCGCCCGCCAAGCGCAAGCCGGCGGCCGGGGATCCGCGCTCAGAGGCGCTTCGCCGCCGCCGCCTCGCGCTCCGGAACGACCCGCAGCAGCGCCTCGATGGCCGACCGGGGGTCGGGCGCGAAGCGCATCAGCTCCCGCGCGGACGGCTGCGCGAACCCGCTGTCGATCACCGCCTCGGCGAGCGCCTGGAGCCGGTCCCAGTAGCCGTCCGTGCTGATGACGATCATGGGTCTTGCGTGCAGGCCAAGCTGGCGCCAGGTGACCAGCTCGATGACCTCGTCCAGGGTCCCGAGTCCGCCCGGCAGCGCACACGCGGCGTGGCTGAGCTCGAACATCAACTGCTTGCGCTCGTGCATGGTGCTCACGGTGTGCACTTCGCTCAACCGGTTGTGGCTTAGCTCGCGCTCGACCAGAAAGGTCGGGATCACGCCCACGACCTCGCCGCCGGCGGCGAGCGCGCTGTCGGCCACCGCGCCCATCATGCCCGCCCCGCCGCCGCCGTAGACGATGCGGATGCCGTTCTCCGCAAGGCCGCGGCCGAGCTCCGCCGCGCTCTGGCGGTAGCGTTCCGAATTCCCCGGCGAGGAGCCGCAAAATACGCTGACGGATTGGATGGCGGTCATGGCTGCTCCGGCGAGGATCGGCGTGGCGGATCGAACCATAGCGGCGCCCGGCCCGCAACCCGGCGACACGGAAATTCGCGCGGCCCGACCGCTTGACGCCTCGGGCCAATCCGGGAAAGCTGGCTTGGAGAACGACATGACAGGAGGGGTACGATGGTCGAAGGGATGTCCAAGGCGGCGATCGCCGGCGTTGTGCTGGGCGTCGCGGTCGCGCTTGCGCCGATGGCCGCCTCCGCCGCGGGCGCGAAGGACCCCGTGGCCGTCCGGCAGGCGGCGATGAAGCAGCTCAGCGCCCACATGAAAGCCATCGGCGGCTTCCTCAAAGGCGGCAAGCGCGCCGGCGCCGCAGCCGATGTGGTGCTGCGCGGCCAGGCGATCGCCGCGGCCGCGTCCAGGATCCCGGCCTTCTTCCCCAAGGGCACCGCCACCGAGGACATCGGCCTGGAGAAGTCCGGCGCCAAAGCCGTGATCTGGCAACGCTGGGACGATTTCACGGCCGCCTCGGAAGACCTGCGGCAGCAGGCGATGGCCTTCGCGGCGGTCGCGGAAACCGGCGACAAGGCAAAGATCAAGTCCGCGATGGGCGCCATGGGCAAGATCGGCTGCTCCGGCTGCCATCGGGAGTTCCGGCAGAAACGTCCGAGATAGCCCCGGGCGGGTTCGCTCGTTGGGCGCTGGGTTTCGCCCCGCCCGTCGGGCGGCCGCGGCGCTTTGCGTCCTGGCGGCGGTCTGCGGAGCGCCGCCGGCGTCCGCCCCCGCGTTTGCCAATGACATCGCCGCCAATGACATCGCGCGCGGCCGTTATCTGGTTGCTGCGGGCGGCTGTTTGAGCTGTCACACCGATCTCAAGGCCAGGGGGCCGGCCTATGCCGGTGGGGCGGCGCTGAAGACGCCGTTCGGCATGTTCTTTGCGCCCAACATCACCCCGCACCGCACCCACGGCATCGGCGCCTGGTCGGAAGCGGATTTCGTCCGGGCGATGCGCCGGGGCGTGGCGCCGGACGGCTCCCACTACTTCCCGGTCTTCCCCTATACCGCGTTCACCGGGGTGAGCGATTCCGACCTGGCGGCGATGTACGCCTATCTGATGAGCCTCGATGCGGTCGACCGGGCGAACCGGCCGCACGCGGTGGACTTCCCGTTCGGCTGGCGGTTCCTGCAAGTGTTCTGGAAATGGCTGTTCTTCGAGCCCGGCCCGTACCGGCCGGACCCCGGCAAGTCGGCGCAATGGAACCGCGGCGCCTATCTGGTCCAGGCGCTGGCCCATTGCGGCGAGTGCCATACCGGCCGCAACGCGCTGGGCGGGTTGGACCACGCGCTCTGGCTTGCCGGCGCCGCCGAGGGACCCGAGGGCGAGGCGACGCCGAACCTCACCCCCGACGGCAGGACGGGTCTGGGCAACTGGAGCGAGGACGAGCTTGCGACCTATCTGAACAGCGGCATGGACCCCGACGGCGACTTCGCCGGCGCGCTGATGGCCGATGTGATCGAGCACGGCACCGGCAGGCTTACCGAGGCCGACATCGCGGCGATCGTCGCCTATCTGCGCGCATTGCCCCCGGTCGAGAACGAGATCACGCCCGGGGATTGACGCACCGCGCCCGTCGCCCGCGGCCGTCGATTGCAACCCGTCCTGGTTGGGTTTACCCTCGATTCAGAGCGGCGACGGCGGCCGGGTCGGGAAGTTAAGGTGAACAAGCTCGTATTCTTTGGCGCCTTGGGTGCAGTGATCGTCGCGGCCGCTCTGGGCATAATGTATCTGGATGGAGGCGAACGCCCGCCGAGCGGGGACCGAACGAACCGGATGAGCGAGCAAGAGCCGATCCGGCCGCAGGCGCGCGCCGAACGCCCCGAGCGCACCCCCGCCGCGCGCACCGAGTCCGTCGATACCCAGGTCGCACCCGGACCGGTTCCGGCCGCGCGCCGCGCCCCGGCCTCGGGCAACGAGCCTGCCAATCCGCCGCCGCAGCGCCCCCAGGTAGGCGAACTTCGCCATGATCTTGCGGGCAACGAGCCCGCCAATCCGGCGCCGCAGCGCCCATTGGCGCGAACCGCCCCTGCGAGACTCGCCGGGTCTGGCTCGAACCCGACGCCCGAGAGTCTCGCCAAGCCGCCCGCCCGCCCGCCGGTTTCGGCACAGGCGCACCCGCCGGCTTCGGCACAGGCGCACCCGCCGGCTTCGGCACAGGCGCAAAAGGTGCAGGTGACGCCGGAGTTCGACGTTGTCCGGGTCAACCCGGCCGGCGATGTCGTCGTGGCCGGCGTCGCCGCGCCGAATGCCGAGGTGGTAGTTTCCGACGGCGCGACCGAACTCGGCCGGACCCGCGCTGACAAGCGAGGCCACTGGGCGATGCTGCCGGGCGCGCCGCTGACGCCGGGCGCCCATGAACTGACGCTCGCCAGCCGCGACGGCGCGGACAAGAACGCCCCCAGCGCGCCGTCCAGACGCAAAATCCTCCTGATCGTGCCCGAGGCCGGCAAGGACATCGCGGGGCGGCCGAGCCGGAGCGAATCGGGCGCGCTCGCGCTTGCGGTGCCGCGCACCGGGACTGGCGGCGTCCGGGTCCTGCAAAAGCCGAAGATCGGTCCGTCGCAGGCGCGTCCGCGCAAGCCGGCGGGGCCGACCCCGCCGGACGTCGCGTCCGCCGCCGGACCGTCCGCGGGCCGAACCGGGCCGGAGGCGTCCGATCTGAAGCTCGATACCGTCGATTACGACGAGAAGGGTCGGGTCGAGATCAGCGGCCGCGCGCCGGAGCGCGCGCGCGTGCAGATCTATATCGACAACACGCCCGTCGGCGGCGCCGAAGCCGACGAGTCCGGCCAATGGCGGCTCGCCCCGTTGGAGACCGTCGAGCCCGGAAGCTACCGCCTGCGGGTCGATCAGATCGACCGTGACGGCGCCGTTGTCGCGCGGATCGAATCGCCGTTCTCGCGCGCCGGGCCGTTCGGCGACCTGCCGCGCGGCACGGTGGTCTTCGTCCAGCCGGGCAACAGCCTGTGGCGGATCGCCCGGCGGACCTATGGCCGGGGGGTTCAGTTCACGGTGATCTACCAGGCGAACCGACGCCAGATCCGTGACCCGGACCTGATCTACCCGGGACAGATCTTCATCATCCCGCGGCCGGTGGAACGTGCCGGTTAGAGACGGGGTGAAAGGCGGTCCTCCCGCAATCGTCGCCTGACTTGCCGGGGACCGTCATGGGCGATCGTGCGGCGGGGCCAGCGTAGCGGGTTGCCGGAGGCGGGGAACGAGGCGCTCGGCGTTGCCGCGGCGGATGGCGTCGAGATCGTTCTCGTCGAGGCCGAATGCCGCGAGGCCGCGGAGGGTGGCGGCCGTGTCGCCGAACGGATAGTCGGTGCCGAGCAACACCTGAGAGGCCGATACGTAGCTGAACAGAGCGGCGAGCGCCGGACGGTTGGCGGCCAGCGCGACATCGTAGTGAAGCCGTTGAAGCTCGTGATGGATGCCGTTGGGCAGCTTCCCGGCGAAGGCGCGTTCGAACCCCATGACCTCGGCGCGCCCGGCGAAGATCGGCACCGAGGACCCCGAATGACACAGGAGGAACCGGATGTCGGGGCAGCGCGCCAGCGTGCCGCTGAACAGCAGGCTGAACACGCAGCGCGTGGTGTCGGCGGTGAACTCGCAGAGCGCCGGCGGCACCCAGTCGATCAGCCCGGCGCAGCAATCGGGCTCCAGCGGATGAAGGAAGACGACCGCGTTCCGCCGGTTGAGCTCGTCGAACAGCGGATCGAAGTCGGGATGGCCCGGCCAGCGGTCGCCATAGCTGGTCCAGAGCTGGACCCCGTCGGCCTTGAGCGTGTCCAGGGCGTAGGCGATTTCGGCGATCGAAGCATCCACGTCGGGCATCGGGATCGTCGCGAAATGGCCGAACCGCTCCGGCCGCCCGGCGCGCAGCGCCGCCGCGTGCTCGTTGACCGTCCGGGCGAGCGTCCGGATCTCCTCGGCCGCGCCCCGATGGACGCCGGGCGGCGACAGCGACAGCAGCGCCGTATCGACGCCGTTCCGGTCGAGCTCTTCCAGCGTGCGCTCCAGCGTCCAGCTCTTAACCTCGGGCAACTGCCCGTACTTACCCATCACGGAGCGATACTCTGGCGGGTAAAAATGGTGGTGAACGTCGATCTTTCCCGGACCCGCAGCATCGGCCATGACAGTCTCCCGCAAGATCAGGATTCCCCATGCGGAACCCTCTCCCGGTCCAGCGTGCCTCGCATCGGCGCGAAGCGCAAACCACCGGCGCGAAGCGCAAACCACCGGCGTGAAGCGCAGACCAGAGGCAACGCCGGTGCGATCTCAGCCGGCCTCGCTCTCACAGGCCCGGGCCCTCGGCGTGGCGCCGATCCGCCGCGCGGTGGCCTTCCACAGCGGCCCGTGGCCCGCCTCGGGGCCGGCGATCGCGTGCGCGATCTCGTGCAGCACGGTGTCGCGGACCTGTTCATTTCTGCCGTCCAGGGCACGGGCACGGCTGATACGGATCATGCGGTCCCGAAAACTGCAATCGCCAAGGCGTCTGCCGGCCTCGACGAAGGCGAGGGTCCAGTCCGAGAGCCCGTGCCCGTCCATCGACCCGCGCCATCGCGGCGACGGCGTTCAGACGCTCCGCGCCGTTCCGCGCGTTCTTCCCCTCGGTAGCGTGAAGCAGGGCATAGGGGACGGCCCAGCAGGCGTCCCCGCAACGCACCTTCGCTTTCTTGGGGTTGAGTTTCACGATCTTGCCGCGCAGCATCTCGCTGCGCGGCGATCCGCCGGCGCCCGAGAACGTCACCTCGTCGCCCACGCGCCAAGCGGCGCGGGCCTCGTCGTGGTGCGTCACCATCGTGGCGCGCCGGGCTTCTCCGGAGGCCGTCAACACCGCTTCCGGGACCCTCCAGGTCCGTTGTTCGGCGTCGATTACCTTCGCGAAGCGTCGCCGTCCCTGCTGCTCGAGAACATGTCCGTGGATCGTCTTGCCCCGGTAGATGAACCGGACGGCGGACCCGATGGACAGCGGCGGCCCTTCGTTCCTGTCGCGCATTCGATCTGTCCTCGCGTTACGGGGCGGGGCGGGCAGAGCGGTCCCAGCCTCCCGCGCGCTTCTAGTCGCGGCAGGCGGCGCGCGCAACCGGGTCGGCCGCGGCTTGCTTTCGCGCCGCGACCGGGGATATGATCCACGATCCGCGCGCTCCACCTGTCCCGACATACGGCCCATGAATACCGACAGCTACACCGCCTGCGGCCTGCGCATCCGTCCCGAGCTTGCGCCGCGCTTTCCGCCGGCCGATCCGACGAGCGCCGGTCGCCGATGATCTCGGGCTTTTACGCGCGGCGGGGCGGCGGGGCGGCGGCGGCCTCCCCGGCGGATGCCGGCCAGCTTCGGCCGGACCCGGCGGTCGGCCTGTCGGGTGCGGAGGACCTGCGGTCGGAGGACCGTGAGGCCGGGCTGACGGTGGTGGCGGATTGCCGCCTCGACGACCGGGCCGCCCTGGCGGGCGCGCTCGGCCTGCGCGACGTGGAGTCGCTGTCCGACAGCGCGCTCATCCTGGGGGCGTATGCGCGCTGGGGGCGCGACTGCCCGTCGCATCTGTTCGGCGACTACGCGTTCGCGGTGTGGGATGCCCGCCGTCGCACCCTGTTTTGCGCCCGTGACCATGTCGGCGCGCGCGCCTTCCACTACGCGCTGACCGCCGAGCGGTTCGTCTTCGGGAGCGCCGTCGGGTCGGTGCTCGCCGCGCCCGGCGTGCCGGACGCGCTGGACGAGGAGGTGGTGGCGGGGCTGCTGTCGCCGAAGGTCCGGATGCCGGTGGATCGCAGTTGTTTCCGGGCCGTGAAGCGGCTGTCGCCGGGCCATATGCTGGCCGTGGAGCCGGAGTCGTTGCGCATCGAGCGCTGGTGGCGGCCGGAGGCCGCACCGTCGGTCGCGCCGACCTCGGACGACGACCGTTCGCAGACCTTTCTCGCGCTGTACCGGCAGGCGGTGGGGGACTGCCTGCGCGGGGCTGCGGCGGGGTCGGTGGGGGCGCATTTGAGCGGCGGGCTGGACTCGTCGAGCATCACGGTGCTCGCGGCCGAGGAGTTGCGCCGCCGGGGGGAGCCGCCGCCGACGGCGTTCGCGTGGCAGCCGGCGCCGCCGTCGGGGACGGCCGGGGAGGATGATGCGAACGCCGACGAGTATCGCCTCGTCGAGGCGACGGCGAGCCGGGCGGAGACGCCGTTGGTCTGGTGCGCGCCCACCGGGGCCGATGTGGAGGCGTGGCTGCGCCAGGACGGGGCACGGGAGTGGGGCAGTGATACGCTGCTGCACGAGATGTCGGTCCAGCGGGCTGCGGCGGCGCGCGGGGTGCGTCGGATACTCTCGGGCTGGGGTGGCGATGAATGCGCGTCCTACGGCGGTCGCGGCTATTACCAGGAACTGCTGCTCGGCGGTCGCTTCATCCGGCTGTGGCGGGCGCTTCGCGCGCACCGGTCTTCTGCGAAGAACGCCCTGTCGGCGGTCGTTCTGCCCTTGCTGCCGTTCGGGATGGAACTCGCCATCCGTCGCGCTTTGGATTCGGAGCGCACCGCGCCGCCTCCGCAGCGCTCTTTCGCGCATCCGGATCTCGCGCGTCGGTTCAAGCTGCGCCCGCCCGACCTCGGGACGAGAGGCGTTCGGCAGAGGCAGTGTAGCCTGATCGGGCTGGGTCATCTGTGCGAGCGCATGGAAGGTTGGGCGCTGGAGGGGTCGCGTCGCGGCATCGAGTACGGCTACCCGCTATTGGACCGTCGTCTGATGGAGTTCGTCCTGGGGCTGCCGCCGGAGCAGTTTCGTCAGGGGCGCTGGAGCCGCTGGGTGATGCGCCACGCCCTTCGCACGGTGCTGCCGCCGGAGGTGTGCTGGTACACCGACAAGCGTGATCCGGTGCGTTTCGCGGGTTTTCGGGGGAGCGTGATCGAGACGCTGCCGGTGCTCCACCGCGAGTTGGCCGGTCGCGCGGCGGCGCCCTCGCGGGCGCGCTATGTCGACATGCCGCATTTGCTGACCTGCCTGGAGGATGGCTGGCCGGCCGGGGAACCCTTTGCCTACCGGGCGCTCACGGCGATGCGGTTTCTCGACTTCTGAGGCTTTCCGCCCCTCCACCCCCTCCGCCCCTCCATGGGACGTCTGGAATCGAAGTCGTCGGGCGGGCGCCGCCCGGTCGGCGGGGGAGAGATCGAGACCCAAGCCGGGGCCGCAGCTTTTCAAACTGAGACACTACCCGCTCGACACGATCGGGGGCCGGGTGTAAGATTGCTGCGAACCTGGGGCCGCGCGGCGGCGGAAGCGGGAGTACGCCTCTTTGGACGCTGATTTGGACATCGACTTGAATTCCGTCGTCGAGCGCAACGACGACATCGTCTTCACCGATCTCGACGACGCCATCGTGATGATGGACGCCGACATGGGCCGCTACTACGAGTTCGACAAGACGGCGGCCCGTATCTGGTCCCTGATCGAAACCCGCCCCACCGTGGCCGAGCTGTGCGCCGCGCTGGGCGCGGAATACGACGACATCGATCCCGACACCTGCCGCACCGATGTGCTCGGCTTCCTGGCGGAGGCCCGCGAGCTCGGGCTCATCCGCGCGAGCCCGCGCCAGGACGGCGCCGACCGATGACCGCCCGCCGAACGCTCTGACGAGTCCTGCGCCCGCATCGGGCCGGGCACCCGGCATGTCGTGTCCAGGGCTTGCCGGTTTCGAGAGTCTCAGTTTGAAACTCTTTTCTCGTAAGGACCGCGTTTCTTAGACGCCGGGGCTACCTCGTCCACCAGCCGCATCCCAAAGCCGGTCGGTCACATCGGCGGCTGTGGATCATGGAAGACATCGTAGCGTTGATCGACGCGGAGGTGCCGAAGCCGGGGCCGCGCGGGCCTTACAAAAAAGGCACCTCGAAATTAACTCCCTATAATTATCCTTGACACACCCTCAGACTAACCCTATTATAGGAATAAGCTATGGACCCCTCCTTTCCCTCGGGCATGGAGGGTAAGGTATGAACTGGGGCGCGCGACGTTGCGTTGCGCCCTTTTTTTCTGCCAGATCTCAGCAACCTTGGTGGGAGCGCAGGAGGTCCTTCGCAAATGGGTGTGGCGGCGATCTTCCTGGATGCAGGGTATGTAGACAAGGTCCTGCAATACGACCACGCCAACATGCAGCTGATTTTGCCAAGCTGTCCAATGAGATGGCAGGGCAGGATCAGTTGCTTCGCGCCTATTATTACAATTGCATGCCGTATCAGAGCAACCCGCCCACGGACGAGGAGAGATTGCGCTATGCATCCAAGCATCGATTTATCACAGCACTGAAGTATCTTCCGAGATTCGAGGTGCGGTTGGGGAGGTTGGTTAATCGGGGTGTGGATGCAAACGGCAATCCGATCTTCGTCCAAAAACGTGTGGACTGCATGGTCGGGGTGGATATGGCGCTTCTCGCCAGTAAGCACACCATAACAAATGTCGTGCTATTCAGCGGGGATAGCGATCTCATCCCTGCCGTTGAGGCGGTCAAGCGAGAAGGTGTGCTTGTCACGCTTTGGCATGGAAGCAATTCTCCGGATTGTCGTCCGAGCCGCGAGCTTTTCGAAATCTGCGATGAACGCGTCGAATTGACCTCAGCGATTGTGGCGCGCATACAGCGCTGAAACCGCGTTACAAATTCACACCAAGACACGATTTTCGGTTTCGGATAACCGGCCGGTTCTGACGACTCAGGCCCGCGGTTTTTGTTCACCGGTCCGCCGCAGCGACCAGCGCAGCAGGTCGTAAAGGACTTGGCAAACGAGATGCGCCGTTTCGCGTAGCACGAAGCCGGCATCCGGCTTGAGGGCGAGAACGGCGGCTTTCCCGGTCGGGGTGCTGTAGAGATGGGCGCGATCGCCGCCCGCCAAGGCGCGTCGCGCGCAGCGGGCGAGGAACGCCGGCCGCGCCCTGGCGTCTGCCGGCGGCCCGACATGGAAAATCTCCAGACAGAGCTGCAACGTTGCGGCGAGCGCGATTTCCAGCCCGGCCTGCCGACACCGGGCAATTTCCTGTTGGAACCGATCCGGCTCCATGCCGGCGATCAACGCGGCGATATCGCTCAGCCACTTCAGCCGGTGCCACAGCGAACGCGCGCCGTGGGAGATCAGATAGGCGAACAGGTGGTCCTCCCCCAGAGTCGCGAAACCCGATTCGCCGATCGTCGTCACCGCGCCGCCGTCGTAAAGCCGCTCGAACGGCACGTCGAAATAACGCGGGTTATGCGACAGGCGGTGGTGCAGATCGAGGCCCCCGCCCGGCCCGTTGAGGGTGCTCTGGCTGACGAACCTTCTGTACCAGCGCATCCGCGCCGAGGTCGCCGGGAAGTTCGGTTTGACCCGTACCCAGCCGTGTCCGCACAGCGCGCGTTCGGCGTCCCGAAACGCCGCCGGCGGCACGAGCAGGTCGATGTCGTTCGGGTCCCGGACGAACGGATGGGCGTAGATCCGCTGGCTGAGCGGCAGGCCCTTGAGCACCAGGCAGGGAACGCCGACGGCGGCCAGCGTATCGGCAGCCTGCTTCAGCCCCTGGAACTGACGCATGCCGCGTCGAACCGTCCGGCGATGCAGCGCGATGAGCCGCGGCTCGATATCCGGACCGGCGTCGGTTCGCAGGCCCTTGACCAGGAGGCTGACCACGCCGTGGCGCCGCGCCAGCGCGACCACCGTGCTCCAGTCTTCGACCCGTGACAGGGCGTCGGCGTCGGCGTCCGGCTCGCCGGCCCCGATGCCCAGGCGCAGGCCGGCGGACAGGCCGTCGAACGGCGAGGTGGCGTGCATGCGCGGATCTCCGGATCAGGCCAGCGCGGACAGGTCCAGCCGATGGCGGACATGGGCGATGGTCGTTTCGTCGTGGGCAATGATCACCATGGTCAACTTGCCCTGGAGCCCGACGAGAGCGTCCCGAATCGCGCGCTGGTTCGCCTGGTCCAGGGCGCTGGTGGCCTCGTCGAGTATCAGCAGCCTGGGCTTGGACAACAGCGCCCGCGCCAGCGCCAGCCGTTGGCGTTCGCCCCCCGAGAGCTTGACGCCGCGGTCGCCGATCGTCGTATCCAGACCCTTCGGCAGAGACCGGACGAACCCCTCCGCCGCCGCATGGCGCAGGGCGTCCCAAAGCTCCGCTTCGGTCGGCGGCGCGGGGGACGCCCAGGACAGGTTCTCGCGGATGCTGTCGTGAAACAGCAGCACGTCCTGGGTGACGTAGGCGACCTGGCTCCGCCAGCGGCGGCGGTTGCGGTCGTCGATCGCCCGGCCGTCGACCCGCATTTCTCCCATGGTGGGGGAGATCAGCCCCGCGATGATGTCGGCGAGCGTCGACTTGCCGATCCCCGACGGACCCACCAGCGCGACGGTCTCGTTGCAGGCGATGCGCAGATTCACGCCGGCAAAGACGGGCTCGGGCTTGTCCAGATAGCGATAGCCGGCCTGTATCAGTTCAATGCTGTCCTGGAACTCCGGCGCCGCGTTCGCGTCCGCGTCCGCCGGCGGTTCCCGGTGCGCCGCAAGCGCGGCGGTGTGTTCCAGCACATCCGTGTACATCGGCGCCATGTGGATGAGGCTCTGCACCGTGGACTGGATCGCGGACACCTGGGGCATCAGACGGGAAAATACGAACAGGATGAGAACGATGTTCGATGTCGGCAGCCGAATCCACTGAATGGAGACGTAGAAGAGAACGGCGAAGATCAGGGCGGCGCTGGTCAGATTGACCAACCGGGTCAGCGAGACGAACCGCGTCATGCGCACCTGCTGCTCTTCCAGCAGGGCGCTGGCGCGGACGACTCGCTCCAGAAACGGGCGCTCCGCGGAGAAGCTCTTGATGACCTTGATGCTGGAGATCTGTTCCACCACGTTGGAGAAGATCTCCCGGCTGCCGTGCAACCCGATCTGACCGCTGCCGTGGATCCGGCGGTTCAACGGAAACATGGCGGCCACCAAGCCGAAGGAGCACAGCACCGCCAGCGCCGTCAACGAGGGGGAAAGGAGCACGGAGAGGCCCAGATAGACCGCCACCAGCACGATTTGGCTGAGTAGCTGGACGCTCTGATGGATGGCAGAGCCGATCGACGTCACCTGGACGGTGACCAGGCGAACGAAATCCGCCTGGCGTTGCTCGTTCACATAGCGCCATTGCGCGTCCATCAGCTTGCTGTAGAGGTCCCGCCTGATCTCCAGGACGAAAGACCGCCTCAGCTTGTCGCTCAAAACCGCCTGTCCGTAGCGAAGCGTCGCGACGCCGGCGATCAACAGCACATAGAGGGTCAGCACGCCGCCCAGGCTGAGACTCAGGCCGAGGCCGGCGGTCGCCCCGGATACCTGGCCGGCGATGCTGGACGACGCGGCGCCGACGGTTTCTCCCAGGTCGACGCCCACGGCGCCGATGAGCGGGATGATCAACAATATGCCGACCCCCGTGAACAGGCTGGTCAGGATCATCAGAACCAGCGCCAGGGAAACGCCCGCCGGCGCGAAACGACACACGTCCCGGAATAACGGCCTCAAAGGCAGCAGGTCGTTCAGAAACATGTGGCCGCCGCTGGTGTCCAAGGAGATCAGCCGGTTTTTCGGGGTGTCGGGCGTCCTGCCGGCGGCAGGCGCCCGTTTGCGGCAGGACGCGGATCCTAACACGGCGGATCCTAACACGAAGGCGGCGTTTCGCGATACCGGCAAAGTTGCCGCCTCGGCGAACCCGCCCGGACCGCCCGGCGAATGATCTCCGGGCGATCGATTGAGATGGCGCGCCCGGGAAGATTCGAACTCCCAACCTCCTGATCCGTAGTCAGGTGCTCTATCCAGTTGAGCTACGGGCGCGCAGATGCGAGCGGATATACAGGCTTGCCCCGACATGCGCAACGCCTTGGCCTGTGCAACACCTTGGCCTGCGCGGCGGCCGGGCCTGTCCGCAGGTTCGGAAGGGAAAAGCGCTTGTGAGGCCACAGGGCTTCCAGTAAGATCCGATGTGGACTGGATGCGTGGCGGAAATCGCTCCTGGTCCCAAGGGCTTGGCGAGATTTGTTGCGCCGTATTCCCCAAGAATTGCCTAAAGGAAACGCCGAGCGCCATGACAAGAACCGGAATGGTGGCGATTTCTCTTTGCGCCGTGTTTGCGGTGCAGGGGTGCTCGCTGCCTGGGGACGAGCTGTGGCTCGACGAGTCGCCGGCGCGCGCGGCCGCGCCGCCGACGCCGGCCCCGCCGCAGCTCGGTTCGACGAACTTCGTGCCGCCGACGGTTACCCCGGGCCAGACGACCGGAACTTTCGTCGGACAGAAGGTCTCCCAGGTGCGCGCGGAGCTCGAGCGGCTGCAGGGCTCGCTGCGCCAGCAGAATGCGCTGCTGCAGAAGATGCGCGACCAGACGCTCAACAACTCGACCCGGTATCACGCCGGGATCGCGGCCATCAACGCGCGGCTCCAGGTCGGCACGACGCCGGGCAACCCGACGCTGATCAACCAGTGGAACGCCGCCCAGACGCTGCTTGCGGCCATCGATAACGATATTGCCGAGCTCAACTTGCTGGCCAACGAGGTCGCCAACACCTCCACGCTGTCGGCCTATCTGCTGGAGACCACGCGCGCGACCTACGGGCTGACCGGCGCGGTCGACGAGGATCATCGCCAGCTCGCGATCCTGGAGGACGAGGTCAACCGCACGGTGGTGCTGATCGACCGCCTGCTGAACGAACTCAGCGTGGACGTCAACCGCCAGACGACCTACCTTGCCAGCGAGCGCGCCAACCTCACCACCCTGTCGCTGGCGATCAAGAACGGCGAGCTTCTGGGAAACAGCCTGACGAACCGCACGTTCTCGACCGCGGCCCCGGCGGCGACCCGGCCGCCGCCATCGGCGTACCCCGCACCGGCGTCAAGCGCCCGGCCGTCGGGCGCGGCGCCGCGCCGTCCGCTGGTGGTGATTCGCTTCGACCGGCCCAACGTCGATTACGAGCTGGCGCTCTATAACGCGGTAAGCCGTGCGCTCGAACGCCGCCCGGCGGCAAATTTCGACCTCGTCGCGGTCGCGCCTAACAGCAGCTCACCGGCCGAGGCGACGGTGGCGGCCAATTCCTCCAAGCGCAACGCCGAATCGGTCCTGCGCACACTGTCGAACATGGGAATGCCGCTCGACCGGGTGCAGATGTCGGCGGTCACCAGCGGCGAGGCGGCCTCCAACGAGGTCCATATCTACGTCCGCTGAGCGCGCTATTCGGCCGCGCCGCGCGCCGCGCCGGCCAGCCCGCGCCGGAATTCCTCGACATTGGGTCCGCCCGGCGCCATCGAAAAGACCGACTCCACCGCAGTGTAATCGAAGTATCCCAGCCGCGCCAGCGGCCGGATGCGCGTGATGTCGAGCTTGCCGTCCGCGGTAAGCGCATCGTCGTCGATGTGGACACCGAGCACCCGGCCGACCACGACGTGGGAATTGTTCTCTACCCCGTGGCCGGGCAGCACCATCGAGGCGTGGAACCGGCATTCGAGATGAACCGGGGATTCCGCCACCCGCGGTGCGGCGACCAGCCGCGAGGGCGCGGGAGTCAATCCGGCGAACGCCATCTCGTCGACATCGGCGTCGAGCATCTGGGCGGTCGTGTTGACCGCCTCGCGCAACGCATAGGTCGCCATCGAGCAGACGAACTCGCCCGAGGCCATCGCGTTGACGACGCTGTCCTTGGGGGCGCCGTCGGGCTTCTGGCCGGCCGCGAACATCACATAAGGCGGATCGTATCCGAGGTTGTTGAACTGGCTGAACGGGGCAAGGTTGATCGCCCCCTCGCGGTCGAGCGTCGAGACCCAGCCGATCGGCCGCGGCACGACGATGGACTTGTAGGGGTTATAGGGAAGCCCGTGGTCGTTCTTGTCGGTGTCGTAGAACATCTGCCCGCGTCCCGTTACCGAAACTGCGGGCGAGTATCCCATGCCTGGCCGGGGGGACAAACCCCGGTCGATCAAGCGCGCTCAATCAAGCCGCGCGGAAGGATTGCGACGTTGTCGATCAGGCGCGCCCGGCCGAGCCTTGCGGCCGCCAGCGCCCGGCCCGGACGGGAAATCGGGCCGGCCAGCGGGTCCATTGTCTCCGCATCCACGACGGCAACGTAGTCGATCGGGTCGAACCCGGCGCCGCGCAAAGACCCGGCCGCCCGCGCAATCTGTCCCGTAACGTCGCCCGTGCCGGCGCCCAGGGCCTCCGACAGCGCCGTCAGCGACGCATAAAGCGCCGGCGCGGCCCGGCGTTCGGCCGGGCTCAGATAGGCGTTGCGCGAGGACAGCGCCAAGCCGTCCGGCTCGCGCACGGTCGCCACGCCGCGCACCGCGACCGGCAGGTCGAGATCGCGGACGAGGCGCCTGATCACCTGGAGCTGCTGGTAGTCCTTTTCGCCGAACCAGGCGAAATCGGGTCCGACCATGTTGAACAGCTTCGCAACCACGGTGGCGACGCCCGCGAAATGTCCGGGACGGAAGGCGCCACACAGGCGCTCGGCCAGCCCGCCGATGGCGATCGTGGTGCCGAACCCGTCCGGATAAACCTCGGCCTGGCCCGGTGCGAACAAGAGGCCGGCCCCGGCGGCGGCCAGCAGCGCAGCATCGGCCGCTTCGTCGCGCGGATAGGACGCGAGATCCTCGCCTGGGCTGAACTGTCTGGGGTTGACGAACAGGCTGACCACCACCCGGTCGGCCTCACGCCGCGCCGCCTCGACCAGCGCAAGATGTCCGGCATGGATGGCGCCCATCGTCGGGACCAGACCGACGGAGAGGCCGCGCGCGCGCCAGACGCGCACCACGGCGCGTACATTCCCGGAGGTGCGGACGATCTCCATGGCCTCCATGGCCCGGCGGCCGGCGTCGGTTCCCGGCTTCCGTCGGATCAGGCGAGCCTGGCCCGCTTGGGCGCGCCGAAGCAATTCTCCGGCCCGGGGAAGCGCCGCTCGCGAACGTCGCGGGCGTAGTCCGCGGCCGCGGCGGACAGCGCATCGCCGAGCTCCGCATAGCGGCGGACGAAGCGCGGCGTGAAGTCGGAGAACAGCCCGGCCATGTCCTCGGTCACCAGCACCTGGCCGTCGCAATGCGGCGAGGCGCCGATCCCGATGGTCGGGACCGCGACCACGGCGGTGATCTCGCGCGCCACCGGCTCGACCACGCCCTCGATGACGATGGAGAACGCTCCGGCA
Source organism: Alphaproteobacteria bacterium (assembly GCA_965202905.1). Lineage (GTDB taxonomy): Bacteria > Pseudomonadota > Alphaproteobacteria > MPNO01 > MPNO01 > CAYFYS01. The sequence continues at coordinate 3,249,037 of OZ241868.1, read as the reverse complement.
TCGGCGATGGCGCGCGCATCGGCGAGGATCGCGCGCGCATCGTCGTTGCCGCGACCCTGCACCCGGAAACCGCCATAGGCGTTGACCGATTGCGGCATCAGCCCGACATGGCCCATCACCGGGATCGACCGGCGGGTCAGGAACTCGACGGTCGGCGCCATCTCGGCGCCGCCTTCGAGCTTCACCCCGGCGCAGCCGGCCTCGACCATCACCCGGGCGGCGTTGCGGTAGGCCTGGGCCGGCGATTCCTGGTAGCTCGCAAAGGGCATGTCGACGATGACGCAGGCCTGCGCAGAGCCGCGCACGACCGCCGCGCCGTGGGCGATCATCATCTCCAGGCTCACGCCGAGCGTGGAGTCCAAGCCATAGACGACCATGCCCAGCGAGTCACCGACCAGCAGAATGTCGACATGGGGATCCAGCATCTTGGCTTGCGGTGCGGTATAGGCTGTCAAGGCGACGATCGGCGTGCCTTCCTTGCGGCCGCGGAGCGCTGGAACGGTCATGCGATCGCGTTGGGTCGCCACGCTCATGTCACCCTCTCGTCACCCATCCGGCGGCGCCGCCCCAACGGCGCCCAGCGCCCGCTTCGCAACATCGTCTTTTAGACCCTTTCGGACGATTGCGAAATGCCGTCGATTGCCCGCTTGCCGGCTCACGATGCCGTCCGGTCCGCGGCAACATCGACCGCAACGGGCCGGCCGGGATCGAGGACGGCGTCGATCCCCGGCGCGAAGGCGTGGCGGTCGGCGACCGGGCCGGATAGACTGCGCGCCATGATCACGGTCGATCTTGCAACGCCCGCGGACGCCGGTGCGGCCACCGGGCGCCCGGATGTCCGCCTCGCGGCGGGGCGTCAAAAGCGCATGCGGGCCGGCCACCCCTGGGCGTATTCCAACGAGATCCAGATGACCCGGGAGGTCAAGGCGATCGCGCCGGGCACGATCGTCGCGCTCAGGGATCACGCGGGCGGCGGCATCGGGGCCGCGACGTTCAACCCTCATCCGCTGATCAGCGCGCGGCGGTTGACCGCGGATCCCGAGGCGGAGATCGATCGCGCGTTCCTCGCCGCGCGGCTGCGCGCCGCGCTTGCCCTGCGCGAACGGCTGTTCGAGGCTCCCTACTACCGGCTCGCCTGGTCGGAGGCCGACGGGCTGCCGGGGCTGGTGCTCGACCGCTATGGCGAGGTCTGCGTCCTGCAGCTCAACACCGCCGGCATGGACCGGCTGGCGGGGCCGCTGATGGAGGCGGTGGACGACGTGCTGGCGCCCCGCGCGGTGGTACTCAAGAACGACAGTGCCGCCCGGTCGATGGAAGGGCTGGAGGCCGAAATCCGATATTTCGGCGTCCCGACCGACGGACCCATTCCGGTCGAAGAGAACGGCGCCCGCTTCCTGTGCGATCCCGGCGCCGGCCAAAAAACCGGCTGGTTCTTCGATCACCGCGAGAACCGCGCGCGCCTGGCCCGGCTCGCGGCCGGCGGGGCCAGCGTGCTCGACGTCTACAGCTATCTCGGCGGGTTCGGCATCCAGGCGGCGATCGCCGGCGCGTCTTCGGTGACCTGTCTCGACCGCTCGGCGCCGGCGCTCGAACTGGCCGGGGCGGCGGCCGGCCTGAACGGCGTCGCCGTGCGCTGCGCGTTCGTTCGCGGCGAAGCATTTCGCACGCTCGAAGACTTCGCCGGCGAAGGCCGGCGCTTCGATATCGTCATCGCCGACCCGCCGGCCTTCGTGAAGTCGCGCAAAGACCTGCCCAGCGGGCTCAAGGGCTACCGCAAGCTGTTCCGACTGGCCGCCCGGCTGGTCGCGCCCTGCGGATTCCTGTTCGCGGCCTCGTGCTCGCACCAGGTCGATGCGGCGCATTTCGCCGAGGCCGTCCGCGGCGCGCTGCGCGATGCCGGGCGCAGCGGCCGCATTCTTCATGCCGGCGGTGCGGCGCCGGACCATCCGGTCCATCCCTATCTGCCCGAAAGCGCCTATTTGAAGACGGCGCTGCTCGGTCTCGATTAATCCATCGAACGTCTTGGGGGAGCCAACAATGTTGAAGATCTTGGGCCGGGCCACGTCGTCCAACGTCCAGAAAGTCGTCTGGCTGTGCGAGGAGATCGGATTGCCGGTCGAGCGCGAGGACATCGGCGGTCCCTATGGCGGCAACGACCGGGCCGAGTACCTGACGCTCAACCCGAACGGCCTGGTGCCGACCCTGATCGACGACGGGTTCGTGATCTGGGAGTCCAATAGCTGCCTGCGCTATCTCGCCTCCGGCCACGCGGCGGGCGCCTGGTACCCGACCGACCTGAAGGCCCGCGCCCGGGCGAATCAGTGGATGGACTGGTCGCTCGGCACCCTGGCGCCGGCTCATGTCCCGGTCTTCCACGGCCTGATCCGTACCCCGCCGGAGGAGCGCGATCCGGAGCGGATCGAGAACGCCCGCGTCAACTGGGGCGCCAAGATGGCGATGCTCGACGCCCATCTCTCCGGCAACGAATATATCGCCGGCGAGGCGATCACCATGGGCGACATCCCGCCGGCCATCCTGAGCTATCGCTGGTTCAACCTCGACATCGAGCGCGCGGACAATCCCCATCTGCGGCGCTGGTACGATCTGGTCTCGGCGCGGCCCGCTTTCATCAGGCACGTGGTCGATATCGGGCTCGCGTGATGCTCAAAATTCTCGGCCGTGCGACCTCGGCCAACGTCCAGAAGGTGCTGTGGGGCGCGGCCGAGCTGGGGCTGGACTTCGAGCGCAGCGATATCGGCGGGCCGTTCGGCGGCAACGACCGGCCCGCGTATCTGGAGATCAACCCCAACGGGCTGGTGCCGACGATCGTCGATGACGGCTTCGTGCTGTGGGAGTCCAATTCCTGCCTGCGCTACCTCGCCGCAACCCGTGGCGCGTGCGGGTTGTGGCCCAACGATGCGCGCGTGCGGGCCGATGCCGAGCGCTGGATGGACTGGCAGATCTCGACGCTGAGCCCGTCGATGGGAGTGGTTTTCCGCGGGCTGGTGCGCACCCCGCCCGAGCGGCGCGACCCGGCCGCGATCGCTGTGGCGCGCGACCGGCTGGCGGTCCTGTTCGGTATTCTGGACAGCGCCCTGGCCGGCCGGTCGTTCGTGACCGGCGAGAGCTTCACGATGGGCGACATCCCGGTCGGCATCGCCGCCTATCGCTGGTATAGCATGGACATCGTGCGCGAGGACTATGACAACCTCGCCCGCTGGTACGATCGGCTCGCCGAACGGCCGGGCTATCGTGAACACATCATGAAGCCGCTCGAGTGACCGCCGGCCTTCCCGTGGCGGTCCGCGTCGCGCCGGTCTCAGATAACGCCCGAACCCGCCAGCCGCCGGCGTGTGGCCGCATCCAGCCCCAGCAGACCGCCCAGGATCTCCTCGTTGTGTTCGCCGAGCGCGGGCGCGGTGCGACGCACCGCGCCCGGGGTGTCCGAGAGCTTCGGCGCGACGTTCTGCATACGCATCGGGCCGAGGATCGGATCGATCAGCCGCACGATCGCCTCGCGCGCCTTGAAGTGGGCGTCCTCAAGCATTTCGGGCGCGCGGTAGATGTCGCCGTTGGGAATTCCGTGCTCGTTGAGGCGCTCGGTCAGGGCGCCGGCGTCCATCGTGGCCGCCCAGTCCGAGATCAGCCCATCGAGCCCGGCCTGGTTGGCGCCGCGCGCGGTATGGCTCGCATAGCGCGGGTCCCCGGCAAGGTCGGGCCGGTTCATGGCCTCGGCCAGGCGCTTGAAGACGGTGTCCTGGTTGGCCGCGATCAGCACCATCCGCCCGTCGCCCGCCATGTAGACGTTCGAGGGTGCGATCATCGGCAGGATCGAGCCGGTGCGCTCGCGCACGTAACCGCCGATGTCGTATTCGGTGACCAGGCATTCCATCACCGCCAGCACCGCTTCGTAGATCGCGCTGTCGACCACCTGGCCGCGGCCGGTGCGCTCCCGGTTGTGGATCGCCATCATCGCGCCGAGCGCGGCGAACGTGGCCGCCAGCGTATCGCCGATCGAGATGCCCATCCGGCTCGGCGGGGTGGCGGGATCGCCCACCACATAGCGCAGCCCGCCCATCGCTTCGCCGATCGCGCCGTAGCCTGCGCGCCGGGCGTAGGGCCCCGTCTGGCCGTAGCCGCTGACCCGCACCATGACGATCCCCGGATTGACCCTGACGAGATCGTCGTAGCCGAGGTTCCAGCGCTCCATCGTGCCGGGCCGGAAATTCTCCAGCACGATGTCGGATTTCTCGACCAGGGACCGGACGATCGCCTGGCCCTCTTCTTCGCGTGCGTTCAGCGTGACCGACTTCTTGTTGCGCGCCAGCACCGGAAACCACAGCGCCTTGCCGTGCGGCTTCTCCGAGCCCCATTCGCGCATCGGATCGCCCGAGCCGGGCTGCTCGAGCTTGATTACCTCGGCCCCGAAATCGGCCAGGATCTGGCCGCAGAACGGCCCGGCGATGAGCTGGCCCATCTCGACCACCCGGAGGTCGTTCAACGGTCCTTTACGGTCTTCGTTCCGGCCAGCCATCAACGGGTCCCTGCATGCATGCGGAATCATTGCGTTCGGTCCCGGCGGGTGTCAACGCCGCGCCTTGAATTCGATTGAGAACCGGCGAAGCTTGTCCGATTATCCGCGCGAGTTATCCGCGCGAGCCGAGATCCGGGAGATGCCCATGCCGCCCCGCCGAATCGAGCTGATCGAGGTCTCGGCCCGCGACGGGCTGCAGAACGAGCCAGAAATCCTGTCCACCGAGGTCAAGGTGGCGCTGATCGGCAAGGCGGTCGCGGCCGGCATCCGCCGGCTGGAAGCGGCAAGCTTCGTCAACCCCAAGCGGGTCCCCCAGATGGCCGACGCCGAGGCGGTGATGGCCGCGCTGCCTGCGCGCGAGGACATCACCTATATCGGCCTCGTGCTCAATCTGCGCGGCTTCGAGCGGGCGGTTGCGGCGGGTTGCCGCGAGGTGAACTACGCGCTCGTCGCCTCGGACGAATTCTCCCGGCGCAACCAGGGCACGACCATCGAACAGGGCATCGCGGTCTTCGAGGACATCGCCCGGGCCGCCCGGGCCGCGGGCATCCGGTTCAGCCTGACGCTCAGCGCCGCCTTCGGCTGTCCGTTCCAGGGCGAGGTGCGGCCCGAACGGGTCCACGAGCTGGTGCGGCTGTGCGTCGGCGCCGGCGCTTTCGAGATCGGCATCGCCGATACGATCGGCGTTGCCGCCCCGACTCAGGTGCGCGAAATGTTCACCGAAATCGCCCGCATCGCGCCCGACATCCGCCTGCGCGGGCATTTCCACAACACCCGCAACACCGGCCTCGCCAACGCCTTCGCCGCCGTCGAGGCGGGCGCGGATGCGCTCGATGCCAGCATAGGCGGAATCGGCGGCTGCCCCTTCGCCCCGGCTGCGACCGGCAACATCCCGACCGAGGATCTGGTCTACATGCTGGAGCGCTCGGGCATCGAGACGGGCGTGGATATCGATGCCCTGATCGAGACCGCCCATTGGATCGAGGCGCAGTTCGGCCGGCCGGTCCCGGCGTTGGTCAGCCGGGCAGGCAATTTTCCGCCGCCAGGGCTGCGCGCTTGAGCGGCGGGCGGATCGTCGCGGCCGAGGACTGGCGCGCCTATTACGCCAGGACCGGCGCCCGGCCGCCGCGCGAGACGCTGATCCGCGCGCTCGGCGCCTTCGATCGGGAGGCCGGGCCGGGGTTCGCCGTCGACCTCGGCTGCGGCGGCGGGCGCGACGCGGTGGAACTGCTGCGACGGGGCTGGCGCGTGCTGGCGATCGATGCGCAGGCCTCGGCGATCCAGGAGTTGCGGGCGCGTGGAGACCTGCCGGCGACGGGCCGGCTGGACACCAGGGTCTGCCGCTTCGAGGATGCTGAAATCCCGCGCGCGGACCTGATCAATTCGAGCTTCGCACTGCCGCTCTGCCGGCCCGGGGCCTTCCCGGCGCTGTGGACCCGGATCACGGGCGCGATTTCGCCGGGCGGACGGTTCGCCGGCCAGCTCTATGGCGAGCGCGACGGGTGGTTCGGCGATCCCTCGATCACCTTCCGCACAAGCGCCGGGGCCGAGGCGCTGTTCGCCGGCTTCGAGATCGAATTCTTCCGCGAGGAGGAGGACGACGCCCTCACCCGGAGCGGCCGGCCGAAGCACTGGCACATCTTCCATTTCACCGCCCGCCGGACCGGCTGAACCCGGCCGGCACACCGCGGCGGACGGTTCAGGCGTCGAGCCGTGGCCGGAAGCCGGACCCGATCGCCCGGTGCTCGCCCCGGTGCTCGCTGGCATACGCCTCCAACGGCAGAGTGAGCTCGAAGACCGTGCCGCTCTCGCCGGTCCGGATCAGCCGGACGCCGCCGCCATGGCCTCGCATCAGATCGCGCGCGATCGAAAGCCCGAGCCCCGTGCCGCCGACCCGCCCGGAGCCGGAGAACGGCCGGAACAGGTTCTCGCGCACCTTGGCCGACAGGCCCGGGCCGTCATCGGCGATCTCGATCAATGCCGCGGTGTCGGTGCGCCGGGCCGAGACGGCGACCCGGCGGGCGCCGGCCTGAAAAGCGTTCAGCGCGATGTTGCCGAGCACCCGATAGATCTGGTCGCGATCGGCCACGACCTCGAAGCCCGGCGGGACGACGCATTCGAACGCGGCGTCGGGGAACTGGGACTCCAGGATGTCGCCGCCCACCTCGGCGGCCAGCATGCGCATGTCGAAGGAGACGTGGACCGGCGCCGGCGTGCCGTCATGGGCATAGGCGAGCGTCTGGCTGCACATCTTGATCGCCCGGTCGAGCGCGCCCAGCAGGGTGGGCGCGCTCTTGCGCACCTTGGGATCGGCGCTGAGCTCGATATGGTCGGAGACGAGCTGCGCGCTGGCCAGGATATTGCGCAAATCGTGGTTGATCTTGGTCACCGCGGTGCCGAGCGCCGCCAGGCGCGAGCGCTGCTGGAGCGCGGTGCGCAGCCCTTCCTGCATGTTCGCCAACTCGCGCTGGGCGCGCCCGATCTCGTCGGACCGCCGGGACGGCCGGATCATACCCCTGCCATCGTCGGGATCGGCGCGGAAGGCGGTCATCGACTGGGTGATGCCCAGCATCGGCCGGACGAACAGGAGTTGCAGGCTGAGATAGACCAGCGATGCGGTAATCAGCGAGATGATGATCGACAGCACGAGGATGCGCTTGGAATAGTCGAACATCTCCTCCCGCATCGGGGCCTCGTCGATGACGGTCTCGACCAGGACGCCGGGCGACTTGGGCGACGGCGCGACCACGCGGATCACCCGGTTTTCCTCGCGCGCCAGCACCAACAGCGCTTCCCAGATCAGCGGGAAGAACTCGGCCTGACGCAGATCATAGGTAACGTCGATGCGCGGCGGCATGTCGTCGCTCAGCATCAGCGCCTTGGACGCCTCGCGCCGCAGCGCCACGCCATGCGAGCGCGCGTGATCGAGCAGTTCGCGCAGCAGGGGGCCCGCGACCGCCCCTTCGTGCGGCGCCTGCGCCGCAAGCGAGGCGAGATGGGCCGCCGCGATCCGCTCCTGCATGTAGACCAGCCGGTAGCGGCCGATCGAGGGCGCGTAGACGAACACCTCGCTCAGCATCACGAAGAAAATCGTCAGCACGAGCAGGCGGGCGGACAGCCCGGTCCAGAAACGGCGTCCGGCCGCCAAGCGCTGCAACCCGGTTTTATGCGCGGCCATGTCCCGCGCAGTCTAGAGCGGTTCGACGGGGAATCGAACCCGTCAGTCCGGGTCTGACTCAAAACGACGCCGCCGACCGGCCCGGTCGGCGGCGGCTTTGTTCTCGCTGTGCGGTCGGCGCTAGTTCTTGGCCGCGCAGGGGTTGCAGTGCTTGGCCGCGCACGGATTCTTCGCCGCGCAGGGGTTGCAGTGCTTGGCCGCGCACGGATTCTTCGCCGCGCAGGGGCTGCAGTGCTTGGCCGCGCACGGGCCGCATTTCTTGGCCGCGCACGGGCCGCAGGCCGCGACCTGAACGTTCGTCGCGCCGGTGTCGCCCGCCGCGGCGGCCGGCAGGGCTGCGGTCGCCGTGGCCATGGCGACGATGCTAAGCGTGGTGACTGTCTTGCGGATCATGAAGATCTCCCATCCTGTGTTTTGCCGGGTCGGCTCGCAACCCCGGCACCTTTGGAAACTCGCGTGGAAACTCGCGCGAACCACACCGCCGAAGACCCAGCCAACGACGCCGGACCCACCTCAGTGGAGCCTGTTGGATAACCGATGGCGGGCAAGCTGACAAATCAACACGGCCTCACCCCTTCTCAACAGGTCGTGAACACGATCACCCAAGTCGGGCGAGCAGCCGGACGATGCGCCGGACCCGGTCGCCGAACAGGGTCGGGGTGAAGTAGCTGCCGGCGACCCGCTTGTTGATCTCGCCGAGCGTCGGATAGGGTAGAATCAGCCCGGCGATGTGCTTGATGTGGAGGTTTTTCGCGACCGGCAGGATCCAGGTCTGGATCAGCTCGCCCGCATGGGCGCCGACGATGCCGGCGCCCAGCACCTTGCCCTTGGCCGAGGTAATAACCTTGACGAACCCGTCGGTCTGGCGCTCGGCGCTGGCGCGGTCGTTCTCGGCGTAAGGGAAGCGCAGGACGCGGATGTCGCCCAACCGCGCCTTGGCGTCGGCCTCGCTCATGCCGACATGGGCGAGTTCGGGGTCGGTATAGGTGACCCAGGGCACCGCGCGGTAATCCACCTTGGCCGGCATACGGAACAGCGCGTTGCGGATCACGATGCCGGCGTGATAGCCGGCCATGTGGGTGAACTGATAGGGGCCGGCGATGTCGCCGATGGCGAAAACACGGCGGTTCGACGTTCGCAGGCGCCGGTCGACGGTGACGCCTCGCGGGGTATGCGCGATCCCGGCCTCATCGAGTCCGAGCCCCTCGACGTTGGGCCGCCGGCCGGCAGCGACGAGGATGTCCGAGGCCTCGATCGTCCGCGCGCCGCCGTTCTCCTCGATCTCGATCGCAAGCCCCGCGCCGCTGGTTGCGGCGCGGAGGATCTTGACGCCTTCGAACAAGGCGACGCCTTCTCTGGCGAGCCGGATTTTGACCACCTCGGCGAGCTCCGGGTCGTCCTTGCCCAGCACGGTGAACATCTCCAGGACCGTCACCTCGGCGCCCAGCCTGCGGTGGGCCTGGGCAAGCTCGACCCCGATCGGCCCGCCGCCGATCACCACCAGATGCCCGGGCGCCCGCGTACGGTCGAACACGGTCTCGTTGGTCAAATAGGGCGCCTCGGCGAGGCCGGGTATCGGCGGGATCCCCGCGCGCGAGCCGGTGGCGATAACGAACCGCCGCGCGGTGATCTCGTGATCGCCGGCAACGACCGTGCGCGGCCCGGTGAACCGTGCCGATTCGGCGATCACCTTGACTCCCAGCGCCTCGAACCGCTCGACCGAATCGTGCGGCGCGATGGCGGCGATCACGCCTTGGACATGGTCGTGGACGGCGGCGAAATCGATCTCGGGCTCGGACAGCCGGATGCCGAACGGGGCGGCGGTGCGCGCGGCGTGGGCGGCGTGCGCCGCGGCGATCATCGCCTTGGAGGGAACGCAGCCGACGTTGAGGCAGTCTCCGCCCATGCGGTCGCGCTCGATCAGGACGGTCGAGGCGCCCATCTGCGAGGCGCCGGCGGCGACCGACAGGCCGCCGGAGCCCGCGCCGATGACGCAGATATCCGCTCGATGCCGCTCAGCCATCTGCCGCGATCCCAGGTTTCGCCCGGCGGTCGATCAGCCCGGCTTGCCGCGGGCCGCGAGGCGCTTGTAGAGGATCGGGATGCAGGCGAGCACCGCAAGCCCGACGATCGGCGCCAGGAAGCGGGGCTCGAAGATGATCCCGAGGTTGAGGTCCTTGCCGGCGTCGAGCACCGCGCCGGCACCGTCGCCGACCAGCGCGTAGACGAACGTGCCCGGGATAATGCCGATCAGCGTGCCGATGAAATAGGTCCTGATCGTCACGCCCAGGAAGGCCGGCACCAGATTGACCAGCCAGAACGGGAACAGCGGCACCAAGCGCAGCACCAGCATGTAGCTCAAGGCGTTGGTGCGAAACCCGTCCTCCATGCGCTTCATCGCCGCGCCCGCCTTCCGGCGCAGAAAGTCGGCGAAGGCGTACCGGGCGGCGAGGAACAGGATCGTCGCGCCGCAGGTCGCGCCGATGACGACGACGACGGTCGCCAGATAAGGCCCGAACAGGAACCCGCCGGCGATGGTCAGGATCGCGCCGCCCGGGATCGAAAGCGCGACGGCGCCGACATAGATCAGCCCGAAGATCAGCCACGCCAGCGCCCCTTGGGCGGCGACCCAGCCTTGCAGGAACTCGCGGTGGGTCTTGAGTGCGTCCAGGCTGACGAGCCGGTCGAGATCGAAAGCGAAGAAGGCGATCAGCCCGGCCGCCAGCACCAGGACCGGCAACAGGCGATGGATGCCGAAGCCGCCCTTGCGGCCGGCTTCGCGCGGCGCGGCGGTCTCGTCCGTCGGAAGGTCCTGGCTCACCGTCATGCCACTCCCTTGAGAAGGCGCACGCCCTTGAGAAGGCGCACGCCAGACCCTCCGGCGCCTCGCGCCGCGCACTTGCGCAGTATCTGCTCACGCGGGTGTGAGCTTAACCAGTCAATCGGCTCTCAACAAACCGTGAGGGCGCACCGTCAGGGCGCGGAGTCGCGCGGGTGCCGGCCGGCGCCCGGCGGTGAGCCGCATTGACACCGCCGGGCGCGTTCTCTATACAGCGGGGCCTGTTTCGGACGCCGTCCGAGTCCTGGAGTTTCGCCTTGAAACGCACTTTTCAGCCGAGCGTCCTGGTTCGCAAACGGCGCCACGGGTACCGCGCCCGGCGCGCGACCGTAGGTGGCCGCCGGATCCTGTCGAACCGCCGCGCCAAGGGTCGTAAGCGTCTTTCGGCCTGAGCGCGGTGTCGTGCTCGACCGCTTGAAAAAGCGACGCGAATTCCTCCGCGTGGCGCGCGGCGGCCGCAAGGCGGTCACGCCCGGTCTGGTGCTCCAGGCGCGCCGCGCGGCCGAGACGGAGAGCGGTTCCGTGCGCGTCGGCTTCACTGTCTCGCGCAAGGTCGGCGGCGCGGTGGCGCGCAACCGGGTGCGCAGGCGGCTGCGGGCGGTCGCCGAGCAGGTGCTGGCCGAGCGGGCCTTGCCCGGCCGCGACTATGTGTTGATCGGACGCGCGGGCACCCTCGCCCGGCCGTATGAGGCGCTTGTCCGGGACATGGAAACGGCCCTGCGCCGGATCGAGCAGACCGGCGGACGACGGGGCGGAGAAACCGATGGGACGCCGCGCCGGGACGAGGCGCGATGACGGGAACGGACGTGTTGGGCACGGTGGTCGCTGGCCTTCTGAAGGCGCCCTTACGGGTCTATCGGCGCGTGCTGTCGCCGGTTCTGCCGATGAGCTGCCGGTTCGAGCCGAGTTGCTCGGCCTACGCGATTCAGGCGCTCGACCGCCACGGACCGGTCGGCGGGGTCGGGCTCGCCCTGTGGCGGATCCTGCGCTGCCAGCCCTGGGGCGGCTGCGGCCACGATCCGGTTCCCGAGCGGCTGAGCCTGCCCTGGCGGCGGCCATGAGCGCGAGCGGGCGCGGGCGGTAATGGAACAGCGCAATCTCCTGTTCGCCATCGTCTTTTCGGTCGGCATCCTGCTGGCCTACCAGTTCCTGTTCGAGGCGCCGCGGCTGGAACGCGAGCGCGCGACCCAGGAGGCCGAGCAGGCGCGCCGCGAGGCCGCAGGCGAGGTCATGCCGGAAAAGGCCGCGCCGGAAATCGCCAGGCCGCCCGGCGGACGCGGCGCGGCGCCGATGGCCCGCGGGGCCGCCGAGGCGGCCGACACGGCGGTGCCCGATCCGCGGATCGACATTCGTTCGCGCCGGCTGGAAGGCTCGATCTCGCTGCGCGGCGCGCGGATCGACGACCTGCTGCTGACCCAATACCGCGAGACCCTGGCGGAGACGAGCCCGCAGATCGCCCTGTTCTCGCCGCCGGGCCGCAAGAACCCGTATTTCGCGCAGTTCGGCTGGGTGCCGTCATCGAGCGGCGTGGCCGCGCCATCGCTGGATACCGTCTGGCAGGCGACCGGGCGGGCGCTGTCCCCCGATCGGCCGCTGGTGCTGAGCTGGGACAACGGCGCGGGCTTGGTCTTTACGCAGGAGATCGCGCTCGACGCCGATTACATGTTCACTGTCACGCAGCGGGTGATCAACCGCGGTGGGACCGCGGTCGATCTCAGGCCCTACGGCCTGATCTCGCGGGCCGGCACGCCGGATACGCTGGGCTTCTGGATCCTGCACGAGGGCCTGCTGGGCGTCTTCTCCGACACCCTGAAGGAGATCGACTACGACGATATCCAGGACGAGGGCACGATCGGCCAGACGAGTCGGGGCGGCTGGATCGGCATCACCGACAAGTACTGGCTGGCCGCGCTGGTGCCCGACCAGAAGGCGACGATCGCCAGCCGGTTCAACCACACGCTCCAGGGCGAGACCGACAAGTACCAGGTCGACACGCTGGGCGAGCGGCTCACCGTCGGGCCCGGCGGATCCGCCGAGGTTACGCACCGCCTGTTCGCCGGCGCCAAGGAAGTCCGGCTGCTCGATGCCTACGAGGAGAAACTCGGCATCGCCCGGTTCGATCTCGCGGTCGATTTCGGCTGGTTCTACTTCCTGACCAAGCCGATCTTCTATGTGCTGGAGTATTTCAACCGCCAGATCGGCAATTTCGGCTTGGCGATCCTGCTGCTGACGGTGCTGATCAAGATCGCGTTCTTTCCGCTCGCCAACAAATCCTACCGCTCGATGAGCCGGCTGAAGAAGTTGCAGCCGATGATGATGGAGATCCGCGACCGGTTCAAGGACGACCGCGTGCGCCAGAATCAGGAGATGATGGCGCTCTACAAGAAGGAGAACGCGAACCCGATCAGCGGCTGTTTCCCGATCCTGATCCAGATCCCCGTCTTTTTTGCGCTCTACAAGGTGCTGTTCGTGTCCATCGAGATGCGCCACGCGCCGTTCTACGGCTGGATCCACGACCTGTCCGCGCCCGATCCGCTGGGAATCCTGACCGTCTTCGGCCTCATCGACTGGTCGGTTCCGGAGATACTGCAGATCGCCAATATCGGCATCTGGCCGCTGATCATGGGCGGGTCGATGTACCTGCAGCAGAAGCTCAACCCGCAGCCGGCCGATCCGACCCAGGCCAAGATCTTCCTGATGCTGCCGATCGTGTTCACCTTCATGCTGGGCCAGTTCCCGGCCGGGCTTGTGATCTACTGGGCCTGGAACAACCTGCTCTCGATCGGCCAGCAATGGCTGATCATGCGCAGCATGGGGGTGACGGTCTCCGGCCAGACGACGATTCCCCTGACGATGGCGAGTGTCGCCGGCGGCGGCGCCGGCAGCGGCGGACGGTCGAAATCTTCATCCGCCAAGGGCTCGGCCGAAAGCGCTGCGGGCCCGACGGACTCCGGCGGCAGCAAGGCCAGCCGCGCCAAGGCCGCCGGTACCAAGCCGATGCCGGGCGACGCCAAACCCGCCGCCACAGGCAGGCGGCGGTCGGGCGCCAACCGGCGCAAGCGCCCGGGCCGGCAGCGCTCGTGAGCCGGACTCCCGGCGATGGGCGGGACCGATGAGGCCGAAGCCGAAGCCGCGATCGAGCGCGGCCGCGTGTTGTTCGCCGGACGCTGCGAGTTCGTCGCCGGAGCGCCCAATTTGGGCGCCCTGCCCGCGCCCCGCCTGCCCGAGATCGCCTTCGCCGGCCGCTCGAATGTCGGCAAGTCCTCGCTGGTCAACGCGCTGACCGGCCGCAAGACGCTGGCCCGGATCTCGCACACCCCCGGACGCACGCGCCAGCTCAATTTCTTCGCGCTGGAACAACGGCTGATGCTGGTCGACCTGCCGGGCTATGGCTACGCGCGCGCCCCCAGGACGATGATCGGCGACTGGACGGCGCTGGCGCGCGATTACCTCCGCGGCCGGGCGGATCTGGTCCGGCTGTGTCTCCTGATCGACTCCCGCCACGGCGTGCGGCCGGCCGACCGGGCGCTGATGGACATGCTGGACGAGGCCGCGGTGTCTTTCCAGGGCGTGCTGACCAAGGCCGACAAGACCTCGGCCGCGATGCTCGACTCCGCGACTCGCGAGGTTGCGGACGAGCTTGCCGGGCATGTCGCCGCCTACCCGGCCCTTGCGGTGACCAGCGCCCGCACCGGCGACGGGATCGAGGTCTTGCGGGCCGGGCTTGCGGCCTTGGCGCGGCCGCGCGCGGTGAGATAGAGTGCGCCGCCATGACGACCGTGCGCAGCTCCTCCACACCGTTGAAACCGCGCGGCAAGCCGTCGCGCGAGCCTGCCGCGCCGGCCGATCTGGAGCGCTGGCTCGACAAGGCGGCGACGCTCTCCGAGGCGCTTCCCTTCCTGAGGCTGCATGCCGGGCGGACCTTCGTGATCAAGTATGGCGGTCACGCGATGGGCGACGCGGAACTCGCCGCCGGCTTCGCGCGCGACATCGTGCTGCTCAAGCGCGTGGGCATCAACCCGGTGGTCGTCCACGGCGGCGGTCCGCAGATCGGCCAGATGCTCGACCGGCTGAAAATTCAAAGCACGTTCGTCGGCGGGCTGCGGGTGACCGACCAGGCGACCGTCGAGATCGTCGAGATGGTCTTGAGCGGCTCGATCAACAAGCAGATCGTGACTGCGATCAATGCCGCCGGCGGCATCGCGATCGGATTGTCGGGCAAGGACGGCAACCTGGTTCAGGCGCGCAAGCTGCGCCAGAAGCCGCGCGCCTCGGATTCCAATATCGAGAAAGCGCTCGACCTTGGCTTCGTCGGCGAGCCCCGGTCGGTCAACGCCGAAGTCCTGCGCGCGCTCGAGCGCTCGGCAATCATCCCGGTCGTCGCCCCGATCGGCGTCGGCGATGACGGCACGACCTACAACATAAACGCCGACACCGTGGCCGGCGCCATCGCCGCGGAGATGGGCGCGGCCCGGCTGCTGATGCTGACCGACGTCGCGGGCGTGCTCGACGGCGAGGGCCGGCCGATCGCCGAGATGTCCGTCTGCCAGGCGCGTCAGAACGTCAGGAACGGCGCGGTCACCGGCGGCATGATCCCGAAGCTGGAGACCTGCCTCAACGCGGTCGAGAACTCGGTCGAGGCCGCCGTCATCCTCGACGGACGGATGCCGCATGCCATCCTGCTGGAGGCTTTCACCCAATCCGGGGCCGGCACGCTGATCCGCGACGCCCGCTGAGGATACGCCGTGTTTCGTCCGCATCGTCGAGAGTTCGTCGATGCGACCGGGTGATGCGACCGGGGAGAGTGTCTTGGGCGGCCCGGCGAGGGGAGCAAGCCACCCGCGTCCGGTGGCTCAGGCCGCCCGCACGCGGCTGACCAGGCCGCCGTCGGGCGTGCCGGCATGCAGCAGGTAGCACGGCGCCATCCGATCCGCCACATCGTCGCCCTTGCGCAGGTCCACCGCGACGCTGGGCGTCGCGGTGACGGTCGCGCCGCCCCAGGGCGCGCGGTGGAAGCGATGGACATGCCCGCACAAGAGCCGCGCGACCTGCCCGTGGCGGCGGACGACCGCCTCGAGATCCTCGGCCTCCTGCCGGCGCCGGTAGCCGTCCATGTAGTACGGCGCGATGTCGCAGGGCGGGTGGTGGATGAACAGCACCGTCGGCTTTTCGGGTGCGCGTGAGAGCGTCTCGTCCAGCCAGGCGAGCCGTCGCGCACAGTAGACGCCTTTCCGCTCGCCCGGCGAAACCGAATCCAGGCCGACCAGGCGGACCGGATGGTCCTCGATCGCATAGTGAAGGAACTCGCCCGTCGCGGGCAGGCAGGTCAGATGACCGAGCGCCGCCCGCAGCGCGTCGCGCCGGTCGCGATTGCCGGGAACCAGCAGCAGCGGCGCTTCCATTTCGTCCAGAATCTGGCGCAGATGCGCGTATTCCTCCGCCAGGCCCTGGTGCACGCTGTCGCCGGTGTGAACCACCGCGTCCACGCCCTGCCGATTGATATCGGCGATGCACCGCCGCAGGTTCTCCGCGCGCGCAGCGCCGGGATTCCCGCCGGACGACTTCGCCAGGATGTGGGTGTCGCTTATCTGGGCGATCACCATCCGATCGTTCTCCGGCCCGGCCCCGGGGATGCGCCGGACCGCCGCCTTTGGGAAACGGGTTGAAGTCTTCCCCCGGCTCCTGTCCGGTGCGGGGGCGAGCGGACACTATCCTCCCGGCGTACCCCTGTCGAGCGGCCGGCCCGCGCGAAGACCGCTCAACGCGAGCCCGCGTAATGGGCGCGAAGCACTTCGAGGACTTCCGGGCGGCTGAACGCCGCGGGGACGGGCTCGTCGTTGGCGAACATCTCGCGCAGCCGGGTGCCTGAGATCTGCAAGCGATGGGACTCGTCATGGGGGCAGGTCCGGCCGGTCGCGGCGCCCTCGCAGACGTTGCAGTAGAAGGTCGTCTCCATCTTCAAGGGCCGGGTCTCAAGGCTGCCCGGCTCCAGGGTATCGAAGATGCGGTGGGCGTCCAGCGGCCCGTAATAGGACCCGACGCCGGCATGATCGCGGCCGACGATCAGGTGGGAGCAGCCGAAATTTTGCCGCAACAGGGCGTGCAGCAGGGCCTCGCGCGGACCGGCGTAGCGCATCTCGATCGGATAGCCGGCCTGGATGACGGTATCGGGCGCGAAATAGTTTTTCACCAGGGCATTGATCGCCTCGGCCCGTATTTCGGCCGGAATGTCGCCGGTCTTGAGCTTACCCAGGACCTGGTGGATCAGGAGGCCGTCGCAGATCTCGATGGCGACCTTGGCCAGATATTCGTGGCTTCGGTGCATCGGGTTTCTGGTCTGGAAGGCCGCCACCCGCGACCAGCCCCGGTCCTCGAACAGCGCGCGGGTCTCGGCCGGGCGCATGTAGAGCCCGGCGAAGTCCTGCGGATAGGAGCCCTCGCTCAGCGCCCGCACGGGGCCGGCCAGGTTGACCTCGCCCTGGGCCATCACCTTGGCGACTCCGGGATGGGCGGGGTCGGTGGTCCGAAAGACTTCGGAACACTCCAGTTCGCGGTCGATGGCGTATTTTTCGGCGACCTCCATGACCGCCATGATCTCGCCCGACCCGGCATCGACCAGCGCCACCTCCTCGCCGGGCGCAATCGCGTCCGCCAGATCGCGCGCGCAGGACAGGGTGATCGGGATCGGCCAGAACGCGCCGGCGCCGAGCCTCATGTCCACGCAGGACCCGCGCCAGTCGTCATATCCCATGAAGCCCTCGAGCGGCGTATAGGCGCCCAAGGCCAGCATCACCAGGTCCGAGGTTTCGCGGCTGGTCATGGGCGCCGCTTTCCGCCCGGCGGCCCGTTGCAGCGCCTCGGCGCGCTCGGCCCCGCCATCCGGCCCGGCGCCGATCAGCCTGGGATCGAGCCCGCCGCCGCCGTGCGGCGAAACCAGAGTCGACATTGAACGCACACCCTCCTCCCGATCCGCGGCCTCGCCCGCCCGGCCTGTCCGGCCGAACGGCCGCCATCATTGTATGGGTCTTGCGGGGCGATTTGAAATGGCGGTCCGGCAGATGTCATGGCGAGGCGCGACTGTCATGGCGAGGCGCGACCGGGCGCCGGCCCGTCCACTCCCTCGAACCTGTCGCCGAACCTGCCGCGCGAGGGCGTCGCCGGCGGCGGCGCGGTCGGGGGAGAGAATGCCATTCCCGCGTCGAAATGCTATTCCTGCGGCAAGATGGCGCTGGCGCCGCCGGGTTCCGCGTCGATAATGGCCATCCAACAACGGGATCCTTCATGTTCACCGACAATCCATTCGCCGCGCTTTCGGCCTCCATACCGCCCGGGCTGATGCAGACCTACATCGTCATCATGGTCCTCCTGGTCGCCGGCGGCACGGTGTTCGACATCCTGCACAAGAAGAGCGCGACGTACTTCTTCAACAACTGGCGGGATGCGAGGAACAAGGGGAAGCCGGTCGGCGCCGGACGGATGGTCTCGGTTGCGGTCCAGTCCGCGGTCGTGGACGGGCTGACCTCGGGCGAGTTCTGCAACGCGCGGCGCCGGCTTGCCCACCTGCTGACGATGTACGGGTTCCTCGCCTATGTGATCACGACCTTCATCATGGTGTTCTGGTACCCGACGCCGGCCGAGGCGACGCCCGCAATCCTGCCGCTGTTGTGGTATCTCGGCGCGCTCCTGGTCTGCATCGGCGGCTATTGGTTCTGGTTGTTCATCCGGGTCGACGTCGCCGCCGAGGGCAACCCGCCCTTCCGCATCGTCCGCGCCGATTTGTTCGTCCTGTCGCTTCTGGCAAGCGCGACCCTGGCCCTGCTCTGGGGCATCCTGCAGGCGGCGGGCAGCACATGGGCCGACATCTTTCTCGCCCTCTATCTGATGGCGACGACCGTGCTCTTCGGATCGGTTCCGTGGTCCAAGTTCTCGCACATGTTCTTCAAGCCCGCCGCGGCCTTCCAGAAACGGGTCGAGGACGCGAACGGCTGGCGCGGCAACTTGCCCGGCCCCGCCGACAAGCCCTCGATCTTCGGCAGCGCCCGGCGGGAGCCGCGGCACTACTGATGAGCCCGTCATGGGTCTTCGATACAGGAGATAGCGGAATATCATGCCGACATTCGTCTACATGACGCGCTGCGACGGCTGCGGACACTGCGTGGACATCTGCCCGTCCGACATCATGCACATCGATACCACCTATCGCCGCGCCTACAACATCGAGCCCAATATGTGCTGGGAGTGCTATTCCTGCGTCAAGGAATGCCCGCAGAACGCGATCGATGTGCGCGGCTATGCCGACTTCGCGCCGCTGGGCCACAGCGTGCGACCACTGCGCGAGGCGGACAAGGGCACCATCTCCTGGAAGATCCGGTTCCGCGACGGCCGCGAGAAGGACTTCGTCTCGCCGATCCGCACCACGCCGTGGGGAACGATCAGGTCGCCGGCCGATTACGACGCGCCCGGCCGGGCCGCGATGAATTCCCAGGAGCTCGCGCACGAGCCCGACGCGCTCAACATCGACGAACTGCCCGCGCTGGCCCCGGTTCCGGCCGAAGAGGGGGTGCGCTAGTGGGCCTGTTCACGCGCAGGAAAACGGTCTTCGTGGAGTCGGACATCCTGGTGGTCGGCGGCGGTATGGCCGGCTGCGGGGCCACCTACGAATCCCGCTACTGGGGGCGCGACCTCAAGATCGTCTGCGTCGAGAAGGCCAATATCGAGCGCAGCGGCGCGGTCGCCCAGGGGCTCTATGCGATCAACTGCTACATGGGCATGCAGTGGGACGAGAACCGGCCCGAAGACCATGTCCGCTATGCCCGCAACGACCTGATGGGCCTGGTGCGTGAGGATCTGGGTTACGACATCGCCCGGCACGTCGATTCGGCGGTGCACAAGTTCGAGGAGTGGGGCCTGCCGATCATGCGCGACCCGGAGACCGGCCGGTATATGCGCGAAGGCAAATGGCAGATCATGATCCACGGCGAGAGCTACAAGCCGATCGTCGCCGAGGCCGCGCGCAAGGCCGCGACCGAGGTCTATAACCGGATCATGGTCACCCATCTGTTGATGGACAGCACCAAGCCCAACAGGGTCTCCGGCGCGGTCGGCTTCAACGTCCGCACCGGGGATTTCTACGTCTTTCGCGCCAAGGCCGTGATCGTTGCGGCGGGCGGCGCCTCGCACATCTTCAAGCCGCGCGCCGTCGGCGAAGGGATGGGACGGACCTGGTACGCGCCGTGGAGCAGCGCGTCCGCCTACGCGCTGCCGATCCTGGCCGGCGCCAAGATGACCCAGATGGAAAACCGGATCGTGCTGACCCGGTTCAAGGACGGCTACGGCCCGGTCGGCGCCTATTTCCTGCACCTGAAGACCTATACCCAGAACGCCTATGGCGAGGACTACGAGTCCAGGTGGTACGACCACACCAAGGCGCTGGTCGGCGACTATGTCGACCGGCATCCGGTGCCGACATGCCTGAGAAACCACGCCATGCTCGAGGAGCTCAAGGCCGGCCGCGGCCCGATCCACATGGTCACCACCGAGGCTTTCCAGGACCCGCACAAGGAGACCGTCGGCTGGGAGAATTTTCTCGGCATGACCATCGGCCAGGCGGTCGTGTGGGCCTCGCAGAACATCGATCCCAAGCACACCAACCCGGAGCTCACCACGTCCGAGCCCTATGTCATGGGCTCGCACGCGACATGCTCGGGCGCCTGGGCGAGCGGGCCGGAGGATTGCGCGCCGGACGACTACCAATGGGGCTACAACCGGATGATGACCGTCGACGGCCTGTTCGGCGGCGGCGACACCGTCGGCGGCAGCGCCCACAAGTTCTCCTCCGGCTCCTTCACCGAAGGCCGGATCGCCGGCAAGGCCGCGGTCAAGTACGTCAACGACCTCGGCGGCGAGCGGCCCGCGGTCAGCGAGGCGGAGTACGAGTCACTCAGGGAGACCGTCTACCGGCCCCTGGAGACCTACCGGGTCGGCCGCAACGAGATCGTCGCCGGCACCGTCTCGCCGAGCTACATGATCCCGCTGCATGGCCTCCAGCGCCTGGAGAAGATCATGGACGAGTATGTCGGCGGCATCAGCGCCCACTACACAACCAACGCGCCGCTGCTGACCCGCGGGCTCGACCTGCTGGCCATGCTGAAGGAGGATCTCGATCACCTCGGCGCCGAGGACCTGCACCAGCTCCAGCGCGCGTGGGAACTCCACCATCGCGTGCTGGCCTCCGAAGCGGTGACGCAGCACACCATGTTCCGGACGGAGACCCGCTGGCCCGGCTACTACTACCGCGCCGACCACCCGACGCTCGACGACGCCGACTGGCACTGCTTCACCCTGTCCCGCTACGACCGGGATTCGGGGAGCTGGGAAATGGAAAAAGCCCCGGTCCACCACATCGTGGATTGAGCGCGCGCGGTCGAAGACCCGCGCGCGGCGCCAAGCGCTGGCTGGCCCCCGGAACGAAGGTCGTCACCGACGGCCTTGGCTGTCGACGCGGTCGCCGACAGCCATCGGGCGATCCTGACCGGCTCGGGCCGAAAGGCCGCCCGCATGGCGCTATTCAAAGGGGTGAACACGACGCCGGGCAACATCAGGAGCGCGATCGCCGGAACCTGCCGCGAGCCCGGCCCCCATCGCGCCGAGCGTGATCTCGCCAGCTTCGCTTGACGTTACAACCGGCGCTATCAACTCCAGACCATGATCCCCCGCCTCATCCATAGCGCCGCGCATACCCGGCCCGCGCCCTGCCGCCTGCTCATCGCAGGATGGCTTTCAGGGATGAGCAGGTTCCGATATGATTTTCCCATCCGATGCGACCGACAACTCCGCGCGCTACCCAACCGACACCGGGGCGCCGCTCGGAGCATCGATCAACCCTAACGGCAACGCCGTCGATCCACAGGATGCAGCGACAATGTTCAAGATCGGCGATCTCGTTGCGCTGCGATCCGATCCCGAGACCGCGATGCCGATCATCGGAATCACGCCCGGCGGCGCCGAGGCGCGCTATCATGTGTTTCAGGACAAACACCAAGCCACCTACTACGAGAGCCAGCTTCAACCCCTTGCATCAGGCGCCAAACCGCCTCCCCTGAACGCCAACGAACTGCGCGCCTTTCTGACAAGCCTGCATTTGCTCGCACCGTCGACTGCCAACCTGTATTCGCTACGCTCGGGACGCGTTCAGTTCGTACCCTATCAATACCGCCCCGTTTTGCGACTGATCCGGGCGGACCGGCCGCGTCTGCTGATTGCAGACGAGGTCGGCGTCGGAAAGACGATCGAGGCCGGGCTGATCGTCAAGGAGTTGCGCGCCCGAACGGACATTTCCTCGGTGCTGGTAATCTGCCCGAAGGCGTTGGTTACCGAACGCAAGTGGTTCGTCGAGATGAAACGTTTCGACGAGCACTTCGAAGCGCTCGACGGCCGGACGCTGCGTCACTGCCTGCGCGAAACCCATTTGGAGGGGGAATGGCCCGACCGGTACGCCAAGGCGATCATTCCATTCTCCCTGTTCGATTCCGACCTGCTCTTCGGCAGGAATGGAAAAGGTCTCCCAACCGGCGAAGGGCTGCTTGCCCTCGATCCGCCCCTGAGATTCGACCTCGTGATCGTCGATGAAGCGCATCACATCCGCAACGCGGACACCTACCTCCATCAGGCGGTGCGCTATTTCTGCGACAACGCCCAGGCCGCCGTCTTTCTTACCGCCACTCCGGTGCAGCTCGGCAGCCAGGATCTCTTCACCTTGCTGAACGTTCTGCGGCCGGATCTCGTCATCGACCGGACGAGCTTCGAACAGATGGCTGCGCCCAACGGGTTCATCAACGCCGCCGTGGGCCATTGCCGGGCCGCCGGCTATGGCTGGCAGGCCGAAGCCCGCACCTGCCTGGAACAAGCCGCACAGACCGAGTGGGGCCGCCGGTTCCTGCAGGAAACGCCAACGTTCCGGGACGCCTGCGATCGCCTGGCGGAAGACGGGATCGAGGATTCAAGCCGCATCCGCCTCATCCGGGCGCTTGAGGAACTCCATACCTTCAGCCCGATGATCAACCGGACCCGCCGCCGGGATATCGGAGAGTTCGCGACCCGGCGGCCGGAAACGCTAACGGTCGAATTCACGCCCGACCAGCACCGACTGCACGACGATCTGCTCGACCTGGTGGGCCGCATCCTGGAGCGCACCCACGGTCAGCAGAACGTCAAGTTCATGATGACCACGCTCCGTCGCCAGACGGCGAGCTGTCTCTACGGCCTCGCCCCGTCCCTGCGGGACATGCTCGCCGGCAAGCTCGACAGCCTCGAAGCAGCGGACGAGTCCAATGGCGAGTCTGCCGTCGACCCCGACTTCCTCGCCGAGGTCAGGTCCGATATCGAGGCGTTCATCGAACGAGCCGAGGGACTCGATCCCTACGACCCCAAGGTCCAGGCTTTCGTCAAGGTCCTGCGGGATAAGGACGGGATGGCCAATAACAAGGCGCTGGCCTTCAGCACCTTCCGGCATACACTGGACTATATCGTAAGACACGTCGCGGACGCCGGATTGCGCTACGGACTCGTCCACGGTGGTGTTCCGGACGACGAACGCGCCGAACTGCGCCGCCGTTTCGCCTTGCCGAAAGACCACCCGGAAGCGCTGGATATCCTGCTGTCCTCGGAGGTCGGCGGCGAAGGTCTCGACTTCCAGTTCTGCGACCTGCTGATCAACTACGACCTGCCGTGGAATCCCATGCGTATCGAACAGCGCATCGGGCGCATCGACCGCTACGGCCAGCAGAGCGAGAGTGTCGCCATCGTCAACCTGGTGACGCCGGGGACGGTCGACGCGGACATCTATCAGCGATGCCTCTTGCGCATCGGCGTGTTCAATCATGCGGTGGGCGGCAGCGAGGAAATTCTCGGCGAGATCACGCGGGAGATACACAACATCGCCGAAAACTTCACACTAACGCCGGAACAGCGTGCCGACCGGCTGCAGCAGCTCGGCGATAACAAAGTTCGTCAGGTTCAGGAAGAAACTGCGTTGGAAGAGAAGCAAGCCGAGCTGTTCGGGCTGACGGTTCCCAACCAGTCCTGGCGCGAGGAAATCGCGGAGGCCGAGAGCTTCTGGCTGTCACCCGAGGCGCTGCAACAATGCGTTTCCGGCTATCTGTCCAGCATCGCGGAGACCCCGAGCGGATTTCTGCTCGGCGACAAGACGCTCAAGACGTTGCGGCTGGGCCAGAAGATCCGGGCCAGGCTGCGCGAAGATTTCCGCCGGCAGCCTCGCTCGACCGATCCCGTCGCCCGGCAGTGGGAGAAGTGGCTCAGAGGCGCCGAGCCGTTGCTGTCGGTCACGTTCGACCAGGAAACCGCCGCCGCCGAGCCGAAAGCGGTCTATCTCAACGTTCTGCACCCCCTGGTGCGACAGGCGGCACAGCATCTGCAACGATCCGATGCGGTGCAGGTCAATCTGACCGTACCGAGCGAGTCCGTTCCTCCCGCTGCGTATTCCTTCGCCCTCTATCGATGGCGCAAGGTCGGTGTACGGGCCGACGACACGCCCGTCGCCGTCGCCTCGGACCCGAGGCTCGACGGCGCTGTCCTGTCCCTGCTGGAGAAGGCCGCCGCCGCGCCGGCCGGAACACCGACCGGCGCCGCCGCGGCGGATTGGCTCGACGAGCGGCATCACGATCAGTGGCGTACTGCACGCGCAAACCACATGGCGGAAAACCGGGACCTGGTTCAGCATCGCGAGCGGAGCCTTACGGTCAGCCATCAGGCCCGCTGCACGTTGTTGGAGGACCAGATCCAAAATGCGACAAACGAAAAGATTCGTCGGATGAGAGTGGCGGAGCTGGAGCGCGCCAACTATGACTATGAGCGCCGGATCGAAGAGCTGCAGAGACTGGAGAATAGCGCTGACATCCACGCCACCCTGGTCGTGGAAGGCGTGCTTGAGGTAACGCGGAGCGACGAGACGTGAGCGTCATCGGACGGGTTCGCGGCGAACGGGAGGATCTCGCCCGCACCCTGAAGAATCACCCCGGCATTCGGCAGCGCCTCGTGAAGGATCTTTATCCCGATACTGCGCATTTCATTTACGAGCTGCTTCAGAACGCCGAGGACGCCAGGGCGTCAGAGGCCGAATTCCGCCTGTCCGGCGAGTCGCTTGTGTTCGAACACAACGGACGGCCATTCGACGAAGACGATATACGCGGAATTACCAATATCGGAGAGGGAACCAAAGCCGGGGACGAGGACAAGATTGGCCGCTTCGGCATCGGCTTCAAGGCTGTGTTTGCCTTTACGGAAACGCCGCGCATCTGGTCGCCGACCCACTCCTTTGAAATTTCTGAAATGGTGCTCCCGTCAGAACTATCTTCGGACCCAAAGCTCGGCGAACGCACGCGGTTCGAGATCCCGTTCGATTCCGGGAAGAAACCGCTATCCGACGCCTTCTCGGAGGTACGGGACGGTCTCGGGGAGATTTCCGATAACACCCTGCTGTTCCTGTCCCACATCGAAAAAATCCAATGGCGGATAGACTGGGGCGGAAAAGGATGCCTGCGCCGCATTCCGTATTCGGATCGCCACATCGAGATATTGCGTGAGACCAATGGCAGGGCGACCGAGATCTCCCATTTCCTCTGTTTCCGCGAACCGGTAGACGGGCTGGAGAGCCAGTACGCCGCCATTGCTTTCGAGCTCAAACCGTCGGCGGGAGACGCGCCACCGGATGCGGGCGCCGCCTTCGCCAAGCGATTTCGAATTGTCCCGACCGATCGCGGATGCGTTGCGGCCTACTTCGAGGCTGTGAAAGAGACATCGAAGCTGCGCTTTCATCTCCATGCCCCCTTCGTTACGGAACTCAGTCGCTCCAGCATCAAGAATACAACGGCGAACGATCCGTTCTTCCGGCTGCTCGCCGGGCTTGCGGCGCGATCCCTGCTTGCAATCCGCGACCTCGGCCTGCTCGACCGGGAGTTTCTGGCAGTGCTGCCGAACAGCCATGATGAGATCCCCGCTCAGTACAAACCCGTACGGGAAGAGATCATCGCCGCGATGAAAGAGCAACCGCTCACGCCGATGCACGCCGACGGCCATGCCCCGGCCAGTCGATTGCTTCAGGCGGAAGCGGGATTAAAGGACCTGCTCGATCGTGATGACATCGGCTTCCTGATCGATGGTGACGACGATCCGCACGGCTGGGCGATCGCCGCGACGCAAAGGAACAACCGCGTCGACCGTCTCTTACGCGATCTCGAGATTAAGCCATGGGGTGTCGAACAGTTCGTTAAAATTTTGAAAGACCGATCATCTAATAAGCAGGATCCCGACCAGCCGTTTTTCGACTGGCTGCGCCGGAAATCCGCCGATTGGCATCGCGCACTATATGCTCTCTTCTATCGGGAAACCCAAAATGCTCTCTTCTATATGCCGGGAACCAAAAATGATCCAAACTATTTCAACGACATGCGCATTGTCCGGCTTTCGAACGGCGAATACAGAACAGGGAGCGAATGCTATTTCCCCATTCCGGGGACCCACGAAGACCCTATCCACCCCCGCGTTGCGGAAGACACCTACGCAGGCGGAGGAACCGGGGCCGAGCACAAAGCGGCCAGGGCATTTCTGAAAAGAATCGGTGTCCGCGAAGTGGGAGAGCGTGAGGAGATCGAGGCTATCCTGAAGCAACGATACGCTGCCTCCGCCGCGCGCCCATCCTGGAACGCCCATGAATCTGATTTGAAGCGATTCATTGCTCTGGTCGAGAAAGACAGCAACGCGAGCAGCCTCTTCCAGGAGTATTTCATACTCCAGCGCGCTGACGGAACATGGACTTGCACCAGCGGCCTGTACCTCGACACCCCTTATCTCGAAACCGGGTTGCAGGCCTATTACGGGCCGCTCGGGACCGAAGCGCGCCGGGCGCCATTATCGGACAGCTACCAGGACTTCGACATCGACATACAGGCGCAGCTTGTCTGCTTCGCCCGGGCGTGCGGCGTAGCTGATCACCTTGAAGTTGAGAAGGTCTCCTGCACCGAAAATCCGTCCATCGACCACCTGCATTCCGCTCCAGGAAAACAAACCAATTCAGGGACGGATCGTGACTTCGTTATCCCTGAACTCCGCCAAGCATTCGACTGTCCAAATCTTATTCTATCTCGTCTCGTCTGGGAGACTCTTGTCAGAAAGTCAAAAGACAATTGCATTCTCGACGCACGCTACCGAAAAAACCGATCCAACCTTGAGCGCGATGCAGATTCTCAGCTCGTTCATCAGTTGCGCGACATCAAATGGATCCCGCAAGGGAGCGATACTTTCGTTCGTCCGGCCCAGGCATCGAGAGACCTCTTGCCAGAGGGGTTCGCCTTCGATCCCGGCTGGGCTTGGCTTAAACGCATCCGTTTCGGCGAGGAAACCCAAGAGCGTGCCGACCAGACGGGAATGGCTACCGCACTGGGGTTTCCCGACGAGGCGACGCTAATTGATGCGCAGCGGTTTGCCAAACTACCTCCCGATATCAGACAGGAATTTTTTGCCGAGAACGACAGGGGCGTTGATCTACCCGTTCGCAAACCGGCCAATCGGGAGCGAAGAGCGGAAAAAGTTCGGCAAGAAGCCCGGGAAGCCCTCGAACGCACGACCGAGAAGGTTCAGCGCTCCGTATCCGTCAACCGCGATCCAATCAAGGAGGAGAAAGCCCGTCCCTATCTTCTTGAATTGTACACCAAAGATGATGATGTAACCATATGTCAGATTTGCATGAATGAACTTCCCTTCAAGTTGGCCGATGGGAACTATTTCTTCGAGGCCGTGGTGTTTCTCCCGGAATTAGAATTAGAGAAGCATCACTATCAGAATTACCTTGCGCTCTGCCCAAATCACGCGGCCATGTACATGCACGCCAACGATGCAAAAGACGAAATGAAGAGCGAATTCCTCGCCCTGGATGGAACTGAAATGAATCTCACCCTCGCCGATCGTTCGGCAACTATCTACTTCACGGAGACGCATATCGAGGACCTCAGGGTCATCATCGAAGTCGAGGACGCGAAGTAGGCGTATTCTGAACCGCAAAGATTCTCCTCTCATTGGGAATTTACCGATTCAACGCGGTTGTTTTTGGTTCAATTCACAAACCGCAGGCGCGGAAGTAGAAGAGTTTCCGATTCACTTCGGATGTCAGTCAGATGGATTTCGAGCGGTTTCGGGCCTGGTTCTCGCATGTTGATGAGTTGGCGGCGGCCCAGCGCAAGGAAGTCGCGGATGTGCCGTCGGACCCGCCGAAGGCGCGGCCTGTCCGGCGGCGATCGAACTGGGTGTGGATGACGAACAGCGTTGTCCGCGTTGCGGCGCCGGGCGCCGTCGGCCGCCGCTCGGCGCGCGAGGCGGGGCTCAGCCGGCCCCGGGCGCTGCCCCGAACGCGTCCTTCCGCCAGGTCTCCACTTCGCGGAAGCTCGGGTCGGCGCCGAACCGCGCGCGGGTGGCGCTGTCGAGCCCGGCGTCGTCGAGCGAGAAATCGAGCGCCTCGCGCTGCGGCTGGACGACATAGTACGGCGTGTCGATGAACACCTCCAGCCGGTTTCCCTCCGGGTCGCGGAAATAGACCGACCAGGCGTTGCCGTGATCGACCGGATCGATGTCGTCGGCCCCGCACGCGACGAGGTGCTCGTAGTACTGCCGGAGCTCCGCGACACCGCCGAGCTTGAGGGAGATCTGGTTGACCACGTTGTAGGAGCCGGCCGGCCGGCCGGGAACCAGCACGATCTGGTGATGATCGCTCGGGTTGCGGCTGAGGAACAGCAGTTCGGAGTCGCGGAACGCCCCGCGATCGGTGACCTGAAAGCCCAGCACATCGGTGTAGAACGCCGCCACCGCCTCGATGTCGGTGACGTGAAGGCCGATATGGCTCATCGTCCAGCGCGGCAGCTCGCTCATCCCTGGTCCCTTTTCATCGCGGTTGCGGATGGTCGATCCTAGAGCACGACCGCCGGGGCGCGAAGGTGTTTACGCGGCCCGCCCAGCCTTCTATAGCTCGCCCCGGAGTGGCTCATCAAACGAGCGGCTCATCAAACGAGGGAAGAGGCGATGAAGCTTTACTACACCAAGGGCACGTGCTCGATCGCGCCGCATGTGGCGCTGCGCGAGGCCGGCGCCGATTTCGAGCCGATCGAAGTCGATCTGCGCGAGAAAAAGCTCGCCGACGGCAGCGACTATCTGGCGATCAATCCGAAGGGCTATGTCCCGCTGCTCGTCCGCGACGACGGCCGGACGCTCTCGGAATGTTCGGTCATCCTGCAATACATCGCCGATAAGCACCCCGCGTCCAGGCTCGCGCCGGCGCCGGGCAGCGACGACCGCTACCGGCTGCAGGAGTGGCTCGGCTTCGTCGGCAGCGAGCTGCACAAGGGGTTTCCGAATCTCTATTTGCCGACGATCCCGGACGAGATGCGTCCGGTCGCCAGGGCGCGGCTGACGGTCAGGCTGAATTTCCTGGACCGGGCGCTGGAGGGAAAGCCCTGGCTGATGGGCGAGACCTATACTGTCGCCGACGCCTATTGCGGCGGCATCCTGCATTGGACCCGGCCGGCCAACTACGATCTCGCGCAGCACCCCAACGTCGCGGACTATTTTCGGCGGTTTTGCGACCGCGAGGCGGTCAAGGCGGCGCACGCCGCGGAAGGCTGACATCGGCCGGCGCGTCGTGGACGATCCGCTGCACCGCGGCGTCGATCCGCGCCAGAAACCGGTCCAGCCGCGGCTGATCGAGCGCCATTACGCCGTAGAGGCTCAGCATGTCGAACCGGGCGGATGGCGCGCAGGTCCCGATCAGCCCGGTCCTGAGGATTCGCCGGAGCGGGCGCCGCATGACGAAGCGGTCGAACCACCACGGCGAGCCAAGCGTGGTGACCGCCAGGCAATGCCTGAGCCCGTCGAGCCGGGGCGCAATCCGCCCGCCGGGCCCGCTCGGGTGATCGAAGGCGATGCCGGGCGCCCACACCCGGTCGAACCAGCCCTTCATCAGCGCCGGCAGGCCGAACCACCAAGTCGGAAAGACCAGGACCAGGATCTCCGCGCGCTGCAATTGGGCAGTGTGCTCGCCGAGCGCAGAATCGTCGAACGAGCCGGCGAAGTATCCGGTCCGCTCGGCCGCGGTCAGCGGCGCGTCGAACCCCGCCCGGTAGAGGTCGAGGCGCTCGACCTCGACCGGATGGCCGGCGAAGGCCTGCTCGACGCGGGTTGCCAAGTGGTTGCACAGGCTGTCGGCCAGGGGATGGCAGGACACCAGCAGGCAGCGGCGCCCGGTGTTCGAAAGGCCGCCGGTCATGAGCGCACCTCCGCTTCCGCGAGACCGGACGAGCCTATCCGATTGCAAGCCCGAAGAGGATGAGAAGATGACGGTGAAGCTCGGCTATCTCCTGCCCACCCGCGAGCGCGTCATGGTGGGCGTCCACGAGACGGGCGGCATCCTGGAACTCGCCGATATCGCCGAGGATGTCGGGCTCGATTCGGTATGGATCGGCGATTCGCTGCTCGCCAAGCCGCGCCACGACCCGCTGGCGTTGTTGGCCGCGATCGCCGGGCGAACGAGTCGGATCACCATCGGCGCCGCGGTGCTGCTGCCGATGCTGCGCAACCCGGTCCTGCTCGCCCAACAGGCCGCGACGATCGACCAGATCAGCGAGGGGCGACTGATCCTCGGCGTCGGCGCCTCGCGCGACACGCCGGCGGCCCGCGCCGAGTTCGCGGCCGCCGGCGTGCCGTTCGAAAAGCGCATCGGCCGGATGCTGGAAGGTCTCCGCCTGTGCCGCGCGCTATGGACCGGCGAGCCGGTCGACTGGCGCGGCCGCTGGACGCTCGAGCAGGCGATCCTCGCGCCGAAGCCCTTCCGCGCGGGCGGCCCGGCGATCTGGGGCGGCGGCGGCGTCCCGGCCGCGCTCAGGCGCTGCGCGCGCAACTTCGCGGGCTGGTTCCCCTCCGGCCCCGGCGGCGGCCCGGAATGGGGCAGGAGTTGGACCGAGCTTCTGGGCTACGCCGCCGAGGCCGGGCGCGCGCGATCGGAGATCGCCGGGGCGGCCTATGTCACCGTCTCGATCGATGACGACCGGGCCAAGGCCGAGGCCGGGCGCGACGACTACCTGTCGCGCTATTACGGCCTGCCGGCCGAACGGATCAAGCGGGAGCAGTACACCTTCGCCGGCGACCGCGCGGCGGCGACAGACTGGCTCGGCGGGTTCGTCGAGGCCGGCGCCGGACATCTCTGCGTCCGCTTCACCGGCTCCGATGACGCCCGCCAGATGGAAGTCCTCGCCGGGATGCGCGCCGCGTTGGGGTAGGGGCGAGCCCCGCCACGCCCTGCCACGCCCCGCCACGATTCCGAGGCGGCGCATCCTCCGATCAGATCGCCGCCTGCGGATCGAAGCTCGGCCGGCGCTTCTCCTGCAGGCTGGCGAGCCCTTCGCGCGCGTCGGGGCCGGTGAAGCCGAGGAACTCGAGCGCCAGCGAGGCGTCGAAATTCGGCCCCATCATGCGCAGCCAGTTGTTGAGCGCATATTTGGTCCAGCGGATCGCCGTCGGCGCGCCGCGGGCGAGCTTGCGCGCCACGCCCAGCGCGGTCTCGAACAGCTCGTTCCGCTCGACGGCGAGCGCCACCAGCCCGATCCGTTCGGCCTCCTCCCCGCTCATCGGCTCGCACAGCAGCAGGTAGTACTTGGCCTTCGCCATGCCACACAGCAGCGGCCAGATCATCGCCGCATGATCGCCCGCGGCCACCCCGAGCCTGGTGTGGCCGTCGATGATCCGCGCGTCCCTGGCGGCGATCGGGATGTCGGCCATCAGACCGCAGACCAGCCCGGCGCCGACGGCGGGCCCGTGCATCGCCGAGACCACCGGCTTCGAGCAGTTCACGATGCCATAGACCATGTCCCGCGCCTCGCGCCAGACCCGGGCGCGTATGTCGAAATCGTCAACGATGCCCTCGACCAGGTCGAGGTCGCCGCCGGCGGAAAACGCCTCGCCGGCGCCGCGGATCATCGCGACCGCGACATCGGGATCGGCGTCGATGTCGTTCCACACCCGCGCCAGCTCGGTATGCATCGCCGCATCGGCCGCGTTCAGCTTGCCCGGCGTCTCGAGCGTGATTTCCAGGATGCGGGGTTCGGGCGCGGCAAACTTCAGGCGCCGGTAGCCGGCGTAGCGGTCGGTCATCTCGCGGCCTCTCGTTCGACGGATTGCGGGGCGGCGCGCTGGACGCCTTCGCGAACCTACCCTAGAACCGGGTGCGAGGACAAAATCGGCGTCGCGCACGTCATCGCGCAATCGGCGTCGCGCAATCAGCATCGTGCAATCGTCATCGCGCAAGGGGGATCGGAATGGCGCTCAAGCTCAACTTTGCCTGCGGCAGCTACGACAGAATGGAGCCTCTGAAGGACGGCTCGGTCACGCCCCGGGGCATCGACCTGGAGTTCCTGGCGATCGAGTCGCCGCGCGAGATCTTCGACCGCATGGTCGGATCCCGGGCCTTCGACGTCTCGGAGATGTCGAGCTCGGAGTTCATCAGCATGACCGGTGCGGACGAGTGCCCGTTCGTCGCCATCCCGATCTTCCCGTCCAAGGCCTTCCGCCACGGCTTCATCTGCATCAACAGGAATTCCGGGATCAGGACTGCGAAAGACCTGGAGGGCAAGCGCGTGGGCGTGCCGCTCTACACCCAGACCGCCGCTGTCTGGGTGCGCGGCCACCTGGCCGAAGGCTATGGCGTCGATCTGGAGACCATCGAATGGGTCCAGGGCGCGGTCGAGAAAATCGGCGCCCACGGCACGCCGCACGCGCTGCCGCTTCTGAAGCCCGCCAACATCGCCCGGAACGATACCGGCCGGTCGCTGTCCGACATGCTGGCCGACGGCGAGATCGACGCGCTCCTGGGATCGCGCCTGCCGGAGTCCCTGTTCGAGAGCGACGATGTCGTCCGGCTGTTCCCCGACTACCGCGCGGTCGAGCGCGCGTTCTACGTCAAGACCGGGATCCATCCGATCATGCACCTCGTGGCGATCCGCAAGGAGCTCTACGAGGCCGAGCCGTGGATCGCGCCCGCGCTTTACGCCGCGATGGAGGAGTCCAAGGACCGGGCGCTGGCGCGGCTGCGCCATTCGGCGGCCCAGAAGGTCATGCTGCCGTTCCTTTACGCCGATCTGGACGAGATCGACGAGATCTTTGACGGCGACCCCTGGCCCTACGGCGTCGAGGCCAACCGCCCGACGCTCGAGGCCCTGATGCGCCACATGCTCGACCAGAACTTCATCGCCCGGCCGATTCCGATCGAAACGCTCTTCGCGCCGGTCGACCCCGCGTGATCGCGCACTGAATTCAGCAAATCCAGCGAACCACCGAACGAGGAAGCCCGCCATGCCCGAGGCCTATATCTGCGATGCCGTGCGAACCCCGATCGGCCGCTATGGCGGCGGGCTGAGCGCAATGCGCGCCGACGATCTGGGGGCGGTCCCGATCGCCGCCTTGATGGAGCGCAACCGGGGCGTCGACTGGGAGGCGGTCGATGACGTCTATTACGGCAACGCGAACCAGGCGGGCGAAGACAACCGCAACGTCGCGCGCATGTCGAGCCTCCTGGCCGGGCTGCCGCTCGCGGTCCCGGGCGCGACGGTGAACCGGCTGTGCGGCTCGGGGCTGGAGGCGCTCGCCCAGGCCGGCCGCGCGATCCGTTCCGGCGAGGCCGCTCTTGCCGTCGCTGGCGGGGTCGAGAGCATGTCCCGAGCGCCCTTCGTGATGGGCAAGGCCGATGCCGCGTTCTCGCGCAAGGCCGAAATCTTCGACACCACCATCGGCTGGCGCTTCGTCAACCCGAAGATGGAAGAGCTCTACGGCGTCGATTCCATGGGCGAGACGGCCGAGAACCTGGCCGAGGGGCGCCAGATCACCCGCGAGGACCAGGACAAGTTCGCGCTGTGGAGCCAGCGGAAGACCAGGGACGCCCAGGAGGCGGGCCGGCTCGCCGCGGAAATCGTTCCGGTCGGCATCCCCCGGCGCAAGGGCGATCCGATCGTGATCTCGACCGACGAGCACCCGCGCGCCGACACCAGCATGGAGACGCTCGGCAAGCTGCGCCCGGCCTTCAAGCGCGACGGCACGGTGACGGCCGGAAACGCATCGGGCGTGAACGACGGCGCATCGGCGCTGCTGGTCGCCGACGAGGACGCGGCCAGGCGCCACGGGCTGAGCCCGCGCGGGCGCATCCTCGGTGCGGCGACCGCGGGCGTGCCGCCGCGCATCATGGGCATCGGCCCGGTGCCGGCGACCCGCAAGGCGCTCGCGCTGACCGGACTCGCGCTCGGGGACATGGATGTGATCGAGCTCAACGAAGCGTTCGCCGCCCAGGCGCTCGCGGTCACCCGCGAGCTCGGGCTCGCCGACGATGACGCGCGGGTCAACCCCAATGGCGGGGCGATCGCGCTGGGCCACCCGCTGGGATGCTCCGGCGCGAGGCTCGCGACGACCGCGCTCTACGAGCTCGAGCGCACCGACGGCCGCTACGCGCTCTGCACCATGTGCATCGGCGTCGGCCAGGGCATCGCCGTGGTGATCGAGCGGGTCTGAGCGCCCGGCCGAAGAGGTCGTCGGCGCCGGCGGCGTCGAGGCGCGGTTGCGACAGGCCCCGGTCATGCGCTAGGGTCCGCGCCGCCGCGCAGGCTCGGACCACGTCAGCGGAGGGGTGCCGGAGTGGTCGAACGGGGCGGTCTCGAAAACCGTTGTACGCTATGCGTACCGTGGGTTCGAATCCCACCCCCTCCGCCATTACCCTGTCGCGAAATCCTGTCGCGAACTTCGAGCGGCGCGCTTCGAGCGCCCGATTTCTCCCAGGTTTCGTGCTCTGCGTGGGCGCAGTTTCTGCGGCCGTTCTTCCGGCTGGCGTCGGCGCCCAAAGAACGCGAGGCCGTCGAGGCGCGCTTTGCCCTCCCCCCCGATCACTTGATTACTTTGTCGATGAAACCGAGCGTCGTAGCGTTCTCCGCCAAAGTCCTGACCTTCGCGCGATCGAGACCCGATGGGATTTCTGCGTCGATCTCCAATTTCAGCGACACCTCGCTGCCGGGCAGAGTCGTCAATTGCTCGATGATCGCCTCGACGATCTGATGGATGTCCCGGGCCGGTCGATCGGCTGAAATCATCACCGTCCCAACGAAGCGCGTCGGGTTCTTGTCGGGCTGGGGGGCGGCGCCCGTTGCCCTGGCGCCTGCGCCGCCAGGAGCGTCTCCGCCGCCAGGAGCGATGTCGGACGTTCCGTCCGCCTCGGCCGGAACCGTCGCGGATTTCGGGCGATGAGCCTCTGCGACATCCGGCCTGATGATGACGGATTCGCTGTCGATCACGACCTGCACGCGCGCAGCGCCGGAGATTGCCAGCCCGGCATAGGTCTGTTCGGCTTCATCCCAGCGTTCCGCGTAGGCGAACGGACCCGGTAGCATCCCGCCGATTGCAGAATGGACCGCCCCGGCGAGAACCGCATGGTTCTTGATCCGGGGAAGGTAGATGTACCTGTTCAGGTATTCCCAGAGATCCTTGAGGAAGAGATGCGGCTTGCCGTTCCAGATGTATTTCTGAAGCTCACGATCCAGCCGCGCCGGACCGAGCTCGGGCAAGAGGCCTTCATCGCTGGCGAGCTTCTTGCTGGCGCGGGCCAACAGCCCGTCCTGAGCCGGCACCTTCGCCGAAGCCCATGCGAGATCGGCCTGAGCGCTCTCCTGCACGGGATACAGGAGATAGCACCAGGCCTCTTTCAGGCGCGTCTTCAGGGTCTCGTTGCTCTCGGTCGTCCTTGCCTTGGCCAGCGCGCTGTCGCTCTGCGTCAGATTGAGGCGGTCGGTGTCACGAACGACTCCCGCCCAGGCGAGGGCCGAGCGCATCGCAGATTTCAGGTTGTCGAGTTGGCGCTGTTCCGCCGCCAGAAAGACCAGCATGTTCCGGTAGACGCGCGGTGCGCTGCCGCGCTGCATCAGGATGTCCTTGGCTTCCGCCATCGCTTCGGAGCCGTCGCGCCCCGTATGGGGGTGGGCGACGCCCAGCACGACGGCGCGGACGCCTCCCGGCTCGTCGGGCACATCGGATGAACTGCCGGGCGCCGCCTGCACGGCGTCGAAATGCCCCCGCTCTCCGAGGCCGTTGATATAGGCGACGAGCGCCTTGTCGATCTCCATCAGCACGAGCGCTTCTTCGAATTGCCCGGCCCGGTCGGCGGCGAGGCGGTTGAGGCTCGCCGACATC
The DNA here is from genome assembly GCA_965202905.1 of Alphaproteobacteria bacterium. GTDB lineage: Bacteria > Pseudomonadota > Alphaproteobacteria > MPNO01 > MPNO01 > CAYFYS01. Next base: position 3,213,214 of record OZ241868.1, on the reverse strand, counting down.
GAGTACCAATGGCGACCAAGGTCGCTGTGCATGAACCTGGCCTGGTTGGTCAGGCGTCGCAGAGCATCGCCGAAGATGGCCGGCCTCTCGCCCGGCTGCACCACGCCGAGGTTGATCTGCTTGTCGTCGAGGCCCTTGTTTTCCTGGCCGTGGGTCGGCGCCGTTCCCATGAAGACGGCGCGGGCGACGCGGCGTGTCGCCGAATAGCGATTCAGGTTCGGCGCAGACTGGTCGATCTTGTAGGGCGTCGAGGTCACGCCATCGACATCGCCGGCGATGATCGACTGCCAGCTGGTGTCGAGATAGTGGAGCAACTCCGGTTCGACCCGCTCCGTGCCGATCGCCACGCTGCCCGGCATGATCATGACCGAGGGGTCATTCCCCATCCAGAGCTCGTGGATCACCTGGGCCATCAGACGCAGGACGCCGCGGGTGCGCTGGAACTTCTCCAGTGAGCCCCAGCCGGTGTAGAGCTGGTCGAACAGCTCCGGGTGGATCGGATAGGCCTTCTCCAACTTGCGCCGATAGTCCTCGTCCGCGCATCCTTGTGGGAAGTCGTTCGTGTTCTCGCGGTAGAGCTTGGCGAACTGCTTCAGCGTGTTGTCGCGGTGGTGAAACTTGTCGCCGGGGATCTCCTTGAACAGACGACGCCGGACGATCTCGTAGCTCTCCTCCTGCGACGCAGACCGCCATGAAGATTCGACCCGGCTGAAGGTCTGCTTGAGACGCGCCAGCGCCTCCTGACCGCCTTCGCCGCCGACTTCGATCTGCGACGCGGGCAGCGAGGCCACCAGCAGCGCGCCGGGGCTCGCCTTGACCGCCTCGGTCAACGCCTGAACGAAGGACAGATTGGCGTCGAACGAGCCGGACGGCAGACCGTCCACCTTGTAGATCTGGCGCAGATAGGCGACCCACTCGTCGATCAGGATCAGGCAGGGCGCGCATTTCCTGAAGATCGCTTCGAGCAGGTTCGAGCCCGGGGCGATGCCGCGCGCATCGTTCTCCGCAATCATCTCGAACAGCTCGGCGCCGCCGAGCTGCCAGGCGAGTTCTCCCCAGGTGGTGCGGATCTTCCGCCCGCCTTCGAGGCCGATGACGTCCTGCGGGCCGCGCGATGTGCCCACCAGCACGGCGCGGCTGATCTTCTCGGGAACCGTGAGCCCGTTCCCGGAGAGAAGCCGGTCGAGCCCCGGCAGATCCTCCGCCGGCGCGCCGCCGACCATGTGGTAGAGCGCCAGCATCGAGTGCGTCTTGCCGCCGCCGAAATTGGTCTGCAATTCGATGACCGGGTCGCCGCCGGCGCCAGACAGGCGCCTCGCCGCCCCGATCAGAAGATTGCTCAGGCCCTCGGTCAGATAGGTGCGGGCGAAGAACTCGCGCGGATCGCGATACTCCGACGGCGCGCTTTCGTTGTGCACCTTGGCGAGATCGGCCGCGAACTCGGCCTGCTGGAATTCGCCGGTCGCCACGTCCTGGTGCGGCTCGACCACCTCGCGCCAGGGCAGCAACCCGCCGACGGTCTCGACCGAAATCTCCAGCCGCGCCGTCTTCCGCCGCTCCTCATTGCGCCGAAGCTCGGTGAACTTCGTGCGCAGTATGGTGTCGCGCATCTTCGAAAGCTGCCCGGCGACCTCGCCCGCGCTGATCGCTTCCATCAGCCGCCGCATACTGTCGAGCGCGCGCTCCGCATCATCGTAGGTGAAGCTCCCGTTGTGGGAGAGCTTGTTGCGAATATCGATCAGCTCGTTGACGATCGATCGCTCCGCCCGTCCCAGGACGGTCCTGAACGCGTCCCCCCAGAACCGGTCCATGGCGTTCAGCAGCGCCGCTTGATCCCAGGCGATCTCGCCTTTGCCGTTGGGCTTCAGCCCCGGCAGCTTTTCCACGACCTGAACCTGCCAGTAGCCGGTCAGCGAGCTTTCCAGGCGCTTCTCGACGAACGGGATCAAGGCCTCCGGCAGAAGCTCCATGCCCTCGAAGACGTATTGACGGGTGCTTTTGGCCATCTCGCATCCCCTTTAGAAATTCAGCCGCGTCTGGCCGTCGCCGCGCGTGTCGTGGATGGTTGCGGCCTCGCGCGTCAGCTCCGACCAATCGGCGATCAATGCGTTGTAGGCGGTCGCCTCTTTCGCCTCCTGCCGCTTGTTGGCCGAGATGTCGTAGAGGCAATAAGCGAGGTCCTTCACCGCCTCGGCCTTGTCGCCGATCTTCTTCAGCAGGAGGGCGGCGTCGTATGAGACGCCGTCTTTCTCGTGTTGGCGCACGAGGTGCTGGAGGCATTCCCAGATCGTCGGATGACCGTCTGCGTCTGGCTCCCAACCCCCATCCAGATCGTCGCGCTTCAGCAGCCGCACCTTGCCCGCCGCGCTTTCGACGATCCCGGCGTGCTTCACGCTGTCGACGGCGATGCCGCGGGCGCGGGCGAGGTTGTCGGCCACGCCATACTCGCCCTTGCCCATGCCGTTCTGCTCGAACCAGGTGATGGCGAAGCGGGTGTCGGGATCGAACTCGCCCTGGATGCCGCCGAGATACTCGTCGAGCTCGGCGTTGATCAACTGCAAAGCGGTCTTGACCGTCATCAGGCTGTCGTCGGCCCCGAGCACGGCCCCGTAGCGCGAGAAGACGCCCATGCCGGGGCCGATGGCGGATTGTGGCATGTCGGCCGGGGCGATGTTGGCGGCCTGAAGCTCGGCGATGGCCGGGGGCAGTTCGCGTTTCAGGGCGCGGATGAACCCGGCCCGGATGACAGTGTCGGCGGTCGCCTCCTTCTTGCGGCAGACGAGGACCACAGAGCTCGCGAGGGCGTTGGTGCCCAAGGCGATCATGCGGTTCGCCCTCTCGGTGCGCATGGGCCAGGTGCCAACGATCGTAAAACCCGCTTCAACGACCGCCTGAAGGAAGGTAGCCCAGCCGGTAGAGCTAATGCCCTCCTGTTCGATTTCGCTCTGCTTGAACGCATAATAAATCGAAGTAGGAAAACGGCTCGAAGACTTCGTTGCCATGTTGGCAATCGCCTTTTGCATACCGTCTAAAAAGAAGGTTTCAGCAGCTTCCTTGCCACCATGTCGATAAGGTGTCGCAACCAGTTCTTCCGATTTGGGTGTCGCCAAAATACCGAATAGTTCGGGGTATACTGGACGAATAGCGGGCTTCATCCAGGTAAAGAAGAAGTCGGACAGGTCCGCATATCCGATGTTGTCGTAGTAGGGCGGGTCCGTCGAAATCATACTACCGGCTGGAAGAACTATGTTTTGCGCGTCACTCTGCGACTCCCTCCCGGTGTTTTTTGGGATAAACTCCGAGATAGCCTTTTGTATCCAGTCTATCGCACCAAGGAAATTTCCTGTGCTTTCGCTGAAGAAATTGCACTCCGCAAAATCCCAGGTCATCGGAATCGCCTGCCGTCCGAAGGTTGATCTAATGAATCCGCCTGTCGCCCACGTGGCGATCGTGCTTCCAGAATCCACAATCCTATCAACGGCAAACGCCAGATAAACGCTCACCGCCTCGGCATAGGCTTTGGCGGCCTTGCCGCCGTCGCGGAGGGGGGTGGGGTCGGAGGAGAGGCCGGCGGCGAGGGCGTCCTGCTCGATCACCTCCCGCGCCTCGTGCACCAGATCGCTGAAGGTGTTCAGCGCGACCAATTGGCGGTCCGTGAACAGATCGCCGAAGGTCGTTAGACCATAGTTGGGTGTCTTGAAGTCACGCGGATTGTCCGGTAGCTGGGTTTCCGGACTCCAATCCGGTTTGGCGGAGAGAGCGGTTGAAGCATGTTCCTCTGACGGCTCGACATAGGCGCGCCCACTCTCGCCCTCAGCAACGATGGCAATAAGCGTTTGGCCCATCTTGCCAGCCTTCCCGGCCCTTCGGATGTGATCGTAGGGCATTGCCGCACCCGACATGATGCAGCGAAACGCTTGGCGCTTGCCCGCCGTTGTGCCTGTTGCCGCTTTCACCAGCTCGTCTTTTGTCCCCCCGCGACGGATACGGTAGCCGATCGTCTTGGCTGTCCGGTCGACGATAGGCTCTATCCAGACTTCTTTGCCCTTCTTGGAACTCATGACGAAACTGGAGATCAACGGCGCCTGCACATCCGAGAACGCCGGGTCCGGGCTCGGCACCGTCCGCGCCCAGATCCAGGCGATCACGGTCGCCTTGCCGCCGCCATACGCCTTCGGCAGGTCCACCTGCGGATACAGATGCCCGATGCGCGCCTGAGCCTTCTCGCGCATCCATTCGCCGTAGTATTTCACATCCTCGGCCAGCCCTTCTGCATTGTGGTAGTGATTGCGCTCCTTCAGCCCCGGATGGATCGGCTCCATGTCCTTGAACTTCGGCGGGATCTCGATCATCGCCTTGCCGATCATCACCGCCACCGGGTTCAGGTCGGACCCATAAGCGGGCAGGCCGAGCCGCTGCGCCTCCAGTGGGATCGACCCGCCGCCCGAGAACGGGTCATAGACCGGCGGCAACTCGCCCCCGCAGCTTCGCCGGATCTCGGCCCGCGCGCGTTCCAGCACTTCCTCGTTGGTCGAGTTCTCCCACTTCACCAGGTCTTCGATGATGGCGAAGAGTCGCTTGCGCTCGATCTCGGCCGCACAATCCTCCAATGTCGGCTCGGGCGTGTCCGGAACATTCCCCTGCGTATCGGCCTTGCGGTCGTGCCACGCCTTGAGGCGCATTGCCAGATCCGCCTCCGCGTGTGCGCGGGTTTCGGGATCATCCAGCAGCGTGTCGGCATGGCCCGAGGGATCGTCCACCAGCTGCGCGAACAGCACCGCCCGACACGCCGCCAACGGCCGCCGCGCCCACCACAGATGCAGCGTCGAGGGATGCCCGTGCCGGATCGACTTCTCCCGCACCGAGGCCGCGTTGATCGCCTCGAGCGGAATTGCGACTTCGATGAGTTTTTTCTTGTATGTGATGCTCTGCGTGCCTTTGGTAGCCGCAGGGGCCGGTCTCCTCGACCAGCACGCGGTCGCCAGCTTCGACGCTATTCGATTTAAAGCAGAATTTTATCGCCTTTTTTCCGGCGCGTCCATCGAGATCGCTGCGAGCGAGGGCTATGCCTTGAGCCAGGCGGCGCGCAAGCGGGCCGAAGAGATCTTCGACCTTGTGACCGAGGGCGCCGCCGGCAAGGCCCGCACGCTGTTCCGCAGCCTCGCACGGGTCGACTTCATCTCCGGGGATCAAGGGGAATTTCAGCAGCCTGTCAGGGCCGGCTCTTTGTCGCGTGCTGGGGGCATAACTGCCGAACCCGCAGCCCGAGCGCACCCAGCGCCGGGCCGTGCTCGGCCCAATCACTGTCGGTCGCATTCCAGACCGGCACCTTGCCGGCAAGCGCAACCGCGGCAAACTTCATATCGTTCGGGTCAAACCCGGCAATCCGGGCCAGTGGCTGAAACTCCGCGTAGTTGCCCACCGCCTTGTCATCGGGGGTCAGCTTGATCTTTCTCACACGTTCCTTTGTACCCAGATGATCGTGCAGGAACTTGAAGAAGGCATCTCCCAGGCCCGGTTGGCCGGAATGTTTGAGACGACGTCGATATTCGGACAGAATAAGGCCCTGGTCGTCGATCAGAACGACACCGTCGGTTACGAGCTCCGTCAACCGGGCTTGGCATTCGTGTTGGCACGCGGCGTCCGTATGCGTATCCCCACCATTCGATACGATGGCGACATTAGTGTCGACGACGACTCTTTCCATTACCCGGCAGCCATCCGTCTTTTCTGTGCAGCTATCTGGGTGGCAGCGATCTCATCAAACTCATCGCCAAAGAAATTATCAGGCCAATTCTCAATTCTTCCAAAGATATCCATATGAAGGCTCCGGAGACTCGACGCACCTTGATTACTATCACAAAAATATAACTTTATCATGTCATGTGTATCGTTGGTCGACGCTTCATCCTCGGCAACCCGCCGCTGGAGCCGGCGCAGAAGGTGCTCACTATGGCTCTCGACCAGAATCTGCACATTGCGTGTCTTGGCAACGTTCAAAATAACGTCAGCCAGCCCGCTTTGGACCGCAGGGTGCAGATGAATTTCCGGTTGCTCCAGCACGACAATAGATTCCTTCGGAACATAATATAACAGTACCAACGCAGGCAGAACTTGCGACACACCGAAGCCTATATCCGTCAAGAGCACCTCTGCCCCACCCCTGTTCTGCCTGAGCCGCGCCTGCCAGAGGTTCGATCCTTTTGCGATTTCCTGGATCGAGAACTCTTCAACCAGGCCAAGCTCCTGCAGCCAGAAGGAGATTATCTCTTGAAATCCCCTGTGTCTCTTTTTGTAACCCAAATTTTCGGAAAAACCTTCACTTGTCGCCGCCAAAATAGCATCCACAGTTCTTTCGCCACGCCGACCGACATCGATCGGGCTTGCCCCAGCCCATTGATATTGCCGTTTCGGGTATTCTCTCAGCGGGCCAAGATAAAATATTCGATCCATCATATCTTCATAGGCGCTTTCCAAATACCACAACGGATCAGAATTCTGAAAGTATGTCTTTGCCTGATCGGGAAAAAGGTGGGTCTTGATGGGTCCCGGCAGGCTCCATGCACGGCCCTGGTTCCTTCTGAACTGAAAATGTTTTTCATCCGAAGAGGTGGCCTCTAGCTGAAACCTGGACTGGCCGGGCTCCTTCTGGGAAAGCGAGAACGTCGTTCCGTCGAATTCGTAGAAAAGATCATGAGCTTTCATCGCACGCTGGTTTTGAGACACCCGACAGTGAGAGCTGATATCGCGCCCGGAGAACAATATACCACCCGGCTTGCCCTCAATATCGGGAATCGTCAATTCGTCTTCCTGTTGCCAGGACAAGGTCCAGTCGATAACCGCATCGGTGTCATGGCGATGCACCATGTCCTCGAATGTACCAAGATTGATAAACTGATCAGCTCCCCCCAGATCCAATACTACCCTCCGATCGGTCGCATTCTTGGTCTGCTTCAGCATGAGGAGAAATTGAATGATGCTGCTCTTGCCGGAACTGTTGGCGCCGAACAATCCCGTCACCCGGCCGAATTCCAGATCCAGATTCGACCAGGATTTGAAGTTGCGAAAATTCAGTCTTTTGAGCATTTCATACTCCCTGGCGTAACGCGTAGCATGGTGACATGACCGACACTTGGACGAAGGCTGTAAGCGATCGTAGAATGGCCGTCCAGCTAACAGGCTGCTGAAAAGCTCTGGCCAGACGGCTTTTTCAACGCATTTCCCATGTCTTGGAGCCGTCGGGAACGTAGCCGATCCAGGGGTCTGCAATCATCAGGGCTTTTCCAATCTTCACCTCCAATCTTCACTTCGGAGCCTCCGCCCGCTCCAGCAGGCTCTCGATGTTGAACTGAATGGCGTTGTGGCCGAACGGCGGTTCGCGCGTGTCGAGCGCGCCGCGGACGTAATACGGCTCTCTGGCGAACCCGTTCTCTACCCGCACGACGGCGAGGATGAACTTGTCGGGTTCATGCAGCGAGGTGATGACCTCCTGCCGCGTGATCATCACGGCGTCGGCCCCGTCGATGCGGCCCTTGACCTCGATGAAGCGAAGATGATCGATCTTCGGATCGTATGAGGCGATGTCGTAGCCGATCTTCTGGGCGGACACGTCGGTCGGCGTGTTGCCGAGCGCGCGTTCGGCGGCGATCACAGCCTCCATTGCCGCGAGTTCGATCGCACGTCTGGCCACAGGGTCCTCGGAAAAGCCTGTCGGGGGTGCGCCCGCCGCCGGCGGCTCTAGCGGTCGACGCGCGTCGAGCAGGCCGCGGGGCGCGACGACCATTCCGCCCCTGACGCGCGGCGGCTGTGACGAGATGAAGCGTTCCTGCTCGAGCATGCTCATCCGGCGTTTGAGCCGCTCCGCCAGGTCTTCGGCGCGACGCTGGGCGTTCCGCCAGTTCAGCCGCGTCTTTTTTCCAGCGCGCTCCTCCTCCTTCAGTTCGAAGGCTCGGGCGTCCCAGTGGTTGATCTCTTTCTTGAGGCGCGCGCGCACTTCCCGTTCGACCTTGTCCACTTCGGGCAGCCGGCGGGCTTTCACCTCGGCGACATGGCTCTGCGCCAGCTCGATCGTTGCGAAGCGGACGGCTGTCTTCTCCAGATCGTTGCGGAGCCAGCCTTCATGCAGCAGGTCGTCGATCAGCGCGATTTCGTCGGGCGTCGCAGGCCTTAGATCGAGGTGGGGGGCGATACCGGCGTTCGCGGCGACGCCGTTCCTGTCGATCGCCGCGAACTGAAGCTTCTCCGAAATGACGTGCGGCTTGCCCATCGCCGTCTGGCGACCGTCCTGAACGCTGTGTTCCAGAAGGAACAGGGCTGCGAGCCCTTCGCCCGGGTCGGTATCGTCCACCAGAACCGCGCCGCGCTTCATCAAATGGTCGTATTGCTCGCGGATCGGGCTGATGACCGCTTCCAGCAGCGGATGGCCCGGGCAGATGAACGCCGCCACCGGCTGCTGGTTGATCCGGCTCTTCTCGAAGCAGATGCGCTCATATCGCTTCTGGACAGGAGCGCCTGAGCCGATCTGACGGTCGCGTTCGCGCAGGCTGACGGGGACGTGCGTGATTTCCCAGCGGCCTTCCTCTCGCCGCTTGATGCGGCCGCCGAGATGCTGAAACGCCTCGACGAAGAAACTCTGGACGTGATGGGGCTGAAGACGCTGCGCCCCGGCGCGCTCCATCTCCAGGCGAAGTTCATGGACCTTCGCCTGCGGCATGGCGTTGTTGGTCAGGGCGCGGCGTTCCAGCAGCTCCAGAAGATGATCCTGATCGACCGCGCCGTCGACGACCCGGAAAAGGCGGGCCTTCACGTCCTCCTGCTCGCCATACTGGATCGCCTCGAACAGCAGGTCTTTGAGCGCCGTCCCCTCGAACAGCTCCCCGAGCACGTCGTAGACGCGCCCGCCCAGGGCTTCGCGCGCCGCTTCCAGCTTTTCCAGGAGGCGTCCGTAGACCTCGCCTTCGCGCGTGTCGGCGGCGACGAGATTCCAGAGGTGGCAGACCTCGGTCTGCCCGATCCTGTGAATGCGGCCGAAGCGCTGTTCGATCTTGTTCGGATTCCAGGGCAGGTCGTAATTGACCATGAGATGCCCGCGCTGGAGGTTCACGCCTTCGCCCGCCGCGTCGTTGGCGATCAGGACCAGCATGTCGCGGTCCTGCATGAACCGCTCGACGATCTTGCGCCGCTCCTCACGCGTCACGCCGCCATGAATCACCTCGACGGCGTCGGGCTTGCCGATGCGTGCGCGGACCTTGTCCAGCAGGTAATGCAGCGTGTCCTTGGGTTCGGTGAAAATGATCAGCTTGCGCCGGTTGCCGTCGGCGTCGATCATCGGATCGTCGTCGAGGATGCGATTGAGCTGGGTCCACTTGGTGTCCTGGCCGGAGCACAGGACACCGAGCGCCATGGTTTCCAGCCCCTTGAGGGTTTGAACCTCGATTTCCAGCTGCTCGACGGTTTCGGCCGTGGTCGCTCCGGTCGAAATCAAATCCTCGATCTCGTCGATCTCTTCCTGCCCGTACTCTTCAATGTTGCGAAGCACCTCGATGTTGCGAAGCGCCTCGTCGTTGACGGCAGGCGCCTCGAACGCGGCCTTGCCGCCCTTGCTGGCGAGGCGGGCTTCTGCGAGCTCGTTCTCAAGCCTCTCGCGGCGGCGTTTCAGCGACCGGTAGATGGCGGCAGGCGACGATGCGAGTCTGCGCTGAAGGATCTGAAGCGCGAACCCGACATTGTTGCGCTTTTTTCCATCCTGATCGGCAAACCTCTGTACCCGGTTCATCTCGGTCCGAACGTACTCGGTCACGGCGCCGTAGAGGGCCGCTTCCTCGGGAGACAGCTCGTACTTGACGGTGTAGGCGCGGCGTTCCGGAAAAAGAGGCCTGCCGTCGAAACGGAGCAACTCCTCCTTGGTGAGCCGGCGCATCATGTCGGCGGTGTCGGCATAATGGACGCCGTCGCGGAACCGGCCCTCGAACCGGTCGCCGTCGAGGAGCGCCATGAAGAGCTGAAAATCCGCCTCCTTGCCATTGTGCGGCGTCGCCGACATGAGAAGGAGATGCCGGCAAACCTGCCCCAGCCGTTGTCCGAGCTGGTAGCGCTTGGTGTATTTCACGTCGCCACCGAAGTAGGTGGCCGACATGCGATGGGCTTCGTCGCAGATGATCAGATCCCACTCGTTCGAACTCGCGAGCTTCTGCTGAAGGTCCTCGTTGCGGGCCAGCATATCGAGGCGGGCGATCAAACGATTCCGGTCGTTGAAGGCGTTGCCCGAGCGCGACGTCTCGATCATGTCACGGGTGAGGATGTCGAACTCGAGCCCGAATTTCTCGCCGAGTTCGTCCTGCCATTGCTCCACCAGGCCGCCGGGCGCGACCACGAGGCAGCGTTCCAGATCGCTGCGCGCAATCAGCTCCTTGATGAGGAGGCCGGCCATGATGGTCTTGCCCGCGCCCGGATCGTCGGCGAGCAAGAACCGCAGTGGCTGACGGGGCAGCATTTCGCCATAAACGGCAGAGATTTGATGAGGCAGAGGGTCGACCAGGCTGGTGTGGATGGCCAGATACGGATCGAAATAGTGCGCGAGCTCGATCCGGTTCGCTTCCGTTACCAGCCGCAGCAGAGCACCGTCGGCGTCGAACGACCAGACGCGCCCGCGCGTCGCGATCTTCAGGCGGCGCTCGTCATCCCTGTAGAGTGTGGTCTCAGCAACCGAACCGCCGGGCGCTCTGTAGACCACGTTGATCGCTTGATCGCCGATCCAGTCGGTCGAGACGACCTCGACCGCCTGTCCGGGCGCAACACCTTCCACCACTGCGCCATTCCTGATGTCTTCGAGCGCGGTCATCGCGTTGCCTCCAAAGTGTTCAGCAACACGATCTGCTGGTCCTGCGGCGGCCGCGCCGAGGGGGCCGTATCGAGCCCCAGGCGCCGGAGCGCGTAATAGAGGAGTGCTTTCCGAACCCGGATTTCGGTCCGGCCGCCGCGCATTCCGTAATCGAGGGCGATGACTTTCCGTTGTGTGTCGGACAGCTCCGGGTGCGGCCCTATCTCCAGGGTTACATGCTCGTTCCAGTCGGCGTCGGCCTCCGGACCGACATCGCTCGGCTTGGCGCCGCGGGTCTCGATGATCCGGGAGAGCAGGAAGTCCTTGAAGCTCTGGTCGGTGAGGCAGAAGGCCCGCGCGTGCCAGCGGAACCCGTCGAACCCGATCGCGTGCGGCGCGATCCAGCGCCAGCGAGGCTCGGGGCGGGAGAGCGACTGGTACTCGACCTCGATCGTCTCTGATCGCCGGATTGCGGCCACCACCGAACGCAGGGTTTTGGCGTTGACGCCTCGCACAGGGGTTGGCGCGGCGTCATAGGAAGGGAACCGGCCGATCCAGGCGTCGGCCCGGTCGAGGATGCCGTCGGCGACGGAACGCAGCTGAGAGAGGTAGCGGCTGGCGTCGGGCTTCAGGAACAGTGGCTCGAACCCGGCGCCCCGGATGTAGGTCCGGGCGCTCTTGTCGTAGACCATGTTGTCCAGAGCCATACCGATATAGCGGTTCAAGTCGGTGGACGCCTGGTTCACCGAGACGCCGAACGCATCCATCAGATCGCCCCGATTCACATGCCCTTCCCAAAACAGGCGGAACTCGATGAATTCGAGCCGGCGCTCGACGCCCCACCGAAGATCAGCCTTCTCTGCTTCCACCATGCACTCCCAGTGACATGATCCATCCCATAACTGGACAAGCCCAGTTACTGGACTTTCGACCAGGCTATCCGGGAAGTGGCGCGGATTCAATCGAAATCGTTGGAAGATCCGAAATTGGGAGATCCGAAATTGGGAGATCCGAAATTGGGAGATCCAGTGCGCAGGCGGGCATGGAGGGAAGGATGACGGCCGTACCGCAGCCGGCCGTCATCCAGGAGCGGATCGTCGCCTGCTCGTATTCCTCGATGTCGGACAGCCGGGTCGTTTCCGAGGGTTGTGCGGGAGGGGCCGTTCACCGGCCCCGGCGGCGGGAGGCGCGGAATTTTTCTCTCGGGGCCGATATTCTCCGAAACCGTTGGCTGCGCCGCTCCTTCCGGGCGCGGGCTTGCCGGGCGCGGGCTTGCCGGCCTCGGCGTCCGCCCGGGCGCATTTGCCGCCGGCGCTTTGACTGGCCGGAGCGCAACAAATAGTCTCCCCGGACCACCCACCGGATCCCCGATCATCGAGGAAGCAGATGACCATGAAGCACCACCTGATCAGCTCTTTCACCTGACCCTGGGTCCAGCGCGCCGTGATCCTTTTGCGCGCAAAGGACGTCGATTTCGAGGTCACCCACATCAATCTGCGGGACAAGCCGGGCTGGTTTCTCGAGATCTCGCCGCACGGCAAGGTCCCGGTCCTGTCGGTCGACGGCCAGCCGCTGTTCGAATCCAACGCCATCGCGGAGTATCTCGACGAGACGGTCGCGCCGAGGCTCCACCCGGAAGACCCGATCAAGCGGGCGCGTAACCGGGCCTGGACCGACTTCGCGCCGGACTTCGCCAAGGCGTTGACCGGCATCTACTACACCAGGACCCGCGAGGCGATGGAAGAAGGCCTGGCGGCCGCGCCGGCGCGGGTGGCGCGGCTGGAGGAAGCCATCGCCAAGGAACGCGGCAATGACGGCCCCTATTTCAACGGGCCGGAATTGTGCCTGGTCGATGCCGCCTACGCGCCGTTCTTCCAGCGCTTCGAGGTTGTCGAGCGCTATCTGAAGACCGGCCTGCTGGACGATTTCCCGCTGGTCGAGGCATGGTCCGATGCGCTGCTGGCCACCGGAACGGTCACCGACTCGGTCGTCGCGCATTTCGAGGACGAGTTCATCGGCAATCTGCGGCGCAACGAGCACTATGTCGCATCGCTGATCGATGCGGAGACGGTCGCTGCCGAGTAGCCGGCCGTCCCCGGCAACGCTTCGGGATGCGGCGGCCCGTTCCCTTGCGGGGCGGGCCGCCGTTCAATTCCGGGCGCCGGCTTCATGAGCCCGTCGACCGCCGCGGCCCATGATCTTCTCGAGCGAGCGCGGGCGCTGGCCCCGATGCTGCGCGCGCGTCAGGCGGAGGTCGAGCGGCTTCGCCGGATTCCCGAGGACATCACCGCGCGGCTGAAAGAGGCCGGGCTCTATCACGCCATGATGCCGCGCAGCCGCGGCGGCTACGAGATCGACCTGGACGCCTTCGTGCGGATCGGGGTCGAGCTCGGCTCGGGCTGCGCCTCGACCGGCTGGGTCTACTGCACCGGCGCGCAGCATCTCTGGCAGATCGGCATGTTCGACGCCGCGGCGCAGGAGGATGTCTGGGGACCGAAGGCGCTGCCGCTGGCGGGGTCGTCCTACGCGCCCAGCGGCTCGGCGGTCGTGGTGGACGGCGGCTATCGGCTGAGCGGGCGCTGGATGTTCTGCAGCGGAATCGATGCCTGCGACTGGATGATCCTGGGTGTCAGGATCCTGCCCGCCGCCGATGCCGGGCCGGTCGGTCAGGGCTTCGCGCTGGTCCCCGCCGCGGACTATGTGATCGAGGACAACTGGCATGTCGTCGGCCTCGAGGGGACCGGCAGCAAGAACGCCGTCCTCGACGAAGTCTTCGTGCCCGGCCACCGCGTGATGGTCATGGAAGAGGCGACGATGGGCCGCCCGCCCGGCGCCGCGGTCAACGAAGGCGCGCTGTTCCGCATCCCGTTCTTCGCCGCGATCTCGATCGGGCTGTGCGCGCCGGCGCTGGGCGCGGCGACCGGGGCGTTGGCCGAGTACCGGGAGTCGATCGGCGCGCGGGTGACCCGCGGACCGGCGACCGGCGCCGGCCAGGCGATGGCCGGGTTCCAGGCGATCCAGCTACGCGCCGGCGAGGCGGCCGCGCGCCTGGACTCGGCGCTCTTGCTGGTGCTGCGCGACTGCCGCGAGATCATGGAGACGATCGGCGCCGGCCGGGAGCTGAGCCAGCAGACCCGGGCGCGCAACAAGGGCGATCTGAGCTATGCGGTCAGGTCCGCGGCAAGCGCGGTGGATCTGCTGTTCGAGTCCGTCGGCGGCCAGGGCCTGTTCGACGACAACCGCATCCAGCGCGCCTGGCGCGACATCCATGCCGCAGCCGGGCACATCAGCCTCGCCTGGGATTCGACCGGCGCGATCTACGGCCGCACGCTGCTCGGCCTGCCCGCCGGCACCATCCAGATCTGAGCCCCGGGAACCGGGGGAAACGGCCACCGTCCCCGGTTTCCGACCCCGGTTTCCGTCCCCGGTTTGCGCGGGTTCGGACGGCCCTCTGCGCAACCCCGTCCGCCGTCGGGGCGTCGGGCTCCGCCATCGCATCGCCGGCGCCCTTCTTGCCCATCCGGGGACGATGGCGCACACTTTCGCCGGGCGGCTTCACGAGGTCCCCGGCACGGCGCAAAGGGGGGAAGATGGACCTGATCATCCGCAACGCGCGGCGGCTCGACCGGGACGGACAGTGGGATGTCGGCATCGAAAACGGGCGGATCGCCGGGATTTCCCGGCGGATCGAAGCCTCCGGAACGGAGGAGATCGACGCCGCCGGCCGGCTCGCCGCCCCGACCTACGTCAACGGCCACGTCCATCTCGACAAGTGCAATCTGGGCGACGTCATGCGCCCCAACGAGACCAACACCTTCCAGGAATGCCTGGAGATCACCTGGGAACACAAGCGCAGCTATACGGTCGGGGACATCGTCGCGCGCGCCGGCCGGGCGATCGAGGAGGGCATCCTCAACGGCACGACGGTCTTCCGGGTCTTCGCCGATGTCGATTCGATCGGCGGGCTGCGGCCGATCGAGGGGATCCTCGCGCTGCGCGAGAAATGGGCCGGCATCGTCAGGATCGAGGTTGTGGACTTCCCGCAGGAAGCCATCGTCCGCGACCCCGGCGCTTACGAACTGATGGAGGAAGGGCTCAGGATGGGCGCCGACGTCGTGGGCGGCCTGCCGTGGCACGAGCATCTGGACGAGGATGCGCGGACCCACATCGACCAGTGCTTCGAACTCGCCAAGAAGTACGACAAGGATGTCCACATGCTGGTGGACGACACCGACGATCCGAACAGCCGCTCGCTCGAATACCTCGCCGTCAAGACCATCCGCGAGGGCTTCCGGGGCCGCGTTTCGGCAAGCCATTGCGGGGCGCTCGCGGCCTATGACGAGGTCCACGCCCACAAGGTGATGAACCTGGTCAAGGAGGCCGGCGTGTCGATCTCGTCCAACCCGCATATCAGCCTGGTGGCGCAGGGCCGCTACGACAGGGCCAACATGCGCCGCGGCGTCACCCGGACCAAGGATCTGTGGCGCATCGGCGTCAACGTCTTCGCCTCCCAGGACGACGTCAACGATCCGTACTACCCGTTCGGCCGCAACGACCAGCAGGAGGTGGCCTCCCATGTCTGCCACGCCTGCCACATGACCTACCCGGACGAGATCCGCGCGGTGTTCGACTTCATTACGACCAACGCCGCCAAGGCGCTCGGGCTGGAGGGTTACGGGCTGGAGACCGGCCGCAGGGCGGACCTCAACGTGCTCTGCGCGCCGACGGTCCAGCATGTCTTCCGGCTCCAGCAGCCGCCCGCCTGGGTGATCGGGGACGGCAAGGTTCTGGCCAATACCGAGACGACTCGCACGCTGCGCCGCACGCCCGGCTGAAGCGGCCCGGCTTCGTCGCCGCGGAGATCGAGGCGGAGATCGAGGCGGAGATCGAGGCGGAGATCGAGACCCGGGCGGCGCCGGAGGTTTGAACGGCAGGTTTGAACGGCCTCCGCGAAGGCCGGGCGCCGAAGCCGCGCCCTATCCGGTCAGCGCGGCGTACCGGCCGCGATTGGCGGCCTCGTTGCCGTGGCGGGCCGACAACGCCATCGCGCGCTTGAAATAGCGGCCGATCTCGTGCTCGTCGGTGAAGCCGATGGCGCCATGCATCTGGATGGCGGATTTGGCGACGCCGAGCGCGGCGCCCGATGCCTTGGCCTTGAGCGCGGCGGTCATCTCTGCGCTCGCGCGGTTCTCGTCGATGGCGGCCGCGACCTGGAACAGCAGCGAGCGCGTCACCTCCACCGCGACGTAGTCGTTGACCGCCTTGTGCTGCAATGCCTGGAAACTGCCGATCGGCGCGTCGAACTGGCGGCGGACCTTGCTGTACTCGACCGCGATGTCGAGCGCTTTGCCCATCACGCCGAGCAGTTCCGCGCTCGCGCCCACCAGCAGCGCCGCCGCAGCCTGATCAACCAGGGCGCCGGCGGCGTCGCCGCGCGCCAGCACCGCGCTCGCCGGCAGGCTTGCCCGGTCGAAGGCGATGCTGCCCTGCGCCTCGCCGTCGATGCCGGGGCGCGTTGCGATGCGCACCCCCGGCGCATCGCAGGGCACATGCAGCAGCATTGGGCCGGCGTCGCTCGCGGCGTTGACCAGCACGCCGTCGAGCGCATCGAGCCCGGGGATCCCGTCCTTCGCGCCCGTGATCTCTAACCCGCCGGCGGCGTCCGCCACCGCGCGAGTGGACGGCTGCGCCGGATCGATCGCCCCGCCGCCTTCCTGCAGCGCGGGCGCGAGCGTGCGCCGGCCGGCCAGGATTTCGGGCAGCAGCGTCCGGCGCAGGGCCTCGCTCTCCCCGGCCGCGAGCGCGCGGGCGGCCGCCGCAACGCCGCCCAGCGGGGTTGCGAGCAGCGACCGGCCGGCCTGCTCCAGGACCAGCGCGAGCTCGGTCGCGCCGAGCCCCGCCCCGCCGTGGCCGGGATCGGCCAGCAGCCCGATCCAGCCGGCCTCGGCGATCGCCGGCCAGGCGTCGCCCCGGCCAACCACGCGCGCGCACAGCGCGACCGCGCTGCGCTGCAACAGGGTCTGCTGGTCGCTCAGCAGCAGTTCCATTACGCCGGCCTTTCCCCGGCGGCGAGCGCGCGCAGCGCGCCCTTCAGGACCTTGCCGGCGCCGGTGCGCGGCAGCGCCTCGATGAACCGGACGTGCTTGGGCTTCTTGTAGCTTGCGATCCGCGCGCGGCAGTGCTCGATCAGCTCGTCCGGATCCGCCGCGCCGTTCGGGCCCGGCTCGACGAAGGCCATCACCGCCTCGCCGAAATCCTCGTCGGGCACGCCGATCACCGCCGCGTCGGCGACCGCGGGGTGCTCGGCAAGCGCCAGCTCGACCTCCTTGGAATAGATGTTGAGCCCGCCCGAGACGATCATGTCCTTGACCCGGTCGACGAAGTAGAGATAGCCGTCCTCGTCACGGCGCAGCAGGTCGCCGGTGCGGATCCAGCCGCCCTCCAGGACGGTCTCGGCGTTGGCCTCCGGCCGGCCGTAATACCCGCGCATGGTCATCACCTCGCCCGGCGCGCCGCAGCGCACCAGCGCCTCGCCGGCCTCGCCGGCGGGCACCTCGTTCATCGCCTCGTCGACCAGCCGGACCTCGACGCCGGGCACCGGGCGGCCGACGGATTCCGGGTGCGTGCGCTGCTCCCCGGGCCTGAGGCAGGCGACGAATCCCGACTCGGTCTGGGCGAGAAAGCTGAAGATCCGCAGGTCGGGCAGGATCGCGAACAACCGCTCCTTGAGCGCCGCCGGAAAAGTCTCTCCGGTGGCGACGATCGTCCGCAGGCTGGAGAGCGCTTCGGGCCGGCGCTCGAACGCGGGCAGCAGCAGGCGCAGGATCGTCGGCACCCCGCCGATCACGGTGATGCGCTCGCGCTCGATCGACTCGACCGCGGCGGCCGGATCGAAGCGCGGCATGATCACCACCGTGGAGCCCAGACAGAACATGTTGGCGATTCGCCCGAGACCGGTGCGGTGGGCCATCGGCGTGGTCACGAGCGTGATGTCGTCGCCGGTCAGCCCGAACTCGATCGAGTTCATGTAGCCGTGGACCAGGATGATGTTGGCGTGGGTGCCGATCGCGCCCTTGGGCCGGCCGGTGGTGCCCGAGGTGTAGCCAATCACCAGATCGCGCACCTCCGGCGGCAGCGGCGGGGGCGGGCGCGGCGAGGCGGCCTCGATCAGGGCGGCGTAGCCGTGCTCGCCCGGCTCCGGCTCGCCGACCACGACCGGTGCGGCATCGGCGACGGCGGTCACGGCGGCGACGGTCTCACGGAACCCGGGCGTGAACATCACCACCGAGGGCGTACAGTCCTCCAGGAGGAACCGGACCTCGGCCGGGCTCAGCCGCGTGCTGATCGGCACGATCATCCCGCCGGTCCGGGCGATCGCGGCCACGGCGACGACCAGCTCCGCCCCGTTGGGCAGATAGAGCGCCACCCGGTCTCCGTGACCCTGTCCGAGCCCGATCAGCGCGTTGGCCAGACGGTGGGCCATCTCGTCGAGCGCCGCGAAGGTGATCCGCTGCCCGCCGCAGATCACCGCCTCGCGCGCGGGATAGCGCCGCGCGCAATCGGACAGCATGTCACCGAGCTTCACCGCCGGGTCCTACCCGGCAGGCTCGAACGCGAAGTAGTTCATGTCGTCGGAGATCCGCTCCCAGGCGATTTTGAGCTTCATGCCGATCTCGACCCCGTCCGGCTTCACATTGACCAGGTTGGCGATCATCCGCACGCCTTCGTCGAGCTCCACCAGACCGATGAGATAGGGCTCCTTGCCCTCGAACCCGGCGGTCGGGACGTGGGTCTCGGTAAAGGAGTAGAGCGTGCCGCGGCCTTCGGATTCCTGCCAGCGCAGGTTCCGCTTGCCGGTGCGCACGCTGCACGCGCGCGGCCAGAACTGGTAGCGCTGCGAGACCGGGTCGTATTGCAGCATCAGTTTGTTTTTCGCGGCTGCGTCCCAGAACGGCTGGGTGGTCGGTGTCGGCCGGGGGGCCGGGCGCGGGCGTGTCTGGGTGTTCATCGCAAATGTCCTCGGTTTTCTTCAGTTCTCGAGCACCATCGCAGAGCTCGATCCCCAGTTGCGGCCGTAGGGGATGACGCCGATCCCGGTCACCAGCGCGTTGCGCGGGCTCGGCACCTGGCGCCGTCCGGCCTCGCCCATGAGTTGGCGGACCGCCTCGACCAGGTTGAGGCCGCCGCCGGCCAGTCCCGGCTGGCCGCAGCCGATCTGCCCGCCGCCGGTGTTGATCGGCAGCGCGCCCTTGGGCCCGATATCGGTGTCGCGCAGGAACTGCGAGCCCTGTCCTTCCTTGCAGAAGCCCATCTGTTCGAGCTTCAGCATGACCGCGATCAGGAAGTCGTCGTAGGGGTGCAGCATGTCGACGTCCCTGGGCTTCAGCCCGGCCATCTTCAGCACCTCCGGCCCGACGACGGAATGGCCGGTCTTGGTGATGTCCGGCGTCTGGTCGGCGCCGTTGAAGTTCGAGATCTCCGAATAGGCGACGGGGTAGACCAGCCCGGTGAAGCCGAGCCGGCGGGCGCGGCTGGTCTTCATCATCATCAGCCCGTTGGCGCCGTCGCAGAACATCACCGAATCGAGCAGCCTGAGCGGGGTGGAAACCAGGCGCGAGTTCAGATAGTCGTCCACGGTGATCTTCTTGCGGAAGTTCTCATAGGCGTTCTCGTTGGCGACCGCGCCGTTACGCTGGGCGACCGCGAGCGCGCCGAGCCCGGCGAAATCGAGATCGTGTTGGGCCATGTAGCGGTTCATCAACAGGCCGAACGCGCCCGGCGGGCCCTGGATCCCGACGGGGTCCCAGAACTCGTTGCGGTAACAGCCGTAGGACGCGCGCCAGGTCGTGGACGGCGCGTCCGCGCCCAGGATCATCGCCGTCTCGCACCAGCCGTTCTGGATCGCCATCGCCGCGCGCGCGACGTTGCCGGTGGCCGATGCGCCGCCGATATCGGAGGTTTGCAACCAGCGGGCGCTGATCCCCAGATAGTCCGTCGCGTAGTTCGACCAGAACGGATTGCCCGCCTCGCTCAGCGGCACCGTGAAGGTCACCCCGTCGATATCCGATGGACCCGTTTTGGTCTTGCGGTAGAGCTCTTCGGCCACTTCGGCGGCGAGCTCGTAGGCCGATTTTCCGGTCCGCCTGTCGATCTTCGTCTCGGCACAGGCGACGATGCAGACGTCGCGGTCGGCCAGATAATTTCCCTTCATCCGCTTGCTCCTCGAACTTCTCCTCGAACTTCTATTGTCCCTTGAATTTCGCCGGCCGCCGCTCGGCGAACGCCTTCAGCCCCTCGGCGCGGTCCTCCGACCAGGTCAGGAGGTAGGCGAGGTCGGCTTCCTGCAGGAAGCCCTGGCTCAGCGGCATGTCCAAACCGCGGTCTACCGACTGCTTGACCATCATGATGGCGAGCGGGCCGTTCTTCGACATCGCCTCGACGATCTCGCGCGCCTTGGCGAGCGCGCCTCCCTTGGGCGTCACATGGTTGACGATGCGGAACTCCCTGGCTTCGGCCGCCGACAGCCGCCGCGCCGTCCAGATCATCTCCTTGGCGAGCGCGGGCCCGATCAGCCGCGGCAGGTTCTGGGTGCCGCCGGCGCCGGGGATCAGACCCAGCCGGGCCTCGGGCAGGCCGATCTGCGCGCCCTCGCCGGCGACGATGATGTCGCCCAGCATGGCGAGCTCGAACCCGCCGCCCAGGCAATAGCCCTCGACCGCGGAGATCACCGGCTTGGTGTAGGTCTGCATGTAGCGGTAGAGCACCCGCGTGCGCCGGGTGTTGTAGCGCGCGCGGTAGTTGTCGTAACGGTCCTGCGGCCGGTCGCGAAACCCGCCGACATCGGCGCCGGCGCAAAACGCACGCTCGTTCCCCTGGAAGATGATCGCCAGCACCTTGCGGTCCGTCTCGGCCTCGGCCAGGGCGTCCATCAGGTCGTCGGCCATCCCGTCGTTGATCGCGTTCAGCACGTCGGGCCGGTTGAAGGTGATTTCGAGCGCGCCCTTGCGCCGGGCGAGGATGATGTTGTCGTACTTCTTCTCGACGCGGGATCGGGGCTTGGCGCGGGGTCGGGGTTCCGCGGCGGTGCTGCGAGCCATGATGCCTCCTGGTGGGCGAGCGGTCTTTGGCGGAAACCTATCAGCGTCGGCGGGCCCGCGCTATGGACGGGCGGCGCGGCACTGGCTATATCTCCGCGACCGCGCGATCGGAGAAACCACGCGATCGGAGAACCTGGGAGAACGGGCAATCATGGAGACCTATCGGCTCTATATCGGTGGCGAGTTCGTCGACGCGGAAGGCGGCGCCACCCGGCCGACCCGCAACCCCGCCAACGGTGAGGCGATAGCCAACATTCCGGTGGCGGGCGAGAACGACGCCCGGAAGGCGATCGCGGCGGCGCGCAAGGCCTTCGACGAGGGGCCGTGGCCGTCGATGAGCGGCGAGGCGCGCTCGGCGCTGATCGGCAAGGTCGCCGCCATCATGAAGGAGCGCCAGAAGGAGCTTGCCGCCGCCGAGTCGCGCGATTCGGGCGGCACCATCGCCAAGTGCGGCGCCGATGCCTATCTCGCCCAGCGCCAGATGGCCTATTTCGCCGGGATGGCGAAGAACTACAACGCCGAGGCGCGCGAGATCGAGGGCATGTCCCGCGCCGGACGGTCCTACAACTACACCATCCGCGAGCCGATCGGCGTCTGCGCCTCGATCATCCCGTGGAATTTCCCGCTGCTGATGGCGGTCTGGAAGCTCGGCCCCGCCTTGGCGACCGGCAACACGATCGTGCTGAAGCCGGCGACCGACACGCCGCTGAATGCGATGGAGCTCGCCCGCATCGTCGACGAAGCGGGTTTCCCGCCGGGCGTGGTCAACATCGTCGCCGGGCCCGGCGGCAAGATCGGCGAGGTGCTGACCACGAGCCCTGACGTCGACAAGGTCGCGTTTACCGGCTCGACGGAGGTCGGCCGCAACATCATGGCCAAGGCCTCCGCCACCCTGAAGAAGGTCACGCTGGAGTGCGGCGGCAAGTCGGCCAACATCGTCTTGAACGATGCCGACTGGGACATCGCCGTCGACGGGTCGATCTTCGCCTCGTTCTACCACCAGGGGCAGGTCTGCGAGTCCGGCACCCGCCTGCTTCTGCCCGAGCGGCAGCACGACGACTTCGTCGCCCGGATGGTCGCCAGGCTCGAGGCGCTGCCGATGGGCGACCCGCTGGATCCGGCGACCAAGGTCGGACCCGTGGTCTCCGAGCGTCACATGGAGACCGTGCTGGAGTATATCGAGATCGGCAAGAAGGAGGGCGCGACGCTTGCCTGCGGCGGCGTGCGGGCGACCGGGGGCGAGCTCGGCAAGGGCTATTACATCAAGCCCACCGTGTTCACCAACGTCACCAACGACATGCGGATCGCCCAGGAGGAGATCTTCGGGCCCGTTCTCTGCGTGCTCAAATACGGCGACGAGGATCAGGCCGTCTCGATCGCCAACGACTCGATCTTCGGGTTGGGCGGCGGCGTCTGGAGCGGGGACATCGACCGGGCGCGCGCGGTCGCCGGGCGCATGAGGACCGGCACGGTCTGGATCAACGACTGGCATCTGTTGAGCGAGCGCATGCCGTTCGGCGGCTACAAACAGTCCGGCGTCGGCCGCGAGTTCGGCGAGGAAGGGCTGAACGAATACACCGAGGTCAAGTCGCTGCACGTCGATGACGCCAAGACCCGCGAGAACAAGCCCTGGTACGACATGCTCGTGCCGCGCGAGAGCGTCGGCGCCGAATGATCGACGCAGCCATCGTCGGGCTCGGCCGCTGGGGCCAGACGCTCGTCGAGTCCGTCCACGGGAAGAGCGATGCGATCCGGTTCGCCCGCGGGGTGACCCGGACGGTCGCCAAGGCCGCAGACTACGCCGCCGCCAAGGGGATCGCGCTGGGCGACGACTACGGCGCGGTGCTGGCCGATCCAGCGATCGACGCGGTGGTGCTGGCGACGCCCCATACGCTGCACTGCGATCAGATCTGCGCGGCGGCCGAGGCCGGCAAGCACGTGTTCTGCGAGAAACCCCTGACCTTGACCGCGCAGGAAGCGCGCCGCGCCATCGCCGCGGTCGAAGCGGCCGGGGTGCAGCTCGCGATCGGCCACAACCGGCGCTTCTCGCCCAACACGGCCGCGCTTCGCGAGACCCTCGCGTCCGGACGGCTGGGCGCGCCGCTCCATGTCGAGGGCAACTTCACCGCCAACCTCGCCGGCGCCGGCGGGACCTGGCGCAGCGATGCCAGGGAGAGCCCGGCCGGTGGCATGACCTCGCTCGGCATCCATGTCGTGGACGCCTTCATCGACCTGATCGGGCCGATGACCCAGGTGACGACGAAGAGCAAGCGCCTGGCGCTGCCGTTCGCGGTCGACGACGCGACCTCGGTCCTGATCGACTTCGAGAACGGCTGCACCGGCTATCTCGGCACGGTGGCGGCCAGCGCGCAGCTCTACCAGCTCCGGGTCATCGGCGCCGACGGGTGGGCCGAGATCGGCTTTCTCCACCGGTTCGAGGCGGTTTTCACCGATGGGACCGACGACCGCCGGACCTGGGACGGCTATGCCTATCCGGGTTACCGCACCGTGCAGGACTGCCTGGAGGCGTTCGCCGGCGCCGTCGAGGGCGGTCCGGCGTTTCCGATCCCGCCGGCCGAGATGGCCCATGCCACAGCGGTGCTGGAGGCGATCGTCATCTCGGCGGAGACCGGCGCGCCTCAGCCGGTCTGATCCGGCGGCGCGGCCCGCGCCGTCGCGGCGTAGACGCCGAGGAAGACCAGCGCGATGCCGGCTATGTGGTGCCAGCGCAGCGTCTCGCCCAGGAACCCGATCGCCATCAGCGCGCCGAACACCGGCACGGCATAGAAGAAATAGCCCGCGATCGTGGCCCCGATCCGGTTGATGCCGGCGACCCAAAGCGTCTGGGCGAGCGCGGAGGGAAACAGGCCGAGAAACAGCGCCGCGAGCGTCGAATCCACGGTCCAGATCATCGGCCGGGCGAAGACCGCCCACTCGATCGCGACCAGCGGCAGGCAGGTGAGCGTCCCCACCAGGCAGAGCGCCGTCATCAACTCGCCCGGTGTGAGCGCCTTGGGCGCGCGGTGTACGCTGGTCGAGTAGAGGGCGTATCCGAGCGTGCCGGCCCAGATCAGCGGATCGCCGATGTTGATCCGAAGGCTCAGCAGCGCGGTGAAGTCGCCGCGCACCACCATCAGGACGATGCCGACGAAACCCAGCACGACGCCCAGCAGTTGCAGCCGCGAGACGCGAACGCCGACGAACAGCCACGAGACCAGCACGATGTTGATGGTCATCGTCGCCAGGACGATCGAACCGTTGATCCCCTGGGTGTTTTCGATCCCGAAGAACAGCAGGCTGCCGAAGACGGTCATGTTGAGCACGCCGAGTCGGGTGAGGATCCGCCAATGGGCGAACACCACCCGGCGTTTGGCGATCAGCGCCGCCCCGGTGAACGGCGCCATGACCAGGAAGGCGATCGCCCATCGCCAGAAATTGAGCGCCATCGGCGGCGCCTCGGGCGTCGCGGCGCGGCCGACGACGATCGTTCCGGCCCAGCAGAGCGCGGTGATCGTGCATAGCGAATAGGCGAGCGGCCTTTGCGGGACCACGTTGTCGATGCGCTGGAGCAGGGTGAACCTGGGCACGGCGCCGATTGTACGGGCCGTATCACCCGAAAGTGACAAAATGTTTGTTGCGGCAGCGCCCGCCCCCGCCCGTTATCCTCCCGGGCGCACGATCGAGAGGATGGGCCGATGCCGGGATGCCGGGACATGGAGTTGTCCGCCCGATGACCACGCTCGCCGCCGCGCTGGCGCTGGTTCTGTTCGCCGGGACGGTTCTGGCCAACCCCGCGGAGTGGACATACGCCTGGCCCGAGACCGATTTCTCCAGGCACTCGGTCCCGTTCTCCGACATCGTGTCCGGCGGGCCGCCCAAGGACGGCATCCCGGCGATCGACGATCCCGAATTCGCCGCGCTCGCCGACGTGACCGACCTGGCCGGGACCGAGCCGGTGGTCAGCATCAGCCTCAACGGCGATGCCCGCGCCTATCCGCTGCGTATCCTGATCTGGCACGAAATCGTCAACGACACCGTCGGCGGCGTTCCGGTCTCGGTGACCTATTGCCCGCTATGCAACTCCGCGATCGTCTTCGACCGGCGGGTGGATGACCGGCTGCTCGATTTCGGCGCCACCGGCAAGCTGCGCAACAGCGACCTGGTGATGTACGACCGCCAGACCGAAAGCTGGTGGCAGCAGTTCACCGGCGCCGGCATCGTCGGCGAGATGACCGGCAAGGCGCTCGAGATGCTGCCCGCCCGGGTCGAGTCCTTCGCGCTGTTCAAGAAGCGTCACGGCGGCGGCCGGGTGCTGATCCCGAACGACGCGCGCTTCCGCCCCTATGGGGTGAACCCTTACCGGGGCTACGACACCGCGGCGCGGCCGTTTCTTTTTCGCGGCGGCTTGCCGGAAGGCATCGCGCCGATGGCCTATGTGGTCAAGGTCGGCGAAGAGGCCTGGCCGCTCGACCTGATCCGGGAGCGCGGCAGCCTGACCGCGGGCGACCTGCGGCTGAGCTGGACGACCGGCCAGAACTCCGCGCTCGATCGCGCCACCATCGCCGAAGGCCGCGACATCGGCAATCTGGTGGTCCAGCGGCGCAAGGACGGCCACTGGGTCGACGAGATCCACGACCTGACCTTCGCCTTCGTCTTCCACGCCTTCGTCCCCGAGGGAAAGATTCACCGGGAGTGAGCGGTCCGGCTCCGAGATTGTCGGGCGCCGCCGTCCGGCCTATACTCGGCGGCAGGTGAAACGGCCTGTTTCTTCGTAAAGGTGAGCGCGTCGCCGTGCCCTTGGATGTCGCCTATTCGGTTTGCCCGCACGACTGTCCGAGCGCGTGTGCTCTGGAGGTCGAACGGCTCGCGCCCGAACGTATCGGCGCGGTGCGTGGCGCGCAGGCCAACCGCTACACCGCGGGCGTGGTCTGCGCCAAGGTCGCGCGCTATGCCGAGCGCGTCCATCATCCCGACCGCTTGACCGCTCCGCTGCGCCGGACCGGGCCCAAGGGCTCCGGCCAGTTCGTCGAGATCGGCTGGGACGAGGCGCTCGACCGCGCCGCCGAGGCGTTCCTCGCAGCCGGGGACAGGCACGGCGGCGAGGCCGTCTGGCCCTACTACTACGCCGGCACGATGGGTCTGGTGCAACGCGACGGGATCAACCGGCTGCGCCATGCCAAGGGCTATTCCCGCCAGCTCAAGACCATCTGCTCCTCGCTGACCGATGCGGGCTGGCGCGCCGGCGTCGGCGCCAAATACGGCCCCGATTCCTGCGAGATCGCCGACAGCGACCTGATCGTGATCTGGGGATCGAACCCGGTGCACACCCAGGTCAACCTGATGCACCACATTGCGGCCGCCCGGAAAGAGCGCGGGGCGACGGTCGTGGTCGTCGATCCCTACCGGACCGCGACCGCGAAGACGGCCGATATCCATTTGGCGCCCCGGCCCGGCACCGACGGCGCGCTGGCGTGCGCGACGATGCATGTCCTGTTCCGCGACGGGCTGGCCGACCGCGGCTACATGGCGCGCTACACCGATGCGCCGGACCGGCTGGAGGCGCATGTGGCCACGCGCACGCCGGGCTGGGCGGCGGGAATCACCGGCCTCGCACCGGGCGAAATCGAAGATTTCGCCCGACTCTATGGCTCCACCGGGAAGGCGATGATCCGATGCGGCTACGGCTTCTCGCGCTCGCGCAACGGGGCGGCCGCCTTCCATGCGGTGAGCTGCCTGCCGGCGGTGTCGGGCGCCTGGGCGCATCGCGGCGGCGGCGCCATGTATTCCAACGGGGATCTCTTCCGGCTCGACATGACCCTGATCGAAGGGCTCGATATTCCCGATTGCCGGACCCGGGTGCTCGACATGTCGCGCATCGGCCCCGTCTTGAACGGCGATCGCCGCGACATCGGCGACGGCCCGCCGGTCACGGCGATGCTGATCCAGAACACCAACCCGATGTCGGTGGCGCCGGATCTCGGGCTGGTGCGCCGCGGGTTCGAACGCCCCGACCTGTTCGTCTGCGTTCACGAGCAGTTCCTGACCGAGACCGCGCGGATGGCCGACATCGTGCTGCCCGCCACGACCTTCCTGGAGCACGACGACCTCTATCTCGCGCTCGGCCATACCCACCTGCAGATCGGCCCGCGCGCGATCGCCCCGGTCGGCGAATCGCGGTCCAACCATGACGTGCTGGCCGACCTCGCCGTGCGGCTGGGCGCGCGGCATGAGGGCTTCGAGATCTCGGCCTGGGAGATGATCGACCGCACGCTGCGTGCGTCGGGCTATTGCGGCGCGGGCGCGCTCGCACGGACGCGCTGGATCGACTGCGCCCCGCCGTTCGAGGCGGCGCATTTCCTCGACGGATTCCCTCAGCCCGACGGCAGATTCCGCTTCGCGCCGGACTGGGCGTCGCTCGGGCCGATGCACGCGCTGATGCCCGAACTGCCGGATCATCTGGAGATCATCGACGAAGCCGACGAGGCCCGGCCGTTCCGGCTGATAACCGCGCCCTCGCGCCAGTTCCTCAATTCGAGCTTCACCGAGACCCCGGGCGCCCGCGCCCGGGAAATCCGGCCGACCGCGATGATCCACCCCGCCGATTGCCTCGGCCTCGGCCTCGGTGCCGGAGACCGCGTGCGGCTGGGCAACGACCGCGGGGCGGTGACCGTCCACGCCGAGCCGTTCGACGGCCTGCAGCGCGGCGTGGTGGTCGTCGAGGGGATCTGGCCCGGGCCCGACTTCGAAGAGGGCATCGGGATCAATCTGCTGGTCAGCGCCGATCCCGGGCCGCCGTTGGGCGGGGCGGTGTTCCACGATACCGCGATCTGGATGGAGCCGGCCTAGGGAAACGCCGAACGGGGTTCATGGCGGGAGCCGCAAGCCTGGAAAGGGGCGGGAGGAGGCCCTATCTCAACCCTCAGGGGTGACTGCGAACGATGTCCAAGAACGTGACGCGGGGGCCGGGTCGGCCGGCCGTAAAATCATCGTGCGAGGATGTCGCCAGTTTCCTGGCGCAGGTCGCACGGACGCCCAACCTGAAATCTCCCGACGGGCGGGGCAGGCTGATCTTTGCGATGGACGCCACCGCCAGCCGCGAGCCGACCTGGGACCGGGCCTGCCACCTCCAGGCCGAGATGTTCAACGCGACCGAAGGGCTCGGCGGGCTGGAGGTTCAGCTCGTCTTCTTCCGCGGGTTCGGCGAGTGCAAGGCGAGCCCGTGGGTCGAGTCCTCCGGCGAGCTGGTCCGCCGGATGACCGCGGTTCGCTGCCGCGGCGGCCAGACCCAGATCGAGAAGGTGCTCAAGCACACGCTGAAGGAAACCGCCAGGAGGAAGGTCAACGCGCTGGTCTATGTCGGCGACTGCATGGAAGAAGATGTCGACAGGCTGTGTCACCATGCCGGCCTGCTCGGCGTCCAGGGTGTGCCGGCCTTCGTCTTCCAGGAAGGCGCCGAGCCGATCGCGGTGCGCGCCTTTCGGCATATCGCGAAGCTGTCGGGCGGCGCCTGTTGCGGCTTCGATTCGGCTTCGGCGCGGCAGCTTCGGGACCTGCTGAGTGCGGTGGCGGTCTTTGCCGCCGGCGGCCGGCTGGCGCTGGCCGATTACGGCAAGCGGACCGGCGGCGCCGCGCTGCAGATCACCAAGCAGATAGGATGAGCGCGGGAACGCGCGCGCCATGCCTTATCTGATCCTCGGCATCGCGCTGTTCGTCGGACTGCTGCTGGTCGCGCGTGGCGTTTCGGGCGCCAACCCGAAGGTCCTGCTCAAGACCTTGAAATGGACCGGCGCGATCCTGGCCCTCGCGATCGCGGGCTATCTGACGGTAACCGGGCGAAGCGGGATTGCCACCATGATCGCCGCCGGGCTGATCCCGATCTTCTTGCGGGCGCGGCAGATCGGCAGGCTCGCCCAGAGCTTTCGTGGCCCGTCGCCCGGCCAGTCCTCCGACGTGGAGACGGCGTATCTGCGCATGCGGCTGGATCACGATTCGGGCGCGCTGCACGGCACCGTCCTGGAGGGTGCGTTCCGCGGCAGGCGCCTGGGCGAGCTGAGCCGGGAGGAGCTGATGGCGCTGCTCCAGGAATGCCGGGTGAACGACGCCCAATCGGCCTCGGTGCTGGAGAGCTATCTCGACCGGGTCCACGGCGCCGAGTGGCGCGGCGGCGAGGACGACGCCCGCACTCAGGGGCAGACGGGCGCCGGCGGGCAGGGCGGCTCATGGGGCCAGGGTCCCGGGCCGCAGACCATGACGGCCGAGGAGGCCTGTGAGATCCTCGGGCTCGGCCCCGGGGCGAGCCCCGAGGAGGTGCGCGACGCCCATCGCCGGCTGATGCTCAAGATCCACCCCGATCACGGCGGCTCGACCTATCTGGCCGCCAAGATCAACCAGGCCAAGGAGTTGCTGCTCGGCGGATGAGCGCGGCGATTGCAGGTTCGGCCGGAGGTGTGGCAATACTGCCCGGGAATTCCTGAGCCTCATCGCTTGGCGACCAACTCTTTCGGGCGGAGATCTCGCGCGCGCCGCCCGGTCCCGCAACGGAGGGCCAATCAGTGTCGCAACGCCTGCGCACCGCAGTGCTGCCGGTCGGTGGGTTGGGCACCCGCTTTCTGCCGGCAACCAAGACGATCCCCAAGGAAATGCTGCCGGTGGTCGACAAGCCGCTCATCCAGTATGCGGTCGAGGAGGCGCTCGCTGCCGGGATCGAGAACGTGGTCCTGGTCACCGGACGCGGCAAGTCGGCGATGGAGGATCACTTCGATCACGCCTTCGAGCTCGAGGCGGTGCTGAACGGACGCGGCAAGATGGTCGAGCTGGGCCAGGTCAACGCGGCGGTGCCGACCCCGGGAAAGCTGTTCTACACCCGCCAGCAGGAGCCCCTCGGGCTCGGCCACGCCGTGTGGTGCGCGCGCGAGATCGTAGGAAACGAGCCCTTCGCCGTGATCCTGCCCGACGATCTGGTGCTGGCCGAAATCCCTTGCCTGAAGCAGATGGTCGAGGCGCACCGGAGCACGGGCGGCAATGTGGTCGCGGTCATGGACGTGCCGCGCGAGCACACCGACCGCTACGGCATCCTCGATGTCGGCAGCGACGACGGCAGGCTCGCCGAGGTGGCCGGGCTGGTCGAGAAGCCGGCGCCCGCAGACGCTCCCTCGACGCTCAGCATCATCGGACGCTACATCCTGCTGCCGGAGATCTTCGAGCATCTCGCGCGCGGCGAGCGCGGCGCGGGCGGGGAGATTCAGCTCACCGACGCCATGGCGCGCCTGCTCGGCGCCGCGCCGTTTCACGGCTATCGCTTCGCCGGCAAGCGCTATGATTGCGGCGACAAGATCGGGTTCCTCGAAGCGAATCTCGCCTTCGCCCTCGGGCGGGACGATCTCGCGGACGAGGTCCGGGAAATGCTTGATCGCGTTCGTTGACCGGGTTCAACATCGAGCGGCGGAGCCGTCGGCAGCCGCGCAACCGAGAGTGGGGTCAAGTCGTGCGTATAGGCATGGTGGGTGTGGGTTACGTCGGGCTGGTCTCGGGCGCGTGCTTTTCGGAGTTCGGCGTCGAGGTCGTCTGCATGGACAAGGACGTATCCAGGATCCGGCAGTTGCGCGGCGGTGAGATGCCGATCTACGAGCCGGGGCTGGAGGCGCTGGTCGAATCGAACGTGAACGCGGACAGGATGTCGTTCACCACCGACCTCGAAGAGGCGGTCGTCGGCTCCGATGCGGTTTTCATCGCGGTCGGCACGCCGAGCCGGCGCGGCGACGGACACGCCGATCTGAGCTACGTCTACCAAGCCGCCGAAGACATCGCCAAGGCGATGGAGAACGACTACACCGTCATCGTGACCAAGTCGACGGTGCCGGTCGGCACCGGGCGCGAGGTCCGGAGCATCGTCGGGCAGCACCGCTCGCCCGACGCCTTCGATGTCGCCTCGAACCCCGAGTTCCTGCGCGAAGGCTCGGCGATCAACGACTTCATGCGGCCGGATCGGGTGGTCATCGGCAGCGACGGCGGCCGCGCCTCGGATGTCCTGCGCGCGCTCTACCGGCCGCTCTATCTGCTCGAGACGCCGATCGTCTTTACCGGGATCGAGACAGCCGAGCTGATCAAATACGCCGCCAACACCTTTCTTGCGACCAAGATCACCTTCATCAACGAGATCGCCGATCTGTGCGAGAAGGTCGGCGCCGACGTTCGGGACGTCGCCCGGGGCATCGGCCTGGACGGGCGCATCGGGCGCAAGTTCCTGCACGCCGGGCCGGGCTATGGCGGTTCGTGCTTCCCCAAGGACGCGCTGGCGCTGGTCTCCACCGCGCGCCAGGCGGGTGCGCCGATACGGATCGTCGAGACGGTCGTCGCGGTCAACGATTCGCGCAAGCAGCGGATGGTCGACAAGATCGTCGATGCCTGCGACGGCTCGGTCGAGGGCAAGACCATCGCAGTGCTGGGGCTGACCTTCAAGCCCAACACCGACGATATGCGCGACAGCCCGAGCCTGGATATCCTTCCGGGGCTGACCGGGCGCGGCGCCAAGGTGCGCGCGTTCGACCCGCAGGGCATGAACGAGGCCAGGTTGCTGTTCAACGGCGTCGATTGGTACGATGACGCCTATAGCACGATGGACGGGGCCGACTGCCTGGCGATCATCACCGAGTGGAACGAGTTCCGGGCGCTCGACCTGCGGCGCGCCAAGGGCCTGCTGAAGTCCCCCGTTCTGGTCGACATGCGCAACATCTACCGCACGGAAGAGATGCAGGCCGCGGGCTTCGATTACCACAGCATCGGGCGCGGGGCGATCAAAGGCGCCGCATGACCAGGAACACGACGACGCCCGAGACGAAGCCGCTCGATCCGACGATCCTGCGGGCCTATGACATCCGCGGCGTGGTCGGCGAAACCCTGTCGGCCGAGGACGCGCGCGCCATCGGCCGCGCCTTCGGCGCCCGGACCGGCCGGCGCGGCGGGCGGCGGGTGTGCGTCGGCTTCGACGGCCGCCTGTCCTCGCCCGACCTCGAGGCGGCGCTGGTCGACGGGCTGATGCGTGCGGGCATGCAGGTGATCCGCGTCGGGCTCGGGCCGACGCCGATGCTCTATTTCGCGGTCAAGACTCTGTCGGCCGATGCCGGCATCATGATCTCCGGGTCGCATAACCCGCCGGAATACAACGGATTCAAGCTGACCACCCGCGAGGGCCCGTTTTTCGGCGAGGACATCCTCGCGCTGGGGAGGACGGTCGCCGAGGGCGACTTCGTGACCGGCCAGGGCTCGCGCGAGGACCGGCCGATGCTGGGGGCCTATGTCGACCGGCTGGTCGAGGATTTCGACGGCGGCCGCCCGCTCAAGGTCGCCTGGGATGCCGGCAACGGATCGGCCGGCGAGGCGATGGAGATGATGTGCGCCCGGCTGCCGGGAGAGCATGTCCTGCTGAACGAGAAGATCGACGGGACCTTCCCCGCCCATCATCCCGACCCGACGATCCCCGAATACCTGACCCAGCTCCAGAACGCGGTCAAGTCCCGGGGCTGCGAGCTGGGCGTCGCCTTCGACGGCGACGGCGACCGCATCGGGATCGTCGATGCGACCGGGCGGATCCTGTGGGGCGACCAACTCCTGATCCTGCTCGCGCGCGACGTGCTGGCCGCCAACCCCGGCGCCCGGATCATCGCCGACGTCAAGGCCAGCCAGGCCCTGTTCGACGAGATCGAGCGGCTTGGCGGCCGGCCGCTGATGTGGCGGACCGGGCATTCGCTGATCAAGGCCAAGATGGCCGAGACCGGCGCTCTGCTGGCCGGCGAGATGAGCGGCCACATCTTCATCGCCGACCGCTATTACGGCTATGATGATGCGCTCTACGCCGCGATCCGTATCCTCGGCTACATCTCGCGCGGGTCGGAGACCCTGAGCGAGATCCGCGACAAGCTGCCTTCGCCGATCAACACGCCGGAGCTGCGCTTCCGCTGTGCGGACACCCGGAAGTTCGACGTCATCGCGGAGGTGTGCGGCCGGCTCGCGGCCGCCGGCGCGGACATGAACGACATCGACGGCGTCCGGGTCCGCACCGCCGACGGCTGGTGGCTGCTGCGGGCGTCGAACACCCAGGACGCGCTGGTCGCGCGCTGCGAGGCGAACGACGTTGCGGGTCTCGAACGGCTCAAGGCCGCGCTCAGCGAGCAGGTCCGCCTGTCGGGCCTGGAGGCGCCCGACATCTGAGGAAATCCCGGAGCGGAGTCCGGCGGGAGGCGAGGATGATCCAGATCACGAGCGCCGACGGGGTCGCGACCGGATTGCCCGGGACCGCCGCGCATCCCCGGGCGCCCGGCCATCGTCCGGAGCTCTGTTTCATGGCCTCGCGCGGCGCAAGGCTGGCCGCGGGGGTCTGCTGAGCCGGCCGCGCGGGCGATGCGGTACTTCTTCTACGGCACGCTGCTGGATGCGGATGTGCGCGCATGGATCCTGGGGGGCTGGATCGGGCGGCGGGTCCTGCTGCCCGCGGTCCTGCCGAATTACCATCGTGTCTGCCTGCGCGGCCGGGACTATCCCGTCGTCGTTCCCGCCCGCGGCCAAGAGGCGCCGGGGGTCCTCGCTCTGGGGTTCGACCGGCAAGCCGCGGCGAACCTCGCCGCGTTCGAAAGCGATGAGTACGTCGCCGCGGACCGGCCGGTACGCCTGGCCGACGGCGCCGTGCTCGGCGCCCGGGTCTTCCTTGCCAGCCGGCTCGCCCGACCGACCGGCCGCGATTGGTGCGTGTCGGTCTGGCAACGCGAGCACAAGGCCGCCTTTGCCCGCAGGCACAAGGCGCCGTTTACCGGGCGGGAGGAACCGGGGCGTCAGCGGCTGCCCTGAATGGCCGCACCGGCGCCGACCGGCAGCGGAGGCAGGCAGCCGAAATTCCGCCGCCCTCACCGCTCAGGATCGCGACCGGGGAGGGGGCGATGCCCGCGGATTTGGCGATCGCCCTGTGGGCCGGCGCCAACCGGTGGAAGCGGCCTGTCCCGATCGACGACAGCGTGTTCCCGTCGACCGGTTCCCGGATCGGTTTGGCCCTGGGCGCGGGGACGCTGCGGGTCTTCGAGCCGCGGATGCCGCGACCGCCGTCGGGACCCTCGCGGAGTGCGGCGAAGCCGCGGTTGAGCAGCCGCGCGACATGGCGGTCGCGCCAGCGCGCCGACTTGCCGCCGAAGACCACCGCGATCAGCCGCTTGCCGTCGCGTATCGCCGAGGCGGCGATGTTGAACCCGGAGGCGCGGATATAGCCGGTCTTGATCCCGTCCATGCCCCGGTAGGACCCGAGAAGGCGGTTGTGGTTGTGGAACTTGCGTCCGTCATAGCGGTAGGACCGCAGACGGAAATACGGGTACTGGCGCGGGAAGTCCCGCATGAGCGCGCCGGCCAGCCGCGCCATGTCGCGCGCGGTGCTGGTCTGGCGCCTGTTGGGCAGGCCGGAGGCGTTGCGGAAATTCGTGCGCGCCATGCCGAGTTCGCGCGCCTTCGCCGTCATCATCCGGGCGAAGCGGCGTTCGCTGCCGCCAATCTCCTCGGCGACCACCGTCGCAGCGTCGTTGGCCGATTTGGTGATCAGGGTTCCGATCGCGTCGCGCACGAGGATGCGCTGGCCCATTCTGAGGCCGAGCTTGGACGGCGCCCGGTTCGCCGCGCGCCGGGACACGGGCATCCGGTCGGCCAGGCCCAGGCGCCGCTGCTCGATTCGTTCGAACAGCAGATAGAGCGTCATCATCTTGGTCAGCGAGGCCGGATAGTTGCGGGTATCGGCATTGACCGTGTGCAGCACCGCGCCGGTGTCGGCATCGATCACAATCGCGGCATAGCGCGCCTGGGCCGGCGCCGGCGACAGCAGCGGTCCCGCGGCGAGCGCCAGCGCCGACAGCGCCAGGCCGGCAAAGGCGTTGCGCTTTCGACGGTCCCCGGATCCCACCATTCGGCCCTAACCTCGTAACGGTCCTCGGCGCCGCTTGCCGCGCCGCGCGGCGGCGCTTGTCCGGCAAGCCGACGAGAATATATCAAATTTGTCGCAAACTTGGGGGCATTAAGCTGAATCGAGGCTCAAGCCCGGTCTCCGCTGCGCCTTGGCGGGCCGCCCCGGCCCCGGGCGAAGCCGCGCCGAAACGGCTTTGCGCCGGGGCGGCGTTCAAATATCATGGGTGCGGAGGTAGGACCGATGATCACCCGTCTCGAAATATCTCACCCCGCCCGGTCGGCCGGCGATGGTGAACGAGATGACGATGGCCGGGACCAGGGTCCGGCGACGGGCGTAGTCGTCAAGCCCAGGCCCAAGGTCAAAAAGCCGTCACTGTATAAGGTGATCATGCTCAATGACGACTATACTCCAATGGAATTCGTCGTCATGGTGCTTGAGAAGTTTTTCAACAAAACGCACGAGGAAGCCACGCACATCATGCTGCATGTACACCAAAGAGGGGTCGGCGTGTGCGGGGTTTTCACCTATGAGGTGGCGGAAACAAAGGTAACTCAGGTGATGGATCTAGCTCGTCAGCATCAGCACCCCCTTCAGTGTACGCTCGAGAAGGCCTGAGGCCGTGCTGTCGCGAAACCTCGAAAAAAGCCTGCATCGGGCGCTCGCTCTGGCGAACGACCGCGGTCACGAATACGCGACCCTCGAACATCTCCTGATGGCCTTGACCGAGGATCAGGACGCGATCGCGGTGCTGCGCGCCTGCGGGGTCGACATGGCCCGGCTGGGCGGCGAGCTTCGGACCTATCTCGACAGCGAGCTGTCCAACCTGGTGGTCAAGAACGGCGAGGATCCCAAGCCGACGGCGAGTTTCCAGCGTGTCGTCCAGCGCGCCGCCATCCATGTCCAGTCCTCCGGCCGCCAGGAGGTGACCGGCGCCAACGTGCTGGTTGCGATGTTCTCGGAGCGCGAATCGCACGCGGTCTACTACCTCCAGGAACAGGATATGTCCCGCTTCGATGCGGTGAACTACATCTCCCACGGCATCGCCAAGGTGCCGGGCCGCTCGGAGAGCCGGAGCGTCCAGGGCGCCGAGGATCAGAGCGAGGACGCGGCTTCCGGCAAGTCCGGCACGCGCGCCAACGAAGCGCTCGGCGCCTATTGCGTGAACCTCAACGAGAAGGCGGCCGCAGGCAAGATCGACCCGCTGATCGGCCGCGAGGCCGAGATCGAGCGCACCATCCAGGTGCTGTGCCGGCGGACCAAGAACAACCCGCTCTATGTCGGCGATTCCGGCGTCGGCAAGACGGCGCTGGCCGAAGGTTTGGCCCGGCGCATCGTCAAGGAGGAGGTCCCCGATGTCCTGCTCGGCGCGACCATCTTCGCGCTCGACATGGGCGCGCTGCTCGCCGGCACCCGCTATCGCGGCGACTTCGAGGAGCGGCTGAAGGCGGTCGTCTCGGAGCTGGAGTCCTACGAGGGCGCAATCCTTTTCATCGACGAGATCCACACCGTCATCGGCGCGGGCGCGACCAGCGGCGGGTCTATGGATGCCTCCAACCTGCTCAAGCCGGCGCTGCAATCGGGCACGCTGCGCTGCGTCGGCTCGACGACGTACAAGGAATACCGGTCCTATTTCGAGAAGGACCGCGCGCTGGTCCGACGTTTCCAGAAGATCGACGTCATCGAGCCGACGGTCGAGGACGCGGTCAAGATCCTGCGCGGGCTCAAGCCCTATTACGAGAAGCACCACAGGGTGCGGTACACGGCCGAGGCCGTGCGCACCGCCGTCGAGCTTGCCGCGCGCTACATCAACGACCGCAAGCTGCCGGACAAGGCGATTGACGTGATCGACGAGGTCGGCGCGGCCCAAAAGCTCCTGCCCGAGAGCCGGCGCAAGAAGCTGATCACCGTCAAGGATGTCGAGGCGGTGGTCGCCAAGATCGCCCGCATTCCGCCCAAATCGGTCTCGCGCAACGACCAGGAAACGCTCAAGAACCTCGAGCGCGACCTCAAGACGGTGGTTTTCGGCCAGGAAATAGCGATCGATGCGCTGTCGTCGTCAATCAAGCTGGCCCGGGCGGGCCTGCGCGAGCCCGACAAGCCGATCGGCTGCTATCTGTTCTCCGGCCCGACCGGGGTGGGCAAGACCGAGGTCGCCCGCCAACTCGCGCTCGCCATGGGAATCGAGCTGATCCGCTTCGACATGTCCGAATACATGGAGCGCCACTCGGTCTCCCGGCTGATCGGCGCGCCGCCGGGCTATGTCGGCTTCGATCAGGGTGGCCTGCTGACCGACGGGATCGACCAGCATCCGCACGCCGTGCTGTTGCTTGACGAGATCGAGAAGGCCCATCCGGATCTGTTCAACATCCTGCTCCAGATCATGGATCATGGCCGCCTGACCGACCACAACGGCAAGAGCGTCGATTTCCGCAACGTGATCCTGATCATGACCACGAACGCCGGCGCTTCCGAACTCGCCAAGCCGGCCATCGGCTTCGAGCGCGAGGCACGCGTCGGCGAGGACGAGGAGGCGATCAAGCGGATGTTCACGCCGGAGTTCCGCAACCGGCTCGACAAGACGATCCAGTTCGCGTCCCTGCCGACCGAGGTGGTCGCGCGCGTCGTCGACAAGTTCGTCATCCAGCTCGAGGCGCAGCTCCAGGATCGCAATGTCACCATCGAACTCAACGCCGAGGCGCGCGACTGGCTGGTCAGGACCGGCTACGACCTCACCTATGGCGCCCGGCCGCTCGCCCGGGTGATCCAGGAACACATCAAGACGCCGCTGGCCGACGAGCTGCTGTTCGGCAGGCTCGCCAAAGGCGGGATCGTCCGCATCGGGCTCGAAGACGACAAGCTTACCTTCGAGTATCTCGACCCGCCGCGGCCCAAGCGCAAGGACCCGCCGGGGGACGACGACGGCGATCCCGATCCGGGCAAGGTGGGCGAGCTGGTCGACTGAGCCACGCTTGCGGGCCGGGACCGTGGCAAGGCGCGATATTGACCGCATTGCGGCGGAGATTGCGGCGGAGAACGTGGTAGAGAACGTGGTGGAGGACACCACGATCACCGCCGGCGTCTCGTGGAGCCGCGTGATCGAAACCGGCCAGCGCCTTGCGCATCGTCGATCTGGAGGGCAGGCAGGCGGTCGACTTCCTCTGCTACAACGCCCACGACCGCGCCGACCGCTACGCAGCGGCCGACACGATGAAGATCAACCCGCGCGGCATCTTCCTGGAGGTGGGAACGACGCTCTATTCGGTATTCGGTCGGGCTGACCCCGCTGCCGACCATCGTCGAGGATACCTGCGGCCGCCGCGACACCATCGGCTGCTGCTGCTCGAATGCGATCAACGCCTTCCGCTACGGCGCGGCGCCCGGCCCCAACTGCCGCGACAACTTCCTGCACGAGCTTGTCAGCCACGGCATGGGGGCGGCCGACCTCGTCGCCAACGTCAACTTCTTCATGTACGCGCCCGCGGCCGAGACCGGCGAGATGGACATGGGCCCATCGATCTCCAGGCCCGGCGATCACGTCGATCTCAGGGCTCAGGGCCGAGATCGACGCTTTGGCCATGATCCCCGACTGCCCGCAGATCAACAACCCAGTCAACGACTACAACCCCACGCCGATCCGCGTCATCGTCTGGACGCCGGCGTAGCGCGCCGCGCGCTCGCGCACGGGCACGCCGGCTGAACCGGGACTTAATCGCCGGCGCTGTCCTTGCGGTAGGGGCCGATCTCGCCGAGTTCGGCCATCTCGTCGCGGATCAGAGTGCGCTCGCGGCCCAGGAAATGCTCGACCGCCTCGCGGAAGCGGGGCTCGCGGATCCAGTGGGCGGAATAGGTCGGGCTGGGCAGATAGCCGCGCTGTATCTTGTGCGGCCCTTGCGCGCCCGCCTCGACCCGGGCGAGGCCGTTGGCGATGGCGAAATCGATGGCGCGGTAGAAGCAGGCCTCGAAATAGAGCATCCGGTAGCGCGGGCCGCAGCCCCAGCTACGGCCATAGAGCGTGTCCGCCCCGCGCAGGTTGAGCGCCCCGCCGACGAACTCTCCGCCATCCGAGGCCATGACCAGGACGACCTTGTCCGCCATCCGATCGCGCAGCAACTGGAAGAAGGATTCGCTGAGATAGGCATGCGCCCATTTGCGGTCCACGGTATTGAGGTAGAACCGGTGGAAGGCCGCCATGTGGCGCTCTTCAAGCGCATCGCCGGTCAGGGTCTCGATGGCGATGCCGTCCGCGTTCGCCTCGCGCCGTTCCTTCCTGATCGTCTTGCGCTTGCGCGACGACAGCGCGGCGAGGAAGTCATCGAAGCTGTCGTAGCCCCGGTTGCGCCAGTGGAACTGTTGGCCCATACGCTGCAGGAGCCCCGCTTCGCCCAGCGCGCGCCATTCCTCCTCCTCGCAGAAGGTGATGTGGACGGAGGAGACGTCGTGTTGTCTGGCGAGCTCGACCAGGCCCGCGGTCAGCATCGTCCGGATCCGGGCTGCATCCGCCCCGGGCCGGACCAGGAGCCGCGGCCCGCCGACCGGCGTGAACGGCACCGAGACCTGGAGCTTTGGGTAGTACTTTCCGCCGGCGCGCTCGAAGGCGTTCGCCCAGCCCCAGTCGAAGACGTATTCCCCATAGGAATGGTTCTTCAGAAAGCACGGCGCCGCGCCGATCAGCCGTCCCTGGTCGTCCTCGATCCCCAGATGCTGGCCGAGCCAGCCGGTCTCCGCCGACGCCGAGCCGCTCTCCTCGACAAGGCGCAGGAAGGCGTGGGAGACGAAGGGGTTGTCGGGACCGGCGCAGGCATCCCATTCCTCGGCCGGGATCTCCGCGATGCTGCCGAAAATCTCGATCTTTACCGGGTCGCCGCCGTCGGGCATGGCGCGATGCCTAGCGGATTTCCACGACCGCGTCGACCTCGGCCGCCGAATCGAGCGGCAGACGGGCGACCGCGAACCGGGCGTGCTTGCCGGCCCCTCCGAACACTTCGACCGTCAGGTCCGAGGCGCCGTTCACGACCTGCGGCGCGTCGGTGAAATCAGGCGCGCCCTGGACGAAACCGCCGAGCTTGACCCAGCGGACCACGCGGTCGAGATCGCCCTCGCAGGCGGTCTTGGCGTGCGCGATGAGGTTGAGCGCACACACCCGCGCCGCCCTCTGGCCGGCGATGAACACCTGGTTGCCGGTGCGCACGAAGGGGACATGGTTCGCCTGCGGCGCCGCCGGTCCCGGCAGGGTGATTCCGAGCCCGCTCAGCCGCGCCTCGATGCGACCCGCCATTTATGTCTCCAAACACTCTCGATCCATCGCTATCTATCGCGTTGGCATTGAATGCCGCGGCGGCGGCGAAGGCAAGCCGCAACCCATCCAGTCAGGCTGGACGGAACATCCGACAAGTGCAATATTCCAAACTCGCTGACGGTGCCAAGACAGGGTTGGACCGCCGCCACGCGCCCGTCGAGGAGTGCCATGACGATCGCCACGCGGATCTTCACTTGGCTGAAGGGTGAGCAGGTCGGCCGTGACGAGGCGGGCAACCGCTACTACCGGGAGAAATCGGCGCCGTCGGGTCGGCGCGAGCGTCGCTGGGTGCTTTATGACGGCGTCGTCGAAGCCTCGCGCGTGCCGCCGGAATGGCATGGCTGGCTGCACCACACGACCGACGATGCGCCGCCCGAAGGAGGCCGTCCCAAACGGGACTGGCAGAAGCCCCACCGTGCGAACGCCACCGGGACGGCGGACGCCTATCGCCCGCCCGGCCATGTCCTCATGGGCGCGCGCCGCGACCGCGCGACCAGCGAATACGAGCCTTGGGTTCCGCCGTGATCGGATCGAACGGCAAAGGATTCTCGCCCAATGGGTAGGAATCCGATCGAGACGCTGATGGGCGCGGCGGTCATCGTCGGCACCGTTTTCCTGTTCGTCTTCGCCTACAACACCGCCGACATCAAGGCCGTGGAGGGCTATCAGGTCACGGCCAGGTTCGATCGAATCGACGGCATCCGCGAGGGCAGCGACGTCAGGATGAGCGGGATCAAGATCGGCACGGTGACCGCCCAGGCAATCGATCCGCAGACCTATCTGGCGGTGGTCACGATGAGCATCGATCCGTCGATCCGACTGCCGCTGGACACCTCGGCCTCGATCACCGCCGAGGGCCTGCTTGGCGACAAGTACCTGGCGCTCTCGCCCGGCGGCGAAGACGAGATGATTCCGCAGGACGGCGAAATCGAAATCACCCAGGGCTCGATCGATCTGTTCTCCCTCGTGGGCCAGCTCGTATTCAGCCAGACCGGCGGCGGCGAGAGCGGCGAATCGGCGGCCGATGTGCCCAGGTAATGACGGCTCCGCCGCGCAGCAGCGCTGGGATCCCGAGCGATACGCCAGGAACGGGCGGTTTGTTGCCGACCTCGGCGCCCCCCTTCTGGGTCTCCTCGACCCGCAGCCCCATGAGGTGATCCTCGATCTGGGCTGCGGCGACGGCGCGCTGACGGCTTTGCTGGCGAAGCGGTGCGGAACGGTCGTCGGGGTGGATTCGAGCGCCGGGCAGGTCGAGGCGGCCGGCCGACGCGGCATCGACGCGCGCCTTGCCGACGGCCAGGCGCTGGCCTTCGACCGCGCGTTCGATGCGATTCTGACCAACGCCGCGCTGCACTGGATGCCCCGGCCGGACGCGGTGATCGACGGCATGTGGCGGGCGCTGCGGCCGGGCGGCCGGATCGTCGGCGAGATGGGCGGCCACGGCAATGTCGCGCGGATCCGCGCGGCGCTGGGCGCGGCGCTGGCCGAGCGCGGACTCGATGCCGCGCCGCTGCTGCCGTGGTATTTCCCGACCGCGGAGGACTATCGCGCCCGGCTGGCCGCGCGCGGGTTCGAAGTCGCGTCGATCGCGCTGATCGACCGGCCGACCCGGCTTCCCGGCGATATCGCCGACTGGCTGGAGACCTTCGCCGAGCCGGTGCTCCTGGCGCTGGACCCCGACGACCGGCCAGCGCTGCTCGCGCAAGTGCGCGCGGCGCTGCGGCCGGATCTCTTCCGGGCCGGGGAAGGCTGGATCGCCGATTACGTCAGGCTGCGGTTCAGCGCCGTCAAGCCGGTGGCGGCCGATCGGTGAGGGCGCGCGTCACCGCGGCGCTCGCCGTCGTGCTGCTGCTCGCCGGGCCGGCCAGGAGCGGGACCCCGGTCGCCATCCTGCAGGGGCTCGACAAGGTCACCGCCAGGATTTCTTCGATCGAGGCGCCGGTCGACGGTGCGGTGCGGTTCGGCACGCTGCGCATTGTCGTCCGGACCTGCCGCACCCGGCCGCCCGAGGACCCGCCCGAGACGACCGCGTTCCTGGAAATCGACGAAGTGCGCCGGGGCGAGCGCCCGGTGAGACTGTTCAGCGGCTGGATGTTCGCATCCAGCCCGGCGCTGTCCAGCCTGGAGCACCCCGTCTACGACGTCTGGGTGAAGAGCTGCAGGACTTCCTCGATTCCCGAGCGCGTCATGTCCCGTTGAAACGTCCCCAGCCGGT
This sequence comes from Alphaproteobacteria bacterium, assembly GCA_965202905.1. Taxonomy (GTDB): domain Bacteria; phylum Pseudomonadota; class Alphaproteobacteria; order MPNO01; family MPNO01; genus CAYFYS01. Next base: position 3,170,854 of record OZ241868.1, on the reverse strand, counting down.
CCAGCGCATCAGCGAGCATCTGACGATAGCCCGCACGATGGATCTCCACGGCGCCGAACCGGGCGAGATGCGGCGTGACGAACTGGACATCCAGCAGGGTGAAGCCGCCGGCCCGCAGCCGGGCGAGCAAGTGGACCAGCGCCACCTTGCTGGCACCGGAGGCCCGCGAGAACATGCTTTCGCCGAAGAAAGCCGCGCCCAGCGAGACGCCGTACAGGCCGCCGACCAGTGCGCCGTCCCGCCAGCACTCCACCGAATGGGCGCGGCCCATCCGGTGCAGTTCGCAATAGAGCGCGATGATCCCGGCGTTGATCCAGCTTTCGTCCCGCCCTGGGCCGGGCTCCGCGCAGGCTTCGATCACGGCGTCGAAGGCGGTGTCGCAGCGGACCTCGAAAGTCTCCGCGCGCACGACCTTGCGCAGCCGGCGCGGGATGTGGAACCCGTCCAGCGGCAGGATGCCGCGCTTCTCCGGGTCGATCCAGTACAATGTCGGGTCGTCGCGCCGCTCGGCCATCGGGAACAGCCCCACCGAGTAGGCGCGCAGCAGGACCTCGGCGGTCAGCGTCGACACCGTCTCAGGCTCCGTCGGCGACGAAGGCCTCGAGCCACTTGATGTCGTAGTTGCCGTTGACGAAATCGGCAGCGGCGACGATCCGCTCCAGGAGCGGCAGGGTGGTCTCGATCCCGCCGATCACGCATTCCTGCAACGTGCGCCGAAGCCGCATCAGGCATTCGTTGCGGCTGGCGCCGTGGACGATCAGCTTGGCGACAAGGCTGTCGTAGTTCGGCGGCACGCAATAGCCGGCATAGAGCCCCGAATCCATCCGCACGCCGAGCCCGCCGGGCGGATGGTATTCCGTCACCCGGCCGGGCGAGGGGGCGAATGTCTCCGGCGACTCGGCGTTGATCCGGCACTCGATCGCGTGGCCGGAAAACGTAACGTCGGACTGCCCGAAGCCCAGCGGAAGCCCGGCGGCGCCCCTGATCTGCTCGCGCACGATGTCGATGCCGGTGATCATCTCGGTCACCGGGTGCTCGACCTGCAGCCGTGTGTTCATCTCAATGAAATAGAATTGCCCGTCCTGATAGAGAAACTCGAGCGTGCCGGCGTTGCGGTAGCCGAGCTTCTCGATCGCGGCGCAGGCGATTCGGCCGATCTCCGCGCGCTGTCCGTCGTTGAGCGCCGGGGATCCGGCCTCCTCGAGGATCTTCTGGTGGCGCCGCTGCAACGAACAATCGCGCTCGCCCAGATGCACCACCTTGCCCTCGCCGTCGGCCAGGATTTGCACCTCGATGTGGCGTGGGTTATCGAGGAACTTCTCGATATAGACCGCATCGTTGCGGAAGACGGCCTTGGCCTCGGCCCGCGCCGCGCCCAGCGCGGCGCTCAGCATGGAAGGCTGCCCGGCGACCTTCATGCCGCGCCCGCCGCCGCCGCCGGCGGCTTTGACCAGCACCGGGTAGCCGATCTCCTCGGCCAGGGCGCTCGCCGCGGCGTCGTCCCCGACGAGGCCGTCGGAGCCCGGGACGACCGGCACGCCGTTTGCGATCATCGCCTTCTTGGCCGCGACCTTGTCGCCCATCATCGCGATGTGCTCCGACGAGGGGCCGATGAAGGCAAGCCCGTGCTCCTCGACGATCGAGGCGAACTTCGCGTCCTCGGACAGGAAGCCGTATCCCGGATGGATCGCATCGGCATCGACGATCACCGCCGCGGAGACGATCGCCGGGACGTTCAGATAGCTCTGCTGCGCCGGCGGCGGGCCGATGCACACGCTCTCGTCGGCGAGCCGGACGTGCATGGCATCCTTGTCGGCGGTCGAATGGACGGCAACGGTCTGGATGCCCATCTCCTTGCACGCGCGATGGATGCGCAGCGCGACCTCTCCACGGTTCGCGATAAGGACCTTGTCGAACATCGGTGTACGTCCAGCCGGCTATTCGAGGACGATCAGGGCTTCGCCGTATTCGACCGGCATGGCGTCGCTGACCAGGATACGGGCGACCCGGCCCGGCCGCGGCGCGCGAATCGGGTTGAACGTCTTCATCGTCTCGATCAGCAGCAGCGTCTGGCCTTCCTCGACCGTGTCGCCGGAACGAACGAACGGCGCCGCCCCAGGCTCGGGCGCGATGTAGACGGTGCCGACCATGGGCGCGATCACCGCGCCTTCGATGTCGGCGGCAACCGGTGCGCCGGGCTCCCCCGCGGGTGCGGAAGCGGCCGCCGCGGCGGGGAAGGGCGCGGCCATTGCGACGGCCGCGCCACCGCGCGAGACCCTTATCCGCCTCTCGCCCTCGGCATATTCGATCTCGCCCAGGCCGGTCTCGTCGAGCAGGGCCGAGAGCCGCCGGACAAGGTCCTCGTCGATATCGAAGGAAGTCACTGCCGGGTCTCCCGCTCCCGTTCGATCAGCCCGACCGCGGCCTCGATCGCCATCGTGTATCCGGCGCTCCCGAAGCCGCAGATCACGCCGTCGGCGACCAGGCTTACGTAGCTGCGATGGCGGAACGGCTCGCGCGCCAGCGGGTTGGACAGGTGCAGCTCGATCACCGGCAACGCGCAGGCCTTGAGCGCATCCAGCAGCGCGATGGAAGAATGGCCGTAGGCGGCGGGATTGATGATGATTACGTCCTGGGCCCCGCGCGCGGCATGAATCCAGTCGATCAGCTCGCCTTCGTGGTTGGATTGGCGGAACGAGACCACGGCGTCGAGCGGGCCGGCCTTGGCGTGGCACAACGTTTCGATGTCCTGCAACGTCTGATGCCCATAGATCTCCGGTTCGCGCACGCCGAGCAGGTTAAGATTGGGGCCGTTGAGGATGAGGACTCGCGACGCCACGCCGGCTCGCTCGTTTCAGTTCGAGGACAGCGAGTTTATAGGACGCATCGGCGTCTGTGCAATCAGGCAGTCGCGCGCGCCGGCGCCGGCGGTCTTTTTCGGGATCCGGGGCCTGACGGTTGCGGCCTGACCGGTTTGGCCCTTTACAGCCGCTCAGGGCCCGTATATCACCTGCGCCCTTGCCGAAGGGTGGGCGCGCGGGCGCGAGCGACGGCGGGACGGCAATGAGCGGCAAGATCGGGCGATTCCTGGCCGACAGGCAACCGGCGACGCCATGCCTGGTGGTCGATCTGGACATCGTGGCCGAGAGCTACCGGGCGCTGCGCGCGGCCCTGCCCGAGGCCGAGATCTATTACGCCGTCAAGGCGAACCCTGCGCGTCCCATCGTCACGCTGCTCGACCGCCTCGGATCGAATTTCGATACCGCCAGCGTCCATGAGATCGAGCGGTGCCGGGATTACGGCATCGATCCGTCCCGCATGGCGTTCGGCAGCACCATCAAAAAGGAGCGCGATATCGCGGCGGCCCATGCCTGCGGCCTGGAGATGTATGCCTTCGACTGCGAGGCGGAGCTGCTGAAGCTCTCTCGCGCCGCGCCCGGCTCGAAAGTGCTGTGCCGGATCCTGACCGACGGCGAGGGCGCCGATTGGCCGCTTTCGGAGAAATTTGGCTGCCATGTCGAGATGGCGATCGACCTGCTCGCGCGCGCGGCGGGGCTCGGGCTGGCGCCTTACGGCGTCTCCTTCCATGTCGGCTCGCAGCAGCGCGATGTCGCGCAGTGGGACATCGCGATCGGCCGGACGGCGACGATTTTCACCGCGTTGAACCGGCTCGGAGTCGAGCTGCGGACGATCAACCTGGGCGGCGGCTTCCCGGCGCGCTATCGCCAGGACGTGCCGGCGCCCGGCGACTACGGCGATGCCATCATGACCGCCATGCGGCGGCATTTCGGCAACGACATGCCGCGCATGATGATCGAGCCCGGGCGCTGCATCCCCGCCGATGCCGGCGTGATCCAGACCGAGATCGTGCTGATCTCGCGGAAGTCCTACGACGAGGACAAGCGCTGGATCTACCTCGACATCGGCCGGTTCGGCGGTTTGCCGGAGGTGATGGACGAGGCGATCCAGTACCGGCTGCGCACGCCGCGCGACGGTGGGCGGACCGGCCCGGTGGCGCTCGCCGGCCCGACCTGCGACGAAGTCGACATGCTCTACGAGGCGGCCGGCTACGAGCTGCCGCTCGACCTTCGGATCGGCGACAAGATCGAGATCCTGAGCGCGGGGGCCTACACCACGACCTACGCCTCGGTCGGCTTCAACGGCTTTCCGCCGCTCGCCGAGCACTACATCTGAGCGGCCGCCGCGCTATTTCCCGGCGGCCGCGCGGGCCTGGGCGACCAGTTGCTTCATCGTCGCCAAGTCGCGTCCGCCGCGAATCACCTGACCGCCAATGATGAACGACGGCGTGCCGTTGATGCGCAGCGCCTCGGCGATGGCGTAGGTGCGGCGGATGATCGCGTTGATCTCGGGCAAGTCCATGTCGCGCTGCAGGTTCCGGATGTTCAGTCCGATCCGCGTTGCCACGCGCATGACGCCGGCCTTGTCGAGACTGCCGCGGGCTTCCATCAGCGCGTCGTGAAAGGCGTGGTACTTGCCCTGCGCGCGCGAGGCCAGCGCCGCGCGGCTGGCGTAGACCGAGTCCGGGCCCAGGATCGGCCATTCCTTGTAGACCCGCCGGATTCCCTTGTCGGACTCCATCAGCTCCGCGACCACCGGGTGAACCCGCCGGCAGACCCCGCAGCGATAATCGAAGAATTCCACCAGGGTCACGTCGCCGTTGACGTTGCCGGCGACCGGCGTCCCGGGCGCCTCGACCAGCTCCTTGTAATGGGCCTTGAGCGCGGCCTGGACCGCCTGCGCCGTATCCGCCTCGCGCCTGGCCTCCAGCGCCTGGAGCGCCCGCTCGATCACCTGCGGATTGCGGATCAGGTAATCCTCGATCACCGCCTCGACGGCCTTGCGGCGGTCGGGCGACAGGTCGGCTGCCGCCGCCTGCAGGCCGGGCAGGGCAAGTGCCGTGAAAACACCTGCGATCAGAAACACACGGCGCATGGCGAGCCTCCGGATTGACGCACTGGGGGACGATTGGCCCAGCCAGAAGCTTACCACGCGGGGGCCGGCGAATTCGACGCTTGTCCTTGAGAGAAGATCATTGCGCCTTTTTCTGCTCGAGCGACGTGATCAGATCCTCGGCGCGCAGCCAGCCCGGGGCGCCTTCCTTCAACAGCTTCTTGGCGCGCGCGGCCATCTGAACGGCGTCTTTGCGCCGGCCGGTGCGAAAGGCGTATTCCGCCGAGGCCAGCGCGGATTGACCCAGCCAGCCCGACCGGCCATAGGCGGTGGCTGCCAGTCGCCAGACCAGCACGATGGTATCCTCATCGCGCATCGCGACCTTGAGATGGGCCAATGCGGGCTGGATCAAGTCCTGCCGGCCAAGCTCGATCTGGGCGTGGGCGAGGCCGACCCGCAGCAGGGGCGCATCCGGCATCGCATCGACCGCGCGCTGGTAGAAGGGCACCGCCTCTTCGATGCGGCCGGATTCGAACAGGATCTGTCCCATGAACTCCTGGAAATACGGATCCTGCGGGTGCTGCTCGATGAGCTTGCCGGTGGCGCGCAGGGCGCTCTCGGTATCGCTCATGCGGTAAAGCGCGATCGCGCGCGCGTAGCGGGCAGGCAGGGAGCGATCCGACGGCTTGTACTTGGCAAGCGTGCGGGCCGGGAGCTCGATGAACCCGTCGAGCTTGGCCACCATGCGCGCGTGCAGCCGTTGAAGCTCCGCCTGGATCGGCTTGTCCGAGTGTCTCGAGCGTTCCACGTGATCGCGCAGATAGGCGATCCGGTCGCGGGTCAGCGGGTGGGTGACGTCGTAGCCCAGCTCCTCCTGGGTGCGCCGGCTGACGATCAGCGCCTGCTGGTCGTCGAGATATTCGAGGAACTCGAAAAGGCCGCGGGCGGACTGGCGGGTCTCCTCCAGGTAAGAGATCGCCGCGCGGTCGGCGGCCTGCTCCTGTGCGCGGCTGAAGGACAACAGGCGCCGGTTGATCGCGGTCGTCCCGGCGCCGGCCGCCGCGATCGCCGCTTCCGGGCGGCCGGCCAGCGCGCCGAGCGCCGCAGCGAAGATGGTCGTCAGCAGCGCCGGCGTCGAGGCATCCCGCAGCATGGTGTCCAGCCGCGCCAAGTGGCCGCCGGCGATATGGCCGGTCTCGTGGGCCAGGACCCCGATCACCTGGCCCGGGTGCTCGGCGGCGCGCAGCAACCCCGTGGTCACGAACAGCCGCTGGCCGCGCGAGACGAAGGCGTTGGGCACGCTTGAACGCACCAGATGGATCCGCACCGTCCCCGGCGCGAGTCCGGCCGCGCGGAAAACTGGCTTCGCGTAAAGCCGAATGGTATTCTCGATCTCGGTGTCGAATATCTGGACCGTGCGGCCATTCGAGGACGCTGCGCTCCCGATCGCGAGCGCGGAGATCAGCACATGCAGGAGCAGCGCTCGACGGATGGGGCGGGTAAAGGGCATGGGTCCCTCTCGTTATCTGAAGGGTAGGCAGCGGCGGATGCATCGTCAAACCGCGCTTGCGGCGGTTCTTCTCGTGCTGTTCGCCTGCGATTTCAACGCCAAGCCGCTCGGCGTGGTCGGACATGCCGGCCTCGGTTTCGGCGGCGCCGTCTCCGAGGAGCCGGCCTCGGCCCTCATCGCCCGCGACGCGCTGTCGGCCGGCGGCACCGCGGCCGACGCCGCGGTTGCCCTGTATTTCGGGCTTTCCGTGACCTATCCGATCGCCGCCGCCTTGGGGGGCGGCGGGCTGTGCGTGGTCCACGCCGGCGATTCCGACAAGGCCGAGGTGCTGGATTTCCTGCCCCCCGCAGGCGCGTCGGGCGCCGACGGGCGGCCGCTCGCGGCGCCGGCAAACGTCCGCGGCATGGCGGCGCTGCATGCCCGTTACGGACGGCTGCCCTGGTCGCAGCTCGTGCTGCCGGGCGAGCGGGCCGCGCGGTTCGGTGGCCGGATCTCGCGCGCCCTGGCGCGGGCGAGCCGTCCCGAGGCCGCCCGTCTGGCGGCAGACCCGACCGCCCGGGCGATCTTCCTGCGGCGCAACGGCGCGCCGCTGGACGAAGGCGACGGGTTCGAGCAGGTCGCGCTGGCCACGACCATCGGGCAGATCCGGGCCAATGGCGCCGGCGCGCTCTATGGCGGGCCGCTGGCCAATCGTTTCGCCGCCGGGGCAGCGGCGATCGGCAGGTCGCTGCCGGTTCGGGCGATGCGAAGCTGGACACCGACCTGGCGCGAGCCGGCCACGTTCAGGTTCGGCAACCACACGGTCGCGACGGTGGCTGGAACGGCGGCCGCCGCGCTGTGGGGTCGTCGGTTCCGGGGCGACGCCTACACGCCCGTGCGCGATGCCGCACCGCGACCGGAACCCCGCGACCGCGGCACGACCGGCTTCGTCGTCATGGACCGCCGGGGCGGCGCGGTGGCCTGCGGGCTGACCATGAACGGTCCGTTCGGCATCGGCCGGATCGTCCCGGGCACCGGCGTCTTCGTCTCGACACCAGGCGGCGGGCCGGCGCGTGGGGCCTTCTCTCTGGCGGTTGTCTTCAACGAGAACACCGGCAATTCCTACTACGCGATCGCGGCCTCGGGCGGGCCGGCCGCGGCGCCGGCGCTCGCCCGGGTCTCGGGCTCGGTCCTTTACCGCAAGACCCCTTTGAGGGAAGCCGTCGCGGCCGAAAGGGGCGATGCCGGACGGCTCAACGCGATCCATTGTCCGGCGGGGATCCAGCGCAAGGTGGACATCTGCCGGTTTCAAACCGATCCGCGCGGCTTCGGCCTGGCGGTCAGCGCCGAAAGATAGACCGTGGTCCTGAAAAGCTCTTCGCGTGGCGCGGTTCCGTCCTTCGTCGTCATGGATGTCATGCGCGCGGCCAACGAGCGCGCGGCCGCGGGCCACGATGTGGTGCGTCTGGAGATAGGTCAGCCTTCCACCTCGGCGCCGCGCGGGGTTCTGGAGGCGGCCAGGCACGCCATGGAGACCGATACGCTGGGCTATACCGAGGCGACGGGCATCCCCGGGCTGCGCGACCGGATCGCCGCGCATTACCGGGAGACGTATGGCCGCCCGGTCGATCCCCGGCGAGTCGTCGTGACCACCGGATCCTCGGGTGGGTTCGTGCTGTCGTTCCTGGCCGCCTTCGAAGTCGGGGACCGGGTGGCGCTCGCCGATCCAAGCTATCCGGCCTATCGCAACATTCTGCAGGCATTGGGGATCGAGACCGTGTGCCTGCCGACCGGCCCGGAGACGCGCTATCAGCCCAGCCCGGCGCTGCTCGACGGCATCGGCGCGCCGCTCGACGGGCTGATCGTGGCGAGCCCGGCCAACCCGACCGGTACGATGCTCGACCGCGACGCTCTGGCGGCGCTGGCCGGCTACTGCGGCGAGCGCGGCATCCGGCTGATCTCCGATGAGGTCTATCATGGCGTCACCTATGCCGGGCTCGCGGAGACCGCGCTCGCCTTCACCGACGAGGCCGTCATCGTCAACAGCTTTTCCAAGTACTTCTCGATGACCGGCTGGCGTATCGGCTGGATGGTCGTCCCGGAGGGTTTGCTGTGCGCAGTCGAGCGCCTCGCCCAGAACCTGTTCATCTCGCCGCCCAGCCTGGCGCAGCGCGCGGCGCTTGCGGCGTTCGACTGTGGCGAGGAGCTCGACGCGAACGTCCGCCGATACGCGCGCAACCGGGAGCTTCTCCTGAACGGTCTGCCCAAAGCCGGGCTGGCGCGGCTGACGCCGGCCGACGGCGCGTTCTACGTCTATGCCGACGTCAGCCCGTGGGGTTTGGACAGCGACACGCTGTGCGATCGGCTGCTGCGCGAGGCCGGCGTCGCCATGGCGCCCGGCAGGGACTTCGACCGGACCCGCGGCGGCGACTTCGTGCGGATCTCCTTTGCCGGCTCCAACGACGACATGCGCGAGGCCATCGCCCGGCTGGAGCGGTGGACGGCCTCGCGCGCCTGACGCCGCCAGACCCCGGGGTCAGGCGCTAATCGACCGGCCGCTGCCACCAGCCGCGGCGGCGCGGAAGATCGGCCGCGCCCTCGTGCGGAACGGAAACCGAAGCGCCCGTCTGGTCGTCATCGTCCGGCGCGGGCGCCTGCGCGGCGTCGAACTCGTGACTGTCGTCCGGCTCGTCCTCATCTGCGGGCGCCTCGGCGGCGGCCTCCGGCGCAGGCTCCTCGCCATTGGTCGCCGCGATCGGCTCGAACTCGGCCTCAACCTCGACGTCCGGCGCGCTCTCGGCAGCGTCGGCCGCCACCGTCCCGGTCTCCGCCCCGGCCTCCTCCGTGCGGGCGCTCCGCCCGCGCCCGCCGCGCCGTCCGCGGCGGCGGCGCTTGGGCGCCTGCGCCTCTTCGGCCTCGGTCGGGTCCGCGGTCACGGGCTCGGATTCGGTCTCGCTCTGCGCGGCGTCCTCGGCGGCTTCAATTGCGGTCTCCGCTGTCGCCTCCGATGCAGCGGCGACCTTGCGGCGCGCTCGCCGCCGCCGTGGCCGTTTGCGCTCGCCGTCCTCATCGCCAGCGGCCGCGGGCTCGGGCATCTCCGCCGCGTCGCCGCCGTTCTCGACCGCCGGAGCGCGCTCGGCCGCGTCCTCGCTCGGCAGCGCCCTGATACGTTCGATCCGCATGTCAGGCGGGATCACCGTGTCGTCGCCGACGAGGCTGATGCTGAAGCCATGGCGTGCCTCGATCTCGCCGAGCGCCTTGCGCTTGTTGTTCAGCACGTAGAGCGCCACCGCGGTCGGCACCGCCACCGAGATCTCGCTTGAGCGGTGCCGGATGCCCTCTTCCTCCAGCGCCCGCAGCACAACCAGCGCCATCGATTCGGTGGACCGGACAAAGCCCCGGCCCAGGCATTGCCGGCAGACCTCCGTGCTGGCTTCCTGCAGGCTCGGCCGCAGCCGCTGGCGCGACATTTCGAGCAGCCCGAAGCCGCTGATGCGGCCGATCTGGATCCGCGCCCGGTCGGGCTTCAACGCCTCCTTCAACCGGCGCTCGACCTGGCGCAGGTGGCGGGCTTCCTCCATGTCGATGAAATCGATCACCACCAGCCCGGCCAGGTCGCGCAGCCTGAGCTGGCGGGCGATCTCATCGGCCGCTTCCAGGTTGGTCTTGAGCGCCGTCTCCTCGATGTTCCGCTCGCGGGTGGACTTGCCGGAGTTGACGTCGACCGCCACCAGCGCCTCGGTCGAATGGATGACGATGTAGCCGCCCGACTTCAGGTGGACTTCCGGGCTGTGCATCGCATCGAGCTGGCCTTCGACCTGGTAGCGATGGAACAGTGGGATGTTGTCGTCGCGATAGGGCTGCACGCGCTTGGCGTGGCTCGGAATCATCAGCCGTATGAACTTTTTGGCGGTCTGATAGGCCTCCCCGCCCTCGATCAGGACCTCCTCGATATCCTTGGTGTAGAGATCGCGGATGGCGCGCTTGATCAGGCTCGCGTCCTCGTAGACCAGCGCCGGAGCCATCGACTGCATGGTCAGCTTGCGGACATCGTCCCATGCCCGGATCAAGTACTCGAAATCCCTCTTGATCTCGGACTTGTTCCGTTCCATGCCGGCGGTGCGCATGATGACGCCCATGCCTTCCTGGATCTCCAGATCATTCAGGATGTCCTTGAGCTTGCGGCGCGAAGCAGTGTTGGTGATCTTGCGTGAGATGCCGCCGCCGCGCGCCGTATTAGGCATCAGCACGCAGTACCGACCAGCGAGCGAGATATAGGTCGTCAGCGCGGCGCCCTTGTTACCGCGCTCCTCCTTGACCACCTGGACCAGGATGATCTGCCGGCGCTTTATGACCTCCTGGATCTTGTAGCGCCTGGCCCGGCGGTGCGAGGGACGGAACCCGGCATCCTCGCCGCCGTCCACGGCGTTCCGGCGGTGGCGCGGCGCGGCGGCCGGCTTGGCCTCGCCATCGTCTTCGTCGTCCGCGCCCACCGGCTCATCCGGCAGCGCCTCGGCCGCTTCGGTGTCGGCGGGTTCCAGCACCGAGACCTCGAGTTCGGGGATGCCGACGGAGTCCTCGCGCATCGCATCCTCGCCAGTCCCGGCATCGGCTTCCGCCTCGAACGACGACTCGTCCGCTGTTGTGAAGAGTTCCTCGGGGTCGTCGTCCGGGGCGGCATCGTCGTCGTCGGGCTCGTCAATCGCGCCGTCGATCTCATCGACCATCGCCTGGACGGCGTCGTCCTCCTGCTGTTCGGCGTTCTCCGCCGCGATCAGGGCCTCGCGGTCCTCGATCGGAATCTGGAAGTAGTCGGGATGGATGTCGTTGAAGGCGAGAAAGCCGTGGCGGTCGCCGCCGAAATCGACGAAGGCCGCCTGCAGCGCCGGCTCGACGCGCGTTACCTTGGCAAGATAGATGTTGCCCTTGAGTTGCCGTTTGGTCGAGGTCTCGACATCGTATTCATCGAGCCCGTTGGCGCTGGTTATGACGACACGGGCCTCTTCGGGGTGGGTGCCGTCGATCAACATGCGTTTGGTCATGATTCGGGTCTCCGACGCCGCCGCGCCGCGACCCGTTCGGTCGTCGGGAAGCGTGCGGCCGCCTAGTGGCCGGCAAGGCCCGCGGCGCCGTGCCGCGATCGGGGTCCCCGGCGCAATGCCGAGCGTGTCCCCCAACCGATCGGCGGCGGCTGCCGTCTTCGAGGCCTTTTGGAAGCGCGGCCGTCATTTTCTCCTAAGGATCCTTAGGCGGGTCGCGCCGCGGACGGGCGTCGCAGATCGCGTACCGTGTCCCATCCGCCGCGCTCGCACATCTATCTCGGATGCGCGACCGCCCTCGGGCAGTGCGCCTAGCATAGACGCTGCACGGGCGAGGCTCAACCTATAAGGCGCACACAGCCCATCGATCGTCGGAGTGCGGGACAGTGTCCCAGTTTGAAATCCGCGCCGACTAGAAACTGTAGCGGATGCCCAGCGCCAAGCTGTGCAGCCTGAGCTTATTGTCGGTGAAGTCGACATCGCCCGTACCGAGGAAATTGTATTGAACCTCCAGAACCGTGTTTTCCGCGATTGCGACTCCCACGCCGGCGCCGAGTTTCCAAGCCAACACGGTGTCGGAGTCGTCAACTGTGAAATTGGGTAGATCATCGGGTATATTGGTCGGTTTGATGTCCGTCAAAATCCTGGCTGCACCCACGCCGCCGCCGCCAAGGAACGGCGTTATCCCAAGGTCCTCAAACTCGATCTCGTACCAGCCATTCGCCATCCCGGACAGGAGGTGGCTCGATCTGCTCGCCCGGTAGGTGTGTCCGCGAAAGGTCACGCTATGGGCGGACGTGTTGGTGGTAAGGCGCTCTGCGGCGCTGGAAGCGCCGCAGCATAGCGAGACCGCGCGAGTAGCGGCGCCCGCGAGGTGGAAACGATAATCCTTGAAAATGGAGTCGCGGGGGAATCGCGGGCCGGCGTCTTCCGCGATTGCCAGCCCAGGCGCTACGGCCATCCTGCCACCGCGACGCCATTGGACCGCCGCTCGATTGACACCCTCTCCGACGGCCGGTTAGATGGCCGGCGCCGTGGAACGGGAGGCGGATGTGCGCGTCGAAGCCATCAAGTCCGATAGCCTGCAGCCGTTGGCCAACTATACTGAAGCCTGTCGCGCCGGCGGGCTGGTCTTCGCGGCCGGCCAGTTGCCGAGCGATTTCAAGACGGGTATCCTGGCCGAGGCGCGTGTCGACCCGGCGTTTCCCTGTTACGGCTCGAACATCAAGAAGCGCACGCGCTATGCGCTCGACAATCTCACCAAGACGTTCGATGCCGCCGGCTCTTCGCTCGACCATGTCGTCAAGGCGCAGATCTTCCTGGAAAACTTTAACGAATTCAACTCCTTAGACGATGTCTGGAAGGAATACTTTCCTCCGCCGCCGGCGCGCGCCACGGTCGCCGCCGCGGGCCTGCTGGCGCCGGGCTCGATGGTCGAGATCGACCTGATCGGCGCGGTCAGGGACTGATGACGGAGGTCAAACATCCCGCGATGTCGAAGTTCCTGATTCTGGCCCGGCCGAAGAAGCCGATCCCGGCGAAAGCGAACGTGGCGGGCGCGCGCGCGCAATGGCGGGCGCTGCGCGATGAAGGCAGGGCCGAGGTCTATGAGATCGTCGAGGACAACGGCGCGGGCTTCGCGGTATTCCTCGATGTCGAGGATCATGACGAGTTGATGACGATCCTGTTCCGCAACCCTCTGGGGAGCTGGGGCGAGTATCAGGTCTACCCGCTCGGCACCCTGGAGGGCGAGACCCGGGCGATGCGCGAGGCCGGAATCATCGCCTGATCGCGGCAGGGACGCAGCAGGGACCGCAGCAGCAAGGGCGCCGACATGGCAAAATTCCTGATCATCAACCGTCCGCCGCCGCACCGCACCAGGGGCGCGCCGGTCGGCGCCTGCGTCACCCATTTCGTTGAGCTCGGGTCCCGCAACCGCGCCACGGTCTATCCGATCGCCGGGCTGAAAGGCTATGCTACGCTGGTCGATGTCGACGACCACCAGGAGCTCGCCGAGGTGGTGCGCGGCAACGCCATGGGCGATATCGAGGAATACTTCATCCTCGCGCTCAACGACCTGCGCGAGTGACCGCGCGCCGGCCCGCAGCCTCGTTGCCGGGACACCGGCCGGGGTGCGCAAGCTACTCGAGGGGACTGCGGCCAACCGGATCGCCCGCGGTGCCCGGAACGTTGGAAATATCCGCCCGATTTGGGTATATATAGCGGTAGGCGTTCGGGAGCCTCCAATATGTGGCGCAGATGCCGCACGGTCCCGGTGGCCGTCGCTGTGGCGATCGGGCTTGCGTCGCCGGCCGCCGCCGCGCCGGCGGTCACCGGCGTACGCATCGGACCGGCGCCGGACAAGACCCGTTTCGTCCTCGATCTGTCGGCGGCAGTCGGCTTCAAAGCTTTCACCCTGGGCAATCCCTACCGCGTGGTCATCGACCTGCCGCCGGTCGACTGGAAGCTCGATCCGCTGAAGATCCCGACCGGCGGGTTGATCGAGGCCTTCCGTTACGGCCATTTCCGCGACGGAGTCTCGCGGGTGGTGCTCGATGTCGCTGGGCCGGTCGAGGTCGCGAAATCCTTCGTCCTGCCGCCCTCGGGCAGGCATGGCCACCGGCTGGTGATCGACTTGCGGACCATCGCCGCCGCCGCCTTCGCCGGGCGCGCGCGTCGGGCCGCCCGGCCGGCCGGGAACGGCACCGTGGCCCGGGCCCGGCCGCCGCCCAGGCCGCCGTCCAAGGCGAAACTCCGGCCGGTCATCGCCATCGATCCGGGCCACGGCGGCGTGGATCCGGGTGCCATCGGAGTCAGCGGGACGTACGAAAAGTACATTACTCTGGGCCACGCGCTGGTCCTCGCCAAGCGCCTGCGCGCGACGGGGCGATACCGCGCGGTGCTGACGCGCAAGCGGGACACCTTCGTCCGGCTGCGCAAGCGGGTCGCGCGGGCGCGGGCGGCTGGCGCCGACCTGTTCATCTCGCTCCACGCCGATGCAAACCCGAGCAGGCGCGTCCGGGGCGCGTCGGTCTACACGCTGTCCGAACGCGCTTCGGACAAAGAAGCCGCCGCTCTCGCGGCAAAGGAGAACAAGGCCGACGTGATCGGCGGCGTCAATTTGACCCGGCAGAGCTCCGAGGTCGCGACGATCCTGATCGATCTGGCCCAGCGCGAGACCCTGAACGAATCTGCGGTGTTGGCCAAATCGCTCACCCGCGCGCTCGGCAGGGTCCGGCTGCTGCTGCGCAATACCCATCGCTTCGCCGGGTTCGCGGTCCTCAAGGCGCCCGATATCCCCTCGGTGCTCGTCGAGCTCGGTCATCTGTCCAACCGGTTCGACGAGAAAAGGCTGCTGAGCCCGGCGGAGCGCGTCCGGATAGCCGATGCGATCATCGATGCGATCGATGCGTATTTCGCGCGTCACCAAGCCTTTAAACGCTGAGCGTGATGTCCATATTCCGTTAAGGGCTTGGGCCGGAATGCGATCTTTCGGGTGGGATCGCCGCTGCCGGCCGGACCGGCGGAACACGGACAGTCGATGCCTCCATGCGCATCTTGAGGGCGCTTGGCTATCTTACGCTGGCGGCGTTGCTGATCGGCTTCATCGGCGCCGGCGGTGTCGCTTGGCTGGTCTACAGCTATGGCCGCGGTCTGCCCGACTACGCCCAGCTTGCCGGCTACCAGCCGCCGATGGTTAGCAGGGTCCACGCCGGCGACGGCCGGCTGCTCGCCGAATTCGCCAGGGAGAAGCGGGTCTTCGTGCCGGTCGATGCGATCCCGCGCCAAGTGATCAACGCCTTCATCTCGGCCGAGGACAAGACGTTCTACGACCATCCCGGGATCGACCTGCCGGGCATCCTGAACGCGGCGGTCAAGAACGTCATGCGCATCGGATCGAACCACCGCCCAGTCGGCGCATCGACCATCACTCAGCAGATCGCCAAGTACTTCCTGCTCACTAACGTCTTGTCCTATGAGCGCAAGGTCAAGGAGGCGATCCTGGCGTTCAGGATCGAGCGCGCGCTGACCAAGCAGCGGATTCTGGAGCTGTATCTCAACCAGATCTATCTCGGCCTCGGCTCCTATGGCGTGGCCGCGGCGGCGCTCAACTACTTCAACAAGTCGCTCGACGAGTTGACCTTGGCCGAGGCCGCCTACCTCGCCGGACTGCCCAAGGCGCCCAATAACTACAACCCGCGCCGCCGGCCCAAGGCGGCGCGCGCGCGGCGCAACTACGTCATCGGCCGGATGCTCGAGGACGGCTCCATCACCCCGACCGAGGCGGCCCGGGCCCGGTCCGGCCCGGTCGAGCTGCGCGAGGCCGAGGCGGCCCGCATCGCCGAGGCGGAATACTTCGTCGAACAGGTCCGCCGCGAGCTTGCCGGGCGATTCGGCGAGGCCCAGCTCTACGGTGGCGGGCTGTCGGTCCGCACGACGCTCGATCCGCGGCTCCAGGCGCTCGCCGACCGGGCGCTGCGCAAAGGGATCATCGCCTATGACCGCCGGCACGGCTGGCGCGGCCCGCTCGCCCGGGGCGATGCGGGCATGCCGCTTGCCCCGCAGCTCAAGGGCGTCGCTCCGGCCGGCTTGCCGGCCGGCTGGAAACCCGCGATCGTGCTGCGGACCCGCAAGGATTCTGCGGCGATCCGGCTGACCTCCGGCGCGTTCGGCCGGATCCCGCTGGACCGGCTCAAATGGGCGCGGCGGCGGCTGGAGAATCAGACGCTGGGCAAGCCGGCGCGGAGCCCTTCGGATGTGCTGGCGCGCGGCGACATCGTGCTGGTCGAGCGCGCCCCGCCGCCTGATGACGCGAAACAGGCCACGCCCGCTCCGACAGATTCGCCGCAGCCTGCCGAATTCGACCTGCGCCAGATCCCCGATGTCGGCGGCGGGCTGGTCGCGCTCGACCCCCACACGGGGCGTGTGCTGGCGCTGTCGGGCGGCTTCAGCCACGCCGCCAGCGAGTTCAACCGCGCCACCCAGGCCAAGCGACAGCCCGGCTCGGCCTTCAAGCCGTTCGTCTATCTCGCCGCGCTGGACAACGGGTTCACCCCGTCCAGCCTGATCCTGGATGCGCCGTTCGTCGTCGACCAGGGTCCGGGCCGCGGCAAGTGGAAGCCGTCCAACTACTCCAAACGGTTCTACGGGCCGAGCCCGCTGCGCATCGGCCTCGAGCGCTCGCGCAACCTGATGACAATCCGGCTTGCCCATCGCATCGGCATTGAGACGGTGGCCGAGTACGCCGAGAGGCTGGGCGTGGCCGACCGCTTGCCGCGCGTGCTGTCGATGGCGCTCGGCGCCGGCGAAACCACGCTGCTTCGGCTGACGACCGCCTACGCGATTCTGGTCAACGGCGGCAAACGGATCGTGCCGACCGTCGTCGACCGGATCCAGGACCGCAATGGGCGGACGGTCTTCCGCCACGACGACCGTGCGTGCGAGGGCTGCCGCGACGTCGTCTGGGCCGAACAGGCGGAGCCTGTCCCGCCCGACACTCGCGAGCAGGTCGCCGACCCGCGCAGCGCCTACCAGGTGGTCTCGATACTCGAAGGGGTCGTCCAGCGCGGCACCGGGCGGCGGGTCCGCGCCGTCGGCAAGCCGGTCGCCGGCAAGACGGGCACGACCAACCGGAGCTTCGACGCCTGGTTCGTCGGGTTCACGCCCGATCTCGCGGTCGGCGTCTATGTCGGGTTCGACTCCCCGCGCTCGCTCGGCCGGCGCGAGACCGGCTCGACGGTCGCCGCGCCCATCTTCCGCGATTTCATGCGCGGCGCACTCGAAGGCAAGCCGGCGACCCCGTTCCGCATCCCGCCCGGCATCCGTCTGGTTCGCGTCGATGCCCGGACCGGTCTGCTCGCGCGCACCGGCGGCGGCCGGGTGATCCTGGAAGCCTTCAAGCCGGGCACCGAGCCCCTCCGGCCGGGCGCGGTGCTGCGCGGCGGCGAGGATCCCGCTACGGCGATCCAGGCTACACCCAAGGCGCGGCGCGACCTATATTGACCGTGCGCAATCCACCGGCCTCAGAGTTTCCATCCGATGCGAGCCGAAATCGAATCCGTCCTGGCCGATATCGAGCAGTCCCTGGCGCTGCTGAGGAGGCATCTTTGACCCCGAGGCCGCGCAGGCGCGCCTGGCCGAGCTGAACGCGCGGGCCGAATCCCCCGATCTGTGGAACGACCCCGGCGGCGCGCGCGAGGTCATGCGCGAGCGCACCCGGCTCGAGGGCGCGCTGGAGCGCTATTTCGGGCTGGAGCGCGGCGCGGCGGAGAACCGCGAGCTGATCGAGCTGGGCGAGGCGGAGGACGACGCGGAGATCGTCGCAGAGGCCGAAGCCGCGCTGCTCGAACTGCACGCCAGGACCGCCCGGCTGGAGGCCGAGAGCCTGCTGTCGGGCGAGGCTGACGACAACGACAGCTTCCTCGAGGTCCATGCCGGCGCCGGCGGCACCGAATCGCAGAACTGGGCGGAGATGCTGGCGCGGATGTACGCCCGCTGGGCCGACACGCACGGCTATGCGGTCGAATGGATCGAGGAAAGCCCGGGCGAGGAGGCGGGCGTCAAGTCGACCACGCTGCGCATCAAGGGCGATAGCGCCTATGGCTGGCTCAAAACCGAAAGCGGGGTCCATCGCCTTGTCCGCATCTCGCCCTATGACGCCAGCGCCCGGCGCCACACCAGCTTCGCCTCGGTCTGGGCCTATCCGGTTATCGAGGACGACATCGACATTGAGATCGAGGAAAAGGATCTCAGGATCGACACCTATCGCGCGTCAGGCGCCGGCGGCCAGCACGTCAACCGGACCGACAGCGCGGTCCGGATCACCCATCTGCCGACCGGGATCGTCGTCCAGTGCCAGAGCGACCGGTCACAGCACAGGAACCGGGCGGCCGCGTTCACCATGCTGCGCGCCCGGCTCTACGAACAGGAACTGCAGCGCCGTGAGGCCGAGGCCCAGGCCGAGCACGAGGCGAAGTCCGAGATCGGCTGGGGCCACCAGATCCGCTCCTATGTCCTGCAGCCCTACCAGTTGGTCAAGGATCTCAGGACCGGTGTCGAGAAGGGCAACCCGCAGGCCGTGCTTGACGGCGACCTCGACGATTTCATGACCGCGGCGCTGGCGGCCCGGCTCGGCGGTGGATCGACCGCCGACTCGCAGGGTTAAGAACCGGGGGGGGGGTTAAGAACCGGGAGCCTGACCGGCCCGCGCACCCGGAACCGGCGGCGGCCGGCGCTTCGTCCGCGATCAAAGGCCTTCGATCACATCGACCCAGTCCTCGATCGAGGACTCGTGGCCGAAGCGGATGTGACAGGAGAACTGGCTGAACCCGGCGCGCTCGAGCGCGCGGATCTGCTCGCGCAGCGCAGCCTTGGCGCCGATGATCGTGGTGGTCCTGATCGGATCGGCGGTGATCAGCGGCGCCTCGTCCGGCCTGAGGAACAGCAGGTGGCCGCGGTGCAGCGTCAGGTAGCGCGCGTCGGCGGGCTCGTAGGACTCGTAGAGCGCGCGGTAGCGTTCCAGAAGGTCTTCCAGCGTCGGCGGCAGGGCGAGCCTGATGCTGCCGAACTGCTCCTGCTCGACGAGGTTGTGGAGCGTGACCGCCGCGGCCGGCCCGGCGAGCGCCTTGGCCTTGGGATTGTCGAAGGCCTCGCTTTCGTCCAGCACGCAGCCGCCGGTGATTGCGGTGGAATAGAGAGATTCCGCCGGCCGGCCCGCCTCGGTCCAGGCGGCCTGCATGTCCGCGATGGCGGCTGTGCCGTATTCGACCCCGGGGATGCTGCTCATCCAGCCGGCGCCCAGCCGCGCAGTCAGCCGGCGGCTTCTCGGGCCCATCGCCGAGACATGGAACCGGATCGGGTCGGCGGTGTTGATCAGCCCGACTCGGGATTGAGGAAGCGCACCTTGCGGGCGGCGCCCTCGGCGATCCATTCGACGGTCTCACCGTCGAGCAGGCCGCGCACGACCGCGATGTAGTCCTCCATCTCCGCCAGGCCGAGCGCGCCCAGGCCCATGCTTCGCCGTGCGGTGAACCCGGTCGAGACGCCGAAATCGATTCGCCCCGGGGCGAGGCTGTTGAGCGAGGCGAGCGCGTTGGCGGTGACCGGCGCGATCCGGTTCGACGGCGCCACCACGGCGGATCCCAGGCGGATCTTCGAGGTCTCCATGGCGGCCGCGGCGACGAACACATCGGCGTTCAGAAGCTGCGTGTCGGAGAATCACGCATGGCCGAACCCCAGCGCCTCGGCCCGTTTGGCCACCCGCCAGTGTTCCGCCGCGCTCGCGAAGCTGACCCCGAACTCCATGACCACGGCTTGCCCCGGCGGCACGGCGCTTGTCAAGCGCCGGCGGTTTCCTTGACAGGGCGGCGGCGTTCGACAATGAGATCCGGCCCGTCGTCCCCCGGAACACCAGGAGATCCAGACATGACCGAATGGTGCGAGACCCACCGCGCTGTGGTGTTTCCATGGCATTGCGACCACATCGGCCACATGAACGTCCGGTGGTATTGCCACTTCTTCGACGATGCCGGATTTCACCTGTGGGCGATGAAGGCGGTGCCGCAGTCGACTCTGCATGCCCGCGGCGAAGGGCTCGTGGTCGCCGGTAACAAGATCGACTTCATCCACGAGATGACCGTCGGAGATCTCGTAGTGATCAAGAGCGGTTTCACCCGGCTCGGCACGCGCAGCATCACCAGCCTGAACCGGATGTATCAGGCCGAGACCGGCACGCTGTGCGCGACCCTGGAGTCGGTGGAGGTGTTTTTCGATCCGGTCGCGCGCGCCTCGGCCCCGATGCCCGAGGACATCAGGCGCATCCTGGAAGGCGCGCTGGTCTCCCGCGACGACGAATGAGGCCGGCGGGCGGATCCGCGGGCTAACAATGGACGGACCAACAATGAATTTGTGCCGGCGCCGGCCAGGCGCTAGCCTGCGGGCATGGAACGGCGCATCTGCACGCACCCCGGCGCGGACCTGTGACCGGCATCGAACGCGCCAATGGCCGCCGGCCGCACGGCGTGCTGGAAGTCCTGCATCCGGCGCTCCAGGGCGCGCCGCACCCGGACCCGACGAAGCTGGACTACGACCTGGACCGCGTTCTGGGCGCGGTCTTCAAGCTGCGCGCCGACGTGCCGCCCAGCGCCTTCACAGCGACCATCCTCGGCACCGAGCGCGAGGGAAACGGCGTGCTGATCGATTCCGACGGGCTGGTGATCACCATCGGATATCTGGTCAGTGAATCCGAGACCGTGACCCTTGTCGGGCAGGACGGTCGTGTTGTCGGCGCCGAGCCGGTCGCCTATGACCACGAGACCGGATTCGGCTTGGTCCGCGCATTGGAGCCGCTGGATACCCCACCCATCGAGATCGGCCGTTCGGCGAGCCTGGCCGGCGACGATCCGGTGGTCGTGGCCTCCTTCGGCGGGCCGAGCCATGCAATCGCCGCCCAGGTGGTCTCGATCCACGAGTTCGCCGGCGCCTGGGAGTACATGCTGGACGAGGCGATCTACACCGTGCCCATGCACCCCTATTGGGGCGGCGCGGCGCTGATCGACCGGGCTGGCGCCCTGGTCGGCATCGGTTCGCTCTACATCGAGCACTCGGTGGACGACGGCGATGCGGCGCCCGGCAACATGTTCGTGCCGATCGACTTGCTGGCGCCGATCAGAGACGCGATGATCCGGACCGGGCGCGCCGATCGCGCCGGGCGGGTCTGGCTCGGCATGTATGTCGGCGAGGCGGCGGGCCGGCTGATTGTGACCGGGGTTGCGCCCAATGCTCCGGCGGACCAGGCGGGGTTGGAGCCGGGCGATGTCCTGCTGTCGCTGGAAGGCGTCGCGGTCAGCGGGCGCGGCCACTACTACCGCACTCTGTGGAATGCCGGCGGACCGGGCGCCACGTTGCGGTTTACGGTGCTGCGCGACGACGATGTGCTGTCGGTCAGGGTCAAGGCGGGCGACCGCTACGACTATCTGAAGCTGCCGCGGCGGCACTGATACCGGCAAGCGTGTGAAATGAATTCACACGCTTGCCGGTATCAGTGCCCGCGCGCCGCGCCGCAAGCCCAGAAAGCCATTCGAGCGCCGCCTGCTCCATATAACCCTCCGAGAGGGCCGGCATCACGATACCGAGCCGGCCTCTGACATGCCCCAAACCGCTCTCGCAAGCGCGACAAGGGACTGCTGTCGCTCGTTTACAGCCGCTTCATTCCACTCTGGAAACGGCTCGATTGCGCCGACGGCCCGATCAATCTGCGTCTTCACGCCGACCCTCGGCCGTTCCGCCAGCGCGCGCGTCAACAGCAACTTGGACTCCTTATACCGCGCCCGCTTCTGGCTGTAGGCGCGGTTGCCGAGCGAAGCATTGATCTGCTTTTCCACCAGGACGAGATTGCCCAGCTTGTTGGCGATCTCGAGGTCGTCGGGTGCGCCGAACTCTTCGACAGCCTCGGCGCAGGGCTGTAACGGGAAGATGTGCTCGATCTCAAACCCGCCGCTCGTGTAGGCACTCAACCACCGCGTGTCATCGTTCTCGCCGTAGGCCTGCAATTCGACATATTGCGTCAGCTTTGAGAGCACATAGCGGAGTCGGTATTGCTGTAATGAGCCATCGGTCAGTCGGCTGAACGCGTCATCGAAGCGCGCGGAGAGACCGGCCTTTTCCATCGCAAGCCGCCGAGTAATGAAGTCGTCAAACTTTTCGGCGGCGGTGATATCCCGCAACTCGCTCGCCCAACGCGCAACGTTGTGCTCGAAAACCTTAAACGGTTCGCGGGTGATGGCATAGCAGAAGAACAGATTCTCCACTTCCTGCGCCAACCGATCAAACAGCTCGGACGACAGATGCCGGCCAGCAAGCAGAAGGATTAGGTGCTGGCGTGCAGCTTGTCCGCCCAAGATCCGCATATTATCGAGATACCGGTTAGCGTCGCCACTCTCGTCCTTGCCGAGCCGAAAGTTCTCGTAGGCACGAGCGGTGTTCATGAGCTCTCTTGCGAACCCGATCGGGTCCGATCCGTATCCGGCAATTTCCTCGTTTCGGGAGAACCAGCCGTAGATTTCGTCCTCGCGCAACACATCGACGTCATAGCGGCTGAGGATAAAATAGCGTAGAAATCGCAAGGGTTTCTCCTTCATCTCGAAGATCGTATCCTGCAATTCTTTCCATGTATCCTTCAATTTGTCGAACTGTTCTGGTGTCGCCTTCATGAAAAGCAGGTTCTTCAGCAAATCCATCGAGTTCAGACCGACCCCACGGTCGTTGATCGTCTCGAAGATCTTGAGCGCCTTGGCGACATCCTCGGTCTGGATTCTGATCAGCTTTACCTTGTTGATGAGATACCCGTAAAACTGAAGCGCGGCGACGGCGTCGTCTCTGAACTCGCTGGTCAGGAACCTCGTCACCACTTGGTGCGCATTGGCAATGTTCTGCATGGAGCGGGTCATCGCGCTGTCGATCGGCTTGCCTTCAGCGATGCTGATGAGCGCGTTGCCGCTGTCTTCGTATTGCAGATCCAGCCGGTAGCGCCGGGTTACTTCTCCGGACGCATTGACCGAGGCGGCGGCGATCTGGGAGTCCAGGACCTCGACCTCGAGGCGGCAATTACCCAGCGCCTGCAACCGGTCGCGGATCGCGCAGAGCGTGACGTAGAGCGTCGTCATGCGCTGCTGCCCGTCAATCAAGTCAAGAAGACCGCTGCGCCCAGGGCAGACCACGATGCTGCCGATGAAATATTCGGGCGCTTGCTCGGAGTCCATGCCGGATATTTCGCCAAGGATATCATTGAGCAACTGCTCCACCTGCTCCGTGCCCCAAACGTATTCCCGCTGGTAATCTGGCACCGCGTAAAAGGACTGAAACAATCCCGCGACCGAGATGTCCTCGCTCTGGATACGCTGGGTTGTCATGCCACGACCTTCATCGCGTTTTCGGCCTCGACGAGCCGGGTTTTGCCGGATATGAGCTTCGGAAGGAAGATGTCGCGCGTTTGAGCGAAAGTGCGGGCCTCTTGAATGTCTCTGCTCACCCTTTCGATCAAAGGTTGTGTCAAGCTCTGGAAGGCGTAGACGCTCCGCTCTGATGGAAGACAAATCTTGTATTGTCGCATCTATGCGCGCCCGCGCGCCGCGCCGCAAGGCGCGAAGCCAGGCGAGCGCCCGGCGCCTGAGGGATCATAGGCGAGCCCATTCATGGGCTCGCCGGTATGAGCGGGCGGTAGAATCCGGGATCGAGCCCCGCGGCGGCGCGTGCCCGGTCGTTGAACGGTGGTTTGAGCCGTCCCCGGAAATGGGCGCGTACCAGGCGGTGGAACGCCGGCGCGGCGACCTCGCCGCGTATCGCGCAGACATGAAGGAACCATCTCCGCCCGATCGCGACATGGCCGATCTCCTCGCGGTAGATCGTCTCCAGCGCGGCGGCGCTCGCCTCGTCGCCGGCCCGGCGCAGAGTGTCGATCATCGCCGGGCTGACATCGAGGCCGCGCGCTTCCAGGACCAGGGGGACGATTGCGAGCCGCGCCGACAGGTCATGGGCGGTCGTCGCGGCGGCCTCCCACAGCCCGTCATGGGCCGGCAGGTCGCCATACGCCGCCCCGAGCGCCGCCAGCCGGTCGCGCAGCATCGCAAAATGCCGCGCCTCGTCGTCGGCGACGGACACCCAGTCGTCGAAGAAGCCGCGCGGCAGGTCGTGCCCGGCGAAACGCGCGATCAGGTCGCAGGCCAGATCGACCGCGTTGAGCTCAATATGGGCGATCGCGTGCAGCAGCGCGTTCCGCCCGGCGGCCGAGCGACCGCGCCTGGCCATCTCGCGGGCCGGCCGCAGGACCGGCCGGGCCGGGCGCGCCGGATGACCGGGCGGATCGGCCCAGCCGATCCCGGCGATGCGCCGCGCCGACCAGTCGGTGGCCATCGCGTGGGCGCGGGCGATTTTTTCGGCCGGATCGCTCGCCACCAGAACGCCCGCCGCCGCCGCGGCAAGCCCGGCGCCGGCCGTTGTCATGGCTCGCCGGCCGCTCCCGCTCCGACCGGCCGGTCGACGATTGCCGCGTAATGGTCCCGCACGCGGGCGGCGACATCGAGGCAGCGGCGTTCCAGATCGGCGGAGTCCGCGGCGCCGGCCACATGAGCGATGAAATCCCGGCGTTTGGCCGACGCCTCCCGCCCGCCCGAGCCGCCGCCGAAGGCGAGCCGCAGGACGCCTTGCAGCCGGCGCCATAGCCGCAGAGCCTCGATCAGCTCGGCTGCGACCTCGCCGTCGAGCATCCCGGCTTCGGCGAGCCTGGCCAGCGCGTCGGCCGTGTTCGGCGACAACACCCCGGGATGCGCGGCGGCGTGGCGGAGCTGGAGGTATTGGGCAATGAACTCGATATCGATCAAGCCGCCGCGGTAGTGCTTGATCGCCCACCAGTCCCTGGGGCGGTGCTCCCGCGCCATGCGCTCGCGCATGTCCGCGACCTCGCGCACCAGCGCCGCGGCGTCGCGTTCGGCGGTCAGGACGGTGCGGATCTGCGCCTTGAGACTGGCGGCCAGCGGACCCGGCGCCGCGATCACGCGGGCCCGGGTCAGCGCCATGTGCTCCCAGGTCCAGGCCTCGGCATTCTGATAGCGGGCGAACGCCTCCAGCGAGATGGCGATGGGCCCGGATGCGCCGGCCGGGCGCAGCCGCATGTCGATCTCGTAGAGCCTGCCGTCCGCGGTGGGCGCGTTCATCGCGCCGATGAAGCGCTGGCACAGCCGGGCGAAATAGGTCGGGCTCGCCAGCGGCTTCGCGCCATCGGATTCGGCAAGTTTCCCCGGCGCGTCGAAGACGAACATCAAGTCGAGGTCGGAGCCCACCATGAGCTCGGCCCCGCCCAGCTTGCCGAAGGCCACCACCGCGAACGCGCCGCCCGGCACCGCGCCGTGGGCCCGCTCGAACTCGCGCGCGGTGGCCGGCAGGATCGCCCGGATCACCGTCGCGGCGACGTTGGACAGCACGACCGCGGCATCTTCGACCGTGATCCGGCTGTCGAGGATCTGCGCGCCGAGCTGGAAGGTCCGGTCGTTGTTCCAGCGCCGCGAGACGTGGAGCACATCCTGGAAATCGCGGGCCTGCTCAAGCGCGCCGGCGAGTTCCTCCTCCAGGGCCGTTTCGGTCGGCGGCGCCTCGAAGAAGTCGGTGCTGAGCACGCCGTCGAGCAGGATCGGATGGCGGCTCAGCCAGTCGGCGAGCCGCGGCGCGCTGCCCATGATCCGGGCCACCAGCTCCAGCATGGCGGGGTTGTTGCTGAACAGCGACAGGAGCTGGACGCCGGCGGGCAGCGCCCTGAGGAAGTCGTCGAACTTCAACAGCGCCGCGTCCGGGTCGATCGTGCGCGAGGAATTCTCGAGGATCGCCGGGATCAGCTCGGTCAGGAGCTCGCGCGCGCGGGCGCTGCGGGTCGCGGCGTAGCGGCCGTGATGCCACACCCGGATGCGGCCGGCGACCATCGCCGGGTCGCGGAACCCGAGCCGTTCGAGCGTCTTGAGCGTCTCCGGGTCGTCATCGGCGCCGGTGAAGACCAGATTTCCGGGTCCCGACAGGTCCGGGCTCTTCTCGAACAGCACCGCATAGTGCGATTCTACCGTGCGCAGCTCTTCCAGGAGCGCGGCGCGGAAGGCGGCAACGTCGGCGTAGCCCATCATCGCCGCGATCCCGTCAAGCGCCGCCTCGGTCTCGGGCATGGAGTGGGTCTGCTGGTCATCGACCATCTGCAGCCGGTTCTCCAGCCGGCGCAGGAAGCGGTGGGCCTGGATCAGCCGGCCGGTGACGATCGATTCCAGCCGCCCGGAGCCGGCCAGCGCGCGCAGCGCATCGCAGGTCGCGCGGGCGCGCAGATCCGGGTGGCGCCCACCCCAGATGAGCTGCTGGGTCTGGGCGAAGAACTCGATCTCGCGGATGCCGCCGCGGCCGAGCTTGATGTTGTGCCCGGCCACCGCGATGGACGCGCCGCCGCGCTGGGCATGGATCTGGCGCTTGATCGAATGGATGTCCTGGATCGCCGCGAAATCGAGATTTCTGCGCCACACGAAGGGACGCAGGATCTCCAGGAACGCCTGGCCGGCGACGATGTCGCCGGCCACCGGCCGCGCCTTGATCATCGCCGCGCGCTCCCAGTTCTGGCCGGCGCTTTCGTAGTAGGTCTCGGCCGCCCGGGTCGAGATCGCCACCGGGGTCGAGCCGGGATCGGGCCTGAGCCGCAGGTCGGTGCGGAAGACGTAGCCCGCGGCGGTGCGCTCGGCCATCAGCCGGACAAGGTCGCGGGTCAGGCGAACCATGCATTGCTGCAGGCTGGTCTTGCCGGTGTAGCGGGCGATCTCGTCGTCGAACAGCACGATGAGGTCGATGTCGCTGGAATAGTTGAGCTCGCGGCCGCCGAGCTTGCCCATGCCGAGCACGATCCAGCCCGAGCCGCGCGCCGCATCCGCGCCGTCCGCGCCAGCGGCGAGCTCGCCGTTTGCCGCCGCCTTGGCGAGCAGGTGGCGAACCGACAGGCTCAGCGCGCCCTCGGCGAACGCGCTCAGCGCGTCTCCGACCTGTTCGACCGGCCAGATGCCGCAAAGGTCGGCCAGGGCGACGGCCAGCGCAGATCGCCTCTTGGCGCGGCGCAGCGCGTCCATTATCTCATCGCTACCCGTATGCTGCGGCGCCAGGCCGGCCAGTGTCGCGACAGTGCGGTCCCATGCCGATCGGGGTCCCTCGGCAAGCAATTCACAGGCAAACGCGATGTCGCGAACCGCGCACTGTGTCAGATATGGGCTGTTCCCGAAGATCGCCGACAGCAGCGCGCGGCCGTCGGAATCGGCGGCGAGCGCCCGGGCGCGTGCCGCGGTTGCGCCGCCGGCGGCTTCGGCCGCTTCCTCCCAGCGCTGGAAGGCGAGCGCGGCAGCCGCCGCGTCGGCCGGCCGCGGCCGGAATGCGGCCCCGGTGAGGAACGCGCGCGCGATGATCGTCAATCCGGTCACTTCAGGCATACGCCCCCGGGCCGGAGGCGGCTCAGAAGGTGAGGAGCCGGAGCGCGACGGTCAAGCGACTCGACCGCGGTCATGATCCGGCGGCTCGCCCATGTCTGCATCGATCTCGCGCTGGTCGGCTTGCTTGCGGCCGGCGTGCTGGTCGGGCTCGGCTTCTGGCGGCTTTCGCAGGGCCCGGTCTCGCTGGGCTTCGCCAGGCCTTATTTCGACCAGGCCCTGGCCGGGGTCGCCGCGCCAGATCGAATCCGGCTCGGCGATGTCGTGTTGACGTGGGGCGGCTGGCGCCGCCCGCTGGAGATCCGGGCGATCGCGATCGACGTCAACAGCGAAGAGGGCCGGGTGCTGGCGACGATCCCGGAAATCTCGGTGAGCCTCGCGTTCCGCGCGCTGATCGCGGGCGAGATCCGGCCGACCCGTCTCGGCCTGATCGGACCCGCCGCGACCGTCACGCGCGAGGTCGACGGCGCGGTCACGCTCGGCCTTTCCGGCCCGGACGGCGCGATCCTGCCGCTCGAAGCGGCCGACCTGATGGGCCCGGGCGTCGGCTCCGGGATCTGGTCCGGGCTCCGGCAGATCGGCATTCATCGCGCGCGGGTGCGCATCGAGGATCGGCGGCTCGGCTTGAGCTGGACGGCCGGCCGCGCCGCGGTGGGGATTGTCAAGGACGACGGCGGCGTGCGGGCTACGTTCGAGTTCGACGCCCGGCTCGGCGAGGCGAGCGCGTCCATCGCCGGTACGATCGCACGGGATGCCGCCAGCGGGACGACCGACGTGGTCGCCGATCTCGCGGGCGTGCGGCCCGACCGGTTCGCCGTCGCGCTGGCCGAGACGGTTCCGGCCGCGAGGGATCTGCGGGGGCTCGCGGCGCCGCTCGACGGCGCGGTGCGCGCACGGATCGACCCGACCGGGGCGGTGGAAGCTCTCCGCTTCTCGCTCGCCGGTGGTCCAGGCGCCGTGACCCATCCCGCGCTCGGCCGGCACACATTCGCGCCCGCCGGGTTCAACGCCACCGGGTCCTATGACAGGGCATCCGGCCTGTTGAGCGTCCACCGGATGGAGATCGACCTCGGCGGGCCGCGGTTGACACTGAGAGGAAAGCTCAGCGGCATTGGCGGCCGCGCGGGCGTCGTATCGGGCACGGCGGGTCTCACCGGCATGACCCTCCAAGCCCTGCCGCGGTATTGGCCTCCCGCCGTCGCAAAGGGCGCCCGGGCCTGGATCGTAGAGAACCTCGACCGGGGCGGGATCGAGGACGTCAACGCCGAGTTCGCCTTCCGTCTCCCCGCGGCCGAGCTGATCCGCGCTAATGTGACGCTCGCCCTGAGCGGTACGCGGGTCCACTACCTTCGGCCGCTGGAGCCGGCGGTCGATGTCGATGCCTCGGTCCGGATCGGTCCGGACCGGGTCGAGATCGCCGTCAAGCGCGGCTTCCTGCGCGAGATGGAGATCGAGGAGGGCGTGATCTCGATCAGCGGCCTGTCCTCGGGAAAGTCCGGGATCGCGGTGGAAACCGCTCTGCGCGGGGCGTTGCGAAGCGCTCTGGAAATCCTCGACCATCCACGGTTCGGCTATGCCGGCCGGCTGGGGTTGATGCCGGCGCGCGTCGGCGGGCAGGCGGCGATGCGGATCGCTGCCCGGTTCCCCGCCATCGCCGCGCTGGCATTCGATGACGTCGAGATCGGCGCCAATGGGCGGCTCGAAGCGCTGTCGACCCCCGATGCGCTTCCCGGGCGCGACCTCACGGACGGCTCGTTCTCGGCATCCGTCGACGCGAGGGGTATGCGGATCTCGGGCAAGGCCCGGATCTCGGGGATCGCCGCCGACATCGACTGGAGCGAACGCTTCGATGGCCTGGGGCCGTTCCGCAGCCGCTACGACGTGCGCGCGCGCCTCGACGAGACCGCCCGCGCGAGGCTCGGCGTCGATCTCGCGCCAATCGTGATCGGGCCGGTCGGACTTGCGGCCTCCCACGCAATCGCCCCCGACGGCGTCCTGTCCACCTCCGGCACGCTGGATCTCGGCGCCGCCACGCTGGAGATCGCCCCGCTCGACTGGCTCAAGCCGCCGGGCCGCAAGGCCGAGGCGACGTTCGAGCTGGGCTATGAGGGCGAAACGGTCCGCTCCGTCCGGGTCGGCCGCATCCGGGCCGCCGATCTCGACGCGTCCGGGACGATCGCGATGAAATCCGGCGGCGGGATCGCAGCGATCGACATCGGGCGCCTCGCGATCGGCGACCGGACCGACATAGCCGGCCGGATCGCCCGCGACGGCGAGACGGGCTGGGCGGTGACGGCGACCGGGCGGCGCTTCGATGCGGGGCCTCTCGTGCGGCGGGTGGACGAGCCGGTCGGCGATGCACTGCCGCCGATGCGCATCCGCGCGGGCTTCCAGCGGATGACAATACGGCCGGGCGAGCATATCGATGCCGCGCGGATCGACATGCATCGCGACATCGACGGTTGGCGCAGGATTGTGCTCGAGGGACGCTTTTCGAATGCAAAGACCGTCCGGGTCGACTATGCCGCCGGTCCGCCGGCGCGGCTGGCGATCGACAGCGAGGATGCCGGCCGGGCGTTGAAGCTCTTCGGCATCCTGGAGCGAATTCGCGACGGCCGCCTGTCGCTGAACGCCGAGAAACCGGCCGGAGGACCGGACGAAACATGGCGCGGTCGTCTGCTGGTCAGGCAATTCCTGATCGCCGACGTGCCGGTTCTCGCCCGCGCGCTGGGTGTCGCCTCGTTCGGGACGCTCAGGAAAAGCCTCGACGGGACAGGTATTCGATTTCGCCGGCTGGAGCTGCCCTTTCGCTATGACGGGGCGCGGCTGCGGATCAGGAACGGCAAGGCGTTGGGCCGCGAGCTCGGCATGACCGGGCGCGGCACCATCGATCTGAAGGAACGGAACGTCGATTTCCGCGGCACGCTGATCCCAGCCTACACGCTCAACTCCGCGCTCGGCAGCATCCCCGGATTCGGGCGCCTGTTCGCGCCGGAAAAGGGCGGCGGGCTGTTCGCGGCGACGTTCAACGTCGCCGGCCCGTTCGATCGGCTGAGCTTCAGCTTCAACCCGCTGGCTGCGCTCGCCCCGGGAATCCTGCGCGGGCTGTTGAAGGGGGTCGGCCCAGGCGCCGACACGCCGGAGGACGACGCGAGCGTGCCGAACTAAGCAGGATTGTCCGGGTTGAACCGTCTGATACGGTATGGACCGGGAATCGGCCGGCTAAGGATCGTGGTGGGGGCGGGTCGATCCCGGTTGTCGGCGGTGTTGGCGCGGTCGGAGGTTCGCGGCGAGGCGGATCGGGCGCGTGCGGCGCCGCTGACGTTGTCGGGCTGGCCGGGACGGTGGAGAACCGGCCGAACCGGACGCGTCCCCGTCCGCCAGCCGTCCGCAAGCGGAGATCGAACGGCTGCCCCCGGTCCCCCAATCGACGCCGCACGGCCTGCGCTCCGAAAGGTCCCGCGGCTTCCTTGACGCGGGATTACCGGGCAGTGCTTTCGAAGACGCCGTTGCGCACCACACCGGCGCATGGGTTGACGCCGAACCAGTAGCACAGCTCGGCCGGCTGCCCGATATCCCAGAACGCGAGATCGGCGCGCCTGCCGACCTCGATCGTGCCACGGTCCGCGGCCATGCCCAGCGCGCGCGCGGCGACGCGGGTCACCCCGGCCAGCGCCTCCTCGGGCGTGAGCCGGAAGACGGTGCAGGCCATGTTGAGCATCAGCAGCAGCGACGGCGTGGGCGAGGACCCGGGGTTGAAGTCGGTCGCCACCGCGATCTCGACGCCTCGGCGGCGCAGTGCGGCGATCGGTGGCATCCTGGTCTCCCGCAGCGTGTAGAACGCGCCGGGCAGCAGGACCGCGACGGTTCCGGCATCGGCCATAGCCGCGACACCGTCCTCGGAGGTGTATTCCAGGTGGTCGGCCGACAGCGCGCCGTAGCGGGCCGCCAGCGCGGCGCCGCCGAGGTCCGAGAGTTGATCGGCGTGCAGCTTGAGCCTGAGGTCGTGGTCGCGTGCGGCGGCGAAGACCCGTTCTGTCTGTTCCGGCGTGAATCCGATGGTCTCGCAGAACGCATCCAGCGCATCGGCCAGCCCGGTCTTGGCGACCGCCGGCAGCATGTCGCGGATCACCAGATCGATATAGTCGTCCTGACGGCCGATATATTCCGGCGGCAGGGCATGGGCGCCGAGGAAGGTCGTGGCCACACTGACCGGCAGCGCCTCGCCGAGGCGCCGCGCGACCCGAAGTTGCTTGATCTCGCTCGCCCGCTCCAGCCCGTAGCCGGACTTGATCTCGACGGTGGTCACCCCTTCGTTCATCAGATGCCGCAGGCGCGGCAAGGCGGCCTCGAACAGCTCGTCGTCGTGGGCCTCCCGCGTCGCCCGCATGGTCGAGACGATGCCGCCACCGGCCTGGGCGATCTGCTCGTAACTTGCCCCGTTGAGCCGCATCTCGAACTCGCCGGCGCGGTTGCCGCCGAAGACCAGATGGGTATGGCAATCGACCAGCCCGGGGGTTACCCAGCGCCCGTTGGCCCGATGCACCTCACGCGCGCAGGCTTCGGGCAGGTCGGGCAGGGCCGAGGGTTCGCCGATCCAGGCGATGCGGCCGCCCTTGATCGCGATCGCCGCATCGGTGACCGCGCCGTAAGGCTCGCCGCCCGGCGCCATGGTCGCGATATTGACGTTGATCCAAAGAGTATCCCAGGTCTCGTTCGCCATCGATTCGTCCCCCCGCTGGGCGGCGAGCTTACCCGAATTGCCGCCGCCCGGCAGGCCCGGCGGTTCTGAGACGAAAATCGGCCCGATGTCTGCGAGACTCCGTTCCAGGCGCATTGCCGGGATGAGACGGGCAGCGGCCGGGACGGCGTAAGACCGGAATCACCAAGCCGATCCGAATAGCTGACGCCGCCATAGCTGGCGCCGTCGCGGATCCATAGCTGGCGCCGCCGCGCCGTCGCGGATAGGGTGCGCCGATCCGCCCCAAGACGCTCGCGGAGGCTTTCGATGAGCGGCCCGACCCGGCTCGATAACACCCGAGAGATCCATGCGCCGACCGGCAGCACGCTGACCGCGCTCGGCTGGCAGACCGAGGCGCCGCTGCGGATGCTGATGAACAATCTCGATCCTGCGGTCGCCGAGAAGCCCGAGGAGCTGACGGTCTATGGCGGGATCGGCCGGGCGGCGCGCAACTGGGAATGCTTCGATGCGATCGTCGCGGTGCTGCGCCGGCTGCGCGACGATCAGACGCTTCTGGTCCAGTCCGGCAAGCCGGTCGGGGTGTTCGAGACCCACAAGGACGCGCCGCGGGTCCTGATCGCCAACTCCAACCTGGTCGCGCGCTGGTCGGATTGGGAGCACTTCAACGCGCTCGACCGCGCCGGGCTGATGATGTACGGCCAGATGACCGCGGGCTCGTGGATCTATATCGGCAGCCAGGGCATCGTCCAGGGCACCTATGAGACCTTCGCCGAGGCTGGGCGCCAGCACTATGGCGGCGACTTGAAGGGCCGCTGGATCCTGACCGGCGGGCTCGGCGGGATGGGCGGCGCCCAGCCTCTGGCCGCGACCATGGCCGGCGCCTCGATGATCGCCGTCGAGTGCCGCGCGGCCCACATCGAGCGGCGGATCCAGAGCGGCTATCTCGACCGGATGAGCACCGACCTCGACGAGGCGCTGGCGGCGGTCAAGGCGGCCTGCGCCGGGAAGCGGGCGGTCTCGATCGGCCTCCTGGGCAACGCCGCGGAGATCTTCCCGGAGATCGTCCGGCGCGGCGAGCATCCGGACCTGGTGACCGACCAGACCGCCGCCCACGATCCCACCAACGGCTATTTGCCGGCCGGCTGGACGCTGGAGCAGTGGGACGAGGCCCGGGCGCGCGACCCGAAGGCGGTCGAAACCGCGGCCAGGAAGTCGATGGCCGTCCACGTCCGCGCGATGCTCGACTTCAAGCACGCTGGCATCCCGACGGTCGATTACGGAAACAACATCCGCGCCTGGGCCAGGGACGAGGGCGTCGACGACGCCTTCGACTTCCCCGGCTTCGTGCCGGCCTACATCCGGCCGATGTTCTGCACCGGCAAGGGGCCGTTCCGCTGGGCCGCGCTGTCGGGCGACCCGGAGGACATCTACCGGACCGACGAGAAGATCTGCGAGCTCTTCCCCGACGATCCGAACCTGATCAACTGGATCGAGATGGCCGCCAGGCGGATCCGGTTCCAGGGCCTGCCGGCGCGGATCTGCTGGCTCGGCCTCGGCGCGCGGGTAAAAGCCGGGCTCGCCTTCAACGAGATGGTCGCCTCGGGCGTCTTGTCGGCGCCGGTGGTGATCGGTCGCGACCATCTCGACTCGGGCTCGGTCGCCTCACCCAACCGCGAGACCGAGGCGATGCGCGACGGCTCGGACGCGGTGGCCGACTGGGCGCTCCTGAACGCGCTGCTGAACACCGCCTCGGGCGCGACCTGGGTGAGCATCCACCACGGCGGCGGCGTGGGGATCGGCTTCTCCCAACATGCCGGCATGGTGATCGTCTGCGACGGCAGCGCTGACGCCGCGCGCCGGCTGCGGCGCGTGCTCACCAACGATCCCGCCTCGGGCGTGATGCGCCACGCCGATGCTGGCTACGAGGAAGCGATTGCCTGCGCGCGCGCGCATGGGCTCGACCTGCCGATGGTCGAGCACGGGCGATGACCGAGCCGGTCTACACCTTCGCCGCAGGCGCCACCGCCCTCCTGGTCAGCATCCCCCACGACGGCCGGGTGATCCCGCCGGAGATCGGCGACCGCATGACGGGGGAAGCGCTGCGCATTCCCGACACCGACTGGCATGTCGGCCGGCTCTATGACTTCGCCCACGGGCTCGGCGCATCCGTGCTGGCCGCGCGGTATTCGCGCTATGTCGTCGACCTCAACCGCGATCCGGCGGGCGAGGCGCTCTATCCCGGCGCCGACAATACCGAAATCGTGCCGTTGAGCACCTTCGAGCGAGAGCCTGTATACCGCGCCGGCGCAGAGCCCGATACGCCGGAGATCGCCGAGCGCATCCGGCTCTACTGGCGGCCGTATCACGACCGCCTGGGCGCGGAGATTGCCCGCCTGAAGGACCGCTACGGCCAAGTGGTGGTCTTCGATGCCCATTCGATCCGGTCTGTCGTGCCGCGATTCTTCGCAGGCGTGCTGCCCGACTTCAACTTTGGCGCCGCCTCGGGCGCCAGCGCCGACGCCGACCTCGCCAGGCGGGCATTCGCGGTGCTCGACGGGGCCACGGGCTTCACGGCGGCCGATAACGGCCGGTTCACCGGCGGCTTCATCACCCGGCACTACGGCGCGCCGGGGGACGGCGTACACACGATCCAGCTCGAGCTGTCCCAGCGGACCTACATGGACGAGAGCCATCCGTTCCACTACCGCCCGGACCTTGCCCGGTCGGTGAAGCCGGTCCTTCGCGCCCTGCTGGCCGAGATGCTCGACTGGGCGCGATGAGCCGAAGCCTTACCTTCGCCCACCTGTCGACACCCGACGGCTGGTTGTCGCCCGGCCGGGTGGAGATCGACGACGCCGGCGCCATCGCCGCCGTCGCGGCGGGCAGTGAGGGCGACGCCGTGGCCGGGGTCGCGCTCGCCGGCATGCCCAATCTGCACAGCCACGCCTTCCAGCGGGCGATGGCGGGGCTGACCGAGCGGGCCGGGCCGGGCGCGGACAGTTTCTGGACCTGGCGCGAGGTGATGTATGACTTCGTCGGCCGGCTGAGCCCCGAGGATACCGAGGCGATCGCCGCCCAGCTCTATGTCGAGATGCTCAAGGCCGGCTATACCGCGGTCGGCGAGTTCCACTACCTTCACCACGACCGCGACGGCACGCCCTACGCCGATGTCGCCGAGATGGCCGGTCGCCTCATTGCGGCTGCGCGCCGGGTCGGAATCGCGATCACTCTGCTGCCGGCGCTCTACGACTCGGGCGGGTTCGGCGGCGCGCCGCCGGCCGAGGGACAGCGCCGGTTCGTCAACGACGCCGACCGGCTGCTGCGGATCATCGAGGTCACGGCCGGCCGCCACCGGGCCGATCCGGAAGTCCGTGTCGGGCTCGCGCCGCACAGCCTGCGCGCGACGAGCCCCGGGGCGCTGTGCGCGGCGATCGAAGGGCTCGATGCGATCGATGCCTCCGCCCCCATCCACATCCACATCGCTGAGCAGATCAAGGAAGTCGAGGACTGCCTGACATGGTCCGGCCGGCGACCCGTTGCCTGGCTATTCGAGACCCACGCCGTGGACCCGCGCTGGTGCCTTGTCCATGCGACACACATGGATTCCGACGAGACGCGCGCGCTGGCCCGAAGCGGCGCGGTCGCCGGCCTGTGCCCGACGACGGAGGCCAATCTCGGCGACGGCATTTTTCCGCTCCCGGCCTATCTCGGCGACGGCGGACGCTTCGGCGTCGGCTCCGACAGCCATGTCTCGATCAGCCCGGTCGAGGAGCTGCGCTGGCTCGAATACGGCCAGCGCCTGACCAGCCGCCGCCGCACCGTAAGCGCGCTGCCGGAGGGCTCGAACGGCGCGCGGCTCTACCATGCCGCGACGGCGGCCGGCGCCCAGGCGCTGGGCCGCGATACCGGGGCGATCGCGCCGCGCAGGCGGGCGGACATCATCGTGCTGGACGGCGATCACCCGCTTATCGCCGGCAGGGCCGGCGATCGTCTGCTCGACAGCTACGTCTTCGCCGGCAACCGGAACCTCGTCCGCGACGTCATGGTCGCCGGAAGCTGGGTGGTGCGCGGCGGCCGTCACGAGGACGAGGACGCGATCGCGGACGCCTATCGCGGCGCGATCTCGCGGCTGGCCGGATGAGCTGCACCCGCGCTGCACGATCGGCGAGGAATGCGGGAGCGCCGTTCGTGGACACCCCGCCTGCGCCGCCATAGACTGGCGCGGTGGGCACCTTGCGGAGTGTGCGCTATGCGACTCTATCTCGACTACACCCAGGAAGAGCTCGACCGGCAGTACGAGCACCGCCATTTCGTTTCCGACATCGACGACTACATCGCCGCCCAGAAGGAAGAGAGCGAACGCGTGCGCGCGGCCACCGCCGGCAGGTTCGACCTCGCCTACGGCCCGGGCGAGGACGAGCTGCTCGACATCTACCTCGCCAAGGCGGCCGGGCCGGCCCCGATCGTCGTCTTTTTCCATGGCGGGCGATGGGCGATGGGCAGCAAGACCAGCAACTGCGAAAGCGCCGCGATGTACGTCGCGGCCGGGGTGCATTACATCTCGGTCAATTTCAGCCTGCTGCCCTCGGTGACCATGGACACCCTGATCCGCCAGTGCCGCGACGCGATCACGTGGCTGTGGGCCAACGCGGGGTCCTTCGGCGGCGACAAGACGCGGATGTTCGTTCACGGCAAGTCCTCAGGCGCCCACGTCGCGGCGATGATGGCGATTACCGACTGGGCGGGTGGCTACGGGCTGCCGCGCGACGCGATCAAGGGCGGGCTGCTGGTCAGCGGCATGTACGACCTGGAGCCGGTGCGGCTTACCTTCCGCAACGAGTGGCTCAAGCTCGACCCGGAAGGCGCGGCGCGCAACAGCCCGATCCTGCATGTCCGCGCAGACGGGTGTCCCTTGATTATCGCCGCGGGCTCGCTGGAGACCGACGAGTTCCGCCGCCAGCCGCGCGCGTTTGCCGAGGCTTGGCAGGCCAAGGGCAATGACTGCCTGCGGCTCGAGCTCGAGGGCCGGCACCATTTCACCGTCAATTACGACATGAACGATCCGGCCGGCCCGCTGGTCGCGCCGTTCCTCGGCTGGATGGGCCTGGCGTCGGCCAAGGTCGCCTGACCCTTGCCGCCAGACGCGGCGGCCAGGGAACAAACTCACGGGAGGTATCATGGCGAAGCGGCCCAATTTCCTGTTCTTCATCACCGATCAGCATCGCGCCGATTTCCTGGGCTGTGGCGGGCATCCGGTGCTGAAGACGCCGCATATCGATTCGATTGCCGAACGCGGCCGGCGCTTCGACCGGTTCTATGTCGCCAGCCCGATCTGTATGCCCAACCGCGCGACCCTGATGACCGGGCGTATGCCCTCCCTGCATGGCGTGCGCGGCAACGGGATCGCGCTCAGCTTCCGCGCGAACACCTTCGTCGACCTGATGCGCTGCCACGGCTACCGGACCGCGCTCCTTGGCAAGAGCCATTTGCAGAACATGACCGGCAAGCCGGCGATCGACAGGGGCAAGGACCCGCCGGAGCACTCTTTGCCGCCGCCGCCGCAGTTCGCCGAGGCGCTCAAGCCGTCGGCCGAGAACGGGCCCGCCGCGGCCGAATCGCCGCAAGGCTGGCGCGACGATCCCGACTGGGACCTGCCCTATCCGTTCTACGGCTTCGAGCGGGTCGATCTGTGCACCGAGCACGGCGATCTCGTGGGCGGCCATTACTGGCAATGGCTCAAGCAGCGCCACGAGGATCCGGACGCGCTGCGCGGGGCGGAAAATACACTGCCGCACGACTATGTCTGCCCACAGGCTTGGCGCACCGCGGTGCCCGAAGAACTCTACCCGACCTCCTATGTGGCGGAAAAGACGGTCGACTTCCTCGAGGGCCATGCGGCCGAACGCGGCGATGCGCCGTTCTTCGCCATGGCCTCATTCCCTGATCCGCACCACCCGTTCACCCCGCCCGGCAAGTACTGGGGCATGCACCGGCCCGGCGACATGAGCCTCGACGCCTCGTTTATCGGCGCCAACACCGCCCCGCCGCCCCATGTCCGGTTCGCCTGGGACCAGCGCGATGCTGGCACCGCCAACACCGCGACTCAGGCGCTGTTCGCGGTGGGCGAGCGCGAGGCGCGCGAGGCGCGCGCGCTGACCTGCGACATGATCGCGATGATCGACGATTCCGTCGGCCGGGTCCTGGCAACGCTCGATCGGCTGGGGATGCGTGAGGACACGGTGGTGATCTTCACCGCCGATCACGGCGATTTCCTGGGCGACCACCAGCTCCTGCTCAAGGGTCCGATCCATTATCAGAGCCTGATCCGAGTGCCGTTCATCTGGGCCGACACCGCCGGGCGCGCGGCCCCGGCGGGCGCCACCGCGACGGTCTCGGGCACGCTCGACATCGCGGCCACCGTCCTCGATCGCGCGCGGATCGCACCCTATAACGGCATCCAGGGCCGCAGCCTGCTGCCGCTGATCGACGGCGGCCCGGACGATTCGGACGCCGAGGTCCTGATCGAGGAGGACCAGCAGCGTATCGCGCTCGGCTTCGAGAGGCCGCCCCGGACGCGGACGTTCGTCACCGACCGCCACCGCATGACGATCTACCACGACGTGAGGTGGGGCGAGCTCTACGATCTCCGGGACGATCCCTGGGAACTCAGCAACCTGTGGGACGATCCGGCCGCCGCCGGCGTCAAGGCCGCGCTGATGGAGCGCCTGGCCCGCCGCCAGACCGCCCTGGTCGACCGCAGCCCGTTGCCGACTCACCAAGCTTAGGGTCCGGCCCGTAACGATCGGTTGATTTTCAGTTTCTCACCGGTCTTCTGGCGAGAAGCTGGGCGCCGGCGATGAGGAGCCGGGATCGCGTGGTGGCGACGCCCGCCTACAAGGTGGAGATGTTTCCCGCCATGACGCTGGGCAGCGGCGTCCAGATCATCGAGCTGACGGACGACCAGCGCAGCATGTTCCAGAAGGCGTCCGGGCGCGTCTACGACTGGTACGCGAAGGAGAAGGGGACGGCGACCGTTAATCTCATCCGTAAGGCGATCAAGTCCGTCACCATGAAGTAACGGACGGCGGGATGGCGGCGCCGCGTTTGCCTGGCACGGGCGCCGCGGATGGGTGAGTTCGTCCTCTCCCGGCTCGACCGGGCGCTGTCGCTGTGTGAATCGACATTCCTCGGCCTCGCTTTGGCCTCAGCCAGCGTTCTTCTGTTCGTCAACGTCATCCTTGCGCTATGTCTTCCTCGCCGCGCTGTCGTGGGCCGAAGAAGTCACGATATATCTCATCGTGTGGTTGGCCTTCGTCGGCGGAAGCGTCACGCTGCGCACATTCGGCCACATCTCCATAGACCTGTCGCCGCTGACGCTTTCGCCGGCCGGCGCCCGTCGTCTGCGGGTTTTCGTCTGCTTGGCGATGCTCGTCTTTTTCGCGGCCTTCTTCTATTACAGCGGTCTGCACACCTTGCGGGTGATGGACACGGGTCGGATCACGCCGGTGCCGGAGGCGCCGATGTGGTTGATCTATCTCGCGATGCCGGTCGGCAGCTTCCTGATGGGTGTTCGCACCACCCAGATCCTCTGCCGCGCCCTCGCGGGTAAGACGGGCAAGCACGGGATGACGGCCGGTCTGGTCTTCGGGTTGCTGGCGCTGTGCAGGGTGAATCCGGAAGATGCCGGGAAGAAGGCGGAAGAGGCCGGAAACCCAAGGGGTTGCGGGGATTTCGGCGGGGTGGCCGTAGCGCGATCGCATCGGCGCGCTCTTAGTGCATCACCAACCCGCCATCGACCAGGATGGTCTGCCCGGTCATGAAGTCGCTCTCGGGCGAGGCGAGGAAGACCACGGTGCCCAGCAGGTCCTCGGGCGTCTCGTCGCGCTTGAAGGCGCGGCCGGCGAGGTTCATGTCGATGTTGAACTGGAGCGCTTCGCGCCGGGCCTCGATCTGCTCGGACATGGTGAAGCCGGGCGCGATCGAGTTGACCCTGACGCCGAAATCGCCGACCTCGCGGGCGACGGCCCGGGTCATCGCATCGACCGCCCCTTTCGAGGAGACATAGTGCAGCATCCACGGCACGCCGGCCTGTACGGTGCCGGACGAGATGTTGACGATCTTGCCGTAGCCCTGCTTCTTCATTTCCGGCACGACCGCCTTGATGCACACGAACACGCCGCGGACGTTGACCGCCATCAGCTCGTCCCATTCCCCGACGCCGATCTCCAGGAACGGGCGCCGGTCGATGCCGGCGAAAATGGCGGCGTTCGGCACCATGATGTCGACCTTGCCGAAGGTCTCGACGGTCTTGGCGACCAGGGCCTCGACCTGGGCCTCGTCGCTGACGTCGACCTCCAGGCCGAAGGCCTCGCCGCCGGACTGGGCGATCGTGTTCACCACATTGGTGCAGTCCAGGAGATCGCAGATCGCAACCTTCGCGCCTTCCTCGGCGAACCGCCTGGCGTAGGCCGCGCCGATCCCCTGCGCCGCGCCGGTAATGATTGCGACCTTGCCGTCGAGACGTCCCATCGGCACCCCCCTTGCGTCTGTGTCGATTGCAGTGCGATTTCCAGGATACCGCAACAGGGGCGCGAATGCGATACTCGCGCCGGGAGGAATCGACGCGATGAGCGAACCCGTACCCGTCGCCCGGAACAACGCGATCCTGGGCGAGAGCACATTGTGGTCGCCCGAGGAGGGCGCGATCTACTGGGTCGACATCAATAACCCGACGATCCACCGGCTCGATCCTTCGACCGGCGCGCGCACCCACTGGCTGGTCGAGACCGAGATCGGATCGATCGGTCTGGCCGGGCCCGGCCGGCTGATTGCCGGGCTTCGGACCGGGATCGCCCTTTTCGACCTGGAGAGCGGCGCGTTCGAGCCGCTGGCCGATCCCGAGGGAAATCAGCGGTTCAACGGGAACCGGATGAACGACGGCAAGGTCGACCGCGCCGGGCGGTTCTGGTGCGGCACGATGCAGGACCCCGGCCACCGCCCGGTCGGCACGCTGTGGCGCGTCACCGCCGACGGCGATTACGCCGCGGCGCTGAAGGAGATCCGCATCCCCAACGCCCTGTGCTGGAGCCCCGACGGAACGACGATGTACTTCACCGATTCCATGTCGATGCAGATCTGGGCCTTCGATTTCGACCGGGCGAGTGGGGAAATCGACAACAAGCGGGTCTTCGTCGAACTCGGCGAAGGCATCGGCGTGGCGGATGGCGCGACCGTCGACGCCGAGGGTTTCGTGTGGTGCGCGAAGATGTTCGGCGGGCGGGTCACCCGCTATGCGCCCGACGGCTCGATCGACCGGGAGGTCGCGCTGCCGGTGCCGCAGGTGACCTGCTGCGCCTTCGGCGGCCCCGATCTGGAGACGCTCTACATCTCCACCGCCTCGCTGGGCATGAACCGCGCCGCGCTCGCCGAGGCGCCGCTTTCCGGCGCCCTGTTCGCCTGCGAGGCGGGGGTCCGTGGCCTCCCCGAGCCTCGGTTCGGCGGCTGAGACGCCTCTGACGCGCACCGCCTGGACCGCGGTCTGGGCGGTCGCGCTGGCCGGGATCGTCGCAGCCTGTCAGATCGGCAAGCTGCCGGCCGCGGCGCCGGCGCTCCGGGCCGAACTCGGCCTGAGCCTGGTCGGCGCGGGCTGGGTGATCTCGACCTTCGCCGCCGTCGGGCTCGCGACCGGCATGCTGTGGGGCTTCATCGCCGACCGGATCGGCTACCGGCGGACGCTGATGGGCGGCGTCGCGGTGGTCGCGTTCGGCGCCGCGCTGGGAAGCTTCGCCGGGTCCGGGCCGGCCCTGATCGCAACGCGCCTGATCGAGGGCGCGGGCTACATCGCGGTGCTTGCCTCCGGGCCTTCGCTCATCGCGGCGCTGACGCTGCCGCGCGACCGGGCCCTGTCGCTCGGCATCTGGACGTTCTACATGCCCGTCGGGCTGGGCGTCATGATCCTGATCTCGCCGGCGTTCATCGGGCTCGCCGGCTGGCGCGGGCTGTGGCAGCTCAACGCCGCGCTCGCGCTGTCGGCGCTGGCGTTCGCCGGCTGGACGACGGCGGGCCGGGGCCCGGCGCCGGCGCAATCGGCCGACCGGCCCCGCATCCTTCAGGCGATGCGGCGGACGCTGACCAGCCCCGGACCGCCGACGCTCGCCGTCTGCTTCGCCGCGTATTCGCTGATCTATCTCGCCGTGACCGCGTTCCTGCCGACATTCCTGATCGAGCGCCAGGGTTATGCCGCCGATACCGCGGCTTATCTGGCGGCGCTTTCGGTGGTGACCAACGCGCCCGGCTGCATCGTCGGCGCCTGGCTGCTGCGCCGCGGCTGGTCGGCGCCGCGGATCATCGCGGTGGCCTATGTCGGCCTGTTCGCCTCGGCGCTCGGCGTCTTCGCCGATGACATCGACGCGGTCCTCCGCCTGGCGTGCGCGATGTTTCTGCCCTTCGTCGGCGGCTTCATCCCGCCGGTGGTGCTCGACGCCGCTCCGCGCCACGCCGCCTCGCCGGCGCTGGTCGCGACCTGCATCGGGCTGATCGTCCAGGCGCTCGCGCTCGGCCAGTTCATCGGCCCGCCGATCCTCGCCTGTCTGGTCTCGGGCGCCGGGAGCTGGGAAGGCGCGCTCTGGCTCACCGGCCCGGTCTCGGCCATCGGCCTGGCCGCGACCGCGATCCTCTGGCGCCTGGAGCGACGGCCGTAGCATGCGCCCGCAACGAGCCCCGGCCCGAGATCGTGGGGGCGACCACCGTGGGGGCGACCGTGGGGCCGACCGTGGGGCCGACCGTGGGGGCGCTCACAAGTCGATCTCCGCGTCCACATCGCCCGCCGCCAGCGCGTTCATGCAGGCGAGGCAGAGGTCGCGGGAGCGGTAGCGGCCATGGGCCTCGGTCTCCCGGCGCGCGACGATGGGGAAGGTCGAATAGACATAGCGCACGTCATCGCGGTCGGTGACGCCGTAGAGGTGGAAGAACACGGCGTCGAGCCGGGCGCGCAGACGCAGGCGGCGATCCTCGTTCCACCGGAAGGGCGGCTTCACGGCGCCGGCGTCGTCCACATGCCCCATGGCGCGGGCGAAGGGGGCCATGTCGTGGGCGGTGCAGGTGAGCTCCAGCACCGCCTCGCGCACGATCTCACCCGCACTGCGGGGGCCGAAGCGCACGGCGTCGTATCGCTCCGGCGGGACGACGGGGAGTTGCTCGACGATGAACCAGTTGAGGTGCTGGCCCTGAATCTTCTGGCGCGCGACGTAATCGAATGGAATGGCGTTGAAATTGGCAAGCAATATTGCCGCGTCCGAGGCGGATTGTCCGTCCGTCGAAATTATGGGAAGCGTGTTTCCAACGCCGGAACAGGGAATCAACGCCGCGATCATCGACCGTTCATTCGTCGGAGCCGTTACGTCCTTGAAGGCCAGCAGACAGGATGCCGTCGGGAACGATGCCTTTCCTCGCGATACCCAGTATTGCGGGTCGGGCAGCCAGGTCGGGTCCCTGTGCTGTTCCAGGGTCGCCGGGACGGGCTGCGCCGGCCGGTGCAGGTTGTCTGGATTGACGGCGACGCTGGCGGCGCGGTGGTCGAACGCCTGGACCATCTTGCCCTCATACAGCGGAACCCATTCTCCCGTCGGGCTGTCGTAGCGGTTGCCGCCGACGGGCCAGGCGCCTTCCCGGTCCCCGAGTTCCTCGCGCGTGCGGAACAGGCCGGAGTCGAGCGACATGTCGAACATCCGGGTGTATTGCACCGGCCACGCCTTCGCCTCCTCGCCGGACGAGCGGTCGACCAGCACCGGCAGACGTTGGTAGATCGCGGTGGTCAGGTCGGCGTCGCGGCGGGAACGGAAGATCGGCGCGGTGCCGGTGTTCGGGTTGACGCGGGCGAAATCCGCCGCCGCCAGCGGAAACCGGCGGTCGGGATCGTCGAGCTCGGACAGGTCATGCAGGAAGAAGGCGCAGCGCGCGGGCTCGGGAAGCGGCGACGGGCTTGCGACGAAGGCGCAAAACTTGAAGCGGCCGTCCACGTCCGGGAAATAAGGCGCGGCGTTGTGGCGCGTGCGCCGGTTCTCGAAATCATAGAGCGCCTTCAGCCGCCCCTCGGTCGCCACGCCCTTGAAGAACCGCGCCGCCGTCTTGTCGGACGCGATACCCGACGGGACGAGCAGGCCGACCATGCCGTCCGGCTTCACCAGCGCCATCGCGCGCTCGACGAACAGCGCATAGAGGTTCAACTCCCCGAAAGCGAGCAGCGGGTAATCGCCGCATGTCCGCGCGGTCCGGGCGGCGGCCTCGGCGCGGTCCTTCGCGGCGTCGAACGCGGCGGCCAGCGGGTCGCCGCCATTCCGCAACGCCGTGATCATGCGCTTGCGATCGGACGCGCGTTGGGCGATTGCGATCTCCCGGCGGCGGATCGCGAACCACTCGACCGGCTCGACCCTCATCCGGTCCCAGGGCGGGTTGCCGATCACGGCGTCGAAACC
Organism: Alphaproteobacteria bacterium; assembly: GCA_965202905.1. Lineage (GTDB taxonomy): Bacteria > Pseudomonadota > Alphaproteobacteria > MPNO01 > MPNO01 > CAYFYS01. The sequence continues at coordinate 3,126,251 of OZ241868.1, read as the reverse complement.
GCCCTGCGGCGCGGCGCTGCTCCAGTCCGACCACACGCCGGGGAACGCCACCTGCCAGTTGAGGAAGCGTTCCTCCGAGGCGAGCCGGCGGGCCCGGTCCAGCAATCCGGCGAAATGCTCGCCCTCCTTGCGTTCCGTCGAGACATCGGCCCTGCCGACGGCGATGTCGATGGGGTCGCCGAACCGGCCGCCGAAATAGGCGTGCAGCCCGGTCCTGCCCTCCCGGTCCCGGATGTCCAGCCAGTCGAGGGCATGCACCAGAAGGAGGACGGCGTCGAGCGGCGCGGTCATGTCCTCGATTTCAGCGAAGGTCGCGGCGGATCGGTACGCCTCGGCGATCTCGGCGTCGGTCAGATCCTCGATGACCCCCATCTGCGTCGAGGCCCGGGCGGCCCGGGTCACCGACCCGTGCAGGAGCAGCGGGCTTCCGTAAGCGGTCGCCTTGTCGATGCCGGTCCGCGCCCAGGTTCCGAACAGGCTGTCGCCGCAGCGCAGATGGTGGTCGAGGAAGCTCAACGGCGCGCCCACGGTGAACGTGTGCAGCCATAGCGCGACCTTGGCCAGCTCGACCGCCATCGGGTTCTTGTCGACGCCGAAGATGCAGCGTTTGAGCACCATGCGCCGGACGATGTGGCGGTCGTCCAGCCGTGCGCGATCGACGGTCCAGCCGTGTTCCCGGGCGTTGGTCAGGATCGTGTCGCGGATGGCCTCGATCCGCCCGGCCAGCGGCGAGATGTAGCCCGGCGCCGCGGCCTCCGCCTCGGCCATGGCGGCGATCACCCGGTCGGCGAGGCGGTCCACGAGATTGACCAGGAAGTGTCCCGAGCCCATGGCCGGATCGCAGATCTTCAACTCCAGCAGCCTTTCCGCCGGATCGAGCGGCTTCAACGGGTCGATCCGGCGAGCGTCGGACGAGCGGCGAATGGCGGGTTCGGAAACCTTGGCCATGAAGGCGTCCATCGGCGCCCGCATCAGCGGCTCGACCGTCTCCTCGATGATCAGGCCCACGAGGTCGTCGGGGGTGTAGTAGCTGCCCGATCCCTTGCGCGCCAAGGCGTTCGGACGCACCGCAATCCCGTCGTCGCCGCGGACGATCTCGTGTTCGAGCAGGCGCTCGTAGATCGAGCCGAGCTGTCGGACGCCGAGGTCGCGATAGTTGATGTAGCGTCGGCCGTCGGGCGTCCGCTCGAACGACAGCGCGTCGATGACATCGGCCATGTCCTTGTCGCCGAGCCGGATTTCGGCGAGAAGCGGCGCGCGCCCGGCGTCGAACAGGCCGCCGTTATAGGGCGGCAGACCGATCGAGGCGTCGCCCTCGTCGATGGCGCGGCACAGACCGTCGATGGCGGACCAGTAGCGCGGCTGGGTGGCGGAAAACGCATCGTCTACATCCTTGCGGCGCTTCACGTCGTTGCGCACCCTGTCGCGCAGGCCGTAATCGTCGTAGCGGTCGTCACGGACCGGCAGCAGATCGCGATCCTCGGCATAGAGGATGAACAGCAACCGGTAGAGCAGGATCAGGGCGGCCTCGCGCACGTCCGCCAGCGGCGCGTCCGGCGCAGCGGCGGCGATGGCGCCGGCGAGCTGCGGAAAGACCGTGTTGAAGACCAGACCGGAAAGACTGGCGGCGACCCGTTCCTCGTAGAAGCGGCCTTCCTCGATCGCGCGTTGGTGAAACGTGCGCGGGTCGGCGGCCCCGGCGAGGAAGGAAGGACGCCGGAAGACGAGCGCGAACACCTTGAGCCAATGCCGGCGGTCCTCCGCATCGGAGCGGGAGAACGGGCCGTCGTCGTGGCCGGGGAGGTCGAGAAGTGCGGCGAGATCGATTTCGAAGAACTGCTCCGAGACGGATTGCGCGCCCTGGTAGTAGAGCCGCCAGCGCGCGCCGTTGGTGAGAATGCCCCAGCGGAGCTTGCCGACCGTCAAATCGTTCACGCGCTGGAGATAGCGAAGCATCTGCGTCGACGGCGCGATTTCCTCGCCGCTTCGTCCGAACCGGCGGTCGAGCGGGCACAGCCAGCGCTTGGACTCCACGATCGCGAGGCCGAGCGCGTAGCGTCTCCAATCCTCGGCAAAGCCGTTGGCGCGGCCCTTCGCCGCGTCGTCGGCGAACAGCAGGCCGTCGGGCACATGCTCCCGGCCCTGGGCGGACAGATTCTGCTGCCGCAGGCTCGCCGTCCAGCCGAGCCGTTCGAGGACGGGCCAGATCAGATCGTCCTCGGTGTGGCTTTCGTTGGGCGATCCGGCGATCGGGAAGCGATCGAAGATCGCCCGAAATGCGTCTTCCAGATCTTGCGCCGCCGCGGCGTCCAGACCTCGCCAGTCGTCCAGCGCAACGATGGACTCGCACAGAAAATCATTGGCGAACAGTGCGCCCTGAAAGGCGTTCCCGATGCTCACGCGCAGGCCGTCCCTCAGTCGAAACCTTTCCCGCCGGCGTCACGCCGCCGGCGAAAGCCGTTCGACCCCGATCCGGCCCGCCTTCTTCATCGCCCGGGCCAGCTCGCAGGCGGTTTGCAGCCGGCGCCACATCTCCGCGCCACCGCCGAACGCCTCGCCGGGACGTATCGCCATCTCCGGCGAGACGCCGGCGCGGCAATCGACTATATCCGATAACCGCCTGCGGCTGTCGGGTAGTGTCCCGGTTTGAAAAGCCGCAGCCCCAGCCCGTCGAACCGGGGCCACGGTGGATGCGTCGGTTCACGAGGCCGACCGACGGCTTCTCCAGGAAGACCGGGAACCATCTGCACACATATCGGATACGCTGCGGGACATGGGATGGATCACCGGGGAATGGATCACCGGCTCGATCGGCGCGCAGGCGGCGAAGCCGAGGCGATCCGATTCAAACCGGGACACTACACCGAATTGCGCCGTCTGTCGCCAACAGGCGTTATGTCCGGCGCCATGCGGTATTCGCCCTCCAACCGTGCGCGCCGCGCGTCCACGCAACCCCTGGAATCGCACCGGATTCGCCGGGTCGGTTTGCCGGCACACACCCAACGCGGCCGCCGTCGCTCTCCGCAGAGCGACGGCGGCCGTGCGTCATGAGCCCGTGCTGTCGGGGTAGTAATTAACGGTCTCGGACGCCTCGGGATCGCCGCCGCCTTCCGTCCCTGTCATGCCGTCCCATTCGCGGATGATCGGCCGGGTCCAGCGCGTCAGCGCCTCATTCTGGGGGGTACTAAGGGTGTCCCGATGGTTGGTCATGTCTTCTCTCCCGGAGTTCAAGAGTTGGGCTCTGTCGCGCCGTCAACCGCCTGTGAGCGATCCGCCTTCGACACACGCCGATCGTATCGACCAGCGGCCTGCCGGTCAACGTGAAAATTGCGGGGAGCGTCCCGGTTTGAAAAGCCCCAGCCGCAGCCCCAGCCCGTCGAACCGGGGCCACGGTGGATGCGTCGGTTCACGAGGCTGACCGACGGCTTCTCCAGGAAGACCGGGAACCATCTGCACACGTATCGGATACGCTGCGGGACATGGGATGGATCACCGGGGAATGGATCACCGGCTCGATCGGCGCGCAGGCGGCGAAGCCGAGGCGATCCGATTCAAACCGGGACACTACACCGAATTGCGCCGTCTGTCGCCAACAGGCGTTATGTCCGGTGCCATGCGGTATTCGCCCTCCGACCGTGCGCGCCGCGCGTCCACGCAATCCCTGGAACCGCACCGGATTCGCCGGGTCGGTTTGCCGGCACACACCCAACGCGGCCGCCGTCGCTCTCCGCAGAGCGACGGCGGCCGTGCGTCATGATGTCTGAGAGTCGGGTCTACGATGATACGCCCTCGTTGGGGTCGTAGTAATTAACGGTCTCGGTCACATCGGGACCGGAGCCGCCTTCCGTCCCTGTCATGCCGTCCCATTCGCGGATGATCGGCCGGGTCCAGCGCGTCAGCGCCTCATTCTGGGGGGTACTAAGGGCGTCCCGATGGTTGGTCATGTCTTCTCTCCCGGAGTTCAAGAGTTGGGCTCTGTCGTGCCGTCAACCGCCTGTGAGCGATCCGCCTTCGACACACGCCGATCGTATCGACCAGCGGCCTGCCGGTCAACGTGAAAATTGCGGGGAGCGTCTCAAGTTTGAAAAACCCCAGCCGCAGCCCCAGCCCGTCGAACCGGGGCCACGGTGGATGCGTCGGTTCACGAGGCTGACCGACGGTTTCTCCAGGAAGACCGGGAACCCTCCGAGACACTACCCGCTGTCGGCGTGAGTCGACTCCGACGGGCTTGAATGGCGTCGCAACGACGTCAGACGTCATATGTCGCGAATGTCGCGAGCGTCGCAATTGCGCCGCGTGGGAAGAAGGTGAGTCCTTGGCCGGTAACGACAACACTCTGTAGTATCGACGAACCGCAATCGAGAGGCCGGCCCGCGGAAATTCGCGGAAATTCGCAGAAATTCGCAGAAACTCCATGTCCCGTAGACGCGATACGAGGGTGATTTCATGTTCCTGAAGGACTGCTGGTATGTCGCCGCGTGGAGTTCGGAGATCGGCCGTGAGCCGTTCGCCCGCAGGCTGCTCGACGAGCCCGTCGTGCTCTACCGCACCGCAGACGGCAAGCCGACGGCGCTGGCCGACCGCTGCTGCCACCGTGCCTTGCCGCTGTCGATGGGAACGGTGTCGGGCGACCGGCTGCGATGCGGCTATCACGGCCTGGAGTTCGCACCCGACGGGCGGTGCGTGGCGGTGCCGGGTCAGAGCCGGATCCCGCCGGGCGCCGCGGTGCGGTCCTATCCGCTTTTGGAGCGCGCCGGCTGGGTATGGATCTGGATGGGCGATCCGGCGGGCGCCGATGAGACCCTGCTGCCCGATTGGTGGTGGATGGACCATCCCGGCTGGAAGACGGTGCCCGGCAACGGCGCGCACCCGCTCCATACCCGTTGCAACTACCAGATGATCATCGAGAACCTGCTCGACCTGTCGCACCTGACCTTCGTCCACGCCGACACCATCGGCAATGACGAGATCACCCGCTTCCCGGCGCACACCGAGCGGCTGGCCGACGGGGTCCGCATGACCCGCCTGATGCCCGCCGTCGAGCCTGCCGCATTCTACAAGGCGGCCGGGGATTTCGCGGGCGCGGTCGACCGCTGGCAGGTGGTCGATGCGCGCCTGCCGGTCTATGTCGATGTCGATGTCGGCTGCGCCGAGGCCGGAAGCGGCGTGCTGGAAGGCGACCGCGGCCGGGGGATCGCCTTTCATGTGCCCAACTGCCCGACCCCGGAGACCGCGACGACGACCCATCACTTCTACGCCCATTCGCGGCTGTTCCAGATCGACAGCGCGGCGATGGACGAGATCTATCGCACCGACTTCACGCGGGTCTTCCTCCAGGACCTCACGATCATGGAAGCGCAGCAGCGCAGGGGCGACGAGATGCCCGACGCGCCGGTCGTCGACCTCAACGTCGATGCGCCGGCGTTGCGGATGCGGGCGCTGCTGAAGGAGAAGATCGCCGCCCAGGCGCACCGGCCGGACACGCCGGAAGGCAAATCGTGAAGCCACTGCGCGAGCTCGCCCGGGACCTCGCCGCCGGACCTTCCTCCAGGCGTTCATCCGGGCGTTCGAGGAGGCGGCGCTTGCCGCCGCCGCCGGTCGGCTCCGCACCCCCCGGGACGATATTGCCCTGGCGGCGGGGGGCCGGTTGGCCGGGCCGGCGACCACGCGCGGGCGAAAGCCGGGCGCGATGAGCGACCCGAAGACGGTCTGGAAGCGAAACGACTATTCGCGGGTCCCGTTCGGCATCTACCACGATCCCGAGCTCTACCGGCGCGAGCAGGAGCGGATCTTCCGCGGCCCGACATGGTCGGTGCTGGGGCTGGAGGCGGAGATTCCGCGGCCGGGCGACTACCGGATCTGCTATGTCGGCGACGCGCCGGTGGTGTTCAACCGCGACGCCGGGGGGCGGATCAACGCCTTCGTCAACCGCTGCGCCCATCGCGGCGCGGAGATCGCGCGCGAGCCGTTCGGCAACGTGGCCGATTTCACCTGCATCTATCACAACTGGCGCTACAGCCAGCAGGGCGATCTCATCGGCGTGCCGTTCGCCCACGGCGTCAAGGGTCGCGGCGGCATGCCGGCCGGGTTCGACATGCGCCGGCACGGGCTGCGCACGCTGCGCGTCGAGTGCTGGAAAGGCATCGTCTTCGGCACGTTCAGCGACGCGCCCGAGTCGCTCGAGGCCTATCTCGGCGCGATGGTCGTCGACCATGTCGGCGAGATCTTCGACCGGCCGGTCCGGCTCCTCGGCTATCAGCGCCAGCGCGTGTTCGCGAACTGGAAACTCTACATGGAAAACGTGCGCGACGCCTATCACGCGAGCATCCTGCACGAATTCAACCGCACCTTCGGCCTCAGCCGCCTGACCCAGACCTCCGGCGGCCACATGGACGACCGGCACCGCCACACCATGCTGTTCCAGTACAAGGGCTCGGACGCCGACGACGAGGCGCGGAAGGCCTATGCCGACGACCGCGTGCAGCGCAGCGATTACATGACGCTCAACGACCCCTCGCTCGTCCGCTGCGTTCCGGAGTTCCGCGACGGCGTCAGCACGCGGATCATCTCCATCTTCCCGAACGCGATCGTCCATCAGATCGCCAATTGCCTCGGCATTCGGCGGGTACGCACGCGGGGGGTCGCGGAGCTCGAGATCGAGTTCGTGAATTTCGGCTACCGGGACGACGACGAGGCGATGACCGCGCACCGCGTCAACCAGGCGAACATGGTCGGCCCGGCCGGCCTGATCTCGATGGAGGACGGCGAGGCGCTCGAGCTGGTGCAGCGCGCCACATCCGCCTTCGGGGAGGGCGACGGCGTCGTCGAGATGGGCGGCGCCGGCCCGCTGGTCGATCTCGACACCCGGGTCAACGAGATCCCGGTGCGCGGCTTCTGGTCCTATTACAGCGAGCTCCTCGGCATCGCGCCGAGCGGGGCGGAGCGATGACCGCCATCGACCCGGCCGTGAAGGCGCGCATCGAGCGCCTGGTGGTCGACAGCGCCATGTTCATCGACCGCGACGAGCTCGACGCCTGGGTCGACTGCTTCGAGCCGGACGGGCGCTACATCGTCATGCCGCGCGAGAACCGCATCCTCGGCCATCCCGTGGGCGTCATCCACTGCGAGAACCGCGCGCGGATCGAGGACCGGATCGTCTGCCTGCGCCACGCCAACAAGTTCAACCCGCATTTCGACCGCCACATCCTCAGCCCGTCGCGCATCAACGCGGTCGACGACGGCGTCGCCGAAGTCGAAACCAGCTTCCTGGTCGTGCAGACCTCCAAGACCGGCGAGTCCCGCCTGTTCTGCGCCGGCTGCTACGAAGACCGCATCCGCATCCGCGACGCCGCCGCGAAGTTCGCCGAGCGCATTGCCGTCCTCGACACGTTTTCGGTGCCCACGCTGCTCGCAACGCCGGTCTGATCCGCCTGCGGAAGCGCCCTCTCTCATTGGCCGCTTGGCCGCGAACGATGGCCGCGAACGTTGGCCGCGAATTCTCGCGAGCCCGCTCAGGGCGCGAGGTAGCCGGGGTTGTCCTCGCGCAGCTTCGCGCCCGTGGCCTCGGTGAGCAGCGCGTGGGCGGTCGCGCGGTCGTTCGTGTCGAAGCGGCCCTCGCGGATGGCGGCGGCAAAGGCGCGGTTGAGGTCTTCGAGCGCGCCGTCCCGGCCGAGCAGCCCGGCGAGCGCGGCGCGCTCGGCGTCTTCGGCCGCCGCGCCGGCCTCGGCCTCGCGGGCGGCGATGGCGATGGCGGCGGCGATGAGGTGGGCGGTGTAGCGGCGCCCGGCCGGGAGCGCGGGGAGCAGGCGTTCCATCAGGGTCCGGCGGGCGGTCCGCAGGAGGTCGACGGCGCTGGGGTCGTCGCGCATCGCTCAGGGTTCTCCGGTCATGGCGAGGATCTCGTGCTCGATCTCGGCGAGCCTGCGGCCGATCAGGGCGAGTTCGAGGTCGGGCTCGCGGCCCGACAGGTGCCGGCCGGCCTGCTGGACGGCGATCGTCGCCCAACGGACATGGGCCATCACCTCCCAGTAGAAGATGATCCCGGGGTCGATCGCGCGGCCCGTGGCCTGCTGGTATGAGCGGTAGAACGGGGCGCGCCGGGCGATGCCGCCGGCCTCCAGCTCGTCGGCGCCAAAGCGCCAGCACCTGGCGCAGAACCAGGCGATGTCCTCCATCGGGTCCGACCAGCCGGCGAACTCCCAATCGAGGATGCCGGTGAGCCGGTCGCCGTCGATCATGTAGTTGCCGGTGCGGAAATCGTGGTGGGCGAGCACGATCTCGCCCGCCGGCCGCGCATGGCGGGCGAGCCAGCGAAGCCCCCATTCGATCGCCGGATGCGGCCTGGGCTCGGCGTCGAGCCAGGCGCGATAGATTTCGATGCCGGCCATCGCCGGGTTTTCCGGCGGCGCGCCGAGAAACGCGAGGTCCTCGCGCGGCGGGACGATGCTGTGGATGCGGGCGAGCTCGGCCCCGAGCGTCGCCGCCAGCGCCTCGTGAGGGCCGCCGCGCACCACCCGGCCGCCGAGCGCGATACCCTCGATCCGGCGCATGATGAAGAACGGCCGGCCGGTCACGGCCGCGTCCTCGCAGAGCCACAGCGGCTCGGGCGCGGTGACGCCGGCCTCCCGGGCGGCCTTCAGGAAGGCGAATTGCTGAGGGATCGGCCGGCTCGCCGGAACCGGGGAGCGCGCCTCGGTGCGCAGCGCCAGCGCGTGGCGTCCGTGCATGTCGCCGCCCTCGATCGCGATGTCGAGCGCCCGGTTCTCCTGGATCGCGCCGCCGGGAAGGAGCGCGTCGCGCTCGATCGTGACCCTGTCGGCCCCCGCCGCCTTGGCGATAAAGCCGGCGAGTGCGCTAAAGCCGGCGAGTGCGCTCAATCCCAGCTCCAGAAATCGATGCCCTCGGCGAGCAGCGTGCGGGACATCACCATCTTGTGGACCTCCGATGCGCCGTCGATGATCCGGCCCTGGCGGGCATAGCGGTACATCCACTCGAGTGGCGTGTCCTTGGAGTAGCCGCGCGCGCCCAGAAGCTGGATCGCCGTGTCGATCGCCTTGTGCAGCGCCTCGGAGACGACGATCTTCGCCATCGAGACCTCCTTGCGGGCAAAGTCGCCGGTATCGAGCCTGGCTGCCGCCCGCATGGTCATCAGCCGGCCGATCTCGACCTGCATCGCCGCCTCGCCCAGCATCCACTGGACGCCTTCGTGGTCTGCGAGGGCGCTGCCGAAGCTCGCCCGCGCGCGCACGTACTCGAAGCATTCCTCGAGCGCCCGCTTGGCCATTCCGGTCCAGCGCATGCAATGGGTGAGCCTCGCGACGCCGAGCCGGATCTGGGTGAATTTGAGCCCGTCGCCGACCTCCATCAGCCGGTTCTCGTCGGCGATCTCGAGTCCGTCGAAGCGCAGCTCGCAATGCCCGCCATGCTCCTCCGGGCCCATGATCGGGATGCGGCGGAGGATCTCCCAGCCCGGCTGATCGGCGTCGAAGGCGAACGCCGTCAGCCCGCGGCGCGGATCGTCCGAAGTCCGCGCGATGAGCAAAAAATGCTGCGCGCCCTCCGCCCCGGTGATGAACCATTTGCGGCCCTCGATCGCCCAGGCGTCGCCGCGCCGGGTCGCGGTCGTGCGCATCGCGGACGGATCGGAGCCCGAGCCCGGCATCGGCTCGGTCATCACGAAGGACGAGCGCACCGCGCCGTCGACGATCGGCTGGAGCCAGCGCTCCTTCTGGGCCTCGGTCGCGACCTTTTCCAGGACGATCATGTTGCCGTCGTCCGGGGCGGCGCAGTTGAAACAGACCGGGCCGTAGATCGAGCGGTTCATCTCCTCGTAGCACGCCGCCATGCCGATGACGGGCAGTCCCTGGCCGCCGCGTTCCGGCGGCATCTGAAGCGCCCAGAGGCCGGCCTCTTTGACCTTGGCGCGGACGCCCTCCAGCACGTCCTCGCGGATGTTTTCATGCGCCCCGGCATTGGCCGGGTCGGCCTCCAGCGGCAGGATGTGGCCGGCGACGAACGCGCGGACGCGTTGGCGATACTCCTCGATCTCGGGCGGCAGCGCGAAGTCCATCCCGGCGCAAACTCCTTCTGTTTCCGTCTGTTTCCGTCTGTTTCCGTCAGCCGATCAGAAATTCCCGCATCGCATCGAGGGTCTCGTTCGGCCGCTCGGCGAGCATCATGTGGCCGCAGCCGGGGAAGGTTACCGTCCGGGCGCCCTCGATCATCCCGGCGAGCGCCAGCCCGCCGGCGATCGGCGTCATCATGTCGCGGTCGCCGAGGATCAGGAGGCTCGGCGCCGTCACCCTGGCGGCCAGCGCCGCGCCGTCGTCGAACGCCGCGCACGCTTCGAGATCGGTCGCCAGCACCCCTTCCGCCGCGCGCGCCAGGAGCCGCTGAACGCCGCCGTTCATCCACAGGCCGGGACACCGGTGCGGTCCGAGCTGGGACGCATGGCTCAGCCCCCAAAAGGCGATCAGATCGATTGCCTTATGCTCGCCCGCCCGCGCGGCGGCCAGAAGGTCGTCGTGGACCGGCATCGCCGGCGCCGGACCGGCCAGCACGATGCGGTCCACACCGTCGGGCTCCGCGCCGGCCGCGGCCAGCACGATCAGCGCGCCCATGGAATGCCCCACCAGATGCGCACGCTCCAGGCCGAGCGCGGCCCGCGCACGGCCCACCCAGCGCGCCATCTCCGCGATCGAGCCGAGCGGCGCGCCCGTCGACCGCCCGTGCCCGGGAAGGTCGATCGCCGCGACCGAGAATCCGCGATGGGCGAAGTGGCGCGCCGGAAGCTGCCAAACCGAATGGTCGTTGCCCGCACCGTGAACGAAGAGGATGGCGGGTTTCTCCGGATCGAACTCCCGTCCGCCGGTCGAGGCGAAGACCGCGGCGCCGCCGACCGCGAAGTCCATGGCCGGTCCCTACTCCGCCGCTTGCCGGCCGGCCGCGCGGCCGGCCGCGCGCAGCGCCTGATCGAGATCCTCGATGAGGTCGCCGGCGTCTTCGAGGCCGATCGAGAGCCGGACCAGCCCCTCGCCGATGCCGGCGGCCTCGAGCGCGGCGGCGTCCATCTGCTGGTGGGTAGTGCTGGCCGGGTGAATGACCAGCGACTTGGCGTCGCCGACATTGGCGAGATGCGAGAAGAGACGCAGCCGCTCGATGAACACCCGGCCCGCCTCGCGCCCGCCGGCGATCCCGAACGGGAACACCGCGCCCGAGCCCTTGGGCAACAGGCGTTTGGCGAGCGCGTGGTCGGGATGGCCCGGAAGCTCCGGGTAGCTTACCCAGTCGACGCCGGGATGCGCGTCGAGGAAGGCCACGATCTTGCGCGCGTTCGCCACATGGCGCTCCATCCGCAGCGGAAGCGTCTCGAGCCCCTGGAGAAGGTAGAAGGCGTTCGCCGGGCTCATCGAGGCGCCGAAATCGCGCAGGCCCTCGGCGCGCGCCCGCGTGATGAAAGCGGCCGGCCCGAACTCTTCGGCGAAGTCGATGCCGTGATAGCCGGCATAGGGCTCGGTGAGCGTCGGAAACTTGCCCGAAGCGTCCCAGTCGAACGCGCCGCCGTCGATCAGCACCCCGCCGATGGCGATGCCGTGGCCGCCGATGAACTTGGTCGCGGAATGGAGCGTCAGATCGGCGCCGTGATCGAACGGGCGAAACAGCGCGGGCGAAGCGAAGGTGTTGTCGATCAGCACCGGGATGCCGGCCTCGTGGGCGATTCCGGCGACCGCGGCGAGGTCGATGATCTCGAGCCCCGGATTGCCCAGGGTCTCGCCGAAGACGAGCCGGGTGGCGGGCCGGATCGCCGCGGCGAAGGCGCCGGGGTCGCGCGGATCGACGAAGGTGGTCGTGATACCGAAGCGCGGCAGGGTGTGGGAGAAGAGATTGTGGCTGCCGCCATAGATCGAGCCCGAGGAGACGATGTGCCCGCCGGCGTCCATCAGGGTCGCCACCGCGAGGTGCAGCGCGGCCTGGCCGCTCGCGGTGGCGATCGCGCCGACCCCGCCTTCCAGCGCCGCCATACGCTCCTCGAAGACCGCGTTGGTCGGGTTGGAGATCCGGGAATAGATGTGTCCCGCGCGCTCCAGGTTGAACAGCGAGGCGGCATGGTCCGTGTCGGGAAAGACGTAGGATGTCGTCTGGTAGATCGGCACGGCGCGCGCGCCGGTCGTCGGGTCCGGCTGCTGGCCGGCATGCAGGCTCAGGGTGTCGAACCGCGGAAGCTTCGCTTCGACCATCGGTGGCTCCCCGGGAGTGGCCGCGCGAGTCTATACCGGCGCCCGGGCATTGTCGCCATCGGCGCCCGGGCATTGTCGCCCGCCGGGCGCGGCGATAGATTGCGACAGGCGAGGTCGCGCGTATCCGAAACCGTGGAGGGACATGCGATGGAGGGACATGCGATGCAAGGCCTGATGATGGACACGCCGCTGCTGATCTCGTCGATCATCGAGCACGCGGCGAGGGACCACGCGAAGACCGAGATCGTCTCGCGCACCGTCGAAGGGCCGATCCACCGCTACGGCTACGCCGACGCGCATGCGAGGATGAAGCGGCTCGCCAACGCGCTCCGCGGGCTCGGCATCGGCGATTCGGACCGGGTCGGCACGCTCGCCTGGAACACCTACCGCCATCTCGAGATCTACTACGCCGCCTCCGGCATGGGGGCGGTCTGCCACACCATCAACCCGCGGCTCTTCCCGCCGCAGATCGCCTTCATCGTCGGCCACGCCGAGGACCGGGCGCTGTTCGTCGATCTGAGCTTCGTGCCGCTTCTCGAGGCGCTGGCCGATCAGCTTCCCACCGTCGAGGCCTTCGTGGTGATGACCGACGAGGCGCATATGCCCGAGACCGGGCTCGCCAACGTCCACTGCTACGAAAGCCTTCTCGCCGCCGCGGACGAGGATTTCGCCTGGCCGGTATTCGACGAGAACACCGCGTCTTCGCTCTGTTACTCCTCGGGGACCACCGGCGATCCCAAGGGCGTGCTCTATTCCCACCGCTCGACGGTGCTGCATGCGATGGCCGCCGCGGTGCCCGATGCGGTCGGCGTTGGCGCGGCCGACGCCGCCATGCCGGCGGTGCCGATGTTCCACGTCAACGCCTGGGGCTTTCCCTACTTCACCCCGATGATGGGCGCCAGGCTGGTCTTGCCCGGCCCCCGGATGGACGGCCAGGCGCTGCACGAGCTGATGGAGTCCGAGGGCGTGACGATCTCGGCCGGGGTGCCGACGATCTGGCTCGGCCTGATGCAATACCTCTCCGATTCCGGCAAGACGCTTTCCAGCATCCGTCGCCTGATCGTCGGCGGCTCGGCTACGCCGCGGGCGATGACCGAGTATTTCCTGAAGCACTGCGGCGTCGAGGTCCGGCACGCCTGGGGCATGACCGAGATGTCGCCGCTGGGCACCATCAACGGGCCCAGGCACGGCGTGACCGGCGAGACGGCCGATCAGATCTGCGACCGCCAGGTGAGCCAGGGAAAGGCGGTCTACGGAGTCGAGATGAAAATCGTCGACGACGCCGGCGCGACGCTCGCCGAGGACGGCGTGGCCTTCGGCACGCTCAAGGTGCGCGGACCCTGGGTGTGCAGCGCCTATTTCCGCGAGTCGGGATCGGACGCGCACGACGCCGAGGGCTGGTTCTCGACCGGCGACGTCTCGACCATCGATCGGGAGCGCTACATGACCGTCACCGACCGGTCGAAGGACGTCATCAAATCGGGCGGCGAGTGGATTTCTTCCATCGAGATCGAGAACATCGCGGTCGGCCACGACGCCGTCGCCGAGGCCGCTTCGATCGGCGTCGCCCACCCGAAATGGGACGAGCGCCCGCTGCTCGTGGTGGTCCGGAAGGAGGGCGCCGAGGTGAGCCGCGAGGACATGCTCGCCTACTTCGAGGGCAAGGTCGCCGGCTGGTGGATCCCCGACGACGTCGTCTTCGTCGATGAGCTCCCCCACACCGCGACCGGCAAGCTCTTGAAGACCCGGCTCCGCGAGGACTTCAAGGATTACAAGCTGCCGACCGCCTGACCGGCGACGGCGCTCCGGCGACCGTTCTTCGACCGGATTGCAAGATGGCGTTCGACGGCGCCCTGCGCCATACTTCGCTCACCGGATCGGGGGCGGTCGGCGGTCGGGCCCGCCCGTCGCGTCCGAACGATCCGGGGGACCTTCATGGCCCAGGGGATTTTCATGGCCCAGGGCGCCTTCATGGCCCAGGGGATTTTCATGGCGACACATGTCCAGGACACCTACGAGGTCGAGATCGAGGAGGTCGCGTATCTGCGGCATGGCGAGACCGACTACATGGCGCGCATCTTCCGGCCACAGGGCGCCGGGCCGTTTCCGGCGGCGGTCGAGGTGCATGGCGGCGCCTGGCGGCGCGGCAGCCGCGAGGGCAACGATTCGATCAACGGCGCGGTGGCGAGCGGCGGCGTGGTCGTGGCCGCGCTCGATTTCCGCAACCCGCCGGCGGCGACCTATCCGGGCTCGGTCGCCGACGTCAACTACGGCATCCGCTGGCTCAAGGCCCATGCGGCGGATTACGACACCCGGCCGGAGCTGGTCGGCGTCATGGGCACATCGAGCGGCGGGCATCTGGCGGTGCTGGCCGCGATCAAGCCGGACGATGCGCGCTATGCCGCGGCGCCGCTGGATGGCGGGGACGGGATCGACGCCCGCGTCCCGTTCGTCGTCACGCTGTGGCCGGTGATCTGCCCGCTGTCGCGCTACCGCATCGTCGGGCGGCGAATCGCCGGGGGCGGGGGCGACGAGCGTCAGGCCGGGCTGCTCGAGGACCAGATGGAATACTGGCTCACCGAGGAGGCGATGGAGGAAGGCAGCGCGAATCTCATCGTCAACCGGGACGATGAGATCGACATGCCGAAGATGCTCTATTTGCAGCACCCGGACGATCCGTTGCATCCGCGCGAGAACATGGACTCGTTCATCGCCGGCTACCGCAAGCGCGGCGGCGCCGTCGACCGGGTGCTGACCGAGGGCGACAGCTACGATGCGATCCGCTCGCAGCCCTCATCGGCCGGCGCGAAGGACTCCGTCCGCAGGATCGTCGCGTTCATCCACCGCGCATCCGGGCGCCACGCATTCGGGCGCCACGCATCCGGGGGCCACGCATCTGGGGGCTGACCGAGGGCGAGGGCGCCAGCAGCGCGATCGTCCCGGCGACGGCCGCCGCGGGGTTTCCCGAGAGCGCGCCGACCTGCATCTGTGTCGATGACACGGGCGTCGATGACACCAGCGTCGATGACACTGGGGGGGCGTCGATGACACGGGCGTCGATGACACGGGCGTCGATGACACGGGCGTCGATGACACCGGGTATGTCCGGCCCATACCGGGCGGCGAAGGCCATACTCGCCGCCAACCCCGACCTGACCCCGGCCAACCCCGACCGACCCCGGCCGCGTTTTCGACGGGCGCGACTCCGTCGCCCGCGCCGCGCCGTTCAGCCCGTGGCGGCGGCCGGCGCCATGCCGCGGTCCCGCGTCTCGGGGATGAACAGCGACAGGAAGGCGGCGGAGAGCGACAGCCCGAACGACAGCAGCCACATCCAGTCGTACCGGGCGAAGGCGTCGAACAGCCAGCCGCCGGCGAACGACCCGAGCGCGCCGCCGAGGGAATGGAAGGCGAACAGCAGCCCCATCGTCAGCCCCATGATGCGCAGCCCGATATGGGTGGAGACGATGTTGGCGACGATCGGGAAGGTCGAGAAGTCGAAGATCCCGAAGAGGATCGCGAAGATGAACAACAGCGGCGCGTCGCCGGCGATATACATCAGCAGCAGAAAACAGAAGGCGCGCAGAAAATAGACGCTGGCCAGCAGCAGCGGGCGGTGGAAGCGGTCCGACAGCGCGCCGTAGCCGATCATGCCGATCGCCGAGAACGTCGCCAGCACGCCGAACGCCGTCGCGCTCTGCACCGGCGGGAACCCGCAGGCCGCGGCATAGGGCAGGAAATGGATGCGGATCGCCCCGATGGTGGTGAAGCCGCACACGACATAGCCCAGCCCCATCAGCCAGAACGATCGCGAACGGCCGAGATAGCCGAGCTGGGACCACAGCGTCGTCCCCGCATGCGTATGGCTCGACGCCAGGCTGACGGTTCCCCGGCGCTGGATCAGCGGCCATGTCAGCGCCGCCGTTCCGGCGAGCAGGACGGCCAGCGCCACGAAGGTCGGGCGCCAGCCGATGGCGGAGACCGCAATCGCCAAGGCGGGCATCAGGACGAGCTGCCCGCCGGTCGCGCCCGAAGACGCGATTCCGGTGGCAAGACCCCGATGGTCTTCGAAATAGAGCGAGACCACGGCGCCGATCAGCGGCGCGGAGATCGCCGAAAAGCCGATGCCGCCGACGATCCCGAAGATCAGGATGTAGTGCCAGCCCGCGCTCATCCCGGCGGTGAACAGCATCGCCAACGCCACGATCAGCAGCCCGGTGACGTTGACGGCGCGCGCACCGATCCGGTCCAGCGCCAGGCCGGCCATCGGCGAGCCGATCGCCATCGTGACCAGCATCACCGCCCCGCCCGTCGAGATGAACGTGCGGCCCCAGCCGAGCTCCTCCTCCCAGGTCGGGATCAGGAGCCCGATGGTCGTGCGCGAGACCATGACCAGGCTGAGCACCAGGAACAGGACGGCGACGACGATCCAGCCGTAGGGATTGGAACGAAAGAACTGCACAAACATCGACGCGCCGCTGGCTGGCCCTCCCGGTGGCCGATGCCGTCATCATACGTCATCCTGGTGGACCGACCGAGACATTTGAATCCCCCGTTAATCCCCCGTGAACCCCCCGTTAATCCCTCGTTAATCCCTCGTTAATCCCCCGTTAATCCCTCGTTAATCCCCCGTGAATTCCCTGGCCGGTGATGCTCCGGCGGCCATAACGCATTCATAAGGCCTCGACAGGTTGATCCATCGACATGAAACCAGCGGTTCGAAGCGAAGGATTCGAACCGCTGGCGCGCCGGCCGCGCCGGCCCGCAACCGCTTCCCGCCGCGTCCCGGCATGGAAGCGATGCGATTGCGTCGGTGAATTCGGCCGGGCCGTTCTATGATGGTGGACGAGCTTTCGGGAACCGCGCAATGCCGCTCGCCGGCCACCTCAACGACGTGATCGTCATCCTGGCTGCGGCCGTCGTCGCCCTGGTCACGCTGCAGCGCACGAAGGTTTCGCCCGTTTTGGGCTATCTGGTCGCCGGCGCGGCGGTCGGGCCCCACGGGCTGCAACTCGTCGGCGATATCGAAAGCGCCCGCGCGCTGGCCGAGTTCGGCGTGGTCTTCCTGCTGTTCACCATCGGCCTCGAGCTGCCGTTCGAGCGGCTGAAAGTGCTGTCGCCGATGCTGTTCGGCATGGGAGTCGCGCAGGTCGTCATCACCGCGCTTGCGCTCGGCGGACTCGCGCTTGCGTTCGGGCTGCCGCTCGACGCGGCGATCGTCGTCGGCGCCGCGCTGGCCCTGTCGTCGACGGTCTTCGTCATCCAGCTCCTGATCGAAAGCCGGCGCCTGGCCACCCGGTTCGGTCGCTCGGCGTTCGCCGTGCTGCTGATGCAGGACCTCGCCGTCGGCCCGATCCTGGTGATCGCCATCGCGCTGATCGAGCGCGAGGGCGGGCTCGGCCTCTCGCTCGGCCTCGCCGCGCTCAAGGCCGTCATCGCGATCGTCGTCATCTTCGCGCTCGGCCGCTATGTGCTGCGCCCGTTGTTCAGAGCGGCGGCGGTCGCACGGACGGACGAGACGTTCGCCGCGACGACCCTGCTGGTGGTGCTCTGCACCGCCGCGCTGACCGAGCTTGCCGGGCTGTCGCTGGCGCTCGGCGGGCTGCTGGCCGGCTTGCTGCTGGCCGAGACCCAGTACCGCCACCAGGTCGCGGCGGAGATCCAGCCCTTCCGGGGAATCCTCCTGGGGCTGTTCTTCATGACCATCGGCATGGTGGCCGATCTGGGCCATGCGGTCTCGGAGGTCGGCCCGATCCTCGCCGTCGCGATCGCGCTGATCGCGGTGAAGGCGCTGATCATGGCGGCGCTCGCGCTGCTGTTCGGCCTGCCTGCGGCCTACGCCCTGCCGCTCGGCCTGCTGCTCGCCCAGGGCGGCGAGTTCGCCTTCGTGATCTTCAGCGTCGCCCTCGGCGGCGGGTTGCTGAGCGATCCGGTCGGCCAGACGCTGACCGCGGCTGTCGCGCTGTCGATGCTGGTCACCCCGGCGCTCGCCTGGGCGAGTTCCGGCGTCGCGCGGCGGGCCGCTTCCCGCTCGGTGGCGCATGCCGACATCCTGAGCCAGGCCGGGCCGGACATCGGCGACCATGTGATCATCGCGGGCTACGGACGGGTCGGGCAGACGGTCGCCCGGCGGCTGTCGGCGCGCGGCGTGGAGCATATCGCGATCGACCGCGATCCCTATTCGGTCGCGCGCGCCCGCGCCCAGGGCGAGCCGGTCTATTTCGGCGATGCGACCCGCCCGGACGTGCTGGAGGCGCTGCACGTCGCCCGCGCGCGCGCCGTCGTGGTCGCGCTGTCCGATCCGGCCGCGGCCACGAGGCTGGTCGGGCTGCTGCGCCACACCCTGCCGGACCGCCCCGTTCTGGCGCGCGCGGAGACCGAAGATCACGTCCGCGAGCTGATCGACGCCGGCGCGCGCACGGTCGTTCCCGAGCTGGTCGCGACCGGCGACCGGCTGGCCGCCCTGGTCCTCGAGGACGACGCGCCGGAGGCGTGACATCGCCGGGCTTTCGCGTAAACATGCCGGCCGGGCCGCGCAACGGAGAGCGCGCAACGGAGAGGCGGGCGTGAGTTATCAGACGATCCTCTACGAGGAGGACGGGCCGATCGGGACGATTACCCTGAACCGGCCCGACGACGGCAACATGTTCACGATCCGCACCTGTCACGAGGTCCGCGACTGCATCAACGAGATCCGGCGCGAGACCCGGACCCGGGTGATCGTGCTGACCGGCGCCGGCGAGAAGTTCTTCTGCATCGGCGGGCGCAAGGACGGGGGCGGGCGCAAGGACGGGGGCGGGCGCAAGGACGGGGGCGGGCGTAAGGACGGGGCGGAGCCGACGCGGCTCTATGCCGACATGTTGCCCACCCTGGAGATGTACGAGGCGATCGACCGGCTGCAGAAGCCGGTGATCGCCTCGGTCAACGGCTTCGCGGTCGGCGGCGGCAACGTGCTGCAGATGGTCTGCGACCTGACCATCGCCAAGGAAAGCGCGGTCTTCCGCCAAGTCGGCCCGATGATGGGCTCTTTCGATGCGGGCTACGGCACCTGGTATCTGGAAGACCTCGTCGGCAAGAAGCGGGCCAAGGACATCTGGTACGCCAACCCGAAGATCACCGCTTCCCGGGCGCTGGAAATGGGGCTGATCAACCGCGTCGTCGCCGATGACGCGTTGGCCGGGGAGACCCGCGCCTATGCGCTGGAGGTCGCCGGGCGCGGCAGCTTCGCGCTGGCCTCGATCAAGGGCGCGTTCAACGCGCGCCACGGCGGCGTTTCCGGGCTGGCGCGGATGGCCCACGATCTGCTGTTGGGCGGTTATCTGGGCAGCGAGGAATCCAGGGAGCTGGGCGCCGCCTTCGCCGCACGCCGCGCGCCCGACCCGGACCGCTTCGGGCGCTGAGCGGCGCGATGCGCGCAATCCTCACCCTCCACAGCCCGGCCGAGGCGCGGCGGTACTACGAAACCGGCGTCTGGCGGAACCAGACCTTCTACGGCCTGGTCGAGCGACATGCCGCCGAGCGCGGCGGGGCGTTCGCGCTGCGCGATGCGCGCCGCCGGCTGACCTGGACCGAGGTCAAGGCCTGGGCCGACGGCGCGGCCGCCGATTTGCGCGCGCATGGCCTGGTTTCCGGCGACCGGATTTCGATCTGGCGCGGCAACGCGCTCGAGTCGGTGATCGTCCTGCTCGCCTGCTCGCGCGAGGGCATGGCCTGCAACCCGACCCTGCACCGCACCAACACCTGCGCGGAGGTCGCAACGCTCCTGCGCCGGCTGCGGACCGCGGCGTTCTTTACCGAGCCCGGCTGGGGCGCCGACCGGGAAGAGGTCGATTTCGAGGCCATGCTGTCGGAGATCGACCACCTGCGCGTCGTCCACACGCCGGACAGCTTTCCCGGGCCCGGCGCGGCGCCCGCGACCGCGCCCAACGCCGATCCGGACAAAGTCGCCTATCTCGCCTTCACCTCCGGCACCACGGGAACGCCCAAATGCGTCATGCATTCGGACAACACCCTGTTCGCCAACGCCCGCGACATGGTCGAGACCTGGGGCATCGGCCCGGACACGCGGCTGTTGTCGCTGAGCCCGCTGTCGCACCACATCGCCTGGGTCGCCGCCGCCCAGTGGGTGCTGAGCGGCTGCGAGTTCATCACCGACGACCGCCCGGCCGGGGTCGGAAAACTCGACTGGATCGCCGGGACCGGGGCGACCTACGTGATGGGCGTGCCGACGCACGCGATGGACGTGCTGGCCGAGCAGAACGCGGCCGGCGCGGCGCGCATCGGCGCGGTCGAAATCTTCTACATGGCCGGCGCGCCGATCCCGCCGGTGGTCTGCGAGGCCTTTCTCGCCCAGGGCGTCAAGCCGCAGAACATCTACGGCATGACCGAGAACTCCTCGCATCACTTCACCCACCCGACCGATTCGGCCGAAACCGTCACCCGGACCTGCGGCCGGGGCGGCAAGGCCTACGAGGTGGCGATCTTCGACATGGAGAATCCGGACGATCGCGTCGGGCCCGGCGTCACCGGCCAGATCGCCGGGCGCGGCGGCGCGCTGACCCTGGGCTATTTCGCCAACCAGGAAGCGACCGAGGACAGCTTCAACCGCGACGGCTGGTTCCTGTCGGGCGATCTCGGAGCGCTCGATGAGGACGGCAATCTTTCGATCGAGGGCCGGCTGAAGGACCTGATCATCCGCGGCGGGCACAACATCTACCCCTCCCGGGTCGAGGCGCTGGCGATCCGCCATCCCGACATCGAGCGCGTCGCGGTCTTCCCGGTTCCCGACGCGCGGCTGGGCGAGAAGGGCTGCATCGCGATCGTCGGCGCGATCGTCGGCGCGCCGGGACCGCAGGCGCTGCTCGACTTCCTGTACCGCGAGGGGCTGTCGCGCTACGACATGCCCGAATACTTCATCCGCATGGAGGCGTTCCCCTTGACTGCGAGCGGCAAGATCCTCAAGCGCGCGCTGGTCGATCGGGCGAAGGCGGGCGAGATCGCGCCGGTCCCGGTGCGGTTCGCCGCCGGACCCGAGGCCGCGCAATGACCGTCGAGCTCAGCCGTGACGGCGAGGCGGCGGTGCTCACTCTGGTGCGTCCGGAGGCGCTGAACGCGCTGTCCTTCTCGATTCTGCGGGAGATCGGCGCGGCGTTCGATGCGGTCGCGGAGACCGATGCGCGGGTGCTGCTGATCACCGGCGCGGGCGATCGCGCGTTTTGCGCGGGCGCGGACATCAAGGAGCTCAAGGGCCGGACGGTGGTCGAGGAGAAGCGGGGCGCACGGCTCGGCCAGGCGGTCTTCGCCAGGCTCGACGCGTTGCCGATCCCCTCGGTTGCGCTGATCAACGGCTTTGCCTTCGGCGGCGGGCTGGAGCTCGCGCTCGCCTCGACGTTCCGGCTCGCCTCGCCCAATGCCGGGCTCGGTATGCCCGAGATCAAGCTCGGCCTGATCCCGGGCTATGGCGGCACCCAGCGGCTGCCGAGGCTGATCGGCGAGGCGCGCGCGCTCGAGATGATCCTGACCGGCCGCACCGTCGAGGCCGGGGAGGCCGCGCGCATCGGGCTGGTCAACCGCGTCGTCGAAGGCGATTTGATCGCCGCCGGGCGCGCGTTCGCCGCCGGGTTCACCGGCTACAGCCTGCCGGTGCTGGCCATGGCGCGCGAGGCGGTGAGCCGCGCGCTCGACAACCCGATCGCCGAAGGGCTGAAGATCGAGGCCGACCTGTCGGCCCTCGCCTACCGCACCGCGGACGCGGCCGAAGGCATGGCCGCCTTCGAAGAGAAGCGCAAGCCGGACTTCAAGGATGGCTGAGCCCGGCGGGCGGGTGGTCGTCAGCGGCGCGAGCCGCGGCATCGGGGCCGCGATCGCTTCGGGCCTGGCAGATGCCGGCTATGACGTGATCGGATTGTCGCGGACGGGCTCGAGTGCGGCCGGGCGCGGCATCGCCTGCGACGTGACCGACGAAGCGGCCGTCAGGGCGGTGTTCGCCGGCCTCGCCCGGGATCCGGCGCCGCTCGCCGGGCTGGTCAACAACGCCGGCGCGCACGGCCAGTCCCCGATCGCGGACACCTCGACCGGGGAGTACGAGCGGGTCATGGCGCTCAACGCCACCGCGGTGCTGGTGGCCGCCCGCGAGGCCTATCCGCTGCTCAGGCGTGACGGCGGCGGGCTGATCGTCAACATGGGCTCGCTGTTCGACAAGCTCGGCGTGCGCGAGCATCTCGCCTATTGCGCATCGAAGGCGGCCGTCGGCGCGATGACCCGCTGCATGGCCGTCGAATGGGCGGGCGACGGAATCAGCGTGGTCAACCTCGCCCCGGGCTATGTCGAGACCGACTTCAACCGCGATTTCCTCCGCCGCGAGTCGGTCGAGACGTGGCTCGGCCGCCGCGTGCCGGCGGGGCGCAGCGGGACGCCGGACGAGGTCGCCCGTCTCGTGGTCGCGCTCTTCGTCGCGGATCTCGCCTACCTTACCGGCGAGACCATCTATCTCGACGGCGGCCACGGGATAAACCACTGATGACGGTTTTCGATCGCCTGGCGGCCGCCTGCTCGTGGTCGGAGGACGAGCGCATCGTCATCGACCAGGTCCGGCGCCTCGCCGATGAGGCGCTGGCGCCCAACGCGGACGGCTTCGACCGCTCGGGCGCCTTTCCCTGGGCCAATGTCGAGGCGTTGAACGCGCTGGGGCTGAACGCGATCTTCGTGCCCGAGGCCTTCGGCGGGGCGCCGATGCGCTACCGGCTCTACATCGAATGCGTGCGCATGATCTCCGAGGCGTGCGCGTCGACCGGCATCATCTACGCGACCAATTTCCACGGCCTGAAGCCGGTGATCGATTTTGCCACCGAGGAGCAGAAGGCCCGCCTCCTGCCGCGCATCGCCGATGGCGGGCTCGCCGCGCTCGCCATCACCGAGACCTCGGCCGGCTCGGACGCGACCGGGATGAAGACCCGCTTCACCCCGGACGGCGAGGATGTGGTGATCGACGGCGGGAAGATCTTCATCACCAGCGGCGATGTCGCCGATCTCATTCTGCTGTTCGGCAAATGGTCGGAGATCGAAGACGACCGCGGCGCGATCACCGCGCTCGTGCTGGAGAAAGGGACGCCCGGATTCGACGTGCTG
Organism: Alphaproteobacteria bacterium; assembly: GCA_965202905.1. Taxonomy (GTDB): domain Bacteria; phylum Pseudomonadota; class Alphaproteobacteria; order MPNO01; family MPNO01; genus CAYFYS01. The sequence goes on along the minus strand of OZ241868.1, from coordinate 3,102,891 downwards.
CGAACCGAGCGCAAGATGGGTCTGCGCGCGTCTTCCACCGCCGCGCTCGCCTTCGAGTCCTGCCGGGCGCCGCGCGCCAACGTTCTGGGCGCGCCGGGGCAAGGGCTGGAGATCCTGCTCGCGTCGCTCAACAAGTCGCGGCCTTCGGTGGCGGCCCATGCGCTGGGCATCGCCGCGGCCGCGTTCAAGGACATGACCGATTACATCAACCGGCGCAGCCAGTCGGGCCGGCGGATCATCGACTTCCAGGGCAACCAGTTCCTGCTCGCCGACCTCGCCAGCGAAATGGCGCTGGTCGAGTGCTGGATCGACCATGTCGCCGGCATGATCGACGCGGGCGCCGGGGAGTTCGGCGTCGAGGCCTCGATCGCCAAGCTGCGCGCCTCGGACCTCGCCATGCGCATGACCACCGAGGCGGTCCAGATGCATGGCGGCTACGGCTATTGCAGCGACTTCCGCGTGGAGCGTCTGATGCGCGACGCCAAGATCACCCAGATCTGGGAGGGCGCCAACCAGATCCACCGACAGCTCATAGGCCGGAGCTTCCGAGAGCGATGAGCGCCGCCGCCGAGACCACCATCGAGACCGTCGGCGTGTGCGGCGCGGCCGGCACGATGGGGGCGGGAATCGCGATCGTCGCCGCCCGCGCCGGCTTCGAGACCGTTTGCCATGACGTTTCGGCCGAGGCGCTGGACGAGGCCCGCGCCCGGACCGCGGCGTTCTTCGACCGCTCGGTCGAGCGCGGGCGGATGTCCGCCGGGGATCGCGACGCGGCGCTCGGCCGCATGAGTCCCGCCGCCGGGCTCGAGGCGCTGGCCGGCTGCGACCTGGTGATCGAGGCGGTCTTCGAGGAGCTTCGGGTCAAGCAGGCGCTGTTCCGCGCGCTCGATCCGATCTGCGCCGGGCGCGCGATCTTCGCCTCCAACACCTCGACCCTGTCGATCACCGAGATCGCCTCGGGCTGCGGGCGCGAGGACCGGGTGGTCGGGATGCATTTCTGCCTGCCTGCCCAGATGATGAAGCTGATCGAGATGTCGCCCGGTTTGAACACCTCGGCGGAGACCTTCGCCGCGGCCTGGGCCTGGACGGTAGCCGCCGGCCAGCAGCCGGTCCGGACCCAGGACAAGCCCGGCTTCATCCTCAATGCGTTGCTGGTGCCCTTCAACAACGACGCCATCCGCGCGGTCGAGGCCGGTGTGGCCAGCGCGGCGGATATCGACAAGGCGATCAGGGCCGGACTCGGCTACAGGATGGGGCCGCTGGAGCTGGTCGACCTGATCGGGCTCGATACCCAGATCCGCCTGTCCGAGGCGTTCTATCCGATCACGCTGGACCCGCGCGCGGCCGCCCCGCCGCTGCTGCGCCGCATGGTCGCCGCCGGACGCCTCGGCCGGAAGTCGGGGTGCGGCTTCCACGACTACGAGGGCGGCGCGATGTTCGGAGCCTGAACGATGGCCTACACGATCAGGAGCGCGGCCGGGAGCCGATCGTTCCCGGCCGGCGACCCCTTCCTGGCCGGGGCCGGGGCCGGCGCCGAGGCCGAAGCCGACGTGCTGGTCCTGCTCGGGGCGCCATACGCGCCCGATCCGTCCAGGACGGCGATCCTGATCGAGCTCGGTGTCGAATGCCTGGGCGTTCACACCGGCGAGGCGGCGGGCCGGGAGGGCTCCAACGCCATCGGCTTCGCGCGCTACCGCAACGGCGCCGATCCGCCCTCGAACCTGGTCGAGCTGGTGCGCCAGCCGGCCACCGGCGAGGCGGCGGTCGAGGCCGCGCGCGCGGTCTTCGAGGGCGCCGGGCTCGACGTGGTGGTCTCGGCCGACCGGGTCGGGCGGATCGTCGACCGGCTGGTGCGGCCGAAATACAACGCCGCGCTCCGGCTGCTCGACGAAGGGCTCGCCGAGGCGGCCGACATGGATCTCACCTGCCGGCTCGGACTCGGCTATCCCGACGGCCCGATCGAGCGGGTCGAGCGCGGCGGGCTGGTCCACCACTACGAGGTCTGCCGCGCGCTGTTCGAGGCCGACGGCGCGCCGGGCGCCGCGCCCGCCCGCCGCGCCGCGGTGGCCAGGGCGAGGGGCGGGCGCTGATGCCGGGCGCGCTCGACGGCGTCCTGGCGCTCGATTTCACGACGCTGCTGCCCGGGCCGATGGCCAGCCTGATCCTTGCCGAGGCCGGCGCCGAGGTGATCAAGGTCGAGCGCCCGGGCGCGGGCGATGAGATGCGGCGCTACCAGCCCCGATGGGGCGATGACAGCATCAACTTCGCGATGCTCAACCGCGGCAAGAAGTCGATCGCGCTGGACCTCAAGAGCGAGGCGGACAGGGCGCGCCTGCGGCCGCTGATCGAGCGGGCCGACGTGGTGATCGAGCAGTTCCGCCCGGGCGCGATGGGCCGGCTCGGGCTCGACTACGACTCCGTGCGGGCGATCAATCCGGCGGTCGTCTACTGCTCGATCACCGGCTTCGGCCAGACCGGGCCGAAGCGGGATCTGGCCGCCCACGACCTCAACTACATCGGCGAGACCGGGCTGCTGTCCCTCGGCATGGGCCCGGACGATGCGCCGGTGGTCCCGCCGGTCCTGATCGCCGACATCGCCGGCGGGGCGTATCCGGCGGTGATGAACATCCTGCTCGCCCTGCGGATGCGGGACCGGACGGGCGAGGGCGCCCGCCTCGACATCGCCATGGCCGATAATTTGTTCGCGCTCCTCTACTGGGCGGTCGGCAACGGGGCGGCGTTCGGCCGCTGGCCGGTCGGCGGCGGCGAGCTCGTCACCGGCGGCTCGCCGCGCTACCGGCTCTATCCGACGGCGGACGGAAAGGTGCTGGCGGCGGCGCCGCTGGAGCAGAAGTTCTGGGAGAATTTTTGCGAGGCGGTCGGGCTCGAAGAGCGATGGCGTGACGACCGGCGCGATCCCGCCGGCACGATCGTCGCGCTGCAAGGGCTGATCGCCGCCCGCCCGGCGGAGGATTGGGAGCGTGCGCTCGGCGGGATCGACTGCTGCTGCTCGATCGTGCGCACGGTCGAAGAGGCGCTCGCCGATCCCCATTTCCGCGAGCGCGGCGTATTCGCCGAGATCCTGACGAACGGCCAGGGCCAGCAGACGCCGGCGCTGTCGGTCCCCCTGGTCGCAGGATTTCGCGCCCATGCCGGCCGCACCCTGCGCGCGCCGGGCCTGGGTGAGCACAACGACACCGTGCTCGATCCGTGAGCCCGCGCGGCGGCGCGTTGCCGCCGGACGAGACGGTGACGGGCCATCCGACGTTTCGCCGTACAGGGCTGGCCCGGCCGCGGGCTCGATCCGACGCGCCGCGCTGAGATCGAGGCGAAGGGCGATTCGATGGAGCCGCCGCCGCCGGACGGCTGCGCGATCCTGGTGAACCGGGCGTAGGTTGATTGGCGGGCCGGGCGTATCTATCGTCCATGTGGCGATGTGGTGCGCACCGATGATGGGCTCGTGGCCAAGCGCGCCGGCGAGTATGATGACGGCCGTGCGTCGGCCGATCTGCCGCCGGAACTGGCCGGCCTCAAGGTGCGGCTGCGAGGCGTCGATACGCCGGAGAAGGGCGGACGTACGAAATGTCCGGCAGAGCGCGCAGCCGGGAAGGCGGCGACGGCGTTCACGCGGGCGGCGGTGTCGTCGGCCCGCTTGATCGTGATCCAGGATCCGGCTTGGGGAAAGTGGGGCGGCCGCGTGATCGCGGACCTGCTCGTTGACGGGCGCTCGCTGTCGGCGGCTCTGATCGCGGCCGACCACGGGCGGGCCTACAGCGGCGGGCGGTGCGGGAGTTGGTGCGAATGACCCGCGAGACCCGCCATAACGTGCAGCCTTGTCATCCAAGGGAGGAACTCATGGACCGTTCGCAAACGCCGCAGGAACTGATTTCCCATATAGAGGATTTCTGTAAAGGTGAAAAATATATCTTCAGAGGCACGAATCGTTGTTTCAAAGAATTAACTTCCGGTCTTTATAGAAAATTCAAAGAAAAAATCACCTTTGGTGAAAATCTCCAACCCGTTGATATCGAGAAAAGAATCGTAGAAAACGCCAGACCGCAATTCCCGTACGCCACGAGCAATAAGGAGATACTCACGGACCTTCGCCATTTTGGCGCCGACACAACCCTGATCGATTTCAGCCGCAGCCTGTTCGTGGCGCTCTTTTTCGCCTGCAGCGGCGAGGTGGATGATGAAGCGGATGACGAAGTGAATAAGGGCGGGCGCCTGATTGCCCTGAAAACCAATGGCATCGACACTGTCGGCGACATTAAATACGAGCCCCGCCCGACGCAGGTCCGCGTCCTCGCTCCCGCCCGAACTCTGCTCAGCAGGGCGCGCGTCGAGTTTCAAAGCAGCGTTTTCGTACATGCGCCGGAGGGCATCGTACATGTGCCGGAGGGCATCGTTTCGGAACCCCATTACAAATCGTTCCGCGTCCCAAACGAAATAAAGAAAGACTGCCTCCGATACCTACGAGTGTTCCACAACATTCATGAAGGAACAATTTACAACGATCTTTTTGGGTTCATTGACAACCAAAATAAATTGGGAAAGGCGGAGATTTTACTATATATCGGCTTTTCAGCAGAAAAATCTAGGGACTACAAGAACGCGATAAAAAACTACAATGAAGCCATCGAACTGCGGCCCGACTATGCGGAGGCCTACAACAACCGGGGCAGCGTGAAGAAGACACTCGACGACTTCAAGGGCGCCATCGCCGACTTAAATGAGGCAATCGAACTACGGCCCGACCTTGCGGAGGCCTACAACAACCGCGGCGATGTGAAGATGGCGCTCGACGACTTCGAGGGCGCCATCACCGACTTCGATGCGGCAATCGAACGGCGGCCCGACCTTGCGGAGCCCTACAACAACCGGGGCAACGCGAAGGCGAGACTCCGCCGCTTCGAAGACGCCATCGCCGACTTCGATGCGGCAATCGAACGGCGGCCCGACCTTGCGGAGCCCTACAACAACCGGGGCAACGTGAAGAAGACGCTCGACGACTTCGAGGGCGCCATCGCCGACTACGATACGGCAATCGAACGGCGGCCCGACCTTGCGGAGCCCTACAACAACCGGGGCAACGTGAAGAAGACGCTCGACGACTTCGAGGGCGCCATCGCCGACTACGATACGGCAATCGAACTGCGGCCCGACTATGCGGACGCCTGCTACAACCGGGGCAACGCGAAGGTGGGACTCCGCCGCTTCGATGACGCCATCGCCGATTACGATAGGGCCATCCAACTGCGGCCCGACTTTGCAGAGGCCTACTACCACCGGGGCAACGCGAAGGCGAGACTCCGCCGCTTCGATGACGCCATCGCCGATTACGATAGGGCCATCCAACTGCGGCCCGACTTTGCAGAGGCCTACTACCACCGGGGCAACGCGAAGGCGAGACTCCGCCGCTTCGATGACGCCATCGCCGATTACGATAGGGCCATCCAACTGCGGCCCGACTTTGCGGAGGCCTGCTACAACCGGGGCAACGTGAAGGCGAGACTCCGCCGCTTCGAAGACGCCATCGCCGATTACGATAGGGCCATCCAACTGCGGCCCGACTTTGCAGAGGCCTACTACCACCGGGGCCTCGCGAAGGAGGGACTCCGCCACTTCGAGGACGCCATCGCCGACTACGATAGGGCAATCGAACTGCGGCCCGACTTTGCGGAGGACTACAAAAACCGGGGCAACGCGAAAATGGCGCTCCGCCACTTCGAGGACGCCATCGCCGACTACGATAGGGCAATCGAACTGCGGCCCGACTTTGCGGAGGCCTACTACAACCGGGGCAACGCGAAAATGGCGCTCCGCCACTTCGAGGACGCCATCGCCGACTACGATAGGGTAATCGAACTGCGGCCCGACTATGCGGATGCCTACAACAACCGAGGCCACGCAAAGGTGGGACTCCGCCACTTCGAGGACGCCATCGCCGACTACGATAGGGCAATCGAACTGCGGCCCGACTTTGCGGATGCCTACTACAACCGGGGCAACGCGAAGGTGGGACTCCGCCACTTCGAGGACGCCATCGCCGACTACGATAGGGCCATCGAACTGCGGCCCGACCTTGCGGATGCCTACAACAACCGGGGCGGCGCAAAGGCGGGACTCCGCTGCTTCGAGGGCGCCATTGCCGACTTCAATGAAGCCATCGAACTGCGGCCCGACTTTGCGGAGGCCTACAACAACCGAGGCCACGCAAAGGTGGAACTCCGCCACTTCGAGGACGCCATCGCCGACTTCAGTAAGGCCATCGCACTGCGGCCCAACTATGCGGATGCCTACTACAACCGGGGCCTCGCGAATATGGCGCTCAACAAAACTGACGAGGCGCGAAGCGATTTCAAGAAGGCGCTCGATCTGGCAACGAAGCAAGATATCCCGGAGGGGATAGAAGCGGCGCGGAAGCGCCTGTCAGACCTGGACGGCCCGGGCTGAAGCGGCCCGCCCGCCCGAAATCAACACCTCCCCCGCCCTTCGCATCGCCCTGGCGTTGGCTGAGTAGCGGGTCTCCACTTCCTCGACCTCGAAGCCGGCGAACATCTCCCGCACTTCCGGCCGGTCGTACCGGGCGATGAACTCTTTCCAGTCGAGGCGTTCGACATGGACGCCCTGGAGGCGTTCGTGGGCGGCCTCGGCGGGACGCGCCGCGCCGTTCAGGCTCCGGTCAACGCCCGTTTCCAAGCCATAGCCGCCCCGAAATCCAGGTCGTTTCCGGCCGGTTCGCGGTCCGGCGGGTCAAACCCGGGCGATCTGCCGGGCGTCCAGGGCGTAGAGGTGGTCCGCGCCGTTGCCGGCGCTGGCGGCCAAGGCGGCGGCGTTCGGCATGATTTCCAGGGCGTAGAAGCGCGCGAGCGCGCGGATCTCGGCGCCGAAGGGGTCGTTTCCGGCCGCCTCGGCCATGCGCCGCCACATCCACCCGACGGCGACGGTGGCGACCAGGCGCAGATAGGGGGTGGCGCCGGCGAGCGCGTCGGGCGTCGCCTCCGCCGCGAGGCGGTCGAGGATGTGGGCGGAGGCGGCCCGCACCATCGCCAGCCCGTTCGCCAGCGCCGCGTGGATCTCCGGCACGGCCGGGGCGGCGGCGGCGGCGAGGTCGGCCTCGATCCGCCGGGCCAGGGTCTCCAGGGTCGCGCCGTCGTCGCGGCCGAGCCTGCGCAGCACCAGATCGATCGCCTGGATGCCGTTGGCGCCCTCGTAGATCGGGGTGATGCGGGCGTCGCGCATGAGCTGCTCGACGCCGTGTTCGGCGATGTAGCCGTGGCCGCCATGGACCTGAACGGCAAGGCTCGCGACCTCGACGGCGAGATCGGTGCAGTGCGCCTTGCAGACCGGCAGCAGGAATGCCGCCAGCGCGGCAGCCTCGGCGGCGGTCTCGGCGTCGTCCGCGCCGCGGGCGATATCGAGCTGACAGGCGGCCTCGTAGGCGAGCGCGCGGGCGCCGCCGGTCTGCGCCTTCATGGTGAGCAGCATGCGCCGGACATCGGCGTGTTCGACGATCGGCGCGCCGTCCGCCGCGTCATTGCCGCCCTGGATGCGCTCGGCGGCGTAGCCGAGCGCCTTGTCGAGCGCGGCGCCCGCGATGCCGACGCCTTCCAGCGCCACCTCCAGCCGCATGACGTTGATCATGGTGAACATGTTCTGGACGCCGCGGCCGGGCTCGCCCAGCAGGAAGCCGGTCGCGCCGTCGAGCCGCATCTCGCAGGTGGGCGAGCCGTGGATGCCCATCTTCTCCTCGATGCGGGCGGCCCGGACGCCGTTACGCGCCCCCAGCGCGCCGTCCCGGCCGACCAGGAATTTGGGGACCAGGAACAGACTCAGCCCGCGCACGCCGTCCGGCGCGCCCTCGATCCGCGCCAGCACGATGTGGCAGATCTGCCCGGTCGCGTCGTGCTCGCCGAAGGAGATGAAGATCTTGGTTCCGGTCAGCGCATAGCCGTCGTCCGGGTTGGGCACGGCCTTCGTGCGCGCCCGGCCGATGTCCGAGCCGGCATGGGGCTCGGTCATCACGATGGCGCCGGCCCATTCGCCGCTTGCCAGGCGCGGGACGTAGAGCGCCTGGATCGCCTCCCCGGCGTGGGCCAGCAGAACCCGCGCCGCGGCCCTTCCGGTCACCGTCAGCATGGTGAAGGCGAGGCTCGCGCCGTTGAACATCTCCGAGACCGCGGCCTGGGCGATCTCCGGCATCGCCTGGCCGCCGAACTTCTCGGGCAGCGCGAGCGAAGGCCAGCCGCCCTCGCAACAGGCGCGATAGGCGGCGTCGAAGCCCGGCGGGAGTCGGACGACGCCATTCTCGAAGGCCGCGCCGATGCGATCGGCGTCGCGGTTGATCGGCGCGATCACGTCGGCGGCGAGCCGTCCCGCCTGGCGGACGACCGCTTCCAGGGTCTCGCCGTCGACATGCGCGCAGGGCGGCCGGCCGAGCACCCGGTCGCTGTCGATCACCCGGCGCAGCAGGAACACGATGTCGTCCACAGGCGGTCTGTAGCCGGCCATTCCCGGACCCCTTCCCAGCGTCGCTCCAGCAGCCACGGTGCTACGCCGGCGGCGGCGTGTAAACGCCCTGGATTTTCGGGCCGGGACCGGCGGCGGGGCGCGCGCGGCTGTCGAGGCGATGGCAAACCGGACGGATCGCCCCGACGGTCCGATCCTTCCAGCGGCCCGATCCTCCCAGCGGCGTAGCATGACGCCGGCGCCGGACATGAAGCTTGTTAGCGACAGAGGGGCTTGACGCGGCTGGAGACCGCTCATTAGAGGCTTTTGGTCTGGAGCGCCGCGCGATAGTAGCCGGACCGGCCGAAGCCAAGAAAGGAGAATGAGACATGAAAAAGATCATCGAGGCTGTCACCCCCCTCGCGAAGGACAGCGGCGCGGAGTCGACGCGCTGGACCCGGCCGATGATCCGCGAACTGGGCCGCGTCACGGGGACGGAAGCCGGCCCACATTCAGAGCACTCCGAGACTGCTTTTCATAACGTAGAGTCGTAGGATAGCGCGGCGATCAGGCTTGGCGCTACGGGTTCCATGCCGGACGGGCGCCCGACGCCCTGAAGGCCCTCGGCGGACGGACTCCCGAAAGTCTTTCGACCGACGAACGGCCGGCCGGAGCCCTCCCGTCTCACATGTCCTGAACCGGGGCGTTCTCTCGACGTTTCCAGGGCATTCCCGCCGTGTCCGGCGCCCCTTATCGGCGCATCCCGATCCAACGCCAACCCGACCGCCGCGAAGCCGGTCACCGTGGGCGGCAGCGGCGGCGCCTGGACCCTGCACGGTCCGGCCTGTTCCGACTGTTCTGATGGCCGATCCGACCCCGCGAAACCGCCCGGATCTACCGCCGTTTCAGCGCCCCTGAAACGCCCCGTAAATCCCCGTGCAAGCCCGGATTCGCAAGGACTTTCCGCCGCCCCGCAACCCCGCCGAAATCCCTCCAACCCCTGGGTTTCGGGATCTTCCCGGCATCTTCCGGATTCACAAAGACTTTCGTCGCCCTGCACACGAAGCGCAGCAGCGACGCGTCGCCGTCGTATTCCTCGCGCGGCTGGCGGACGAACAGGATCGAATGCCGGTGCTTCCCGTCCATCCTGGAGCCGCAGTCATGGCCCGCGCGGTTGATGCCGAAGGTGTTCTGGAAGCCGTGCGGCAGCGCGCCGTGATAGTGACCGCGCACGTTCTCCAGACAGGCCTTCCATCTGCTCCGGCGCCTCGCCGAGGAACGTCCGGCGGAAATCGCCCGCCAATCCTATCCCCCGTCACCTTGCGCGTCACCTTGCGTGCCACCTTGCGTGCCAACGGCCGGGCAAGGGCGATCGTCGTCGGGGCCGCCGCCGCGCTGTCCCGGATCGCGACACGATGGCCGGGGCGATCCGTTCTCCGCGCCGCTGTTACCGGCCGCCCGGGCTCAGCAACCGGCCGAACTTCCGCCGCGCGCGCCGCGCCCGATCAGGGTCCGGGGCGTTGGCCCTGGGGAACTCGTCGCGCCAGTGGAACGGCCGGCAGGCGTCGATCACCGCGCGGCTCATGGAGAGATCCCCCCGCGCGCGCTTCTCGGCCGTCAGCAGCGGGTCGGCGGGCGAGGTGCGCGCGCCGTGGATGATGTCCATCGAGGTTGCCGGGTCGGAGCGGGTCAAGAGCGCCCACCAGAGCTCCTCGAGGCTGGTCACGTCGATGTCCTCGTCGACCACCACGACATAGCGGTTGGCGTAGTTCGCGGCATGGCAGAGCGCGGCGACATGGCCGGCTTGCCTGGCGTGGCCCGGATAGCGCTGCTTGATCGAGACGCCGTGCATCAGGCGCGAGGAGCCGATCTCATAGCACCACACCCCGGTCACGTCCGGCACGCCGGCCGACGCCAGCGCCTCCTTGACCATCGCCGAGCGCAGCACCGCGCGGTAGCGGCCCATCTCGTCCGATCCGCCGCCCATCGGCGGCACGCCGAGCAGGATCGGGTCGTTCCGGTGGTAGAGCGCCTCGATCTCCAGCACCGGCTCGGGATGCTCGCCCGAGGCGTAGTAGCCGGTCCATTCGCCGAACGGGCCTTCCATCCTGTCGTGACCCTGGGTGAGATAGCCCTCGATGACCATTTCGGCGTTGGCCGGAAACGGCAGGCCGGTAACCCTGCCTTCAACGCAGTCCAGCGGCTCGCCCCTGATCCCGCCGACGATATCGAACTCGCAGGCGCCGGCCGGCGCCTCGGTGCATGCGGCGTAAAACGACATGGGCTCGGAGCCCAACACCATCACGATCGGGCACCGCTCGCCGCGCGAGAAATGCTTTTCGCGGTGGACATGGCCGTGCTTGCCCGGGACCATCAGGACGCCGACCGACTTTCGGTCGTGCACCATCGCGCGGTAGGTCCCGACATTGAGCCAGCCGTCGTCCGGGTCGCGGGTGACCGAATAGCAGCCGGTGCCGATGTAGCGCCCGCCATCCTCGACATGCCAGATCGGGGTGGGGAACTTCATCAAGTCGATGTCGTCGCCGGTCAGCGCGTTCTCGAAGACCGGGCCGTCCTCGACGATACGGTGAGGGATCAGCGGCCGGTCCTTGACGAAGGCCGAATAGCAGGCGTCGCTCAGCTCGACCTTGGACAGATCGTCCGGGAAGCCCAGCGTCATGTTGCGCCGCTTGCCGGCGAAGATGTTCATGATCAGCCGGTGGCCCGGCGCGCAGCCCGGCACGTCCTCGAACAGGACCGCCGGTCCGTCGTCATGCTTGATCACCGCCTCGGCCGCGAGGCCGATGTCCTCCTGCCAGGACGCGCCGCGGACCACGCGGACCTCGCCCAGCAGATCCGCCTGGGCGATCCACTCCCTGAGGTCGCGATAGGCCAGAACGCAGCGAAGATTGTCACCTGTCATCCACACTCTCCCCCGACCGCGTTTATAACCCATCTCACAGGCGTGGACAGGCTGGCGCGGCCGCTCCAGACTCGCAGGCCCGTTGGGAGGACGCGATGACCCATCCCCGCTTCGATGCCGCCCGCTACATCGACGACCGGCCGGACGAGCACATGTTCCGCATCGACCGGCGCGCGTTCCACGACGCCGACATCTACGAGGCCGAGATGGCGCTGATCTTCGAGCGCCGCTGGAACTTTCTCTGCCACCAAAGCCAGATCCCCGCCGCGGGCGATTATTTCGCGACCAGCATCGGCCGTCAGCCAGTCTACGCAATCCGGCGCAAGGACGGCGGGATCGGCGCCTATCTCAACGCCTGCGCCCATCGCGGTGCGGTGCTGACGCCCTGCCGGGCCGGCAACGCGCGAGTCCTGACCTGCCGCTTCCATGGCTGGGCCTACGACGCCGACGGCCGTTGCATCAAGATCAAGAACCAGGAGACCGGGTTTCCCGATCCGGACTTCGACCGGGCGCGCTTCAACCTCGAACCCGTGCCGCTGGTGGCCAGCTACCGCGGCTTCATTTTCGGCTGCCTGGATCGGTCTGCCGGGACGCTGGAAGACCATCTGGGCGAAGCACGCTGGTTCATCGACATGTTCGCCGAGCAGTCGCCCGACGGGCTGGAGATCCTGCCCGGCTCGCAGACCTATGTCTGCGACCACAACTGGAAGTATCAGGCCGAGAACGTCTCCGACGGCTATCACGTCGGCACCGTCCACCGGAACTTCGCCACGACGGTCGCCGCGCGCGAGGCCCGCGACGGCGTCTCCGGCCTTTTGAAGACCGAGACCGGGCGGATCAGCGGCGATGTCGCCAATGGCTGCTACTATCTGGGCGGCGGCCACATCGCGCTATGGGCCGATCGCGCGAGCCCCGAGGCCGCCCCGCTGGCGCCGGCGACCGGGGCGATCGAGCGCGCGCCGGGCGGCGCGCTGGCCGGCTGGATGTTACGCCGTGGCCGCAACGTCCTGGTTTTTCCGAACATGGTGCTCAACGATCTCGCTTCGACGCATCTGCGCACCCACCGCCCGCTCGGCCCCGAGCGCACGGAAGTCTCGATCTGGTGCATCGCGCCCAAGGGCGAGCCGGCCGAGGCGCGCTTCGCAAGGCTCCGCAAGTTCGAGGACTTCTTTCTGGTCACCGGGCTCGCGACATCCGACGACGTGATCTCGCTCGACACCGCCCAGGCCGGCTGTCACGGTCCGGCGGCGGGCTGGAACGAGTACACGCGCGGCCTGGAGCAAGCCGTCGATGGCCCCGACGAGGGCGCCCGCGCACTCGGCATGAACCCGGTCCGGTCGTGCCCGAGCTGGGACCACGAGGCGGAGTATGTCGGGTTCTACCGCCATTGGCGGGACCTGCTGGCCGCGGGCGGGCCGCAGGCCGGGGCCGCGGCGTAGCCGCATCGGGCCGTCGCCCCGACGCTTGAGCAGGTGTTTAGTCCAGGAAATCGGCCAGATCGACCGAGCCGTGGTTGAACGGCATCGCCGGCGTAAAGCGCTCTCGCGCGGCCGGGCCGCCGGCCGCGGGCATGGTCGCGTCGATGATGGTCTTGGTGCCGATGCGGTACATTGCGCTCATCCCCGGTACGATGTCCGAGACGTTGTCGAGCGACCAGATCCGCGTGTTGGGAATGCGGATCACGTCGCGCCCGGCATCGACCCGGGTGGTCAGAGACCAGAAGATCTGGCGCAAATCGCCGGCGTCGATGTCCTCGTCGACGGCGATCGCGAGCTTCGGATGGAGGTAGGGGCTCGAAAGCGCGGCCGTGAGCGCGGTCTTGGCCTGGCCCTCGATGCGCGGCCGCAGCTTCACGACGATCGCCATCAGCCCGGAGATGCCGAGCAGCCGGACATCGCGCAGATCGAGGCCGCCCTCGACAGAGCGCAGATGCTCGCTGACGACGGTCTCGATGCAGGCGCCGGTGATCGACTGGGTATCGGTCATCGGGATGCCGCATTGCATGGAATAGAAGATCGGGTCCGCCCGCCGCGTGATCGCCTTGACCCGGAAGACCTGGGTCGAGCCCTCCATTGCGTAGGTCCCGGTGGCCTCGCCGAACGGGCCCTCGGGCGTGATCTCATCGGTGGACACCTCGCCCTCGATGACCATCTCCGCATCCGCCGGCACCTCGATGTCGACGGTCTCGCACTTCACCAGGCGGATCGGGTCTTCGAGCAGGGCGCCGGCGACGGTCAACTCGTCCAGCCCGTAGCTCGAGGTGAAACCCGCGGCGTAGTAAAGCGCCGGATGGGCGCCGACCACCATCGCGACCGGCATCGGCTCGCCGCGGGCCTGATACATCTGGAAGATCCGCAGCGCGTGGCGCGGGCAGATCAGGAAGCCGGTGCTGTCGGGCCCCAGGATCTGCTGGCGGTGGATCGACATGTTGCGGATACCGGTCTCGGGATCCTTGATGATCGCCATGCCCGAGGCGATGTAGGGCGCGGGATCGTTCTCGGAGTGCCAGACCGCGGGGATCCCGGTCAGGTCCACGTCGTCGCCGGTCAGCACGACCTGCTTGACCGGCGCCTCGCCGCGGTCGACCGTCACCGGCGCGACCGGGTTGCGGATCCGCGCGACCACCGACGGGATCAGGGTATCCGGCTCCGCCCCGAGCGCGATCGACCATTTTCTGCGGTCGGCGATCACCTGGCTGCAGATCCGCCATCCCGGAAAGGCCGGCAGGTTCGAGAACAGCGCCGCCTTGCCGTAGGCGTCATAGGTCTTCCAGGACAGCGCAGAGACGTTCTCGCGCGGGTCGACCGGCTTGGTGAAGTGGATCAGCTCGCCCTGTTGTTCGAGGTTGCCGAGATGGCGCCGGATCGATTGTTCACGCATAGTCAGTTCGTCCCGCTGCCGGTCTGCGCCAGCAGACTCGATGCCAGTCTGCGCCAGCAGACTCGATGCCGGAGAGTAGCCGTCGGATCGCGGCGCCTGCAACCGCCAGAGTTCCATGTCCGGAGTTCCATGTATAGTCCGCCCGCGGAAACGAAGGGGGAGCGCAATGGCCGAAACCTTGCTGCCGACGACTGTGGTGGGAAGCTATGTTCAGCCCGACTGGCTGGTCGACCGCGGCAATCTCAAGGGCCGGCTGCCGCCCCGGGTGCGCGCCCGCGAGATGTGGAAGATTGCCGGGGCCGAGCTGGAGGAGGCGCAGGACGCGGCGACCCTGGCTGCGATCCGCGACATGGAACAAGCCGGCATCGACATCGTCAGCGACGGCGAGATCCGGCGCGAAAGCTACTCCAACCGTTTCGCGACCGCGCTCGGCGGCATCGACATCGAGACTCCCGGCAGCGCGGTCGACCGCACCGGCCACGCCAACCCGGTACCCAGAATCGCCGGGGCCATCCGGCGGACCGGCCCGGTCGAACTGCGCGATGCCGAGTTCCTGGTCGCCAACACCGACCGGAAGACCAAGATCACCATTCCGGGTCCGTTCACCATGACCCAGCAGGCCCAGAATGACCACTATGCCGACGACGAGGCGGCGGCGATGGACTATGCCGCGGCGGTGAACGAAGAGATCAAGGCGCTGTTCGGCGCCGGCATCGATGTCGTCCAACTCGACGAGCCCTATATGCAGGCGCGGCCCGAGATCGCCAAGACCTACGCCGTCAAGGCGATCAACCGCGCGCTGGCGGGCGTCGAAGGGACCACCGCAGTGCATCTGTGCTTCGGCTACGCCCATATCGTCCACGACCGGCCGAGCGGATATTCCTTCCTGCCCGAACTCGAGGCCGCCGCGGTCGATCAGGTCTCGATCGAGACCGCCCAGTCCGGACTCGATGTCGCGATCCTGAAGGATCTGCCGTCCAAGACGATCATTCTGGGCGTCATCGATCTCGGCGATCGGACGGTGGAGACCGCCGGGACCGTCGCCGCCCGGATCCGCCGCGCGCTCGAAATCGTGCCGCCCGAGCGCATCGTCGTCGCACCTGACTGCGGCATGAAATATATCGGCCGCGACATCGCCTTCGGCAAGCTCAGGGCGATGGTCGAGGGCGCGAAAATCGTGCGGAAGGAGATCGCCGGGTAGCGTCTTCGCTGCCCGGTTACAGTCGCTGGTCGCTTGCACCCGGGCGACAGATCGGTTCGGGCGAAGGCCGGTTCCGGGACCGGGCGATCGAGGGAGGCGGCCGGCATGGCGCCGGGTCGCCGGCGGCACGCGCTCCGGCAATCCGTCAGCTTATGACGCCCGAGCAGCGCCGCCAGGTCTCGATCGGACCTCGCGCCGTTCCGGTCGCGATGCTGAGCTCGATCGTGTCGTCGTCGATCAGGCTCATGACCGCCGTTGCGCCGGCGTTCCGCTCCGGCGAGGGAATGACGTATGAGAACCCGTGGCGGTCGTAGTCGCCGCTCAGCCGCTTGCCGCCGGGCGTCACGATCTGCGGGCCGCGAATCGAGAAGGTCCGCCCGTCCCGAAAACACCAGCTCCCGTCGATCGCATCCGCGCGGGCGTCCCCGATCCCGGCGAGAAGAGCCGCTGCGGCAATGCCGAACACCGCCAGTCCTGCCCCAAGGCGCATCTGTTCCTCCCCATGGCGCGAGCCTCGTATCGTAACGCCCATCCCGCGATCGCCCAAAGGCCGAACCGCCCTCGGCGCGCGAGGACCCACCGCGGTTCGTCCGGTACGGCGGCGAGCACGCCGTCTCTGCCTTCATCGGCGGCGAAACTGCCGACCATAGCCCCGAATATCGCGCCGGACCTGCCCCGTCCGATGCCCGATTGATCGGGAGTCGCGCCCGCCCGCCGCGCCATCGCGCCACGCTTGACGCATCCGCACGGCGGATGGAAGATCGTGGCAATCAGGAGCGGGATGCGAGATGCAGAGGCAACACGATCTGGGCGGGTTGCCGGGTGGGCCGGTCGATCCGGACTCGCCGCCGACGGCACCGTGGGCGAAGCTGATCACGGCCACGGTGGGCGCGCTGCGCGCACACAAGCTGATGACGGTCGATGAGATGCGCCGCGCGCTCGAAGACCTGCCCGCCGAACAGTACGACAAGGAGTATTTCGAGCGCTGGGCCGAGGCGCTGTGCGATCTGTTGGAGGAGAAGGGCGTGCTGACCCATGAGGAGGTCGGCGCGCGCATGGCCGCGCTGCGCAGCGCGCTGGGGGCAGGGACATGAGCGAGGCCGCGATCGAAGAGCGCCGCTTCCAGGTCGGCGATCCGGTCAGGGTCGCGGCGGCCCACCCGCCGGGCCACCGGCGCACGCCCTATTACATTCGCGGCAAGACCGGGGTGATCGAGCGCTATTGCGGCGCCTTCCGCAACCCCGAGGAGCTTGCCTACGGCTTCAGCGGCGAGCCGCGGCGCCACCTCTATCGCGTCCGCTTCCCGCAAAGCGAGATCTGGCAGGACTACAGCGGCCCGGCGCAGGACACGCTGGACCTGGAGGTCTTTCAACACTGGCTGGAAAAGGTCTAGGAGAGACACGCCATGGCCGAGGAAGAACGCGGCGTTCACGAGCACGTTCACGGACATACCCACGACCACGAGGTCGCGCCGGAAAACCGCGACGTCAACGAGACCGGCCATTATGAGCTGATGGCCCAGGCGATCCGCGAACTGCTGATCGAGAAGGGCGTGGTGACGCCCGACGAGATCCGCACCCAACTCGAATTCATGGATTCGCGCGGCGAGGCGCTCGGCGCCCGGATCGTCGCCCGGGCCTGGGTCGATCCGGCCTACAAGGAGCGGCTGCTCGACGATGGCGCCGCCGCGGTGGGCGAATTCGACATCGACATGGGCGAGGCCGAGCTGATCGTGGTCGAGAACACGCCCGAGATCCACAACATGATCGTCTGCACTCTGTGCTCGTGCTATCCGCGCACGGTGCTGGGCCTGCCGCCGGACTGGTACAAGTCGAAATCCTACCGCTCGCGCGCCGTCATCGAGCCCCGCGCGGTGCTCAAGGAATTCGGCACCACCGTCGACGACGCGGTCACCGTCCGGGTCCATGACAGCAATGCCGACATGCGCTATCTGGTGCTGCCGCTGCGGCCCGAGGGGACCGAGGGCTGGAGCGAGGCGCGGCTCGCCGGGTTGGTGACCCGGGATTCCATGGTGGGCGTCACCCCCGCCAACAGCCTCGACTGATCAGCCCCCTCGGCGGTCTTTCGCCCGCCGTTCGGGCTGCCGGCCCGGAGCGGCAGCGGGGCGACGATAAACCTGTAGCGCAGAGCCTGGTTTCGGCTCATTCGGCGGCGGTGATCACGTCGGCCAAAACCGGCTCGCCGAGCGGCCGCAGCGCCGGCATGACCTCGCCCGCGAACAGCCGCAGGTTCTTCTCGGTCAACTCGCGCGGCAGGGCGCCGAACTGGAGCATGGTCACCAGGTTGCCGTAGCCCATCTCGTCGAACCGCCGGGCCAGGAGGTCGCGCACGATCTGCGGGCTGCTGCAGACGAACATGCCGTTGCCGGTCAGGATCTCGTAGGACAGGAACTGCTCGCGGACCTTGAACTTGGTCTCCATGACGTAGCGGCAGGAGGTCATCGAGGAATAGCCCGGCGGCAGCTTGTACTCGGCCGGCAAGCGGACGAACTTGTTGAAGAACGCCTCGATATGCGGCGCCGCCTCGCGGGCGGCGATCCGGTCCGTCTCGGCGACATAGACCGGCAGCACCCAGCCGAGTTGGCCGGGCTCGGCCCGGTAGCCGTACTCCCCAGCCTGGCGGACATAGGCATCGAGGTTGCGCTTGAGCGCCTCGGCCGGGTTGAAGGTGATCAGGTAGGTATAGCGTCGCTCGGGATGGGCGGCCCATTCGTAGGTCTCGCGCGAGCCCTGGGAGGGAATCCAGATCGGCGGGTGCGGCGGCTGGTAGGGCCTCGGCCAGAAATTGACGTAGCTGTAGCGGTAATGCTTGCCGTCGAAGGCGAAAGGGCCGATCTCGGTCCAGGCGCACACGATCAGGTCGTGCGCCTCTTGGAACCGGGCATGGCTGAAGGATGGGTCGGCCATCGAGGCGTGATACTCGGTCCCGAGCCCGCGCACTCCTCGGCAATACTGAGCGGGTTGTCGGTGATCGGCAGCGCGCGGCCGAGGACGCAGACCTTGCTGTTCTTGATGCTGCGCGACAGCGCGCCGGCCAGCACGTTGGGCGCCGGCGTCATGCCGTAGGCGGTCTGGTGGTGCTCGTTCACGCACACCCCGTCGAAGCCCAGCGCATCGGCGAGTTCGAGCTCGTCGAGATAGCGGTGATAGAGCCGGTGGCCAAGCTCGGGGTCGTAATAACTGTTGGGCAGCGTCAGAAAAGCGACTTCACAGGACGCATCGTAGTCGAGGTCGAGATGCCCATAGGGCATCAGGTGGCGGAAATAGAACTTAACGATGCGTTGCTTCCTGCGCTGGCCGCGACGGCGTCCACGAACGTCCCGGTCTTCTCTTGATGGAGCAGGCGCCCGCATTCCCCGATCACGCGGAGCTGGGAACCGGGGATGAGGTCCTGGAACGCCTTGGCATAAGGCAGCGGGATGATCTTGTCCTCGGCGCCCCACAGGATCGTCGTCGGCACAGCGATCCGGTGCAGCCACTTGGGCAGGTCCGGGTTGCAGAGCCGCGGGTGCCAGGCGAGCCGCGCGGTGGTGCAACAGGTTCTTGAGCGCGATGTCGGCGGCCTCTTCGCCGGGCGTGGCCGCGAGGCGCTGTTCGGCGAGCGCCTGATCGAAGAACGTGTTGCGCACCCGCTCGTCCGGCTTCCACAGGAGGATCTCGTCCTTGGGAACGCCGGCAATCTCGATCCCCGCCGGCGCAACCAGGCTCAGCGTGCGGAACCGGTTCGCATCGCGTACCGCGATCTCGCAGGCGAGCCAGCCGCCCAGCGAGTTGCCCACCGCGTGGATTTCGCCCGGGTCGAGCGCATCCTGGAGATCGAGGTAGAAAAAGGCCAGATCCGACATCGAATCCAGCCAGTCCGGGGTATCCGGGCGGCCGAAACCCGGGTGGCTCGGCACGATCATCTCGAACCGGGCGGCCAGCCGGTCCATGAACTGCGCCCAGTCGGACGCCCCGCCGGCGCCGTGCAGGAACAGCAGCGGCGGACCGTCGCCGCCGCGCAACAGCTCGATCCGGCAGCCGCGGATCTCGATCGTCTCGGATGTGTGTGCTCACATGACGGTCCGATTGTTCGTTGCGCGCGGTCAGGTCAACCGGGGCGGAGGCCGGGCTTCGGCGAAGAACAGCCAGCGCTCTATCATGAGACCGATGCTCGCGCTGACCGCCGCGAGCAGACCGGTTGCACCCGCGACCCACGCCGTCCGTTCCATCCCGACCAGCGAGAGGATCAGCGGCAGGGCGAACAGGAAGACGAAGGCGTAGCGCCGGAGCCGGACCGCATCCGCGCGCGCGATGCGGGAGCCCGCCGCACCGGCCGCGGAGATCGTCCGGTCATCGGCGAGATCGATGAACCGCCAGTACTTGCGTTTCAGGTAAAAGGCGACAAACAGTGCCAGCACCGTGACCATGGAGACATCGGGGCTCGGCCGGCCGAACAGGATGACCAGCGCATTCAGCCATAGCGTCGCGGTGAGCAGCGCCTGCGCCAGATGGTTCGGGACGACCCAGCGGTTGCACCAGGCGTCGATCGGCGCGCGCGTGGCGCAGGCCATGCCGATCGCGTAGACCGTCAGCCCGCTGAACAGAGCGGTCGCCAGCCCGAACAGCCGGAAGATCCCCTCGGTCTGGCCGTAGAACACCCAGCCGACGGCGAACGGGAGCGCCGGCGCGCAGGTCGCCGCGGCCAGCACGCCGATGCGCGAGGGCCAGCTCGTGCGCCATTGCGAGAGATCCCCGATCGCCGCTTCCGCGCGGTCCGGATCGACTGTTGCCGACCGCAGACCGAAGCTCACCGCCCCGAGCGCGAGCGTAAGTGCGAGGGCCGCGAACCAACGACCGGACGGCAGCACGCCGCTCCCGGCCAGGAGGCCCAGCATGGCCAGCAGACCGTAGCCCGCGCCTGCCGCGACCGTGAAGATGACCACCGAAAAGGCCGGGCGCACGAATCGTCTCCTGGCGTGACGGGCGGCCGCCGCGCCCGCGCGCCACGCCTGCCCGGTCCGGGTGTCCGGGTCCGGGGCGGCGGCGCCTGCGTCCACGGACCGCCAACGAATAGGCCGCCCGCCCGCAACGGTCAATTCGCCGTGGGCGTGGAATTCGCGAATCCAACGGACGGGGAATCTGCAGTAATATTTTCCCCTTCGCGACTGGTTTGGCCCAGGGAACGCCATGACTCTACGAGTGGACGCATTCTTCGACCCTGCAACCAACTCCATCTCCTATGTCCTGGCCGATCCCGGCTCGGGGCGGGCGGCGGTGATCGACCCGGTGCTGGATTTCGACCCCAACGCCGGTCGGACCTCCACGGGCTCGGCCGACCGGCTGATCGCGGCGGTCGAGGATGCGGGGCTTGCGGTCGAATGGATCATCGAGACCCATGTGCACGCCGATCACATCACCGCCGCGCCCTACCTGCGCGAGAGGCTCGGCGGGCGGATCGGCATCGGCGCCGGCGTGACCACCGTGCAGCGCCATTTCGGCGCGCTGTTCAATGTCGAGGATGGCTTCGTCGCCGACGGCTCGCAGTTCGACCACCTGTTTGCCGACGGCGAGACCTTCGCGCTGGGCAGCGTCGCGGCCCGGGTCATCCACACCCCGGGCCATACGCCAGCATGCGCCTGTTACGTCTTCGGCGATGCGGCCTTCGTCGGTGATACCCTGTTCATGCCCGATTCGGGGACCGCGCGGTGCGACTTCCCGGGCGGCTGCGCCGAACAGCTCTACGGCTCGCTTTGCCGGATCCTGTCGCTGCCGCCGGAGACAAAGCTTTTCGTGTGCCACGACTACGGCGCCCAGGGAACGCGCGACGTCGCCTGGGAAACCACCGTCGCCGAGCAGCGCCGGGACAACATCCATTGCCGCGACGGCATTGGCCGCGAAGACTATATCGCCGTGCGCGAACAGCGCGATGCGCAGCTTGCGATGCCGCGGTTGATCGTGCCGGCCGTCCAGGTAAACATCCGCGGCGGCCAATTTCCGCCTGCCGAGCCCAACGGCACCCGCTATCTGAAGATCCCGCTGGACGTGCTTTAGCGGGCTGCATGTCCGGCCCAGCGCGGGCGTCGGTGAGGTTCGCCCGATCGGAGCCCCGGAGAAACCCGCGCTATTTGGGCCGCTTGGTGCGGAAAGCGCGGTGGCGCCCGCCGCAGGCGGATTTGCCGAAGGCGACGAAACCGCGCCGATCGCGGCCTTGTCGCCGGCGCGGACGATGCCGGCGAATTTGCGGGCCTCGGCGCCGAGATTTTCGGCCGCGGCCGAAAAATCGGCCCATCTCGTCCAGATCTCGGGGTTGGCGCCGGACACCTTCAGTCCGAGTAGTGTCCTTGCCGGTACCCTCGGGAAACAACGCCGGAAGCTCGCCGGCAAGACCCGCGGCGACCAGCACCTTGGCCTCGATCTCGGCCGCGGCGCTTTCGTCCTGCTTGGGATAGGCGTTGATCGCGCTCATGGCACCGCCCAGGGTGCGCATGGCCGCTTGGCGCGTCTCGACGGCCTTGTTCGTCATATGCGCCGCCGCCGGTGCTGCATAGACCGCCATTGGGACGAGGACGGCGCGGGCGGTTACGATTCTGACCCGATCGGATCGAAGACGGCTACGACCTTGGGATTCGGAGCGGCCGCCCTGTCGGACCCGCGACCGGCCGCCGTGAGCCGCGTATAGTCGGCCGGTTCGACCAGGGGTGACCGGGGATGACCACGCTTCTTCTGCACCACGAGAGCTCGGCGAAACACGATACCGGTCGGGGCCATCCCGAGCGCCCGGATCGGATCGCTGCGGTGATGCGCGCCCTCGAGGCAGAGCCGTTCGCGGCGCTGGTTCGCCGCGAAGCGCCTTCGGCGAGCCCCGCGCAGCTTGCCCGCGCCCACCCGACCGCCTTCGTCGAAGCGCTGCTGGCGGCCATCCCGGAGGAGGGGCTTGCGCGGATCGACCCCGATACGGTCGTCTCGCCGGATTCGGGCGAGGCTTCGGTCCGGGCCGCCGGCGCGATCGTCGCCGCGGTCGATGCAGTCTTCGCCTGCGAGGCGCACAATGCCTTCTGCGCCGTCCGCCCGCCCGGCCATCATGCCGAGCCGCTGCGCAGCATGGGGTTCTGCCTGTTCAACAACGTCGCGGTCGGGGCCTACCACGCCCGCGCCGCCCACGGGGCGGACCGGGTCGCGGTGATCGATTTCGACGTCCACCACGGCAACGGCACCCAAGCGATGTTCGAGACCGACCCCGACATGTTCTTCGCCTCCACTCACGAGTTCCCGCTCTACCCCGGCACCGGCCGGAGCGAGGAGCGCGGCGTCGGCAACATCGTCAACGTGCCGCTGCGCGGCGGTTCGGGCCCGGCGGAGTTTCGCGCCGGGATGGAGGAGGCAATCCTGCCCGCGCTCGCCGCCTTCAAGCCCGACCTGATCCTGGTCTCGGCCGGGTTCGATGCCCACGCCGCGGACCCGCTGGCCTCGCTGCAACTCCGCGAGGCGGACTACGCCTGGATCACGCGGCG
This sequence comes from Alphaproteobacteria bacterium, assembly GCA_965202905.1. Lineage (GTDB taxonomy): Bacteria > Pseudomonadota > Alphaproteobacteria > MPNO01 > MPNO01 > CAYFYS01. The sequence continues at coordinate 3,079,923 of OZ241868.1, read as the reverse complement.
GCTCTGCGCGCTGGCCGATGAACTGTGCGCGGGCCGGATCGTGACCACGCTGGAAGGCGGATACGACCTCGAAGCGCTTGCGGCAAGCGTCGGCGCCCATGTCGCGGAGCTGATCGCGGCAGCGTGAGTCGGCACCGGGTTGCCGGGCCGGTTTTGTCCCGTTAGGTTCCCGTGACAGCGGATGGTTGAAATGGCCGAAGCCGGAGCCGGTTCGAGCGCGCTTGCGAGCGAGATCCCGGGCCTTTCCTTCGAGAACGCCTTGGCGGAACTCGAAGCCATCGTCCGCCGGCTCGAGGAGGGCGGCGGCAGGCTCGACGACGCGATCGGCGCTTATGAACGCGGCATTGCGCTGAAAAAGCATTGCGAGACCAAGCTGAGGGAGGCCAAGGCCAAGGTCGAAAAGATCACTTTCGACGATACCGGTGCAATCGGCCTGGAGCCTGCCGGACTTGAGTGATGTCCTGATCGAACCCCGCTTGGCCGAGTCGATGGCCGAGACGGCCGCCGCGCTCGACACCGTTCTGGACGCAGAGCTGCCGCGGCCGGTCGGAGATGGCGCCAGGTTGTACGAGGCCATGCGCTACGCGACGCTGGGCGGCGGCAAGCGGCTGCGTGCGTTTCTGGTCAGGACCTGCGCGCGGCTGTGCGGCGCCCGGGACGGCGGCGCGCTGCTGACGGCCGCGGCCGTCGAGATGATCCACGGCTACTCGCTGGTCCATGACGATTTGCCGGCGATGGACGACGACGACATGCGGCGCGGCAAGCCGTCCTGTCATGTCGCCTTCGACGACGCGACGGCGATCCTGGCCGGCGATGCGCTGCTGACGCTCGCCTTCGAGCTGGCGGCCGACCCCAGGGTCCACCCGGACCCCGCCATTCGCTGCGATCTCGTGCGCGCGATGGCCGCGGCCGCGGGCGGCGACGGCATGGTGGGCGGCCAGATGATCGACCTCACGGCCGAGCACAGCGCGGTTGACGATGCGTTGATCGCCAGGCTCGAGCGCATGAAGACCGGCGCGATGATCGCTTTCGCCTGCGAGGCCGGCGCGATCCTGGCCGGCGGCGAGGCGAAGCTTCGCCAAGCCTTGCGCGAATTCGGCTATGACATCGGCCTCACCTTCCAGATCATCGACGATGTCCTTGACGTTGTCGGCGCCGAGGCCGAGCTTGGGAAAACGGTCGGCAAGGACGCCGCCGCCGGCAAGGCGACGTTCGTCGCGGCGCTGGGTGTCGATGGCGCCCGCCGCGAAGCGGCGGCCCTGGTCGAGCGCGCGGTCGCCCGGCTCGACGCGTTCGGCGGGCGGGCGCGGCCGCTGCGGGCCTTTGGTGAGTATGTGTTGACGCGCCGAAGCTGATGCGAGGAGCCGTTATGAGCGTCGAGACCCCGCACCTGGATCGCGTTAGTTGGCCGGACGAGCTGCGCGGCTTTTCCGTGGAGGAGCTGAAGGCGCTGGCCGATGAGCTGCGCGCGGAAACGATCGACGCGGTCTCGCGCACCGGCGGCCATCTGGGCGCGGGGCTCGGTGTCGTCGAGCTCACGGTCGCGATCCACAATCTGTTCGACACCCCCGACGACATCCTGATCTGGGACGTCGGCCATCAGTGCTATCCGCACAAGATCCTGACCGGTCGGCGCGATCGGATCCGCACCCTGCGCCAGGGTGGCGGCCTGTCGGGGTTCACCAGGCGCTCGGAGAGCGCCTACGACCCGTTCGGCGCGGCGCACGCCTCGACTTCGGTCTCGGCGGCGCTCGGGTTTGCGGTTTCGCGCGACCTGCAGGGGCGCAAGAACCGGGTGATCGCGGTGATCGGCGACGGCGCGCTGACCGGCGGCATGGCCTACGAAGCGATGAACAACGCCGGCTCGATGGACACGCCGCTGGTGGTGATCCTCAACGACAACGACATGTCGATCGCCCCGCCGGTCGGCGCGATGAGCGCCTATCTGTCGCGGCTGATCTCATCCAAGCGCTATCGCTCGCTGCGCGACATCGCCCGGCACGTCGCCGAGAGATTTCCCCGCGCCGTCGAGCGCGGGGTCAAGCGGGCCGAGGAATATGCCCGCGGCCTGGTGACCGGCGGCACGCTGTTCGAGGAGCTCGGCTTCTACTATGTCGGGCCGATCGACGGCCATAATCTCGACCACCTGCTGCCGATCCTGAAGAACGCGCGCGACGATGCTGCATCGGGGCCGATCCTGGTCCACATCGTCACCCAGAAGGGCAAGGGCTATGCGCCGGCCGAGCAATCCACCGACAAGTACCACGGCGTCTCCAAATTCGACGTTTTCACCGGCGCTCAGGACAAGCCCAAGACCAACATCCCGTCCTTCACCAAGGTCTTCGCCCAGAGCCTGCTGGCCGAGGCGGCCGAGGACGAGCGAATCTGCGCGATCACCGCGGCCATGCCCTCCGGCACCGGGGTGGATGCGTTTCAGAAGGCTTATCCGGACCGGTCCTTCGATGTCGGGCTTGCCGAACAGCATGCGGTGACGTTTGCCGCCGGGCTCGCCGCGGACGGGATGAAGCCGTTCGCCGCGATCTATTCGACCTTCCTCCAGCGCGCCTACGACCAGATCGTCCACGACGTGGCCATTCAGTCCCTGCCGGTCCGCTTCGCGATGGACCGCGCCGGGCTGGTCGGGGCGGACGGGCAGACCCACGCCGGCGCTTTCGACATCGCCTATCTCGGCTGCCTGCCCGGGTTCGTGCTTATGGCCGCTGCCGACGAGGCGGAGCTGGTCCACATGATCCGAACGGCGGCGGCGATCGACGACCGGCCGTCGGCCTTTCGCTATCCGCGCGGCGACGGCTTCGGGGTGGCGATGCCCGAGCGCGGCGAGGTCCTGCCGATCGGCAAGGGCCGCGTGCTGCGCGAAGGCGCCGCGGTGGCGATCCTGTCCTACGGCGCCCGTCTTCAGGAAGCGATGGCCGCCGCCGACGAGCTGACCCGCCGCGGACTGTCGACGACGGTTGCCGACGCCCGCTTCGCCAAGCCGCTCGACGGGGAACTGACGCTGCGGCTCGCCCGGGAGCACGAGATTCTGATCACTATCGAGGAAGGCTCGATCGGCGGGTTCAGTACGCAGGTGCTACATTTTCTCGCGGTCAACGGCGTGCTCGACCGCGGGCTCAAGATCCGGCCGATGGTCCTGCCCGATCTTTTCCTCGACCACGACAAGCCGCAGCTCCAATACGATATCGCCGGCCTGCAGGCGCGCCACATCCTGGCGACCGCGCTCGAAGCGCTGGGGCGGGCCGATGACGCCGCCGCGGAACCCAAGCAGGCCTAGGCGCAAGGGCGCCAAGCAGCGTCTGGATTCTCTCGTCGAGGAGCGCGGGCTTGCGCCGACCCGGAGCCAGGCGCAGGCCCTGATCCGCGCCGGCAAGGTGTTCTCCGCCGACCTCCGGCTCGATAAGCCGGGCCATTCGGTGCCTGCCGACATCGCGCTCGAAGTGCGCGGGCCGGCCCATCGCTGGGCTTCGCGCGGCGGCCTGAAGCTGGCACATGCGATCGAGCGCTTCGCGATCGATGTCAGCGGCCGCGTCGGGCTCGATATCGGCGCTTCGACCGGCGGGTTCACCGACGTGCTGCTCGCCCACGGCGCGGCCCGGGTCTATGCGGTCGATGTCGGCCGCGGCCAGCTCGACTGGCGGCTGCGCCGGGACCCGCGCGTCGTCGTGCTGGAGCGTCTCAACGCGCGTCATCTGAGCGCGGAGCACATCCCCGAGCCGCCGGGCATCGTCACCTGCGACGTCAGCTTCATCGGGATCGAGCTTGCCCTGCCGCCCGCGCTCGACCTCGCCGTGCCGAGCGCCCATCTGATCGCCCTCATCAAGCCCCAGTTCGAGGTCGGCAGAGGCGATGTCGGCAAGGGCGGCATCGTCCGCAACGAGGCCGCGCGCGCCGCGGCTTGCGAGCGGATCGCCGCCTGGCTCGGCGGTCGGCCCGGCTGGCGCGTTCTCGGGCTCACCGAAAGTCCGATCGCCGGCGCGGAAGGAAACCGCGAGTGGCTGGTCGCCGGACGCAAGGCATGAACGCGGAAACCGTCGCGGGCGGAATCGCCGCGCCCGGCGATCTCGCGAAGTCAGGGCAGCACACGCCGGTCGCGATTCGTCGCCAGCGCGAATAGGGGATCGGGTGGCGGGCCGACCTGCGAAACGCAGCCTGGGTTAGCCGCACTGGGCGCGGTGGAGCAGCAGGTGGTCGGCCAGGACGCAGGCCATCATCGCCTCGCCCACCGGCACCGCGCGGATGCCGACGCAGGGGTCGTGCCGGCCGCGGGTGGCGATCTCGGCGTTCCGGCCCCCGGTGGTGACGGTCCGGCGCGGGGTCAGGATCGAACTCGTCGGCTTGACCGCGAAGCGGACGCGGATCTCCTGGCCGGTCGAGATCCCGCCCAGGATGCCGCCGGTATGGTTGGACAGGAACGCGGGCTTGCCGGACCGCATCCGCATCTCGTCGGCGTTTCCCTCCCCCGACAGGCCGGCCGCGGCGAAGCCGGCGCCGATTTCCACGCCTTTGACCGCGTTGATGCCCATCATCGCCGCCGCCAGATCGGCATCGATCTTGCCGTAGACCGGCGCGCCGAGCCCGGCGCGGACACCGCTGGCCACCACCTCGATCACCGCGCCGAGCGACGAGCCGGTGCGTCGAACCTCCTCCAGCCGCGCCGCCCAGTCTTCCGCTGCCCCGGCGTCGGGGCACCAGAACGGGTTGGCCTCGACGGTCTTCCAGTCCCAGCGCGCGCGGTCGATGGCGTGGGCGCCCATCTGGACCATGGCTGCGCGGATGCGCACCCGCCGGCCCAGGATCTTGCGAGCGACGGCGCCGGCGGCCACGCGGCTTGCGGTCTCGCGCGCCGAGGCCCGGCCGCCGCCGCGGTAATCGCGGACGCCGTACTTGGCCTGGTAGGCGTAATCGGCGTGGCCCGGCCGGAACTTGTCCTTGATGTCGGCGTAGTCCCTGCTGCGGGCGTCCTGATTGCGAATCAGGAGCGAGATCGGCGTGCCGGTGGTCCGTCCCTCGAAGACGCCCGAGAGGATCTCCACCGTATCGGGCTCGCGCCGCTGGGTGACAAACCTGCTTTGGCCCGGCTTGCGCTTGTCGAGCCAGATCTGGATTTCGGCTGCTTCCAGGGCGATGCCCGGCGGCGTTCCGTCGATCACGCAACCGATCGCCGGACCGTGGCTCTCGCCCCAGGTGGTGAAACGGAAGACCCGTCCGAATGTGTTGAACGACACGGCAGCGCCCCCGGCCTGCCCGCCCGGGCGGCGCTACCCTTCCGGGACGGTGGCGATGTCCGGTGCGTCGACCGCCTTCATCCCGACCACATGGTAGCCGCAATCGACATGGTGGACTTCGCCGGTCACGCCGGACGAGAGGTCCGACAGCAGATAGAGCCCGGCCCCGCCGACGTCGTCGATCGTCACGTTGCGCTTGAGCGGGGAGTTGAGCTTGTTCCACTTCAAGATGTAGCGGAAGTCGCCGATGCCCGAGGCGGCAAGGGTCTTGATCGGACCGGCCGAGATGGCGTTGACCCGGAGATTGTCGCGGCCGAGATCGGCGGCGAGGTATTTGACGCTTGCCTCCAGCGCGGCCTTGGCGACGCCCATGACGTTGTAGTGGGGCATCACCCTTTCGGCGCCGGAAAAGGTGAGCGTCAGCAGGCTGCCGCCGTCGCGAAGCAGCGCCGATGCGCGCTTGCAGACCGCGGTGAACGAGTAACAGGAAATATTCATCGACAGCGCGAAGTTCTCGGGCGAGGTGTCGATATAGCGGCCCTTGAGCTCGTCCTTGTCGGAATACGCAATGGCATGGACCACGAAGTCGAGGCCGCCCCAGCGGTCGGCGATCTGCCCGAAGACCCTGTCCAGGCCGCCGGAATCCGAGACGTCGCAGGGCAACAGGAACGACGATCCGACCGATTCGGCGAGCGGCCCGACCCGCTTGATCAGCGCGTCGTTCTGGTAGGTAAACGCCAGCTCCGCCCCGTGCCCGGACACCGCGCGGGCGATGCCCCAGGCGATCGAGCGGTTATTGGCGACGCCCATGATCAGCCCCCGTTTCCCGTCCATCAACCCTTCGGACCGGGACATGCAACCCTCGCTGAAATTTGTCGGCATGTGAAAAAAGCCTCCCGCGCCGGGAGGCGGCGGCATCCTACACGAACCGCCCCCGCCATCCAATAACCGGGCACGGCCTCAGTTGACGATCTTCCAGCTTCCGTCGGGCTGCCGGCAGGCTTTGCCGAAGGCCGTCTCGGCCTTGCCGTCGATGGTCACGGTCTGCCGGTATTCCCGGCAGGATTCGTTCGCAGCCGTCTCGTAGGTTCGGGTCGGGGTGATCGTGCCTTCGTGGCCGCTGTCGGGGTTGCGCCAGCGCGACTCCTCGCCGGTCTCGTTGTTCTCCAGAGCATCCTGAGTCGAGCGCTGCATCGCCAGACGGTCCGCCCGGTCGAGCGACTTGCCGACTTCGCTGCCGATATAGGCGCCGGCAAGGGTGCCGACGCTGATAGCGGCAAACTTTCCCAAGCCGCTGCCGATCTGCGACCCGGCGAGCGCGCCGAGCCCGGCGCCAATCAGCGCGCCGCCGGTTTCCTTCTGGCCGCGGCCGTCATTGGCGCAGCCCGCCAGCGCCACGGCGAGCACCGCGACGACCGTGATCCGTGTCTTGTTCATCCTGGTTGTTTCCTCGTTTGGACGCCGGCGCACCCAGGGCGCCGGCCGTCGGTGTCTGCGCCGACAATGGAGATCGAGACACCTGGGTTGCAATAGGATAACACCGTATCGATGCTGATCGATTAACCGCTTGCCCAAACCGGCAAAGCCCGCGCCGGTACGGGCAGGAAACGCCGATGGCCGAGGACGCGAAGGATCCGATTGCGCGGTTCGCGGACTGGCTCGCCGAGGCCGAGGCGAGCGAGCCCAACGACCCCACGGCGATGACCCTGGCGACGGTCGGCGCCGACGGGGCGCCGTCGGCCCGCATGGTTCTGTTGAAGGGCGCGGACGCGCAGGGGTTCGTCTTCTACACCAATACCGGGAGCCGCAAGGGCGTCGAGCTCGATGCGGGAGGGCGCGCGGCGATGGTCTTCCACTGGAAGTCGCTGCGCCGCCAGGTCAGGGTCGAAGGCGCGATCGAGCGGGTTTCCGATGCCGAGGCCGATGACTATTTCGCCACCCGGCCGCGCGGCAGCCAGATCGGCGCCTGGGCGTCGGACCAGTCGCGGCCGATGACCGGCCGGTTCGCGCTGGAGAAGCGGATCGCCGCCTTCACCGCGAAGTTCGGCGCTGGCACGGTGCCCCGGCCGCCGCACTGGACCGGCTACAGGCTGGCGCCCTCGGCGATCGAGTTCTGGCGCGACCGGCCGTTCCGCCTGCACGAGCGGGTGCTTTACACCCCCGATTCGGCCGGCCGGTGGGAGACCGCGCGCCTCTACCCTTAATCGGCCTTGCAGAGGGGGTCGAAATCGTCGACTTTCCGGCCAGCTTTGCGCGAGACAGGGAATCGTCATGCGGTATCGGACCTTGCTGGTGCCCATCAGCGCCCCCGATGTCGGCCGGCCGGTCCTGGAGACCGCGCTCCATCTGGCGCGGCGGTTCGATGCGCATATCGATGTGCTCCACATCCGGCCCGATCCGCGCGGGCTGGTCCCCTATACCGGCGAGGGCATGGACGGCTCGATGATCGAAGAGATCATGGAGGTGACCGAGCGCGAGGGCGGCGACCGCGCGGTGCGATCGCGCGAGATGTTCGAGGCCTTCGCGTCCGAGCGGGGCCTGCGCGTGGTCGAGGAGCCCGACGGCAGCGCCGGCGTGACGCTCGCTTGGCGCAGCGTCGTCGGGCGCGAGGACGAGGAGGTGGCGGTCGAGGGCCGGCTCTACGATCTGGTCGTCGTCGGACGGCCGACCAAGGATGCCGCCCTGCCGTCGCCGATTACCCTCGAGGCCGCGCTGCTCGACACCGGGCGGCCGATCCTGGTCGCGCCGCCGGTCGCCGGCGCCTCGCTCGGCAAGACCGTCACGATCGCCTGGGAAGGCAGCCCCGAGGCCGCGCGTGCGATCGCCGATGCGATCCCGTTGCTGGAGCAGGCCGGGAACGTCCACATCCTGTCGACCGAGGCGGCCTGGGTCTCGCCGGTGAAGCCCGAAGCGTTGCAGCGCCGGCTCGCCTGGCACGGGATCGACTCGAACATCGTCAACTTCGAGTCCGCGGCGTCCGACCTCGGCGCGGCGTTCCTGGCCCAGTCGGCCGCGGTCGGAGCGGACCTCCTGATCAAGGGAGCCTATTCCCAGAGCCGGCTGCGCCAGTTCATCCTCGGCGGCCGGACCCGCCACATCCTGGCGCATGCGGAGATCCCGGTCCTGCTCGCGCATTGAGCAGGCCGATGCCCGACCCGGAGCGAAACACGGTCGTTCTGACCGGCGCCAGCCGGGGGATCGGGCACGCTACCGTCAAGCGGTTCAGCGACGCGGGCTGGCGCATCCTGACCTGCTCGCGCGAGGCGGCGCCCGAGGCTTGCAAGCGCGATCCCAACTGGACCAGCCACATCCCGACCGACCTGTCCGACCCGGAGAGCCTCGCGCGGTTCGTCGACCGGGCGACGGCCGAGCTCGGCGACGCGCCGCTGCACGCGCTGGTCAATAACGCCGCCGTCTCGCCCAAGACCGACTACCAGGAACGGCTCGGCTGCCTGAACGGCGACATCGAGGGCTGGCGGCGGGTGTTCGACCTCAACCTGTTCGCGCCCTTGATGCTCGCGCGCGGGTTCGCGGCGGCGCTCAACCGGGGCGGCGGGTCGATCATCAACATCACCTCGGTCGCCGGACATTCGATCCACCCCTTCGCGGGCTCCGCCTATTCGACGTCCAAGGCGGCGCTGTCGGCGTTGACCCGCGAGATGGCGGTCGAGTTCGCCGCGCTCGGCGTGCGAGTCAATGCGGTCGCACCGGGCGAGATCGAGACCGAGATGATCGGCCCGGAATACGAGGCGCTGATCCCGCGCATCCCGCTCAACCGGATGGGCACGGCGGCCGAGGTCGCGGCCATCGTTTATCGGGTGTGCAGTGGGGAGTTCGGCTACGTCACCGGCACCGAGATCTTTGTCACCGGCGGCCAGCACCTGCTGTAGGGCGTTGGCCCTGTAACGCGTCGCGGAAGCGCTCGAGCCAGACGCAGCGGTCCCGGGCGAGCGCGATGTCATGGGCCAGCCAGTCGGCGAAATACCCGCCGCCGGCGCCGCCATTGGCTTCGAGGTCGCTGAGCCGGGCGATTTCCGCCTGGCAGGCCTCGATCATCATCTCGGCCTGATCGCGGCGTTCGGCGGGCTTGAGCAGGTGCAGGAACCGCATCTTGAGCGCAAAGGCCAGCCGTCCGACATCGCTGTTGGGCGCCCGGATCGAGGTCAGCAGCAGCGTCTCGAGCTCGCGCCGTCCCGCCTCTGTGATCCGCAGCGGCGGATCATCACCCGCGCCGTCGGCCTCGATCAGGCCTTCGGTACGCAGCAGCGCGATCGGGCTTCCCATGAGCTCGAGGGAAGGACCGACGATGCGGCTCGCGAAATGCCGGACCGCGCCGGCGATCGCCGCATAGTGCTGCGGCTGCTCGCAGACTAGGCCCAGCCCCGCCAGCCGGATCGCCTCCTTGGGCAAAAGGGAGTTGTCGGCGAACACGGGCTCAGCGTGCCTGCATCGGCTTAACGAACCGTCCGGATGCGCTCATGCCGCGAATCTGAGGTCGAAACGGTTCCAGATCTCGGTCAGCGCGCCCACCAGACGGTCCATCGCGGCATCGTCGTGAAGCGGCGTCGGTGTCAGGCGCAGCCTTTCGGTCCCCTTCGGCACGGTCGGATAGTTGATCGGCTGGACGTAGATCGCATAGCGCGCCATCAACTCGTCGGTCACCTGCTTGCAGCGCGCCGCATCGCCGACGAACACCGGAACCACGTGCGAGGGTGAGGCCATCAGCGGCAGCCCGGCCGACGCCAGCTTGCGCTTGAGCGTCTCCGCGCGCTCCTGATGGCGCTCGCGGATCGCGGCGTCGGACTTCAGCGCCCGTACGCTCGCCAGCGCGCCGGCGGCGATCGCGGGCGGAAGCGCGGAGGTGAAGATGAAGCCCGCCGCGTAGCTGCGAATGAAATCGACCAGCGCCGCGGAGCCCGCGACATAGCCGCCCACCACACCGAAGGCCTTGGCGAGCGTGCCCTGGATGACGGTGAGTCGGTTCATGTGACCGTCACGCTCCGCGACACCCGCGCCGCGCGGCCCGTACATCCCCACGGCGTGGACTTCGTCCAAATAGGTGATCGCGCCGTGACGCTCGGCCACGTCGCAAATCTCGCCGATCGGCGCGAAATCGCCGTCCATCGAATAGACCGACTCGAAGGCGACGATCTTGGGGGCGTCCGGCTCGCATTCGGACAGCAGCCGGTCGAGATGGGCGATGTCGTTGTGGCGGAAGATCTTCTTCTGCGCCCTGCTGTAGCGGATCCCGGCAATCATCGAGGCATGGTTGTATTCATCCGAGACGAGGACGCAGCCCGGCATGAACTGACCCAGCGTGCCGAGGCTCGCCTCGTTGGCGACATAGCCCGAGGTGAACAGCAGCGCCGCCTCGGCCCGGTGGAGATCGGCGAGTTCGCGTTCCAGCAGCACATGGTAATGGGTCGTGCCGGAGATGTTGCGGGTCCCGCCGGCGCCCGCCCCCGCGCGGTCGAGCGCCTCGTGCATCGCTGCGATCACGCGCGCATCCTGGCCCATGCCGAGATAGTCGTTGGAGCACCACACGGTCACCTCGGCCGCGCCGTCGCCGGCGTGGCTGGTGGCGTGCGGAAAGGCGCCGGCAAGCCGCTCCAGGTCCGCGAAGACCCGGTAGCGCCCTTCGTCCTTCAGCGCCGAGACCGCCTCGGCAAAGAAATTCTCGTGATCCATCCGCTCGTTGTCCCGCCGGCGCCGCATGTCCCTGTGCGACAGCATACGATGAGGATGTCGGATTTGAAATGCGTCGATTGAATGTGCGCTCGTTCAGCGCAGCCCAGTCGAGGCGACCCATGCGGCGGTGTCGTCCAGCGCACGGCCGAAACGGGCGTACATGTCCTCGATCTCCTCTCCGGTGATCACCAGCGGCGGGGAGAAGGCGATGCGGTCGCCGAGCGCGCGGACGATCAGGCCGTGCTCTTCGGCCCGGGCGAGCAAACAAGGACCCACCTTGCCGGCCGGGAAGGGCGTCTTGGCGGCCTTGTCGGCAACCAGCTCGGCCACCGCCAGCATTCCGACGCCATTGACCTCGCCGACCAGCGGGTGGTCGGCGAACCGCTCGATCCCGGAACGCATGGCCGGCGCGACCGAGGCGACGTGGCCGGCGATGTCCGTCTCGTCGTAGATCGCCAGCGTCTCCAGCGCGACGGCGGCCGAGACCGGATGTCCGGAACAGGTGAACCCATGACCCAGCGTGCCGCGGCGGCCGGTCTCCCCGGCGATGCCGCGATAGACGCGCTCATTGACCATCACGGCCGCGATCGGCAGGTAGCCCGAGGACAGCGCCTTGGCCGCGGTCAGCAGGTCGGGTTCGATCGCATAGGTCTCCGAGCCCCATCGGTTGCCGGTTCGGAAAAAGCCGCAGATCACCTCATCGGCCACCATCAGCACGTCATGGCGCCGCAGCACCCGCTGGATCTTGTCGAAATAGGTCGCCGGCGGGACGATCAGCCCGCCGGCGCCCATCACCGGCTCGGCGAAGAAGGCGGCCACCGTCTCCGGCCCCTCGGCCAGGATCAACGCTTCCAGCGACTCCGCGCAGCGGGCGGCGAAATCCTCCTCGGACTCGCCCTCGCGGCCTTCGCGCCAGTAGTGCGGGCAATCGGTGTGGCGGAAGCGCGCGATCGGCAGGTCGAATCCGCCGTGGTTGGGCGGCGTTCCGGTCAGGCTCGCCGCGGCGACGGTCACGCCGTGATAGCCGCGCTGCCGGCCGACGATCTTCTTCTTGGCCGGTCGGCCGATGGCGTTGTTGTAGTACCAGATCAGCTTGATCGCGGAATCGATCGCCTCGGAGCCCGAGTTGGCGAAGAAGACCCGGGCCATCGGCGCCGGCGCGATGTCCTTCAGCCGCTCGGCAAGCTCGATCTGCCGGTCGTGCGAGCGCCGGTTGAAGCCGTGATAGAACGACAGCGTGCGGATCTGGTCGGCGGCGGCCAGCGCCAGGCGCTCGTTGCCGAAGCCGAGCGAGACGCACCACAGCCCGGCCATGCCTTCGATATAGTCCTTGCCCGACTCGTCCCAGACGCGGACGCCATCGCCCCTGGTGATCACCAGCGCGCCGTCGCGCTCGTTGGCGAGCGCATCGCTGTACGGGTGCAGGACGGCCAGCGGATCGCGCCGGCTCAGGGTGTTGGGGCGGAGCTGGCTTGCCATCGCGCGGCCGGGCTAACCGCCGGTCACGCTCATGTGACGCGAGACCGCCGGACCGTGTCGGCGCCGGTCGATGATGAAGTCGTGGCCCTTCGGCTTCCGGCCGATCGCGTCGTCGATCGTCTCCATCAGGAGGGCGTCGTCGGCGCTCTCTCGCAGCGGCGCCCGCAGGTCCGCGGCGTCCTCCTGGCCGAGGCACATATAGAGCGTGCCCGTGCAGGTCAGCCGCACCCGGTTGCAGGACTCGCAGAAATTGTGGGTCAAGGGCGTGATGAACCCGACCCGCCCGCCGGTCTCGCGGCACACGAAATACCGTGCCGGTCCGCCGGTCGAATAGTCGGTCTCATCCAGCGTATAGCGCCGGTTGAGACCGGCGCGGACCATCGACAGGGGAAGGTACTGGTCGAGCCGGGCGTCGCCGCCGATCTCGCCCAGCGGCATGACTTCGATGAAGGTCACGTCGAAGCCGCGCGCGCCGCACCAGCCGACGATCCCGGCGAGCTCGTCTTCGTTGACCCCGCGCAGCGCGACGGTGTTGATCTTGATCTTCAGCCCGGCGTCGTCGGCCGCAGCGATGCCCTCCAGGACCCGATCGAGCCGCCCCCACCGGGTGATCTCGGCGAATTTCTCCGGATCCAGCGTATCGAGCGACAGGTTGATCCGGCGGACGCCGGCGCGGACCAGATCCTCCGCGTAGCGGGCGAGCTGACTGCCGTTGGTAGTCAGGGTCAGCTCGTCCAGCGCGCCGGCGCCCAAATGCCGGCCCAGCCGCTCGATCAGCCACATGATGTTGCGCCGGACCAAGGGCTCCCCGCCGGTCAGCCGCAGCTTGCGCACGCCGCGGCGGACGAAGGCGCTGCACAGCCGGTCGAGCTCCTCCAGCGTCAAGACCTGCGCCTTGGGCAGGAACGTCATCGATTCGGACATGCAATAGACGCAGCGGAAGTCGCAACGGTCGGTCACCGATACCCGGAGATAGGAGATCTGGCGATCGAACGGATCGATCAGCGGGGCAACGGACATGGATGGCATCTCACCTGCACGCGACGCTCGGCGACTCGAGCCCCGAGGATTTGCGATAACTGTAATTGTAGGGAGGAGTGCGCGAAAGGGAAGGGGCCGGCCGCCGGGACACGCCTTCAGCCGCCCCGCAAACGCACCCTGGCCCGCGCCGTCGCCGCCCCGGAGCGCTTTTTCGGGGTCCGGTTCGGGGTCTCGCAAAGCCGGCCGATCACCGCGCGGCGGTTGTCGCGCGATGCCGTGGCGCGCATAGTCCCGGGGTGGATGAATACCTCATCAGACCGGACCCGGGCGATGCGCGCCTGACCCGGCGCGTGCCCGGCGTCGATCAGGACGGCAAGCCGATCGAGACCTCGGTGACGGTCGAACGGCCGCTGACGCTTTTCCTCAACGGCCAGGAGATCGTCACGCTGATGACCGTCGGCGACTATGTCGACTGCTTGGCGGTGGGCTACCTGATCAACCAGAACATGCTGCGCGCGCGCGATGTCGTCACCGGCGTGGAGTTCGACGAGGAGATCGATACCGTCGTCGTCCGCACTGAGACCGAGACGAATTTCGAGGAAAAACTGAAGAAGCGCACCCGGACGTCCGGGTGCGCGCTGGGGACGACCTTCGGCGACCTGATGGAGATCTTCGAAACCGTGACGCTCGATCCCGGCGTCAAAATCCATACGTCCTGGCTCTACGCGCTGTCCAGGAAGATCAACACCACACCCAGCCTCTATCTCGAGGCCGGCGCGATCCACGGCTGCGTACTCTGCCAGGAGGACCGGCCGCTGGTCTATATGGAAGACGTCGGCCGACACAACGCGGTCGACAAGATCGCCGGCTACATGCGTCTCCACGGCATCGGGTCCGAGGGCAAGATGTTCTACACCACCGGCCGGCTGACCAGCGAGATGGTTATCAAGACCGTCCAGATGCGCATCCCCGTCCTGGTCTCGCGCTCGGGTTTTACCGCCTGGGGGGTCGATCTCGCGCGCGAGGCGGACCTGACCCTGATCGGCCGCGCCAAGGGCAAGCGGTTCATCGCGCTGGCCGGCCAGCATCGGATCGTCTACGACGCTGATCCCAAACAGGTCGAGGACGAGCCGCGCCGTATCCAGCGCAAGGCGAGCGTCGGGGAATAGGCCGTGAGATTGCGGCTTCGCTGGCAGGGACCCATCGGGGCCGGAAATTTCCCCGCCGAGCCGGGCGCGCTGGAGGGGCTGACAGCGCCGGGCGTCTATCTCCGTGTCAAGCGCTACGACGGCGGCCGTTCGGTCAGCTATGTCGGCCAGAGCAAGAACGTCCTGAACCGGATCGACCAGCATCTGACGGCAATGCTCGCGCTTCAGACCCCGCTCCGCGACGCGCGGGGTCGGCCGGCCTTCCCCGGCGACGCCGGCGCGCGGCTTGCGGCTTATAACGACCTCGAGCCGGCCGCTTTGCTCGCCGCGCGCGAGGCGATGCGGACCGCGTTCCTCGTCGCTTGGTGCGACGAGGACTTCACCCCCGACCGGCTCAATCTGGTGGAGGGCGCGCTGAAGGAGCGGCTCGAGGCGCGGGTCGCCGCCGGCGCGGGGCTCGCGGCGTGCGAGAATATCCAGGGCGTCCCGGCCGATCCCTTTGCCGATGTCCTCAGCCTGGAGCAGGATCCGAGCGCGCTTGCGGCCGAAGATGCCGCGCTCCTCGCGCAAGCGCTGGGCAATCGGCCGATCGTGCTCGACGGCGCGCCGATCGGCGCGGGCCATGCCGGCTGAGCCGCGCGTCGCGGGCGTGATCCTGGCCGGCGGGCTGTCCCGGCGCATGGGCGGCGGTGACAAGGCGCTGCGGCCGATCGGCGGGCGGACGATCCTCGACCGCGTGATCGAACGCGCCGCGCCGCAGGTCGAGGCGCTGGTGCTCAACGCCAACGGCGATCCGGCGCGGTTCGCGGCGACCGGGCTGCCGGTCGCCGCCGATTCGGTCGAAGGATTTGCCGGACCGCTGGCCGGCGTGCTGACCGGGCTGGACTGGGCGGCCGCGCATACGCCGCGCTACACCCACGTCGCGAGCTTCGCCTGCGATGCGCCCTTCCTGCCGCGCGACCTCGTCGCCCGGCTTCGCCGCCGGATGGACGCCGAAGGGGCCGAACTCGCCTGCGCCCGATCCGCAGGCCGGGACCACCCGGTCTTCGCCCTGTGGCCCGTGGCGCTGGCCGGGGCGCTGCGCCGGGCGGTCGTCGAGGAGAAGATCAGAAAGGTCGACCGCTGGACCGCGCGCTACGGGCTGGCGATCGAGGACTTCTCCGCCCGGCCCGTCGATCCGTTCTTCAACCTCAACCGGCCGGAGGACCTGGCCGACGCCGAGGGGCTGATCCGGGACCTGGAGGCCGGCGCGGCCGACCGGACCCGGCCTACGCCGCGGCGCGCTGGGCGATGACCGCGCCCGCCAGCATCAGCCAACCGAACAGCCTGTTCGAACGAAACTTGGCAAGACAGTCCTTGGGCGCGTCGATGTCGACGGCGGCGACCTGCCAGGCGAGTTGCGCGGCGCCGATTGCGAGAATCGCGAAGAACGGCCAGGCCATGCCGGCGGCGCGCCCGGCAACGGCCAACAGGCAGGCCGCGACGATATAGAAGAGCATCAGCCAGGGCTTGCTGCCCAGCCCGAGCGCCCGGGCCGAGGATTTGACCCCCGCGCCGGGGTCATCGCGCCGATCCTGGTGGGCGTAGATCGTATCGTATCCCAGGGTCCAGAAGATGCCGCCGGCATAGAGCAGCGCCGGCGCCCAGCCGAGATCGCCGCGCACCGCCGCCCAGCCGAGGAACGCGCCCCAGTTGAAGGTCAGACCGAGGACGAGCTGAGGCCAGAACGTCACCCGTTTCATCAGCGGATAGGTGAAGACCAGAACCAGCGAGGCGACGCCGACGAAGATGGCAAACCTGTTCAGCGACAGCAGGATCAGCAGGCCCAGCGCGAGCTGGCCCGAAAGGAAGACCACCGCCGCCCGCACCGAGACCTCGCCGCTCGGCAGCGGCCGGTCCCGGGTACGCTCTACCCGGGCATCGAAATCCTTGTCGCAGATGTCGTTGTAGGTACAGCCCGCGCCCCGCATGACCAGCGCGCCGACGCCGAAGAGCGCGAACAGCCGGAGGCTCGCCCAGGACAGCGGGTCGGGCGAGGCCAACGCGATCGACCACCAGCACGGGAACAGCAGCAGCCAGGCGCCGATCGGCCTGTCGAGCCGCGCCAGCCTGGCATAGGGACGCAGCGCGGCGGGCGCGAACCGGTCGACCCAGCCGCCGCGCGGGATGTCGCTCGCCGACGTTTGGCTCAACCTCGACATCGAAGCCCGATATTGCTCTTTGGCGCGCGCCCGACTATATCCGGCTCGGCTTGCCGGGACGATCATATCCTCGCGCCGTCCGCGCCGGCGCCAAAGGAACCGAAACCACAGATGCCCAACGTCCGGGTTCACCTAGATGAGACACTGATGCCGGAGCGCGTGATCGAAATGGCCCCCGAGCGCGTGTACCACCTGGGCACGGTGCTCCGGATGGGAAGCGGCGCCGCACTTTCGGTTTTCAACGCGACCGACGGCGAGTTCGGCGCGGTCATCGAGGATATCGGCAAGCGCCGCTGCTCGATCCGGCTCGGCGCGGCAACGCGCGCGCCGGCGCCCGAGCCCGATCTGTGGCTGGTGTTCAGCCCAATCAAGCGGGCGCCGACCGATTTTCTGGCCGGCAAGGCGACCGAGCTGGGCGCCTCGGCGCTTTGGCCCGTTACCACCGCGCGGACCAACGCCGCGCGGGTCGGCCTCGCGCGGCTGCGTGCGAACGCCGTGGAGGCGGCCGAGCAATGCGGCCGGCTGAGCGTGCCGGCGGTCTTCGCGCCGGCCCCGCTGGCGTCCGTGCTGGCGGACTGGCCCGACCGCCGGCGCCTCTACTGGTGCGACGAGACCGGCGGCGGCCGCCCGGCCGCCCGGGTGTTCGGCGAGGAGAGCCCGGCGCCGGCGGCGATCCTGGTCGGGCCGGAGGGCGGCTTCGACGACGACGAGCGGGCGCGGCTGCGGGCGCACCGAAGCGTCATCGCGATCGACCTCGGCCGGCGGCTCATGCGCGCGGAGACCGCGGCCTTGGCCGCGCTGGCGTGTCGGCAGGCTATCCGGGGTGACTGGGCGGCCGACGACGACGCCGATGCGGCGGCCGGGCCGCGCTAGGGCGGGGATAGAGCCAGGGCATGGCCGCGCCTCCATCCGCCACGGGAGCCCCGATCGAAGACCGGCGCGAGCTGGTCGAATACCTCGAAGCCGGCTGCAAGCCGCAGGCCGACTGGCGCATCGGCGCCGAGCACGAGAAGTTCGTCTTCCACGCCGAGAACCTCGCGCCGGCGCCTTACGAGGGGCCTTGGGGGATCGGCGCGTTCCTCGACCGGCTCACGCGGTTCGGCTGGAAGAAGGTGACCGAGAACGGCAACACGATCGCGCTCACCAAGGGCGACTGCAACGTCTCGCTGGAGCCGGGCGGCCAGCTCGAACTGTCCGGCGCGCCGCTGGAGACCATCCACCAGACCTGCGACGAGGTCCACACGCATCTCGCCGAGGTCAAGGAAGTCGCCGACGAACTCGGCGTCGGCCTGCTCGGCCTGGGCTTCCACCCCAAATGGAAGCGCGAAGACATGCCGTGGATGCCCAAGGGCCGCTACCGCATCATGCGCGAGTACATGCCCAGGAAAGGAAATCTCGGGCTCGACATGATGGTGCGGACCTGCACTGTCCAGGTGAACCTCGACTTCGCTTCAGAGGCCGACATGGTCCGGAAGTACCGCGTGGGCCTCGCGCTGCAGCCGGTCGCGACCGCGCTTTTCGCCAACTCGCCGTTTGTCGAGGGCAGGCCGAGCGGCTACTACTCCTACCGTAGCCATGTGTGGGAGGACACCGATCCGGACCGTTGCGGCATCCTTCCCTTCGTCTTCGAGGACGGCATGGGATTCGAGCGCTATGTCGATTACGTGCTCGACGTGCCGATGTACTTCGTCTACCGCGACGGCAAGTATCTCGACGCCTCGGGCCTGTCGTTCCGCGACTTTCTGGACGGAAAGCTCGCGATCCTGCCGGGCGAGGTCCCGACGATGTCGGATTGGGTCAACCATGTGACGACGCTGTTCCCCGAGGTGCGGCTGAAGCGCTACATCGAGATGCGCGGGGCCGACGGCGGGCCGTGGCGGCGGCTGTGCGCGCTGCCCGCGCTGTGGGTCGGGCTGCTCTACGACGGCGCGGCGCTCGATGCCGCCTGCGAGATGATCGGCGACTGGACGATCGAGGAGCATCGGATGCTGCGCAGCCGGACGCCGATCGAGGCGCTGCACACCCCGTTCCGCGGCCGGACCCTGTGCGAGGTCGCCGGCGAAGTGCTGGAGATCGCGCATGCCGGCCTGCGCGCCCGCGCGCGGCTCGACCGGGTCGGCGACGACGAGACAGGCTTCCTCGGCGCGCTCGATGAGATCGTCCGCCGTGGCTACTGCCCGGCCGAAGCCAAGCTCGAACGCTTCCACAACGCCTGGAACGGCAGCATCGACCCGCTGTTCCGCGAGTTCGCATATTAGTCATCGACCGGCCCCGCCCCGGTCATGCAGGAGGTCGTCCGGAACGCTGCCGACACTGTAGGGGGACGAAAGTCTTTGTGAATCCGGAAGATGCCGGGAAGGTGCCGGAAACCCAGGGGGTTGGGGGGATTTTGGCGGGGTAGACGAAAGTCTTTGCGAATCCGGGCTTGGACGGGGCTTGAACCGGCCGTAAACGGGGAATTTCGGGGCGTTTCAGGGGCGCTTAAACGGCGGTAAATCCGGGCGGGGTCGTGGGGTCGGCCGCGCCCGTGAGGAAGACGGGCCGGTAATCCTGCACGGCCGTTCGGGCAGGGTCCACGCCGCCGCTGCCGCCCACGGTGACCGGCTTCGCGGCGGTCGGGTTGGCGTTGGATCGGGATGCGCCGATAGAGAGACGCCGGACACGGCGGGAATGCCCTACCCGGACTTGCCCCTGCCGGATGCAGGGAGGACGATTGCGGAACCTCCCCGGAAACGTCGAGCGAACGCCCCGGATCAGGACATGTGAGACGGGAGGGCTCCGGCCGGCCGTTCGTCGGTCGAAAGACTTTCGGGAGTCCGTCCGCCGAGGGCCTTCAGGGCGTCGGGCGCCTGTCCGGCATGGAACCCGTAGCGCCAAGCCTGATCGCCGCGCTATCCTACGACTCTACGTTATGAAAAGCAGTCTCGGAGTGCTCTGAATGTGGGCCGGCTTCCGTCCCCGTGACGCGGCCCAGTTCGCGGATCATCGGCCGGGTCCAGCGCGTCGACTCCGCGCTGCTATCCCTCACGCGGGGGGGGGGGGGGGGGGGTGACAGCCTCGATGATCTTTTTCACGTCTCATTCTCCTTCCTGGCTTCGGCCGGTCCGGCTACTATCGCACGACGCTCCCGACCATGCAAAACCTTATGCGTGGTCGGCCAGCCGCGTCAAGCCCCTCTGTCGCTAACAAGCCTCATGTCCGGCGCCGGCGTCATGCTACGCCGCTGGGAGGATCGGGCCGTCCGGGCGATCCGTCCGGTTTGCCATCGCCTCGACAGCCGCGCGCGCCCCGCCGCCGGTCCCGGCCCGAATTTCCAGCCCGATTCCGGTTGGATTTTTGGCCCAAAATCCAGACCGTTCACCCAGACCGTTCGCAAAGATTTTTGTCCCACTGCCGACACCTTCTGGGGTTATTCGGCTTGGGCTTATTTGACGAGGTGGCGAGACACTCGGCAGGGCTCATTCCTGGGCGCGGGGTGCGGCTTGTCCGGCGTTGCGGTGTCGGCGCGCCGCCGGGACGGATCGGGCGGACACCCGAGGTGGACGATTTCGACGTTTCCCCAGTGGCGCTTCAAATACTCTGCCACGAGCCGTCGGTGACAGTGATGCGGCTTGTCCTCGCTGCACAACAGGCAGCCCTCCGCAACCACCTCCCTCGGAATTGTCTCCTGGATGCGGCGTTGACGCATGAGGTCCAGAAACCGAGCCGCATATGTGTTCCAATCGCACCGGCGCTTCCGGTAGTCATCCAGCAGCTCCTTCGTCGGCGCCAGTTCCGGCAGATGAATGTACTCTATCCGACAAATCTTCCGCAGGAACCAGTCGAGGTCGTTTTTCTTCGCGAAGCCCGCGAGCTGCGACACGTTGTTGATCCGCACGTCCACAATGCATCTGGTCCCGGATTCGCCGAGCAATCCGAAGAAGCGTTCCGCGGTTTTCCTGGTGAACCCGATGGTAAACAACTTCATGGAGCGTTTCGCCCGATTTTATCTGACGGCTTATCATCTCAATTTTCGGGAGTTGGCCAGGCACACAAGCCGGTCCATCGTTTCTTCGTGCGGCTCCAGCGCTCGCAGAGGATGATTTGCGACCGACGAGGATGGTGCGGTGGCATTCGAGCGGCTCCTTCTCCGCACACATCAGCGCGACACGGTATTTCTTTGCCCCTTGGGCCACGCGTTCGAGGCCCTCCGTGGCGTGGCTTGCCCTTTCCGTCGTCCGATCGGCCGAGTTCGCGTCCGATATTGCGGCTTGTTCCGTCTTTGAGCGACTCGCGGTTGAATTGCGGATTGAATCGGCTATAGGGGGCCGAACGCACATCTGTCCGCGCTGAACCATGTCCGCTTGCGAAGGTATCCAGCGAGTGATTGGAGTGCCCGATCGTCAGAACCGCTCGCCCCGCATGATGGCCCCGCCGCCTCTCCAGGCTGAATGATAGCGCTATGAGCTTGTAGCACGCGCCCTCGTACGGTTCTCCCAGACTGATTGTCAAGAAGGCCTCGCCAATTTCGTATTCGCCGTCCGGGTTTGCGAGATACGCGCGCTCATAGAAAGGATCCGATCCGCGCATAGTCCGTTCCAGCGTGCAAAAATCGCCCCTGCACCCGCCTCTTCACCAAATTCCTCTCCAGGCTTGAACACGGAGAGGTGCAAATGATCCACATGGATCAGACGTAGTGAATCGCCCAACGAGTTCACCGACGCGCGGAATCCTGTCGTTGCGACCAGCTCGGGTGCTGTACCCATCTGTCCACAAAAATTCGATCCGATCGACGAGTCGCCGCAATTCACTCCGGGAAAGGGTGCGCTCCTTGATCCAGTAACGATCGGCATCGATCAGCCAGTTCTCCTGTTGATGGTTCTTTGGCCTGTGAGACGACAGGGGACCCTCATGATGTCGAGAACCCGTGGATCACTGCCGTCTTCGTACTGGCGTTCGTACTCGAGACTTCTTCGTTTTCCCGATCGCTAACAGGTCGAATCCACTCTCCCGGCCGGTTGTCCTGCCACTCCTTGCCTGCGATACAACGGCCGTTCAATTTTCGGGAGTTGGCCAGGCACACAATGCGCTTCATGATTGCCGTGGCTTGGCTTGCCCTTTCCGTTGCCGGGGATACCGGCTTGTCCGTCTCCATTGCGCGAGCCGACGACCTGTCGTAGAACCGGATCGCACTTGCAGTCGAGCCCTACGGCGCGTGGGCGCCGCGACCTTCTTGTCGCTATCGACCGGGACGATCACCGGCACCGTCCGCGGCATGGAAAACATGCCGGGGCTTGTGAGCCGCTCTCAGGCCGCCGTGCCGCCGACCGTCAGGTTGTCGATCAGCAACGTCGGCTGTCCGACCCCCACAGGCACCCCCTGGCCGTCCTTGCCGCACGTTCCGACGCCGGGGTCGAGCGTCATGTCGTTGCCGATCATGCGCACGCGGGTCAGCACGTCGGGACCATTGCCGATCAGGGTCGCGCCCTTGACCGGCGCGGCGATCCGTCCGTCCTCGATCAGATAGGCCTCCGAGGCGGTGAAGACGAACTTGCCCGAAGTGATGTCGACCTGGCCGCCGCCGAAATTGACCGCGTACAGCCCCTTCGGCACCGCGGCGATGATCTCGTCCTTGCTGCGCTCGCCCGACAGCATGCAGGTGTTGGTCATCCGCGGCATCGGCGCGTGGGCGAAGCTCTCCCGCCGTCCGTTGCCGGTCGGCGCGACGCCCATCAGCCGGGCGTTCAGCCGATCCTGCATGTAGCCGGTCAGGACGCCGTCCTCGATCAGCGTGGTGCTCTGGCCCGGCGTGCCCTCGTCGTCGACGCTGAGCGAGCCGCGCCGGTCGGCTATGGCGCCGTCATCGACCACGGTGACGCCGGGCGCGGCGATCCGCTCGCCCATCAGCCCCGCGAATGCCGAGGTCTTCTTGCGGTTGAAGTCGCCTTCGAGCCCGTGGCCGATCGCCTCGTGCAGCAGGATGCCGGGCCAGCCGGGACCGAGCACCACCGGCATCTCGCCGGCCGGCGCCGGGACCGATTCGAGATTGACCAGCGCCTGGCGCAGCGCCTCGTCGACCTGCGCCTTCCAGGAATCCTCGGCCAGGTAGGCGCCATAGGACGTGCGGCCGCCGGCGCCGTGGCTGCCGGTCTCCATCCGGTCGCCGTCCGCGGCGACGATCGCGACGTTGATCCGGACCAGCGGGCGGATGTCGGCCGCCCGCCGGCCGTCGGCCCGGATGATCTGGATCGCCTGCCATTCGCCGGCGATCGAGGCGACGACCTGGGTGACCCGGGCGTCCAGCCCGCGGGCATAGGCGTCGATGTCCTGCAGCAGCTTGACCTTGGCCTCGAAGGGGACTTCTCCGAGCGGGTTGGCCTCGGCATAGAGCGACGTGTTGGTCGCTGCCGGGCCCTCGGCGGCGGTCCCGCCGTAACCCGCGCGGACGGCCCTGACGGTCTGCGCCGCACGCTCGATCGCGGCCTCGGAGATCTCCGCGGCGTGGGCGTAGCCGGTCGTCTCGCCCGCCACCGCGCGCAGGCCAAAGCCCTGGCTGGTATCGAACGAGGCGGTCTTCAACCTGCCGTCGTCGAAGACCAGCCCCTCCGACTGGCGGTACTCGATGAACAGCTCGCCGTCATCGGCGCCGGCCAGCGCATCGGCAAGCGTGCGCTCGACCCGCGCGCGGTCGAGCCCGGTGCGATCGAAGAACAGCTCGTCGGTGGTTGCCAGATCGGCCACATCGGTTCCCTTCGTAATGGCGCTTCGGCTCCCTATATGGACCCGGCCGGGCCCGGTGTCACCCCCGAACCGGCCGCGCCCGGCCCGCGGCGGGGCGCCGTCAGCCGGCTTACCGCGCCGCGACGCCCGGCGCCGGGGTGGACGCGGTCCCGGCAGCCCGGCTATCCTCGCGCGCACCGATGGAGGTTCACAATCAGCGCCTGCAATGCACGATCGCCGGGGACGGCCCGGTCGCCGCGCCGGCGGCGATCTGCATCGTCTGTCCTGTCGAACGGAGGAGCCGGACCGGCGATGCCGCCTGAGAGCGCCTGTTCCGCCCTCGAGGCGCGGTTTGCGAGGCTGGACGCGCTGCGCGAGACCATCGGCGTGCTCCATTGGGATATGGCGGTAAACATGCCCGGCGGCGGCGCCGCGGCCCGGTCGGAGCAACTCGCCGCGCTCAAGCGGATCCACCACGAGCTTCTGGTCGAGGACGGCATGGCCGAACGCCTCGACCGGGCCGCCGCCGAGGCCACCACCGAGACCGCCGGGAACGGCTGGCGGTCGGCCAACCTGCGTGAGATGCGCCGGTCCTGGGCGCATGCCGCAGCGGTCGATGCCGATTTGGTCGAGGCGCGGTCGCGCGCCGAGGCCGACTGCGAGATGGCTTGGCGCGCGGCGCGGGCCGAGGACGATTTCGCGGCCGTCAGGCCGCATCTGGAGACGGTGCTGGACCTCGTGCGCGCGACCGGCGAGGCCAAGGCTTCGGTCCTCGGCGGCACGACATACGAAGCCCTGATGGATGCCTACGAGCCCGGCGCCGCCGCCGATCGCACCGATGCGTTGCTCGACGACCTGGCGGCGTTTCTGCCCGGATTCCTGGCCGAGGTTCTGGAGGCCCAGGCGTCCCGGCCGGCGCCGCAGCCCCTGGACGGACCCTTCCCGGTCGAGGCCCAGCACCGCCTCTGCCTGAAGCTGATGGAGCGGCTCGGCTTCGATTTCGACCACGGCCGTCTCGATACCAGTCTTCACCCGTTCTGCGGCGGCGTACCCGACGATGTCCGCATCACCACGCGCTACGACGCCGGGGATTTCGCCCAGTCGGTGATGGCGGTCCTGCATGAGACCGGCCATGCGCTCTATGAGATGGGCCTGCCGCGGGAATGGCGGCGCCAGCCGGTCGGCCGGTCGCGCGGGATGACGATGCACGAAAGCCAGTCGCTGATCGTCGAGATGCAGGCCTGTCGGTCCGCAGAGTTCATCGGCTTCCTTGCGCCGCGGGTGCGCGAGGCCTTCGCCGGCTCCGGGCCAGCCTGGGAGGAGGCGAATTTGCGCCGCCACTACCATCGCGTCGAGCCCACACTGATCCGCGTCGACGCCGACGAGGTCACCTATCCGGCCCACGTCATCCTGCGCTGCCGGCTGGAGCGGGCGATGATCGCAGGCGAGCTTGGCGTGGCCGAACTCCCGGGCGCGTGGTCCGACGGCATGGAGCGGCTGCTCGGCATCCGTCCGCCCGACGATGCCGCCGGCTGCCTGCAGGACATCCACTGGTATGATGGCGCCTGGGGCTATTTCCCGACCTACACGATGGGCGCGATGGCCGCAGCCCAGCTCTTCGCCGCGGCCAGGAACGCCGATCCGGGAATTCCGGACGCGATCGCCGCCGGGGATTTCGCGCCGCTGACCGGCTGGCTGGGCGAGAACATCCACCGCAAGGGCTCGCTCCTGCCGTCCAGCGACGCAATGCTCGAAGCCGCCACCGGCGCGCCGCTCGGCGCCGGGTCCTTCAAGCGGCACCTCCGCGCACGCTATCTGGCCGATTGAGCCGATGGCCCCAAACAGGGGTCACGGCGCGATTCCGCGGGCGACCGCCATCGGATGAGCCCCCGGTTCGCCCTGCCGGTTGCTCCGGGGGCGAATTAGCGCCTATATGCGCCCGTACCCGGCGGAAGGTCACGCGGAAGGTCACACGGTGCGCTATCTCAGTACGCGGGGCGAGGCCCCGCCGCTCGGTTTCGAGGATGTGCTTCTCACCGGTCTGGCGCCGGACGGCGGCCTCTATCTGCCGGAGACGTGGCCGACCCTGCAGGCCGGGGATCTGGCCGCCTTCGCCTCCATGCCCTACCCGGAGGTCGCGTGCCGGTTGATGGCGCCGTTTGCGATGCCGGCGATCGATGAGCCGACCCTGGCGGACATCACATCCGCCGCCTATGCCGGTTTCGGCCATGCCGCGGTCGCGCCGCTGGTCCAGCTTGGCCCCAACGAGTGGCTGTTGGAGCTGTTCCACGGTCCGACGCTGGCCTTCAAGGACTACGCGCTCCAGGTGCTCGGCCGGCTGTTCGATCACGCCCTGCGCCGCCGGGGCGAACGGGTCTCGATCGTGGTGGCGACGTCCGGCGATACCGGTTCGGCGGCGATCGAGGCGTGCCGCGATCGCGAGGCGATCGAGATCTTCGTGCTGCACCCGGAAGGCAGGGTCTCCGAGGTCCAGCGCCGCCAGATGACGACGGTCGATGCGGCCAACGTCCACAACATCGCCGTCCAGGGCACGTTCGACGACTGCCAGGATCTGGTGAAGGCGCTGTTCGCCGACCGCGCCTTCCGTGCCGAAAGCAGGCTGAGCGCGGTCAATTCGATCAACTGGGCGCGGATCGTCGCCCAGACGGTCTATTACGCGGTCGCCGCCGCGGCGCTCGGCGCGCCGGCGCGGCCGGTGGCCTTCGCGGTGCCGACGGGAAATTTCGGCAACGTCTATGCCGGCTATGTCGCTCGCCGGATGGGCGTGCCGATCGACCAGCTCATCGTCGCCACCAACCGCAACGACATCCTGGCGCGGTTCTTCGCGCGCGGCAGCATGACCATCGGCGAGGTGACGCCGACCATCAGCCCGTCGATGGACATTCAGGTCTCCAGCAACTTCGAGAGGCTGCTGTTCGACATCTTGCAGCGCGACGGAGACGCGGTCCGCCGGACGATGGAAAGCTTCCGCCAGTCGGGCCGGCTGACGATCGATACCGCCACGATGCACGCGCTGCGTGAGATCTTCGCGTCGGACCGCCGCACCGACCGGCAGACCTCGCGGATCGTCGAAGCGGAGTTCGCCGCGAGCGGCGTCGCGCTCGATCCCCATACCGCCATCGGCGTCGATGTCGGCCGGGCGAAGCGGCGCGATCCGGCGGTTCCGCTGGTGGCGCTGGCGACGGCGCATCCGGCCAAGTTCCCCGATGCGGTCGCCGCCGCGACGGGCGAGCGCCCGTCATTGCCGCCGCGGCTCGCTCGCCTGATGGAGCTTCCGGAGCGGTTCGACGTTCTCGGCAACGATGTCGCCGCGCTCAAGACCCACATCCGGGAGCGCGTCTTGCTGCGGGGCGCCGCATGAATGTCGAGACGACGACGCTCGCCAACGGCCTGCGGGTGCTCAGCGCGCGCATGGAGGCAGTCGAGACGGTCTCGCTCGGCGCCTGGGTCAATGTCGGCACGCGGCACGAGACGAAGGACGTCAACGGCGTCGCCCACATGCTGGAGCACATGGCCTTCAAGGGCACGAGCCGGCGGTCCGCCCGCGCCATCGCCGAGGAGATCGAATCGGTCGGCGGGCACCTGAATGCCTACACCTCGCGCGAGTTCACGGCGTATTACGCCACCGTGCTGGCCGGCGACGAGGGGCTTGCGCTGGACATCATCGCCGACATCCTGCAGCGCTCGGTCTTCGATCCGGCCGAACTCGAGCGCGAGCGCACGGTGATCCTGCAGGAGATCGGCCAGGCCAACGACACGCCCGACGATCTGGTCTTCGATCTGTTCCAGCAGGCCGCCTTCCCCGACCAGGCGGTCGGCCGGCCGGTGCTGGGGACGCCGGAGCTGGTCGCCGGCATCCCGCGCGCGGCCTTGATCGACTATATGCGGCGGAACTACACCGCGCCGCGCATGGCGATCGCCGCCGCGGGCAAGATCGACCACGGCCGGTTCGCCGAGCAGGCCGGCGCCGTCTTCCCGGGGCTCGCCCCGGCCGGCGGCGCGACGCCGGAGCCGGCGCGCTATGCCGGCGGCGAGGCGCGCCGGGACCGGGATCTGGAGCAGACCCACATCGTGCTCGGCCTGGAGGGCCTGGCCTGCGAGGACCCCGACTACTACGCGATGTCGATCCTGTCCGCGGCGTTGGGCGGCGGCATGTCCTCGCGGCTGTTCCAGGATATCCGCGAGGACAAGGGGCTGGTCTATTCGATCTACACCTTCGGCGCGGCCTTTGCGGATACCGGCACGTTCGGCGTCTATTCCGGCACCGGCCCGGAGGAAGCGGCCGAGGTGGTCGAGCTGATCTGCCGGCATGTCCGCGCCATGGCCG
Source organism: Alphaproteobacteria bacterium (assembly GCA_965202905.1). Lineage (GTDB taxonomy): Bacteria > Pseudomonadota > Alphaproteobacteria > MPNO01 > MPNO01 > CAYFYS01. The sequence goes on along the minus strand of OZ241868.1, from coordinate 3,052,136 downwards.
AGGGCATCGGCGAGGCCGAGCTGCAGCGCGCCCGCGCTCAGTTCAAGGCCGATATCGTGATGTCGCTGGAGAGCACCGCCGCGCGCTCCGAACAGATCGCGCGCCAGACCCTGGTCTACGGCCACCCGCTGTCGATCCCCGAGGTGATCGCCAGGATCGATGCGGTCGATGCCGATGCGGTCGCGCGCGTCGGCGAGCGGCTGCGCGCAGGCCCTCCGACACTGGCCGCGATCGGCCCGGTCTCCGGCATTCCGGATTACGAGGCGGTCCGCGCAGGCCTGGCTTAGCCGCGCCCGGTCAGGCGTGGCCGGCGTCGCCGGAAAGCATGTTGATATTGATGCCGATCTTGGCCATCGCCCGCTCCCAGCGATCCTCGTGGCTGCCCTCGAAGACCAGCGCCGCGTCGGCCGGCACCGAAAGCCAGCCATTGCGCTGGATCTCGCCATCGAGCTGGCCCGGTCCCCAGCCGGCATAGCCGAGCGCGAGCAGGCTGCGCTGAGGACCCTTGCCGGCCGCGATCGCCTTGAGAATGTCGATGGTGGCGGTCAGCGCCACCGTATTGTCGATGACCAGCGTGGCGTCCTCGACGAAATCGGCCGAATGCAGGACGAAGCCGCGGCCGGTCTCGACGGGGCCGCCGAAGTGGACGTTGATGCTCTTGCCGCCGCCGGAGGCGATGTCGAGCTGCTCCAGCAAATCGGGGAAATCGACGTTCTCCATCAGCTTGTTGACGACCAGCCCCATCGCGCCGTCCGCGGTATGCGCGCACAGGTAGATGACCGTCTTGACGAATCGCGAATCCTCCATCTGAGGCATGGCGACGAGAAGCTGTCCGGTCAAATAGCCTTGGTTACCGTCATCCGAACTCATAACGCCCTCTTTGCGCGGTCACGTCGCTCCTGGCTCGCCGCAAGGCGGGATGGGTCGACACGCAAATTTTACGACCGCGTGAGCACCCATGGTCCTATATACCGGAGGCGAAGCGGCCTTCCTGGTGGACCGCGCCTCTCGGCAGCTACGCGATGGATTATATCCCAACATCCCGACAACAGGTAATGGTGTGAGCGTGGCTGTCAGGAGCTTTGTCGACCGCTTGTTGAGGGTGGCGTTTCTGGGTTCGGCGGCCCTGGCGATGCCGGGCGCCGGGCCGGCGCACGCAGCCGCTTCCGACTGGTGGCGGACCGAGCACGGCGCGGTGCGGCTGATCGCCGCATCGAACGCCGCCGGCCAGACCCGGACCGTGCAGGCCGGCCTCCATTTCAGGATGAACGAGGGCTGGAAGATCTACTGGCGCTCGCCGGGAGATGCCGGTTTTCCGCCCCGGCCGAGCTGGGCCGGCTCCCGGAATCTGGCCGAGGCGCGCCTGTCCTGGCCGGCGCCGAAGCGGTTCTCGGTGCTCGGCCTGGAGACGCTGGGCTACGCCGGCGAGGTGGTCCTGCCGATCGCCGTCGCGGTGCGCGAACCCGGCAAGGCGGTCACTTTGCGGGCAAAGGTGCCCTACCTGACCTGCGATGACATCTGCGTGCCTTACGAGGCCGACCTTGCCTTTACGCTGCCGGCCGGACCGGAGACCTCGTCGCAGGAGCAGGGCCTGATCGAGAGTTATCGGGCGCGGGTGCCCGTGACCGGCGAGAACGGCCCGCTTCGCATCGAGGCCGCCGCCGCGGTGGGCGGCGCGACCACCACCGCCATCGAGCTGCGGCTCCTCGCCGAGGCGCCGCTGGCCAAGCCGGACGTCTATGTCGAAGGCGCCGAGGGCTGGGCGTTCGGTGCGCCGCAATACAGGCTCGAGCCCGGCGGCAGGGCCGCGCTCATTCGGATCGCGGCGCTGGCTCCGCCCAAGACCGCCGAGTCGCTGGCCGGGTCGCTGGCCGAGTCGCCGGCCGAATCGCTGGTTGGCCGTCAGATGCGCCTAACCGCGGTAGACGGCGACCGGGCGATCGAGCGCAGTGTGGTGCTCGGCGCGCCGGCGGCCGCCGCGCCGCCGGCGCGCGGCCTCGCGGTGATCCTTGCGCTTGCGGTCCTCGGCGGTCTGATCCTGAACCTGATGCCCTGCGTGCTGCCGGTCCTGTCGCTCAAGCTGCTGTCCGTGATGGGTCATGGCGGCGGGCAGCCGGGCGAGGTGCGGGCCGGTTTCCTTGCATCCTCGGCCGGAATCCTGGTCTCGTTCCTGGCGCTGGGCAGCGGTGCGGTCGCCTTGCGCCTGGCCGGCGAATCCGCGGGCTGGGGCATCCAGTTCCAGCAGCCGCTGTTCCTGGTCTTCATGGCGCTGATCGTCGCGCTGTTCGCGGCGAACCTGTTCGGACTCTTCGAGATCCGGTTGCCCGGCTCGATCTCGGATTTCGCCCTCGCCGCCGGCGGCAGCGGCCACGGCATCGGCGGTCATTTCCTGACCGGGGCGTTTGCCGCCTTGCTGGCGACGCCCTGCTCGGCGCCGTTCCTCGGCACCGCGGTGGGCTTTGCGCTCTCGCGCGGGCCGCTGGAGATCTACGCGGTGTTCCTGGCGCTCGGGATCGGTCTGGCCCTGCCCTATCTCGCGGTCGCGGCCTTTCCCGGGATCGCCACCCGGATGCCGCGCCCGGGGCCGTGGATGGTCACGCTGCGCCACGTGCTCGGCGTCGTGCTGGCCGTCACCGCGATCTGGCTGTTGAGCGTGCTCGCGGTCCAGACCGGCGCCGGACGGGCCGCGGCGATCGGCATCGCCCTGGTCGCGCTCGTCGTCGGACTCGCGCTCGTCGGCTCCGCCGTCCGCGCGCGGTCGGGCGCCGGATTCGCCATCTCCGGCGCCGCGGCGGCTCTCGCGCTGGCGCTGGCGGTCTGGCCCGGCGCCGGCCCCGGCCAAAACAAGGCCGCGGCCGGCAAGTGGACGGACTTCGACCGGGCGCGGATCGCCCGCGAGGTCGCCGCCGGCAAGGTGGTGTTCGTCGATGTGACGGCGGACTGGTGCATCACCTGCCGGGTCAACAAGGCGCTCGTGCTCGACGCCTCGCCGGTGAGCGACCGGCTGGGCGCGCCGGAGCTTTCGGCGATGCGGGCCGACTGGACGCGCCCGAACGATGAGATTGCCGCCTATCTGAAGTCCTTCGGCCGTTACGGCATCCCGTTCAACGTGGTCTACGGTCCGGACAGCCCCGGCGGAATTCCGTTGCCGGAAATCCTGACCGAAAAGGCGGTCATGGACGCCCTTGCCCGCGCCGGGGCGAAGACCGGCGGGCCGGCCGCGGCGACGAAGCGGTAAGGCGTCGCGCGCCATGGCGCGCTCCACGGTGCGCTTCACAGAGCGCCCGACTCACAGAGCGCCCCACAGCGCGTGACATCGTCGGGGCGATGCCCTATCTCAGGCTCGGACTCTTCGCACAAAGGGGGAAGCGCGATGACGATCAAGGTGGGGGACCGGATCCCGGACGTGACGCTGACGGCGATGGGCGCGTACGGCCCGGCGCCTGTTACCACCGAGGAGCTATTTTCCGGCAAGAAAGTCGCGTTGTTCGCGGTTCCCGGCGCCTTTACGCCGACCTGTTCGGCCAAACATCTGCCGGGCTTCGTCGACCAGGCCGGCGCCATCAAGGCCAAAGGTGTGGACACCGTCGCCTGCGTGTCGGTCAACGACATCTTCGTGATGGACGCCTGGGGCAAGAGCCAGAACGTCGGCGACAAGGTGATGATGCTGGCCGACGGCAGCGGCAGCTTCGCCGGGGCGCTGGACCTCGAACTCGATCTGGTCGAGCGCGGCCTCGGCGTGCGTTCCAGGCGCTATTCCATGATCGTCGACGACGGCACGGTCACCCGGCTCAACCTCGAAGAGGGCGGCGGCTTCGAGGTGAGCGACGCGGGCACGCTGCTGGACCAGATCGTGGCGAAGGGGCGGATTCTGCCGGGCTACCAGATCATCACCAAGCAGTTCATCGGCGGGACCACGCATGGTCAGGTCAAGGCATGTGGTAAGCGTAAGCGTCGGTCCCGGGAGTTGGCCGAGGACTTCCGCAAGGCGCTCGACGAGGGTCTGGTCCAGATCGACTCGTCCTTCACGGCCGCCGACCGCACCAAGCTCATTGCGTTTTTCGATGAGTACGGTGTTTCGACCGACAACATCCCTGCCGCGAAGTAGGGATGTCCCCGAGGAGAGGCCGGGCGGTTCAACCGCCCGGCCTCTCTTGGCTATGGGGCAGTCGTAGGGATGGCGGTACAGGTGCAGGTTGGTCCGGGTGCAGGCAGGGCCGGCACAGGCAGTCACAGTTCAGGCCGGTTCGGGTTCAGGCAGGGTCGGGCGCAGCTAGGCGCCGGCCTCGCCGCGTTCGGCGAGTCCCCTGCGCGCCAGCGCATCGGCGCGCTCGTTGCCGGCGTGGCCGGAATGGCCCTTGATCCAGCGCCATTCGACGCTGTGCCGGGCGAGCGCGGTATCGAGGCGCTGCCACAAATCGATATTCTTGACCGGCTTCTTTGCCGCGGTCTTCCAGCCGTTGCGCTTCCAACCGACGATCCACCGCGTGATGCCGTCCTTCACATAGGTGCTGTCGGTATGCAGGATGACGCTCGCAGGCCGCTTCAGCGTCTCGATCCCGCGGATGGCGGCCATCAGCTCCATGCGGTTGTTGGTCGTGGCTTCCTCGCCGCCGCAGAGCTCCTTCTCGGCGCCGCCATAGCGTAGCAGCACGCCCCAGCCGCCCGGACCGGGATTGCCGCTGCAGGCGCCGTCGGTGAAGACTTCCACCGTCCCCGTTCCGCCGCTCATGGATCGAGCCCGTAAGCGCCGGCGCCCGTGAGTCCGCGGTGGAAGCGCAGCTTGCGCAGGTATTCGAGCGGGTCCTTCCGGCGGACCGTGACGCCTTCGGCCGGAAACAGCCTGTCGTGCAGTCGGGTGAGCAGAAAGCGCAGCGCAGCGCCGCGGGCGAGCACCGGCAGCGCGGAGATTTCCTCGCGGCTCAGCGGACGCTCGGCGCGATAGGCCTGGATCATGCGGCGGGCCTTGGTAATGTTGAAGTCTCCGCCGGTCTCGAAGCACCAGGCGTTGAGACAGATCGCAATCTCGTAAGCGTAGAGGTCGTTGCAGGCGAAATAGAAATCGATCAGCCCCGACAGGCGCTCGCCGAGGAAGAAGACGTTGTCGGGGAACAGATCGGCGTGAATGAGGCCGCTCGGCGCCTCGCCCGGCCAGGAGTGCTCCAGGAAGGCGAGCTCGCCGTCGATCTCCTCCGCCAGGCTGGAGAGAATCTCATCGCTCCGCCTTCGACAGGGCTCGAACAATGTCCGCCATGCGGTGACGCCCAGCGCGTTGGCGCGTGCCAGCCCGAACCCCTCTCCGGCGCGGTGAAGCCGCGCCATCGCAGCCCCGAGCTGTTCGCAATGGCGTGGCGAGGGTCGCCGCGCCCACATGCCGTTGAGGAACGTCACGATCGCCGCCGGGCGGCCGCAGAGCGTGCGCAAAGCGTGACCGTCGCGGCCATGCACCGGCGTCGGGCAGGCGATCCCGTTGGCCGCCAGATGCTCCATCAGCTTGAGGAAGAACGGCAGGTCGCGCGCCTCGACCCGGCGCTCATACAGCGTCACGATGAAAGCGCCGCGCTCGGTCCGCAGCAGATAGTTCGAGTTCTCGATCCCTTCGGCGATCCCCTTGAACGTCAGCACGGCGCCGAGATCGTACTGGCCTACAAAGCCTTCCAGGTCCTCGTCGGAGACATCCGTGTAGACCGCCATTGCAGACCGCGCCGGTCCGTCTCAGGCCGTCAACACGCGGGGCAGGGAGAATTCGACCGATTCACGGATCAGCACCACCTCTTCGACCGTCACCTCGAACCATTCCGCGCAACGATCGATCATCTCGCGCACCAGAATCTCCGGCGCGGACGCGCCGGCGGTGAGGCCGAGCCGCGCGACGCCGTCGAGCCAGTCCCGGTCGATCCCGGCGGCGCGCTGGATCAACAGCGCCTTCTCGCACCCGCTGTCGCGGGCGACCTCGGCAAGCCGGTTGGAGTTCGACGAGTTCGGCGCGCCGATCACCACCAGGGCGTCGCAGCGCCGGGCGACCTCCTTGACCGCGGCCTGGCGGTTGGTGGTGGCGTAGCAGATGTCTTCCTTGTGCGGCGCGGCGATGCCGGGGAAGCGGCGGGTGAGCACCGCGACGATCTCCGAGGTCTCCTCGACCGACAGGGTCGTCTGGGTGACGTAGGCGAGAGTCTCCGGGTCGGCGACCTCGACGGCCTCGGCGTCCCCGACCGTCTCGACCAGGACGATCTTGCCGGGCGGGAGCTGGCCCATGGTGCCGACGACCTCGGGGTGGCCCGCATGGCCGATCAGGATGATCTGGCGCTGCTCCCCGGCGTGGCGCCGCGCATCGACGTGGACCTTGGTGACCAGCGGACAGGTCGCATCGAGAGAGAACATCTCCCGGCGATCGGCTTCGGCGATCACGGCCCTGGCGACGCCGTGGGCGCTGAACACCACGGGCACGCCGTCGGGGACCTCTTCGAGCTCCTCCACGAAGACCGCGCCCTTGGCCTCCAGCGCTTCGACGACGTGGCGGTTGTGGACGATCTCGTGGCGGACATAGACCGTCGGGCCGAATTTCTCCAGCGCCAGCTCGACGATCTTGATCGCCCGGTCGACGCCGGCGCAAAACCCGCGTGGGCCGGCCAGCAGGATCGTCAGCGGAGGCTTCGGCATCGATGGCGGCCCGTTCGAACTGGCGCCTTGAGCATGACCGGCGCCTTCACTAGAATCCGCCGCAGCGGCGGCGGCCCGATCGTCCAATCGGGCACGACCTAAGTAATACAGGAACGGCGGCAAAGGAAGGTACCGATGGCGGAGCCGGTGATCGCGCAGAAAGAGCCCTATGGCGTCGATGTCGAACCGGGCACGGAATACTGGTGGTGCGCCTGTGGCCGAAGCGCCAACCAGCCGTTCTGCGACGGCTCGCACAAGGGGACCGGGCTGACCCCGGTGCAGTACGCCGCCAAGGCGGACCGCAAGGTCTGGTTCTGTGGCTGCAAGCGGACCTCCAACAAGCCGGTCTGCGACGGGACCCACAGCAACGTCTGAGCTCGTGGCGCGGCCGCCGGAAGCCGGAAGGGCCATCCGGCCGCGAATCGTGCGGTCGATCGCGCTGGCGCTGTCCGCGGCCTTGCTCGCCGGTTGCGCGGGCGACGACCGGCGCGCGCGCAAGGTCTGCCCGCGTGTGGATATCCTGGAATACGCCAACGAGCTGGTGCGTTTCCTCCCCGGACCCGGGCGCGACGTGACCGACATTGTCTTTCGCGCGCGTCTGGCGAATTTTCGCGGCGGGTGCGAGGTCGACGAGAAGGACGAGACGAAGGTCGAGGTCGAGCTGATCCTGGAGTTCGCGATCGAGCGCGGACCGGCCAACCGGGATCGCAAGGCGGGGTTCGAGTACTTCGTCGCCATCCCGCAGTTCCACCCGCAGCCGGCCGGCAAACGGCGGTTCCCGGTCGCCGTCGAGTTCGAGACCGGCCAGAACCGGGTGCTCTTCCGCGACGGGATCTCGGTCGAGATCCCGCTCGAGCAAGGCCAGGCGAGCAGCGACTTCAACATCTTCATCGGCCACCAGTTGACCGCGGCGGAGCTCGACTACAATCAGCGCGGCGCGCGGCCGGTCCGCGGCCCGCGCTGATCCCGGCCGCGCAATCCGGGCGGATTGCGGTCTGGAATCTTTGAAACGGTTGGAGGCGAACGTGGGTGCGACATACAGCACGCTGATCCTGGGGGCGTCCTACGGCTCGCTACTCGGCATCAAGCTTGCGTTGGCGGGCCATTCCGTGACGCTGGTCTGCCTGCCCGAGGAGGCGGCGCTGATCAACGCCGAGGGCCAGAAGGTCCGTATGCCGGCGAAGGCGCGCGACGATCTGGTCGAGATCGATTCGCGTCGGCTGCCCGGCGCTCTGTCGGCGACGACGCCCGGCGATGCCGATCCTTCGGCCTGTGATCTGATCGCGCTGGCCATGCAGGAGCCGCAGTACCGCGCGCCCGGCGTGCGCGAGCTTCTGGACGCGGTCGCGACGTCCCGGGCGCCGTGCATGTCGATCATGAACATGCCGCCGCCGCCCTATCTGAAGCGGATTCCCGGCCTCGACACCGATGCGCTCGCCGGCTGCTACACCGATGCCGGTATCTGGGACAGCTTCGATCCCGATCTGCTGACGCTTTGCAGCCCCGATCCGCAGGCTTTCCGCCCGCCTGAAGAGAAGACGAACGTGCTCCAGGTGAGCCTGCCGACCAACTTCAAGGTCGCCCGGTTCGGCGCCGACGCGCATACCGCGATTCTGCGCGATCTGGAGGCCGATATCGAGGCGGTCCGCTTCGACGACGGCCAGGGCGCGATCGAGCTTCCGGTCAAGCTCCGGGTGCACGATTCGGTCTTCGTACCGCTGGCCAAATGGTCGATGCTTCTGACAGGCAATTATCGCTGCGTGCAGCAGGACGACATGCGCTCGATCCGCGATGCCGTCCACGGCGACATCGAGGCGTCGCGCTCGGTCTATGCGTGGGTGGGCGCGCTTTGCCGCGCGCTCGGCGCGAGCGAAGCCGACCAGGTGCCGTTCGAGAAATACGCCAGCGCCGCCCAGGGGCTGATCAGGCCGTCCTCGGCCGCGCGCGCGCTCGCCGCGGGCGCGCAGAATATCGAGCGGGCGGACCGCCTGGTGCGCACCATCGCCGCCCAGAAAGGGCTGCAATCGGACGAGGTGGACCGCACGGTGGCGCTGGTCGATTCCTGGCTCGCGGCCAACCGCAAGTAAGCGCGCTCTTCCCCGGCATCGTCGTGTGGCTTACGAGCCCCCGGAGGAAGTTCCGGCGCGAAATTCCCACCAGGCCAGCACGCATTGGCGCGTGTCGGGGTGGACGATCCCGTCGATCAGGAACTGGCTCTTGATCCGGGCCTTGGCGGCGAGCCGCGGCAGGCCGGAGTCCTCGGCGATGTCCTGCTCCATCCAGACGCAGGGATCGAAGCTCCGGTACTGGATATAGGTCGCCGCGGACGCGGCGAACGTCAGCATGACCGACGCCCCGAGAAAGGTCATCATTCCGGATCTGGTTCTCGCCAAGGCGCCCGTCCGTCCCGTACCCCGGCCGCAACCGGCAACCCGACCGGCTACCGTCCCTTATACCATGCGTCATACCATGCGTCGTCCCATGCATCGTCTCATGCATCGTCCCGGGCGCGCTAACCGTGGCGGCGCGGCGGTTTCGTCGCGGCGGCGACTCGGCCCGGACCTGCTCGATGTTGACGCGCGGACTCCAGGCAATAAGATGCGTCCCGTTCGGCCCGAATGGCCGATCGCTGCGTTACACAGTCGAACCCTGCGGGAGAGGTCGGCGGTCCGCCGGCGCCGAAGGAGCAAGCGCCCTGGAAACTCTCAGGCAAACGGACCGCAGGGGGATGTGTCTCTGGAAAGCAGGCCGGCTCGTCGTGGGCGGGGCGGCCTCACCGAAGGGGTAAGCTCGCAACCGGCTGCGGTCGGGCGGGTGAATCTCTCAGGTCCACCGACAGAGAGGGCGCGCGGCGCGATGCATGCGTGCCGTTTGTCGGAGGCGCCGGTGAGCGTACCCCACGAAGCAGCCTTGCGGCTGACCCCGCTCAATGCGCTTCACCGTGCGCTCGGCGCGAAGATGGTGCCGTTCGCCGGCTACGAGATGCCGATCCAATACCCCGCCGGGATCCTCGAAGAGCACCTGCACACCCGCAAGGCCGCCTCCCTGTTCGACGTCTCGCACATGGGCCAGATCACGCTCGGCGGGGATGCGCGCGTGCAGGCGATCGAAGCGCTGGTCCCGGCCGATATCGAAGGGCTGGCGCCGGGCCGGATGCGCTACACGATGCTGACCAACGAGGCCGGCGGCATCATCGACGACCTGATCGTCACCAATGTCGGCGCGTATCTCTTCATCGTCGCCAACGCCTCCCGGAAGGCCGGGGATATCGCCCATATCGCGGCCGCCCTGCCGCCGGGCTGCGAGATCGAGGAGCTTGCCGGCCGGGCGCTGATCGCGCTGCAGGGGCCGGGCGCGGCCGAGGCGATCGCGGCGGTCGCGCCCGAGGCCGCCGCGCTCGGCTTCATGTCCGCCGCGCCCTTCGTGATCGACGGCGTCCGGCTGGCGATCGCGCGCTCGGGCTATACCGGCGAGGACGGCTTCGAGATCTCGGTCCCCGGCGAGGACGCGGAAAAAATCGCCCGCGCCCTGCTTGAAGCGCCCGGCGTCGCCCCGGCCGGGCTGGGTGCGCGCGACACTTTGCGGATGGAGGCCGGGCTGTGCCTCTACGGCCAGGACATCGGGCCCGGGACGACGCCGATCGAGGCGGGGCTCGCCTGGACCATCGCCCGCCGCCGGCGGGAGCAGGGCGGCTTTCCCGGCGCGGAGGTCATCGCGGGCCAGCTTGCCGCCGCGCCGCCGCGCCGCCGGGTCGGCATCCTGCCCGAAGGCCGCGCGCCGGCGCGCGCCCATACCGAAATTTGGGACGCCGACGGAAACCCGTTGGGCGAGGTCACCAGCGGCGGCTTCGGGCCCAGCGTGGGCGGTCCGATCGCCATGGGCTACATCGCCACCGAAGCCGCGCGCGAGGACGCGCCGGTCCGGGTCGTCGTCCGCGGCAAGCCGCTGCCTGCGCGCCTGGCAAGGCTGCCGTTCGTTCCGCATCGCTACGCAAGACGCCAGGGAGGCTCCGCCAATGGCTGATCTCAGATACAGCAAAGACCACGAATGGGTACGCGTCGAGGGCGACGTTGCGGTCATCGGCATCAGCGGCTACGCCCAGGAGCAGCTCGGCGATGTGGTCTTCGTCGAGCTGCCCGAGACCGGCAAGGCGGTCGCGAAGGGCGACGAAGCCGCCGTCGTCGAATCGGTGAAGGCGGCCAGCGAGATCTTTTCGCCGGTCACCGGCGAGATCGTGGAGGTCAACGAGCCGTTGACCGACGATCCCGGCCTGGTCAACCGCGCGCCGACCGCCGAGGGCTGGTTCCTCAAAATCCGCATGTCCGACCCGGGCGAAATCGAGGCCCTGATGGACGCCGCCGCCTACGAAGCATTCACCGGCGCGCCCTAGTGGTTCGAATCTTTCGCTTCGAACCACTGGTTTCATGTCGATGGATAAACTTATCGAGATATTTTAATGCGTCCTGATCGCCAGATCGTCATCGGCCGGGAGATTCGAATGTCTCGGTTGATCCACTGGAAACCGCCGCGGAGACTCCGGCATGCGCTATCTGCCGCTCACCGGGCCCGATCGCAGCGCCATGCTGTCCACGATCGGCGCGACCTCGATCGAAGCCCTGTTCCGCGACGTGCCTCGAGCGGTTCGCGACCCGCGTTTCGATCTGCCGGACCATGCCGGCGAAATCGAAGTCGAGCGCGCGCTGGAGGCGCTGGCCGCGCGCAATGTGCCGGCGGGATCGGCGCCGTCCTTCCTGGGGGCCGGAGCCTATCGCCACCATGTGCCGGCGAGCGTCGATGCACTGATCCAGCGCGGCGAGTTCCTGACCTCGTATACGCCCTATCAGCCGGAGTTCGCGCAGGGCACGCTACAGGCGCTGTTCGAGTTCCAGACCCAGGTCGCGCTGATCACCGGGCTCGATGTGGCCAACGCCTCGATGTATGACGGCGCGACATCCTGCCTCGAGGCCGCGAGCCTCGCCGTGCGGGTGACGAGGCGGGCCCGCGTCGTGCTCTCGGGCGGGCTGCATCCGCATTATCGCGCGGTCGCCGAGACCGGCTTCGCGTTCCAGCCGGTCGAGGTCGAGGCGCTTGCTTTTGACTACGATGGACTCGAGGCGGCGCAAGCGGCGATCGACGACCGGACGGCCTGCGTCGTGGTCCAGTACCCGGATTTCTTCGGGCGCCTGCGCGATCTGACCGCGCTGGCCGGGGCCTGCCACGAGGCCGGGGCGCTGCTGGTGGTCGCGGTCACCGAGGTCGTCGCGCTTGGCTTGGTGCGCTCGCCGGGCGAGATGGGCGCCGATGTGGTCGCCGCGGAAGGCAAGTCGCTGGGCAATCCGCTGAGCTTCGGCGGGCCCTATGTGGGGCTGTTCGCCGGCCGCGAGAGATTCGTCCGCCAGATGCCCGGACGGCTCGCCGGCGAGGCGCTGGACATTGAAGGCAACAGGGGCTGGGTGCTGACCCTGGCCACCCGCGAGCAGCACATAAGGCGGGAGAAAGCGACCAGCAATATCTGCACCAACTCGGGGCTGTGCGCGCTGGCGTTCTCGATCCATCTGAGCCTGCTGGGCGAGGAGGGGTTCGCGCGGCTCGCCCGGCTGAACCACGCCGCCGCGGTCCGGCTTGCCGGGCGGCTCGACCGGATTTCCGGCGCGGCGGTGGCGAGCTCGTCCTTCTTCAACGAGTTCACCTTGCGGCTGGACCGGCCGGCCGCGCCGGTCATCGAGGCTCTGGCCGAGCGCGGCGTGCTGGGCGGGGTGCCGGTCTCCCGCCTGTTGCCGGATGAGGATGCGGCGATCCCGCTGATGCTGGTGGCCGTCACCGAGACCGCGACCGAGGACGACATGGCGGCCTTCGAGGCGGCCCTGACGGAAGTTCTGAAATGAGCGGACCCAGCCATCACGGGCTTCACTTCGAGGAGCCGCTGATCTTCGAGCAGGACGCGCCGGGGCGCTGCGGCGTCGATCTGCCCGAGCCGCCGCCGCACGCCGACCGGCTGGGCGGGCTCGGCCGCACCGGGCCGATCGGCCTGCCGGGGCTTTCCGAGCCGCAGGTCGTGCGCCACTACACCCGCATCAGCCAGAAGAACTACGGCATCGACAGCGGGCTCTATCCGCTGGGCTCATGCACGATGAAGCACAACCCGCGACTCAACGAGAAGATGGCCCGCCTGCCCGGCTTCGCCGACATCCACCCGCTGCAGCCGGTCTCCACCGTCCAGGGCGCGCTGGCGCTGATGGACCGGCTGGCCGAATGGCTGCGACAGCTCACCGGTCTTCCCGCCATCGCTCTGTCGCCGGCGGCCGGCGCCCACGGCGAGTCGACCGGGCTGATGACCATCCGGGCCGCGCTCGAGGCCGGCGGCGGCGCGCGGCGCCGCGTGCTGGTGCCGGATTCGGCCCACGGCACGAACCCGGCGAGCGCTGCGATCTGCGGCTACCGGGTCGAGGCGGTGCCGTTGAACCCGCGCGGCCGGGTCGATCTCGCCGCCCTGCGCGCGGCGCTGGATGACGAGGTCGCCGCCTTCATGCTCACCAACCCCAATACCTGCGGGCTGTTCGAGGACGAGATCCTGGAGCAGGCCGAGGCGGTGCACGAGGCCGGCGCCTATTTCTATTGCGACGGCGCGAACTTCAACGCCATCGTCGGTCGCGTCCGGCCGGGCGATCTCGGCATCGACTGCATGCACCTCAACCTGCACAAAACCTTCTCGACCCCGCATGGCGGCGGCGGCCCGGGCAGCGGACCGGTCGCGCTTTCGGCAGCCTTGGCGCCGTTCGCGCCGGTCCCCTATGTGGTCGAGGGGCCGGACGGCTTCACCCTGGTCGAGACCCGGAGCCAGGGCGCGCCCGGCGCAAGGCCGTTTGGCCGCGTGAAGGGTTTTCACGGCCAGATGGGCATGTTCGTCCGCGCGCTCGCCTATATGATGAGCCACGGCATCGACGGACTGCGCCAAGCCTCCTCGGACGCGGTGTTGAACGCGAACTATGTCGGGGCGAGCCTCGCCGATGTCCTGAGCCTGTCCTATGACGGCCCGTGCATGCATGAGGCCCTGTTCGACGACCGGTTCCTCAAGGGCGCCGGGGTGACCACGCTCGATTTTTCGAAGGCGATGATCGATGCCGGGTACCACCCGGCGACCATATACTTCCCCCTGGTCGTCCACGGCGCGCTGCTGGTCGAGCCGACGGAGACCGAGAGCAAGCAAAGCCTGGACCACTTCATCGCAACCGTGCGCGGCTTGGCGGAGCGCGCGAAATCGGGCGATGCCGAGCCGTTCCACGCCGCGCCGCGGGATGCGCCGCGGCGGCGCTTCGACGAGACCGGGGCCGCGCGGCATCCGAAGCTGCGCTGGCGGCCCGAAACCGTCCCCGGCCAGGCCGTCGAACGGGGCCGAACATAGGGGAAGGGGCGGAGATGGCCGGGGATACAACCTTCGGGCCGGTCGGCGCCGGGGTCGCGGGCAAAGGGCTTGCCCGCCACCCGATGGCGGCCGGATTCGAGTTCTACCGTCCCGAGTCCGCCGGGAGCGGGCGTTCCCCCGCGCCGCTCCCGGTGCGAACCGCTCCCGCGCCGCTCCCGGCGCGAACCGCAGAGGAGAAATCGACGCCGGGTTTTTCGGGCGTCCGATTCGCATCCAGGTTGAGATCCGCAACGGTTGCAACGGTTGCCAGGGACATGTGAGATGATCGAAGCCTTGCGCGACTCGCCGTCGCTGACGAGCCAAGCCTCTTTACCCGGCTTCTGCCCCGTGGCAGATGCACTCAAGCGTCTGTCGCAGGCCGGCGCGGAAGCGCGAGGCGCGATCTTCACGCGTCGTGAGGTCGTCGAATTCATCCTCGACCTTGTGGGCTACACCGCCGATCAGCCGCTATACGAACTGTCGCTTCTGGAACCGTCCTTTGGCGATGGCGACTTCCTTCTTGTCGCCGTTGAGCGGCTTCTCGAAGCGTGGCGGCGTCAAAGAGAGCCTGTTCCGGCACAGAACCTGGCATCCTGCATCCGTGCCGTCGAACTCCACCGAAATACTTTCGAATCGACCCGGGCCAAGCTGCTTCAGCAGCTTTGCGAAGCGGGGATCAACCGTGCCGACGCAACGGCGCTCACGAACCATTGGCTCGTTCATGGCGATTTTCTGTTAACCGAACTACCGTCCGAATTTGCGTTCGTGGTCGGCAATCCGCCGTATGTTCGTCAAGAGCTTATTCCCGATGCGCTTGTTGCCGAGTATCGGGCACGATACACGACCATCTTCGATCGAGCCGACATCTACATTCCATTCATCGAACGTTCGGTCAAACAGCTTTCGGCCGAGGGAAAGGTCGGCATCATATGCGCGGACCGGTGGGTCAAGAACCGCTATGGCGGCCCGTTGCGGCGGCTTTTGTCGGAGCAATTTCATCTCCACGTTTATGTGGATATGGTCGACACGCCTGCCTTCCATTCGGAGGTTGTCGCTTATCCAGCAGTATTCGTGATCGGGCGAGGGAAGGCCGGACCGACACGTATCGCTCGCCGACCCGAGATCAACAGCAGGGTGTTGACTTCTCTGGCCTGCCAACTTGTGGATCGTGAGAAGCACGCACCAAGTGGTCTTGTCGCGGAACTGCCCAGTATCGCCGATGGCGCGCAGCCCTGGATACTGGAACCCTCCAACCGACTGGAGATTGTTCGGCGGCTGGAACGGGACCTTCCCGGCATCGAGGAAGCAGGGTGCAGGGTTGGCATCGGAGTCGCCACGGGAGCTGACAGGGCATTCATCGGCCAATATGACGAGCTTGACGTTGAAGATGATCGCAAATTGCCGCTTGCCACGACGCGCGACATTCTGTCCGGAGAAGTCCGGTGGCGGGGGCTTGGCGTCATCAATCCGTTTGCTGAAAGAGGCGGACTCGTCAACCTCGCACACTATCCACGATTGAAGCGGTATCTGGCAGAGAGAAGAGACGAGATCGCCAGGCGCCACGTTGCCCGGAAGGTGCCTGCCAACTGGTACCGCACCATCGATCGCATCCACCCGGCGCTTGCTGCAACACCCAAGCTTTTGATCCCGGACATCAAGGGAGAGGCTCACGTCATCTACGAAGAGGGCCGCCTGTATCCGCACCACAATCTGTATTTCGTGACGTCACGTGATTGGGACCTTCGCGCCCTTCGCGCCGTCCTGCTTTCCGGGATCGCCAAACTGTTCATCGGCGCCTATTCGACACGAATGCGAGGCGGCTACCTGCGGTTTCAGGCGCAGTATTTGCGAAGGATTCGTCTCCCCCACTGGTCACGTGTCCCGCGCGATACGACGACCGCCCTTATCGACGCCTCCAGCTCGGGTGACGTGAACGCTTGCAATGATGTCGTTTTCAAGCTGTACAACCTGAACACCAAAGAACGTGTCATTCTCGGCGGCGATGATGCCGAACGCTGACCTTGGGGGGGTGGGGACAGAGTGGCAATCGACTTGCTCGACTACGAACAACGGGCTCGCGCAGCAGTGCAAGCCTTTTGGGCAACCCGTCAGACAGCGCGTCAGAAGCAGATCGAGTCCGGCAAGGCCGACCAGGGCGAACGCGCGGGCGTGACCGCCGGAAAGAACATGGACGGTTTCATCAGCCTTGTCAGCGAGCTGGTCAGGGTCAACGGACTCGCCCGCGCGGACATCCACCGCAAACGGCGGATCGTAACGTTGCCGGGCTTTTTTCGGCCCACCAGGCTTTGGGATGTCGTTGTCATCAATGGCGGCCGACTGATCGCGGCGCTGGAGTTCAAGAGCCAGGTTGGCCCGTCATTTGGCAACAACTTCAACAACCGGACAGAGGAAGCGATCGGATCGGCGCACGACTTTTGGACGGCCTATCGCGAAGGGGCGTTCGGCGAGCAGCCCCGCCCATTCGTCGGCTGGCTGATTCTGGTTGAGGATGCAGACGGTTCCCGCAGGCCGATCAGCGATGCTTCTCCGCATTTCCCGATCTTTCAGGAATTCCGGGGTGCATCCTACGCGGACCGGTACAACATCCTGTGCCGCAAGCTTGTGCAAGAGCGGCTTTACTCGGCGGTTTCGGTGCTGATGTCACCACGTTCAGCTGCCGATGGCGGAGCATACACCGAGTTGAGCGAACTGACCGGCTTGCAGACTTTCGTTACTGGGTTAGCCGGGCGCGTCGCGGCCGAAGGAGCGCGCGTTCGTCGGCAGGAAGGCGTTCCGGATACTCCGGCGCGGGCGAAATGAAAATTTCGTCTAGTGTACTACGTTTTTCCGTAATGTAGCGGCTAGTCGTGTGCGGCATATAGAAGATCTTCTTATGCTTGGCCGTCCGTATTACTCCCGACGCTTCTACTGCTCACCATTCCGATTCAACACTATTATAATCCTCCGCGTATTTTTCGAGGAGGTCCTCAATGGCAACTTCCTTAGTTGCCAGCTTTTCCATCATCTCTGAACTCTCCATCTTCATCCTCTGCTTAAACATTATCGCAGGCCGCTAAAGCACTGCGGTGAAATCGCACTGGATGAGATAAGGGCCGTCGGGGGCGGCCTGGGTATGGCGCGCGGGCCGCGAGTCCGGGTCGGGAAACATGGCGGTCCATTCGGCGTTCAGCGCCGCGCGGTCCGACGGGTCCCGGAGCCAGACCGTGACCTTGACGATACGATCGGTCGTCCCGCCGGCGGCCTCGACGGTCTCGCGCATGTAGCGGAAAACCAGCGCGCATTGCTCCTCGAGCGTGGCTGCGGGCTTCCCGGTGACCGGGTCGCGGCCGAGCAGGACACCCGACATCACGATATTGCCGATCCGTGAGGCGTTGGGGATCGGGTTGGCGTGCCTGAACCCCTCGATATGGATCGATCTGCGCACCGCTCAGCGCCCCTGGTAGTACCTGGAGAAGTCAGGCGCCCTGGGAAAGCGCTCGACATCTTCTTCCATCGGCGCCCAGGGCAGAGCGCTGTCGGTCCAGATATGAGCCTCGATCGGCACTTGGCCCGGATCGTCGAGCGTGCCGCCGAAGACCACCGCGACATGGGGCCGGGCGGTGTTGCCGGAATAGACCGTCGTGCCGCATTCGCCGCAGAACCGCATGGAGAGCTCGTTGCCGCTGTCGGCAATGCGCGTTCGCACGACCGGCTCCCCCTTGTCCAGGCTGAAGCCCGCCATCGGGACCTGCAGCGAGATGCCGAAGGCGCTCCCGGTACGCTTTTGACAGGCGGTGCAGTGGCACAGATAGGAGACGAACGGCTCTTCGCTCACCGTATAGCGTATCGCGCCGCACGCGCAGCCGCCGGAAAACGGTACAGGCATCCTCAATCCTCCCGGGTCCTGTTGCCCGGCCCCGATGATAGCCGCCGCGCCGGCCGCTGTCCCGGGAAACGGACGGATCGGAACAGCCCGCTTGCGGCGAACAGAACCGCGGCGAACAGAACCGCGGCGAACCGGATCGTGGCGTCAGAACGGCAGCGAGAAGGCCTCGTGAACGGCGTCGCAGTTCAGCAGCGTCGCCTTCTTGGACGCGATCCGGAAGCTGTCGGCCGTCCGCAGCAGGCGGTAGTCGTAGCGCCCGCCGAAAATCCGCTGGTCATGCCCGGGCCGGAAGTCCAGCATCACGAACCGGGCGGCGACGTCATAGGCGGTCGCCGCGGGATCGGGCGGATCGACGCGCAGGTTGCCGATCATGTGGCTGGTGCGGCTGGGCGGGATCTGGGCATGAACGCGCGGATGGCGGAGCCGGGCGATACGGGTCGCCATCAGCTCGCGGTCATCGAAGAACAGCGAGACATGCTCCCACGGGTCGTCCTGGTCCGGCCGCGCCGGCGCCCAGTAATGGCCGTCCCCGGTGAACAGCTCGGCCCAGTCCTCGAAGCGGCGCTCGTCGAGCGCGGCGATCTCGGCGATCACGAACGCCTCGACCTCCCGGACCAGCAGCAGCTCGTCGAGCGAGACCGTCATGCCGCCCGGCACATGTGCGCGAGCCAGGTCGCATACTGGTTGCGCATCGCGATCTCGCTGGTGCCGATCGAGCTGACGCGCCCCGTGGCCGCGTCGCGCTTCTCGGCGCCGGCCCGCGCAAGCAGGACCCAGTCGTTGCCGCGGGTCGCCAGCCCCTGCTGGGCGCGGTGGAAGGCCTCGACATCGTCGGTCTGGACCATCGAGGAGGCCGAATGGGTGCTGTTGATCATGCGGATCTGCTCGCGGAACATCTGCTCCGGGGCGCCCTTGAGCCTGATCGGGTAGACGAAGATCTCGGTCCTGTCGACGGCGACCGGGCGGACGACGCGAATGTGCGGGTTGAGCTCCTGCATCGCCATGTTCGGATAGAAGATCACGTTGTGCCGCGTCTTGACCAGGATCTCCCGGGTGCGCTCCGGGCCGAGGCGGGCCTCCAGCCGGGCGACATATTCGCGGTGGAGATCCGACGTGTTCTCGATCTGCGGCAGCCCGCCCTGCCAGGAATGGCCGTTCGGCAGCGCCGAGACACCGAGCGGATCGAGCGATTTGGCCCGGCCCCGCTTCTCGAAGAACTCGATGCCGCCCCGATCGCCCTTGCGGCGGACGAACTGCCGGCCGGACGGCCGCGAGGACGACTCGTGGCTGTAGGCCGGGTGGTACATGTCGGTCAGGTTCTCGATCTGGAACTTCCAGTTGGCGCGGTAGACGTAGCGGTGGACGCCGCCGGCGAGCGCGACCTCGCCGGCGGGCGCGCTGTCGGCAAGCTCCTCCAGGCAGATCGCGTTGGCGCCGAGATAGCTGCGCAGATCGGGGCCGCCGGGCGACATGTTGGCGAAGACGAAGCCGCAGATGCTGTCGACCTGGGCGAGCCGTCCCATGCCGTTGGCGACCGGATCGGGCGCGCCGCCCTCGGGATAGCCCTCGGCCTGGGTGACGAAGTCGATGTCGCCGTTCGTGTCGTAGGTCCAGCCGTGATACATGCAAACGAAGCGGTTGACCCGGCCGCACTCCTCGTTGACGACCTTCACGCCGCGATGGCCGCAGCGGTTGTAGAGGACATGCACTCGACCGTCGGCGTGGCGGACCATGACGACCGGCTGCGCACCGATCCGGGCGCAGACGAAATCGCCGGGCTCGGGCACCTGGGAGGCGTGGCCGACAAAGACCCAGCAACGGGCGAAGATGCGCTCCATCTCAAGCGTGAAGATCTCCGGGTCCTCGTAGACGTCACGGTGGACCCGGTCGTTGCGGATCAACTCGGCGATCCGATCGCTGCTGCAAGGTTCCATCGGTCCTCCCGGGTCGCCGGCGCGCGTCGGCGATCTTGCGGCCCGGCGCGCCGCGGTTCAACGCCGTTCTGGCGCCCCAGGCCCGAGCGGCCGACACTGGGCGGCGGCTGCAGCGGGACAAAGATCTTTTCGAACGGTCTGGATTTTGGGCCGAAAATCCAACCGGAATCGGGCTGGAAATTCGGGCCGGGTTCGGCGGCGGGGCGCGTGCGGCTGTGTCGCCCGCCAGACGCCCGAGGCGCATGATGCTCGTCAGCGACAGAGGGGCTTGACGCGGCGCATCAGACCGCATACAAGATTATGCATGATCTGATGCGCTGCGCGGTAGTAGCTGGGCTAGCCGAAACTAGGTAAGGAGGATGAAACATGAAAAAGGTCGTCGAGACTGTCAACCTCACTCCCACCTCCACCCCCCGCGTGAGGGATAGCAGCGCGGAGTCGGCGCGCTGGACCAAGCCGACGATCCGCGAATGGAACGGCGTCCTGGAGACGACAGGCGGCACTCATGAAGAGGGTTTCGAGACTTCTTTTCATACATATCTATCTTAGGATAGCGCGGCGATCAGGCTTGGCGCTACGGGTTCCATGCCGGACAGGCGCCCGACGCCCTGAAGGCCCGTCGGCGGACGGACCCCCGAAAGTCTTTCGACCGACGAACGGCCGGCCGGGCTGTGTGGTACACCGCCGACGGCCGCAGTGCCTCGCCCGGCCTGTTCCGATGGCCGATCCGACCCCGCGAAACCGCCCGGATCTACCGCCGTTTCAGCGCCCCTGAAACGCCCCGTAAAGCCCCGTGCAAGCCCGGATTCGCAAAGACTTTCCGCCGCCCCGCAACCCCGCCGAAATCCCCCCAACCCCTGGGTTTCCGGGATCTTCCCGGCATCTTCCGGATTCACAAAGACTTTCGTCCCCCTACAGCGCCGCCGCCTGTCCGCCAGGTCCTTGCGGCTCGGGCGGCCCGGCGCGAAGATCCCGAACTACGATGCGGATCGAGGCGCTGCAGAGCGGGAGCGGGAGCATGACGGCCCAGGATGATTCGATACCGGCGCTGCTCGACGGCCCGGTCTCGGTGGTCAATATCGGCCTGGAGGGGTTTGCCGCCGTCCTGCGGCGGCAGGACGTGCCGGTGGTCCAGGTCGATTGGACGCCGCCCGCCGGCGGCGATCCGCGGCTGATCGACCTCCTGGAAAAGCTGGGGGCGTGATGGCCGACGGCGCGATCGCGGCCGTAATCGAGGCCGCCAACGCCGAGGCGGTACGCCGGATGCTGGCGGCCGAGCCGGTCCTGGTCGATGTCGTCACGGCCGGCGCGGTCATCGACGGGCTCGGCGAGCGCATGATCCTGCACGCCGGCCCGCCGATTGCCTGGAAGGCGATGAGCGGGCCGATGCGCGGCGCGGTCGCCGGCGCGATCGTGCTGGAGAGTTGGGCGGCGGATCTCGCCGCGGCGGCGGAGCTCGCAGCGGGAGGCGGCATCGCGTTTCACCCCAACCACCACTTCGACGCCGTCGGGCCGATGACCGGCATCATCACCCCTTCGATGCCGGTGATGGTGGTCGAGAACCGCGCGTTCGGCAACCGCGCCTGCTGCACCCTGAACGAGGGGTTGGGCAAGGTGATGCGCTTCGGCGGCAACGACCGGGAGGTCCTCGATCGGCTGCGCTGGCTGGGCGACGCGCTGGGACCCGCGCTGTCGGGCGCGCTCAGGGACTCGGGCGGGGTGGCGCTCAAGCCGCTGATCGCGCGCGGCCTGTCGATGGGCGATGAGATGCACCAGCGCAATGTCGGCTGCACCGGCCTGTTCCTGCGCGCCATCGCGCCCGCCATGGCCCGCACGGTCGAAGACCGGGAGGAGTTGGCCGCTTTCTTCGACTTCATCGGCGGCAACGACCAGTTCTTTCTCAACATCGCCATGGCGATGGGCAAGGCGATCATGGACCCGGTCCGCGGCATCGAGGGGTCCAGCATCGTGACCGCGATGTGCCGCAACGGCGCCGCGTTCGGCATCCGGGTCTCGGCGCTGGGCGAGCGCTGGTTCACCGCGCCGGCCGCGATGCCGCGCGGGCTCTATTTCCCCGGTTTCACCGAGGCCGACGCCAACCCGGACCTCGGCGATTCGACGATCATCGAGACCGTGGGGCTGGGCGGCTTCGCGATGGCCGCCTCGCCCGCCGTCGCCGGCTTCGTCGGCGCCGGCGCCGCCGCCGAAGCGCTCGACTTCACGCGCTCGATGTACGAGATCACGGTTGCCCGGAACGCCGAATGGTCGATCCCGGGGCTCGATTTCGCCGGCGTGCCGACCGGGATCGACATCCGCAAGGTGGTCGCGACCGGGATCGCGCCGACGATCAACACCGGCATCGCCCATCGCGAGCCCGGCATCGGCCAGATCGGCGCGGGGGTGGTCCGCGCTCCGATGGCCTGCTTCGAACGGGCGCTGGAGGCCTTCGCGGCCGAGATGGGCGTGGTGTGACCGGGATCGTCGGGTCCAGGGTGCGCGCCGGGTTCTATCTCGATTCGGTGGCCTCGATGCGCATCTCGCGCCGGATCGCCGGGCGGCCGGGGGTGATCGAGGCCTCGCTGATGATCGGCAGCCCGTCCAACAAGGCGCTTCTGCGCGAGGCGGGTCTGTTCGACGAAATGGCCGAGGCGGCCGGCCCGAACGACCTGATCCTCGCCGTCCGCGCGCGCGACGGCGCGGCGCTGGCGGCCGCGCTGGAGGCCGCGGAGGCGGCGCTTGAGAGGCCCGCGGCCGGCGACGCGGCGGCCGAAGCCTGGCGGCCGCGCACGCTGGAGACCGGGCTGGAGGCGCTGCCCGAGGCGAACCTCGCGATCGTCTCGGTTCCGGGGCAT
This sequence comes from Alphaproteobacteria bacterium, assembly GCA_965202905.1. Lineage (GTDB taxonomy): Bacteria > Pseudomonadota > Alphaproteobacteria > MPNO01 > MPNO01 > CAYFYS01. The sequence goes on along the minus strand of OZ241868.1, from coordinate 3,029,402 downwards.
TTCGCGGCGCGGGAAGCCCGCCGGGCGCTCGGGCGCGGCCTGCATGTGATGCTGTTTTCCGACAACGTGCCGGTCGGCGAAGAGGTCGCGCTCAAGGACTTCGCGGCCGAACGCGGCCTGTTGATGATGGGTCCCGATTGCGGGACGGCGATCCTGGCCGGCGTGCCGTTGGGGTTCGCCAACGTCGTTCCGCGCGGCGAGATCGGGCTGATCGCGGCCTCCGGGACCGGCCTGCAGGAAGTCGCCTGCCTGATTGCGCGCGCGGGCGGCGGCGTCAGCCATGGCATCGGCGTCGGCGGGCGCGATCTGGGCCGGGCCGTCGGCGGGCGGATGACGCTGGCCGCGATCGACGCCCTGGACCAGGATCCCGCTACGGGCCGGATCGTGCTGATCTCCAAGCCGCCCGATCTTGCGACGGCCAGCCGAATCGCCGGGCGCATCGCACGAAGCGAGAAGCGCTTCACGATCTGCTTCATCGGCATGGCGCCGATGGACCTGCCCGGCAACGCGGTCCGGGCGCCGACGCTGCGCGCGGCGGCGGCCGATGCGACCGGGGCGGTGGAGATCGGCCGGACGCCGGGCCTTCGCGAGACGCTGCCGCAGGCGCAAGCGGGCGCCCTGCGCGGCCTGTTCGCCGGCGGCTCGCTGTGCGCCGAGGCGCAGGCGGTGCTGATCGCAGCGGGCATCCCGGTCGCATCCAACGTCGCGATCCCCGGCGCGGCGGCCATCGGGCAGGCGCGGGACGGGATGCCGGCGCTGATCGATCTGGGCGCGGACGAGTACACCCGCGGCCGGCCCCATCCGATGATCGAGCCAGCGGTGCGCGACGGTCCGCTGGCCCAGGCGATGGCCGATCCGGGTCTCGGAACGGTGCTGGTCGATGTCGTCATCGGCCATGGCTCCCACGACGACCCGGCGGGCCGGCTGGTCGCATCGCTTGGCGGGCGGGCGCCCGAATCCCCGCTGGTGATCGCGTCGGTCTGCGGCACCGAGGCGGACCCGCAGGTGCGGTCCGGTCAGGTGGCGATCCTGCGCGAGGCCGGGGTGTTCGTTGCCGCATCCAATGCCGAAGCGGCCGAGCTCGCGGCGCAGCTCCTGTCCGGCCGGACACGCAGCGCCGCCACCGCACCCGCCAAGGCGTCCCAGCCCGAGATGTGACCGATTCTGTCGAGCGCCGCCAGCGCGGTATCGAGGGTGGCCTCGTCTGCGCGGCCGAGCGCGGCGAGCGCCTCGTGCAGGGCCGCCGCCCCCTCGCCTTCAGCCGCCGCGGCGAGATGGGCCCGACTGATCCGCCCGGTGGCGCGGTCGGCCCGCGCCATCGCGGCTTCGGCGAGGCGGTCGGCCGCCGCGCGCCGGCCCGTCGCCCGCAGGGCGATCATCATGCCGCCCAGGAAGTCGTCGCCCGAAGGCGTCAGCCCCGGGCCGAGCCCGAGCAGTCCGTCGATGGCGGATTCGGGCGGCGCCCCGTGCGCGGCGCCGTCGAGCCAGGCGACGAGCGCGTCGATGCCGGGCGCGGCCCGCGCGAGCAACGGCGATGAGCGATCCGCGATCCGCGCCACCAGCGGTGCGAACCCGTCCGCGCGCGCAAACCGCGCGGCCTTGTCGGCGAGGCGGTCGAGCGCGTGGGACCGCACGAGGATCGGCGCGGCCGGCGGTGCGTAGATTTCTGCCATGCCGGCCTCGATGACCGGCCCACCGGCCGGCCGGCACCCGGTCGCGGTCGGGGTGACGCGGTCGCCGGCCCGAAGCCGCGGCGCGGGCCAATCGTCGGCCAGCGCGTTGAGGGGCCCCGCCCCGATCGGGGTCGGGCCGACGCAGGCGAGCGCGCCGGTCGCTTCGTCGCACAGATAGAAGCTGCGCTCGAAGACCGCGAAGACCGTGCCGACGCGGGTCGCCAGCGCCGCCAGGCAGCGCGCCGCATGGCGGCCGATCAGCGCGACCCGGATCGTGCTCGCCGTCTCAGACATCGGCGAGGATGTGGGTTCCCGCCTCACCGGTCAGCGCCTCGAGCGCCTCGTCGAGATGGCCGATGACCGCGCGCTTTCCGCCGCGCTCGATAAAATCGATCGCCGCCTCGATCTTGGGCCCCATGCTGCCCGACGGGAACTGGCCGTCCGCCAGGTGCCGGCGCGCCTCGGCAATCCCGATCGTCTCCAGCGCCCGCTCACCCGGCTGGCCGAATCCGATCGCCACACGGCCGACCCCGGTCAGGATCATCAAGGTGTCGATGCCCAAGACGCTTGCCATCAGCGCCGAGGTCAGGTCCTTGTCGATGACCGCCTCGATGCCTCTGCGTATGCCGTTCTGCGCGCGCAGTACCGGGATTCCGCCGCCGCCTCCCGCAATCACAACCGCGCCGGCGCGCGACAGGTCGCGGACCAGCGGCATGTTGGCGATGTGCCTGGGCCGCGGCGAGGGCACGACATGACGCCAGCCGCGCCCGGCATCCTCGCGCATCGCCCAGCCGGTCTCCGCCGACAGGGCGCGCGCCTCGTCCTCGTCATAGAAATAGCCGATCGGCTTGCTCGGCCGGGCAAACGCCGGGTCGTCGGGATCGACCTCGACCTGGGTCAGCAGGCACACTACGCGACGCGGATCGCCAACCTCGCGCAGGGCGTTCTCCAGCGCCTGCATCAGCAGATAGGCTATCCCGCCCTGGCTGTGCGCCACGCAGACATCCAGCGGCATCGGCACCACCCGGTCCCTCGCGATCGCCTGCCGCATCAGGATCTTGCCGACCACCGGGCCATTGCCGTGGGCGATCACCAGCTCGCTCCCGAGCCGCATCAACGGCAGCAGCGACCGGGCCGCCCTGGCGGAAAAGCCAACCTGCTGCTCGACGGTGCCGGAGATCCCCTCCGGATGGATCGCATTTCCGCCGACGGCGACCAACAGCCGGCAGGGTATGGGAAACTGCGCCAAAAGCCCGCTCCCGAATGCGGTTGAACGCGCGTCCCGGCAAGCGTACCCCACCGGCGCCTTGCCTGACGACGCGGAATTGTTTTAGGTCGGTCGCGATTCGCCTTACCGCCGGCGCCGGCCCGGTATCGGAAAACGGGAAGCATGACCTCGATGCCGCAACTCTACGGGGATCTCGACCCGCCGCCACGCTTGCTGATGGGGCCTGGGCCGATCAACGTCGACCCGCGGGTCCTGCGCGCGATGTCGATGCCGATGCTGGGTCAGTTCGACCCGGTGTTCACCAGCTACATGAACGAAATGATGGTTCTGCTGCGCCAGGTATTCGCGACCGGAAACCACTGGTCGCTGCTGGTCGACGGCACGGCGCGCGCGGCGATCGAGGCCATCCTGACTTCGATCGTCGAGCCCGGCGACCGGGTGCTGGTGCCGGTCTCCGGCCGGTTCGGCCAACTCCTGTGCGAGATCGCCGAGCGCGCGGGCGCGGACGTGCACACGATCGAGGCGGAATGGGGTACGGTCTTCAGCCCCGACCGGATCGAAGACGCGCTCAAGCGCGGACGCCCCAGGATCGTCGCCGCGGTCCACGGCGACACCTCGACCACCATGGCGCAGCCGCTGGACGAGATCGGACCGCTCTGCCGGCGCTACGATGCGCTGCTGTTCGTCGACGCGACCGCGACGCTCGGCGGGATGCCCTTCCCGGTCGATGACTGGCAGATCGACGCCGCCTCGGCAGGGCTGCAGAAATGCCTTTCCGGGCCGCCCGGGTCCGCCCCGATCACCTTCAACGAGCGGGTTGTCGAGGCGGTCCGGCGGCGGCGTCATATCGAGCGCGGCATCCGGCCGGAGGGCTTCGACGCCGGCGAGGGCCCGCAGATCCGCTCGAACTATTTCGACCTGTCGATGCTGATGGACTACTGGTCGGAGATGCGGCTGAACCACCATACCGAGGCGACGAGCATGCTGTATGCCGCGCGCGAATGCTGCCGGATCGCGCTGGCCGAGGGGCTCGAGGCGCGGTTCGCCCGCCACGAGCTCGCCGGCCGTTCGCTGGTCGCCGGCATCCGGGCGATGGGGTTGTCCATCTTCGGCGACATCTCCCACAAGATGCCCAACGTCACCGGCGTCCTCATCCCCGACGGCGTCGACGGCGACCGGGCGATCAAGGACATGCTGGAGGATTTCAGCATCGAAATCGGCACGTCCTTCGGGCCGCTGCGCGGCAGGATCTGGCGCATCGGCGTGATGGCCTATAATTGCCGCAAGGATGCGGTGTTGACGACCTTGGCGGCCTTCGAGGCGACGCTGCGCCGGCAGGGCTTCGTAAGCCCTGCCGGCGCCGGCGTGGATGCGGCGCTGGCGGTCTGGCGGGCCGCGGCGTCCGGCCCAGATTGACCTCGGACGGCCTGGCCTGTAGCCTCGGCCGCGATCCGGAAAGCGCCGCAACGACGCTTCGATGGCAGGGTAGGCGAAAGCGGTTTCGGCCGCCCCCCGGGGGTCGGGCACACAGAGGGGAGCCACTCGATGGCGCAGAAGAAAGCGGTCTTCATCGACCGGACCGGCTTCAAATCACCCAGGCTGGACCTGTGGGAGCCGGTGGTCATTCCCAAGGAGGACATCGACGAAGAGGTCGCCCGGCTGGCCGATCTCGACCGGCCGGACAACGGCCGGCGGCATTCGATCGTCGCCCACCCCGACTGGCGGAAGCTCGGCGTCGGCCCCGGCCTGCAGCCGGGTATTCGGGTGACCTTGGAAGTCCTGCGCCCGGGCGAGCAGTCCGCGCCGATCCGCCACAACTCGACCCAGGTGAATTTCTGCATCGGCGGCAGCGGCCATTCGATCGTTAACGGCAAGCGCTTCGACTTCGCCCGGTACGATGTCTGGAACTTCCCCTCGATGGCGACCTACTGGCACGTCAACGACGGCAACGAGGTTCAGGTCCGGCTGAGCTACTCCAACGCGCCGCTGCTCGAGAAACTGAACGTCCATATCGTCGACGAGGAGCCGCCGCCGCTGATCGGCGCGGTCGGCGCCGGCGATGCGGCGGCCGCTTCGGACGCGGAGGCCGGGCCGGACAAGCGCGACGTGAACCCCTACGGCACTTTTCAGCTCACCGGGGACGGCGCTTGGCTGATGCCTTACGAGACGCTGATAAATCCCGCGGCCGTCGAATCGAAAGCCCTCCACTGGCCGTGGCGGGACGTCAAGCGCGAGCTCGACAAGTTGCAGGCGCTGGGCAAGGACTATCGCGGGCGCCGGCTGTACCTGTTGTTCAACCCGATGACCGGCCGGTTCAACGGCACCACCCCCAGCTTCTTCGCCACCATGACCGTGCGGCCGGCCAAGATCGTCGACCGCCCGCACCGCCATGTCTCGGCGGCGATCAACTACTATTTCTCCGGCAGCGGCCGCTCGACCGTCGAAGGAAAGGTCTATGAGTGGAAGGCTGGCGACCTGATGCTGTCCGCTCCGGGCTGGGCGGTCCACAACCATGCCTCCTACGACGAGCAGGTCTACGAGCTCACCATCCAGGACCAGCCGCTCAACATCGTCATGGAGTCTCTCCTGTGGCAGGAGGACCTCAAGCACCCGTGGTCGGTGCTGGGCGCCGATGTCGGCTTCGAGACGAACGCGGAGCAGGTCAAGAGCGCGCTGGGCGAATGATCCGGCCATGATGGACCTGCCGAAGGATTTCCTGCGCGGCTCGGTTCCGCCGCTGATCACGCCGTTCCGCCAGGGTGAGGTCGACGACGCGGCCTACGCGCGCATGGTCGACTTCCAGATCGAGAACGGCTCGCACGGTATCCTGGTTAACGGCACCACGTCCGAGCCCTCGACCCTGACGGTGGAGGAGCGCAACCGGGCGGTCGACGTCGCGGTCGAGACCGCGGCCGGGCGGGTTCCGATCGTCGCCGCGACCGGCTCGCAATCCCTGGCCGAGACAGGAGCGCTGACGCGGCATGCCGCCGAGGCCGGCGCGGACGCGCTCCTGATCGTCACGCCCTACTACATCCGGCCGCCGCAGCGCGGGCTGGTCGCCTATTACCTGGAACTCGCCAAGGAAACCGATCTGCCGTGGATGATCTACCACATCCCCGGCCGCGCCGCGGTCTCGGTGACCCTGGAGACCCTGTGCGAGATCGCCGGGAAATCGCCGACCTTCGTCGGCATGAAACATGCCGTGGACGATCTCGGCTTCGTCAGCCAGTGTCTCGACCGGCTGGGCATGGACCTCAGGATCTTCGTCGGGCTCGAGGACCTCAGCTATCCGATGATGGCGGTCGGCGCCTGCGGGCTGATGAACGCGGTCGGCAACCTCCGGCCGGCGCGGCTCGCGGCGCTGTGCGAGGCCGTCTGGTCGGGCGATCTGACGAAAGCCCGGGCGCTGCATTACGAGCTGTTCGAGATCAACCAGGCGGTTTTCTACGACACCAACCCGACCCCGATGAAGTACATGATGAAGCGCTTGGGCATCATTCCCGAGAACGAGCACCGGCTGCCGATGGTCCCCGCCACAGCGGAGCTCGAGCGCCGGCTCGATGGCGTCCTGCAGCGCGCGGGCCTGATCTGAGCGCGGCGCCGGGGCGCAGAACAGGCCGACCGCCCGGCAGGCGGCGCGATCTTCGATCCACCCACCATGCCGGCAAATTTCGATTCTATAACGATCTCTGTGGTTTAACCCGATTTCGCCGGGAACCGGAGCGGCCGGATGAGCGGCGGCCGCTCAGCGCGAGTGACAGCGCAGCGTAGTCCGCCGCCAGACGCCAGCCCGGGCTCTGCAGGTCCGCCGCGCACGCCGCGCACATGTTCAGGCTGGTATTGGGCGCCGGCCGCACCTGCAGCGCCTCAGCCAGCCGCGCGCGCTCCTCGTCGGTCTCGGGCGGGACCGGCTCGCCGGTCGCGGCAAGCCGGCGCATTTCCGCCTCGTCGCCATTGGCGCGGCGTTCGATCGAGTCGAACCGCTGCCGCTCCAGCGCCGATGCCGTCGCGTAGTGGGCCGCGACGCAGCATTCGGGAAAGCCCAGCAGACGGGCTTCCCGGGCAATGTCCGGCTGTACGCCGTCGGCCAGCGGGGCGAGTTCGGCGGCGACGCGCCGGCTCTTGACCACATACAGAGCCCTGCCGGCGGCAAGGCGCTCCCGCGTCGGCGCGGTGAACCAGTCCGGCAGGCTCTCGTCGGCCGGCGCCGCGTGCAGGTACGGCCCCGTGGCGGTGTGAAACCCGCCGGTCCGGGCGACCGCGCCAACCGTCTCGCACCATCCCGGCTCGTCGAACCCGCGCCCGGTGACGTAGACCGGCTTGATGCCGGCCGCCATGGCGACGAAGTCGAGCGCCTCCTGGCCCGCGGTGGCGCCGACATAGGGCTCGGTCCAGGCGATCGGCGCCGCGTAGAGCTTTTTTATCAGGCTGCGCAGCCTGGGCAGGTTCGCGATCTTCATTTCCCGGCCGCACCCCCGGCCGCACCCCCGGCCGGCCCGCGGGTGCGCAGCAGCGCGAGCAGCGGGATCGTCACGAGGCTCGCCACGAACAGCGCATAGAAATCGTTGGTGAACCCGATCGCCTGGGCCTGGCGCAGGATCTCGCCGTCGAGCGCCATCCGGCCAGCCTCGGAGTGCAGGCTCCATTGCGGGGGCAGGCAGGGCGCCTGGACGCCTTCGCTGAACGGATGGATCCGCTCTGCCAGCTCTCCGCAGGAGACTGAGCGAGTGCGGACGAGGATCGCCACCACGATCGAGACCCCGACGCCGGAGCCGTAGTTGCGGGCAAGGCTCGTCAAGATCGACGCCTCGGTACGGAACTGTCCCGCGGCAGGGTCTCGAAGGCGATCACCGTCAGCGGCGCCCAGACGAAGCCGATCCCGAGCCCGTTGAAGAAGCACGCGACGGTGACGTCCCACGGCTCGACATTGGCCGAGAAGGTCGACAGGCTGTAGGACGAGGTCGCAACGCAGCCGAAACCCAGCGCGGCGACGAGCCGGCCGTCGATGCGGCGGACCATCCATCCGGCGGTCAGCAGCGAGATCATCGTGCCCATTCCGCGCGGCGCCATCACCAGGCCCGCGGTCATCACCGGCAGCCCGCGCAGAAGCTGCAAGAACATCGGCAGGATCACGTTGAGCGTCAGCACGCAGACCCCGAGCAGGAACAGGAACAGGAGGCCGGGCACAAGGTTACGGTCGGCCAGGATCGCGCGCGAGACGAACGGGTTGTCGGTGGTCATCGAATTGATCACGAAGATATACGGGCCAAGCGCCACCAATGTCGCCTCGATGACGATTTCCGGCGACTCGAACCAGCCCTTGACCTCGCCGCGGTCGAGCATGAGTTGAAACGAGACGAGCGCGCAGGCGAGCGCGAGGAAGCCTAAGACGTCGAACCGCCGCGTGCTCGCCGCGTCGGTCTCGTCCATATAGACGATCGAGATCAGCATCCCGACCAGCGCGAACGGGATGCCGACGAAGAAGATCGTCGGCCAGCCATAGTGCCCGGTCAGGAACCCGCCTGTGACCGGGCCCATGACCGGGGCGAACATCACGCCGATTCCCCACACGGCGAGCGCATGGCCGTGCCGGTCGGGCGGATGGTTGCCGAGCATGAGCGCCTGGGAGATCGGAATCACCGGGGCGCTGAGCGCGCCCTGGCAGGCGCGGTAGCGCTGCCGGACATCATGGAAAAGCACATGAACCCGCCGAGCGAGAGGATGAAGGTCCGCTTGCGCCCCAGCCGCTCGGCGATCCAGCCGGTGCATGCGGTGGAGACCGACTGGCAGGCGAAATAGGTGGTCATCATCCAGGCGATCTGATCGGAGTTCGCGCCCAGCCCGCCCTGCATGTGAGGCAGCGCGATCGAGGCGATGGTCATGTCGAGGATGACGACGGTCGTGGCCATCATGGCCGCCACGGTGACCATCGAACGCGCGAGACCCGATCCGGCGCGACCGGCGCCGGACAGCGCTGTCACTTGGTTTCGGCCTTGAAGGCCAGCGCCGAGCCGACCATGTCGAACAGCGAGACCTCACGCGCAGTGTCGATGCTGACCCGCACGGTCACGCCGGCCGGCATGGCGAACGGCCGGCCGGCGGAGGTGTCGACTTCCAGCCGGACGGGCACGCGCTGGACGATCTTGACCCAGTTGCCGGTCGCGTTCTGCGGCGGCAGCACCGACAGCTCCGCCCCGGTCGAGGGGCTGATCGAAGCGACCTTGGCCCGCCACGTCAGGTCGGGGTAGGCATCGACGACGACCTCCGCCTCCTGACCGATCCGGACATGGGTGAGCCGGGTCTCCTTGAGGTTGGCCTCGATCCACGGCCGCGTCGTCTCGATCAGCGGCAGGACCGCATCGCCCGCCTCGACGTATTCGCCGGATTGCAGGCGGACCCGGCCGATCGTGCCGTCCACCGGGGCATGGACCACGGTCCGGCGCAGGTCGATCTGGGCGCTTTCCCGCGCCGCCATCGCCTCGACGAACTCGGGATGGCTCTCGGTCGCGGTGTCGTCCCTGCCGCCCAGGTTGGCAAGGAGCTGCAGGCTCTTCTGGCGCACCGCACTGGCGCGCTGGCGCGAGGTCAACAGGTTCTGCTCGGCCTCTTCGAACGAGGCGCGCGAGGCATGACCGCGGCCGACCAGCGATTTCAGCCGTTTGAAGACCCGGCCGTGATAGGCAATGTTCTGGTTGGCCTCGCGCAACGCCATCTGGGCTTCGCGGTAGGACGCGCGCAGCGCGTTGATACCGTTGCGCACCATCGCGAGCCTGGCTTCGGCTTGGTCGAAGGTCACCCGGAACGGTTCCGGATCGATGCTGAAAATCGGGTCGCCAGCCTTCACGAAGCTGTTCTCGGCAACGAATACCCGATTGACCCGGCCGTCGATCTCCGCACTGATCTGAATGACGTTGGACTTCACATAGGCGTTCTCGGTGGTCACATAGCGGCTGGCGGCGACCCAGTAGTGCGCGCCGACGACCAGCGCCACTGCCGGGACGACGCCCAGGAACACAATCCGATTGATGCTGCGCCTGACGGCCATCGGCCGTTGCCCTCGTCTGCGCCGTATCTTGCACAGCCCGGCGACGTATCGCGCCCAGCTTGACCACCGGCCTTTGTATCGAGTCCGTTTGCGGCGGGGCGTGCTGCGCCGATGCCGAATTTCGATAGACTACTATCTTTCCCGCCGACGGCAAAACCTCAATAGCGCCCGTCGCGGACGCGGTTGTCGGAACTCACCGCCGGCGTATGATGGACCCGGACGCGAGGATGCACGCAAACGGAGTGAAATTGTGGGCCTGACCGTCACGAAGCTGAGTTCGAGCCTCGGCGCCGAAATCGGCGGGATCGACCTGAGCGAGCCACTGAGCCCAGGTGAAATCGCCCGGATCGAGCAGGCTTGGCTCGATCACATCGTTCTGGTGTTCCGCGGCCAGAGCCTGGATCAGGACGCGCAGATCCGGTTCGCCGCGCAGTTCGGCGCCGTCGGCGAGCGCTCACGCCCGCCGGAGAAGCGGCCCGAGGGGGCCGGGTTCCACCCGGCGATCATGCTGGTGTCGAATATTCGTGAGAACGGCAAGCCGATCGGATCGCTGCCCGACGGCGAGATGTGGTTCCACCACGACATGTGCTACCACCCCGCGCCCTATCGCGGCACGATGCTGTACGCGATCGAGATCCCGAGCCGCGGCGGCAACACCCGGTTCGCGAACATGTATGCCGCCTATGACGGCCTCGAGGACCCGGTGAAGGCCGAGATCCGCGGCAAGCGGGCGCTTCAGATCTACGACTATTCGGTGCGTGAGAGGGTCTCGCCCGAGAGCGACATCAGCGGCTACCCGCACCAAATCCAGCCGGTCGCCATCACCCATCCGCTGAGCGGCCGCAAGGCGCTGTATGTGAACCCTCTGATGACCGCGCGGATCGAGGACCTCCCGGCGGCGAAGAGCGAGGCGCTGCTCGAGACCCTGTTCGGATTCGCCGCGCGTTCCGAGATCATCTACGAACACGTCTGGCGGCCCGGCGATTTCGTGATGTGGGACAACTGGTGTTCCTGCCACGCCCGCACCGACTTCCCGGAGGACGAGCGCAGGCTGCTGCGGCGCTGCACCATCCTGGGCCGGCCGCTGAGCGAATGAGAGAGAGATCGATGGCCATTCGGATCAACAAGCTCACCCCGCATATCGGCGCGGAGATCGAAGGGATCGACCTGACGACGCGACCGGGCAAGGCCGCGATCGAGGAGATCTACCGGGCGTGGCTCGACAACATCGTCATCGTCTTGCGCGGGCAGACTCTGGAACAGGAGGATCTGGTCCGGGTGACGGAGTATTTCGGCCCCGCGGCCGCGAACGCCCGGCCGAGGGAATACCGCAGCGCGCATCAGCTTCAGATGGCGCCCGGCGTCATGCTGATCTCCAACGTGCGCGAGGACGGCGAACCCATCGGCGCGCTGCCCGACGGCGACATGATGTTCCACCACGACATGCTGCATGCCGAGCTCCCCGACAAGGGGACTTTCCTCTACGCGGTCGAGATCCCGAGTTGCGGCGGCAACACGCTGTTCGCCAGCGGCTATGCGGCCTACGACGCGCTCGATGAGGACCTTCGCAATGCGCTCGAAGGACGGCGCGCCTTCCATCACTACAACTACGGCTCCCAGCGCAAGGGCGACGACGCGGGCACCCCGGCTTTTTCTGAATCGGCCCATCCGATCTTCCGGACCCACCCCGAGACCGGGCGCAAGGCGATCTACGTCAATCGGCTGATGACCGAATACGTGCTCGGCATGGACAAATCCGAGAGCGACGCCTTGCTGGAGCGGTTGTACGACCACTCCGAGAACGACGCGTTCGTCTACGAACATGTCTGGCGACCGGGCGATCTGCTGCTTTGGGACAACCGCTGCTCGATGCACGCGCGCCGGGACTTTCCCTCCGACGAAAGACGCCTGTTATGGCGGACGACGCTCGCCGGCGACGACCGGCCCCACTGAACGGGCCGGGAGTCGCACGCCCGGGGTCTTGAGCGAGGCGCAGGTCGCAGCCTGCGGGCGCGACGGTTTCGTCTTCCCGGTCCGCATCATTGGGCGGCGCCGGGGCCGCCCATGATGCTGCGGCGTTTCGAGGCGCTTGAGCAGCGCCTGGGCACCGGAACCCCAGCAGCGCTTCAAGATCAAGGCCCATATGCCGCTGCCGTGGCTCAACGCGCTGGTTCACAACCCGATCATGCTGGACGCTGTCGAGGACCTGATCGGACCCGATATCTTGTGCTGGGAATCGAGCTTCTTCACCGAGAAGGCGCGCGATCCGCGCTTCGTGCCCTGGCGCCAGGACTCGACCCATTACGGCCTGCGCCCGGCGGAAACGGTCACCGCCTGGGTTGCCTTCACCGACAGCAAGATCCCCTCGGGCTGCGTCCGGTTCGCGCCGGGCGCCCACAGGGACGGGATCCGGGACCATGCCGAGACCCGTGATGCCGACAATTTGCTGATGAAGCGACAGACCGTCATGGGGATCGACGAGGGCGCCGCCGTCGATTGCGAGCTGGACGCGGGCGAGATCTCGATCCATCACGAGTCCGTCGTTCACGGCTCGAACCCCAACACCTCCGACGGGCCGTGGATCGGCCTATCGATCCATTACATTGCGCCGCATGTCCGCCAGACCGCGTTCGACCGCGCGACCGCGATGGTCGTGCGTGGCCGCGACGCTCATGGCTTCTGGGAGGCCAGAGCCAGAGCCCAAAAAGACCTCGACCCGACATACCTGGCCGCGCTGGACGACGTTTATGCGCAGTACCGCAGCGGAGCCGGAAAGCTGAGCCGAGCGGAAGACGATGCGACGCCGGCGCGTCCGGAGCCTTTCAACCGGGCCCTCCGGTCGTTTTTCGACTTCGCCGGGGCGCGCCGATCCAATCTCTCGCAAGGGTGACCCATATGTGTCTTGGCAAATCGCGCGCAAGGGGGCATGTTGGCGGACGTTTCCGGAACTAAGGTGCCCGGCGCATCGCACCCAAGAAACGGCGTAGCCATGAAAATTGCGGTTCCCAAGGAGAGACGGCCCGACGAATGTCGCGTGGCTGCATCCCAGGATACCGTCAGGAAGCTCATCGGGCTGGGCGCCGAGGTCGCGGTGGAGGCCGGGGCGGGGCTGCGCGCTTCGATTCCGGACGAAGCCTTCACCGCGGCCGGCGCCGCGGTCGTCGAGGGCGAAGCGGCCGCGCTGGAGTCTGCCGACATCGTGCTGAAGGTCCAGCGCCCGATGATCGCGGGCGAAGGCGATGTCGACGAGTTGGCCTTGATGAAGCCCGGCTGCGTGGTCGTCGGCATCCTGTCCGCGCTGCAGCATGCCGGCCACGCCGAAGCCTATGCCGCCGCCGGGCTGACCGCCTTCGCGCTCGAGCTGCTGCCGCGCATCACCCGGGCGCAGCCGATGGATGTGCTGTCCTCCCAGTCCAACATCGCCGGCTACAAGGCGGTCATCGACGGCGCGCACGCGTTCGGCCGCGCCTTTCCGATGATGATGACCGCCGCCGGGACCATCCCGCCGGCCCGCGTGCTGGTGCTCGGCGCCGGGGTGGCCGGGCTGCAGGCAATCGCGACCGCGCGTCGGCTGGGCGCGATCGTGACCGGCTACGATGTCCGGCCGGCGGTCAAGGAGCATGTTGAAAGCCTGGGCGCCAAATTTCTCGATGTCGATCCCGCGACGGCCGGTGAGGCCGAGACCGCCGGCGGCTATGCCAAGGAGATGAGCGAGGACTACAAGGAACGCCAGGCGGCCGTGCTCGCCGCCGTACTGCCGAGCCAGGACATCGCGATCTGCACCGCGCTGATTCCGGGCCGGCCGGCGCCGGCGCTGATCACCGGGGAGATGGTGAAATCGATGCGGCCGGGCTCGGTGATCGTCGACCTCGCCGTCGAGCAAGGCGGCAACTGCCCGCTGAGCGAACTCGGCGCGGTCGTCACCAAATACGGCGTTCGGATCCTCGGCTACGCCAACGTGCCGAGCCGGCTGGCCGAGGACGCGTCGGCGATGTATGCCCGCAATGTCCTCAGCTTCCTCACGCCGTTCTTCGACCGCGAGACCAAGGCGTTCGCCATCGATTGCGAGGACGAGATCGTCAAGGCCTGCCTGATCGCCCGGGACGGTGTCGTCGTCCACCCTTCGCTCGTGCGCGCGCACGCCAGGGAGAAGGTCGCGTGAACGCTCAGACGATGCCCCAGGCCGCGGGCGCGGAAGCGGCGTCGGATCCGTTCATCTTTCTGTTCACCGTCTTCGTCCTGGCGATCTTCGTCGGCTACTATGTCGTCTGGCACGTCACCCCGGCGCTGCACTCGCCGCTGATGAGCGTCACCAATGCGATCTCCTCGGTGATCATCGTCGGCGCGCTGCTCGCCGCCGGGCCGGCCGGCATGAACTTCTCGAAGGCGATGGGCCTGCTGGCCGTGACTCTGGCTTCGATCAACATCTTCGGTGGGTTCATCGTCAGCCAGCGCATGCTGCGCATGTACAAGAAGAAGCGCTGAGACGGAACATCGACCTTGTCTGAGGATCTGACAGGCCTCGCCTATCTGGTCGCGGCGATCTGCTTCATCATGGCGCTGCGCGGCCTGTCCTCGCCGGAGACGGCGCGACGGGGCAATGTCATCGGCATCGCCGGCATGGCGATTGCCGTGCTCACCACGTTCGCCGACTCCAACGTGATCTCCTTCGGGGAGATCGCCGCGGGCATTCTGATCGGCGGTGCAATCGGCGCGGTGATCGCGCTGCGCATCAGGATGACGGCGCTCCCGCAGCTCGTCGCCGCCTTTCACAGCCTCGTCGGGCTCGCCGCCGTGGCGGTAGCGACCGCCGCGCTCTACGCCCCGGAGGCCTACGGTATCGGCGCAATCGGGGCGATCAAGACCGCCAGCCTGATCGAGCTGTCGATCGGAACCGCGGTCGGGGCGATCACCTTTTCCGGCTCGGTCGTCGCCTTCGCCAAGCTGCAGGGCCTGGTCTCTGGCGCGCCGTTGGTCTTCCGCGGCCAACACCCGCTCAACGCCGTGCTCGGGCTGGCGCTGATCTCGCTGGGAGCGTGGTTCTGCGCGAGCGAGACGGTGGCCGCCTACTGGCTCGTCCTGATCCTGGCCTTTGCGCTCGGTTTCCTGATCATCATCCCCATCGGCGGGGCGGACATGCCGGTGGTGATCTCGATGCTGAATTCCTATTCGGGATGGGCGGCCTGCGGGATCGGCTTCACGCTTTCGAACACGCTGCTGATCATCACCGGCGCCCTGGTCGGCTCATCCGGAGCGATCCTCAGCTACATCATGTGCAAGGGGATGAACCGGTCCTTCTTCAACGTGATCCTGGGCGGTTTCGGCGTCGCGGGCGATGCGCCGGCCTCCGCGCGCGCCGCGGAGCGTGGGGCGAAATCGGGCAGTGCGGAGGATGCGGCCTTCGTGATGAAGAACGCCTCCAAGGTCATCATCGTGCCAGGCTATGGGATGGCCGTGGCCCAGGCCCAGCACGCGCTGCGCGAGATGACCGACATTCTGAAGGAGAAGGGGGTGGACATCGCCTTTGCGATCCATCCGGTCGCCGGCCGTATGCCGGGGCACATGAACGTGCTGCTCGCCGAAGCGAGCGTTCCCTACGACGAGGTCTTCGAGCTCGAGGAGATCAACAGCGCGTTCGCGACCGCGGATGTAGCCTACGTCATCGGCGCCAACGACGTCACAAATCCGGCGGCCAAGACCGACCCGCAGAGCCCGATCTACGGTATGCCGATCCTCGAAGTCGCGAAATCCGGCGTCGTCCTGTTCGTCAAGCGCTCGCTCGCCCCGGGCTATGCCGGTGTCGACAACGAGCTGTTCTACAGCGACAACACGATGATGCTGTTCGACGACGCCAAGAAGATGACCGAGGAGATCGTCCAAGCACTTTGAGCGATTCGGGCCGGCCCATTCTTTCTCATCCGACTCCTTTGGGATTTGTCCACCCTCCAGGAGACCCGGCATTGGATGGCTGCACGCCAGCGTCAGCCTGTAACCTCTAACGTCGTCCTACCCGATAACGGCTTGAATCCCGCCTCAGAACGTGCGACACTTTTCCTCACCATGTCATCCGGGCTCGCGCCACTCGATCCCGGACGAAGTTGCAACGGCTCGGCGCCACGACTGGGCGTCGCAAGCAGAGGCTGTGCATCATCACGAAACCATCCTGACAGATCACCGCGTTCGCGATCGGAACCCGATCGATCCGAACTGCATCGATCCGAACTTCGGGGATCCGAATTGAGGTCTCCGATCGGCGATGGCTGAGCGCGGACCTCCCGGCATGACGAACCGGTTTCAGACGCACGAGCGATTGAACTCTGGCGAACCGGTCAAGGGCGGGTCCGATCGCGGGTTTGGCGTGGCTTTCACCGTCTTGTTCGCTGCTATCGGCCTGTTTCCGCTGCTCGACGGGGCGCCGCCGCGCACATGGCTGCTTGGCCTTGCCGGCGTCGTTCTCGCGGTGACCCTGGTCAGGGCGCGGTGGCTCGCGCCGTTCAACCGGGTCTGGTTCAGGTTCGGCTCGGCGCTGCACCGCCTCGTCAGCCCGCTCGTCATGGCGCTGCTGTTCTACGGCGTGGTGACGCCGACGGGCTTGGTGATGCGTGCGCTCCGAAAGGATCCGTTGCGTCTGCGTATGGACAGAGATGCGCAGAGCTATTGGATTCACCGCGATCCGCCGGGACCCGCGCGCGACTCGATGTCCCAACAGTTCTGACCGGAGCGGGAAGTTGGGATTTTCCTTTCTGTCCGAGCTGTGGGCCTTCGTGCGGGTGCGCAGGAAATACTGGCTACTACCGGTGCTAGTCTCAGTGCTGGCGTTAGGCGGGCTGATCGTGCTGAGCCAGGGCAGCGCGGTCGCGCCGATGATCTACGCGATTTTTTGAGATATGCGGGTCCTCGGGATCTCGGCGTTCTATCACGATAGCGCCGCCACCCTGGTGGAGGACGGACGGATCATTGCCGCCGCGCAAGAGGAGCGCTTCACGAGGCGGAAGCACGATCCGGGCTTTCCGGCCAACTCGATTCGCTATTGTCTCGATCAGGCCGGCATCGCGCTGGAGGCAGTCGATCAGGTTGCGTTCTACGACAAGCCCTTCCTCAAATTCGAGCGGTTGCTCGAAACCTACGTCGCGTTCGCGCCGCGCGGCCTGCGCTCCTTCTCCATGGCGCTGCCGGTGTGGATCAAGGAAAAGCTGTTCCAGAAAGACCTGCTGCGCCGGAAGCTGCACACCCTCGCCCCGGATGTGGACTGGAACGCACGGCTGCTGTTCGCCGAACACCACCAGTCGCACGCGGCAAGCGCGTTCTATCCTTCGCCCTTCCGCGAGGCGGTAGTCCTGACGATGGACGGGGTGGGCGAGTGGGCCACCACCTCGGTGGCCATCGGCCGCGGCAACGATCTGGAGATGACGCGGGAGATCCATTTCCCGCACTCCCTGGGGCTGCTCTATTCCGCGTTCACCTACTACACCGGCTTCAGGGTGAATTCCGGCGAGTACAAGATGATGGGCCTTGCGCCTTACGGTGCGCCGAAACACGTCCAGACCATTCTCGATCATCTGATCGACCTGAAGGCGGACGGAACGTTCCGCCTCGATCTCGACTATTTCGACTTCTGCACCGGGCTGAAGATGACGAACGGCCGGTTCGACGCGCTGTTCGGCGGCCCGGCGCGCACGCCCGAAGAGCCGCTGAGGCAGCAGCACATGGACTTGGCCGCCTCGGCCCAGGCCGTGGTAGAGGAAACAGTGCTGCGGCTGACCCGTTCGCTGCGGGCGGAGACCGGCATCCCCAACCTGTGTCTGGCCGGTGGAGTGGCGCTCAACTGCACCGCCAACGGCAAGGTGCTGCGCGACGGCCACTTCGACGACCTTTGGATTCAGCCGGCGGCGGGCGACGCCGGGGGCGCGCTGGGCGCCGCACTGGCGGCGAGCCATCGCGTGTTCGGCGCGCCGCGCCGGCCGGCCGGTTCGGACCGGGGGGACGCCATGGGCGGCGCCTTGCTCGGCCCCGAATACGGCCTGGATGAGATTCGCCGAGCGCTCGATGCGGCCGGCGCGCGCTACCGGGTGCTTTCCGACCGCGATCTGATCGACGACGCTGCTTCGGCGCTGGCCGCAGGCGAGGCGGTGGGCTGGTTTCAGGGCCGGATGGAGTTCGGTCCGCGCGCCCTCGGCAACCGCTCGATCCTGGCCGACGCACGTTCGCCGGCCATGCAGAAGACGCTTAATCTCAAGGTCAAGCACCGCGAATCCTTCCGCCCGTTCGCGCCGAGCGTGCTGCGGGAGGATGTCTCGGACTGGTTCGACCTCGACGGCGGCAGCCCCTACATGCTGTTGGTGGTCGGCGTGAAGCAGGACCGGCGCCGATGCGAGGCCGAGGCGGGGAGCGCGCTGTCCGGCATCGACCGCCTGAACGCGCCGCGCTCGGAGATCCCGGCGGTCACTCATGTAGACTATTCCGCGCGTGTGCAGACCGTGGACCACGAGACCAATCCGCGCTACCATGCGTTGCTCGAAGCTTTCAAGGTGAAGACAGGCTGCCCGGTCATCGTCAACACCAGCTTCAACGTGCGCGGCGAACCGATCGTGTGCACCCCCGCCGACGCCTTCCGCTGCTTCATGGGCACGGACATCGAATGTCTGGCCCTCGGCAATTGTTTCCTGCGCAAGGAAGAGCAGAACCGGGAGCTCGATATCGAGGATTACGAGGAGCGGTTCGAGCCGGATTGACGGGCTGGGGCATCAAGACCGGCAACCCCGGGCCGGAATGAGGGCCGACAAATCGCGAATCCTGATAACGATAGTCATCACATGACCAAATCACTCTTGCGACTAATCGGCTGGAATACAGCGTTCGTCGTCGCTGGGTTGGTCTTGGTCGTGGTGGGCGGGGAAGTGTACTTCCGGCTGACAACGCCGTTCATGGCGCCGACCGTCGCCTTTCATTTCGTCCCGAACGTTGGACTGATATGGAAGCCCGATACGGAAGTACGCAGCACGAACCGTCTCGACTACTGGACCGTCTCCCGGACCAACAGCCTGGGCTTTCTCGACCGCGAGCCCGTCGGCCCGGAACGCCGCGCGGCAGGCTGCCATATCGCCATGATCGGCGATTCACTCGTCGAGGCAAGGCAGGTAGCTATCTCCGACAAATTTCACGTTCGTCTCGAAAAGCTCGCCGCCCGAGAATTGCCCGACCTGCGAATCACCACTTCAGCCTTCGGAATTGGCGGCTACGGGCAGATCATGCAGCTTCCATTCTATGACGAATTCGCGCGCGCCTTGCGTCCCAAGCTGGTGGTGCTGGTCTTCGTAAACAACGACTTCAGGGACAATATTGGGGTTCTACGCGCTTTGTCCTGGGGGCTGGCCTCCGATAGCTTTCCCTTTGTCTCGGCGGAGCGGAGTTCCGATGGCGCGATGACATTGCGCCCGCCCAGCAAAGAACACTGGATGCAGGCGCAAAAGTCGAGGCCTCTGCCTGGACAGCAGACGACCGGTATCGCCCGCGTCGCGGTGGAAGCCGCCAAAACGTCATACTTCCTGAACTGGCTGTACAAGAAGAGGCTCGTGTTACGTTTCGCCGATCCCAAACCATTCCCATGGGCGGAGATTCCGGGTGAACTTCGTCCCCTTTTTTTGCTGCACGACGGATCGCGACCGAGAACGTTCGCCGACATAGCAGAGGCTTTCGACAAACGAAGCTCATCGCCCGTCGTCGCGTATGCTCTGGAACTCACGGCCTTCGCACTGGATCAGTTCAAGAAGCGCACGGATCGCGACGGCGCATCGTTGGTTATCTTGGCGACACACAGAATAGGAACCCGCGGGTCCTTGCTGTTCGACCGCATGAACGCCTTGGCTGAGGCCCGCCGCATTCCGGTCATCGACCAATACGGCTACATCCTCCGCCACGGCCACCGGGTCGAGGATGCGCACTGGCCCCACGACAACCACTGGAGCCTCACCGGCCACAGGTGGGCGGCGGAAGCTCTGCTCGAATTTTTGAAGCGGCGCCCGGAAACATGCGATGGGGCAGCACCCCGGACGATGCGCTGACACGCCGGCCGGAGGTTCGCCGATGAACCCCTCAAAGGCCGCTCGATGAGTGGTCGCCGCCGTGTAACCGGCTCCGACAAACCCATCCCGATATCTCCCATTCTCACAACCCAATGCCGCCAAAATGAATATCGTCACCGCTTCCGACCAGGGTTTGAGAAATACGGGCTAAGCGCTGAGGCAGACCTCCGTCAGCGCCGGCGCCTGGCGCCACGGCTCGGTTTCCGTCCCGATCCGCGGGATGCAGACGATATCGGTATCGCGCAGAAAGTCGCGGAGCGTTCGCGCGGTCGCCGCGAGTCCGACGCCTTGCGCCGATTCGCTGACCACCACCGCGGTCAGTCCGATCCCGCGCCCGGTGAGCGCCGAGGCGGCGCTGAGCGCGTGGCTCAAGGCGCCGAGATAGCTCCCGGCGACCAGCACCGCGGGGAGTCCGAGCGCCGCGATCCAGTCGAGCACCGTCAGGCCGCGGGTCAGCGGGACCATTACGCCGCCGATTCCCTCGATCACAAGATCCTCGCCGGCTTCGCGCGCCTCGACGAGCGCGGTCCGGCAGAAGCCGCAGAGCGCCGCGAAGTCGATCTCCCGGCCTTCGGCTTCGGCGGCAAGGTGCGGCGAAAGCGGCGCGGAGAACCGCCAGGGAGAGATCCGCGCGATTGCCTCTTCGGTTACGTCCCGGCCCTGCGCAGCCAGCAGAACCGCCGCATCGCAGGCCTCCGGCTCGCGTGGATCGAAGCCGCTCATGACCGGCTTCAACACCGTCGGCCGGCGGCCGGAGTCATTGAGCTGGGAGGCGATCGCGGCCGCGATCAGGGTTTTGCCGATCCCGGTTCCCGACGATGTGACGAACACGGCGCTCATGGGCGTCGCCCGTCCGGTTCGCGGACTCGACCGGGTGATCCGGGATCGCGAATGCGGGGCGATCCCGGTCAGGGCGCGGCGAAGACGGTTCGGGCGTCCTTGTCGAGCAGCTTGCGAAAATAGGCGACCGTCTCCTTGAGCCCGTCCCTGAGCGCGACGGTCGGGCGCCAGTCGAGCGCCCTTTGCGCCGCGGCGATGTCGGGGCGGCGCCGGTTGGGATCGTCCTCGGGCCGGGGGCGGTAGACCAGCCGGGAGCGGGAGCCGGTCAGTTCGAGCACCAGATCGGCCAGCTCGGCGATGGTGAACTCGTCGGGGTTGCCGATGTTGATCGGGCCGGTGACCGCATCCCCCGTCGCCATCATGCGCACGATCGCCTCGATCAGATCGGTGACGTAGCAGAACGACCGCGTCTGCGTCCCGTCTCCATGGATCGAGATGTCCTGCCCGCGCAGAGCCTGGACGATGAAGTTCGACACCACCCGCCCGTCATTGGGGTGCATCCGCGGACCGTAGGTGTTGAAGATGCGAACGATCTTGATCGACAGGTTGTGCTGGCGGCGATAGTCGAAGAACAGGGTCTCCGCGCAGCGCTTGCCCTCGTCGTAGCACGCGCGCGGGCCGATCGGGTTGACCCGGCCCCAGTAATCCTCGACCTGCGGGTGGATCTCGGGATCGCCATAGACCTCCGAGGTCGAGGCCTGGAGGATCGGCGCCTTCAGCCGCCTGGCCAGTCCGAGCATGTTTATCGAGCCGTTGACGCTCGCCTTTGTCGTCTGGACCGGGTCGCGCTGGTAGTGCGCCGGCGAGGCGGGGCAGGCCAGATTGTAGATCCGGTCGGCTTCCAGGAAGAGCGGAACGGCGATGTCATGGCGAATCGCCTCGAAGCTCCGGTTGTCGAGCAGCGCGGCGATGTTCGCGCGCCGGCCGGTGAAGTAATTGTCCACACAGATCACTTCGGCGCCGGACTCGATCAGGCGCTCGCACAGGAAGGAGCCGATGAAGCCGGCGCCGCCGGTGACCACGATGCGCGGAGAATCCGGAGAATCCATAGACATCAGTCCTCAAGCCGGTGGTGCGTCCAGGGCCGCGAGTATGGCGGTTTCGCCGCGCCCCGCAATCGTCCGTTTCAGGCAGACGCGGATCGAATCGCCTTCAATCGAGGGTCCGCTCCCAGGCGACGGCGCTGGCGACGATCTCGTCGAGGCCGCGGCGCGGAGTCCAGCCGAGCGCGGCCCGGATCCGGTCGTTCGTCGCCACCAGAAGCGGCGGGTCCCCCTCCCGGCGTTGCCCGTCGATGACCGGAAATTCGACCCCGGCGACGGCCATGACCTTGCCGAGCACCTGCCGCACGCTGTGGCCGGTCCCGGCGCCGCAGTTGAGACTCAGGCTGTCGCCGCCGCCCTCCAGGTGGCGTAGCGCACGGATATGGGCCCGGGCGATGTCCTCGACATGGACATAGTCGCGCACGCAGGTTCCGTCCGGCGTCTCGTAGTCGTTGCCGAAGACGGTGACGGCCGGCCGCTTGCCGGTCGCCGCCTGGCAGGCGATCTTTATCAGATGGGTGGCGTCGGGCCCGCTCTCGCCCGCGCGGCCGGCGGGATCGGCTCCCGCGGCGTTGAAATAGCGAAGCGCGACGTAGCGAAGCGCGCCGGCCGCGGCAAGCTCCCGCAGCATCATCTCGCCGATCAGCTTGGTCGTGCCATAGGGCGTGATGGGCTCCAACCGGTCGGTCTCCTCGCACAGGCCGCCGGGCGGCGCGCCGTAGACCGCGGCGCTGGAGGAGAAGACCACCTGCCCGACGCCGTGGGCATTGCAGCACCGGAGCAGCCGCAGCGTATTGGCCACGTTGTTCTCGTAGTATTCCAGCGGCTCCGCGACCGATCGCTCGACGGAGACGCTTGCCGCCATGTGCATGACCGCCGCGAACCGATGTTCCGCGAACACCGAGTCCAAGCGCTCTCCATCGGCCAGATCCGCCACCGCCAGCGCACACCCCTGCACCGCTTCGCGGCGTCCGGTCGATAAATTATCGTAGACGAGGACATCGTAGCCCGCATCGCGCAGCTGCAGCGCCACATGAGCGCCGATATATCCGGCGCCGCCGGTGACGAGGACGGTCTGTGACATCAGAGCGTATTTGCGATCATCGGGCCGGGCCGTTGCAACGGCGCGGCGGATAGGGGAATGTGGGCCCCTTCGCGGCTTGGCCGTCGGACAGAGGGCGCGCCCGGTCCGGCTGCACGGTCCGGGAGATCGTGGCCAGGGGCAAATTCGCGGAGATCCGGACGCGGTTGATGACGAAACAGTATTTTCAGCTCCTGGCTTTCTTCGTGTTGTCGATCCTGCACGTGCCGCTGATCTATTTCGGCGATCCCTACGATAAGGCCGGTCGGGACTCCATCGGATTGTTCGATTTCGCCACCGTCGCGCTGTGCGTCGTCTATCTCAGGACCTTGATCTCCGGCCGCCCGTTTCGGGCGGATCAGCCCACGCTGCTTTTCTGTCTGTTTCTCATACTCGCCCTGATCTCCTATCTCATCAACTACATATATTCCGATCGTTTCTCGACCTTCGGCATGCTGGTCATTTTGAAGAATACCCAGTACGTCTTCGTCTTCTATTTCTTCCTGCTGATGGCCCGGCGCCTGAGCATCCATCAGGTCGCCTCGATCGTCGCCATCGGCGCCGCGCTGTTCACGATCATAGGCATCGTGAATATCGCTACCGGGCACGGCTACCGGCTCGGCTTCATGTGGAAGGAGGGCGAGTCGCCCTCGCAGCCCGCCGGCTATTTCCTGGGAATCTGCATGCTGTTTCTTTTCTTCTACCTGAAGATGTATTCGACGCGCCGCGCGCCGCTCTATGCCGGCGTTCTGCTGCTTCTTTGGGTCGGCCTGTTCCTGACGTTCTCCCGCACGAACAACCTGGCTTTCCTGTTCTGCCTGGGGCCGATCATGCTCTATAAGACATCGCCGCTGCGGGCCTATCTCACGGGAGTGTCGGCCTTGGTTCTGACCGTCGGGCTCAGCACGGTCTTCGCCGATCTCGCCTATAAAGAGCCGATCACCGCCTATCTCTTCGATCCATCGCTGATCTTGGAGGATCCCTCGTTCATCAAACGCTACAGCGAGAACGGGCTGTGGTTCGACGGCTTGCGCTACATGTGGGAGAACCCCTTGAACATATGGCTCGGCGTCGGGTTCGGCACCGTTCGGGTCGCCGACGGCTTGCTGCTCCAGCTCTTCTATTCGTCGGGCGTCATCGGAACGACGGTCTACCTCTCGTTCTTCATGTATGCGCTCTACCGCTACAGGAACTTCTTCTTCGCCGTGTTTGTCCTTTTCCTCGTTCTGAACAGCATCGGATCCGATGGCGTCTTGTTCGCGTTTCGGGGCGTCATGCCGAGCCTGTTGATCTGGGCGGCGCTGATCCATTTCGGCTGCCGGGATCCGCTTCGACGACGCGGCGGCGTTGTAGCCCTGCCGCCGCTCTCCCGGCCGGACTCCACGGCATGGCGCCGGCGGGATGAGCGACAGGTCCCCGATTCCCCCGCCTAAGCCCTGCGGTCGTGGCGATGACGCAGGAATGCATAGGCCAACAAGGCGGCGAGCAGGCCGAGCAGCAGGCCGAGCGCCACGCTTCCGGTAAGGGTGGCCCTCGATCGCGGCCATGACGGCTTGGAGCTGACCGTGGCCGGCTCGACGATTTCGCTGGCGACCGGCAGGACTGCCTGGGCGGCCATGAGCTGCCGCTCGCTGTCGCCGAGAATGGTGGTCAGCGCCAGGCGATGCTCCACGACGGCAATCCGCCGAAGACGGGATTTCACGTACTCGATCTGTGCGTTGTACTGCCCGATCTTCTGCTGGCGCAGAAGCACCTCAGCTTCCTCATAGGCCATTTTAAGCAGTCGCTCGGCGAACTCCGGATCGGAGTGCTCGAACCGGATCTCCCAGAGCGCCAGCTCGGGGAGCCGAGCGATCTTAATGCCGCCCAGGTAGTTGGCGAGCGTCCGTATATCCGGCGCTTGCCATCCCGGCATTTGCAGCGCGCTTTTTATCGACTTCTTCCATCTGGAAACCCTGTCGCCCGCGGGCGGCCGCTTCCAGCGCCCGGCTTTCGCATCCCAGGAATTGGCGAAGATGACCTGGAGCAGGCCGTGCTTTTCCTGGAGTCTCTCCGCGAGAGGGACGGAACTAATAACCACGCGCAGCTTGTCGAACTCGATGATTCGCTCGGGTGCGCTGAGCAAGGTTCTGACACTCCCCACAAACGAGCCCAATCTCTGCCTCTGCACCCTGCCGCCGCCGACCCCGGTGAGCGGCGCGACGACCATTTTCGCGGTATAGCGCGGCGTCGCAGAATTGAGGTAAAGCGCAGTCATCCCCACGACGAGCGCGGCCACGAGGGCGATGATCCATTTTCCCCACCATAATATGCCGAGGATTTCCATCAGCGACATCGCGCCCGGCTCGCTGCGGAGGCCGGTGTCGAGTTCCATGGCTACATTCATATGACTGTCCGTTGCGAGACTGGGCCTGCAGGGATTGTCCACCGGCCGGGAGGCCGGTCAACGGGTTACCGCCGTCAGCACGCGCCCGGCCGTGCTGCGGTTCATGAAGATCAGATCGACGATTCCTTTCAGGTAGCCGAATGCATAGCTGTGATGGATGATCGCGAAACAGCATAGCATATACGGAATCAGAGAAGGATCCCTCTGCGCGACCGCTTCCATGATCGAGCGGATGAGCGCCAACGCTACATAAGACAAATTGTATGCCAGGAACAGCCAGAAAGCGAGACTGGAAAATATCAGTAACGGTAGAGACACCAGATTAGCCAGCAGGTAGAGGACGGGAAAGAGCTGCCGTTTGGATGAAAGTATCCGATGCTTCATATTGACTTGGATCTTCCAGTAGCCCTTTTGAAATTGCTCGTGCGCGACTTTGGCAAGCTTGTCGCGCGCATAATACTTGACCTTGAGCCAGGGAAGCAGCATCACCGCCTTGCCCATCCGGCGCAGGCGCATGTTGTGCTCGAGATCCTGCGCCCGGACGAACGCCTCATCGAACGGACCCACCTCGTCGAGCAGCGCGCGCTTCCATGACCCGAAGGGCACGGTGTCGACAAGGCGCGGGCGGTCGGACGATACCGTCCGGTAGGAGGCGCCCATGCCCAGCCTGGAGTTCATGACGGCGCTTATCGCCCGCGCCTGCGCCGTTTCGGCTCCGGCGCAGGTTTGCACGCACCCGCCGATGTTGTCGGCGGCATCCTCGGCGTGACGCGCAAGAATGTCGGGGATGTATCGGGGCGGGTATGCGCAGTGGGCGTCGCACCGAAAGACGATCTCGCCGCTTGCCGCCTCGATCCCGATGTTGCACGCCTTGACCTGGGCCTGGTGAGGATTGTCCAGCAGCCTGATGAAGGCATGCTCGCCGGCATAGCGCGCGACGATCTCCCGCGTTCGGTCGCTGCTGCCGCCGTCGATCACCAGGATCTCGGACCCCGAGGACACGAAATCGAATGCGTTGGCGAGCAGGCTGTCCAGACAGCCGGCGATGTACCGCTCTTCCTGGTAGGTGGGAATCAAGACGGAGATGCTGGTCACGACCGCGCGCCTTCATGGGCCGGCGCGGCTGGCGCCCCGGTGGACGCGGCGCCGACGAAAAATGCGATCTGGACTTCAAGGTCCGCGCCGCCGCGGCGCGCCCACCCCGCCGAGACGCGGGTCACGTCGACCGGCTGCCGCTTGTAGGGGATCTGCCGGCAATCGAAGCCGGCATCGGCGAGAAGGGCGCCGATCTCCCGGGCGCGCAGACCGTTGATGTGCTTCAAGCCGCCTCCGTCATCGTGAGCATAAAGATCCATGAGCCGGTTGCTCGGCGTATGCGGTCCGAAGTCGACGGCGTGGAAGACCTTGGTTTCATTGTAGCATCGGTTTCTGAGCGCCTTCAAGAGCGCGCCCAGTTCATCCCTGCCGATGTGCTCCAGGCAGCTGTTGGACAGAACCATGTCCAGCAATGCCTCGCTGTGCGACAAGTCGAGCGGCGTGACCGTCGCGCAGAGCGCGTCGCGGAACCGCGCGGGGTCCATCAGGGCGCCGTAATTCGCGATCATTTCCTCCAGCATGGGCTCGAAGTAGCGCGACCAGAGGATGTCGCTGGCCTTGATCCGGTCGCCGTCGAGATTCGGCTCGACATAGTAATAGGCCGAGCAGCCGCGGAAGACCGCCAGCGGGCCGAAGCCGAAGAGCGGGCCGCAACCCACCTCCAAGACGATCTTGCCGTGAAAGTCGAAACTCGCCATGGTGAGCGGGGACCTGCCCTCGATCACCCTCCAGTAGCGATGCCAGCGGTCGATGATCTTGGCGTGGTCCATGTGCTTGCGGTCGCCGAGGATGCGCTCGATCGAATAGTCCCAGGCGAGGCTGCGCCCCCGCAGCAGGCGCGACAGCTTGCGCGAGATCTCCTGCGGAGACCTCGTCCACAGCGCGCCCAGATGCCCTAGCATGACGAACGCTCGTCTGGCTCGCCGCCAGCACATGCGTCATCCCAGCCGGCGTCATCCCAACCGGCATCGGCCCACCCGCACAGGCGGGGCGGCGGGAGCTCCCAGAGCCCCGTGCGGGCGGCGCTCACTTCTTTTCCGAGAACTGGTAAGGGGTCGGGCCGCGCGACTTCAGATCCTGAACCTCCGCCGAATAGGCCCTGATCTGCTGCTCGATGTCGAGACCGACGTTATCGCTCCAGGTCGCAAGCAGCCGGCGGTAGACCGCACCGATCCCGCCGTCTCCCAGCGCGCCGCCGTTGAGCCCGGTCACCGGGAGCATGCAGAACGGCGTTGCGGTGACGAAGGCCTCGTCCGCGGTCAGCACGTCGTAAGGCTCGATGTTCCGTTCGATGCACGGAAGGCCGACCTGTCTGCACAAATCCATCACATAGTCCCGGCTGATGCCGCGCAGGATGTTGCGCGGCTCCGGCGTGATCACCTCACCCGCCTTGACCATGAAGAAGTTGTCGCCGGTCCCCTCGGCGATGAAGCCGTCGGGATCGAGCATCAGCGCCCAGTTTCTGTCGCCTTCGACCTGCGCGACCTCGATGTTGGCCATCATGTAGTGCAGCCGGCTGCGGTTCTTGACCTTGGGATCGAGCAACGCCCCCGGGATCGCGCGCTGCGAGGGGATGACCGCGTTGATGCCGGACTCGAAGAACCGGCCCATGCCCGCGACCGTCCACTTCAGCGGGAAGTCGGCGATGACGACCAGCGCCTCGGTCTTGCCGCCGAAGATCTCGGCATAAATTCCGAGCGGGCCCCGGCTGACGTTGATGACCAGCCGGTGCTCATCGTGGTCGTCGAACACCGGCTCGTTGCGCTCGATGGTCTCGTGGCAGGCCGCCTCCATCTCCTCGATGGTCATTTCGAGCGGGATGCGGACGTATTTGACCGAAGCGTAGAGGCGCTCGAGATGCTCGCGCAGCCTGAACTGCTTCTTGTTGAAGGAGCGCGTCATCTCGAAGACCATGTCGCCGAACATCAGGGCCGAGTCGTAGATCGACACCTTGGCTTCATGCTCGGGAACGAACGCGCCGTTCATGTAGACGACGCGACCGGATGGTGCGGTCATGATGGCAACCTTCCATCGGCTAACGGCGCCGGGGCGGGCACTGAGCTAGTGGATCGACCGAGACATTTGAATCCCCCGGTGAATCCCCCGGTGAATCCCCCGGCCGATGATGATCTGGCGACCATAACGCATTCAAATGTCTCGACAAGTTGATCCATCAACATGAAAACCAGTGGTTCGAAGCGAAAGATTCGAACCACTAGACAGCCTTGAACCGTTTGAGCTTCTCGCGCTGAAAGCTCTCGATCTCGACGACCTCGGTCTCCTTGCGGCGCAACGCCGCAGAGATGTCCCTGAGATCGCGCGTAAGGCGGCGGAAGCCGTCCGGCTCCAGGCTCGCGGCGTGGTCGGTGCCCTTCCAGGTGCGGTCGAGGGTGAAGTGGCGCTCGAAGTACTTTGCGCCGAGGGTGAGCGCGGCGACATCCGCGGCGATGCCCTTGTGATGGCCCGAAAAGCCGATCGCCTTCACCCTGTCACCATAGGTTTCGACAAGGCGTGGGATCTCCAGGAGGTAAAGGTCGGACTCTTCGACCGGATAGCCCGAGATGCAGTGATAGAGCACGAAGTCCTTGAGCCGCCCGCGCCGCTCGCCGAGCGCGACGAGATCCTCCTCCTCGCTGCGCAAGGTCATACCGAGCGAGACATGGATCTCGCCACCGAAGTTCTCGCAGAGGTAATCGAGCACTTGAAGGTTGGTGTTGATGGCCGAGGGGATCTTTATCGAGGAGGGCTGGAGCGCGGCGATGTCGCGCGCCGAGGTCAGATCCCAGACCGAGGTGCTGTAGGCGACTCCCCATTCCTCGCACGCGTCCTTCAGCAGCCGGTGCCGGTCGGAGTCGAACTCGAGGAACTCGCGGTGCTGCCCGTAGGTCTCGCCGTATGATTGCGCCGGATTCGGATGGGGCGCTGCGTACTCCTCTTGTGTCAGCAGCTCGGTGTTGTTGCGTTTCTGGAATTTCACCACGTCGGCTTTGCAGAACTGCGCGGCGATTCGGATCATGTCCACGGCAATCCGCAAATCGCCCTTGTGGTTGCCGCCGATCTCGCAGACCGTCACCGGGCGCTTCGGCTCCGGTTCCTGGTCCGCACGGCTCCCGGTCGCCCGACCGTATCGGTCGCTATAACGGACGATGTCGTTCTCCGAAATGATCTCGCCGTACTGCACCTCGATCACCGAAAGCATCTCGCGGCCTTTATTGGCCAGCCGGTGCCTGGCGCCGCGCGGGATCCGGACCGTGTCGTGGCTGCTCAGCAGGCGGACCTCGCCATCGATCTCCATCTCGGCGATGCCGCGCAGCACATACCACTGCTCGTCGCGCATCTCGTGGCTCTGGAGGCTGAGCGTCTGACCCGGCTCGACCACGAGCTTCTTGACGAGCCGCCCGTCCTCGTCGTGCAGCACCTCGTAGCTTCCCCAAGGCTTTTCGATAATCTCTCCCTTGCGGCTCATGTAACGCGCCTCGCAATTCGCCGACATGCGCAGGTCCCGTGGGATCGGCCCGACGGGTTCCGGCCGGGGTTTTCATAGCTGGGGTTTTCATAACGGAGTTCCGCCGTCCGGGCAATGAACCGCGCGCTCAATTCCGGACGGCGCGCGCATTTTCATCGGCCAGAATGCCTTCGAGGAACGCACGGATCTGCGAGACCGACAGGTCGACGGGATTCTGCTCCATCACGCCGCGGAAGGCCTGCACTTCCTTGGCCAGCGCCGGAAGGTCGGCGTCGGACAGCCACCGACTCAGCCTGGGCACATCGTATCGCGCCAGGAGCTCGAGCAGGCGACCGGCGATCGCCTCGGCCGAGCTTTCCGCCTCCTGAGGCCGCCAGCCCAGCACCCGTTGCGCGAGATCGTCCCACAGATGCGGCATGTGGGAGCCGTTGAGCATCACCGCGTGCGGCAGGCAGCGCCCACCGGCAACTGCATGCGGCACGTCGTGAAACGCGCCCATGGGGTAGCTCGCGGCGCCGGCCAGGCCCTGCTCGCTGTGCATCAGGCCGATGATCGCTTTCAGCGCGCCTTCGGCGAGCAGCGCGAAGGCGGTCTCATCCGGACCCTCCCCGTCCATGCGGGCGAGCGCGCGAAACAGGGCGCCCGCGGCGTCGATCGAGAACATGCGCGATATCGGCGTCGCGCAGCGTGCGACCGCGGCCTCGATGCCGTGGACCATCGCATCCATCGCCGTCGTCGCAATCAGGCTCTTCGGCGCCGCGTCGAGAATCATCGGGTCGATAAGGGCGAGGCGGGGGAAGACGTGCCGGCCGTTGATCCCGCCTTTCCGATTGCTGGCGCGGTTGATGAAGACCGCCGACGGCGTGACCTCTGCACCGGATCCGAACAGGGTGGGAACGGTGACGCACGGAACGCCGGGATTGTCGTAAAGCTCCATCCCCTGGTAGCGATCGCAGGGACCGTCGTTGGTCAGGACGATCGCCAGACCCTTGGCGGCATCCATCGTCGATCCGCCGCCGACGCCGAACAGCAGCGACGGGCCGGCGCGGCGCGCCTCCGCGCGCAGGGCCTCCAGACCGGCAAAGTCGGGCTCGCCGGCCGGGCCGTCCAGGACCTGCAGCGCACCGGACGCATCGAGCTGGTCGAGCAGCCCGCGAATGACGGGCAGGCTCGCAACGTTGCGGTCCACCACGGCGGTCACACGCGATGTGTCGAGACCGGCAAGCCGGGGGGCAACATCGCCGAGCGCGCCCGGCGCGCAATGCACTTCCGTCGGCATCCGAAGCCGGAAGATCTCGTCTGGCTGCGTTCGCATGGGCGCCCTCAGCCGACCGGGCGCGCCGGCCGATAGACTCCGTCGCGCCAGGCGATGATGTCGGTGATGTGAAAGCGCGGATTGCGCGGATAGAGATGGTCGTAGAGCGCGGTCATGAACGCGTATTCTTCCTCGGTGTTGACATCGAGAATGAGGTCGGGGCGGCGGAACGCCGCCGGGCACGGGATGGTCTTCACTGCGTAGCGGTCGGGATCGACGACCGTCTGCGTCTTGTAATCGAAGACGCTGAGGTGCAGGTGCTCGCGCTTCCAGGGGTCGTCGCAGGACCGCCAGATGTCCGCGAGCAGGGTGAAATCGAAGACCTCCGCGCCGATGCCGTCGGGATAGCCGTTATCCAGCATTGGCGACAGATTCGAGGTGAACTGCCGCTCGCCGAACGCGTGGGCCTCGACGATCCGGTCGATCTCCTCCGGCTCGGGGCAAGGGTTGTCGGCGGGAAACCGAACCACGATCTCCGCCCCGAAGCGTTCGGCCGCCCGATAGCAGCGATCGACCAGATCGGACTCCGCGCCGCGGAAATGCTCGATGCCGTGCGCCCCGGCGAGCGCGGCGAGGACATCGTCTTCGGGTTTCCCGGTCGTGGCGAGCACGGTCTCGTCGACTGACCGGCAGCGCTTGAGCCGCTCCAGGATGCGCCCGACCAAGGGCTCGCCGGCGAGCGGCATCATCGACTTGCCCGGAAGCCGGGTCGAGCCCATCCGCGCCTGGACCACCATGACGGTGCGCGGCCGGCTCATCGCGGGCGCCCCGCGGTCACGGTCTTGCGGCCATCACGCAGACCGTCCGGGACCACGGCATTTCCGGCAGTTCCACGACTTCTGTTCGGACAACGGTATAGCCGGCGCGCTCGAGCAGGGCCGGGTAATCGTGGTTCCAGGAAAAGTTTCCCTTGCGCGTGGACTGCCCCGACTGCCAACCCGTGCGCACCGCCTCGCACAGGCAGATGCGCGGCGCCAGCACATGGGCGCGATCGAAGAACGTCTGCAGGCTCGCCTGATCGAGATATTGTAGCCCGCCGCTGTCGACGATCAGGTCGGCGCCGAGGCAGTCTTCAAAAGCGCTCGTGTCGAGAAGGTGCAGCGTCACAAAGCGGAGGTTGTCGATCCCGGCCCATGCCCGCCTGGCATAGGCGACGACATCGCTCTCCATGTCCGAACCGACGAAGGTCTTGTGCGGACAGGCCCGTGCGTAGTGGGCGATCTCCCGGCCCGAGGAGCATGCGATCTGATGGACATGCTCGACCGAGCCGTCCCCGAGCAGGTCCTCCAGCCACCGCCATATGGGGAGCCGCGCCGTCTGCTCGTCCGGGAACCCCTTCCTGGCGTAGTGCCGCGCCCACTCGACGCCGTTCCGCCCGCTCATGCGCAGCGACTTCAGACGCTCCCGTTCCTGGGTCGAAGTGCGCGGGTCGTAATAGCGCTCCAACACTGCGTACATGAGCGCCGAACCGATCGGGTTCTTCCACGCGGCCCGACCGACCGGTCTTTCGTTGCGCCGGCGCAGGATGCTCCGGCAAAGGGCCGGCGAGATCAGGCACACATCGCCGAACGCCACGGCCGCCTTCTTGACCATGCCGAACATCTTGCCTCGCGCGCCTTTTCCAGGCTCAGAACCCCTCATTTCGATCGTTCTCTCATAATTTTATTTATTATGGGCCTTGCGTGTCCTCTTCCAGGGTCAGAATCCGGTCGAGGATCTCCCGCGCCGCGCCGTCCCCGCCGCGTGTCTCCAGGATCCGCCACGCGGCGGCCAGCACGTTGGGATGCGCATCGGCCACGGCGATCGGATAGCCCGCCACCGCCATGGCCGGGAGGTCGTTGGTGTCGTTTCCGACGAAGATCGTCCGGGCGGGATCGAAGCCGCGCGCGGCACAAAGCTCCGATAGCGCCGCGGCCTTGTCGTCGACGGACTGGACCACCGGGATGTCGAGCTTGCGCCCGCGCGCGGAGACCACCGGATTGCGCTCCTTGGACAGGATGAAAAGCGGCACGCCCGCCGCGCGCAGGATGTCGCACGCCAAGCCGTCGGATCGGTTGCACGAGACCGCCTCGCGCCCGTCCTCGAAGACCAGCACGCGGTTGTCGGTGAGCACGCCATCGAAATCGAAGACGATGACGTCGATGTCCCGCAAAGACAGCGGCGGCTGCGTCATTATTCCGCCGCCGCCAGCTTCGCCGCTTCCGCGGCGCCCGGGTGGATCTCCGGGAAGCGCCGGGGCCGGTCCTTCTCGATCCTGTCGATGACGGCGCGCAGATAAGCGGGGCAGCCGTGGACCCAGCCGTCATAGTGGTAATGGAGATGGGCGCGCGTCCGCTCGCGCAGCCTGGCGTTGAGCACCTTGGCCAGGTACCAGCCGTGACCGAAAACGGAGGCGCCCGGAATGCGGGGCCTGCGACCCGGGCCGCCGGCGCCGCCGAGATTTTCATCGATATCCCCGGCGATGGCGGACAGACAGGACCCTTGCGCGGGCCACAGCGAATCGCGCGCCAGCATGTCGTCGAGGAACGCGTTTTGGCGCGCCGGCTCGAAATTCTCGACGACATGCCCGACCGCGGCGATCAGGTCGTCGAAGCTCGCGGGGCAGGCATCCAGCCCGTAGCCTTCGTAGAGATCGCGCCACCAGGCCGGCATTTCATCGACCAGGCCGGCCATGCGGTCGATGCACACGACCGGCGTGCGGGCGAGATAGACCTCCGCCACCGTCGAGGAGGTCGTGGTGATCAGCACCGATTTGTCGACCGCCCAGTCGTAGAACGACAGCGAGCCGTCGATCTCGATCCTGTTGCCGTACTCGGCCTTGAGCCAGCGGTAGGCGTCGCCCTGCGGGCTTTCGTTGTGATGGGGCCGGACGCTGATCTTGTAGTCGGTCCTGGCGATCAGGCCGCGAATGATGTCGCCGTACCACGACAAAGCGCCGGCGGCCCGCTTGATCATCTCCAGATGTCCGGAACGCCGTTCGGGCGGGGCCAGCTTGGCCACCATGTAGTAGCCCATGCTACGGTGCTCGGGTGAATTCATCGGCGGGAACCGGCCGATCAGGCCGACGACCGGAGGTCGCGCCGTCAGGTCGGGCGCGCGGCCGTACTTGACGAGGTCCAGTCGGTAGGCCCCGACCAGCCTGAGATTGTCCGGATCGATCGGGGTGTTGGCGACGAGCCAGTCGCGGTTCGGCCGGTTCCACAGATACATGCGGTCGATGCAGTCGCGCAGGACACCCGGACGTCCACCGTAGACCATCGCCAGCACTTCCGGGTCCGTCACGCGGCCCTCCTGCGGCAGCAGGAAGATACGCGGCCGGTCGTCGGGTTTGATAACGCCGTGCTTGAGATAATGGTCGATCTTCAAAGTCGAGGTGTGGAACAGCAGATCCGGGCGCCAGTGCTTGAGGTAGAAGGGCGTGGTGAGCTGGCCCGACGCGATGGCTCGATATCCCCGTCGCTTCAGAAGCTCCGCCAGCACCGCGGCCGTCGCGCCGTCGCGACGCAGCGAGTCCACATGGACCAGGACGCGCTTGGTCATATGCCGAGGATCTCCTTCACGAGGCCAGGTCGCCCAGGCTAAGCGCGTGTCCCGCCGGGAGGTCGCTGCCGAGCCTCGCATCCAGCAGGCTCTCATAGGCATCCGGCGGGACTCCCGTGCCGGGCCGGCGGAACTCGACCGCGATATCCCCGAGGCGGCTTCCCCGGCGGGCGTCCTCCTTGAGGAACACGCTGCGCCGGATCGCCATCCGCCGCTTGCGCTCCTCGGGATGGAGGATGCGCCGCGGCGAGCCGATCGCCTGCTCCACATCGCGGATGACCCTGACGAAGGCCGCCATCTCATCGGGCTCGAGCGACATGATGTGCTCGACGCCGAGGGCGGTGCGGTCTTCGCTGATCGTCTTCTCGACAAGGTTCGCGCCCATCGCCACGGCGGCGACGTCCATGTCCCAGCCCGGGGTGTGATCGGAATAGGCGATCGGATAGGGGAACATCTGCTTGAGCGTCGATATGATGCTGAGATTGATGCTCTCGAGCCGCGCCGGATAACCGGACGGGCACTGATGGATTATGATGTCCTCGTTGCCCTCCTCCCGGATCACATCCACCGCCGCCTCGATCTCGCCGATCGAAGAGTTGCCGGTATCGAGTTGCAAGCACATCCCGGTGCGCGCGGCGTGGCGGATCAGCGGCAGGTGGTTCACGTCGCCCGAGGCGACCTTGAGCGAATAACATCCCAGCTCGGCCAGGAGGTCGATCTCGTCCTCGAAGCCGGCGGTGGCGAAGAACGCGAGCCCGAGGGAGTCGGCGACCTCCTTGACCTTCCGCCAATCCTCGAACGGCATGGCCCGGCGCGCCAAAAGGTCGTAGAGCGGCTCACTGACGGTCTCGGTCCGCCCGCTTTCGCGATCGACCAGCACATCGTAGCTGAACATCTGCGTCCTGTCGGCGACCAACCGGTCTGGATCGAGGATCTGGAACTTGACCGCATCGGCGCCCGCCTCGGCGGATAGCCGAACCAGGCGAATTGCGGACTCGAGGCCGTCGTGGGTCGGACCGGCCTCGAAGGTGACGAAACAGGGAGCGCCGTCGCCGACATCCCGCGCGCCGAACTTCACCATCTCAACTTCGCCATCTCAACTTCATCATCTCAAAGGCTCTTCCGTTTCGCGTCATCCTGCCGCGCCCGGCCTTCGAGCCCCACGACATCCCAGCTCAGCGCCGTGCCGCGCGAAAGGGCGCGCCCGGCGCGGCGCCCGAGAACGGCGTCGAAATGCTTGGGGGCCAGCCCATAGCCCGGGCGGATGATCCGCACATTATCCGGTGTGAACCGCTCGCCGGCGTCGATATCGGCGACCGCATAAATCGATCGCCGGAAGACGATGTTGCCCTTCTCGCTCTCTTGGCGGTCGTAGGTCACCCGGCCGAGCGCACGCCATGCCGCGCGAGCATCGCGCACCAGGGCGGCGAGCTCGTCCGGTTCGAGCGAGAAGGCCGCATCGGGCCCGCCGTCGGCGCGCCGTAGCGTGAAGTGCTTTTCGATCAGCGCAGCGCCGAGCGCAACCGCGGCCACCGCGACGGCGGTGCCCGGCGTATGGTCGGAAAGCCCGCCGACGACATCGAAGGCCTGGGCGAGATGAGGGATCGTCTGGAGGTTGGCGTCGCCGATCGGCGCCGGATAGGCGCTGGTGCAATGCAGCAGGACCAGCCCGCCCGCTCCGGACTCGCGCGCCATGCGCACAGCCTCTGCGATCTCCGGAAGATCGGCCATGCCGGTGGAAACGATCAGCGGCCTGCCCGTCGCGGCCACCCTGGCGATGAGCGGCAGATCGACGGCCTCGAACGAGGCGATCTTGTAGGCCGGCGCCGCGAGCGAGCCGAGCAGATCGACCGCCGTCGCATCGAACGGCGTGGAAAAGACCGTGACGCCAAGCTCCCGGCCCTTGGCGAAAAGGGCCTCGTGCCAGTCCCACGGCGTATGCGCTTCGCGATAGAGGTCGTGCAGCCGGCGGCCGTCCCACAGCCCGCCCCGGATGACGAACTCCTGACCGGCGTGGTCGATGGTCATGGTGTCCGCGGTGTAGGTCTGGATCTTCACGGCATCCGCGCCGGCGTCCTTTGCGGCCGCCATGATCTCGAAGGCGCGCCCGATATCGCCGTTGTGGTTGCCCGACATCTCGGCGACGATGTATGGTGGATGCCCCGCGCCGATCGGCCGGCCGGCAATCTCGACGGATCCGGTCACGGGACGATTTCTCTGATCACCGCGAAGGCTTCGGCGGCCTCCAGTCCAACGGATGCGCCGCGCATCCGAGCCAGCGCTTCGACCGCTTCCAGCGACCGGGCGTGCGGCGGCGGGCGCATCTCGGACTCGTAGCAGCGCAGCGCAGCCAGCTTGCGATCGAGCTGCCCGGAGATCCCGACGAACCGACCGGGGCGGAATGGGGCGTCGACCGCCGGCGCCCACTCCGTACTGGACACCGTCTCGAATGCGTAGATCGCACCGACCGCCGAGCCGGGCACGGGCCGGCAGGCGGTGATCACGGCTTGAAACGCAAGCCGGTGGTCGACGTTGAGATCGCCTCCGAAATGGGTGTAGACGATCCGAGGCCGTAGTTCGGCGACTTTCTGCTCAACCGTCTTGACGATATCGAGCAGATCGACGCCGTCCATCCGATTGTCGGGAAAACCGGCAAATGACGGCGGCTGCGTACCGAGGATTTCGGCCGAGGCTGCGGCCTGTTCGCGCAACCGGGTAACCTCCCCCACCATCGACTCGACGTCACATTGCGGCCCGCGCGCGGTCGCACCCTCGGCGAGTATCAGGGTGTCGACCATGTCTCCGGCCGCGGCGTGACGCGCCGCGGCGCCGCCGACGCCAAGCACTTCATCGTCGGGGTGAGCGGCGACGATCAGGATCGTTTGCGCCAAATCGATGAAGTCCTTCGGTTCCCCTTACCGGGGGTCGCGATGTGTACGCGAGCGACAACGCCATCCTCGGCCAGCTCGGCTTCTGAGAACCTGAATAGCAGGTCTCCGTGTTCGGCGAAAGCGCTTGGATAGGTTTCCGCGTCCAGCATGCGGATGTGGTCGTAGACCTGGCGCAGCGACGCCTCGGCAGGCAAGCGGCTTTGCTCGGGCGTTCGCCGCTTGAAAGTGACGGCGTCGCCCTGCTGCGGTAAGGGCGTCGGCTCCTTGACGACGATCTCTTCGGCCATGTCGTAGATCAACTCAGCCACACGCTCGAAGATGGTCTGGGCTGTCCCGGAAAGCTCGAGCGGGCGTTTCAGATAGACCGGCCCGGCATCGACCTCCTCGACCATGCGCAACGCCGTGACCCGCGTGCTCTGGTGGCCGCGAACGATCAGGTTCTGGAGTGGCGAACCGCCCCGACCATACGGAACGTCCGTCATGTGGAAGCACACGCATTCCGTCGCGCGCAGGATCTCTCCCGGAACCCGCCGCGACCAGTGAGGGAAGAACGTATAGCGCGGATTCAGACGCTCGATCAGGTCGAGATCGAGGTCTTCGGCGGAGTCCACGAGATGCCAACGTCCCGGCAACTGGGGCGTGCGCCGGTGAAACGCCGAGATGTTCCAGGGCTTGATCGTGGCGACGAGGTAATCAGCCATCCTCACCGCCGGCGCCGGACGATTGCCGCCCGCCCGTCCGGTCGCCTGCGAGATCGGATGGGCCTGCGAGATCGGATGGATATGCGTAAAGGCGCTCGTCGATCCGGGTAAATCCGGCGCGCGAGAAAAGCGCATGTGAGGCCGCGTCGCCGGGAAGTACTTCCGCAATCAGCCGAGCGTCCGGGCGGATCTGCCGCGCGAGTCCCAGCGCAGCCTTGCCGAGTCCGAGCCGGTATCGATCCGGGGAAACGAGGATCGAAACCCGGAGAACGCTCTCCTCATCCGTGGGCTCCAGCGTCACGAATCCGGCGGGCTCGCCGCCGTGCAGGACGATCATCGGCAAGCGCTCAGGGTTTTGCAGACAATTTTTGAACCAGCGCTCATGTTCCCGCGGACCCGGCGGGCGCAGGTCGTGAGCGCAGCTTTGCGTATCGGGATGACGCCGCCATTCAAGGATGAGATCGGCGTCGTTCATCGTGGCGAGGCGCAGCGTCGCCGGCGCTCCGTCTTTGGCCGCGACCGCTCTCTGGAGCGCCAGGGCCATGCGGAGACCGCCGCGGCCGTCACAGACCGCGGCCGCGGCGTCGCTCATCACCCGAAGGCGCGTCCGATCGCGGGCGAGCGTTGCGAGCGCCTCGCCCGTTCCCGGTGCGTCGGCGTCGGCGTGCCAGCCGATCATCCGGGCCGCTCCGGCGGCTTGCAGGGCGTCCGCCGCCTTTCGTTGATTGTCCGCGGTGACGATCAAAAGCGAAGGGAGTCCGAGACAGCAACGCTCCCAAGAGGACCCCCCGGCCGCTCCGATGGCGATGTCGGCGGCCGCCATCAGGGACGCCATATCCGTCACCTCGGCGTGGACTTCGATCGGCGCGGTCGCGGCGGCCGCGCGTGCGCGAACGGTCGCCAGGTGTGGCGCGGCGGCGCCGAGCGCCACGTCGGCGCGAATATCGAGACCGCTTGCGTCGATCGCCGCGATCGCGTCTGTCGTGGCGTTGACCGAATCCGACGAGCCCAGGCTGACGAGGACGCGCGCGGCCTCCGCGCCGCTTTCTCGGCGCGCCAGCGCGGCCGTCCGCATCGCGGAAAACTGCGGCCGGAGCAACGCGTAGTGCGGGCCGATCAGGAACCGGCAGGTTTCCGGCGCGAGGCCCGCGTAATCCTCTTCGGTTTTTCCGAGATTCTGATCCAGCAGCATATCGCAGTCGTGCCGGCGGTCGGCGAGATCGTCGATGACGAGAATCCGGTCCGCCCACGGCCGACAGGCTCGCTCGAACCCGGCATCCCGGTCGTAATGGTCGACGACCAGCAGTTCGGCCCCGTCCGGCCATTGCGCGGCGAGGGAGGCGGGCTCGCCGGACGGGTCGCACTCCAGCAGCAGATGGTCCGTGTCGGGCCTGACGATTGCCGGCACGGTCTCCGCGGCGCCCGGCCGGGTGGCGAACGCGGTCCGCCATCCGGCCTCACGGAGCGCGATGGCGAGCGAGGAACAGCGCATGGCGTGGCCGCCGCCGATCTCCGGCGCGGCGTCGCAGCGGAAAACGGCGAGGCGACGCTCGCTCACGGCCCCGCCTGCTCGCCGAACGCGCCGATGATCCGCTCGCGCCGGCGTTCGAGGAAGCCCCGCCACATCCACGGCGTCGTCATCGCGCCCGCCCAGAACGTCAGACGCCGCCCCCGCAGCCACAGCCGCCGCGGCTCAAAGAGACAGACGGTCAGCCGATAGGAAGCAGCCGGCGCGGCGCGGCCGATCCCGGCCAGTGTGCGATGGAGCATCCGGTAGGGAAGGCTCGCCGCCCCCGGCGCCGGCGCGTCCGGGCTCCTCGCGTATCCCAGCGCGGCCATGGGCGCGGCCGCGACGGTTTCGATCAGGGCGATCTCGCGGTCGCTCAGAAGCTCGCGCCAGCGCTCGTTCGTCCTGTAGAAGCTTTGCTGGGCGACGTCATAGCTGGAGAACGCGCGCGGCATGGCGTCTTCGAAGGCGCCGAGCGGCTCGCCGAGGAACGCGCCGAGCCGTCCGGCGATGTCTTCCGGCTGCGCGACGAGATCCTCGTAGCGAACCGGCATGACCCTCTTCGGCCACCGGCGGGCAAGCGCCCCGGCGGTTTCCACCGAGAGCGACCACATCGCCAGCCGGTAGGGCAGGGCGCAGGCGGCCCGCCGGTTCCTCTCGGGGTAGATGCCGAAATAGAGCTCCGAGCACAGCGAGGCGCGGGGATCGCGGATCATCACGATGAGCCGGGCCTCGGGAAACCTGCGGAGGATCTTCGCGAAGTGGGTCTCGATGTAGGTGTCCTTGAGTCCCCACCTTCCGGCGCCGCCGGAATGGGCATATCGGCTCAGCACCCGGCCGAGCAGGCGGTATGGATCGCGCTCGCCGAGATCGATCTCCCGCAGATAGTCGGCCAGCGGCATTCCGGAGGTGTCGATCGGCCGCTCGTATTCGGTGCGCCCGGTGTCGGTGGCGCGCCCGGTCATCAGGTAGCGGACCACGAAGTCCTTGGCGAGTTCGGGCCGCAGCACCGGATACTCGCTGACGAACGGGATCATCCAGCCCTCGCAGGGCAGGAACCGGACACCGCCGCAGGCCGCGGCCAGCAGGCGGACCATCAGGGACGTGCCGCTGCGCGAGGCACCGCCGACGATGACGGGGCCGCTCGCGGGACCGCCGGCATCCCGATCGGGCGTCGTGGTTTCGGGCGTCATCTGCTCAACAAGTTGCGCTGCCGGGATGAGGATGGTCGTCCAGCCGCCGCCCCGGGGGGAGGGGGGAGAGGGAGGGTCGTTGGAAGGTTGGTCCGTTTTCGCCGCCGGGCGCCTCATGCGCGGCGATGGGGCTGATGCATGTTTCGGAACAGGGCCACCAGGCGGTCCTGGCGTCGTCATGGGCGTCAGGGGCTCCACGACCGCATCTCACATCAGGGCGCGCAGCGCGTCGCGCCAGTCGCGGGGCCAGCGGCGGCCGGTGCGCGCGAAGGTCCCGCAGAACCGCTCGCGCGCGGCGCGGATTTCGGGCGAGCGCCACCACGCCTGCGGGTCGGTGTGGATCTCGTTGACGACGGTCGCCGCCGACTCCGGCGTGTCGTGGAGGATGCCGGCGCGGCGCAGGTCGTCGTAACGGGGCTGCGCCTGGGGGCGCAGCTCTCCGTGCCCGGGCGTCCAGAACAGGACGGTCGGGAAGCCGGCGGCCAGCGCCTCGAGCGGCGTGGTCGCGTTGTAGGTCCCGACGAACAAACGCGCCTGGGCGAGATCCCCTTCCAGGGTGCGCTCTCCATGGGAGAGCGCGATCTCCGGCATCGAATCGGCCCAGCGCGCATGCTCGTCCCAGCCGAAATCTACCTTGGGGTACAGGCGAAGCAGCAACCGCTTCCGCAGGTCCGGGCTGGCCGCTCTGGCGAAGCGCTCCTGCTCGCGCCAGTAGACCAGGAACTGGGGGGCGACCGGGATGCTGTATATGCAGTGCAAATAACGCGGGTTCGACGTCAGCACCCAAA
Source organism: Alphaproteobacteria bacterium (assembly GCA_965202905.1). Classification (GTDB taxonomy): domain Bacteria; phylum Pseudomonadota; class Alphaproteobacteria; order MPNO01; family MPNO01; genus CAYFYS01. The sequence continues at coordinate 2,987,528 of OZ241868.1, read as the reverse complement.
GCACATGACCGTTGGGCTTCGGTCGCAGGCGGCGGCTCCGGCGGCTCAGCTTGGGGGAAGGCAGAGGAACCACATCGTCGTCGCCCGGCCATTGCCAGCCCCAGGAGAAATAGCGATCGGCGATGGCGCGGTCGTAATCCTCGCCGCTCTGGAGCAAGCTGGCCCCGAAATAGCCGCCATGCTGGCCCATGACCAGCTTCGCGCCGCGCTCGACCTGCCTCGCCACCCAGTACCGGCCGGAATCTTCTTTGGGCGATCCGCCGACGAAGATGACGGAAGGCGCGGCGGGCAGAGTCGCCGCCGCGCGCCGGCGATGGATGTCGTAGTCCTCCAGGAATTCGACTGGCATCTGCCGCTTCAGCAGGGTCGCGAGCAGACGCTCGTAAGGGTCGTCGCCGATCTCGAGCGTGAGGTCGTCGCGAGACCGCCAGTCGACCCGCGGCGGAGTCGGTACTTCAAGTGGCGGCGCCTGATAATGGCTGAACTGCCGCATGGCCAGATGCAGGGCGAGCTGTTCGCCGACCTCCAAACCGCTGCCCCAGAGGGCGAGTCTTTGCAGACCGGCCGGCGCAAGCCGCCCATAAAGGCGCGCGCATGTATCGCGGAGCCGCTTCACCGCGCCGCGGCCCGTCGCCCGTTCGGCGTAGGGCGTTCGGGAGGCCTCGGCTGCACGATTCTCGCCGGGCGGGATCGTGGTGTAGGGCAAGCAGCCGAGCTCCCGGATGATGCTGCCCATCAGGTGATGGTTATAAGCGTCTCCCAGGCTCCAGCTGTGGAACTGGAACATGTTGCGGGGCAGCCAGTCGTCCGACGCTTCGTCGATCACCCAGGTGTCGTCGACCTTGCCGCTCTCCGAGGCCGCGCGGATCAATCGATAGCGGTCGAAGGTGATGTGCAGGAAGTAGTACAGCCACCGGCCGAGCACGATGCGCCAGTAACGCAGTGAATAGCGCGTACCGTGGAAGGCATTGAGGGTCTCGGTGAGCGCCTGGAGCGCGATCTCGTTCAAGCGAGCGAGGTAGCGGTAGTCTCGACGAAATTGCCCGCGGTCGTCCCAGTGATAAGGCAGGACCTCGTAGTCGAGCTTCGCCCAGACATCGCGCTGGCCGTAGCGAAGGCACCACTGACCGAGGAACAGGATCGGCCGGTCGGTACGCCATGTCGTTTGGTCGGCGGTGGTGACCAGGAACATCCGTAGCCGTGCCCGGGTCAGGCGCGCCGGAAGCGGAAGGGAGCGCTCCGGCGTCGCCTCGCCGGGACGGGACCGGGCTCCGGCGCCCCGATGGACGGCGGGGATCGCCTGTGATAAGCGGAGCACCCGATGCGGGCCGCGGCGCCGCCAATGCCCGGTCCCGTCATCCGTCGGCGCGATTGCATGGGACGCTCAATGACCTGCCGGTTTTGCGGCGATCGGGTGGTGGCCAACGGCCATGTGTGCAACGACCGGCCCGATCTCACGATCGGAGTTTGCCGGTCCTGCGGGCTGGCGCAGGTGCGCGATTTCTCTCACGCGAGCGAGGGTCATTACGCCGCCGCCGATTATTTTCCCGACGACCTCGCGGCGGTGCGGGCGCGCGAACGAAACTGGAACATCGAGCGCGTCGCGCGCCTGCGTCGGCTCTTGCCGGACGCCGGGCGGCTCACCGTACTGGATTTCGGCTGCGGCTGCGGCGGTTTCCTGGAGCAGGCGCAAGGCGCCTTCGGCGCGGTGATCGGCTTCGACCTCAGCCGGCGAGTCGTGGAGAGTCACCTCGCCGAAGGCTGGCGCTGCATCAATGCGCTCGACGATGTTCCCGCGGATATCGACGCGATCTTGCTGTTTCATGTCCTCGAACACGTTCCCGAACCGTGGGTCCTGCTCGCGAACCTCTGCATCCGCTTCCGCGGTGCGGCGCATGTCGTCCTGGAGGTCCCCAACACCGACGAAGCACTCAACACTATCTTCGACAATGCCGCCTACGGCGTCAATCATTACAATTCCGAGCATCTGTATTACTTCACCTCGATGAGCCTGCGCCGGGTGGTTGAGCGGGCCGGCCTGGACGTCGCAGTCGAGACCCAGCTCCAGCGCTATTCGCTCGCGAACGCCTTCGGTTGGCTCATGAATGACCGAGGCGGCGGTCAGGATCTCTGGCCCCTGTTCAACGATCCCGCACTCAATCGAGCCTACGAAACCGTGCTGACCGCCGAGGGCGTCGCAGATTCGCTTTTCTTCGTCTGCCGGCCGCGGTCATAGCCCAACATCCGCTCATAGACCGGCCAGCGGCCAAGATGCTCTGTGAGCGGGCACAGACGCGGGTCGACATCCCCGTCGTGGGCCCGGAACAGCGCCTCGACCTGATGGTAGAGCCCCGGCTTGAGTCCGGCCTCGCTCTCCGGGCAGGGACCGGGCTCCACCGTCCTCATCTCGAATTGGCCGCGCTCCTGGACCTGCAGGCTCTCCAGCGGCTCGAGCAGATAGCGCCGCCGTGCGGTGTAGACGTTGAGCCTCCACCGTCCCGCCGAGGCCCAGTCGGCGTGATAGGAAAACGTCACACCGCGCTCGCTCACGCCGGAGCCGGCGAATACCGCGCCGGCCGGATGCCAAGGCAGGGCGCCGGCGACGTGGCGGTCGAGCGCGCGCGGCGACCCGGCGAGGAAGAACGCCAGATCGATAACGTGGGTTGAATTCACCAGCCCCCAGCGCCTCAACACCTCCTCCGGAAGGCCGTCGTGGATCACGAAGCGCTCAATCTCGGTGAACTCGAACTGGCAGGAAAGCAACCCGCCGTCGCCCTCGATCTCCGCGGCAAGCCGCGTGACGGTCGGATAGAAGCGCCGATTATAGGCAACGAACACCCGGGCGCCCGCCGTGTTGGCGTGCGCCTGAAGGCCTTGGAGGTCCTCGTAGTAGAGCGCGCCGGGCTTCTCCAGGAGGATGGTTCGGCAGCCTTTGTCGATGAGGCCGCGGGTTACCGACGACAACGCGTCGTGACTCACCGCGACGATGGCGACGGGGCCGAGTGCGACGGGGCTGAGCGCCGTGAGCCCGCCGCCCAGGGCATCGACGCCATTGGCTTCAGCGAACGCCGCCGCGCGGGCCGGATCGCGGCCGATGACGCAGGCCGGCGGCCGGCCCAGCGCCTTCAGCGCCTTGACATACTCCGCGGACATGCGTCCGGCGCCGATGACGACGGGAGCTGGAGCCGGCACGGTCTCAGGTGATGGGAAAATGAGTCTGGCCACTGGTTTCAAGCAGGTCGAACAACAGGTAGTGCGCAACCGCGGCATGGTGCAGGTCGACGAGCTTTTTCGGCTTCGCGCCGCTGATATGGCCGAGCCAATCAGCAGTCACGGTAGCGAGGTCGATCGACTCGGCGCCGCGCACCTCCTTACGGTCGTAGTCCTGACCATAGAGATAGGCCGGCTTGTTGCTCTGCGGCGCACGCGTGTAAGTGATGATCAGGTCGTCTTCCTGATCGATCAAGGTTGCGTCGTTGGACTCGTATATGACGCATGACGCGCCGGCGGAGCTGTGCGCGATGACGGTCAGAACGAGGCGTGATCCGTCCGGGAAAGCGAACACTCCGGTGCCGCCGAAATCGCGGAACTGCGGCCCCCGGCCGCTGGCGATCGGGACCTCCTGCAGTTCGCCGAACAGCAGCTTGCCGCTGTTGGCGCCGCACAGGTACATGGCGAAGTCGATCCAGTGCATGCCGTTGCAGCCCAGCCCGACCGCGCCGGCGGTGACCGCGACATGCAACGGCTGCCGCTTGCCCGCATGACGCTCGCGGATGGGCTGGAAAGCCGGCAGGTAGCGGCGATAGAAGTTGCAATGGACATCGATCTCCGCGGCTTCGGCGATATCGATCACCTCTTCGAGACGCGCGCGCGACTGGGCGAGCGGCTTTTCCATGAGGACGCGCTTGACCCCGCGCTCGGCCAGCCACTTGAGAGCGTCGAGGCGATGATCGGCGGTCGAGGCGACGATCGCCGCATCGATGTCGCGCCCGTCGAGGACTCCGTTCAACTCACGCGCATAGCTGGCCTTGACCCCGATGTCGTGCTCGCGCAGCAGCGCCTCGACGATGCCGGGTGCGGCGGGCTCGGGGTCCACGACGACGACCCGGGACACCAAGTCTTTCATGCCGCGCAGGTGGCGCTGGCCCATGCGGCCGGCGCCGATCAGAAGCACTTTCATTTGGATGTCACTCGCCTGACCGAAATACGGATTGCGGAAATCGATCGCGGCGCCGTCGAGAAAATTCACCAGGCATGTAAACCGCCATCGACCATGAGGTTCTCGCCGGTGACGTAGCTGCTTGCCTCACTGGCGAGAAACGCTACCGCCCCGGCGACCTCGCTGGCCTCGGCCAGGCGCGCCATCGGCACGCGCGCGCAATAGCGGGACAGGAAGTCCTCGCTCTGGCCCCTGGCCACCCCGCCGGGGCTGACGCAGTTGACCCGGATCCTGAGCGGCGCCCAGTACGCAGCGAGATACCGGGTCATCTGCACCAGCGCAGACTTGGCGCAGGCATAGGCGATCGGTGTCTGGCCTCCGGGATCGGGATAGATCCGGTGATCCACCGCGAGGACGCCGTAGATCGAGCCGATATTGACGATGCTCTCGATCGCCGTCCGCTCTCGCGCCTGCACCGCCGCTCTGGAGCACTCGAACGCCGTGGTGACGGAGGCCTCGAACTCTTTTCGCAAATCGTCCGGCTCCGTCGCCTCGACCGGCTTGGCCGCGAAGCGCCCGCCGGCGCAGTTCACCAGCAGGTGCAGGCCGCCGAACGTGTCGGCGACATCGGCCACCAGCGCCTCGATCGACGAAGAGGACAAGGACGCTTCCCGCGCGCTGATCGCCAGCCCGGCCGCTTTCCATTCGGCGTTCCTCGCGTTCGCCGTCCGGGCGCTTCGCGTGGTGACGACGACCGTCGCGCCGAGGCGGCAAAACAGCCTGGCGACCTCCAGGCCGATGCCGGCGCAACCCGCGGTGACGACAGCCACCTTTCCGTCGAGCTCGAACACCGCTAGCCGCTTTTCAGAAACGCTTCGCAGACCATGAGATCGCTTTTTGTCGCGACGTGGGGTGAGGCCTCCTCGGGCATCTCGTAGACGCCCAGCCGCTCGCCGAAAAAGTCGCCCTGGATCGCAAGCGCCTCGACGCGCGCGATCTTGATGGCGCCGTTTGGCCGGTAGAAGGTCGGAAGGTCCTGGCGAATGCTCATGAACCGCTTGCCGAAATACATCCTGGCGCGATCGCCCTCACGCTCCAGCGCCCAATGAAAATAGTGGGGATCGATCGGCGTGGTGCTGACGAGAAAATCGAAGGCGCCGCCGGCGAAGGCCTCCCACGCTCCGCGGATGTGCCCGGCCGTGCGCAGCGGCGAGCTTGGCTGCAGGACATAGATCGCTTGATAGTCCCGCCCGCGCCGTGACAGGTGTCCGTGGAGGTGCAGGCCGACCGCGACGTTGGTGACAGTGTCGCCGGAAAGCTCCGACGGGCGTCGATAGGGAATATCCGCACCGTGCCGCGCCGCGATCCCGGCGATCTCCTCGGATTCGGTCGATACGTAGACATGATCGAACACTCCGCTCTGCAGCGCCGCTTCGATCGTGTAGGCGATCAGGGGGCGTCCGGCGAGGTCGGCGATGTTCTTGCCCGGCAACCGCTTCGATCCGGCACGGGCCGGAATGACGCACAAAGGTCTCACCGCTCATCCGTGAAAGCGAACCCGGCGGCCATCGCAGCGCCGACGCATTCGGCGAGTTCGAAGTCCTGGATCAGGTCGATATCGATCGCGCGAAACCACGGCGCCGCGTGGCCGGACAGGCGATCGGGGTAAAAGGTCGGGTTCTCCAGGAACCGGCGACTGACCGCCCATCGCGCGACGCCCGTAGGACAGACCAAGCCTGCGCTCCGGTCCAGATCGGCCAGCGCGTCGCGCCCGTCGGCGCCGCGCAGCCAAGGGCCATCCCGATACAGCGCCCATTCAGGCCGCCGCCAGCCGTATGCGACAACCGACATCGCCGCATCGGCCCGATTGTCGATCATCGATCGGCGCACGCCATCGATATCGTCCAGGTTGCGGAGCGGACAATTCGGCATCAGCAGACAGAAGTGCTCAGGCAGCGCGGCCAGTTCGCTGAGCGCATGAGCCGAGACCGGGCCGAGTCCCACATCGTCGCCGGCAAGCGCCTGCGGCCGCCTGAGCCAGGTCGCGCCATGATCTTCCGCCAGCGCGCCGAACGCATCGTCCTCGGTCGTGACGATAACCTCGTCGAACCGCCCGCTCTCAAAGGCGATCTCGATGGTCCAAGCCAACATCGGCTTACCAAGGAAGACACGAACATTCTTCCGGCGCAGCCGCTTGGACCCGGCCCGCGCCGGAATGATCGCTACCGCGCTCGCATCCTCGCGCGGACCCGACCGGTCAGCCATCGGCGTGGCCGATGGTCGGTAGCCGTGTTGGAATCGAACCGGCGATCGGCCGCGACTCACGATGTGAATCGTTCATCCGCGATCGACGGGGGTGGATGGTCGCCGGATCGATTGAGCGTATCATCCTGCCAGGGCGCTCTCTCGAAAGTCGAAAGTGATTTTCCGCGCCGCGGCGTCGACGGCGGCCAGCGCGTTGGCGAGCGCCTCGCGCGCCTGCCGCCCGGACAGGAGGTTCGGGCTGACACTGCCGGAGAGCGATGCGACGAAGTCCCTCATCAGGTCCCTATACGGCTGGTCGGCCTCGAGATCGTGGCTTTCATAGAGCATCGTCGGCTCGTCCGTCGCCGCACGGAACAGCCGAACCTCGCAGCGCTCGGGGTTCTTTCCCTCGCTGCGCCAGATCAGCGAGCCCTCGGCGCCGGCGATCTCGCACCCCCGCCGCTTGTGTTGGCGCAGATAGTCGAGATGGATTTCCGAGCGCGCGCCGCAGGCATGCCGCAGCGCGAGGACGGCATAGTCCTCGACATCGATATCGAGGTCGCTCAGGCGATCCGCCTCGCATCCGATTTCGTCCGCCGGGCCCAGAAGCCAGGTGACGTAGTCGATCTCGTGGACGGCATCGAGGATCACCCCCCCGCCGGTCTCGCGGCGGGCGCAGTAGAGGGTGCGGTAGTCCGCGCCGGGCCGCATGTTGGGAAGGTAATTGCCGTAATCCGCGCGCAGGAACAGCGGCCGGCCGATCTCGGACAGGCTGCGGCGAAGGGTCGCCGGGCCCGGGTGGTAGCGCATGTTGCAGACCACGAAGATTTTGCGCCCCAGCGCATCGGCCCGATCGAGGAACGCATCGACCCCGTCGAGTCGGTGGGCGATCGGCTTCTCGATGAGCACGTCCGCGCCGGCCTCGACGGCAAGGCTTGCGACCGCGAGATGACTGTCGTGGGGCGTCGCCACCACCACGCCGTCCGGACCCCAGGCAAGCGCATCTTCCAGAGCGGTGAAATACGGCGCTCCCGAACCCGCGGCGGCCGCCTCGGCCCGCTCGGCGACGGAGTCGCAGACCGCGGCCTCGGCCAGCGCCGCGGCGTTTGCGAGGTGCCGCCGGCCGATCGAGCCCGCGCCGACGACCAGGATCCGGGTCATGAGCGTCCCTGGCCTGCAGCCGCGGCCCGCGCCGGTTTCAAGCGCAGATTTCGGGCCAGCGATTCGATGACATGATCGACGTCCCGGCCGGTCATCGCCGGGAACAGGGGCAATGAAAGCGCCTGTGCGTAGTAGCGCTCGGCGCCGGGAAACGAGCGATCGCCGTAACGCCGGCGATAATAGGGTTGCTGGTTGACCGGAATGTAGTGGACCTGCGTGCCGATCCCTCGTTCGCGCAACGCCTCCATGACGGTCGCGCGCTCCATGCCGGCGGCCTCGAAATCGATCAGCGCGACGTAGAGGTGCCACGCCGGGCGGCAGCCATCGACGCGCCCGAGCGGCCGCACCGCCGGCGCGAGCGCCGCCAGGCCCGCATCGTAGTGCTCGACCAGCTCCCGCCGGCGCCCAATGAAGTCGTCGAGCTTGCCGAGCTGGCTCAGCCCCAGGGCGCAGTGGATGTCGCTGGCGCGGTAGTTGAAGCCGATCTCCTCCATTTCGTAGTACCAGGGATTGGCCTCTCGCGCGGCGTCGCGGGTCATGCCGTGATTGCGAAACCGAAGCAGGCGGCGGTAGAGCGTTTCGTCGTTGGTCGTGACCATCCCCCCCTCCCCCATCGCGATCGTCTTGACCGGATGGAAGGAAAAGACGCAGAGGTCCGAGTGACGGCAGCTTCCGACCGGAACCGTCTCGCCGTTTGCCGTCGTACAGGTCGTGCCGACGGCATGGCACGCGTCTTCGACGATCGCGGCGCCATGCTCCGAGGCCAGCGCGGCCAAGGCCTCCATGTCCACGCACTGCCCGGCGAAATGAACCGGCACGAGGACCTTTGGGTTGCCGTTTCCGTCGTGTCCGTTGGCTCGAAGCGCGGCGCGCGCATCGGCCGCGGTCATCAGGGCGGTCTCCGGATCGACGTCGGCGAAGGCGACTTCCGCGCCGACGAAGCGCGCCGCGTTCGCCGACGCCAGGAAGGTCAGGGTCGGCGCCACCGCAATGTCGCCTTCGGCCACGCCCAGCGCCAGCATCGCCAGATGCAGACCGGCGGTGCCGCTGGAGCAGGCGACCGCATGGCGGGCGCCGACGCGCGCGGCAATCGCGTTTTCGAAGGCTTCGACCGCGGGCCCGGTCGTCAGCCAGTCGCCGCGCAGCACCCGCACGACCGCCTCGACATCCCGTTCGTCGATCGATTGGCGCCCATAGGGCAGGAAGCGCTGGCTCATCGGCCGGCCGGCCGGAGGCTTCCGATCAGATCGCGCAGCCCGGCGGGATCGATCCAATGAGCGTTGTTGTCGCTGGTATAGGAGAAGCCGTCCGGCACGGTCAGGGCGCCGTTCTCGGTATAGGGTTTGTGCGACCACCAGGCGAAGGCCGGTGTGATGACGTAGCGGTCCGCAAGCTCCAATGTCGTCCGCGCATCGTCGACGGTGATCAGCGATTCGTGGATCTTCTCGCCCGGACGGATGCCCACGATATGCGTTGCGAGCTCCGGCGCCAGAGCCTTGGCGAGGTCCACGACCCGCATGCTCGGGATCTTGGGGACGAAGATCTCCCCGCCACGCGCCGATGCGAGCGAGGTCAGCACGAAATTGACGCCCTGCTGCAAGGTGATCCAGAATCGGGTCATGCGCTCGTCGGTGATCGGCAGGCTGTCGGCGCCCTGGGCGATCAGGTTCTGGAAAAACGGGATGACGCTGGCGCGGCTGCCGATGACGTTGCCGTAGCGCACGATCGCGATCGGCTTCTCGGGCGTGCCGCTGAGATGGTTCGCCGCCACGAAGATCTTGTCCGCGGCGAGCTTGCTCGCGCCGTAGAGGTTGATCGGGTTGACCGCCTTAGCGGTCGACAGCGCGATGATCCGCTTGACTCTCTGCCGGATCGAGGCGTTGATCACGTTCTCTGCGCCATGGACATTGGTGCGGATGCATTCGAAGGGGTTGTACTCGGCCGCCGGCACCTGTTTCAGCGCGGCGGCGTGGACCACATAGTCGACCCCGCGGAAGGCCATCTCCAGGCGATCGGCGTCACGCACGTCGCCGATGAAATAGCGCATGTTGGGTCTGTCGCGGAAATCCGGATCCTGCTGCATCTCGAACTGCTTGAGCTCGTCGCGCGAAAAGACGATGAGCCGGTCGGGCTCATAGCTCTGCAGGACGGTGCGGATGAACATTTTTCCGAACGAGCCGGTGCCGCCGGTAACCAGGACGGATGCGCCCGAAAGCATGTCCTGCAGCGCCGCCTCGTGCTCGCCGCGGTCGTCGAAAGCGCCTTTGCCGGGGACCGACGCTCTGTCGTGGGGGCTCATCGGTTACTCGCGATCGTGTCGTGACAAGGCGCCGCTTCAGCCCGCCTGCCCGGCCATGGCCCGGAAGGTGGTGTTGTGCGACATCAGGCTCTGATAGGCGCCCTGGTCTCTGATCCGCCCGTCTTCGAGCAGGTAGATGACGTCGCAATTGCGCACCGTGGTCAGACGGTGCGCAATGACGATCATGGTGACCGAGCCGGCGATGCTGGCGATCGCCTCGTTGACGACCGCCTCTGTGGCGCCGTCGAGCGCGCTGGTCGCCTCGTCCATGACCAGAAGGGAGGGTTTGCGATACAGGGCGCGGGCGATCCCGACCCGCTGGCGCTGGCCGCCACTCAGTCTGACGCCCCGCTCGCCGACCTTGGAGGCGTAGCCATCGGGAAGCCCGCGGTCCACGAACGCGGCCAGCTGCGCCATCTCCGCCGCCCGCTGCACGGCGTTCATGTCGATCTCGTCCTCCGACACCCCGAAGGCGATGTTCCGGCTGAGCGTGTCGTCGGCGAGGTAGATGTTCTGCGGCACGTAGCCGATGCCGTTCTGCCAGGCCCGCACGTTGCCGGGATGGAGCCTGATTTCGTCGATCAAGATGTCTCCGCCGGTCGGCTCCAGGAGCCCTGCGACGAGGTCGACCAGGGTCGACTTGCCGGCGCCGGTCGGGCCGACGAACGCCACCGAGCCGCCTCTCGGGATCGTCAGGCTGATGTCGGCGAGCGTGGGCCGCCCGTCGGCGCCCGGATACCGGAATCCGACGTTCTGCAAGACGATCGCGTGATCGAATGGAAGCACGTCCCGGCCGGGTTCGCCGGAAGCAGGTTGCCATGCGCCGACGGCCAGGTGCTCGTACAGGGTGTGCAGGACCGGGCTCTGGAACCGGCGCCTCGCGAGCAGGCTCGTGATGGTGTTCGCCGACGGCATCATGCGCATGCCCGCGACGGCGAACAGCGAGGCGGTCGCAACGACCTCGCCGACGCTCTTCGTCGCCAGCATGAAATAGACGACGATGCCCAGCATCCCGCCCATGGCGATGGTCTCGATAACATAGCGCGGCATCTGGCCGATGAAGGCCTGCGCGATGTGATGGCGCATGACCCGGAGCGAGGCGCCGGCGAAGGCGTCGAGAAAGTAGGACTCCGTGCCGGCGACCTTGATTTCCTTGATCCCGCTGAGCGCCTGGTTCGCGGCCTTGTAGCGCAGCTCATTGGCCGCCAGCCTGTCCTCGCCACGCCGCGCCAGCGTCCGGCGGACGCCCAGATAATAGGCGGCATACGCCGCCCCGATCGTCGGGATTACGATCAGGGTCAGGATCGCGTTGTTCCAGAGCAGGAAGGCGACCATCGCCATTACGATGATCGCCTCCGCGCAGATCGTGACCATCGGAAACATGATGCCGGCGACCAGCCCGTCGACCTCCTCGATGATGTTCTTGGTGAGGTTCGATGTGTTGTTGGCGAGGAAGAACGAATAGGGCCGGCCCATGTAGCGGCGCAACAGCCGGGTGGCCAGCGTGTGGCGCTTGCCGAAGACGAAATGCAGGCGTAGCCAGATCGAGAAGGCGGCGAAAGCGTTCTTGACCAGATAAGCGACCAGCACCGCGAGTCCGGCCAGGACCAGGAACTCGTAGGGAGAGCCGAAGCCCGCGCGGTCGTAGACAGCCTTCAGAAGACCGTGCTCCTGTACGAGCTCCGGCTCGGTCACCAGACGCATGAACGTGAACACCGCGCCCACCCCGCAGACCTCGAGCGCGGCGGCCACGATCATCACCGCCAGCAGCAGCAATATCTCCCGCCGGTCACGGCCGGTCAGGATGGACCTGAGACGTGCGATATCAGTCAACATCGGGGAGCGTTACGGTGTCTGGCGGCGAGCTGTTGGCAATCCTGTCGATCGTCCGGCGAAGTCATGGTCCGGTGAAGTCATGGAAGGGCGGATGGAAGATCCTTTTCGGCAGCCGGGACTTGTGATCCGGTCAAGCTCCGCACTTCGGGTGATCGGCGACCTCCCGGGGCAGGGCCATTCCTAACACGGGCCTGGTGGGATGTCACCCCGTATCGCCGTCCGCGGCCACCAGCCGGATCAGTCGCGCCGCCGCCTCGCGCCCGGTCTCGGCGACCAGCTCCGAGGCCCCGCGTCGGCAGCGCTCGCCATAGGCGCACCGGTAGCCCCTGTCCCGGTGAAGCCGGGTCAGCCAATCCCGGAACCGCGTAGCGTCGGCGCTCGCGAATACCGCGTCGTCGCCGGCGACCGACAGAGGATTGCCGTCCGGCAGCCAGTTCGAACGCCGGATGCCCACCGGCCAGCCGGCCAGCGCGGCATCGAGTCCCGCCCCGGTCGCGCTCACCACCAGCGCGAAAGGTTTGGTTCGCCTCAGCTCCGCGTCCAGGCCGATGCCGGTATCCGAAAGGACGATATTCTCCCGTCCCGAGGCCGTTTCGCGCTGGAACCAGCCGCGGACTCGTTCGCGGGCCAAGGGGTGGGAGCGCAGAACGAGATGGAAGCCACGCTCGGCAAGGTGGGAGAGGCACCACCGGAACATCGCCGGCCAGAAGTGAAGATCGCCCAGCACCAGCACGCTCGTGCCGATGTCGTCGGGGTCATAGGGCGGCAGCGGGTTCGCGAGGCGGGGGGCGCCCACCGCGGCGATCCGCGGCTCGGGAAAGCCGTCCTCGCGGAGCCAGCCCGCGGCGGGATGGCCCTCCACCGCGATCGCCTGCGGGGAGGTCTCGGCCCCGGGCCGGCCGGCGCCGGCCAGGACTCCGGCGACCAGGGAGAAGCGCCAGCGATGCCCGAGGCCGACGGAGCCGTGCTGCATGGCGATCGTGCGGGCGCCCGACCGGTTGGCCGCGCGCAGCACGGCGCGGCCCTCGGCCAGCTCGAACAGCGGCGCGATCACCTTCCGGGCGCCGGTCGCGGCGAGGAGTCGCCGCAGGCAGGTCTCGAAGTAACTGTTCTTGGGGATATCGACCAGGCCGGCGTCGAGCACGGCCTCGCGCAGGCGGTCTCCGATGTCGATGCCGCGGTAGACGACCGCGCCGCGGCGGCCCACCGCCCATGCTCTCCTCATCCAGCGGAAATGGCTGGCCGGCCGCAGATGGCATCGCAGAAGGTCGCGCAAAGAGGCGCAACGTTCGACGACCACAACCGGCAGATCCGGCCGGAAGGTCGCCGCGCGCGCGGCGTTCTCCACGATTTCGCGTCCCCGCCGCAGCATTGGTTGGTTCCTGCGCGAGACGCTGATGCAGTATGAAAGCCCGGCGTCTTGCGGTGCGACTTCGCTGAGACGGCCGGTCATCCGCGAGTGCGGCGGCTGCTCCGCTTCATGCCAGTTGTCCGGGTAGTCGGCATAGGCCAGGACCTTCGCCGGCCGAACGGCCGGCAATCGGCGCGCCGCGGTCCAGGCCCGAAGCTCGCGGCCGACATTGAGCAGGAGCTTGCCCAGGACCCGGATCGGGATCAGCGGACCGCCCACCCGGCGCGCCCCGATCGGCGCCGCCGTGTGGCCAATGCCCCGAGCCATGAGCAGACGACCGACGAGCGCAGCGAAGTCCGCGCCGGCAACGCTGACGCATCGGGCGAAACCGCGGCTGTCGAGGGTATCGACCACCACCGTGAGGCGGACGAGCTCGAACCAGAGCGGGCGGGTGAAGTTGACCTCCGACAGCTTGGTGAGCCAGAAGTCCGGATCTTCGTTCGTCACCCGGACCAGCTGCGCCAGGATTTGTCTGAAACCGGGGATTTCCCCGCGCATGGCCGCCACCAGAAGGTCGGCGCAATCGACGATTTCGGCCCGCACACCCCGATCGCGCAACGCTTCGAGCGGATCCTCCAGCGGCGCATCGGCGAAGGCGAGGACGACCGCGTAATCGAGCCCGGCCGTCTCGCCCAGGATCCCGGGCCAATCGAGCGCGGGAAGCGCGGCCTCCGGCGTCTCGACGATCACGAGCAGGCTTCGTGCGGGATCGCTGGTCTCGGCCATCCTGTCTCGTCCTTAAGGGCATACCGGATGGGCATACCGGCTCATGGGGGCGCCGTCCGCATGTCCTCGCGCGTTCCGGGAATCCCGCCGGGCTGGACTACTGGACCCTGGACTACTGGACCATGGGCAGTGTGCGGGCGCACCGTGTCGCAATCCGCCTGGTGGCGCAAGGCCGGCTCTCTCAGGCTCAGGACCTGTAAACGGGTTGTCATTCAGGCTGCTCTGTGGTTGGAGACCCCAAAATGTAGGGGAGGCGCCATGTCCGACCGCTATTTCTGGTGTTCCGAGGCTCAGCCCGCCCGCATCCAGCCGCTGTCGCCCGACAAGGCGCGCGGCGCGCCGCGGGTCGATGACCGGCGGGCGATCCCGGGCGTCATCCACGTCATTCGCCCCGGTCTGATGTGGCGCTACGCGCCGGCCTGCTCAACGCCAGTCGAGCACGGGGTCTTCCGCTCCGTCGGCGAACTCCGGGACGCCATCCACCGCTTCATCGACGAGCACGACGCCACCGAAGCCAAGCCATTCGCCCGGACCGCCCAACCCGAGGAAATCATCGCTGCAAGAAAGAAAGAGAGGGTCCAAACGTTGGAAGCAATCCGCCAGTGGTTCGAATCTTTCGCTTCGAACCACTGGTTTTATGTCGATAGATCAACTTATCGAGACATTTGAATGCGTTATGGTCGCCAGATCGTCCTCGGCCGGGGGATTCAAATGTCTCGGTTGATCCACTAGCGGGCAGATCCGGACGGGCGGCGCCCCGTTCCCGCACGCGCGGGGATGACCCGCTTGTCGCCTTGACACGATTCCGGGGCTCGGCCATCGTTTGTGTACGAACGAATTTGCCGGACCGGACCGCTCGATGAAATCGGTCGCCAAGGCCGGGGAGGCGGAACCCGGCTCCGCCGGGGACTACGCGCTGGAGGATCAGGTCGGCCATCTGCTGCGCCGGGCGCACCAGCGCCATGCGGCGATCTTCCAGGCGATGATCGGCGACGATCAACTCACCCCGCTGCAATTCGCAGCGCTGGTCAAGCTCGCCGATCTGGGCGAGGTCTCGCAGAACGAGCTCGGCCGGCGCATCGCGGTGGACGCGGCCACCATGCAGGGCGTGATCAAGCGCCTGTTGGCGCGCAAGTTGATCGACCGCCGCCCGGACGCCACGGACCGCAGGCGCCTCGTCCTCAGCCTCACCGCACAGGGTTCGGCGCTGGTCGCCGCGATGGCGCATGACGGCCATGCGATCACCGACGCGACGCTCGCCCCCCTGAGCGAGGCGGAGCGCCGGTCATTCCTGGCGCTATTGCGGCGGCTGGTCTAGCGCCGCCAGCATCTCTTCGGGGGTGACGAACTTGCGGCGCGGCGCGCCGTCCGGCGCGGCTGCGGTCTCCAGGCGATCGATGCGCCGCCAGTCGGGGTAGCTGACGACCCGCAGGCCGCGTTCCCTGGCGACGGCGTCGAAGGCGGACGGGCCGTCCTTCCCGGGCCCGCGGAGGTCGCCGATCAGCAGGTCGGCGACGGCCAGCGAATCGTTCTTGTTGGTCCCGATCGTCCCGGTCGCCCCGCGCTTGACCCAGCCGGCGGCGTAGAGCCCGGGCCGAACCCGTCCGTCCTCGTGGACGACGATCCCCTTGCGGTCGTCGAACGGCACGCTGTCCAGCGGCTCGGCCCGACTGCCGATGCAGGTAATCACCAGCCCGCATTCGACTTCGAAGATCTCGCCGACCGGGACGCAGCGGCCGTCCTCGACCTTGGTGCGCTCCATGCGAACGCCCTCGACCCGCTCTCCGCCGAGGATCTCGACCGGGCTGGCGAAGAAGCTGAAATGGACCCGCTTCTCCTTGCCGTGGCCCGAGACCGCATCGAAGCCGCGCATGGTGGCGACGTTCCTGGCCCGGAGCCGCAGATCGCGGTCGGACATGTGGGGGGCCGCCACCGCTTCGGGCAGGTGAGCGAGGTTCACGATCGGCTGAGCGTTCTCGAGCCCGCCCATCTCGCGCAGCTCGACGTTGGTGAAGGCCGCCTCGACCGGCCCGCGCCGGCCGAACATGTAGATGTCGCGGATCGGCGCCGCATCGATCGCCGCCCCCGCGTAAGCGGCGAGATCGGTGACCGACAGCTCCGAGGGAGTCTTGGCGAGCACGCGGGCGACGTCGACGGCGACGTTGCCGACCCCGATCACCGCGACGGCGGAGACGTTGAGGTTCGGGTCGAGGTCGATGAAGTCCGGATGGCAGTTATACCAGCCGACGAAGGCGTTGGAGCCGAAGACGTTGATCTTGTCCTCGCCCGGGACGCCGAGCCGGTTGTCGAAGGGTGCGCCGTAGGCCAGCACCACGGCGTCGTAGGCCTCTTCAAGCTCGCCGATCTCGATATCGCGCCCGATTTCGACATTGCCGATGAAGCGCACGCCGTCCGCCAGCATGGTCTTCTCGAACGCGCGGCTGACGCGCTTGGTGGTCTGATGATCCGGCGCCACGCCGCCGCGGATCAGCCCGAACGGCGAAAGCAGGCGGTCGAAGATGTCGACCCGGCAGCCGGGCAGCTTGTCGATCAGGCCCTGGGCCACATACATGCCGCCGGGACCCGATCCCACGACGGCGACGCTATGGGACATTCACGGCTCCCAAGGCTCCTGACATGCGCTCGAAGCCATGATAGCCGAGGGCCGATGGGGGTAAAGCCCCGCCGGATCTCAGCCCCGGAGTTCAGCCGGGCGCGACGGTCCAGGTCCGGCCCCGCCGCAGCATCGCGTTGAGATCGCCGGCCGGCGTCTTCTGCCTGACCTGCTCGATCTGGGCGTGAACCGCCGACTCGTAGGACTCCGCCGGATCGCAGTAGAGCACGCCGAGGGCGACGGGGAACCCGGGATGCTCCATCGCGCCGAGGAGCCCGGCCAATGTCCGGTCGGTCTCGTCATGGACCAGGATATCGTCCTCGGTGACGCCGTCCCGGCCGATGGCGACCGTCTCGAGGCCCAGCCTGCCGGGAGCAATCCGCAGGCCCTTGTCGCGGTCTTTGCCGTAGATCAGCTTCTCGCCGTGCCCGACCACGACCTGGGAGTCGGCCGCGGCCGACTTTTCGGTCCACTCCGAGAACGCGCCGTCGTTATAGACGATGCAGTTCTGGATGATCTCGACGAACGAGGCGCCCTTGTGCGCATGCGCCCGCCGGAGCATCTCGGGCAAATGCTTCTGGTTGGTGTCGACCGAGCGCGCGACGAACCGGGCGCCGGCGCCGAGCGCGAAGACCGTCGCGTTGACCGGCGAATCGACCGAGCCCTGCGGCGTCGAGGGCGAGCGCGTGCCGAGCCGCGAGGTCGGCGAGTACTGGCCCTTGGTCAGCCCGTAGATCTCATTGTTGAACAGCAGCATCTGCATGTCGACGTTGCGGCGCAGCGCGTGCAGCGTGTGGTTGCCGCCGATCGACAGGCAGTCGCCGTCGCCCATGACCACCCAGAGATCGAGATCGGGGTTGGCGAGCTTCGTTCCGGTCGCCAGCGCCGGGGCGCGGCCGTGGATCGTGTGGAAGCCGTAGGTCGCCATGTAATAGGGGAACCGCGCCGCGCAGCCGATGCCGGAGACGAACACCACCTTTTCCGGCAGGAGCTGCAGGTCGGCCATCGTCCGCTGCACCGATTTGACGATCGCATAGTCGCCGCAGCCGGGGCACCAGCGCACTTCCTGGTCGGAGGCGTAATCGGCGGGCTTGAGCCGCTCGACGGGGATCTGGACGTTCATACTACTTCTCCACACGCTCGCGGATCGCCGCTTCGAGGTCGGCGACCTTGAACGGCAGGCCGGAAATCTGGTTGAGCCCTTCCGCCGGCGCCAGGTACTCGGCGCGCAGCACCTTTACCAGCTGGCCGTTGTTCATCTCCGGCACCAGGATCCGCTCATAGCCGCGCAGCAGATCGCCGAGGTTCCTGGGCAGCGGCCAGATGTGGCGGATGTGGATATGGGCGACCTGGAGGCCGGCCGCGTTGACCCGCCCGACCGCCTGGCCGATCGCCCCGAAGGTCGAGCCCCAGCCGACCACCGCGAGCTTGCCGGAGCACGGTCCGGTCGAGACTTCCTGTTCGGGTATGTCGTCGGCGACGCCGTCGACCTTGGCCGCGCGGACCTTGGTCATCCGGTGGTGGTTGTCGGGGTCGTAGGAGATGTGGCCGGTCTCGTAGCTCTTCTCGATGCCGCCGATCCGGTGCATCAGTTCCGGCGTTCCCGGCGTCGCCCAGTTTCGCGCCAGCGTCTTGTCGTCGCGCAGGAAGGGATGGAACCCGTCCGGCTCCGTCCTCAACTCGACCTTGAAGTCCTCGATGTCGTCGACATCGGGGATCTCCCAGGGCTCGGCCGCGTTCGCAAGATAGCCGTCGGTCAGCAGCATCACCGGGGTCATGTACTTGACCGCGAGCCGGACCGCCTCGATCGCGGTGAAGAAGCAGTCTCCGGC
The DNA here is from genome assembly GCA_965202905.1 of Alphaproteobacteria bacterium. Taxonomy (GTDB): domain Bacteria; phylum Pseudomonadota; class Alphaproteobacteria; order MPNO01; family MPNO01; genus CAYFYS01. The sequence goes on along the minus strand of OZ241868.1, from coordinate 2,969,246 downwards.
GGTCCGCGAGGCGATCACCGGCAGCGGCGAGTCGGCGTTGCGGCCGTAGACCGCCTGGAACAGATCCGACTGCTCGGTCTTGGTCGGCAGCCCGGTCGAGGGGCCGCCGCGCTGGCTGTTGACCACCACCAGCGGAAGCTCTGCAGCGAAGGCGAGCCCGATCGCCTCGGTCTTGAGCGCGACGCCGGGCCCGGAGCTCGAGGTCACGCCGATCGCGCCGGCGAACGAGGCGCCGATCGCGGAGCACACCGCAGCGATCTCGTCCTCGGCCTGGAACGTGATCACGCCGTATTGCTTGAGGTTCGACAGCGTGTGCAACAGCGCCGAGGCCGGGGTGATGGGGTAGGAGCCCAGGAACAGCGGCAGCCCCGCCTTGTGCGCCCCGGTGACCAGCCCCCAGGCGATCGCCTCGGTCCCGGTGACCGCGCGGTAGACGCCCGGCCGGACATCGGCCCTGGGCACGACATAGGCCCCGGCCCCGCTCGGCAGCTCGGCGGTCTCGCCATAGGCGTGGCCGGCATTGAGCGCGGCGATGTTGGCCTGGGCCAGCGCCGGCGCGCGCGCGCCGAAGCGCTGGTTGAGCCAGTCGATGGTCGGCTGCCGGTCGCGGTCGTACATCCAGCACATCAGCCCCAGCGCCCACATGTTCTTGCAGCGCACGGCTTCCTTGTTGGTCAGCCCGAGCCCGGCGACCGCGGCAAGCGTCATCTTCTGGATGTCGATCGGGATCACGACATGGTTGTCGAGTGTGCCGTCCTCCAGCGGGGTCGCGGAATAGCCCGCCTTGGCGATGTTGCGGTCGTTGAACGTGTCGGTGTTGAGAATGACGGTCCCGCCCTTGGGCACGTCGCGCAGATGGACCTTGAGCGCGGCCGGGTTCATCGCGACCAGGACGTCCGGCGCATCGCCCGGCGTCATGATGTCGTAGGAGGCGAAGTTGATCTGGAAGGCCGATACGCCATAGGTCGTGCCGATCGGCGCGCGGATCTCGGCCGGGAAATCCGGGAACGTCGCCAGATCGTTGCCCATCAGCGCGGTGGACTGAGTGAACTGGGTCCCGGTCAATTGCATCCCGTCGCCCGAATCGCCGGCAAACCGGATCACCACCGAATCGCGCGACTTGCGGGGCGCCTCCCCGGCCGATTCGGAACTCGCTAGCTTGGTCGCCATCGTTCCACCCGTTTGCGGAATACGTCTGCGCCGGACGGAGTCATGGACTCCGACCGCCGAATGTCAACCGGCGCCCATCCCTGCCGGGGCACCGGAACTCCAGAGCGCCGGAACTATAGCACGCCGCGTCGGGCCGTGGCGTCGATTCGATCCGCCCCGGGCCGGCTCATCGCAATGTGAGACCGCGCCTTGCGCTTGACAGGCCGGGTCCGATTGCCCTCTAATTTGTATGTATACGAACAATTATGCGGGGCAACCGCGCCGTGCGGCGGCCTTGCCCGACAGGCCCGAGCGGGACGCGCAACAGATGGCAAGCTATCTTCGCCCCAGCGAGCTGAACGCGGCTCTGGCGGCGCTGAACGAGGCGCCGCGGGCGATCGTCGCCGGCGGCACGGATTATTACCCCGCCCGGGTCGGCAAGCCGCTCGACGACGATGTGCTCGACGTCACCGGGATCGCCGCGCTCAAGGGGATCGACGAGCGCGCCGACCATTTCCGGATCGGCGCGCTGGCGACCTGGTCGGAGATGATCGCCGCCGATCTGCCGCGGTGCTTCGACGGGCTCAGGCTTGCCGCGCGCGAGGTCGGCGGCGTCCAGGTCCAGAACGCCGGCACGATCGTCGGCAATGTCTGCAACGCCTCGCCCGCGGCGGACGGCGTTCCCGGCCTGCTGAGCCTCGACGCGGCGATCGAGCTCGACTCCTCGAAGGGATCCCGCTCGGTGCCGCTCGCCGGGTTCGTTACCGGCAATCGCCGGACGGTCCGCGGCCCGGACGAGATGGTCACCGCCATCACGGTCCCCAAGCCGGCAGAGGGCGCGCGAAGCGCCTTCCTGAAGCTCGGCGCGCGCAAATACCTGGTGATCTCGATCGTCATGGTGGCCGGGGTGATCGAGCCCGCCGCCGACGGTACGGTGGCCGGGGCGCGCCTTGCCGTCGGCTCGTGCTCCGCCGTCGCCCGCAGGTTGCCCGCGCTCGAGGCCGCGCTGATCGGCCGGCCGCTGGACGCCGGCTTGTCCGAAATCGCCGCCGCGGAGCATCTGGGGGCGCTGTCGCCGATCGACGATGTGCGCGGAACCGCCGCCTACCGCATGGACGCCGCGCTGACGCTGGTCCGGCGCACGCTGACCGAGCTGGGGAGCCAGGAATGACCGCATCCGGGAAGATCGCCTTCACGCTCAACGGCAGGCCCGCCGAAATCAGCGCCGAGCCGATCCGCAGGCTGGCCCAGGTATTGCGCGAGGAACTGGCGCTCACCGGCACCAAAATCGGCTGCGACGCCGGGGATTGCGGCGCCTGCACGGTGCTGCTCGACGGACGGCAGGTCTGCTCCTGCATGACGCCGGTGGGACAGGTCGCGGGCCGCGACCTGCTGACGGTCGAGGGCCTGGCCGATGCCGGCGGCCGCATGGCCGCGCTCCAGGACTCCTTCTACCTGCTCGGCGCGGCACAGTGCGGGATCTGCACACCAGGGATGCTGATGGCCGCGGCCGACCTCTTGAGCCGTGAGGACTCGCCCGACGAGGCGGCGATCAACGACGCGCTGGGCGGCGTGCTCTGCCGCTGCACCGGATACAAGAAGATCGTCCAGGCCGTCCGACACGTGATCGAGCCCAACGGCATCGGGCTCGACAGCCCCGGCGTCGGCGAAGCGGTCGGCGCGCGGGTGCCCAAGACCGACGGGCGGCGCAAGGTCGACGGCACCGAGCTGTTCGGCGCCGACCAGGCGCCCGACGACGCCTTGTGGCTGCGCGCCGTGCGCTCGCCCCACTGGAGCGCGACGTTCGTCATTGGCGAGCTTGGACCGCTGTTCCACAGGCACCCCGGCCTGGTGCGGGTGATTACCGCCGCCGACATACCCGCCGTCAACGGCTTCGGCGTCTATCCGACGGTCAAGGACCAGCCGATCCTCGCCGAGCGAGAGGTGCGCTACCGCGGCGAGGCCGTGCTGGCGCTGGTCGGCGATCAGGCGTCGGTCCACGGCATCCGCGACGAGGACGTGCCGATCGACTACCAAGTGCGTGCGTGCGTTCACGGTCTCGACCAGGCGCTCGCGGACGGCGCGCCGATCGTCCATGCGGACCGGGACGACAACGTCATGGCGCGCGGCTTGGTGAAGAAGGGCGACGCCGATGCGGCGCTCGCGTCCTCGGACATCGTGGTCGAGGGCAGCTTCGAGACCACCTTTGTCGAGCACGCCTATATCGAGCCCGAGGCCGGCTGGGCGCGTCGCGTCGGCGACCGGCTGGAGATCGCGGCCACCACCCAGGCGCCGCACATGGACCGCGACGAGCTCGCCAACATTCTCGGCGTCGCGAACCACGACGTCCATGTCCTGCCGACGGCCTGCGGCGGCGGATTCGGCGGCAAGATCGACCTGTCGGTCCAGCCGCTGCTCGCGGTCGCGGCCTGGAACCTCGACCGGCCGGTGCGCGCGGTCTACAACCGCATCGAATCGATGGCGTCCTCGACCAAGCGCCACCCTTCGCGCACCCGCGGCGTCTACGGCTGCACCGCCGAAGGCAAGCTGACCGCCTACAAGTTCCACGGCGACTTCAACACAGGGGCCTATGTCTCCTTCGGGCTGACGGTGAAGGACCGCGTGCCGGTGCATGCGACCGGGCCGTATCGCGTGCCAGCGGTCACCGCGACCTCGTGCGGGGTCTACACCAACGAGACCCCCGCCGGCGCCTTCCGCGGCTTCGGCGTGCCGCAGGCGGCGCTTTTGCATGACATGCTGATGGACATGATGGCCGAGAAATGCGGCATCGACGCGCTCGAGTTCCGCCACGCGAACGCGCTCCGGGTGGGAGACGAGACCGCGACCGGCCAGGTGATGAAGGCAAGCTGCGGGCTCGCCGCGTGTCTCGACGGGCTCCGGCCCTTCTGGCGCCGGTACAGGGACGAGGCGGAGTCGTTCAACGCTGCCGCTGCGGGCATCCTGCGCCGCGGCGTCGGGCTGGGCTGCATGTGGTATGGCTGCGGCAACACCTCGATGGCCAACCCCTCGACCATGCATCTGGGCGTTGCGCGCGACGGCGCGGTGACGCTGTATTCCGGCGCCCAGGACATCGGCCAGGGGACCAACACCATCCTGGTCCAATGCGCGGCCGACGGGCTCGGCATCGACATGAACAAGATCGCGCTGGTCTGGGGCGACACCGACCGGACCGCCGATGCCGGCAAGACCTCGGCCTCACGCCAGGCCTACATCTCGGGCAACGCGGCCAAGCGCGCGGGAGAGGATTTGCGGCGCCGGATTCTACGGCTGGCCAATGTCGGCGACGGCGCCGGGATCGAATTCGGCCAAGGCGGGCTCATCCTGCGCGACGGCGATGCGGCCCGCGAGATCGACCTGACGGGCCTCGCGCTTACCCGCGGGGAGGACGTGCTGGTGGGCGAGGGGACCTTCGATCCACCGACCGGGCCCTCGGACGCGAACGGCCAGGGCGCGCCGTATGCGACCTATGCCTTTGCCGCCCACCTTGCCGAGGTCGAGGTCGACACGGCGCTCGGCACGGTCAAGGTCCGCCGGATGGTCGCCGCCCACGATGTCGGCCGCTCACTCAACCCGCAGCAGGTCGAGGGCCAGATCGACGGCGGCGTGGCCCAGGGCCTGGGGCTCGCGCTAATGGAGGAGTTCGTCCCCGGCCGGACCGAGAACTTGCACGACTACCTGATCCCGACGATCGGCGACATGCCCGAGATCGAATATGTCGTCGTCGAGGACCCCGAGCCCACCGGCCCGTGGGGCGCCAAGGGAATCGGCGAGCCGACCCTGATCGCCACGCCGCCGGCGATCTTCGGGGCGATCCATCACGCGACCGGCGTCCGGCTCACCCGGGCGCCGGCGACGCCCGACCGGGTGCGCGCGGCGATCCTGGCGCATAACGGGGCAAGGAAGGGGTGAGACGATGGACGATCGGATCGTCACCTGCGATGCGTGCCCGGTGCTCTGCCGCATACGGCCCGGCAAGACCGGCGCCTGCGACCGCTACGGCAATACCGATGGCGTGCTGACCCGCGTGGACCCTCTGCTGGTCACCCGGAAGGTGGCCGGCGACGAGGGCGGGCTGGTGCCGTTCCTGACCGCGGCCGAGATGTGGGACGGCTCGCTGGTGCGCTCCGGCAAGCCGGTGTTCGTCACCGGCGTCGGGGCGACGACGACCTATCCCGACTACAAGCCGGCACCCTTCATCGTGTCCTCCGAGCACGAAGGCGTCGACATGGTCACCGTCGTCAGCGAAGGCGTGTTTTCCTATTGCGGGGTCAAGATCAAGATCGACACCGACCGCTATATCGGCCCCGAACCGGCGGCGGTCCGGGTCGACGGCGAGCAGATCGGCCATGTGACGACGGCGGAGTACGGCTCGCAGATGCTGGCGATCGGCGGCGTGCGGCATCTGACCGGCGGCTCCAGGAAGGAAGGCAACGTCACCTGCGCGGCGATGCTCGCGCTGTGCAACAAGGAGCCGGTCGAGGCGACCGTCGACGGCGGCGCGAGGCTTACCATTCAGGCCGGCAAGCCGCCGATCATCGACGGCGACCAGGAAGAGCGCATGCGGGTCGGCTGCGGCTCGGCCACCATCGGCATCTTCGCCCCGCAATGGCGCGGCCATGTCGACGAGGTGATCGTGGTCGACGACCACATCACGGGCGTGTTGACCGAGCACCAGTCCGGCAAGTTCCTGGACATGCCGCCCGCCGGCATCCGGGTGCGCGGCCGACGCTCGACACCAGGGCGCTACTTCCAGGTCGCCGAGCACGGCGGCGGCTGGGGCGGCACCGACGTGACCGACCCGCTGACCATCATCGAAAAGATCGACGACAAGACCGCCTGGCCCGGCCTCAAGCTCCTGATGGTCTCGACCACCGGCCAGGATGCGGCCTATTTCGAGCTCGATGACGACCTGAAGCCCGCCGAAGCCCCAATGCCCGCCGATCTCCAGGTCGTGGTCGACCGCATCGGCGAGAACTGCGAACCGGCGCTTTCCAGCGTCCTGTTCATGGGCGGCGCCGGCGGAAGCCTGCGCGCGGGAGTGACGGTGAACCCGGTCCGCCTGACTCGCTCGATCAAGCGCAACGCGACGCGGGTGACGTGCGGCGGCGCGCCGGTCTATGTCTGGCCCGGCGGAGGCATCACCGTGATGCTCGACGTCACCAGTATGCCGGACGACGCCTTCGGCTACGTGCCCACCCCCGCGCTGGTCGCGCCCATCGAGTTCACCATGCCGCGCGATGAGTTCCTGGGTTTCGGCGGCTACGGCGATGCGATCGTCACCCTCGACGAAGCCATGGCAAGGCGCCCCGTCCGCTCCGAGCCCCAGCGCCCGGCCAACCCCTGGCCGATGGACGAACGCGGCAGGATCGAAGGGGCGTAAGGACCGGGGGGCGCCACCCGGCCGGCGGCGGGCCGATCCCGCGAGGTCGTTCGCGACATCGACGCCTCGGCTGGCCGGGTCTTCGCCGCCGTGTTAGTAGAAGCAGGGCGCCGCGCCGGACGGTCGGCCGCGGCGGAAGGTAAGGTTAAGGTTAAGGTAAGGAGAGGGACTCGCGATGAATCCGAGAGTGATGATCTGCGGAGCGGTTGCAGGCGGCGTCGCGGCAAGCGCCGCCGGGGCGCAGACCGTGAGCATCGGCACCAACCCGCAAGGTTCGCTCGCTTACGCGGCCGGGGCCGGGGTCGCGCGCGTGGCGATCGAGGAGGCCGGCGTGAAGATGCGGGTCGTACCGCAGGGCGGCCCGGTGGTGACGCTGCCGCTGCTCGACAAGGGGCGTCTCGACTTCACCATATCGGTCAGTGTCGTCACCGCATTCGCACGCCAGGGCGGGGCGATGTTCAAGGGCAAGAAGCAGGACGATGTCCGCATGGCGGCGTCCCTGTTTCCTCTCGTCGTCGGCTGGTATGTCCGCAAGGACTCCGAGATCCGGACGATCGCGGATCTGAGAGGCAAGCGGCTGCCCTCCAAATACACCAAGCAGAAGATTGCGGCTCTGTTCGCGAGAGCCATGATGGCGACCGCCGGCGTGACCCCAAAGGACGTCAAGGCTTTTCCGGTTCCCAACGGTGTGCGCGGGGTCGAGGCGTTCATGGAGGGCAAGGTCGACGCGGCGAACTTCTCCCTGTCTTCGGGCAAGACCCGCCAGGCGCATGCGGCGGTTGGGGGCATCCGGGTGCTGTCCGCGGAGAAGAACGCGGAGACTCAGAAGATCCTCCAGGCCATCGCGCCCGGCGCGGTCATCGGGACCGTCATGCCGGGGCCGGGTTTTCCGGGCGTGGAAGGACCGACCAACGCCCTGGTCGCGCCGTTCATCGTCAATGCGGGCGTCAAGACGCCCAACGAACTGGTTTACAAGGTGGTGAAGGCGTTATACGCGAACAAGCAGAAGCTGGTCGCGTCGCACAAGGCGTTTAGCGGCTTCGATCCGGCGAAGATCAACCGCGATCTGGGTGTGCCCTACCATGAGGGCGCCAGGAAGTTCTTCAAGGAAGCGGGCCTGATGTAACGGAAGCCCGGCGTGCCCGGGCCCGACGGCGCGACCGCGAAGGAAGAACCGCAAGCGCGCTGGCCGGTTCGCGTCCTCGGGCGCGGGCTGGCCGGCCTCCTGACCCTCGCGGCGCTCGCCGAAGCGGGGTCGGTCGGCGAGCTCGTCGGCTACGCCCCCTATCCGGAAGCGCGTCTCCTCGTCTATCTCGGCGTCGGGATCGCGGCGCTGTTCCTCCTCAAGCCGGGGCGTAAGGGGGCGCCTCGCATCCGCGTCCCGTGGCATGACGCGGTCATCGCCGCCGTCGGCGCGGCGGTCTGTTTCTATGCCGCCTGGTATTACGAGCCCATCTTCGAGTCCATGGCGGAGAACCCGACCGACGCCGTCGTGGTCGGCGTGATCATCGTGTGCATCGTCGCCGAAGGCCTGCGGCGCACGGCGGGCAACGTGCTGTTCGGCTTCATGTCGTTCTTCGTCGTCTTCGGCCTGTTCGGACATTACGTCCCGGGCGATTTTCAGGGCGAGGAGGTGGGGATCGAGCGGTTGTTCATCTATGCCGGCCTCGATTCCAATGGGCTGGTCGGGTTTCCCCTCCGGGTCTCGACCACCATCGTGATCACCTTCATCTATTTCGGCACGCTGCTCGGCATGTCGGGCGGATCGCGCTTTTTTACCGATATCTCGGCGGCCCTGATGGGCGGGTACAGGGGCGGGTCGGCGAAGATCGCCGTGACCGCTTCGTCGCTGTTCGGGTCGATCTCGGGCAGCGCGGTCTCGAATGTCGTCTCGACGGGCGTCATAACGATCCCGCTGATGTCCAAGGGCGGCTACCGTCCGGAACAGGCCGGCGCGATCGAGGCGGTGGCGTCGACCGGCGGGCAACTGATGCCGCCGATGATGGGTGCGGCGGCCTTCCTGATGGCCGAGTTTCTGGAGATCGCCTATCGCGATGTCGTCCTCGCGGCGCTGATCCCGGCGGTCCTCTACTATGCGGCCCTGTTCATTCAGACCGATCTCGTCGCGGCGCGGGACGGGCTCGAACCGGTCGACCAGAGCCAGGTTCCGCCCCGCTGGCCGGTCTTCAAATCCGGCTGGCCGTATGTCGTCCCCTTCGCGGTGATCATTGTCTGCCTGTTCGGCTTCAACCTGCTGCCCCAGGCCTCGGCCCTCTGGGCATCCGTCAGCCTGCTTCCCATCGGTCTCCTGCTCGGCTACCGGGGCGAACGGATGGATGTCCTGGCGCCGGTTCGCGCGCTCGCCGAGACGGGGGCGCTGGTCGTTCAGCTCATCATGATCGGCGCCATGGCCGGCATCGTCATCGGGGTGCTGAACATCACCGGGCTGGGCTTCGCGATGACCCAGTCGCTGGTTCAGTTCGCCGGCGGCAACCTGTTGCTGATCCTCGCCATGGCGGCGGTCATCTCGATCATCCTCGGCATGGGAATGCCGACTCTGGGCGTGTATCTCCTGGTCGCGACGCTGGTGGCGCCGGCGATGGTCGAGGTCGGGATCTCGCCGACGGCGGCGCATCTGTTCGCACTGTATTTCGGTATGCTGTCGATGATTACGCCGCCGGTTGCGATCGCGGCGTTCGCGGCCGCGACGGTCGCCAATTCGGATCCGATCAGGACCGCCGCGGCGGCGGTTCAGTTCGGTTGGTCGGCCTATGTGGTCCCCTTCATGTTCGTCGTCGCGCCGGAGTTGTTGATGCAGGGGCCGGTATGGCTCGTCGCACAGACGGCCCTGACTGCGGTGGCGGGCGTGTGGATGGTGTCGGCAGGCTTCGTCGGCTTTTTCTACCGGCCCCTCGATCCGGTGCGCCGCGGTCTGTTCGTTGCCGTCGGCGTCGCCCTGATGGTGCCGGCGGGCGCGATCCAGGGCGGGGTCTGGACCGATGTCCTCGGAGCCGCGGCGGCGGCGTTTCTGATCGCCGGCGAGCGTCGCGTCGCCCGACGGGGCGTTTGAGGAAGGGCGGGAGGAGACCATGCGCGTCGTCATTCTCGGTTCGAGCGCGGCCATGCCGAATCCGGACCGCCACGACTCCGCAATCCTGATCACTGTCCGCGGCCGGCATTACCTGTTCGATTGCGGCCACGGCGCGACGAACCAACTCGTTGCGGCCAACGTCAATCCGGCGGCTGTCGACCATGTGTTCCTGTCGCACCTCCACTACGATCACATCGCGGACCTTGCCTGTTTCATGATCACCACGTGGATGGCCGACCGCCGGACGCCGCCCGTGGTGATCGGTCCGGTCGACACCGCGCACTATGTCGAGGCCCTGATGGACCTCGACCGCGGCGCATTCCGAAAGGACATAGAGGCGCGCGCCCAGTACCCCCAGCGGCAGGCGAACATCGGGGCGCTCCATGCGGACGTTCGGGAAATGGCGCCGGGCCTCATCTTCGAGGACGATCTCGTCCGGGTTTCCGCCTGCTATGTGGAGCATATCCCGCGCGAGATATCGCCCTGCTTCGGGCTCCGCCTCGACAGCGTGGACGGCAAGTCGATCGTCTTTTCGGGCGACACGGCGCCCTGCGACCGACTGATCGCGCTTGCCCAGGGCGCGGATCTCCTGGTCCACGAATGCACCTTTCCGAGATCGGCCATCGAGTTCCGGTCGAAAGCGGGTATCGGGACCTGGGCGCATACAAGCCCGGCCGAACTCGGAGAGATTGCGGTCGAGGCCAGGGTGAAGAGCCTGGTCGCGACCCATTTCGGGAATTTCGATTCCACCCGGCCCATCGTGCGCGAACTCATGAGCAAGCATATGCCGGTCGAGCTGATGGGTCCGGAGATGATGGAGGAAATGGTCACCGATATCCGCAGGAGCTGGTCCGGCGAGTTGCGTATGGCGCACGACCTGATGCGCATCGACCTGTAACGCCCGGCGCATCCACAAGTCGGGAAGCGGAGAACGGCGCGGAGGTTTCAATGCAGGCGACCGGCAGGCGATGCGCGCAAGCGATGCACAGCGATGCACATGGAAAAGCTGATGCCGTCGTTCGGCCGGGCCGGCAACGCGATCAAGGCGGCGCTCGATCTCAGCTCGATCTCAACGGCGTCATCGCGCCGGGCAAGTACGGCATCGGGTAGCCGGCGAGGGGAGGCGAGGCCGATGGCCGGGCTCCACATCCTGGTGCTGCTCTCTCCGGAATGAAACGATCACCATCGTGGATATGCGGGTCGATGAGTCGGGAGGGTAACGCCAACCAAGCGGACCGCTTCATCGAAGCTGCCCGTGAGCTTGAGTGCAACGAGGACGAAGGGCGGTTCAAGGAGTGCCTTGAAGCACCTTGACAGGATGGTTTCTTCCGCTACGAGTAGGAAGGAGGCTGCGCTGAAGCGCGGCCTCCTTGACGAGAGTGATCAGTCACCCTTGCGGTATGTCCGCCGATAGGGCGATGACGGCGGCGAGCGGTTGTTCAACGTTGGTCTCGATGTCCCCTGGCGGCCCGTATAGGGGTTTCTGTTTGGACTCACCGACCAGTTGTCGTTGTAGCTTCGGTTCGGGGACGATCGGTAGTGAGGCGCGACATAGGTCCCGTCACTCTTGTAGTATCCGCGGACATAGGCGCCGTCGTCCGCCGTTCCAACGAACGCGCACGCCGCCGAGATCGCCAGACTGGCAAGCATCTTTGGTCTCATCACAAACCCTATCGTTCGACGACGCGACGGCCCAGCGGCTGGCGCCGGGCCGTTGCAAACGTCACGAGGTCGCCAGATCATCATCGGCCGGGGGATTCGAATGTCTCGGTCGAGCCACTAGGGATCGTCCGGGGCGGAGGCGTCCCCGTCGCCCAGCGGGCGGACCATCAGGACGCTGTCGACCCAACGGCCGAACTTGTAGCCGACGGACGGAAGCACGCCGGCAGGCCTGAAGCCGTGCCGGGAATGGAAGTCGATCGAGGCGCGGTTTGCCGAATCGCCGATCACGGCGACCATCTGGCGGTAGCCCAGAGCGGCGCAGCGCTCGATCAGCGCCTCGATCAGGCGGCTGCCGAGGCCGGACCGCCCGTCGCCGCGCCCGACATAGATCGAATGCTCCAGCGTGTAGCGGTAGGCGAGGCGCGGCCGGTAGGGGGTGGCGTAGGCGAAGCCGCGGACCGCGCCGGCGTGCTGCGCGACGAGGAAAGGCAGCGACCGGGCGCAGACGGCCTGCCAGCGCCGGAGCACCTCCTCCGGCGCCGGCGGCTCGATCTCGAAGGAGGCCGTGCCGGATCGGACATGCCCGGCATAGATCCCGGCGATGGCGGGGATGTCCGCCCGCCGCGCATAGCGGATTTCGATCATTCCGCGGCGAGGTCGGCCTGCGCGAGCCTGCCGAGCGCGAACACCATTTCGGTCATGTGGGCGGCGATGCGGGCCAGGCCGTCCAGTCGGGCGATGCGGTCCTCGTCCATGTAGAGCGCGCGGTTCACCTCGATCTGCAGCGTATGCACGCCCTCGGCCGGCCGGCCGTAGTGCCGGGTCGTATAGCCGCCGGCGAAAGGCTTGTTGCGGATCACCCTGCGGCCGTGACGCGCCAGCACCTCCTCGGCCGTATCGGCGATCGCGCCCTCGCAGGTGGTGCCGAACCCGTCGCCCAGGATGAAATGCGCGCGACCGCGGCCGGCGTCGGGGTCCATCGGCCCGCCGACCGAAGGCATCGAGTGACAGTCGATCAGCACGCAATGGCCGAACCGCTCGCGCGTCTCCTCGATCAGCCGGCCGAGCGCGTTGTGATAGGGCCGGTAACATGTGTCGATGCGATCGGCGGCCTCGGCGAAGCGCAGCTTGTGGGCGTAGATCTCGCGCCCGCTGGTGACCATCCGCGCGATGGTGCCCAGCCCCGCGGCCACCCGGCTCGAACGGGTGTTGACGTAGTCCGGCAGCGGATCCTCGTACATCTCGGGGTCGAGCTCGAAGGGCTCGCGATTGGGATCGACGAAGGCGCGCGGGAATTTCGCGCGCAATAACGGTACGCCAAGCGCCGGCGCCTCGCCGAACAGCTCATCGACGAAGGCGTCTTCGGACCGCCGCAGGTCCAGCGCGCTCAGCGGGGAGCGCGCGACGAACTCCGCAGGGTAATCGGCCCCGCTATGCGGCGAGGCCAGGACCAGCGGAGCGGTCTGACGCGCCGGCCGCAGGATCTCGTGGTGGTCTGACGCCTGGATCTGGACTTTTTCCGAACGCTGCATCGCAGACGAGATGTAGCCCATGGCCGAGGCTTTGTCATCCTCACCAGACCCGGTCGCCGCGATCGGCGGGATCCTCGCCGCCCGAGCGAATCGCCGTCCCTTGCCAAGCGCTCCGCTGAAGCGATAGAATGGGCCACGATTTCGGGGTGCGTAGCTCAGCGGGAGAGCACTACGTTGACATCGTAGGGGTCGCTGGTTCAATCCCAGCCGCGCCCACCATGATTTCAACGACTTGCGGGTCGCCAAGGCGTTGATGCAAGAAGCTGAAAACACACTGAAAAATGATTAAGAGATTCCGGATATGAACAGAACGCCGGTCAACCCTTGGTCGTGGTCGCTGAACTTCGGCTACAACCAGGCCGAAATACTCGATGGAGCCACCAGGCAACTGGTTTGCGCAGGTCAGACCTCGGTCGATGCTGACGGCAACCCGCAGCACCCCGGGGACATGCGGGCCCAGATGACGCTCGCCCTCGACAATCTCGAGGCCGTTCTGAGCGCCGCCGGAATGGGTCTCGCCAACATCACGCGGCTCGGCATTTTCGCCACAGACGTGGATGAAGCCATGAAGAATTTCGACCTGCTCGGCGCCCGGTTCGGGCCGCTCAACGCCGCGCCTCCGATGACGGTGCTCGGCGTCGCCCGGCTCGCCATCCCACCGCTCATGTTCGAGATCGAGGCCACCGCCGCCGCCTGAGATCGATGCGAGACGCGTCCCTCGACACGCGTCCGCCTGTCGACCGGCCGTAACATTGTTGAGCGCGCCGCGCTTCTGAAGCTTCAGAATCAGCAGTTGGAGGCTTCGGAGAAGATGTCGGTGGTCATGCCCCCCAGCACGCCGCCGATGTCGAGCCAGTGCGCCATGCAGACCGAGAAGAAGACGAGCTCGTCCTCGAAGAGGACCGGCAGACTCGGCGTGACGTGCAGACTCGGCGTGACGTGGTTCAGACGGCTCCCGGTGATGTAGGAGTCGTTGGTCGCCAGGATGTCGCCGGGCTCGATGTCGTCTCCGAAATGAGCGAGCTTTGCCTTCACGGTCTCGGCCATGCCGCGGATGAACATGGGAAGGCCGAGCCCGATCGAGACCGTTCGGCCGACCGCCGCAAGATCTCTGCGGCGAACAGGCCGGTGGTGAAGTCAAGCGCCTCGTAGATGATCACGTTGCAGGCGGTGCGCATGAGGTTGGTCTTCATCTCCCCGGTCACCTCGGTAACGCCGTTGCGCACCAGCCCGGTCGCCACCGGGTCGACTCGGGGCGTGGGGCCGAACCCATCGACCTCCAACGCATCGTCCGGCATGACGACGGTGGTCGAGGCCTGCTCCTCGATCAGCGCCGGTCCGTCGATGCGGTTGCCGGCCAGCAGCGCGGCGCGCGTGTAGCCGGGCGTGTCGAAAGCCGCCGGCGGCGTCGAAATAGACCGGGCGCTCGCCGCTCCGCGCGCCCTCGGGCGGCTCGGCCCCGCCGGCGGCGACGATTTCATGCGCGGGCTTGCGCATCACCCCGGTGACGGTCGTCCGGAGGCTCACGATCCCGGCTTTCTCCGCCGGCGCGTTGGCGCCGTAGCGCAGCTCGTGCATCGCATCGAAAAGGGCCTTGATCGCCTCCCGGTCCCGGTTCTCGAAGACCTCCATCGTCAGATCGACCGTCACGGCGTGCTCCTGGCCGACATAACGCATGTCCGCCGCCCGCTCGACGGCGACCTCGCCGGGTGAGACCGAGGCCGCCGCGATCGCCGCGCGGCCGCTTTCCTCGAGCTCGCAATGGACCGCCTCGATTTCGTCGAACGATGCGGCCTCGAGCGCGGTGAGCCAAGTGCGCACGAAGTCGTAGCGGAGGTCGGAGAACAACATGCCGAAGGCCGGGAACAACCCCGGCGCGCGCGGGACGACATGGAGCGCGCCATCCTCATCCACCCGGGCGATCGAGCCGCCGCCGGCGGACACCTCGAAAATGTCCATCATCGCGATCTGGACCGGCAGGGCCTTGTCGTAGCCGCCGAGCAGCGCCGCGCCCGTGGTCAGCGCCTCGCCCCGGTAAATTACCCCGGCCTTGGCCGTGGTGCCGCCCATGTCGAAGGCGATCGCGTTCTCGAGCCCGAGCGCCGATCACGCCGGCCGCCGGGCCGGATTCGAGCATCCGCACGCAATAGCTCCGCGCCTGTTCGGCCTCGTACAACCCGCCCGTCGACTGCACCATCAGGAACGATCCGGCGAAGCCCGCCTGTTTCAGGTGATCCTCGATCTCGCCGATACAGGCGTTCGCGACGACGGTCGACGTGCGCTCGAACTCCCGGTACTTCCGGGACGGCTCGTGGGAAGCCGAGACGAACAAATGGGGGTGCGCCTCCTCCAGGACCGCCTTCGCCCGGATCTCGTGCCCGGGGTTGCGGTAGCAGTGCAGGAACGGGATCGCGACCGCCTCCATGCCGCATCCGGCGATGTCGCGGCCGAGCGCCGCGACCTCGGCGTCGTCGAGCGGGCATTCGACCTCGCCGGAGGCCAGAACGCGCTCGCTCACCTCGAAGCGGAGCGCGCTCGACCAAAGGCTCGTGCTTCTGGAAGAACATGTTGTAGGAGTCCGGCCGGTCGATGCGTCCGATCTCGTAGACGTCGCGGAAGCCCTCGGTCGTGATCAGCGCGGTCTTCGCACCGGCGCGCTCGAGGATGGTGTTGGCCGCGATCGTCGCGCCGTGAAGAAAAAGCGCCGCCTCGGTGAACGCGGTTCCCGCCTTGGCGATGCCGGTATCGATCCCCCTGACCAAGTGGTCGGGCGTCGACAGGGTCTTGCCGAACAGGAGCGTTTCGGCGTCTTCGTCGAACGCCTCGCCGGGCCGCCGGTCGAAGCCGGCGCCCTGGCCGGCGAACGCGCAAGCGCGCCTCACGCGGCCCGCGCCGCGGCCAGGGCCGCACGACGCCGTTCGGTTTCCTCCGCGTCGATTTCGAGCGTCTCGGGGTCGAGCGAGACGCCGAAATCCTCCAGCGCGCTCGCGTGCGAGACGTAGCCCTGGCGGACGTCTTCGCGCACCTGCCCGGCCGGCCGCTCCCAGGCCAAGCCGAATCCGCCGCCGCCGCCGCCCAGGACCTTGAAGACATCGCCGGGCGCCATGCGCGCAGTCAATACCTTGGCGTTGACGAGGTCGGTCTTGGGCTCGCCGTCCAGCGTCAGCTCAACCCGGTTGCCGCGGCCTTCCTTACCGCCCTCGAGCCCCCAGGGCTGGCAGTGCATCCGCTCGATCCGCGTCGACAGGTTGAGCGCCTTCTGCATACGCACCGCGGTCTCGATGCCGAGGCCGCCGCGCTTGCGCCCGGGCCCGCCCGAATCCTGGATCAGGCCGTAGCGCTCGTAGACCACGGGGTACCTGGCCTCCATCAGTTCGACCGGGCTGTTGTGGGTGTCGCCGTCATTGATGCAGACCGTCGCGCTCATCCCGTCCTCGGAGTGCTTGGCGCCCCAGCCGCCGCCGATAGGCCCGGTCGAGGCGATGATCATCCGCTGCTCGTCGGGCACAAAACCGTAAAGCTGGGCGATGCCGAGATCGGCGAAATGGCCGGCCGCCACCCGGTCGGGCGCCGCCGGGGCGAGCGCCTTGAAAATCGTGTCGACCACCGTCATCGGGATGGTCATCCAGAGCCGGAGCGGGGCCGGGCGGACGGCGCTGACGACGCGCCCCGGCGGGTTGATCACGCTCAGCGAACGGAAGCTGCCGTCGTTGATCGGATAGTCGGTCGGCGAGGTGAGGCACTTGTAGGCAACCTGCGAGGCGCCGTAACCGGCGGTCGGCCCCGAGTTGTAGAAGCCTTTCACCTGTTCGGAGACGTCGGACAGGTCGATCGTCATCCGGTCGCCCTCGACGACGGCCTTGACCCGGATCGGAATGCGCTTGCCGATGTCCACCCCATCGTCGTCCATGAAGGATTCCGCCTCGTAGACGCCGTCCGGGATGGTCCGCGTGCGCTCGCGCGCCGAGCGCGCCGATTTGTCCATGATCGCATCCATCGCGGCCAGCACCTCGTCCCGCCCGTAGCGGTCGAGCAGTTCGGTAAATCGCCGTTCGCCAGTGCGCACCGCCGTGAGCTGCGCGCGCAGGTCGCCCATCGCCCGGTCGGGCAGATGGACGTTCATCTTGATGATGTCGATCAGGTCCTGGTTGAGTTCGCCGCGGCGCTGGAGCTTGAGCAGCGGGATCTGCAGCCCCTCGGAGTAGATGTCGGTGGTCATGCCGCCGAGCACGCCGCCGATGTCGAGCCAGTGCGCCATGCAGACGGAGAACGCCGCGATCTCGCCGCCGTGGAAGATCGGCAGGCTGAGCGTGACGTGGTTCAGGTGGCTGCCGGTGATGTAGCCGTCATTCGTGACCAGGATGTCGCCGGGCTCGATATCGTCCCCGAAACGGTCGAGCTTCGCCTTCAGGGTCTCGGCCATGCCGCGGATGAACATCGGCAGCCCGAGCCCGATGGAGATCGTCTCCCCCTTGGCGGTGAAGAGCCCGGTGGTGAAGTCCAGCGCCTCGTAGATGATCATGTTGTAGGCGGTGCGCATGAGGTTGGTCTTCATCTCCTCGGTCACGGCCATCACGCCGTTGCGGACGATTTCCGTGACGACGGGATCGGCGCGGCGCAGATTCTCGCGGCGTTCGACATTACGATGTTCGACATTCATGACGACCGACTCTCGAAGGACCCGACTTGCATTAGCGTCTTGAACATTGGCGTCTCGAATGCTAACGGAACGCGCCTGGGGGCGCCATTGCCGGCCGTTCGCGTCCGTCATAGACTCGCCGGGCGAGACACCGCGAGCGATGGAACCAGCATGAGCGAAGACCGGCGGAAGCCCGATACGCCCTCCGAGAGCGCGCCGCGGCAGGCCGAGCGCGCGCCGCGGCGGGACGAATCCGCCGACCGGCTGACTTTCGGCGACGTTTCGGGCCACCTCGCCTTTCAACGGGAGATCGCCGCAATGCTGGCCGACGCCGACATCACCGAGGAGCAGCGCCAGCAGTTCCTGATCGCCGCGAGCTGTCCGTGCTGCGGCGCCGGCGGGCTGTCGCTCAGCCTTTCGCTCAAGCCCGGCTCGACGCCCGGGTTCTAGTAATGGACCCGGTCCTGACCGGCGCGGGGCCGCGACGACGCCATACGTCATCGCCGTCGATATCGGCGGGACCTTCACCGATCCGGTTGCGATCGGCCGCGAGGCCGAGGCGGTGCGCCATGCGAAAGGCCCACGACAGACGACGATTTCGTGGCCGGCGTCCCGACATGCCTCGACAAGGCCGGGCCGACCCCGACAGACGCCGCGTTGGTCGATTACGCGCGACGCTGGTCATCGACGCGCTCATCCAGCGGCGCGGCGGACGGGCGGCCCTCGTCACAACGAGCGGCTTCCGCGACATGCTCGAAATCGCGCGCGGCAACCGGCCCGATCCGTTCGATTTCTACTCTCGGCGCGACCCGCCGCCCATGCCGGGGCGCTCGGGCTCGACGACGTGATTTCATTCGACATGGGCGGCGCGACCGCCGGGTGCGCCCCGGTCGAGGCCGGCCGGTTCGAGGTCGACCCGGTCCACTTGCGCGCCGTGGCGCTCGACGTTCTCAGGGGCTATGTCTCGGCCGGGAGCGCCGCCGGGGAGTATGGCGTCACGATCCTGCCGGATGGCCGCGGCGACCGCCGGGTCTAGCCCGCCCCAGACCGGCGCGAAGCGCTCCGGCCCGGGCGTCCGGGTTCGCCGTTCCGGCCGCAGCGCCGCCTCTTCCGGAGGGCATCGACCATGCTTCGCAATTCCTTTCCGACGCTCGATTTCGACCTCGGCGAGACTGCCGACCTGCTGCGCGAAAGCGTCGCCGACTTCGCGGCGGCGGAGATCGCGCCGCGCGCGGCGGCGATCGACCGCGACAACGAGTTCCCGGCCGATCTGTGGCGCAAGATGGGCGCTCTCGGCCTGCTGGGCATTACGGTCGAGGAGGACTATGGCGGCGCCGGGATGGGCTATCTCGAGCATGTCGTGGCGATGGAGGAGGTCAGCCGCGGCTCGGCCTCGGTCGGGCTGTCCTACGGCGCGCACTCGAACCTCTGCGTCAACCAGATCCGGCGCAACGGCTCCGAAGCGCAAAAGCGCCGCTATCTGCCCAAGCTGATCTCGGGCGAGCATGTCGGCGCGCTGGCGATGAGCGAGCCGGGCGCGGGCTCCGACGTGGTCTCGATGCGCACCCGGGCCGTGCGCAAGGGCGACCGCTACATGCTCAACGGCGCCAAGATGTGGATCACCAACGGGCCCGACGCCGACACGCTGGTGGTCTACGCCAAGACCGATCCGGAGGCGGGTTCGCGCGGCATCACCGCCTTCCTGATCGAGAAAGGCATGAAGGGGTTCTCTGCGGGCCGAAAACTCGACAAGCTCGGTATGCGGGGCTCGAACACCTGTGAGCTGATCTTCGAGGACTGCGAGGTGCCGGAGGACAATGTGCTCGGCGCCGAGGGTGGCGGCGTCAACGTGCTGATGAGCGGCCTCGACTACGAGCGCGCGGTGCTGGCCGGCGGGCCGCTCGGCATCATGCAGGCGTGCCTCGACGCGGTCGCGCCCTATGTCCACGAACGCGAGCAGTTCGGCCGGCCGATCGGCGAGTTCCAGCTCATCCAGGGCAAGCTCGCCGACATGTACACCCTCGCCAGCGCCGCGCGCGCCTATGTCTATGCCGTCGCCAGGGCCTGCGACCGCGGCCGGACGACCCGCAGGGACGCCGCCGGCGCGATCCTCTATTCGGCCGAGCGGGCGACCGCGCTGGCGCTCGACGCCATCCAGATCCTGGGCGGCAACGGCTACGTCAACGAGTACCCGACCGGCCGCCTGCTGCGCGACGCCAAGCTCTACGAGATCGGCGCCGGCACCAGCGAGATCCGCCGCATACTGATCGGCCGCGAGCTGTTCCGCGAGACGGCTTGAGTCGAAGGCCGGGAGGGAGCGCCGGTTCGCCCCGTCTTGAAACGACGTTTAAAGACCGATCTGCTTGTCCGTGAGAGCCGTCCGGCAATGGGCAGGACCATGCTTGGCGGCATTCCGGGAGGAGGAACCGTGGCGAAACGCAACATTCCGGCGGTGCTGGCCGTCACGTGGCTGATGGCTGCGTTCGCCGGCGGGGCGGGCGGGCGGGTGTGGGCGGGCGACTGCGCGGGCTGGAACGGGGAGGCGTTTTTCACGCGCGCGACGGTCGCCGGCGTAACGTCCTGCCTTGCCTCGGGCGCGGACCCGAAGGCGCAGGACACGTCCGGCCTGACCCCGCTTCATCACGCGGCCGCGGTCAACAAGAATCCGGCGGTCGTCGCCGCGCTGCTGGACGCCGGCACGGACCCGAAGGCGCGGGACACGTTGTTGGACTGGACCCCGCTCCATTACGCGGCCGGATCCAACGAGAATCCGGCGGTCGCCGCCGCGCTGCTGGACGCCGGTGCGGATCCGAAGGCGCGGGACAAGGGCGGCTGGACCCCGCTTCATTACGCGGCTTTGTTCAACGAGAATCCGGCGGTCGTCGCCGCGCTTCTGGACGCCGGCGCGAACCTGAAGGCGCGGGACAAGGGTGGCGACACCCCGCTTCATGTCGCGGCCGGATCCAACGAGAATCCGGCGGTCGCCGCCGCGCTACTGGACGCCGGCGCGGACCCGAAGGCGCGGGACACGTTCGGCCGGACCCCGCTTCATGACGCGGCCAGATCCAACGAGAATCCGGCGGTCGTCGCGGCGCTGCTGGACGCCGGCGCGGACCCGAAAGCGCGGGACAAGAAAGGCCAGACTCCGCTTCATGACGCGGCCAGATCCAACGAGAATCCGGCGGTCGTCGCAGCGCTTCTGGACGCCGGCGCAGATCTGAAGGCGCGGGCCAAGAAAGGCCAAATCCCGCTTCCTTGGGCCAAGGACGGCGAGACCCCGCTTCATTTCGCGGCCGGATACAACAAGAATCCGGCGGTCGCCACGGTGCTTCTGGACGCCGGCGCGGACCCGAAGGCGCAGGACGAACTCGGCGGAACCCCGCTTCATGTCGCGGCCAGATCCAACGAGAATCCGGCGGTCGTCGCGGCGCTTCTGGACGCCGGCGCGGACCCGAAGGCGCGGGACACGTTCGGCCAGACCCCGCTTCATGTCGCGAGCAGGCACAATAAGAATCCGGCGGTCGCCACGGTGCTTCTGGACGCCGGCGCGGACCCGAAGGCGCAGGACGAACTCGGCGGAACCCCGCTTCATGACGCGGCCAGATCCAACGAGAATCCGGCGGTCGCCACGGTGCTTCTGGACGCCGGCGCGGACCCGAAAGCGTGGGGCGTGGGCTTCCAGACCCTGCAAGATCTCGCGTTATTAAATTCTCTTGAGGTACTCACCAACAATTCGTCGGTCTCCACCAAGACTTCTGCACTGAAGAGGGCATTTGCCGCCGTGCTTCTGGACGCCGGCGCAGACCCGAAGGCGCGGGGCACGTTCGGCTGGATCCCGCTTCATTTCGCGGCCTGGTCCAACGAGAATCCGGCGGTCGCCGCGGCGCTTCTGACCGCCGGCGCGGACCCGAAGGCGCGGGACAAGAAAGGCCGGACCCCGCTTCATTTCGCGGCCAGATCCAACAAGAATCCGGCGGTCGCCGCTGCGCTACTGGACGCCGGCGCGGACCCGAAGGCGCGGGACAAGAAAGGCCGGACCCCCTTCGATTACATCCAGGGCAACGAGGCCCTCAAGGACACGGATGTCTACTGGCGCCTGCATGACGGGCAGTATCGGTGACGGCCATTCGGCCGGGGCGGCTCCGCCCTGTTGGCGCTCGCCCTGCCGCGGGACGGCCCCGCGCGCCGCGAGAACATCCCGCCGATGCCGGCGAACGGCTTGGCGCCGTATCCGTGCGGGACGGCCTCGATGCGTTCGACGCCTCGATGCGTTCGACACTGCGTTTGGCGAGGTCTTCATGCCGCAGATACGGACCATTACACGAACGGAGTCCGGCGGGTCGATGGCTGAAGACCGCGCCCGGCGCATCGTCGGCATCCGCACGATGTACGATTGACGCGCAGACCGACGCCGGTCCTCAAATCCGCCGTCGATACGCGCTCGGACGAGTTCCGCGCGAACGCCGCCGTCATGGCGGAAGCGGTCGGAGCGTTGCGGAGGGCGGTCGCGGAGACCGCGCTCGGCGGCAGCGAGGCGGCGCGGGCGCCGGCGCCAGCGAGATCCGCCGCATCCTGATTGGCCACGAGCCGTTCCGTGAGACGGCTTGAGTCGAAAACCGGGAGAGAGCGCCGGTTCGCTCCGTCTTGAAACGACGGCCAAAAACCGACATGCTTGTCCGTGAGGGCCATCCGGCGATGGGCCGGACCATAGTTGGCGGCATTCCGGGAGGAGGAACCATGGTGAAACGCAACATTCCGGCGGTGCTGGCCACCACGGGCTTGATGGCTGCGTTCGTCGTCGGGGCGGGCGGGCCGGTGTGGGCGGGCGACTGCGCGGGCTGGAACGGGGAGGCGTTTTTCACGCGCGCGACGGTCGCCGGGGTGACGTCCTGCCTTGCCTCAGGGTCGGACCCGAAGGCGCGGGACAAGGACGGCTGGACACCGCTTCATTACGCGGCCGGATTCAACGAGAATCCGGCGGTCGCCGCGGCGCTTCTGGACGCCGGCGCAGACCTGAAAACGCGGGACGAGGACGGCGATACCCCGCTTCATCAAGCGGCTTCGTTCAACAAGAATCCGGCGGTCGTCGCGGCGCTTCTGGACGCCGGCGCAGACCTGAAGGCGCGGGACGAGGACGGCAACACCCCGCTTCATGAAGCGGCTTGGAACAACAAGAATCCGGCGGTCGTCGCGGCGCTTCTGGACGCCGGCGCAGACCTGAAGGCGCGGGACGAGGACGGCAACACCCCGCTTCATGAAGCGGCTTGGAACAACAAGAATCCGGCGGTCGTCGCGGCGCTTCTGGACGCCGGCGCGGACATGAAGGCGCGGAACCAGGGAGGCGAGACCCCGCTTCATCGCGCGGCTTTCTCCAACGAGAATCCGGCTGTCGTCGCTGCGCTGCTGGACGTCGGCGCGGACCCGAAGGCGCGGGACAAGGACGGCGAGACCCCCTTTGCGTACGGCCGAAAGTTCAACGGGGCCCTCAAGGGCACGGATGTCTACTGGCGCCTGAACGACGGGCAGTACCAGTGACGGCCGTTCGGCCGGGGCGGCTCCGCCCGGTTGGCGCTTGCCCTGTTGCGGTCCGGCCCCGCGCGCCGCGGTAACATCCCGCCGACGCCGGCGAACGGCTTGGCGCCGCCTCCGTGCGGGACGGCCCCGATGCGTTCGATACTGCGTTCGGCGAGGTCTTCATGCCGCAGATACGGACCATTACACGAACGGAGTCCGGCGGGTTGATGGCTGAAGACCGCGCACGGCGCAGCGCCGGCATCCGCACGATGGGCGATTGACGCGCAGACCGATGCCGGTTCTCAAATCCGCCGTCGATACCCGCTCGGACGAGTTCCGCGCGAACGCCACCGCCATGGCGGAAGCGGTCGGGGCGTTGCGCAAGGCGGTCGCGGAGACCGCGCTCGGCGGCGGCGAGGCGGCGCGGGCGCGGCATACCGGGCGCGGCAAGATGCTGCCGCGCGAGCGCATCGACCGGCTGATCGACCCGGGCGCGCCGTTCCTGGAGCTGTCGCAACTCGCCGCCCGCGGGGTCTACGACGAGGATGTGCCGGCCGCCGGCATCGTCACCGGCATCGGACCCGTCGAGGGGACCGAGTGCCTGATCGTCGCCAACGACGCCACCGTCAAGGGCGGCGTCTACTACCCGCTGACGGTCAAGAAGCATTTGCGCGCCCAGGAGATCGCCGCCCAGAACGACCTGCCCTGCATCTACCTCGTCGATTCCGGCGGCGCCAACCTGCCGCGCCAGGACGAGGTGTTCCCCGACCGCGATCATTTCGGCCGCATTTTTTTCAACCAGGCCAATCTCTCGGCGGCCGGGATTCCCCAGATCGCCGCCGTCATGGGCTCATGCACCGCCGGCGGCGCCTATGTGCCGGCGATGTCCGACGAATCGGTGATCGTGCGCAACCAGGGCGCGATCTTCCTCGGCGGCCCGCCGCTGGTCAAAGCCGCGACCGGCGAGGAGGTGAGCGCCGAGGATCTGGGGGGCGCCGACGTCCACGCCAGGGTCTCCGGCGTCGCCGACCACTACGCGCAGAACGACGCGCATGCGCTGGCGATCGTCCGCCGTGCGGTCTCGATGCTCAACCGCAGGAAGCCCGCCCGGCTCGCGGCGCGCGCGCCGGCGCCGCCGGCCTGCGACCCGGCCACGCTCGACGGCGTCGCGCCGGCGGATTTCCGCAAACCCTATGACGTGCGCGAGGCGATCGTGCGCATCGTCGACGCCGGCGCGCTGGAGGAGTTCAAGGCGCTCTACGGCGCGACGCTGGTCTGCGGCTTCGCGCATATCTGCGGGTATCCGGTGGGGATCCTTGCCAATAACGGCATCCTGTTCTCCGAATCCGCGCTCAAGGGCGCCCATTTCATCGAGCTGTGCTGCCAGCGCGGCATTCCGCTGGTCTTCCTGCAGAATGTCGTCGGCTTCATGGTCGGGCGGAGATACGAGGCCGGCGGCATCGCCAAGGACGGCGCGAAGCTGGTCGCCGCGGTGGCCTGCGCACAGGTGCCGAAGTTCACCGTCATCATCGGCGGCAGTTTCGGGGCGGGCAATTACGGCATGTGCGGGCGCGCCTACGGCCCGCGCTTCCTGTTCATGTGGCCCAATGCGCGCATCTCGGTGATGGGCGGCGACCAGGCTGCGAACGTCCTGGGCCGGATTCGCCGCGACGGCGTCGAGGCCCGCGGCGGAAACTGGTCCGAGGAGGAAGAGGAGGGCTTCAAGGCGCCCATCCGCGCGCAGTACGAGACCCAGGGCCACCCGTTCTACGCCACCGCCCGGCTGTGGGACGACGGCGTCATCGAGCCGGCGCAGACCCGGACCGTGCTGGGGCTCTGCCTGTCGGCGGCGCTGAACGCGCCGATCCCGCCGACCCGGTTCGGCGTCTTCCGCATGTGAGCGCGATGTTCGGGACCGTGCTGATCGCCAACCGCGGTGAGATCGCCTGCCGCATCATCGCGACCTGCCGCAGGCTGGGCATCCGCACCGCCGCCGTCTTCTCCGAGGCCGATGCGGGCGCGCTGCATGCGCGACTCGCCGATCTGGCGCTGGCGATCGGCCCGGCGCCGGCGCGCCGGAGCTATCTCGACATCGAGGCGGTGATCGAGGCCGCCCGCAGCGCCGGGGCCGAGGCGATTCACCCCGGCTACGGCTTTCTTTCGGAGAACGCCGCCTTCGCCGAGGCCTGCATCGCGGCCGGCTTCTCCTTCATCGGCGCCCCGCCCGAGGCGATCCGCGCGATGGGCTCCAAGAGCGCCGCCAAGGCGATGATGGCCGAGGCCGGCCTGCCGATCCTGGAGGGCTTTCACGGCGACGCCCAGGACGACGAGACCCTGGCGGCCGAGGCCGGCCGCATCGGCTACCCGCTGCTCGTCAAGCCGTCCGGCGGCGGCGGCGGCCGCGGGATGCGGGTCGTCGCAAATCCCGAGGATCTCGAAGGCGCGCTCGACTCCGCCCGGCGCGAGGCGGCCTCCTCCTTCGCCGATGACCGGCTGCTGCTGGAGCGCTATCTGACCGGGCCGCGCCACATCGAGGTCCAGGTCTTCGCCGACGCCCACGGCAACGCGATCCACCTGTTCGAACGCGACTGCTCGGTCCAGCGCCGCCACCAGAAGGTGATCGAAGAGGCCCCCGCCCCCGGGCTCGACGAGGCGATTCGGGCCGGGATCGGCGCCGCCGCGGTCGCGGCCGCCGGGGCCGTCGGCTATGTCGGCGCCGGCACCGTCGAGTTCCTGATGGACGACGCCCGGAAATTCTATTTCATGGAGATGAACACCCGCCTCCAGGTCGAGCATCCCGTGACCGAGATGATCACCGGCCAGGATTTGGTCGAATGGCAGATCCGGGTCGCGGCGGGCGAGGCGCTTCCGGTCGGCCAGGACGCGCTCGCGATCGCCGGCCACGCGATCGAGGCGCGGCTCTATGCCGAAAACCCGGCCGCCGGCTTCCTGCCCTCGACCGGCCGCATCGTCCATCTCGGTATGCCCGGGACCGGACCGATGCTGCGGGTCGATAGCGGCGTCGCCGAGGGCGACGAGATCACCGCCCATTACGACTCGATGATCGCCAAGGTCATCGCCTGGGGCGGCAGCCGCGCCGAGGCGCGCGCCCGGCTGGCCGACGCCCTGGCCGGGGTGAGCATCGCCGGCCCGGAGACCAACCGGGACTTCCTGATCCGTATCCTGGCCCAGGACGAGTTCGCCGACGGCCGCGCCGATACCGGCTTCGTCGACCGGACGATGGACGCGCTGACCGCGGCGCCGGACGCGCCGCCGGACGCGGTGCTGGCGCTCGCCGTCATCGCCGGGCGCGCCGACCGGCAGGCGGCCGCCGAGGCCAGGGCGCAGAGCGCCGGCGATCCTTACTCGCCCTGGGCGGCGACCGGCGGCTGGCGGCTCAACGCGCCGGCCACCGAAACGATCGCGTTCCGGCTGGGCGATGCGGTCTACAGCGTGACGGTCAGCGGCGATCGCTTCGGCCTGCCCGGCGGCGACCACACCGTGCGCGCCGTGCGCCGGAATGCGGCGAGCCTCCACGCGGAGATCCACGCGGAGATCGATGGGACGGCGATCCGCGCGACGGTCGTGCGTACCGGCGGGGAGACGATCGTCTTCACCGCCGACACGACATGGCGGTTCTCCGCCTCCGACCCGCTGCGCGAGGCCGAGGCCGAAGCGGCGGGCGGCGCGACCGACGCGCCGACGGCGCCGACGCCCGGCGTCGTCGTCGCCGTCGCAATCGAGCCCGGGGCCGATGTCGAGCCCGGCGCGATCCTGATGGTCATCGAGGCGATGAAGGTCGAGCACGCCATCCGCGCCCCGGTCGCCGGTCGCGTCGAGGCGGTGCTGTATCGTCCCGGGGACGCGGTCGAGGAGGGCGCCGTCCTGGTCGAGTTCGCCCCGGCCGACGCATAGCCCGCGCGGGCCGGATTCCCTTGTCTCGCGGCCGGCCGTCCTGGTAACCTGTTTCAATGATGCGCCCAACGATCCCGCCGATCGCCGCCGCAGCACTGTTTTTCACCGCATCGGCGCTGGCGGAGAACGTCACGACCCGTGACCGCTTCGAGCTGTGGAACGACTGCAAGCCTATGCGGTTGGTGGTCGAAGACTTGCACGAGGATGCGGCAGAAATCGGGCTGACCGAAGCGGCGATCGAGACTGCCGTGCGCAGCAGGCTGCGAGCGGCGCGTCTCTACCACGATAAACCTGGGGCGTATTTGTATGTAAACGTGAACGTAGTTGGCAACGAAGTTAGCAACGCATTCAGTACCGAGATCGAATACAGGAAACGGATGATGGACTTCGCATCCGGCGAAGCCGGTACGGCCTCAGGTTGGTCCGTTGGGAGTACCGGAATATCCGGAGGTTCAGGCTTCATCCTGTCGAGCGTGTCACAGCGCACGGACAAGTTCATCGACGAATATCTGCGTGTGAACGCGGACGCCTGCACGCGCTGACTTCGGACCGGCCCGTGACCCGGCTTCGTCTTCAGCCGCGCATGGTTCGGGCCGCGCGGACCATGCGGCTGGCTGGCGGGCCCTGGTCCTCTCCGAACAGCTCGGTCAGGCGGCCCATCATGGCGCCGCCGAGCTGCTCGGCGTCCATGATCGTGACCGCGCGCTTGTAGTAGCGCGTCACGTCGTGCCCGATGCCGATGGCGGTCAGCTCGACCGGCGAGCGCGCTTCGATCCATTCGATCACGTCGCGCAGGTGCCGTTCGAGGTAGTTGCCGGGGTTGACCGAAAGCGTCGAATCGTCGACCGGCGCGCCGTCGGAGATGACCATCAGGATCCGCCGCTGCTCGCCGCGCGCGATCAGCCGATGGTGTGCCCACAGCAGCGCCTCGCCGTCGATGTTCTCTTTCAAGAGCCCTTCACGCAGCATCAGGCCGAGCGACTTGCGGGCCCGCCGCCACGGGGCGTCGGCGGATTTGTAGACGATGTGGCGCAGATCGTTGAGCCGGCCCGGGTTGGGCGGCTTGCCTTCGGCGAGCCATTTCTCGCGGGCTTGGCCGCCCTTCCAGGCCCTGGTGGTGAAGCCCAGGATCTCGACCCTGACGCCGCAGCGCTCCAGCGTGCGGGCCAGGATGTCCGCGCTCATCGCCGCCACCGTGATCGGCCGGCCGCGCATCGAGCCCGAGTTGTCGATCAGCAGCGAGACCGCCGTGTCGCGGAATTCGGTCTGCTTCTCGATCTTGTAGCTCAGCGGGTGCATCGGATCGACGACCACGCGGGTCAGCCGCCCGGCGTCGAGCAGCCCTTCCTCGAGATCGAATTCCCAGGACCGCGACTGCTGGGCGAGCAGCCGGCGCTGCAGCCGGTTGGCGAGCTTGGCGATAACACCCTGCAGATGGGCGAGCTGCTGGTCGAGATGCTGTCGCAGCCGGGCGAGCTCGTCGGCGTCGCACAGCGCCTCGGCCTCGACCATCTCGTCGAAATCGACCGTGTAGGATCGGTAGGCGGGCCGGCGCTCCTCGTCCGGCAGGAAGCCGTCGGCGCGCCGACGGTGGGAGCGCTCGCCCTCCTCCTCGCCGGCGCCGGGCGTCATTTCTTCCTGGACCTGCTCGGACATCGCCTGATCGGCGTCCGCGCTGTCGGCGTCGTCCGTCTCCGAGGACGGCATGCCTTCCATCTCGGCCTCGGCGCCGTCCGTCTCCGCCGCCTCCGCGTTTTCGTCATCGTCCTCGGAGTGCTCGGCGTCCTCGCCGCGGTCCGTCGATTCGCCCTCGCCCTCGCCCGGCTCCTCGTCGAGCAGTTCGAGATGGACCAGAAGCCGGTTGACCGATTTCGCGAAATTCTCCTGGTCCCCGAGCGCGCCTTCGAGCGTTTCGAGGTCGCCCGCGATGCGCTCGTCGAGATCCTCGCGCCACAGGTCGAGCAAGGGCCTGCCGGCGTCGGGCGTCGCGCAGTCGCGCCACCGCTCGCGCGCGTACAGCCCCACGGCTTCGGCGATCGGCGCGTCCTCGCGGTCGGAGAGCCGGGCATGGCCGCGCGCCTGGCAGCGCTCCGAGAGCGCCGCGTCGAGGTTCATCGCCACCCCGGCCATGCGGCGGGCGCCCAGGGTCTCGACGCGAGCCTGTTCGAGGGTCTCGAAGACCGCGCGCGCGGTCTCGCCGGCCGGCGCCCGCGCGGCGTGCAGCTCGGAATCGTGGTAGCGCAGCTTGAGCGCCATCGCATCGGCCTCGCCGCGGAGCCGGGTGACCTCCTCCGCCGGCAGATCGCGCGAGGGTACTGGAAGCCGCGCCTGGTTCTCGACCAGCCGTGCCTCGGCGCCGAAATTGACCGTCACGTCCTCACGCTCGGCGATCGCGCGCATCGCCGCACCGGTGACGCGGCGGAACTCCTCGATCGGGGACTCCGGAGGGGCGCTCACCGGCGCGCCGCCAACGGCTAGACGCTCCGCCCGGGCTTGACGGTCGCCTCGGGCAGGTCCTCGCCCATGCAGCGCTGGTAGTACTCGGCGACCGCCGGCCGCTCGAGTTCGTCGCACTTGTTGAGGAAGGTCATCCGGAACGCGGTGGCGACGTTGCCGAACAGCTCGTTGTTCTCGGCCCAGGTGATCACCGTGCGGGGCGACATGACGGTCGAGATGTCGCCGGCCATGAAGCCGGCCCGGGTCATGTCCGCCACCGAGACCATCGCCGAGATCTGCTTGCGGCCGTCGGCGGTGTCGTAGCCCGGCGCCTTGGAGAGCACGATCGCGGTCTCGGCGTCGTGCGGCAGGTAGTTCAGCGTGGTCACCAAGTTCCAGCGATCGAGCTGGCCCTGGTTGATCTGCTGGGTCCCGTGATAGAGCCCGGTCGTGTCGCCCAGCCCGATGGTGTTGGCCGTCGCCATCAGCCTGAAGGCGGGATGCGGGCGGATCACCCGGTTCTGGTCGAGCAGGGTCATCTTGCCGTCGACCTCGAGCACCCGCTGGATGACGAACATGACGTCCGGGCGCCCGGCGTCGTATTCGTCGAACACCAGGGCGCACGGGCTTTGCAGCGCCCAGGGCAGGATGCCCTCGCGGAACTCGGTGACCTGCTTGCCGTCCCGCAGGACGATCGCGTCCTTGCCGATCAGGTCGATGCGGCTGATATGGCTGTCCAGGTTGACCCGGATGCAGGGCCAGTTCAGGCGCGCCGCGACCTGCTCGATATGGGTCGACTTGCCAGTGCCGTGATAGCCCTGGATCAGCAGGCGCCGGTTATGGGCCAGCGCCACCAGGATCGCCAGAGTCGTCTCGTGGTCGAAGCAATAGGCCTCGTCGATGTCCGGGACGTGCTCCGACGGGCGCGCGCTGAAGCCCGGGACCTGCATATCGGTGTCGATCCCGAAGACCTGGCGCACGGAAATCGAAATATCGGGAAGCTCGGGCGCGTCCGCACAGGCCCCGTTGCTATTCTCAGATGACATGAACTCGCTATCCTCAGGCTATCCTTCAGGTGGAAATCCGCTTCGACGGCTACGGCGTCCGGCTAACCCTGAGCGTGTTATAGGCTTGGTTGACCACTTTCAATCGCTCTTCGGCGCGGGCGTCTCCGCCGTTGGCGTCGGGATGAAGCGCCTTGACCAGCTCCTTGTAGCGCGCCTTCACCGACGCCGCGCCGACCGGCGGTTTGAGCCCCAGCGTCGCCAGCGCCTGCCGCTCGGCGGGCGTCGCCGTCGACGGGCGCCCGCGGCCCCCGATTTCGCACTCGCCGTCCCCGTCCACCATACCGAACGGGTCGCGGATCCGTCGGCGGCCGTTCGTCCGGCGCACGCCGAGCGGCCATGTCGGACGCCGCCAGGCGGCGTCCGCCCGGCGGTGCGCCTCGATCTCGGACTCGCTCATGCCGGCGTAGAAATCCCAGGACGTGTTGTAGGCGCGGACATGCTCCAGGCACAGCCAGATCAGGTCCGACAGCGCCTCGCGCGAGCGTGGCGCCGGATAGTCCGGCGTCCGGCCGCAGCTTTCCACCGCGCAGCTGCGCGCCTCGGGCTCGCCGGCCGAGTGTATCACGGTCTTGCCTATCGGCTTCATGATTCGCAGTATGGGGTCGGTGCCGGACCCTGGCAAGCGCGGCGCCGCCCCTCCAACCAGTTGAACTGCTTGAGTTGTCGATGAGCGTCGCCCAGGACATCCGCAGCAAGCTCGAAGCCGCGTTCGCCCCGGCCCGACTGGAAATCGAAGACCAGTCGCACCTTCATGCCGGCCATGCCGGCGCCCGCGAAGGCGGGCAGAGCCACTTCCGGATCGAGATCGTCGCAGCCGCCTTCGGCGGCAAGTCCCGGATCGACCGTCAGCGGCTGGTCCACCAGTGCCTGGCCGAAGAACTCGCCGGCCCGGTGCATGCGCTGTCGATCGCCGCCCGCGCGCCCGGCGAGCCGCCATAGCGGCCGCGGGCCGCAGGTGGATTCCCGCCTCGCCGCCATGTTCGCCGCCATGATAGCGGCCCTGCCGAAGGGCTGCGAAACCGGGCCACGAAATCGGGATCGAGCCCGGTGCGGCAGCCAGACGAGGGAGGAACCGATGAAGGTCCGCACGCTCGTCGCCGCAGCCGGCGTCGGTCTGGTCGCCGCAACCGCGTTCGCCGCCAACCCCGCCGCCGCGGAGCCGGCGGTGATCGAGTTCGGTTCATTCATGCCGCCGAAGGCGCGCTCTCTCAACGAAATTCTCATCCCCTGGCTGAGGAAGGTCGAAGCCGACAGCGCCGGCACGCTCAAGTTCCAGGAGTTCTGGGGCGGCGCCCTGATCCGCAGCCCGCGCGCAAGCAATGGGAAGGGCTGAAGAACGGCATCCAGGGCGCGATCCAGGTCCTGCCTGCCCATACCGCCAAGCTGTTTCCCGACTTCACCTTCTATTCGCTGCCCTTCCTGTTCCGCGTCACGCCGCTGCTCAAATCCCATGTCGACCTGCCCTTGGGAACCCGGTCGTTCTTCATCGCCATCCACAACCGCGCCTACAACAAGCTGCCGCGCCAGGCCAAGGACGCGATCGAGAAGAACAAGGGGCTCGGAATCAGCCTCGCCCTCGGCCGGTATTACGAGCGGGACGGCCAGAAGCTGCGGACCGAGACCGGCGGGCGCAACGTGCTCAGGCTCTCGGACGACGAGTGGACGAAGATGGCCCGGCGCTTCAAGCCGTTCCATGATCAATGGATCGCCAAGACCAAGGACGGCGCGGTCAAGTACCGGGCGATCCAGGAGATCCTGGCCAAGCACCGGGGCGGGAGCTGATCCGCCGCCGCGCGGCGGCATGATAATGACAGGAGGCTTCGACGCCCGGCGTGCGCTCGGGCCGGGGGCGGATTGGATCGCCCTGATCGGTGCGCTCTGCATCATGGCGATGGCCGCCGCGATCGTCGTCGATGTCCTGATGCGATGGGTGTTCAATGCGCCCATCCTCGGGGTCGACGACCTCGGCCGTTACAACCTCGCGGTCATCGTGGCGAGCTTCTTTCCGGTGTGCCTGGTGGGCGGTCACTTCGTGACGATCCGCTTCGTGGGCAAGGCGCTGGGTCCACGCCGCGCGCTGTGGCTCGAAGCCCTCGGCGGCCTGGCGACTCTGCTGGTCTTCGTTCTGTTCACCTGGCAGTTCTTCCGCTTCACGCTCGATGACGTCACGCTGACGGGCCTGGCGACGCCGGTGCTCGAGATCCCGCAGGCGCCGTGGTGGTGGGTGGTCACCGTCATCGTGGCGATCTGCGCGCCGGTTCAGGCGATCGTCCTCTACGAGGCGGTGTTGCGCGCGGCGCGCGGCGAGCCCCGGCCGGTCGCCGGCGAGCCGACCGCCGACGCCGGCGTGTAGCGCGCCGCCGCCCGAGAGGCCGCCGGCATGGACCAGATCATGATCGCGACGCTCGGCATCGCCGGAATGCTGGCGTTGATCCTGCTGCACGTGCCGATCGGGATCGCCATGGCGGTTGCGGGCTTTGCCGGCGTCTGGACGCCGATCGGAATACGAGCCGACCTTCAAGATGTTCGCGACCGCGCCCACCCAGGTGCTGGTCACCCAGGAGCTCGGCGCGATCCCGATGTTCCTCCTGATGGGCAGCTTCACCGCGGCGGCGGGGCTGTCCGGCGACCTCTACCGGCTGTTCTACGCCCTTTTGGGCCACTACCGCGGCGGGCTGGCGATGACCACGATCGCCGGCTGCGGCGGGTTCGGCGCGATCTGCGGGTCCTCGCTGGCGACTGCGTCGACCTTCATGCGAATCGCGCTCCCCGAGATGGTCGAGCGCAGCTATCGCCCCACGCTGGCGGTGGGCTCGATCGCGGCCGGCGGCACTCTGGGAATCCTGATCCCGCCGTCCAACCTGATGCTGCTCTACGCGGTGCTGACCGAGCAGTTCGTAACCGCCCTGTTTACCGCTGCGGTCATCCCGGGGCTGATCTGCATCGCGATCTCCTTCGCGGCCATCGCGATCATCGTCCGGCTGCGGCCCGGGGCGCGGCCGACGGGCGCCCGGCTTACGGCGCTCCCCCGCTGCGTAAACGGGCCGCCGCCGTTCGCCGGGCAGGCTTGCGCTGCCCGCTCAGGTGAGTCAGGTTCCGGCCCGGGGAAAGCGTCGAGCCGAACGATGCAGGTCGAGGGTAATCACCTGACCAACCGCTCACGGCGATCGCCGCGCCCTGTCGCACACGGGACCGGACAAGTGAAAGAAAGCGCCTCCATGAAAACGCTGCTATCGACCTTTGCCATCTTGCTCGGCATCACGGCGGCGGGCTCCGCCGCCGCGCAGCCCTTCGTCTTCACCGCGATTCCCGACCAGGACGAGACGGCGCTGAAGACCCGGTTCAATCGGATCGCGAACTATCTCCAGGGCCAGCTTGGCGTCGAGGTGAAATACGTCCCGGTCAAGTCCTACGCCGCCGCGGTGACGGCCTTCCGCAACAACCAGGTGCAGCTCGCCTGGTTCGGCGGCCTGTCCGGCGTCCGCGCGCGCGCGGCGGTCAGCGGCTCCCAGGCGATCGCCCAGGGCGAGGAGGACAAGTCGTTTCGGACCTATTTCATCGCCCATGCGAGCACCGGCCTGGAGAAGTCCGCATCCTTCCCCGACGGCATAGCCGGCAAGACCTTCACCTTCGGCTCCAAGGGCTCGACCTCGGGGCGGCTGATGCCGGAGTTCTTCATCCGTCGGAATCTGGCGATGGCGCCGGGCAAGGCGTTCCGCCGGGTGGGCTTCTCGGGCGATCACTCGCGCACCATCGCGCTGGTGCAGTCCGGTGCCTTCGAAGTCGGCGCGGTCAACTATGCCGTGTGGGACAAGGAACTGGCGGCCGGCAAGATCGACGCCGCCAAGGTCAAGGTGATCTGGGTCACGCCGCCTTATCCGGACTACAACTGGTCGATCCGCGGCGACGCCGACAAGCGATTCGGCGCAGGGTTCACCGAAAAGGTCAGGGGCGCGCTCCTGGGTCTCGACGATCCGAACCTGCTCAAGCAGTTCCCGCGCAAGGCCTTCATCCCGGCCTCGAACGCCGACTACCAGCCGATCGTCGATGTCGGCCGCAAGCTCGACCTGATCGACTGACGGCCATCCGCGCGGCGCGCGGCGGTGCCCCTGTTCGCGTTGGAGGACGCCGTTGTCCAGTATGACGGCGTCCCCGTTCTCAGTGGGATCAGCCTGCGTATCGAGCCGGGCGAAAAGGTCGCGCTGGTCGGCCGGAGCGGCGCCGGCAAGTCGACGCTGCTCGGCCTGCTCTACGCACAGCGCAGCGCCGAAACGGCGCTCGTGCCGCAGGTGCTCGGCCTGGTGCGCGCGCTCACCGTCTTCCACAACATCTACATGGGCCGGCTGAACCGGCACTCGACCTGGTACAACATCGCCAACCTGATCCGGCCGCTGAAGCGGGAGATCGCCGCCGTCCGGCCGCTGGTCGAGCGGCTGGGGCTGGAGGACAAGGTGTTCGCGCGCATCGAGGCGCTGTCCGGCGGCCAGCAGCAGCGCACCGCCGTCGGCCGCGCGATCCACAAGGGCAGTCCCATCTTCATGGGCGACGAGCCGGTTTCCGCGCTCGACGAGCACCAATCGCGCGCCGTGCTGGATTCCATCGTCGACACGCACGCGACCGTGGTGCTGTCGATGCACGATGTGGACCTTGCGCTGGCCTATGCCAGCCGCGCCATCGGCATCCGGGACGGCGGCATTGTCATGGACGAGCCGACCGCCGGGCTGAAGCCCTCGGACCTTGACGGGCTCTACCGCAACGGCCTCTGACCCGTTCGCCGGCCGCGGCAGCCCCTCGCCGCTGGTACGGGCGAGCGTCGGACTCGTTTTTTTGGCCGTCGTCCTCGCCGTCTTCGGCGATTTCGAGGTCTCGACGCTCGAACCATGGACCGAGTTCGGCCGCATGGCCGCCGGCGCGCTGAGCCCGGATTTTCGGGCGACCGAGAACCTGCTCTCCGCCATCCTGATGACGGTGGCCTTCGCCTTTCTCGGCGTCGCGATGGGAAACCTCGCGGGTTTCGCGCTGGCGCTCGTCTTCCGTTTCCGCGTCGTGCGCGCGGGTTGCGCGTTCGTCCGGGCGGTGCACGAGCTGTTCTGGGCGCTGATCTTCCTGCAGGTCTTCGGGCTGACGCCGCTGACGGGGGTGCTCGCGATCGCCATCCCCTATGCCGGCATCTTCGCCAAGGTCTATTCCGAGATCCTCGAGGAGTCCGACCCGGCGCCGCTGGCCGCGGCGCCGGCGGGCAGCGCCGCGGCGTCGATCTTCCTGTTCGTGCGCCTGCCCGATGCCTGGGCGCATTTCAGGACCTATTCGCTCTACCGGCTGGAATGCGGGCTCAGGTCCTCGACGGTGATCGGTTTTGTCGGGCTACCGACCATCGGTTTCCACCTGGAATCGGCCTTCGCCCAGGGCCGGTACTCCGAGGTCGCGGCTCTCCTGATCCTGTTCTACATAATCATCGCGACCATCCGGATCTGGGTGCGCCGGCGTCTGGTGCCGGTCTACATCCTGCTGGCCCTGGCGCTGCTGCCGTGGAGCGGCGAGATCGCGGCCGAGAACATCTGGCGGTTCTTCGGCCATGACATCTGGCCCCGGCCGATCCGCGCGGCCGAGAGCTTCGGTACGATCGCCTGGGCCGACGCGCTCTCCTGGGCCGGCGCGCTGTTCGCGTCCCAGGCCTGGCCCGGCATCATCAACACCGTGATTTTGACCCAGGTCGCGCTGGTCGCGACCGGCGCGCTGACGCTCGCCATGTTCCCGCTGATCTCGCCCAGATTCTTCGGGCCTCTCGGCCGGACGTGCGGCCATGTCGGGCTGGTGATCGCCCGCTCGACTCCGGAATACGTGCTGGCGCTGGTGTTCCTGCTGCTCTGGGGGCCGTCGATGCTGCCGGCGGTCGCAGCGCTCGCCCTGCATAACGGCGCAATCATCGGCCATCTGATGGGCCGCTACACCGAGGCGATAGAGCTCCGCGCCGATGCGCCGACCGGGCTCAACCGCTACTTCTACGATGTTCTGCCGCGGATCTACCCGCAGTTCCTAGCCTTCCTGTTCTACCGCTGGGAGGTGATCATGCGCGAGACCGCGATCCTCGGAATTCTCGGCATCACCACGCTCGGCTTCTACGTCGACAGCGCCTTCGCGGACCTCCGCTTCGACCGCGCGCTCTATCTGATCCTGATCACCGCCGCGCTGAACCTGATGATCGACGCCGCCTCGCGCGCGATCCGCGCGCGCCTGCGGCTGAAGACCCGGCCGGAGGAGGTCTGATCGGCCCCTCGGCGGCTCAGGCCAGCGAGGCCTCGCCCATCCTGAGGAATTTTTCTCGGCGGTGGTCGACCAGCGCGTCCCGGTCGAGGGGCTCAAGGCCCGCCAGCGCCTCGGCGACGGCATCGCCCACCCGCTCGATCGCGAGGTGCGGGCGCCGGTGGGCGGCGCCGAGAGGCTCCTGGACGACCGCGTCGATGACGCCGAGCTTCTCCAGGTCGCCGGCGGTCAGGCGCAGGGCTTCGGCCGCCTCGCGCGCGAAGTTGCCGTCACGCCACAGAATCGAGGCGCAGCCCTCGGGCGAGATCACCGAATAGACCGAATGTTCGAGCATCAGGATCGCGTTGGCCGCAGCGATCGCGATCGCGCCGCCCGAGCCGCCCTCGCCAATCACCACCGAGACGATCGGCACCCTCAGCGACAGGCAGGTCTCGATCGACCGCGCGATGGCCTCGGCCTGGCCGCGCTCCTCCGCGCCGATGCCGGGATAGGCGCCCGGCGTATCCACCAACGTGATCACCGGCAGGTCGAACCGGTCGGCAAGCCGCATCAGGCGCTGCGCCTTGCGGTAGCCTTCCGGCCGCGGCATGCCGAAATTGTGTTTCATCCGCGATTCGATCTCGGCGCCCTTCTCCTGGCCGATGATCACGGCCGAGCGGCCGCGGAACCGTCCCAGCCCGCCGATGATGGCCGCATCCTCGGCATAAAGCCGGTCGCCGGCCAGCGGCCGGAAGCCGTCGATCAGCGCGTCCAGATAATCGATGCAATGCGGCCGGTCGGGGTGGCGCGCGACCTGGACGATCTGCCAGGGCGTGAGCTTGCCGTAGGTCTGGCGCAGCAGACGCTCGATGCGGCTCTGCAGCCGCTGGACCTCGTCGGCGATCTTGATGCCGTTGACATCGCTCAGGTGGCGCAGCTCCTTGATCTTGCCTTCGAGTTCGGCGATCGGGCGTTCGAAGTCGAGGAAGCTCGGGATACGGCTGTCGGTCATCGTCTAGCTCCGCCTCGCCAGGGGATGGCGCGCGCGCACCAGCGCGCTCGGACGGTCATCGGCGAGATGGGTGTAGATCTGGGTGGTCGCGAGATCGGAGTGGCCCAGCATACGCTGCACGCTTCGGAGGTCGGCGTCCCGGGCGAGCAGATGGGTCGCGAATGCGTGGCGTAATACATGCGGCGACACGCGTCGGGGGTCAAGCCCGCAATCGCCGGCCAGCGCCTTGAGCTCGCGCGCGAACTGCGCCCGCCCGAGATGGCCGCTACGGCCTCGCGAGGGGAACAGAAACGGCGAGGCCGCGCCGCCGGGAAGCAAGCGCGCGCGCGCCGGCAACCAGTCCCGCAGCGCGGCCCGCGCCGGCGCGCCGACCGGCACCAGGCGCTCCTTCGCGCCCTTGCCGCGCACCCGCAGGATGCCGTGCTCGCCGCCGAACGCGCCCAGCGGCAGCGAAACCAGCTCACTGACTCGCAGCCCGGTGGCGTAGAGCAGTTCGAGCATCGCGGTCAGTCGGACCCCGCGTGAATCGCCGCGCGCGCGGGCCGCCGCTATCAGCGCCTCGATCTCGGCCTCGCCCAGCACCCAGGGCAGGCTCCGGCCGCGCCGCGGCGGATCGATCGCCGTCGTCGGGTCGTCGGCGCGCAGGTCCTCGGCCACGAGGAAGGCGAAGAACTGAGACAGCGCGGACAGCCGGCGGGCCGCGCTGGCCGGCGCAAACCCCCGCCTGGCGAGGTCGGCGAGATAGACGCGCAGGTCCGTCGCGTCGGCCGCGATCAGCCCGGCGCCGCCACCGCCGCGCAGGAACCGGGCAAGATCGGTGATGTCGCGGCGATAGGCCTCGACGGTGTTGCGCGCCGCGCCGCGCTCGGCCGCCATCATCTCCAGGAAGGCGTCCACATGGCGGACATCCGGCGCGCCGGCCTCAGCCATCACAGCCCGTTGGCAACGGCGGCCTCGAGCGCCAGCGAGCGCGCTTCCCGGCTCAGCCCGACCCGGCGCAACCCATCGATGGCCGCGTGGATGGTCGCGGTGTCGGCGCGGCCATCCCGCGCGTTGGCAAGGCCGAGCAAGGCGATCAGCACCGTTTCGCCGACCCGGCTGGCGTCGGCCGCCTCATCCAGCGCATTCCTCCAGGCGATGTCGGGGCCGGTTCCCCCGGCAATGGAGCCCGACGCCGCAAGCAGCGTCGCCCAGCGTCCTGGCTCCGTCGTGCCGCCCTGGGCTTCGAGCAGCGACAT
Organism: Alphaproteobacteria bacterium; assembly: GCA_965202905.1. Taxonomy (GTDB): domain Bacteria; phylum Pseudomonadota; class Alphaproteobacteria; order MPNO01; family MPNO01; genus CAYFYS01. The sequence goes on along the minus strand of OZ241868.1, from coordinate 2,930,347 downwards.
CAGCAGGATCGCCTTCGCCCGGCCCTCTTCGCTGTCGCTCGCCTTGACGGCGCGCAACCAGGCGGCGAACGGCGCCGGATCGATCGCCGCCGGCGCGCCGGGCGGGACGACGAACCGGCCGATGGCCCAGAGCCGGATCATCGCCTCGCGCGCCCGGTCGCTATCGGCCGCGGCGAGATCCAGCCAGATCCGTGCGCGGTCGACATCGCCCGCGGACAACAGCGCCAGCCCGGCATCACGGGCGAACCACAACAGGTCGGGCGCGGGCTCAATGGTCTTAAGCAGCGGCACGCTGGCGCCGAGCAGCGCGTCCCAGCCGCCCTTCTCGCGGGCAAGTTCGTAGGCCTGCCGCAGCAACTCCGCCCTGGCTGCGGCGGCGCTGGCCGAACGGGCGCCGCGCAGCAGCAGGGCCCGGCCGCGCGGTCCCCAATCGGTTTCCGCGGCGGTCATCGGCTGGGCCAGTGTGTCGTCATCGAACGGCACCGAGCTATAGAGCTCGCCCAGCGTCTCGGCGTCGATCGCGCCGTAGCCGTAGGCGCGCTCGGCCGCGATCAGGCGCAGATCGAGGTCCGCGTTGGGGCTGTCGACCACCCCACGCAGCACCGCCGGCCGGTCGGAGCTCAGGACATCGGCGGGAAGCCGGGCATTGGCTACCCGCATCATCGCGAGGTCGAGCCCCGACGGGTCCGACAGGCTCTTGATGTCGGCCTCCTCGCCGCCGGCCAAAGCTTCCATAAGCGCGAAGAACGTCTCCGGTGTCTTGCCGCCGCGCTCGCGCAGGATGTCGACGACGATCCCGGCCCGCAAGCGGTCTCCGGACAGCATCAGGCAGAAAGCGCGGGCCCTCTGCCAATAGTCTTTCTTGAACTGGCGCGCGTCGAGGCGGATCCGTTGGCAGGCTCCGGCATTGTTGTTCTGCAGGAACAGAGCCTCGACCGCCGCCCTCGCCAAGCTCTGGTCGGTCTGATCGACCGGGGCCAGGGAGGCAAGCCGACTCGCCGCGGCGACCTCGCCCAGCGCGACCAGGCGCTCGACCCGCAAGGCCAGCATGTTGGAGCCCTGCGAAGGCCCGCTCGGCGCCTCAGCGCGGCTGGTCAGCAGCCTGACCGCCAGCCTGCGGGCCGCGCGCGAGGAGGTCTTGATCGGCAGCCGGGGCAACAGAGTCTCCACCAGAGCGCGTTCGGTGCCGCGCCACAGCGAGACGCCCAGCCCTCCTTCGGTCTCGCCGATCAGCCCGACCGAGGCCGGGTCCGGCGCGGTCAGGGTCACCACATCGATCTCGCGCCTGACGCGCGTCCCCGGCGGCGGCGCCGGAACGGCGAGCGCGGAGGGCGGCGGCTGCGTCCGGCGCGGGGCGGATTCCGAAGCGGTGGGACGGGGCGAGGTCCGCCGCACCGGCGGCGTCAACTGCCGGGGCGGACCGACCTGGGCGGCCTGGGCGATCTGGGCGCTGGCGGCCGATGCGGCGGCCCCGCCGAACGCGGCGAGCGCGGCCAGCAGACCCAGGGCGACAGCGATTCGTTCGCCGGCCACCTTAGCGCGGCAACTGGTCATCCGGGATGACCTTCTCGACATTCCGGGAGGGCGGCGGTATTTCGATCGAGGCGACAAGGACCGCGCCGCCCGCCACGACAACCGCCACGCACAGGACGATGGTTGAGACCCTGCGCGTCTTTTGGTTTGCCCTTCGAGTAAACACCGACGACATCCCCGTGTATGCCGCGGTCACCCCAGCTTCCCGGATCTCCGCGACAACAAGACCGGATCATTCTATATTTGGTCGATAATGCGTGACTACGGCAAATTTGCGGCGCCGGTCCGCGGCGCCGGGGCGGTTCGGATTTGAATACGCAAACAGCCGCCGCCGCGGCCGACAAGACGATCGTCCTGGTCGGGCTGATGGGAGCCGGCAAGAGCCGTATCGGCCGCGAGCTGGCCCGTCTCTACGACCTGCCGTTCTGTGACGCCGACGCCGAGATCGAGGCCGCCGCCGGCTGCTCGATCCAGGATATTTTCGAGATCTACGGCGAAGAGGAGTTCCGCAACGGCGAGCGGCGGGTCATCGCCCGGCTGCTCGACCGGCCGGGCCAGGTTCTGGCCGCCGGCGGCGGCGCGTTCATGGATCCCGAGACGCGGGCGCGGATCCGCGCCCGGGCGGTCTCGGTCTGGCTCCAGGCCGATATCGAGCTGCTGCTGCAGCGCGTCCGCCGGCGCGACGACCGGCCGCTGTTGAAGGAGGACACGCCGCGCAAGGTGCTTGAGCGCCTGATCGCCGAGCGCTATCCGGTCTACGCCGAGGCGGACATCGTCGTGAAGACCGCCGACGAGGCGCCGGCGGCTACGGTCGTGCGCGTAGACGAAGCGATCAGGGCGCATCTCGCCGAACGCGCGCCGCAGGCCGCCGGATCATGATCGAGACCGTTCGGGTCGCACTCGGCGAGCGGTCCTACGACATCCTGGTGGGCGAGAACCTCATCGCCGGCGCCGGCCGGCGTCTGAGGCCGATCTGCGCTGGCGCACGCGCCTTCATCGTCACCGACGAGACCGTCGCCGGGCTGTATCTCGACCGGCTCGAGGCCTCGCTCGAGGCCGCCGGGCTGGACCATTCGGCCATCGTCCTGCCGGCCGGCGAGGCGACCAAGGACTTCGCCCACCTGGAGCGGCTGATCGGGGCGATACTCGACCGGCGCCCCGAACGCGGCTCGACCGTGATCGCGCTGGGCGGCGGGGTGATCGGCGATATCGCCGGCGTGGCCGCCGGCCTGGTGTTACGCGGCGTCGGTCTGGTGCAGATCCCGACCACCCTGCTCGCCCAGGTCGACAGCGCGGTCGGCGGCAAGACCGCGATCAACACGGTCCACGGCAAGAATCTGGTCGGCGCCTTCTACCAGCCGCGGCTGGTTCTCGCCGATATCGGCGCGCTGGAGACGCTCTCCCGGCGCGAGCGTCTGGCCGGCTATGCCGAGGTCGTGAAGTACGGGCTGATCGACGATCCGGACTTCTTCGGCTGGCTGGAGCGCCACGGCGCCGGCATGATCGAAGGCGACCGCGAAGCCCGCCGACGCGCGGTCGTCAAGAGCTGCACGGCCAAGGCAAGAATCGTCGCCGGCGACGAGCGGGAGGCCGGCGCGCGGGCGCTGCTCAATTTGGGCCACACCTTCGGCCATGCGCTGGAAGCGGCCGCCGGCTACGGCTCCGCCCTGCTGCACGGCGAGGCGGTCGCCGTCGGCATGGTGATGGCCTTCGAGCTTTCCGCGGCGCTCGGTCTGTGCGCGGCGGACGCGCCCGGCCGCGTTCGGCGCCATCTGGAATCGGTCGGCCTGCCGACCAGCCCCGGCGACATCGGCGTCCCACCCGGCGCAGCCCGGGAGCTTCTTGCCTTCATGCGGCAGGACAAGAAAGTCCGCCAGGGCCGGATCACGCTGGTTCTCGCCCGCGGGGTCGGCCGGGCGTTCGTGACCGCCGACGTCGAGACCCAGGCGGTCGAAGCCCTGCTCGCGCGGAGTCTGGCCGCCTGAGTCCTCCGCCCACCGATATCCAACGGCGCCCGGATAGAAAGCCATGACGACGGCAATGATCGCGACGCTCGGGGCAATCGCCGTGCTGTTGCTGTTATCGGCCTTCTTCTCGGGCTCCGAGACCGCGCTCACCGCGGCCTCCCGCCCGCGCATGCACCAGCTCGAGCGCAAGGGCGAGCACCGCGCGGGCATCGTCAACCGGCTGCGCGAGCGCAAGGACCGGATGATCGGCACGATCCTGCTGGGCAACAACCTGGTCAACATCCTGGCCTCGGCGCTGGCGACCAGCGTTCTGATCTCGTTGGCGGGCGAGGCCGGGGTCGCCTACGCGACCATCGCCATGACGCTCCTGGTGCTGGTCTTCGGCGAGATCCTGCCCAAGACCTATGCCTTGCAGAACCCCGATCGCGTCGCCCTCGTGCTGGCGCCGGTCTTCCGGGTCCTGGTCGCGGTGCTGGGGCCGGTCGCCGACGGCTTCCAGGTGGTCATCCGGGCCATCCTGACCGCGCTCGGCATGTACTCGCGCGAGGACGAAGAGCGCACCCGCGCGCTGGAGGAGCTGCGCGGGGCGATCGAACTCCATTCCGGCCAGGAGACCGCGCCGCATGAGCGGGCGATGTTGCGCAGCATCCTCGATCTCGACGCCGTGGAGGTCGAGATGGTCATGCGCCACCGCAAGGACGTGGTGGCGCTCGATGCCGACCTGCCGGTCTCCACGATCGTCGACGAAGCGCTGCGCAGCCCCTATACGCGGATCCCGCTGTGGCGCGGCCAGGCCGACAACATCGTCGGCGTGCTCCACGCCAAGGCGCTCGCGCGCGCCGTGCGTACCCACGAGGGCAACCTCGATTCGCTGGAAATCGACGGGATCATGGCCGATCCGTGGTTCGTGCCCGAGTCCACGACGCTGTTCGATCAGCTCCAGGCGTTCCGTCGCCGGCACGAGCACTTCGCGCTGGTCGTGGACGAGTACGGCTCGCTGATGGGCATCATCACGCTGGAGGACGTCATCGAGGAGATCGTCGGCGATATCGCCGACGAGCACGATGTCGTCCCGATCGGGGTTCGGCCGCAGCGCGACGGCGCCTACCTGATCGAGGGCGACGTGACGGTGCGAGACCTCAACCGCCGCTTCGAATGGACGCTGCCGGACCGGGAGGCGGCAACCATCGCCGGGCTGGTCATCCACGGCGCCAAGATCATCCCCGAAATCGGCCAGATCTTCGTCTTCCACGGGTTCCGCTTCGAGATCGTCCGCCGTCAGCGCAACCAGATCACTCTGATCCGGGTCTGTCCGCCCGGCAGCGCCGCGGTCGAGCCCGGAGTCGACCGCTGAGCAAGGCGGTCGGCACGATCCAGAGGTTCGGCGCACCGCGCCCGACGGGCCGGCCAGGCCGATGAACCCGGCGGAGATCCTGCGCCACCTGTTCGAGACCGCGGTGGCCGCGGCGAGCCCCGAAGCCGTGCTGCCGGCCCATCTGCCCGCGCCGCCGCAGGGCCGGACGGTCGTGATCGGCTTCGGCAAGGCCGCCGCCTCGATGGCGCGCGCCTTCGAGGACCGCTGGCCGGGTCCGGTCTCCGGCTTCGCGGTCACGCGCTACGGCCACGCCGTGCGCTGCCGGCGGATCGAGGTGATGGAGGCCGGCCATCCGGCGCCCGATGACGCCGCCGTCCTCGCGGCCGGGCGCGCGCTGGGCACGGTCTCGGGGCTCGGCGCCGACGATCTCGTGGTCTGCCTGGTCTCCGGCGGGGGCTCGGCGCTGCTGAGCAGGCCGGGCCCCGGCATCACCCTCGCCGACAAGCAGGCGATCACCCGTGCGCTGCTCGCCTGCGGGGCCGCGATCGGCGAGATCAACTGCGTCCGCAAGCATCTGTCGGGCATCAAGGGCGGCCGGCTCGCCGTTGCCGCCGCGCCCGCGCCGGTGCTGACGCTGGCGATCTCCGACGTGCCGGGCGACGATCCGGCGACCATCGCATCCGGTCCCGCGCTCGCCGATCCGACGACCGCCGCCGACGCCGCCGCGGTGCTCCGGGATTACGGGATCGAGCCCGGAGAGGCGGTGCGCAGGCTGCTGGCCGGCGCCGGCGGCGAGACGCCGAAGGCGCTGCCCAACGCGCGGTTCGCGATCGTCGCGCGGGCCGCCGATGCGCTGGACGCCGCGGCCGAAGCGGCCCGGCGGCTGGGGATCGCCCCGACGGTGCTGGGCGACGACCTCGCCGGCGAGGCCGCCGATCTCGGCCGCGCCCATGCGGCGCTCGCCCGCCGGTCGCAGGACGGCGTATTGCTGTCGGGCGGGGAAACCGTCGTCAGCCTGCCCCGCCCCGGCCATGGGCGCGGCGGGCGCAACGCCGAGTACCTGCTGGCGCTCGCGGTCGCGCTCGACGGTGCGCCGGGCATCCACGCGATCGCCTGCGACACCGACGGGCTGGACGGCGCCGAGGACAATGCCGGAGCGGTCATCGCCCCGGACACGCTGGTGCGCGCGCGGCGGGCCGGGCTCGATGCGCGCGCGGCGCTGGCCGGTCACCGCTCCTACGATTTCTTTTCCGCGCTCGGCGATCTCGTCGTCATCGGACCGACCCGAACCAACGTCAACGATTTCCGGGCGATCCTCATTGGCGCTGGCTCCGGGACGCCGATCGGCCTATAGACCTGCTCAACGGGTGGCAGGCGTGAGACGGCGCAGACGCACCAAGATCGTGGCGACGCTGGGTCCGGCGAGCGAGACCGCCGAGATCATCGAAGCGCTGTTCGAGGCCGGCGCCGATGTCTTTCGGCTGAACTTCAGCCATGGCGGCCTCGACCAGCATGCCGAGCAGGTGGGCTGTCTGCGCGCCTTGGAGCGGCGGGCCGGGCGCCCGATCGGAATCCTGATGGACCTGCAGGGCCCGAAGCTTCGGGTCGGCGAGTTCGCCGACGGGGCCACGCTGCTCGAGCCCGGCGCACGCTTCCGGCTCGACCTCTCCTTCGAGCCGGGATGCGCCTCGCGCGCGCCGCTGCCCCATCCGGAGGTCTTCGAGGTCCTGCACGCAGGCGCGGAGCTCCTGATCGATGACGGCAAGATCCGCCTGGTGGTCCAGGAGACGGCGGCCGACCATGCCGTCACCGAGGTGGCCGTCGGTGGCCGGGTCACCGACCGCAAGGGCGTGAACCTGCCTAAGGTCGTGCTGCCGATCTCCGCGCTTACCGACAAGGACCGGCGCGATCTCGAATTCGGGCTGAGCCTCGGGGTCGACTGGATCGGGCTGAGCTTCGTCCAGCGCCCCGACGATGTCGCCGAGGCCCGCAAGCTGATCGGCGGGCGCGCCGCGGTGATGAGCAAGCTCGAGAAACCGGCGGCGATCGAACGGCTCGACGAGATCCTGGCGCTGTCGGACGGCGTGATGGTCGCGCGCGGCGATCTCGGCGTCGAGATGCCGCCCGAAGACGTGCCCAGCATCCAGAAGCAAGTCGTCCGCCGCTGCCGCGAGGTCGGCAAGCCGGTGGTCGTCGCCACCCAGATGCTCGAATCGATGATCGCCACGCCCTCGCCGACCCGGGCGGAGGCCTCCGATGTTGCGACCGCGGTCTATGACGGCGCCGACTCGGTGATGCTGTCGGCCGAGACCGCGGCCGGCGCCTATCCGCGCGAGGCGGTTGCAATGATGAGCCGCATCATCGAACGGGTCGAAGGCGACGGCAGCTACCGCCCGATCATGGACGCCGTCCACCCCGACCCCGAAGAGACCGCTTCGGATGCAATCAGCGCCGCCGCCGCCCAGGTCGCCTCAACGGTCAAGGCCGCGGCCATCGTCACCTTCACCAGCTCCGGCTCGACCGCTCTGCGCGCCTCGCGCGAGCGGCCCACGGTCCCGATCCTGTCGCTGACCGAATCCGAGGCGACGGCGCGCAAGCTGGCGCTCGCCTGGGGCGTCCAGTGCGTGATCGCCGAGGACGTGCGCAACTTCGCCGACATGGTCGACAAGGCCTGCCACATCGCCGAGCGCGAGGCGTTCGCGGTGGCCGGCGAGCGCGTGGTCATCACCGCCGGCGTCCCGTTCGGCACGCCCGGTGCGACCAACATCCTGCGGATCGCCTGGATCGGGCACTAAGGTGCTTCCTGCTTATCCCTGTCCTCCTTATCCCTGGGTCCTCGGCTTTCGGAACGCACCCGCCGAGGCCGTGTGCGGGCATCGGGCGATCCTGACCGGGTCGGGCCGGTCGGAGGTGGGGCGGCCGGCCCGCCCACACGGGCCGGCCGCCGGCAGGGTGGTTACGCGCAGCTACTTCCGGGACTCGTAGAAATTCACCAGCCTGACGACATCGGCGCCTTCTATGCGTCCCAGCGGGCCATCGCTATATGAGGAGACGACAACCTTGTTCCCGCCGTCGAGGACGAACTCCGAAGGCTGGATCAGCCCGCGCCGCTCCTCCCAGAACGAGCCCAGCGCATCAGCGGTCGCCCGGCCGACGCTGTGGCCAACCGGAAAGGGCGTCTCGTCGGCGACCTCCTTGGCCTTGTCGGGCGGGTCGATGCTCGCCGCGACGACTTTGACCCCCAGTTTCTCAAGCTCGGCATTCTGTTCCGCGAAGCCGGCCAACTGCCGGCGGCAGTAAGGTCACCAGTGGCCCCGGTAGAACAGGATCACCTTGTAGCGCGCGTCCAGCCCATCCGGCAGGTCAAGCGATCCACCGCCGATCAGGGAGAGATGAATCTTCGGGAACGAATCCCCGATACCCAGTTTTTCGGCCATCGGGCCCTCCAGTTGATGGGTTCCGGACGGCGCGTGATTGCCGGCCCGCCCGGACATGCGCCATTGTGCCCGGATTGCGCCGATGCGTCCAATCGGACGTGTCGTTGACGCGCTCTTCAGCCGCAACTATAGTGCCGAAATCCTCAGCTTCCCGCGCCTGTCAGAGAACTGACCGGTCCGTCTCCGACTTCGAGGTATAAGAATTCGTGGGCATCAACGTCCAGTTCATCGATCCCAGTGCATACGGCATGAACAGGTTGCCGCCTGCCATCGCGCGGGGTTCGGCGCTGCTCAATGGCCGCGGTCGCAACGTCGAAATCTTCGACATCGCCCGTTACGGGATCGACGCCGACGGCACGAAGATGGTGTACCTCAAAATCCTGCCCTGCGACATGGGCAATCGCGGGATCCGGCTGCGGGCCGGCGATTGGCGTCAGGACGCGCCCGCTCAGGCGGGTCGGTTCAAGCCGGACCCGAATGCCGCCGCTCTGGAGTACGGCGCCGCTTGATTCCGTCCGTCCGGCGGGCCCGGCCCGCGTCACCGAAATCGCCGCCCCGGCGTCTTCGCGGCAAGGGAGGCTGAAGCGATGAAGGCCGTCGCCGTGGTTCCGGCCCGCATGGGCTCCTCCCGCTTCCCCGGCAAGCCGATCGCCAATATCCTCGGACGCCCGATGATCGAGCATGTCTACCGGCGGGTCGCGATGAGCGGCGCGGTCGGCGAGGTCTACATCGCCACCTGCGACGCAGAGATCCGCGAGGTCGCCGAAGGCTTCGGCGCGCCGGTGGCGATGACCGCCGACACCCACGAGCGGGCGAGCGACCGGGTCGCCGAGGCCGCCGAACGGATCGACGCCGACCTCATCGTGCTGGTCCAGGGCGACGAGCCGATGGTCGTCCCGGAGATGATCGATGCCGCGGTCGCGCCCTTTCGAGACGAGCCCGGCCTGGGCTGCGTCAATCTCGCCAAGCGGATCGACGGCGAGGCCGAGTTCCGCGATCCCAACACCATCAAGGTGGTGATGGACGATCGCGGCAACGCGCTCTACATGTCGCGACAGCCGATCCCGACCTTGGGCGATGGCTGGGACACGGGGGCCGCGGTGTTCAAGCAGGTCTGCATCATTCCGTTCCGCAGGGAGATCCTGACGCGGTACGCGCGGCTGGACCCGACGCCGCTGGAGATCCTCGAATCGATCGATATGCTGCGTTTCCTCGAGCATGGCATGAAGGTGAGGATGGTCGAGACCGTCCACGAGACCCGCGCGGTCGACACCCCCGAGGATCTGAAGCGCGTCGAAGCGATGATGGATGGGGATGCGCTGGTCTCGACATACTGACCGCCGGCCGGGGCAACGCCCATGACTTGGCGCGTACTTGTCTCGGCGCCCTACATGCTGCCGGCGCTCGACGAGTTCTCCGACTTCTTCCGCGAGAACGGGATGGACGTCATTGCGGCCGCAGTGACCGAACGCCTCGAAGAGGAAGACCTGCTGCGCTATGTCGGGGAGATCGACGGCGTGATCTGCGGCGACGACCGCTTCACCGAGCGGGTGCTCGACGCCGCCCCGCGGCTGCGCGTCATCTGCAAATGGGGCACGGGGATCGACTCCATCGACTCCGAGGCGGCCGCGCGGCGGGGCATCAGGGTCCGCCGCAGCCCGGATGCCTTCACCCATCCCGTGGCCGACACGGTTCTGGGTTACATCCTGTGCTTCGCCCGTCAGCTTCCCTTCATGGACCGGCGCATGAAGGCCGGCGAGTGGCGGAAGAGTCCCGGCCGGGCGCTCAACGAATCGACCATCGGCGTGATCGGCGTCGGCAATGTCGGCAAGGCCGTGATCCGGCGCGCCCGGCCGTTCGGGGCGCGGCTGCTGGGCAATGACGTCGTCGACATCGACCGGGCTTTTCTTGCCGAGACCGGCCTCGAGCAGGTCGCGCTGGAGACCCTCCTGGAACAGGCCGATTACGTCAGCATCAATTGCGAGTTGAACCCGGGATCCCGTCGCCTGATCGGCGATGCCCAGTTGACGCGCATGAGATCGACGGCGGTGCTGGTCAACACGGCGCGGGGGCCGATCGTCGACGAGCCCGCCCTGGTCCGGGCGCTGCGCGATGGCGAGATTGCCGGCGCGGCGCTGGACGTGTTCGAGAACGAGCCCCTGCCGGAAGACAGCCCCTTGAAGGACATTGAGAATTGCCTGCTCGCGCCGCATAACAGCAACAGCAGCCCAATCGCCTGGCGGCGGGTGCACGAGAACTCGCTGCGCATGCTCCTCGAAGGCTTGCAGGCGGGCGAGCGCTGAGATGACCGCGCCCGAAACCTCGATCGTCGTGCGGACCTATAACGAGGCCCGGCGCCTGCCGGCCCTGTTCGAGGCGTTCGGGCAGCAGCGCTACACCGATTTCGAGGTGATCCTGGTTGATTCGGGCTCGATCGACGGCAGCCGTGAGATTGCCGCCGCGCTCGGTCACCGGGTGATCCGCATTTCCAATCACGATTTCACCTTCGGCTACTCGCTCAATGTCGGCATCAGGGTGGCGCGGGGGCGGTTCATCGCGATCGTCTCGGCGCACACCGTACCGGTCGACGAGAACTGGCTCGCCAGGCTGGTCGAGCCCCTGCGCGATGCGGACTCGGCGATGGTCTACGGCCGCCAGCTCGGCGTACGGTCCTCGAAGTTCAGCGAAGCCGAGGACTTTCGCCGGACGTTCGGCGAAGCGCCGCAGGTCCTGCGGCCGCCGCAATTCTTTGCCAACAACGCCAACTCCGCCATCCGCCGGGACCTGTGGGAGCAGGAGCCGTTCGACGAGAGCCTGCCCGGGCTGGAGGACATCGGCTGGGCCAAGCACTGGATGGAGCGCGACCACCGCGTCATCTACGAGCCCGAGGCCGCGCTCTATCACATCCACGAGGAGACTTGGCATCAGGTCCGGCATCGCTACTACCGCGAGGCGGTCGCCGCCCATTGGATCGGCGTCCGGAGCGGTTGGGGCGCCGCAAGTGAGCCGTTCAAGGAATTCGGCCGCGCGGTGACCGACCTCGCGCGCAGCGTGCGGCCGGGCGGCAATCCCGCCGCGCAGCGCCTGAGCGTCGGTGCGCGCGCCAGGGAAATTCTCCAGTTCCGCGCCAACAAGACCTACGGTACCGTCCGGGGATTGCTCGACGGGGCCGCCATGAAATCGCCTGCCGAACGCCAAAAATTCTACTTCGACGACACCAGCCGCGCGGTCGTCATCCACGGCGCGAACAAGGCGAGCCTGGACGAGGTCGAAGTCCCCGAGCTCAGGCCCGGCGAGGTGCTGATCCGGGTTGCCCATGTCGCGGTTTGCGCTACGGACCTGGAGATCTACAGCGGCCGGCTCGGCTACTACCGGAACGGCATGGCGAGCTATCCGATCACACCGGGCCACGAGTTCAGCGGACACATCGCCGCGGTCGGCACGAACGTCTCCAAGCTCAGCGAAGGCGATGCGGTCGTCGTGGAGTGCATCCAGAGCTGCGGCGTCTGCGCCGAGTGCGCCCACGGCAATCACATCGGCTGCCCCGACCGGACCGAAATCGGTGTGTTCGGCCGCAGCGGCGGCTATGCGGAGCACGCGGTCGCGCCGGCCCGCTTCGTCCAGAAGCTCGCGCCCGGGACCGACATGCGCCAGGCGGCCCTGATCGAGCCGCTGGCGGTCAATCTCAAGGGCCTGCGCCGGTTGTTCGGCGGTCGGCCGAACGGCGGCTCGCCAGGCCGCTGCGCGGTCGTCGGCGCCGGGCCGCTCGGCCACCTCTGCGCGCGGATCCTCGACCTGCAGGGCCACCGGGTCCGCGCCTTCGATCGGTCGCCCGAACGCCTGGAGTTCTTCACGGGCACGGGGGTCGAGGTCTCGGAGTCCCTCGAAGAGCTTGCCGATTTCCCGACGGTGGTCGAGGTGACCGGCAATCCCGAGGCGCTCGACCGGGTGCTGCACGACAGCCCGGCGGGCGCGGACATCCTGCTGTTGGGCCTGCCCTACGCCGAGCGCCGGTTCTCCTTCGAGAACATCGCCGCCTACGACAAGACCGTCATCGGCTCGGTCGGTAGCACCGGAGAGGATTTTTCCGCGGCGATCCGGCTGTTGCCCGAGCTCGACCTGGCGGCTTTCACCCGCCATTCGGCGCCCCTGGCGGACTATCACAAGGCGTGGGAAATGAGCCGGCAGCCGGATGTGCTCAAGGTCATGATCGACCCCCGAAGCTGACGATCATGGGCGAAGGCGTTCATCCGGCGCCGGCCTGGGAGGGTGCGAGAATCGCATGGGGATGAAGCGGTTGGCGCTCGCGGCGCTCGGCAGGTCGATCAAGGGCGCTCTGGCGCTGGCCGGCCGCCGGAGCCGCGAGGTCGCCCAGGCGGAGCCGTCCAAGGCTCTCGTCCCGGTGGTCGCCGCCGGGCTGCCGGGTAGTGGCGCACTCAAGTTTCTCTGCCCGAACGAGACCGCGGTGTGGCGCGCCCGGACGCTGCCGACCCACGTGAAGATCGACATCGACGGGATCAAGGGCGAGATCGTCGCCCGAACCGGGCTGAAATCGGCGCTGATCGAGATGGACAGCGCGAACGAGCCGGCCTGCGGCGCGGTGATCGCGAGACTCGGCGAATGCGGGCTGGACCTCGTCGAAAGGCGGCAGGCGCGGCGCTACCGGAACGGCCCCTACGCCAATGAATTCAATTACATCTTCCGCCGTCAGGCGGGGGGCGAAGGGGCATGCGGGTCTCCTACATATTGATGCAGTTTCCGACGCTGCCCGAGACCTTCGCGTCGAACGACATCAAGGCTCTCGAGCGCGCCGGAGCCCGGGTCTCGGTCCATGCCTTTCGCCGGCACCGCCGTGATTTCGCGGATCTGGCGGCCGAGCGCGGCATCTCGGAGCTGCCGGTCAGCCACGGCTCCTTGTGGAGGGCGCTGCACGGATTGGCCGTCGGTCTGCGCCGGCCGGCGCTGCTCTGGACGCTGCTGCGCTTCGTGGCCCGCGCTGGCCGCCCGCATCCGGTTCATCTGGTCAAAGGCATGATGCTCGCGCCCCGGACGCTCGACATGTTCGCCGAGATCGCGGCCGTCCGCCCGGACGTGGTCCACCTCTTCTGGGGGCATTATCCGGTCCTGATCGGCGAGCTGGTGCGCCGCTATCTGCCGGAGACCGTCCTGTCGGTGTTCCTCGGCGCCTACGATTTGGAAGCCCGCTACGAGGGCACGCGGCTGCTGGCGCCGCAGGCCGACGCGGTCTGGACGCATGCGCACGCCAATCTGGACGACATCCACGCGCTGGGCGTGCCTGACGGGCTGGTCGAGGTGTCCTATCGCGGGCTCGACCCGCGGCGGACACCGCAGGACGCGGGCAAGGTCAGGCGCCGGATCGCCTGCGCCGGCCGTCTGGTCCCCGGGAAGCTGACCGACCGGGTGCTGCGCGTCTTCCGGGGCGTGCGCGAGCGGCTGCCGGATGCGACGCTGGTCGTCATGGGCGACGGACCGGAGCGGCGGCCGCTCGAAACGCTCGCCCGGTCGCTCGGCGTGGGCGATGCGGTCACGTTCCTGGGGCATGTCAGCCACGAGAGCGTCTACGATCAGCTTGCCAAGGCCGAGCTGTGCATGACGCTGTCGCAGAACAGGTCCGAGAGGCTGCCCAACGTGATCAAGGAGGCCATGGCATGCGGCTGCGTGTGCGTCGCCGCGGACAGCAAGGGGATCGAGGAGTTGATCGACGACGGCCGGACCGGCGTCGTGATTTCCCCGGACGACCTGGATCCGGTGATCGAGCGGATCGTCGGCCTCTTCGAGGCGCCCGCGCTGGCCGAACGCATCGGGATCGAAGCCCGGAAAGAGGTCGCCAGGACCTTCGACGTCGACCGCGCGATGGCGCGCCACCTCGCGCGCTGGAAGGAGATCGCCCTGGCGAAGGCCGGCAAGCCGGTGGAGGCCGCATGACTTTACACGGGTTGGGCGACGGCCGGGCGATCGCGCGCCGCAATCGCGCGCCGCAGTGCGGTCGAACACGGTGGGCATCGTCTTGAATTGGTGGATCGAGGCCGCGCTGTGCAACCCGTCCGCTGCGGCGCCCTGCGGCGAGGACATCCACTACCGGGCTCAGCGGAAGCTCACCGGGAGCCTTCCGCGCGACCGGGCTGGAAGACGGAACGGTCGACGGCGCCGCCTCGACCAACCCGCGCAACCACTACCGGAACCGCCTGCGGCGCGCCGACGACCTCGCGCTCTTCCGGGAAGCCGGGTTCCGCCTTCTCGATGTCGCGCCGATCGAAGCGGGCCAGCGCGAGATCGAGGCGGCCGCCCGGCGGCCGGAGGATCCGGGAATCAAGACCGGCCGGGTCGTCCTGGCTCAGCCGGGGTGAGCGCGCTGCAACAGAAGATCGAGATACTGCGCGGCGATCGGCTCGACCGAGAACGCCGCGGCGCGTTTTTTGAGCACCGCGCGGTCCGGCGGCGCGTGGAGGGTCGCAACGATGGCGGCGGCCAGCGCTGCGTCGTCTCCGACCGCGACCAGCGCGCCAAACCGGCCGTCGTCGAGGATTTCCGAGGGCCCGCTCGGACAATCCGTGGAGACCACCGGGCAGCCCGCGGCCAGGGCCTCGGCGAGGACGTTGCCGAATCCCTCCCAGCGCGATGACAGCACGAAAACGGCGGCCCGGCTCATATACGACATCGGGTTTTCGACGAAGCCCGGCATCGCCACCTCGCCTGCGAGGCCGAAATCTCCGACCATGCCGGCGAGGGCGTCGCGGTCGGGCCCCTCGCCCAGGATCATCAGCCGGGCCGGGCGCGCCGACCGCACGGCGCGGAAGGCCCGCAACATGGTGGGATAGTCTTTTTGCGGCGCCAGCCGGCCGACCGCGAGGACGACCGGCGGTCCGCCGTCGTCGAACCAGGGGTGGGATACCGGGGCCGCGGCGCGCGCATCCAGATCGGGGGTCACCACGGGGTTGTAGATCAGGCTCATGCGCTCGGTCGGCAGGCCGGTGACCGCGGCCAGGTCCTCGCCGACACCGCGTGAGATGACCGCCACAGCGTCGGCCCAGCGGTAAAACAGACGCGCCAGATGCGGCGTCGTGCGCTTGCGCGAGGTCGCGGCGTTGCGGGCGGCGACGGACAGGAAGTTCTGCTCGCTGATCACCAGGCGCGGTGCGGTGCGCGACAGCCGTCTGGCCCAGATGGCCCCGAGATTGGCGTAGGTCAGGGCCGAGAGCAGCGCGACCGGCCGCTCGCGCCGCAGATACCCGGCCAAGGCAGGAACCGCACGGAGCATCCGGCGGGCGCGGAGGTCGACGACGCGAACCTCCGCCGCAAGGCCCTTCATGTAAGGCCCGGACGCCTCGACGAGCACCATGTCGACCGGCCGGCCGCGCGCGACGAACGCGCCGGCGAGGTTGACCATCGCGCGCTCGGCCCCACCGCCGCTCAGCGATGGAAGAAAGATCGCGATGCGGCGCTCAGCCACCGGCGCACCCGAGGCCGCGTGCGGCCGTCGAGGCGACCGGGACCCCGCCGGCCGGTCCCGCCGGGCGGATTTGCCGATCTCCGGGGCAATCATGGGCTCTGGAAGCTGGTATGCACGGACCGTCAATACCGTCGATAAGGTATCCTGCGTCGACGAATACCGCTACCCGGTCCATCCGCACCACCCTCGAAGAGCACAAATAGAACAAATAGCGATAGCACAAATAGCGAAGGCCCCCGCAGGGGCCCTGTCCATGCCGTTGCGGCCATATCGCATAGGCGGGACGGGGCGGGACGCAACGGAGCGGGCCGTAAATGGCATATGATCAGCCGCTCTGCAAGACGCCTGTGCGTCGGGTTGACGTTCGCGAACCGAACGATGTATAGCCCGCGCCAGAGGGCGCCTTGTGAGGCATCCGGTATTTTCCATGGGAAGCGAGTGCGCAGCCAGAATGCCCGGCGCCGGCATCGTTTGGAACGTTCCGGCGGTCGGATCACCTGTGATATCCGATTTACGATCTCCGGCCGTGAGACTTTGTCGCCGCGCAGCCTGTCGTGCGAACCCGGCGTCGGGCGCCGCCTCCGCAAGGGGTTTGTGAAGGTCCGGCGCACGCCGCGCAACCGGTGCGCCTGCCGTCTCGCCCGCAAGGGGGTCGGTGACGAACGCAGCTTCACCGCACCGCCGGCGCCGGTCGCGCGCGGCCGGCGGTCCGGGAGGAACATCGAGTGATGCGCTGGTACGCGGTCCACGCGAAGCCGCGCATGGAGCTGTGGGCGCGGAGCAATCTCTGGCAGCGCGGCCTGGAGGTATATTTGCCCCAATACCGCAAACGCCGCCGACATGCGCGAAAGGTCGATGTGGTCAGCGCTCCGCTGTTTCCGCGCTATCTGTTCGTGCAGGCGGATCTGAAGAGCACCGGCCGGCGGATCATTGACAACGCGCCGGGGGTGAGCGGTCTGGTCGCCTTCGGGGGCGTCCCGGCGGCCGTCCCGGAGCCGGTCATTCGCGAGATCCGGGGCCGCGAGGATGCGGAGGGCTTCGTGCGGTTGGTCGATCCCCGGAAACTGAAGCCGGGCGATCCGGTCAGCCTGATCGATGGGCCGCTGGGCGATGTCGACGGCCTGCTGTCCGGAAGCGCGGGGCCGGGCAGAGTCGTGGTGCTGCTCAACCTGCTGGGCCGCACGGTTCGCGCGCGGGCGCCGCATGATTGGGTCGGTCGCGCCGGGTCAGGGACCCTCGAATCTTGACCGACCCCGGCGAGGGACATACGGACACACGAAATCCGGCAGGCGGATTGTCGGCGATGCGCCCGCCGCTTCGCTTCCTCGTTTGCGGCGGCGGCGCCGAGAGCGGGGACACGCTCATCGACCGCATCATCGGCGATGGCGGCCCGGTCGTCGAGGACCAGCCTTCCGGCCGGGCAAAGCGCCCGCGGCAGGACGGCGCCGGAGACGAGCCCGGCATGACGCTCGATGTCGCCTGCCGGCAATTCGCGACACCCGCAAGGCGGCTCATCCTCGCCGTTCCGCCCGGCGATCGGGAGGACGCCGGCGGCACGGCGATCGGCGCATCCGCCGCCGCGCTCGCGGTGCTGCTGGTCGACGCGCGCGCCGGCGTCCGGGGCGATGCGTTGCGGCACAGCCGTGTCGTCTCGCTGTTCGGGGTCAGGCACATCGTGCTGGCGGTCGACAAGATGGACCTGATCGACTGGGACCAAGGCCGGTACGAGGCGATCGCGCGGGACTATCTCGGGCTCGTCGCCGATTTCGGTTTCTCCGACATCCGGCCGGTCCCGATCTGCCTGCGGGACGGCGCCAACCTCGTCCGACCGCCGGAGGACGCGTCCTGGTACCGCGGCCCGACGGTTCTCGATCTCCTGGAGACGATCGAGATGGAGCCGCCCGCGAACGGCGAGCCTTTCCGAATGCCGGTCCAGTCGGTCGAGCGGCGGGGCAAGGGTCCGCGCGGCTACCGTGGCCGCATAGCCGCCGGCGCGGCCTCGCCAGGCGACCGGGTGCGCCTCGCGCCCTCGGGACGCGAGGCGCGAATCGCCGCGATCTCGGACCGGCGCGGCGAGCGGGAAGCCGGCCATACCGGGGAGTTGGTCACTATAGCGCTGGAGCCCGCGCCCGATATCGGCCCGGGCGAGGTCATCGCCGCCGCCGAAGACCCGGTCGAGGTCGGCGATCAGTTCCAGGCGATTCTGATCTGGATGGCCGAGGACGCGCTCATGGCCGGCCGGCCGTATCTGATGAAGCTGCATGACTGTCAGGTCGGCGCTACCGTGACCCGGATCAAGCATCGCCTGGACCCGGCCGACGGGACCGAGCGCGCGGCGGCCGCGCTCGCGCTCGATCAGACCGGCGCGGTGAACATTGCGACCGACCGGCCAGTGGCGTTCGCGCCCCATGCCGCCTGCAAGGCGCTCGGCGGGTTCACGCTGATCGACCGGACGACGAACGCGACCGTCGGCGCCGGCGCGATCGACTTCGCGCTCCGGCGCGCGGCCAACATCCACTGGCAGGCGCTGGAGGTCACCCGCGCCACCCGGGCGGCGTTGAAGCTGCAGCGTCCGGCCTGTCTCTGGCTGACCGGGCTGTCGGGTTCCGGCAAGTCGACCATCGCCAACCTGCTGGAGCAGCGGCTGTTGGCGGAAGGTTGGCACACTTATCTGCTCGACGGAGACAACGTGCGCCACGGCCTCAACCGCGACCTCGGGTTCACGGAGGCCGACCGGGTGGAGAACATCCGCCGGGTCGCCGAGGTCGCGCGGCTGATGGTCGATGCCGGGCTGGTCGTCATCGTGGCGTTCATCAGCCCGTTCCGCGCCGAGCGCGAGTTTGCCCGTCGCCTGTTCGAGCCCGGCGAATTCCTTGAGATTTATATCGACGCCTTGCTCGCGACATGCGAGGCGCGCGACATCAAGGGGCTCTACGCCAAGGCGCGGCGCGGCGCTTTGAAGAACTTCACCGGGATCGACAGCGCCTACGAGCCGCCGCTGAGTCCGGAGTTACACCTGGACACCGAATCCATGACCCCGGACGAAAGCGTCCAGTCGATCCTCGGCAGGATCGACCGGACGCTGCGGTCCGGCTGAGGGCCGGTCCGCGCGGTTACTTCAGGATGCTCGTCCAGTTCCGGGCGATATTGTCCAGCCGGCTGTCGTTGGTCGCCTCGTAGAGTTTCCGCGCCGAGGCGACGCGCTGTCCGCCGTCGCGGGTCAGTGGGCGGATCACATAGTTCCCCCGCCGCCTAGTATGCCGGGTGAAGAAGATGTCGAGCGGGATCGAAATGAAGATCCCCTTGTCGAAGCTCCCCTCGCCGAACTCTTCGAACGGCACGTCGGTCAAGGTGAAGAAGCCGCCGATGTCGATCCCCGAATTGAAGCGCCGGATGAGCTCGAAGGTGGCGCCCCAATCCCGGGCGAGGTATCGGCCGACCGAGATATTGGCAAGGTAGCCGTGGAACGGCATGTCGTAATGAACGTTCAGGTGACCGGTCGTAACCGTGTAGTCGCGGAAGCCGAAGAGCTGGTTGAATTTGCGTTGCCGCACCCGGTGGAGGTCGAGGCCCACCGCCCAGCGCCGTTTCCTCGGGCGATAGAGGATCTCCCCGCTCACGCCGCCGAACATTTCCTCGAGGTAGCCGCCGGTCACGCGAGCGAAGACATCGGGCGCGGCGTTCCACATGTAGTTCGCCTGCAGCCTGGTGATCCCCCTTCGGCCCTCCTGGATGTAGCGGGTGACGTCGCTGCGCACATGCGGCAGCGCGCTGTCGGATCGCCGGGTCGAGCGCTCGAAATTGTCGACGATGCTGACCCCCAGCGTGCCGGAAACATCCAGACCGCGGGCGAGGCGAACCGACGCGTTCGTCTTGGCCCAGATCTGGTAGAGATACGGAGCATCGGGGTCGAAAAGACCCTGGCGGAGAGCCGGGCCGACGGACCATGTGAAGGCGGGATAGACGCCGTCCGCGGCGCTCGCGTCCCGGGCTACCGCGCCCGTCCGCGCTGCGGTCCGCAGGTTTGCCCAGATTTCCTGCGGGCTGCCCTTGCTCGCCAGCGCGTTCTCCAGGTCTTTGCGCAGGAGCGACAGGCGGGCGGTCTCGAGACCCCGGTCCCACAGCACGATCGTGATCAGCTCGATCGAGCGCGGCAGCGCGTTGGCGATGATCCGGGCGCCGCGGCCGATCGCGAGCGCCGGGTTGCGATAGCGCGTGTTCTCGAAATAGACCTCGACCGCGAGAGGATCGAGCTTCAGCGCGTAGAGGTCGAGACCGGCCGCCTTCAAGTCCTTGCGCAGGAGCGCGGTCAAAACCGCCTGTTCACTCTGCGTCGGCTGGGGCGTCGGCTGGGGCGTCGACTGGGGCGTAGGTTGGGGCGCCGGCCCGGCCGCGGCGAGCGGCGCGCTTGCCCTGCGCGGCGTTGCCGGCTTTGCACGAGGCGGCGGGACCGTTCGTTCGGCCGGCCGATCCGACACGGCGCCGGACGCATCGGACGCCAAGACAACCCGAATCGAATTCGTGGGACGGTCGGTGCGCGCCGCCGCCCGTGCGACCGTGCGGCGCGCATGCGGAAGCTGCCCGGGCGAGCCGTCCGGAGCCAGCAGGATTTCCATCCCGGCGTCGTTGTGGAGGATTTCCGCAACATCGAGTCGGGCCGATGTCAATGACTCGA
Source organism: Alphaproteobacteria bacterium (assembly GCA_965202905.1). Taxonomy (GTDB): domain Bacteria; phylum Pseudomonadota; class Alphaproteobacteria; order MPNO01; family MPNO01; genus CAYFYS01. The sequence continues at coordinate 2,909,949 of OZ241868.1, read as the reverse complement.
AAAACGACGACGGCGCGGTGGGCTTGGACGGCGCGACGGGCTTATCGGTCTCGGCCTGCGCCTTCTCCGTCGTGGCCTTCTCCGTCGCGGCCTGCGCCTTCGCCAGGCGTTTGGCCGCCAGCGCGCGCGGGATCGCCGGCAGGACCTCCTTCCGCTTCGGCAGGGGGATCGGGTCCTTGGCGTTGACCGAGACGGTGGCGCGCAGCATGAACACGTCGCCCTGCTCATAGGCGGCCGCCAGGCTGATCCAGGGGAACGGGCGGTACTCGACGCCGAAATTCAGGCGGGTCTTCTGGTCGAAATCCGGCGCGGCGGCTTCCTCCCCGACATAGGCGTCGCCGGTGAATTCGAGCTTGAGCCGCAGGCCGTCGACCGGCGTGATGTATTCGACGCCGCCGAACAGCGCGACATCCCGACCGCGGAAAAAGTCGCCGAAACGCACGCGCCCGCCCTCGCCCGTCTCCGCGCTCCTGGTGTCGAACCTGCTGGAAAATATCGAAAGCGGGTTGCGCAGATCGGCCTGCGAGCCGAACCGGCCCCACCCCAGCCCCAAGGTGAAGTCGAAGTCGTAGAACCGCTTGCTTGCGACGATGTATTCGCCGGCCGAGACGCCGGTTCCCAGAATATCCTGGAGGCCCACGGCGAAATCGGGGAAATATCGCGTTTCCTTGAACAAGCGGATTTTGGTATCGAAGCTGCGGTCGAACAGATCGTTGCCGCTGCGCTCCCGCTCGAATATGTCGTAGCGAAAGGTGGTCTCAAGCCACGGCAAGGCCTGAAACGTGAGATAGAAGTTCTGGTGCGGCGCGAAACGGGCGTATCCGATCGCCAGGCGGCCGTCATCGGCCATCCGCGCCGTGCGGGTCTGAAGGAGGCCGATTCCGCCGTAATCGTTATAGGACCAGCGAAGCGGATCCTCGGCGGCAAGGACGCCTTGGTTGACGACAAGCGCAAGCGCGCCGCCCAGCACCGCCGCCAGCGTCTTCATTTAGCGCCTTGACGACGATGCTCGGAAAAATCCGCCATGCCGGCATCCGCCCGGAACACGGTCGCTGCGTCTGAATGAGAGTGGCCATATGCGCGGTCGCGGGTTCCCCGGTCATCCGCGTGGCACGCGCCATCGTGTCTTGTCAACGGTACAACCAGGCAACATTGTCAGGGACTGTGGAACATCGGCCCGCGGGGCCGATCCACCCCGGCCGGTATTCTGCATTGGCTATGCCGAAAGTCCAGATCTGGCTTGGGTTTTTAGCCGCCGAGGCCTGGCCGACCCCACAATCTCCGAACCGGTACGGAGACCGGCTCGATCCGATGTCGACGCCGAACGCCGGAGTTGGTCGTGATCGCCGCGATGCGCCGGAACATCGTCGCCGCGCGGTTTGACGAACGACGCCCGCCCGACCGTCAGCGGGACGCTCAGCAGCCCGAATCGGCCGGTCATGCCGGCTCGTCTTCGTTCCGGCGGACAACCGACGGGGGCCGGTTCGTCGGCGACAGGGCGAAAACGCCCGCAGCGTGCTTGATGTGAACGATCAACCCGCCATAGACCAGCACGCACAGGACGAGCCAGACAGGCGTCAAGTCGGGCAACCAGATGGCCAGCACGTTCGGCACGCCTACCAGGCTCCAGTAGATCGGGAGCACCCCCTTGGGCCACCGCATTGCCAGAAGCTGGTGCAGGTGGTTGCGGTCGCCGTACATCGGCGAACGGCCGGCCATGATCCGTGAGCACATCACGCGCAGGCAATCGACCACCGGGACGATGAACATGACCGCCACGCCGTCGGCCGTCCAGTTGGGCGACATTTTGTAGACCCAGATCGCCGCCGCGGCGATCGCCGCGCCAAGCATGCAGGCCCCCGAATCGCCAAGGAAGATCTTGCCCCTGAAGTTGAAGGCCAGGGTCACGATCAGCGCGGCGAACAGCCCCAGGAACGACAGGTTCGGATACGGGATCGTGTGCGGCAACAGGAAGCCCGCCCACAGCGCCGACAACCCGACCAGCAGCCCGTTGGTTCCATCGACCATGTTTATCGCGTTGACGAATCCCACGATGCACAGACAGGTGAAGGGAATCGCCAGGATGCCGAGCGATACATCAGCATCAAACGAAAAGGACAACGTGTCGACGACCATCTGACTTGATTGGTTCAGCATGAATACGACTGCAAGCACGCCGACGAGCAGCCGGGACCATGCCGAAAGCTTGAACAAGTCGTCGAGGAGACCGAGGCTGAAGTAAAACAGCGCGATGGCGACGATGACGCCGGCCTCGGCAGCGAGCAACGACCAGACCAGCCCGGGCAGTATCGCGAGCCCGCCCAGCATCGGAATGCTGCCGCGATGCTGTTTTCGGACGCCGTCGGGGAGATCGAGGAGACCGATAGGCGCTGCGATCAGCTTGGCGTTCACACAGACGACGACCGCCAACGCGGCAGACACCAGAAGTTCCGCTTCCGACACTCTCCCCCCTTACTCAACCGCCTTGGCTCAGACCATTTGCTCGCCCTGGCTCGCAGGGGCTCGACGCAGGCCGCCGTAGATCCGGTCGCTACCGTTCGTGCGCGGAAAGGCGAAGCGTTCCAAGTCACGGCCGATCAACAGCCGGGGGCCATAAGCCCCTGAAACCCGCATGCCGTCATGAAGGCAGTTTTCGTCGCCAGGATGCGAGAGCGGGCCGCATTCGAACGGCGGCGACCGCGGATGCGGGGCGTCTGCCGGGCGGCTCCAGACACGCGGCTGGCGACCGCACCGGCACTCTGGCTCACGGGCGCTGTTGCGGAACGCAGCAGCGCCCGTGAGTGGCTCCTTCGCGCCCCCGGCTGCCAGCGAAACGACTGCCGCAGCCGCGACGACGGCGGCGAATTCGTCTACCGGGTGCCAGATGGGCTGCTTCCGTCCGAAACACCGACGGCAACACCGGCAGCAACGCCGGCCGCCGCCACTGCGCCAACCGCCAACGTCGTGGCGGACACCGCACCGATCCCAGCCGCCGCAGCGCCGGCCGCACCGGCCGCACCAGCGGCCGCTGCGCCTCCGGCCGCAGCGCCGCCAGCCGCTGCGCCACCGGCCGCTGCGCCACCGGCCGCCGCCGCACCGCCACCGCCACCGCCGCACCGCCACCGGCCGCCGCGCCGCCGCCACCCGCTGCGCCGCCGCCGCCCGTCTGAGCTCCCACCGCCCCCGAAACCCCTTGCGCCAAGCCGATCGCGGGCGCCAGTGCGAGGGATGCGACGCATGCCGAGACAAGTAGCCACCTGACCATATCGAACTCCGTTTCTGATAGCTTACGATACGGCGACTGTAACGATGGCTGTCGGCCATTGTCAAGGCGTGTCCCGGTTCAGGACATATGAGCCGTTTGGATCTGTTCGGCCGTTCGTCGGTCGATATACGCCTTGGGGGCCATCCTCCAAGGGCTTGGTGGGGGCTGAAGGCGTCGACCTCATCGGCGAAGGCGTTGATCCCTCGGTTGAGGGCCTTCAGATTGCCGGCGCCGAGCTCCCCAGGCGGCGTAGAATTCGCGCGGCGTAGAACTCGTAGCGCCACGACTGCCGCCGCGCTCGGCGGCGCCGTCGAGTTCGCCGTTGAGTTCGGGCGAGCGCGGCGGCAGTTCCCGGAGGTCGACGCCGCGGCGGCATTCGGTCTCGAAGCCGGCCTTGAACTCGGAGCCGTCGTCGATCCGTGCCGATCCGTATGACTTGGCTGTATGGCCTGGATCGGGAAGGGCATGTCGGCGTGGAGCCTGGCGAGAAAGCTGTTGGCGGTTGCGCGGCGGCAGGCTTTGAGCGCAGCGCCGCCTGGCGACGGGATCGCAGACGGCGAACTGCCTGGCGGGAGGCCGGCCGGGTCCCGGGGAGATGGAGAGAGCGTCGATCCGGACGATCTCTCCGGGTGCGGTCGGTTTCTGCCCCCTGGACGGGCGTCGCGCGTCTGCCGCCATCGGTTCAGGATGTCGGCGCGCTGTCGCGCCGCTTTCCGCGACCGGACGGTCTCGACGAAGACCGGGCGATCTCCGAAGGGAGCCCCCGCGAGAACGCCTGCTCAGTTGGCGATGGACACCAGCGCCGCGGCGGTGATGGCGATCTTGCTGATGATGTCGGTGGCCTCGCGCAGGAAGACGCCCAGCTCGAAGGGGCTGGGATCGCGCGGCACGACGATCGTACTGCCCGGCGGGATGTTGACCGCGTCGTCGTAGTTCCAGTACGAGACCCGAAGCCCCTTGGCCTTGCCGTCGGGCAGTATGACGAAGACCCGGTCCTCGTCGGCGCTCTCGTCGAAGCCGCCGGCGAGCCCGATATAGTCCTTCGGGGCGAGCTCGGGTTCGAATTGCATCGAGCCCGGGTTCAGCACCGCGCCGCTGACGTGGACGCTGGCCGGCCGCCTCGGCATGATCAAGCGATCGCCCGGCTCCATGGTGATGTCCTGTTCCGGCCGGACCTCGAACACCGTCGGGTCGGCCTGGATCACCATGCGGCCGATCGGCTGGGTATCCAGCAGCCGCCTGATCAGGGCGTCGCCGGCGGCGATCGCGGCGGGCTCGGCCTTGCCTGCCAGCACGGCGAGCTTGGCCTCCAGCCGCAGGGCCTGGCGCTCGAAGGCCGCCCTCTGGGCGCGCCGCGCGGACTCGCGCAGAAACACCGCGCCGAAGGGGTAGGCCTGCTCGGTCAGCCCGCCCGCACGGGCGAAAATCTGCGATAGCCGTTCGCCGCGCCGGATACGATAGAGTCCGGGCCGGCGAAACTCGCCGCTGAGCAGGACAGGCCCTTCCTCGCGCTCGGTGAAGATCCGGCTTATGCGCACCGAATCGCCCGGACCGATCATGGCGATCGCCCCTTTGGCGCCGTCCGGGCGGCGGCTGATGTTGTGGATGGCGCGCCGGTAGTCGGCCGCATCCTTGGCGCCGGAGACCTGGACGCGGGAGATCTCGACCTTGGACAGGTCGGCCTCGCGGGTCGGCCCGCCGGCGATTCGGACGATCGTCTGAACCGCGGTCTCGCTGGCGACCGGGTAGACCCCGGGAACCAGAACTTCGCCGTCGATCGCCACCACATAGTCCAGGACGAAAGCCAGGAGGTCGGGGTGGCGGTCGTAGATCGCCGGACACCCTATGACGTTGATCACGCTCTCCCGGCGCTGGGTCAGCAGCGCCCGGCGCGCGTTGGCGAAGCGCTCCGCGTTTCCGGCCTCGATCAGCGAAGACAGCGCCCGGAGCCCGCCGCAGGCGTATTCGGTCCGAACCAGCGTCTCGTCCGCGTCCTTGCGCACCAGCCCCGGCCTGCGGGCGCCCGCGCCCTCGTCACCGCCATTGCCGTTGACGGACCGGGGACGCGAGGCCATCGCCGCGCGCGACTCCGCCAGGGTCTCGGCTGCGGGCAATTGCGGGATGAAGCCCGGTGCGGCCTCTTCGAACCGCAACGCTCGCTCGGACCGGCGCCGGCCGTTCCGCCCGGTCGCATCGTCGCGCGCGCCTCCAGGCGTTAGTCTCCTTCTCCCGGTCGGGCTGGCCAACACCACGCTGGGCGGCAGCATTCGCGTCAGGATGGCCTGTACGTCGGCCGAGCGTAGAAATTCGACATCCTCACGATGGAAGACGATCACGGAATCGGCCGATTGCAAGGCCATGTCGCCGCGGCCGGTCAGGATTCTCAACAGGTTCACCGGCAGATAGATCGGCGATTGCGTGCCCTCGTCGAGCCGGCGGATCACGGCGAAAGGCAGATACGCATCCTTGCCCAGCGTCTTGACGTCGCGGATGAGCTGGCGGACCGAACGCGCCGCCCCCAGCGAGCGCCGTCCGGGGACCCGGACCTCGCCTTCGAGGGTGACGCCGCCGATCTGAATGTTCGCACCGGGACGGACGATCAGCACATCGCCGTCGCTCGCGCGCAAGGACGCCAGCCGGCGATGCTCGCGCACGGTCTCCCGACCGTCTTCGGCGACCGAGATGCGGATATACCGGTTGCCGCGCGGCCGCACGGGCCCCCCGGCATAGCGGATGATGTCGCGCACCAGCGGCGGCGGGCCGGCGGGAAGCTCATAAATCCCCGGGCGCTTCACATGGCCCGCCAGGGCGACCGTCGTCCCGATCGTGGGCACGAAGATCCGGTCTCCCTCGCGCAGCGTGATGTCCTGGCCGATCCTGCCTTGGAGGAACAGATCGTAGAGGTCGACCGTTTGGATACGGTCTCCGCGAGTGACGCGAATCCGCCGCAAGCTGGCGTTCTTGTTGGGACCTCTGGCGCGGATCAGCGCGTGGACCAGAGAGGATAGGCCGGGCAGGTGATACAGCCCGGGGCTATTGACCTCGCCGATCACCGTCACATCAACGGTCCGCACCCGTCCGACGGAAACATAGACTTCGGTGCCCAGCATCGTGCGCTTGACGTTGGTGCGGATGGCCGCGCGCACGTCTCCCAGCGTGCGTCCGGCCGCGTCGATCGGCGCTATCTGGGGAAGGATGAGCCGGCCGCTCCGGTCGATCCGGGTGCGGATATTGCGCCATTCCTTGCCCTGGAGCGTGACGACGACCTGATCTCCGACGCCGAGCTGGTAGGAGTCGTAGAGTGCGCCCGTGGTCTGCCGCGGCTGCTGCGTGCGGCGCCGGAAAACGTCGTAGCCGTACTGACGAAGGAACTCGTTCGCGCGGGCCGAGAAATCGCGCTCCAGCGCCGAGATCGGCGATGCGCCCGGCGTGCGCCCAGCGCTCTCGTCATCGTCTTCCACCTCCCCGGACTCGTCGTCCTCGGGCTCGTCGAAGTTCACTTCCGACCCGCTTTGGCCCAGCAGCGCCGGATCGGCGAGTTGCAACAGCCGGCCAAGGTCGCCCGGAGTCAGCTGCGGGGTTTGCTGTGCGCCGGCGCCGGTCGCGAAGGCCGCTATCGACAGGGTTCCGATCAGCGCCAATAATGCCGCCCGCGCCGACGCGCAGAGACGCGCGCCGGCATTCGTCGGCGACGACGCCCTGCTCAGGACAGTGAAAAGACCCGATACGTGATTCAGTCGCAAATTCGCCGCCACCTGCTTGTAACCCTTGTCGCCGCCGCCGGTTTCGGATGCTCCAGCTCGCCTGTGCTGGAGCTCGTCGCCGGTTCGGGGCAGGATATCCTGTTTCCGGCGGGCTCGGAAGACTGGCTGACGCGTGAGCGGATCGACAAGATACCGTACGCGTCCCTGGCAGTAAAGATTGGCCGCCAACCGCGCGCGCTGGTGGTTCTGAGCCGCTACGACCAGCGCAACCTGCACTGGCTGTCGACCGACCGCGCCGCGCTGGTCACCAATGGCGGACGGCTGGTGAAGACCGCGGGCTTCTCGGCGAATCTGACGACCACCACGGTCTACGCCCCCGACCCGGTGCGCCAGGGCGCGCTGCACGAGATCGCCGACGGATATCGGCTGACGCGCGGCGTCGATCTGCAGCCGGAGGACCGCGTGGGGGTTCTGATCGACTCGGTCTTCCGGGTTGCCGGGCGTGAATCGATCGAGATCGCCGGGCTGAAGTTCGACACGGTGCGCATAACCGAGACCAACATCGCCAGGGGGCTGGACTGGGGGTTCGTCAACACATACTGGGCGGACGCGCAATCGGGGTTCGTCTGGAGGTCGGTCCAACACTTCGCGCCTGGACTGCCGCCGGCGGAAATCGAAGTGCTGAAACCGGCCACCGCGCCGCCGGGCTGAACCGCCCGGAAGGCCGGGCTGGGGAGACTGAGCCGGGGAGGCTGGGGCGTGCGCGATTTGACGGTTCCCGAACCGCTGGAAACCTTCGACCTGACGATGAGCGACGGGGCGCGGGTCCTCATCCGGCGCTACGGCGTCGCGTCCGCGCCGCTGCGGATCTTCGTCAGCCACGGCAACGGGTTCGCGATCGACGGCTATCTGCCGTTCTGGCTGCCGCTGTGCGCCCGCCACGAGGTCATCGTCTTCGACATGCGAAACCACGGCCGCAACACGCCGCGAGCGGGACCCAACCACGACTATCCCCACATGGCCGGCGACATGGCCTCGATCCACTACGGCGTGGCCGAACGGCTGGGCGCCAGGCGGTCGGTCGGCGCGTTCCATTCCATGGCCGGCCGCGCGGCAATGCGCGATGCGATCGACGGCGCCTGGCGCTGGGACGGGCTGGTGCTGTTCGACCCGCCCGACATCCCGCCGGAGGGGCACCGGCTCTACGACATGATGGTTCGCTTCGAGCGCCGTCTGGCCGAATGGGCGGCGGCGCGGCGGTGCCGATTCGCGGATCCCGCCGAACTCGCCGCCGAATACGCCGGGGGCCGCGCACACGCGAACTGGGTGGCCGGCGCTCATGCGCTCATGGCCCGGGCGGTCCTGCGCCGCGACGTCGACGCGGGCGATTGGGCGCTGGTCCACCCCGGCGCCCTGGAAGCGGCGACCTACATCGCCAACATCCCGATGAATCTGTGGCCCAAGGCGGCCGATTTCGGCGGGCCGGTGCTGCTGATCGGCGGCGACCCGGACATCGAACGACCGTCGCCGACGGCGACGGCCAACAAGGCGATGGCCGAGGAAGGCGGCTACGACTACGTCGCGATCGAGGGCACCGGCCACATGCTGCAACTCGAAAAGCCCGCCGAATGCCTGGCCGCGATGGACGGATTTCTCGCCAGGCACAAGCTCGGGGCCTGAACGGCGATTTACAAACCGCAGCGATTGCCCCAGACTTTGCCGCGATGGATACCCTCGAGACGGCGCACGCCACTCACGCCGCGGACGGCGCTCCCAGCCGGGAGACGCTGATCGCCCGGGCGGGCTCGCTGGCCCCGGCGCTTCTCGCGCGCGCCGCCGAGGCGGAAGACGCGCGGCGGGTCTCCGCCGAGGCGATCGAGGAAATTCGTTCCCTCGGAATCTTCAAGATCCTCCAGCCCCGGCGCTATGGCGGCCTGGAGTACGATTTCTCGACCCTGACCGAGATCTCGATCGCGCTCGGCGCCGGGTGCGCGTCCACTGCATGGTGCGCGAACCTCGGCATCGTCCACAACTGGCTGCTCGCCCAGTTCCCGATCGAGGCTCAGGACGAGGTGCATGCCGACGACCCGGGCGTGCTGATCTGTGGCAGCTATGCGCCGTCCGGCGCCTGCCGGGCCGTCGACGGCGGCTGGCGGGTCAGCGGCTCGTGGTCGTTCGCCTCCAACGTCGACAACTCCGGCTGGGCTCTGATCGGCGTCTTCTTCCCGCCCGAGGACGGCGGCGAGACGCCGGCGCCAGGCTTCGCGCTGGCGCCCGAGGGCGACTACCGCGTCCACGACGACTGGCGCACCGTGGGTCTGGCGGCCACCGGCAGCAAGGATGTCGTGTGCGAGGAGGCGTTCGTTCCCTCCCATCGCCGGGTCACGTTTGCGGAGCTGACCTCCGGGAACGCGCCGGGCCGGCGGGTCAACGCCGCGCCGATCTACGGCATTCCGATGATGGCCTGCCTGCCGGCGGCGATCTGCACGCCCGCGCTCGGAGCGCTGAAAGGCGCGATCGACGCCTTCGTCGAGGATGTCGGCGGGCGCGAGACCCGCGGCGCGGTGGTGATGGGCGGCGGCAGGATGGCCGGGTTCGCGCATGTCCAATCGCGGCTGGGCGAGGCCCAGGCGCATTTCAACGCCGCACGCAGCCTGATCCTGTCCGACTTGCGGGAAACCGAGGCGATGGCCGCCGCCGGCGCGCCGATCGACGTCGAGCGCCGCATCCGAAACCGGCTGAGCCAAGCCTTCATCGTCAAGCTGGCGTGCGAGGGAATCGATGCGCTCTACGCTGCGACCGGCGGGCCGGGCCTGCATTTGTTCGACCGGGTCCAGCGCGCTTGGCGCGACATCCACGCGGTCGCCCATCACATCAGCCTCAACTGGGATGCGGTCTCTTCGATGTACGGCCAGATGGCGTTCGGCCTGGAGCCCCGTGGCCAGTATTGAAATCCGGGCGGGCCAGTATTGAAATCCGGGCGGAGTGAGGGCGGGCCGATGGCCGACATCCCGACCATGGCGTGGATGGAGCGCTACCAGGACGCCGTCAACGCCGACCGCGAGATGGCGGTCATCGGCGAGTGGTTCAACGTCGAGTTCAAGCTCTCCTTCGAGGGCAACGACTTTCTCCTGACCGTCCGCGAGGGCCGTATCGAGCGGATCGAGCAGCGGCCGCGGTTCGACCGCCCCGCGCGGTTTTCCCTCCGCGCGCCGATGAGCGTCTGGACCAGGTTCATCCGGCCCGACCCGGAGCCGCTCTATCACGATTTCTTCGCGATGCTGATGCGGGCGCCCGGGTTCGAGATCGACGGCGATTCGCTCGCCGCGATGCAGAACGCGCGCGCTTTGCACCGGATGATGAACATCCTGAAATCGATGGAGCCGCTCGATGGCTGAAACCCTCGCCGCGCACGAGCCGGTCGTCGGGCGCTATCTCAGCCTCGGCAGCGGCGGCCGGGACTACCGCATCTATTACGAGGAGGCCGGGGCCGGCCGGCCCCTGGTCTGCCTGCACACCGCCGGCGCGGACGGCCGGCAGTTCCGCCATGTACTGAACGACGGCGAGATCACCGACCGCTTCCGGGTGCTCGCCTTCGACCTGCCGTTTCACGGCCGCTCCAACCCGCCTGAGGAATGGTGGCTGGAAAAGTACCGGCTGACGACCGGGGTCTATCTCGGGCTGATCCGCGATTTCTGGCGCGCGCTGGGGCTGGAGCGGCCGGTCGTGATGGGCTGCTCGATGGGCGGGGCGATCGTCCTCAAAATCGCCGCGGACTACCCGGACGAGATCGCCGGGATCGTCGGGCTGGAGAGCGCCGCCTTCGCCGAAGGCCGCGACAACGCCTTCCTGCACCACCCGGCGATCCACGGCGGCGAGCTCGCGGCGTGCTACACCTACGGCCTCAACGGGCCGGCGTCGCCGGAGGCCGGCCGCCGGGAGAACTGGTGGTACTACAGCCAGTCCGGGCCCGGCGTCTACAAGGGCGACGTCTACTACTATTGCGAGGACTGGGACGCGCGCGAGGACATCAAGCGCATCGACGCCGATCGGTGCCGGGTCTCGCTGCTGACCGGCGAGTTCGACTATTCGGCGACGCCGGCGATGACCCGGGCGGTCGCCGAGGCGATCCCCGGATGCCGGTTCACGGTGATGAAGGGGATCGGCCATTTCCCGATGGTCGAGAACTATGCGTTGTTCCGCACCTACCTTCTCGAGGAGCTGGCGTCGATGGCCTAGTGGTTCGAATCCTTCGCTTCGAACCACCCGCCTCGCGCTACTGCGCGCGGCGCACCGATGACCCGGCGGTTTGAATCCTTCGCTTCGAACCACCCGCCTCGCGCTACTGCGCGCGGCGCACCGATGGCCCGGCGGTTCGAATCCTTCGCTTCGAACCGCCGGTTTTCTGTCGATGGATCAACTTATCGAGACATTCGAATGCGTCATGGTCGCCCGATCATCATCGGCCGGGGGATTCACCGGGAGATTCACCGGGGGATTCAATATCTCGGTTGATCCACCAGCCGCGTCCGTTTGGGCCTTGTGGACCGTCGCGGCGCGGCGGATACTCGATCTCGAGCGGTCACGGAACCGGGAGACCGAACATGGATACGATCGAGGGGTATCGCCGGAACGCGCCGCCCGCCGGGCCGCCGGCCGATCTGTCGTGGCCCGCCGACGAGGGCGAGGTGCCCGATTGGATCTATACCGATCCCGGCATCTATGCGCTGGAACAGGAACGGATCTTCCTCGGCGCGCACTGGAACTTCGTCGGCCTCGAATGCGAGGCGCCGAATCCCGGTGACTATTTCCGCTCCTTCGTCGGCGACGTCCCGGTCGTGGTCGCCCGCGACAGGGACGGCGCGGTTCACGTCTTCGAGAACCGCTGCGCCCACCGCGGCGCCGAGTACTGCCGGGAGTATCGCGGCACCGCCGAGGCCTTCATCTGCCCCTACCACAACTGGACCTACGACCTGAAGGGCGATCTGGTCGCGATCCCGTTCCGCCGCGGGGTTAAGGGCAGGGGCGGCATGACCCGGCCGTTCGAGATGGAAGAGCACGGGCTGCGCAAGTTCCGGGTGCAGACCCATCACGGCGCGGCCTTCGCCACCGCCTCGTCCGAGACGCCGCCGCTGGCGGATTATCTGGGACCGGAGATCCTCGAGCAGTTCAACTCGATCTTCCCGGGCGAGGAGTTGCGGCTGCTGGGCCTTCACCGCAACATCCTGCCGGGTAACTGGAAACTCTATCAAGAGAACCTGAAGGACCCCTATCACGCGACGCTGCTCCATACTTACCTGACGACTTTCGGCCTGTTCGTGACCAGCAACGAGTCCGACATCCTGGTCGATCCGACCGGCCGTCACAGCGCGCTGAAGTCGCGCCGGCCCGATGGCGCACCGCAGGTCGACGAGGAAGAGCAGGCGGACATGCAGGCCTTCAAGGAGGGCTATGAGCTGAACGATCCCAGCGTGCTCGACTTCGTTCGCGAGTTCGGCGACTCGCCGTGGTCGGGCGTGGCGATGACGATCTTTCCCAATCTCAGCGCGCTCCGGCAGACCAATATCCTGAACACGCGCATCATCGCGCCGCGCGGTCCGAACGAGTTGATGATGATCTGGGCCGTCTTCGGCCGCGCCTCCGATGACGAGGAGATGACGCGGCACCGTCTGCGCCAGAACAACGTCTTCGGGCCGGGCGGGTTCCTCGGGATCGAGGACAACGAGGCGCTGAAGTTCGTCCAGGATGGGCTACGACGCTCGATGCCGCGGGTCGGGCTGGCGATGCTGGGCGATGACGAGGAGAACACATCCACGATCATCACCGAGCGCGCGATCAGGGCGATGTACCGGTACTACCGAACCGTCATGGCTCTGTAGGAATGGCGGGGTAGGAATGGCGGGCCGCGTTCCAGCCGGGGCGCAAGGGCCGATCGGCCGCGCGAAGTTCCGTGAAGCGCGGTTCGAGGTCGAGGAACTCTATTACGAATACGCCGCGGTGCTGGAACGCGGCGAGATCGAAAGCTGGCCCGAGTACTTCACCGAGGACGCCAACTACAAGGTGATCGCGCGCGACAACGACGATGCCGGGCTGCCGCTCGGGCTGATCTACTGCGAAGGCAAGGCGATGCTCAGGGACCGCGCCTTCGCGCTGCGCAACACCGAGATGTATGCGCCGCGCTACTTCCAGCTCCGGATCTCCAACACCCGGATCCGGTCGGTCGACGGGCCGAGGATCGCCGCCGAGGCGAGCTACCTTCTGTTGCAGACCCTGGTCGAAGAGCACAGCACCCTCCACCAGGTCGGCAAGTCCTACGACGTCCTGGTCCGCAACGGCGATACGCTGCTGTTCGAGGACCGCAAATGCGTCTACGACACCGTCATGATCGACAACAACCTGGTCTTCCCGGTCTGATCGCGTGCGGGTGAGATGACCTGGGCGCCCCGGCGCTGCTCCCCCCGGCGCCGCCGCGCCGGGAAGCCGGGACGGTAGACGGTGTCGGCCGGCCGTCTGGCGTTCGGCGGCGCGGCGCGTCTCCGGCTGATCGCCGGCGCGCGCGTCCTGGCGGACGCCGTGCGGGTGAGCCTGGGCCCGGCCGGCCGGACAGTCCTGATCGAGGGCGGCGGGGGCGCGCCGCGGCCGACACGGGACGGCGCGCGCATCGCCGAAGAGATCGAGCTTGCCGACCGCTTCGCGGATATGGGCGCGCGGCTGGTCCGCCGGGCCGCAACCCGCACCGCGGACGAGGCGGGCGACGGCCGGACGACCGCAACCGTGCTCGCCGCGGCTATCCTGGACGAAGGGCTGAAGCTGGTCGCGGCCGGCTTCGATCCGTTGGCGCTCAAGGCCGGTCTCGACCGCGCGGGTCGAACGGTGCTGACGGCGCTCGCAGACGCGGCGAGGCCGGTCGGGCCCGGGGCGGCGCTGATCCGCACCGCCACGGCCGCCGCCGGCGGCGACGCCGGGATCGGCGCGATCGCCGCGGCGGCGGTCGAAGCGGTCGGCGCCGACGGCGTCGTCTCCGTCGAGTCGGGTCAGGGGCGCGAGACGGGGTTCGAGATCGTCCGCGGCATCCGCTTCGATCAGGGCTATTCGAGCCCCTATTTCATGACCGACCCGGACACGTTGCTGTGCGAGTACGACCGGCCGTTGCTCCTGCTGCATGACGGCAAGCTCGACCGGCACGAGCCGCTGCTGCGGCTGCTCGAAGCCGCGGTGCGCACCCGCCGGCCGCTTGCCGTGATCGCCGAGACGATCGAGGGCGAGGCGCTCCAGACTCTGACCGCCAACAAGATCCGCGGCGGGCTGCGGCTGGTCGCCGCGCGCGCGCCTCATTTCGGCGAGCGGCGACGTGCGGCGTTGGAGGATGCGGCGACGCTGACCGGCGCCCGGGTCGTCGCCGCCGACAAGGGTCTGTCGCTCGCCCGAGTCGGCGCCGGGGTCCTGGGCGGCGCACGGCGTATCCTGCTCTCCAAGGACGAGACGCTGATCATCGATGGCGACGGCGATCCGGCCCTGATCGCCGACCGCCGGGCCGAGCTCCGCAACGCGGCGGCTCTGGCCCGGACCGATTACGACCGCATGCTTCTCGAAGACCGGCTGGCGCGGCTGTCCGGCGGTGTCGCAATGGTGAAGGTCGGCGGCGCCTCGGAAGCCGAGATCGCCATCGGCTGCGAGAGCGCGCGCGACGCCGCACGCGCCGCCCGGGCGGCGCTGTCCGGCGGCGTGGTGCCGGGCGGCGGCGCGGCCCTGCTCCACGCCGCGCGCGCGCTTTCCGCCGACGGGTCCGCCGCGCGGGTCCTCGCCGCGTCGCTTGCGGCGCCGCTGCGTCAGATCGCCGACAACGCCGGCGCGCCCGGCAGGACCGTCGTCGCGGCGGTTGCGCAAAGCGACGATCGCGATCTCGGGTTCGATGCCTCCGACGGCGTTGTCAAGGACCTGATCGACGCCGGTATCGCCGACCCGCTCAGTGTCGTGTGCGCGGCGCTGCGCAACGCGGTCTCGGTCGCCGGCATGATGCTGACCGCCGAGGTCGCGCTGGCCAGGCCGCCCGCGCCGCCGCGCCGGCCGGGCGAGAAAATCCCCTTCGGCCCGACCGCGCCCGATTTCGCCGCCGACGAACTGCCGGGATTCGGTCTGGCGTAACCGGGTCCAGTCGTGCACCCTGCGTCGCACCCTGCGCCAAAGCCACGATGACGAGGAGACCGGCCGACATGACCGACAGCGCCAGCGACTCCGCGACCGTCGGCTGGATCGGGGCCGGCCGGATGGGATTTCCGATGGCGGGCTTGCTGCTCGAGGCCGGATACGACGTGAGCGTCTACAATCGCACCCGCGCCAAGGCCGAGCCGCTGACAGGCTCCGGCGGCGCGATCGTCGACGCCCCGGCCGCCCTTGCCGACCGGGACGTGGTCTTCACCATGGTCGCCGGACCCGACGATCTGCGCAGCGTGATCGCCGGGCCTCAGGGGCTGCTGTCGAACGGGGCGGCGACGCCGCGCATTGTCGTCGACTGCTCCTCGGTCGACGAGGAGGCCTCCCGGGACGTGCGCGCGGCGCTCGAAAATCGCGGGGCGGTGTTCCTGGTCGCGCCGGTCAGCGGCAACGGCAAGGTGGTCGAGGCCGGGCGCCTGACCATCGTCGCCTCGGGTCCGCGCGCGGTCTTCGACGAGGTCCGGCCGATGCTGGCCGCGATGGCGCCCTCGGGCGTGACCTATGTCGGCGAAGGCGATTCGGCCCGGACTTGCAAGATCTGCCACAACGTGATGCTGGGCGTGGTCACCCAGTGTATGGCCGAGATCACGGTGCTGGCCGAGCGCGCCGGCGTCTCGCGCGAGGCGTTCCTGGAGTTCATGAACGCTTCGGTCATGGGCTCGACCTTCACCCGCTACAAGACGCCGGCGTTCGTCAACCTCGACTACACCACGACCTTCACGCCGCCGCTGCTCCGCAAGGATCTGGACCTCGGCCTCGCGCTCGGCAAGGCGCTCGACGTGCCGATGCCGGTGACCGCGCTCACCCGGGAGATCGTTTCGGCGGTCGTCGGCCATGGCCATACCGACATCGATTTCTCGATCATGCTGCAGCACGAGGCCGAAGCGGCGGGGCATGCGCTGGTCTCGGAGAACGCCGACATCGGCGACGGTCTCGGTGGCCGACTCAGTGGCCGATGAGGGCCTCGGCGCGGTCATAGTCGAAGGCGACCGGCGCGATGCGGCCGGCGTCGATCCCGGCCACGCGCGCGGGGCTGAGCGGGCGGGAGAACTGCCCATTGCGCATCCGCACCCGCGCCTTGAGGAGATCGACGACCAGCGCCTCCATCCGCGTCCAGTCGGCGTCGGCCATCCCCGTATCGTCGAGCCCGACGATTCCCTCGAGCATGTGCGCGAACTCGTCCTCGTAGACCAGGGCGCAGGCCTCGGCGATCAGCGCATCGGCGCCGCCGCGGCCGGCGATCGCCATGCCTTCGCGGAACAGCGTGCAGTACCCGCCTTCGGAGAACTTGCTCGCGCGCCGGCCGATCTCGCCGTTCTCCGCAAGCGTGCGATAGCGCAGCCGGGTGAGCATGTCGTCCTCGGGCCAGCCGGCGCAGCGATGGGGGTCGAGCGGGGGCGCGCCCTCCGGCCGGATCGCGTCGTAGACGTCGGCGAATGCGACCAGATGGGTGAACTCCTGGTAAAGCCCCTCGAGGAGGCCGCGGATGCGGTGCCGGGTGACGCCGGGCGCGACATCCATCCGCGGCAGCAGATCCAGCGTCTCGGTCAGCGGGCCCATGATGACGCCGCGATTGTCGAAGTCTCCGACTCCGGAGCCCTTGAACTCCTTGAAGACCTGGAGTTCGAGCCAGCGGAGATCGGTCTCCCGGGTGCGGACCGGAGACTCCCAGTAGGTGCGGACCACCTCCGCCTCGCCGGCGAACAGCGGCGCGGCGGTCTCGATCAGATGGCGAAGCTGAGGGCTGAGCGGCATGGGGCGAAATTAGCCGGGCCCGCGCCGCCGCGCAAACCGAGCCATGCCGCTTGAGCCGATCGCCATCGCGACGGCGCTCGCGGCCTTCCTGTTCGCCGGCTGCGTCAAGGGAGTCATCGGGCTCGGTCTGCCGCTGACCGCGATTTCGGTGCTCACCGTCGTCATCGGCGTCCGCGAGGCGATGCCGCTGATCATCATCCCGGTGATGGCGACCAACCTGTGGCAGGTCCTTCAGGGCGGCGCCGCGCTCGCGCTGTTCCGTCGGTTCTGGTCGCTCAACCTCACGCTTGCGGCGGGCGTTTGGGGCGGCACGGCGCTGCTGTTCATCGTCGACCAGAGCCTGGCAGGCGCCGGCCTCGGCGTTGTGATCATCCTCTATTCCCTGATGAACGTCTTCGCCGTCCGAGTTCGCCTGCCGGTCCGGCGCGAGGGGTTGGCGTCGCCTGTCGTCGGTTTCTTCTCCGGCGTGCTGACCGGACTGACCGGATCGATCGGCGTGCCGATCGCGATCTATTTCCAGGCGCTGGCGCTCGACCGGGAGACCTTTCTCCAGGCAATCAGCCTTTCGTTTTTCCTGACGTCTTTTTTCTGGGCCGCCGCCCTGATCGACGAAGGGGCGCTGAATGCGACCACCGCTCCGATCGGCGCAGCCGCGCTGATCCCCTCGCTGGCCGGGATGTGGTTCGGCCAGGCGATACGCTGCCGGCTGTCGCCGGAGGTCTTTTCCAAGGGGGTGTTCGTCTTCCTGATGATCGTCGGTGCGAACCTGATCCGAAAAGGGTTAGCCTGACGGTAACGGCGTCAACACGGCGTCAACAGAGCGGGGATGACATGGCCAAACCGCCCAAGCCGGTCTACCGGCCGCCGGAGCGCCAGCTTCGGCTGTTCCCGGACATTTCCGGCAACGCCGTCAACGGCCGGGGCGAGCGCACCCGCCGACGGCCGAGCCCGGTCTACTGGCACTACACCGCCGACATTCCGCACAAGGCGCTGCAGGACTACTACATGGAGCAGTTCGAGGCGCACGAGCCGCTCAAGGATTTTCATCTCAAATACGGCGGACGCGGCGCAAAGCAGGCGCCGCGGAAACCGGACGCGCCGAGCACCGCAACCCCGGAGGAGTGGAGCGCACGCGTAAAGGCCCGCGCGCTCGCCGGCGAGGCGGATCTCGTGGGTATCGCCGCGCTCGACCCCGAGTGGATTTTCGACGGCTTCGAGGCCGCCGAGCCCTGGATCGTCATGATCGGGGTCGCGATGGACCATGACGAGCTCGCCAAGGCGCCCGGGATCGACGCCGCGGTCGAGACGATGGCGCAGTACAATCGCGGCACCCGCGCCGCGCGCGCGGTCGCGAACTTCATCCAGGGCGAAGGCTATCACGCACGCCCGCACGGCGGGCCGACGGCCGGCCCGGTCACCCTGATCCCGGCGGCGATCGCGGCCGGGCTGGGCGAGCTCGGCAAGCACGGCTCGATGATCAATCGCGAGTACGGCTCCGCCTTCCGGCTGGCCGGGGTCCTCACCGACATGCCGCTGGTCGCCGATGCGCCCGAGGTCTTCGGGGCCGACGATTTTTGTCTGAACTGCCGGGTCTGCACCGCTGCCTGCCCGCCCGACGCCATCCACCGCGAGCGTCAGTGGGTCCGCGGCGTCGAGCGCTGGTACGTCGATTTCGACAAGTGCATCCCCTATTTCAACGACACCCAGGGCTGCGGGATCTGCATCGCCGTCTGCCCTTGGAGCCGCCCGGGCGCCGCAGCGAGCCTCGCCCAACGCATGACACGACGGCGCGAGCGGATGGCGGCGGAGCGAGACGGCTGAACGAGGGCGCCGGGAGAGCGCATCTTCGAATAGAAATGACCCGAGCGCTTGCGCATCGGACCCAGGCCCTCGGCGAGCGCCGTGTCGAAGAAGACCACCGCCTCGGCATTCAGCGCGCCGTTCCTGGAGGTTCCCATCGCCAGCGCGTCGATGCCCGCCTCGGCCGTGATCGCCGACGGCGGGCAGCCGAGGCGCGCGCAAGCGCGTTGGCGGCGACGCCGCTGGCCGCCGGCGCGATCCGCAGATCGGCGCCGAAGATGTCGCCCACCGGGTCATCGAGCCGAGCCGAGACCGCGTCCGCACCGCAGGACGAGGAGGGTCCGTCATTCACCTGCGCGATCATTCTCCCGCGCGATCGCGGCCATCACGTCGGGATGGACCGGCGCGACGTTGTCGCCGTGGAAGGCGCGACGTTGTCGCTGTGGAAGTTGCGGCCGGTCATCGGGCGGCGCCGAAGCCGCGCCGGACGGCGCCGAGCAGCGCCGCGGTGTGGAAGGCCTGGGCGTCGCGCGGATAGCGCATTTCCGGGGCCACCGGACAGGCCCGCCGCGCCAGGCAGCCACGCTCCCGGCAGGCCGCGCCGGCCGCGGATTCGACATGGCCGGCGCAGCGTTCGGCGGCGAACCGGTCGGGCTCGAACGCGTCCACCGGACAGACCTTCAGGCACGGCCGTTCGGCGCAGGTCTCGCACGGGCTCGGCCGGTCCTCGCGCGCCCCGACATCCAGTCGCTCGGCGAACAGCAGCGCCGCGCGGTAGACGTGCCACAGACCGAATTCGGGGTGGATCACGATGCCGATGGGCGAGCGGTAGACCGGCTCGGCGCGCTGGGCCCAATCGAGGATCGGAACGAACGGGGGCCCGTCATTGGGAAAGACCGGCTCGGCGCCGAGCGCGGCCGCAGCGGCTTCGATGCGCGGCCGCATCCATCGGTCCATGGGGTGACGCGGATCGAAGGCGCCTGGCTCCCGGGCGCGCGCCGCGGCGAAGGCGCGCCACAGAGCCCCGCCGGCATTGCCGATCAGGACCACGGTCCGCGCCGGGCGACCGTCGGCCAAGTCGGGCACGCCGTCGGCGGGCTGCGGTTGGAACCCGCCGCGCACGAACAACCCGGTCGCCGACAGCGACCGGTCGATCTGCGCCAGAATATCGGGACCGCCTGTCATCGCCCTCGACCGGCTCGATCCGCGCACGACTTCTGCGATCCACGCACGACTTCTCACAATCAATTGATTATGAATTCCCGGCCGGTCATACATGCTCCGGCCGTGGCTACGGCGCATCTTAACGCGGAGAGATCGATGCGGTCAAATCGGGCGCGGTCGAATCGGGCCGGGGCGCTGCTGCGGGCGACCGCTTTCGCTGTCGCGCTGGCGGCTTTGACGATCGGCGGGCTCGTCGGCCCGCCGGCGCAGGCCGCCGACGCCGTCGATCGGCTCGATCTCGGACCGGAGATCGGCGCCGACGTTACGGCGTTGATCGTCGCCAACGATCACATGGGGGTCGAGCGCGACTTCCGGTCGCTGCGCGGCAAGCGCGGGCTGATCCTGATATTCTCCCGGTCCTTCGATTGGTGACCCCACTGCAAGTCCCAGGCGGTCGCCTGGAATCGACAGATCCATGAGGTTATGCGGCTCGGCTACGCGCTGGCGGCGGTCACCTACGATGTTGCGTCCAGACTCGCCGACTTCGCGGAGCGCAGGCGGATTGCCTACCCCCTGCTTTCGGACAAGGGTTCGCGCATCATCTCGGCATTCGGCCTGATCGACCCGAGCGCGCCCAAGACCAGCCGGTGGTACGGCTTCGCCAAGCCGATGATCGTCGTGCTGGACGCCGAGGGCATCGTCCGCCACCGGTTCTCCAGCCGCGACTACCGCGACCGGCCGGAGGTCGAGGCGGTGCTCGAGAAGCTCGGCGCAGAGCCCGGCGCGTAACACGTCGGGAGTGGCGGGCGGACGCCGGGCTCCTTCTTACCGCCGCCGACGACGACGACGAGGTTGCGGAGCGCCGGGGCGCTGTCGCTCGCCCTCTGGCTGGCGGTCCCGATTGTCGGCCGGAGCGTGGACTACATCCAACCGCCGGACGCTGCCAGGCTTCCGGTATCGAGACCGCAACCAGCCGGGGGATGGACCGTGGCGAAGACCTTCGATCGAACGGCCGAGGATGTCGGCAACATCGTCGCGCTCGAGCACGTCAACGTGCGCGTGCCGGATCAGAGGCTGGCGACGCTGTTCTACGTCACCGGGCTCGGGCTCACCCGCGATCCCTATCTGGTGACCGGGGTGACCAATATGTGGATCAATGTCGGGCGCAGCCAGCTCCACCTGCCGACGGGCGACGCCCAGAGGCTGCGCGGTGCGGTCGGGCTCGTCAGCCCGGACCTCGATGGGCCTGCTCGCGCGGCTGGACGGCGTCCGCGAGCCGCTGGCCGCGACCGGCTTCGATTTCACGCCCGCCAACGGCCCCGCCAGCGACCATGTCGACGTGACCTGCCCGTGGGGCAACCGGTTCCGGGTGCACGGCCCCGGAAAGCGGTTCGGCCGTGTTTCGCTCGGCATGCCCTATGTGCGCCTGGACGTCCCGTCGGGAACGGCCGCGGGCATCGCGCGGTTCTACGAGACGGTCTTCGGCGCCCCGACGGCGGTCGAGGATAACGAGGACGCGCCGGCCGCCTGCGTCGGCGCCGGCGTCGGCCAATCGCTGGTGTTCCGCGAAACCGATGCGCCGGAAGCGCCCTATGACGGCCATCACATCCAGATCTACGTCGCGGATTTCTCCGGACCCTATCGCCGTCTCGGCGAACGCGGGCTGATCAGCAAAGAAGACGATCGGCGCCAATACCGGTTCATGGACATCACCGATGTCGACAGCGGCGACGTGCTGTTCACGCTCGAGCACGAAATCCGTTCGATGACCCACCCGCTCTATGCCCGGCCTCTGGTCAACCGCAACCCGGACCAGACCAACATGGCCTACGCGCCGGGCCACGAGGAGCGCGCCTGGGCGACGCCGTCCTGAGGACCGCGGATTCGGCTCAGGCGCCCGCGCGCTTGTCCAGAACCGCAAGGATGGCCCGGACGATCCCGACATAGCCGGTGCAGCGGCATAGATTGCCCGACAGCTCCAGCCGGACGCGCTTCTCGTCGGCGTCCGGCAGCCGGGTGACGATGTCGCGCGCGGTCACCAGCATACCGGGCGTGCAGTAGCCGCATTGCAGGCCGTGATGCGCGGTGAAGGCCTGGCGCAGGTCTTCCATCACCTCGTCGTCGTCGAAACCCTCGATGGTGGTCACCGTGGCCCCTTCGCAACTCACCGCGAAGGTGATGCACGAGCGCATCGGCTCGCCATCGATCATCACCGTGCAGGCGCCGCACACGCCGTGCTCGCAACCGAGATGGGTGCCGGTCAGGCGCTGGTTCTCGCGCACGAAGTCCGCCAGGCTGGTGCGCGGCTCGACCGAGGCGCTGACGGCCCTGCCGTTGATGGTTAGGCAGACCTCGCTCATGACGCGAATGCTCCCTTGATTGCCCGGCTGAGCGCGACGGCATGGATCTGGCTATCGTAGTCGTCGAACACCGCGCCCTGGCCGGCGAGCGCCTGTTTCGCATCGTCGATCCCGACATCGCCACTTCCCGAGCCCGCGATCCGCTCGGCGAGCGCCGGCACCTGGAGCGGCGCGCCGTCGGTCGCGCCCAGGACGACGCGGCAGAAGCCGCGCGCCGGATCGAAGACCGCGGCCCCGATCGAATCGGCGAACTCGCCGGGCTTGCGGCAGATCTTGTAGTAGCCCCATTTCGCCTGCGCGGAGAGTTTCGGGACGGCGAGCCCGGTGACGATCTCATCGGGCTCCAGCGCGACGGTGAACGCGGCGCGCTGGAAATCGGCCAGGTCGACCCGGCGCTCGCCGCCGGGACCCGCGATGACCGCATCGGCGCCCAGGCTCAGGAGCGCGGTCGGCCAGTCCGCCGCCGGATCGGCATGGGCGATGCTGCCGCCGATGGTGCCGCGATTGCGCACCGCCCGGTAGGCGATCTGTCCGGCGACGAAGCCCATCATGCCGTTGGTGCCGTCGGGGATCTTCCCGTCCTCGATCATCGCGTGCGTCGCGCCGGCGCCGATGAACAGCGTATCGCCGCGGTCCTCGCTGCGCCCGAGCGCCTCGATCCCGCGGATCTCGACCACGAGGTCGGGCTGGGCGAGCCGCAGGTTCATCATCGGGCCGAGCGACATGCCCCCGCCGAGCGGCTTGTTGAACCCCCCGGTCGAGCCCAGCAGGCGCACCGCCTCCGGGACGTCGCCCGGCCGGGCGTAGTCGAACTTGGCCGGTTTCATGCCGCCTCCCCTTGTGCCGCCGCGATCGCCGCCAGGATGCGGCGCGGCGTGATGGGCGTCCGGTCGACCTCCGCCCCGAAGGCGCTGAGCGCGTCGTTGACCGCATTCGCGATCGCGCCCGGGGTCGGGATCGTGCCGCCCTCGCCGACCCCCTTCAGCCCGAACTCGGTATGCGGCGAGGGGGTGATCATGTGCTCGATGCGGATCGCCGGCACCTCCGAGGCGCCCGGCAGGTGATAGTCGGCGAATGTCGAAGCGAGCGGCTGGCCGGCCGAATCGAACGGCGATTCCTCGAACAGGGCGGTGCCGATCCCCTGAGCCGCGCCGCCATGGCACTGGCCGCTGACCACCATCGGATTGACCATCGCGCCGCAATCCTCGACGACCGCGTAATCGAGCACCTCGACCGCGCCGGTCTCGGGGTCGAGCGCGATCACCACGGCGTGGGTCGAGTACGAGAAGGTGCCGTGGTCGGGATCGGGCCGGTAGCCCATGACCGCCTCGACCCCGCCCATGTCGACGTCCCCCGGAAGCTCCTCGGGGTTCATGTACCAGACCCGGCCGATCTCGGAGAACGGCACCTCGCCGGCCGGTCCCGACACGACGCCGCCGGCGACGACGACCTGGTCACGCTCGCACTGCATCAGGTGGGCGCCGATCGTCGCCATCCGCTCGGCCAGGACCTTGCAGGCGCGCGAGACCGCGCCGCCCGCCATGACGATCGAGCGCGAGGCGTAGGTGCCCGTCGAATAGGGCGTCACCCCGGTATCGCCGTGGACGACCGAGACGTTGGCGGGGTCGATGCCCAGGACCTCGCAGGCGATCTGGGCGAGCGTGGTCTCCATCCCCTGGCCGTGGCTCTGGACGCCGACCTTGAGCTCCAGCCCGCCGTCCGGGGTCAGCCTGGCGCCGGCCTGTTCGTAACCCGGCACCATCTGAACGCCCCAGCTCGCAAACACCGAGGTGCCGTGCGCGGTCTGCTCGGTATAGCTGCCGAAGCCCAGCCCGATCACCCTGCCATCCGGCTCTCCCTGGCGCTGGCGCGCGCGGACGGCCTCGACGTCGATCATCGCGGCGACCTTGGCGACGGCCAGCGGATAGTCGCCGGAATCGAAGGTCTTGCGGGCGGCGTTGGTGAACGGCATGGCCGATGCCGGCACCATGTTGTCGATGCGAAGCTCGTGCGGCTCGCGCCCGACGGTCTGCGCCACCGCATCGATGAGCGTCTCCATCGCGAACGCTGCGCCGGGCCGCGCGACGCCGCGATAGGGCACCAGCGGCGGCTTGTTGGTCGCCACGGTGCAGGTCTTCGCCCGGTAGGCGCCGATCGCATAGGGGCCCAACAAATTGCCGCCGGCCATCGCGGCTTCCAGGCAGTTGGTGAACGGGTAGATCGAGTAGGCGCCGGCATCGACGGTGATCTCGCCCTCGATCCCCAGGATCCTGCCGGTCTCGTCGGCGTGCGCAGTGATCCGGTAGTGGTGCTCGCGGCAGTTGGCGTCGGCGATCAGGTGCTCGCGCCGATCCTCGATCCAGCGCGCCGGCCGGTTCATGGCGATCGCGCACCAGGATGCCACCAGCTCCTCGGGCTGGACATAGCATTTCAGCCCGAACCCGCCGCCGACATCGGGCGCGATCACCCGGACCCGGCGCTGCTCCAGCCCGAGGAACATCGCGAGCCCGGAGCGGATCAAATGCGGCACCTGGGTCGAGGTGTAGACGACGAGCTGGTCCATCCGGTGGTCCCATTGGGCGAGCACCGCCCGCGCCTCCATCGGCACCATCGCCTGCCGGCTCATCCGGACCTCGCGCGTCACCGAGTGGGCGGCGCGGGCGATCGCATCGTCCATGTCGCCGTCGATGCGGGTCTCCAGAACCACGTTGTCGCCCCAGGCCTCATGCACCAGCGGCGCGTCGGGCGCGCGGGCCTCCAGCATGTCGACGACCGGCGGCAATTCGTCGTATTCGACCTCGACCGCCTGGGCGAGATCCTCGGCTTCCGCGCGGGTTTCGGCGACGCAGGCCACCACCGGCTCGCCCACGAAACGCACCTTGCCGGTGGCGAGCGCCGGATAGTCCGAGGCCTTGTAGCCCGGCAGCCTGGAGGGTGCCCGCATCGGCTCGACGCCGGTCAGGTCCGCCGCCGTCAGCACCCGGTTCCCGGCGCCCGGCGGCCTGGTCACGCCGATGACGCGGCCATGGGCGACCGGGCTGCGCACGAAGGCGATATCGACCATGTTGGCCGCCGCGATGTCGGCAACGTAGTTGCCGCGCCCGGTCATGAAGCGCCCATCCTCCTTGCGGAGTACGCTGGCCCCGATCCCCTTTTCGCTCATTCCGCCTCCCTGGGTTCGACCCGCATGATTGTCATTGGGCCGGGAAGCGTCAACGGGCGTGCGGACCGGCTCAGAAGAGCAGCAGCAGCCCGCCGGTCAGGCCCATGTTGTTGAGGCCCAGAAGCATGTGGTAGTTGCGCCGCACCGGATCGTCCATCCGCCAATAGCGGTGGAAGATCGCCGTCGCAACGAAGGTGAAGACCAGCAGCAGGGTCACGCCGATCCCGGTCCGGTAGTCGATCAGCACCATCATTGCGCCGACGAACTGGACCGCGAAACCCGCCGGCAGCACGATTTCCGGGAACGGCACGCCGTTCGCGCCCATGCGCTCGACGTTCCAGGCGTAGAGCCGGAGGTTCTTCCACAGCATGATCAGGAAATAGCCGCCGACCAGGATGCGCCCGGCGATCTCGGTCAGGCTGTGCTCGGCGTGCATGGCGGGCTCCTTCGGCATGGATCGGGCGGCATGGATCGGGCGGCATGGATCGGGGCCGTGCGGCTTGTTATGGTCGCCTTATAGTCGCCGCATAGTCGCCGCGGAGGCGGGGATCATGAAGCCGCACGCGGTCGAGGTCGTCGACGACCCGCCGAGGACCGCGACCGGCGGGATCCGGCGCGGTCGGCGTTGCGCCGGGTAACGTTCGCCGAGGGGGAGGAGGACATCCATGGTCGACGCCTGGGCCTGGCGCATGAAATTCGGGGTCGTCACCCCGTCCACCAACACGATCGTCCAGCCGCATTACGACGCGATGGCGCCCAAGGGGGTGACCAACCACATCTCGCGCATGCATATCCCGGACGATCCGATCGGCTCGGATGCGGATTTCGACGAGCTCATCCGGCGCATCGACGTGGCGCTGGAGGAATCGATCGACCGGGTGATGACCTGCCGCCCGGACCATCTGATACTCGGGATCTCGGCCGAGAGCATCTGGGGCGGCGGGCTGGAGCCGGCCCGCAAGATCGAGCGGCGGATCAAGGATCGCGCCGGGCTGGACATCGGCGTGACCCAGGCCGCAGACGCCCTGCCCGCCGCGCTCAGGGCCTGTGGCGAAGACATCAGGCGGATCGCGATCGTCTGTCCCTACTACCCCGTCGCGATCGGCCACCTGGAAGCGTTCGCCGAGGAGACCGGCTACGAGCTGGTTCGCACCGAATGCCTGGCCTGCGACAGCCCGGTCAACATCGCCCACATCTCCGAGGACGCGCTGCGCGAGGCGGTGCGCAAGGTCGACGGCGCCGACATCGATGCGATCGTCCAGTTCGGCGCGAACCTGCCGATGGCCTATGTCGCGGCCGAAGCCGAGCGCTGGCTCGGCAAGCCGGTGATCGCGGTGATGACCGCGACCTACTGGCATGCGCTGCGCCACAACGGCATCGCCGACCGGACGCCCGGCTTCGGCCGCCTGATGGAGCTGCACTGACCGGAGGGGCGGCATGCTTTCGCGCGAAGACAACGAGCCGATCGCCCGCGTCGGTCCGTTGACCTCGCCGCGGTTTTCACGCCGCGGTCGGGTCCGCGGCCTCGATCAGGCGGGCGGCCTGGCGGATCAGGCCGGCGCCGGCGCCGGGACGGCGGGCGCCCTCGGCGAGCGCGCGGCGCCAGGCGCGCGCGCCGGGCGCGCCCTGGTAGAGACCGGGCAGGTGACGGGTCATGCGCCACAGCGGCACGCCTTCGGCGAGCCGGCGGGCGGCGTACCCGGCATAAGCCTCGAGCACGGCTTCGCGCGGCGGCGGGGCGATGTCAGGCCAAAGGGCCGATACGATTTCGGCCAGGACATAGGGGGTCTCGTAAGCCGCCCGGCCGAGCATGACGCCGTCGGTCGGGCCGAGTTGGGCGAGCGCGTCCCGCGCGGTGCGCAAGCCGCCGTTGACGATCACCGTCAGCGCCGGTCTGTCGGCCTTCAGCCGGTGGACCATCTCGTAGCGCAGCGGCGGGATCTCCCGGTTCTCCTTCGGGCTGAGGCCGGTAAGAATCGCTTTGCGGGCGTGAATGACGAAGACATCGACGCCGATTTCGGCGATGGCGTCGACGAAGCGGGCGAAGTGCTCGTAGTCGTCGGTCTCGTCGATGCCGATGCGCGTCTTGACCGTTACCGGCAGCGTTGTCGTCCGGCGCATGGACTCGGCGCAGCGCGCGGCCAGATCGGGCTCGGCCATCAGCCAGGCGCCGAAGCGGGCCCGGCCGACCCGCTGGCTCGGGCAGCCGAGATTGAGGTTCACCTCGTCGTAACCCCAACCCTCGGCGATCCGGCAGCACTCGGCGAGCGCCTCGGGGTCGCCGCCGCCGAGTTGCAGCGCGACCGGATGTTCGGCGGCGTCGAAATCGAGGAATCGCCGGCGGTCGCCGCGCAGGATCGCCGCCGTCGGAATCATCTCGGTGTAGAGCAGCGCCGGCCGCGCGATCAGCCGCAGCAAATACCGCTCATGCCGGTCGGTCCGGTCCATCATCGGCGCTACCGAGAGCCGCCGGTCGATTCTGTCGCGAGTCGGCGCCATGACCGCGATCCTATCGCCATTCGCCGCGGACATCGGGATCGGTTTCGCCCGGCAGGCGACGGCTGCGCAGGCGCCCAAAATCGGCCGGCGGCAGCAGACGGGACAGCGCCCAGACCGCCATCGCCCGGACCAGCGGCGAGTCGTCGCCCAACCGCCGCTCCGCGCTCGGCGCAAGCGCGACATTCCCGGAATTGCCGATCGCGATCAGCACGTTGCGCACGAACCGGTCGCGCCCGAGCCGCTTGATCGCCGAGCCGGAGAAGACCCGGCGGAAGCCGGCGTCGTCGAGGGCGGAAAGCGCCTCCAGGCGCGGCGCGGCGAGCTCGATCCGCGGCCGCAGATCCGGCTCGGCCGCGCGGTTCGCGAACTTGTTCCACGGGCAGACCGCCAGGCAGTCGTCGCAGCCGTAGATCCGGTTGCCGATGGCGTTGCGGAACCCGGCGGC
Organism: Alphaproteobacteria bacterium; assembly: GCA_965202905.1. Taxonomy (GTDB): domain Bacteria; phylum Pseudomonadota; class Alphaproteobacteria; order MPNO01; family MPNO01; genus CAYFYS01. Next base: position 2,881,580 of record OZ241868.1, on the reverse strand, counting down.
GATATGGCCCTTGTGCTCGATGGTCAGGTACGAGATGCAGCGCCGCGCGTCGAGCCGGTAGGGCGCGGGGAAGGCGTCGGTCGGGCACACATCGAGACAGCGCCGGCAGACGCCGCAGCGGTCGGCTTCCGGCGCGTCGGGCGCGAGCGCCAGCGTTGTCAGGATCTCGCCCAGGAACAGCCAGGAGCCATGCGTGCGCGAGACCAGGTTGGTGTGCTTACCCTGCCAGCCCAGCCCGGCGCGCCCGGCGAGCGGCTTTTCCATCACCGGGGCGGTGTCGACGAACAGTTTTACCTCGCAGGCGAAGCTTTCGTGGATCCAGCGCGCCAGCGCGCGCAGCCGCTTGCCAACCACATCGTGATAGTCGCGCCCCTGGGCATAGACCGAGACGGCCCCGCGGGCCGGCCGGTCGAGAATCGCCAGGGGATCTTCGGCGGGACCGTAGTTGAGCCCGACGACGATCGCGCTTTTCGCCTCCGGCCACAGCGTTTGCGGATCGCAGCGCCGTTCGGCGGTCGTGGCCATCCAGCCCATGTCGCCGTGATAGCCCTTGGCGAGGAACGCGGCGAGGTCGCGCCGGGCGGTCCCGCCGGGCGCGGCTTGCGCGAAGCCTGCCGCGTCGAACCCCAGAGCCAGCGCGCGGTCGCGAATAACCGACCGCACGTCGTCCACCCTAGCGGTGCGCGGCGCCGAAGAACGCGTTGATCCCAAGCTCCTCACGGAACTCCATCGTCACCCGGCCGCCCGAAGCGCCCGCCGGCGGCGCGCCCGTCGAGTCCGCGACCCGGACAAAGCCGTGGAACACCGAAGCGACAGCGGCGGCGTCGACCATGGCTTCCACCCCCAGCTCGCGCGCCAGGACATCGCGTAGCCCGGCCGTCCGGGCGCGGTCTTGCAGCGTGATCGCCTCGGCGAAGTCGGCGAGGTTCTGGCCGCTCTCGACCCCGCCGTCGCCGCGCGCCCGGCCCATCGCGGCGCGCAGATCGAACGCGGTCCCGGAAGTCCGGATGCTCTCACGGAGCATGAATGCATGGGAGCCGGTTCAGTAGACGCATTGATGGAGCGCGGAGACTCTCGTGGCGAGGATCTCCATCTGCACACGGTCGATGGCCCTGATCCCGGTTGCGAAGTTGGGCATCTCTTCGCCGGGCAGGTACATCGTCTCGGCGAGGTCCCAGTAATGCCGCTTGGCCTCGGGGACCAGCGACAGCGCCTTGACCACCGGCGAGACCGCAAGCGTGCTGTAAACCGCGCCGTCGCCGGGGACGACATCCTCCGGAACGAGCAAGCGGATCCAGCCGTCATGTGCCTTGGCGCCCGGCGCGCTATAGCCCGACGGCGCGCCCGCGGCCGGCTCCGGCAGTTCGAACGGCGGCAGGTCGAGCGCGCGGCGGAAGGTGTCGTTGACCGTCACGACACAGATGACGCTGACGATCTCGATGTATTCCCGGTCGTCGAGCCCGGCGGCGAGCAGGCCCTCGACCCACTCGCGGCTGAGCCGGCCGGGATCGGTGACGATCCGGTGGATGGCGTCGATTTCGGTCTCGCCGAGCTCGCCCAGGCCGTCATGGGCGCCGTCCACGGCAAACGGCGAGAGCGCCTCCTTTCGGCGCCGGCACAACGCGCAGGACGGCGCGTTGCGCACCTCGCGGGCGACCGCCACGCGGCGCGCACCGTCGAGGAAGGCCCCCGGCCCGGCAAGGCGCCGCCACGCCGTGCGCTGGGCGGCGATCAAATCCTCGCGCACCGGACAAGCGCTGGATGCGTAATCGATTTGCTGCACGAGCGGCCGGCCCTCCCTTTCGATTCGCGCCATAATAAGACAGCGTGAGCCGCAGTCAAAGGGGGGCGTCCGGGTTCAGGATTATTGAGGCGGGAGGGTTCCGGTCGGCTGCGCGTCGGTCGAAATACTCTCGGGGGGATGTCTGCCGAGGGCCTAGTGGGGTCTGAAGACATCGAACGCATCGGCAAAGGCGTCGATCCGTCGGTTGAGGGCCATCAGGGCATCGGCGTCCAACGCCTGTCCGGCGTAGAACCCGTAGCGCCAAGCCCCGGCGCCGCGCTCTCCGCAGAGTGACGGCGGCCGTGCGTCACGACGCGTCGATGTTGAAATATTCGCTATTCTCAACTACACCAGTGCCAGAGCCGCTATGCGTCCTCTGGACGCGGCCCAGTTCGCGGATCATCGGCCGGGTCCAGCGTTCCCGCGCCTCATCCTGCGGGGGGGGGGGGGTACAAGGGCGTCTCGATGGCTGGTCATGTTTTCACTCCCTGAGTTCAAGAGTCGGGCGCTGTCGCGCCGTATCGCGCCGTCGGCCGCCTGTGAGCGATCCACCTTCGACACGCGCCGATCGTACTTACCGGCGGCCTGCCGGTCAACATGAATTCGCCGTACAGCCGACCGGGCGGCGCCCGTCCGCAACCGGTCAGGCGTGGCGTTGCAGCCTGCTTCCGTCGGCGCGGCGCCGCGCCCCGAACACCGGGCGGCCCGGAATGGAGCGGCGGCGAAGCGTCCGCCGCTCCGGACCGAAAGCGACTTTCGTTTCTCGACGATCCGCATCCGGCGCACGGTCGGCGCACGGTCTCATCCTGCCCAACGCCCGCCCGACCGACTTCAACTTCAGAGGGAATGGAAAGCCTCAGAAGTCGAGAAACCGCATCGCCGTGAGCGCCCGGTAGGCAAAGGGTTCCCCGGCCGGCCAGCCATCCTCCAGGCAGGTCAGCAAATGCGGCATGTCGACATAGCGCGCCCGCGAGGGCGCCGCCGCGCGACCGGCCAACTCGCGGTGGAGCACCGGCAGCGTCTCGATCACGCTCCCCCGAAAACCCGCGAAACGCACCGGATCACGCTTGTCGGTGTACCAGCACACCTCCGGCGGCAGCACCGTGCGAAGGGCGTGGCGCATCACCCAGCGGCTCCAGCGCCCCTGACGAAACTGCTCCGGCGGCAGCCCCAGGACGAACTCCATCAGACGACGGTCCAATAGCGGGTAGCCGTACTCGATGCCGCGACGCGACCCCTCCAGCGCCCAACCTTCCATGCGCTCGCACAGATGACCCTGCCCGATCAGGCTACACTGCCTCTGCCGAACGCCTCTCGTCCCGAGGTCGGGCTGGCGCAGCTTGAACCGACGCGCGAGATCCGGATGCGCGAAAGAGCGCTGCGGAGGCGGCGCGGTGCGCTCCGAATCCAAAGCGCGACGGACGGCGAGTTCCATCCCGAACGGCAGCAAGGGCAGAACGACCGCCGACAGGGCGTTCTTCGCAGAAGACCGGCGCGCGCGAAGCGCCCGCCACAGCCGGATGAAGCGACCGCCGAGCAGCAGTTCCTGGTAATAGCCGCGACCGCCGTAGGACGCGCATTCATCGCCACCCCAGCCCGAGAGTATCCGACGCACCCCGCGCGCCGCCGCAGCCCGCTGGACCGACATCTCGTGCAGCAGCGTATCGCTGCTGCACTCCCGTGCCCCGTCCTGGCGCAGCCACGCTTCCACATCGGCCCCGGTGGGCGCGCACCAGACCAACGGCGTCTCCGCCCGGCTCGCCGTCGCCTCGACGAGGCGATACTCGTCGGCGTTCGCATCATCCTCCCCGGCCGTCCCCGACGGCGGCGCCGGCTGCCACGCGAACGCCGTCGGCGGCGGCTCCCCCCGGCGGCGCAACTCCTCGGCCGCAAGCACCGTGATGCTCGACGAATCCAGACCGCCGCTCAAATGCGTCCCCACCGACCCCGCCGCAGCCCCGCGCAGGCAGTCCCCCACCGCCTGCCGGTACAGCGCGAGAAAGGTCTGCGAACGGTCGTCGTCCGAGGTCGGCGCGACCGACGGTGCGGCCTCCGGCCGCCACCAGCGCTCGATGCGCAACGACTCCGGCTCCACGGCCAGCATATGGCCCGGCGACAGCCGCTTCACGGCCCGGAAACAACTGCGATCCACCGGCATCCGGACCTTCGGCGACAGCAGCCCCGCCACCACCTCCTCGTCCAGCGCGTCCGGCACGCCGGGCGCGGCGAGCACCGACCCGACGGCGCTCCCGAAGACGAACCGCTCGGCGGTCAGCGCGTAGTGGAAGGCGCGCGCGCCGACATGGTCACGGGCGCAAAACAGGGTGCGACGGCGGGCATCCCACACCGCGAACGCGTAGTCGCCGAACAGATGCGACGGGCAGTCGCGCCCCCAGCGCGCATACGCCCCCAGGATGAGCGCGCTGTCGGACAGCGACTCCACGTCGCGCAGGCCGAGCGCGCCCGCCAGGGCGGCCCGGTCGTCGAGGCGGCAATCCGCCACCACCGTCAGCCCGGCCTCACGGTCCTCCGACCGCAGGTCCTCCGCACCCGACAGGCCGACCGCCGGGTCCGGCCGAAGCTGGCCGGCATCCGCCGGGGAGGCCGCCGCCGCCCCGCCGCCCCGCCGCGCGTAAAAGCCCGAGATCATCGGCGGCCCTCGCCGTTCGACAGAAACGACTCGGCCTCGCGCCGATAGTCGAACCGCTCCATGACCGACCCGTGCGCAGCCAGCAGACGCCGCACCTGATCCTCGCCGAGCGACTCGCGCCAGCCGCCCGCAACCCCGCTGCGGAAGAAGGACCGCGCCGTCGCCTGCTTCTCCCGATACCCGGAATCCGCCTCCTGCGCCTGCAACCGCTCGAACGACGCGTGGTCCACCGCCCGGCCCAGCCGGGCGGCGTCGACATCCAGCCCGGCGAAGCGGACGATCCCGCCGAGCGTGTCGACGGTGGCCGCCAGCATGTCCTCGTAGCGCACGACGTGCAGAGGGATCTCTTCCTGGTCCAGCCAGCTCGACACATGCCCGCTCCAGGTGAGCATGCGCTGCGGCAGGGTTTGCGTGATCCGTTTCCTGCCGCCCCATTCATGGCCGTCGGGATCGTCCATCCATTCGATGGTCTTGTCGACGGGCCGGTTCAGGTGGTGCGCGTAGGACGCGGCCACATCCAGCGGGTTGCGCACCAGATAGACCGCGCCGGCCGTCGCCGCGCGGGAATGCACCGGCGCGCCGCCGGGACCACGCAGCCAAGCTTCGTGCGTCTTGTAGAAGGTGGGATCGGGAAGCTCCGCGGCCAGCAACTCCTGGAACAACGGGCGACAGCGCAGCACCTCGTCCTCCGTCATGTCGGACGAGGCCAGCCCCAGCATATCGTCGAACGTCGCCCGGCTGCTGCCGCCCACGCCGCCCAACAGATTGTTGATCGAAGCCGGCTCGTCGTCCGGGCGCAGATAGTTGGTCAGCATCGTCCGCAGCCACGTGCTGCCGGATTTGGGATAGGCCGCGATCCAGACGATCGACACCGCCCGACCCTCAGCCCGCCACCGCTTGCTCCGGCGCTTGCAGCGCCGTCTCGATCCGGTCCGCCAGCATCTCGATGCGCGACAGGTCCGACGGCCGCGTCACCCGGATCGTCGGCGTCTGCTTCGCCAGCGCCGTCGTCATACGAAAATGCGACAGCGTCTGCCCCAGACCGCGCCGATAACGGGGGCGGTAGGTGAACGTCGTCAGCACACGGCAGGCGTCCCGGCGCCCCAGGGTCGTCGTCTCGAACTCGTCCCGGTTGTGCCCGCCCAGGACGAAGGCGGCGCAAGGACGCTGCGGCGCAGCGCAGAAACCGCCCGGCGATACCCGGTACTTCTCTATGCCGTCCCGTATCCGCTCACGCTCACGCCCGTCGAGGCTCAGCGCTTTCAGCGCGTCGGCCCACAGCTTGACCCCGGGGGCGGCCGACAGCACCTGCGGTCGGCCGCCGGTGTCCCACGACAGCGCGGTGACGTCATCGGCCAGCAGCGCGTAGCCGCGCCGCTGCATGGCCGCCGCCAGCGTCGACTTGCCGGCCCCCGAATGGCCGAGGAAGAACGCAGCGCCGCCCTCGGTCCGGATGGCGCTGGCGTGCAGGGTCGTCACCCCCCGCTGCTGGAGCAGCGCCCCCATCGCCGAACCCGCCAGAAAGACCCCGAGATCCCGGTCCCCCGCCTGCGGCGAAGGATCGACCAGGATGTCGCGACCGTCGCTGACCAGATAGCGGGCGACCCCCTGCACGTCGAGCAGAAAGGCGCCGGGGGCGGTCTGCCAGAACCCCAGGCTGTCGGCCGGGGCAGGCAGGGCGGCGGGCGCCGCGCCGAGACGAACCGTCACATCGGCGGCCGTGGCGGCCATCGCCGGATCGGCCGGCGGAAAGTGCAGCGCAAGCTCGGAGCGGATGTGCAGGCCGTAGGCGGTGTAGCTGTCGGTACTCATGGGCCGTCTGTCAACCGTATTGTCGGGAAGGGCGAAGCGCGCGGATCATATCCCCGGGCGCGGCGCAAAAGCAAGCCCCAACTGACCCGGGCGCACACACCGCCCGCCACGGAGGACGGCCGTGCGCCATGAGCGTGCGCTATGAGAATGTTTCTCCCGTATCTCTGCCTGTGGGGCTGGTATAATTACCCTCGAACGGCGCCAGGTGGTAGCCGGTTTCCGTCTCCTGGACGCAGCCCAGTTCACGGACGATCGGCCGGGTCCAGCGCGCCCGCTCCACGCCGCTATCCCTCGCGGGGCGGGGCGGGGAGGGTAATCTTTGAAAGTCTTCCTTCACGCCGTCGTTCATGTCTCATTCCCCTTCCTCGCCTCGGTCCCGGCTTCGGCCGGTCCGGTCACCATCGCGCGGCGCTCCAGACTATACAGGCAGCGCTCCAGATTAGCAAAGTCCTCATGCGCGGTCGCCGGCCGCGTCAAGCGGGGCGTCGCTAAAACCGCCCTGCCCACCCCGCCCCGTAACGCGGGGACAGATCGGATGCGTGACGCGTTCGGCGGGCGGTCATCGGTCGGCGCCGTCCTGGCGCGGGCTCGCGCGGATGAGCCCGAGCTCGCGGGCCTCCGCCAGGAAGCCGAGCACGTCGGTGCGGCAGGTGTCGGAATCGACGTCGTCGTATTCCGCGTCCAGCGCGGCGCACAGCTCGGCCACAGTGGGGCGGGTTTCGATCAGGGACCAGATACGGGCCGCCGTCTTGTCGAACTCGTAGTAGCGGCCCATGTCGGCGTCCATCATCACGATGGCGTCGTCGAGGTCGGTGAAGACGATGTCGTCGTTGCGCTCGACGACGGAACTCAAGTCGATGCCCAAGTCGGTGTCCAAATCAGTGTCCAAAGAGGCGTACTCCCCGCTCCCGCCGCCGCGCGGCCCCAAGTTCGCGGCGATCTTACATCCGGCCCCCGATCGTGTCGAGCGGCGGCTGCGACGGGGCGCGGATCTCGTAGCCGAAACAGTCGAACACCTCCCGATGCTCCCGGAACACCCGGCTGAACAGCGCGATCCGTTCGTCGTCCAGCCGGGCGATCTGGCGGGCGTTCATGTCGGTGAGCGTCTCGTCGTAGCGCCCCACCCGCAAGCGCTGGCGCAACACCAGATCGTCGAGCGCCGGCCCGACGCCGCGCTATCCGCAGATTGAAGGCGGCCGTGCGTCATGATTACTCATTGCAACCCGAATTTTCTTCTTCCGTAACCGTAGTGCCGCTTTCCGTCCTCTGAACGCGGCCCAGTTCGTGGATCGCCGGCCGGGTCCAGCGTGTCGTCTCCGCGCTGCCGCCCTTCGCGGTGGGAGCAGTCTCGATGGTCTTTTTCACGTCATCGTTCATGTCTCACTCCTCCTCCAGGGCCTCGGTCGATCCGGATGTCGCCGCACGGCGCAATGCAGACGGCCACATCACAGCCGACGCCGCCGCAAACGTTTAGATGAGGTCTCCGTTTGAAATCCGCCGCTTGACGATCGGTCGGCTTGACGCCGACGCCTCGCCCTCCCGATACTCGGTCGCCGGCCCGCCGTCTGCACGCGGGCGGAAAATGAAAAAGGGGGATGCGTGTTCCGGTCTGTCGAAGGGCTGTTCCGGCCGCGCTCGGCGGCGATCGTCGGCGCCTCGGAGTCCGGCGGCGGCGGATGGGCGCGGGCGATCTTCGACAACGTGGCCCACGCCGGATTCCCGATCCCGGTCTACTTGATCAATCCGCGACGCGAGACCCTGTGGTCGCGGCCGGTCTACCCGTCATTCGCGAGCCTGCCCGAGCCGGTCGATCTGGCGCTCACCGTCATTCCGGCCGAAGGCGTGGTCGGGTCCCTGGCCGAGGGGCTGGACCGCGGCCTCAAGGCAGGGCTGGTCTATGCCGCGCGCTTCGGCGAGGGCGGCGACGAGCCGGGCGCCGGTCGCGCACGCGCGTTGCGCGCGCTGTGCGACCGGGGCCTGCGGGTTTGCGGGCCCAACTGCATGGGCGCGATCTCGCTGCCCGAGACTCTGCTGTTCTATCCGGCGAGCCGGGTCCGCGGCCTGCCGCGCGGCGGCGTCGGGGTGATCTTCCAATCCGGCGGCACGTTCCAGTACTGGCTGCAACAGGGCGCGGTGCGCGGGCTCGGCTTCTCCTATGCGGTCTCCTCCGGCAACGAGCTCGACCTCGACGTCGCCGACTACCTGTCCTTCATGGTCGACGACCCGGAAACGAAGGTGATCGCCTGCATGTTGGAGGGGATCCGCCGGCCCGGGCCGTTCATGGCGGCGGCCGCCAAGGCGCTTGCGGCGGGAAAGCCCGTCGTCGCGGTCAAGGCCGGCGCCAGCGCCGCCGGCAACCGGGCGGCGGCGAGCCATACTGGCGCGGCCGCGGGCGACGACGATATCTTCAACGCCGTCTGCGACCGCTACGGCGTCGTGCGCTGTCACGGGCTCGACGACATGATCGAGGCCGCGCTGGTCTTCTCCAAATGCGCGCTGCCGGCGGGCGGGCGCGTGGCGATGGCCGGCTTCTCCGGCGGCGCGAAGGGGCTGTTCCTCGACTACGCGACGATGACGGGCCTCGCGCTCGCGGAATTCACCGAACCGACCAATGCTGCGCTGCGGCCGTTGCTCGATCCGGGGCTCAAGCCGACCAACCCGCTGGATACCGGCGCGGGGCTCGCCCGCCGGCCCGGGAAGTTCGCCGAGATCTGCAAGCTGATCGCGGCCGATCCCAACGTCGATGTCCTGTCGATGCAGGGCCAGCTTCCGGCCTCGGAGCACGACGAGGCGGACCCCGAGACGTTCGCGGGCGTCGCCGCCCTCGGCACGCCGACGATCGCCCATGTGCGGATGGGCCAGAATGTCGGGGACGCCGGCCGGGTGTTCCAGGAGAAAGCGGCGGTTCCCTTCATCCAGGGCCTGCCGGAGACCGTGCGCGCGCTCAAGGCCTTGACCGGGTATGCGGCGCGACGCCGGCAGGGGCTTCCCGAAGCGGTGAAGCGGGGGCCGGTCGACGGCGACATCGCCGCCGCGCTTGCGGCCGCCGGGCTGCCGGAACCCGTGAGCGCGCTCGCCGCCGATCCGGGGGCCGCGGCGCGCCGCGCCGGCGAAATCGGGTTCCCGGTCGCGCTCAAAATCGTCTCGCCGGCCGCGAACCACAAGACCGAGATCGGCGGGGTCGCGCTGGGTCTCGGCGACGCGGACTCGGTGGCCCGCGCCGCCGCCGACATCGCCGGCCGGCTCGAGGACGCGGCGCCCGGCGCCCGGCTGGACGGGTTCCTGGTCCAGGAGATGGTCGAGGGGCTGGAGATCCTGCTCGGCGTGCGTGAAGATCCGCAGTTCGGGCCGTTCATGGTCGCCGGGCTCGGCGGCGTCGCCGCCGAGGTGCTGAGCGATCTCGCCTTCCGGCTGCTGCCGATCGACGAGACAGAGGCGCGCGCGATGCTGTCTTCGCTGCGCAGCGCAGCGCTGCTGGAGCCGTTTCGCGGCCGGCCCGGGCGGGACGTGGACGCCCTGGTCGGCGCGATGATCGGCCTGTCCGACGTGTTTCTGGCTGCCGATCGGCGGTTCTCGGACATCGAGATCAACCCGTTGACGGTGCTGGGGCGCGGCGAAGGGGTGCGCGCGGTCGATATCCGGACGATCGGCCGCCGATCGGCCGCGGGCGGGCAGGAGTCCTGAAGGAGACGGTCGATGGAGGGTGGGGTCGAGGGGGCTGGGACGGGCGCGATGAATTTCGAGCTGCCCGACGAGCTGCGCATGCTCAAGGAGACGGTGCGCAGATTCGTTGACCGCGAGCTCGTCCCGATCGAACGCGAGACCTGCATCGGCAACAAGATCAAGCCGGAGATCCGCGCGGATCTCGAGGCAAAGGCGAAGGAACTCGGCCTGTGGCTCTATGACGTGCCGGAAGACCACGGCGGGTTGGGGCTCGGCCTGCTCGCCCGCGTCGTGGTGTGGTCCGAACTCGGCCGCACCATCGCGCTGCCGACACGGGGCGCCAGCATCTTCGGCCCCAGCGTCAGCCCGATCCTCTACTTTCTCAACGGTGAGCAGAAGGAGCGCTACCTGAAACCGGTCATCGCCGGCCGGCGGCAGGCCTGCTTCGCCCATACCGAGCCTGACGCCGGCGGGGACCCGGGCGCAATGCGGACGACGGCGATCCGGGACGGCGACACATATGTGATAAACGGCATGAAGCGGTTCATCACCGGCGCGGACGAGGCCGATTTCGCCCAGGTCTTCGCGGCAACCGACCGGTCCAAGGGCTCGCGCGGCGGCATCTCGGGCTTCCTGGTGGACATGGAAACCCGGGGGGTGAAGCTGCTGCGCGCCCAGGAGACCATGATGGACGACCGGCCGTGGGAGATCGCCTTCGAGGACGTTCGGGTGCCGGCCCGGAACCGCATCGGCGAGGAGGGCGAGGGCTTCAAGTTCGCCCAGAACTGGATCAGCGCCGGGCGCATCCGCCACGGCGCGCGCGGCATGGGGGTGATGGAGCGTTGCCTGGAGCTCGGCGCGCGCTACGCCGGGCAGCGCGTGACCTTTGGCCAGCCGCTCGCCGAGCGCCAGGCGGTCCAGTGGATGCTGGTCGACACCTATGCGGATCTTCACCAGCTTCGGTTGATCGTCCACCACGCCGCCTGGAAGGCCGACCGCGGCGAGGATGTCCGCCACGAGGCCTATATGTGCAAGTACCTCGGCGACACGAAATCCTTCGAGGCGGCGGACCGCTGTTTGCAGATCCACGGCGGCGTCGGGCTGACCACCGATCTGCCGATCGAGCGCTTCTGGCGCGATCAGCGCAGCTTCATCATCACCGAAGGGCCGACCGAGATCCTCAAGATGGCGCTTGCCCGACGGGTTCTGCGCGAGTATGGCGGTTGATCCGGCCCGCCGATGGGCTAAGCTTTCCGCATCGACGGGGCTTCTGCAAAGACAAAGGGGGGCCGCATGGCCGACTATTCCTACGAATGCGTCAAGGTCGACATTCGCGACGGCGTCGCCTGGGCGATCATGAACCGCCCGGAGAAGCGCAACGCGATGAGCCCCCAGCTTCATTACGACATGGACGACGCGCTGGCGCGGCTGGAGGTCGATCCGGACGTAAAAGTCCTCGTGGTCACCGGCGCGGACGGCAATTTCAGCGCTGGACAGGACCTCAAGAAATTCTTCCGCGAGCTGGAGAACGATCCCTTCGAGCGCAAGAAGGCGCAGCGGCACGCCAATAGCTGGCGCTGGCAACGGCTGTACAACTACGACAAGCCGACCATCGCGATGATCCACGGCTACTGCGTCGGCGGGGCGTTCATGCAGCTCCTGGCGACCGATTTCGCGATCGCCGCCAAGGAGGCGACGTTCTCGCTGTCGGAGGTCAACTGGGGCATCCTGCCCGGGGCGCTGGTCTCCAAGGTGGTTTCCGACGCCGTGCTGCCGCGCCACGCGCTCTACTATTGTTGCCTGGGCGAGCCGTTCGACGGCGACGAGGCGGCCCGGATCGGCATGGTCAACTACGCCGTGCCGCTGGCCGATCTCGAGGCCGAGACGATCGAGCTCGCGGGGAAGCTGATGGCCAAGAGCCCGGCGGTGCTGCGCGCGACCAAGCAGGCGGTCCGCCAAGTCCGCACCATGGACTTCGATCAGGCCTACGACTACCTGGCCGAGAAGGGCAAGGCGATCAAGATCGGCGACGCCGAGGACTCCTACAAGACCGGCATGCGCCAGTTCCTGGACGAAAAGAGCTACAAACCGACCTTCGAGCCGTTCAAGCTGGGCACGCTGCTGTCGGACCAGCGCTAGGCTGGGCCGGCCGGGCATCGGAGGCGACATCACCTCCAATCACGGGAGATCACCATGAAGAAGCTGCTGTTCGCCGTCGTGGCCGGCGTACTCGCCGCGCTTGGCGGGCCGGCCGACGCCCAGTTCTATCAGGGCAAGCGGATTACCGTGTTGATCAACTACTCGGCCGGCGGTCCGACCGATATCGAAGGGCGGCTGGTCGCCAAGCATCTCAGCAAGCACATCCCCGGCAGCCCGCGGATCATCGTCAAGAACATCGCCGGCGCCGGCGGCATCATCGGCTCCAACTTCATGGGCGAGGTCGCCAAGCCCGACGGGCGGACCATCGCCATCTTCACCCCGCCGCTGATCTCCCAGCTCCTGGAGGATCCGGGCCTCAGGGTCGACTTCTCCGACTTCATCTGGCTCGCCGGCATCGGCCATCCGCAGGTGTGCTACGTGCGCAAGGATGTGGGCTCCGGCATCGCCAAGGTCGACGATCTCTTGATGCAGAAGGGCTTCAAGGCCGCCGGTATGCGCACAACGTCCTCGCACGACGTCCGGCTGCGCATGGCTCTCGATTTGCTCGGCGCGGACTACAAATACGTCACCGGCTACCGCGGTCTCGCCAAGGTCGTCGCCTCGGTGATGCAGAACGAAACGCAGTTCTCCTGCGGCTCGGTGCCGGGCTTTCGCAAGAACGTCGAGCCCAACCTGATCGAGCCGGGCCACGCGATCGCGCTGTGGTACTACTCGGCCGTCGACGCCTCGGGCATGGCGGTGCGCAATCCGCACCTCAAAGGCGTCCCGACCTTTATCGACGTCTACAAGCGGCTCAAGGGCAAGGCGCCGTCCGGCGTCAAGTACGAGGCCTTCGCGCTGATCAACAACCTCTCGGTCAATATGCTGCGCGGCTCGTTCGCCCCGGCCGGCACGCCCGATGCGGCGATCGGGGACCTGCGTGCGGCGTGGCGGGCGCTGGCCGACGACAAGGCCTTCGCCGCCGACTACATCAAGGTCATCAAGGCGCCGCCAAACCTGATCCAGGCCGCGGCCGCCCAGGCCCACGTCCAGGCCGCCGGCCGAGTCTCGCCAAAGGTGGTCGCCTTCATCAAGGACTTCGTCGGCAAGAAATAAGCCCGCGTCGGCGACACTGATCGCATCCAGTGGTTCGAATCTTTCGCTTCGAACCACTGGTTTTCATATCGATGGATCGACTCATCGAGACATTTGAATGCGTTATGGTCGCCGGATCGTCATCGGCCGGGGGATTCAAATGTCTCGGTTGATCCACTAGGCGCACCCGGGAGGCGTTCACGCGCCGCCCGGGCGTTGCGCCGGGGACCCGCGGATGTTCGACGCCGCCTTGACCGGTCTGGTCTCGGTGCTGGCTTGGCCGGCGATCGGCTACCTGTTCCTCGGCGTCTTCATTGGACTTTACTTCGGCGCGGCGCCCGGCCTGTCGGGGCTGGTCGGCATGGCGATCCTGCTGCCGTTCACCTTCTCAATGGACCCGGTGCCCGCGCTCGCCTTCATATTGGGCATGTTCGCGGTTACCACGACCAGCGACACCGTCGCCTCCGTGCTGCTCGGCATCCCCGGCACCGCGGCCTCGCAGGCCACCATCCTGGACGGCTATCCGATGGCGATGAAGGGCGAGGCCTCGCGCGCCTTCGGGGCCGCCTTCACCGTCTCGGCCGTCGGCGGGCTGCTGGGCGCGCTGGTGCTGGGCGTCTCGATCCCGATCGTCAAGCCGCTGATCCTTTCGTTCACCCAGGCCGAGTTCTTCATGCTGGGCCTGCTGGGGCTCGCCATGGTGGGCTCGCTGAGCGGGGATTCGATGCTCCGCGGACTCACCGCCGCCTTGATCGGGCTGTCGCTCAGCTTCATCGGCTACGCCGAGAACGGGGCGACGCCGCGTTACTGGCTGGGCGCGACCTACCTGCTCGAAGGCCTGCCGCTGATCCCGGTCGTGCTCGGCCTGTTCGCCCTGCCGGAGGTCCTCGATCTTGCGATCCGCGACACCTCGATCTCGCGCGTTCCGCAGAACCGGGCCAAGGGCGGCATGTCGGTCGGGATCCGCGACGCCGGCCGCAACTGGTGGCTGGTGCTGCGCTCGACCGCGATCGGCGCCTATGTCGGGATGCTGCCGGGGCTCGGCGGCTCGATCGTCGACTGGGTGGCCTATGGCCACGCAGTCCAGTCCGCCAAGGACAAAGACGGCTTCGGCAAGGGCGACGTGCGCGGGGTGATCGCCCCGGAGACCGCCAACAACGCCATGAAGGGCGGCGCGCTGATCCCGACGGTCGCCTTCGGCATCCCCGGCAGCGCCTCGATGGCGATCCTGCTGGGCGCGCTCCTGATCCAGGGCATGACGCCGGGCCCGGAGATGCTGACCGTCAAGCTCCCCGTCACCTTCTCGATGATGTGGACGCTCGTGATCGCCAACGTCGTCGGCGCGCTGCTGCTGATGCTGCTCGCCCGCCAGATCGCGAAAGTGACCTTTATCCGCGGCCATCTGATCGTGCCGGCGGTGACGGTCTTCGTCTTCATGGGGGCGTGGCTCGCCAACAGCAACCTGGGCGACTGGGTCACGCTCCTGGTCTTCGGCGCCGTCGGCTACCTGATGAAGCAGGGCGGCGTACCGCGCCCGCCCATGGTGCTGGGGCTGGTGATCGGCCCGATCATGGAGAACGCGCTGTTCATCACCAACTCGGCCCATGACGGGCTCGACTGGCTCGGTCGACCGATCTGCATGATCATCGCCCTGCTTATCGTGCTGACCGTCGGGTTCGCTGCCCGCCGGACGGTCGCCGCGCGCGGGCGCGGACGGCGGATCGCCGCCGATCTCGGCCGCGCGGACCCGGCGATGGCGACCGTCGCGCTCGCGCTCTGCCTGAGCGCATTCGTCTACGCGCTGGTGCCGACCTTTTCATGGCCCGCCGATGTCGGCCGCATCCCGATGGCGACCGTCATTCCGGGCATCGGGCTGTCGGCCGCGGCGCTGGTCCTGGCGGTGCGCGAATTCTTCCGTACCCGTGCGGCCGGCGACGACGCCTTCCCGGTGCGCGGCGAGCTCGGCCCGACCGGACGCATGGCGCTCTGGTGGCTGGGCCTCGTCGGGCTCGCCATGCTCGCCGGCCAGCTCGTCGCGCTGCCGGCCTTCGTCCTGCTCTACACCCGGGTCCGGGGCCGCTACGCTTGGTGGATCGCCGCCCTCTACGCCGCCGGGGCGTGGGCGTTTCTCTACGTCATGTTCGACCGGATCGTCGCAGTACTCTGGTACCCCTCGGCGCTGTTCTACTGAGACCGCAGGCGAAGACCGGGACGACCGCGTCATGCGCGCGCGGGCGTCGACTCCGACGCCCTGGAGAGCGACCGGCCTATTGCGAGCGGCCGCGGGCGGCGATGTCCCAGACATCCTCGACCTCGCCGTCGCGCGTCAGGATGAAACGGTCGTGCAGGTTGACCGTGGTGTCGCAGTGGCTCGGCGTCAGCATCACCTTGTCGCCGACGGCCAAGGGCGAGGGGCGCGGGAAGCTCAGCTCGCCGTGCTCGTCGCCGGCAAAGCGAAAAATCGCGTCCGCATGGCCGATCGCCCGGGGCAGGCCGCCGTCGCCGCTGATCGCCTTCCAGCCGGAGTCCAGGATCGCCCGGTTGGGCGCCGGGCGGCTGATGACCCCGGCATAGATGGAAAGCGAAGTCTCGAAAGGCGGAGACGGGGCGTCCTGCCACTCGATCGCGCGGTAGTTGGTGTCCATGAAGATGTAGCTGCCGGGCTGGATCTCGGTCAGCCCGCCGAGCGCGATGTCGATGACGCAGGTTCCGGTGCCACCGCCGGTCAGGACTTCGATCCCGATGCCGGCGTTGCGGACATGTTCCGCGCTGTCGTTCAACAGAGCCAGCGCCTGCTCGACCGCGCTGCGCCGTTCGGCAAGGTCCGCGCGCATCTGGACCGAGCCCTGATAGCCCTGGAGCCCCTTGAAGGCGAGCCACGGATGATCCGCGACCAGCCGCGCCAGCTCGGCCGCGCGCGGGCCGGGCGGCGCGCCGCAGCGGCCCTGGCCGACATCGATCTCGACCAGCACGTCGAGCTTGAGCCCGGCGGTCTGGGCGGCCGCGGCGAGATCGGCGATGTTGTCGGGATCGTCGGCAACCACCGCGATACGGGATTTCCGGGCGGCGGCGATCAGGCGCATCACCTTGGAGCGGCCGATGACGCCGGTGGTGATCAGGATGTCCGCGACCCCGGCCTCGGCCAGAACCTCGGCCTCGCCGAGCTTGGCGCAGCACACCCCGACTGCGCCGGCCGCCATCTGCAGCCCGGCGACATGCGGGGATTTGTGCGCCTTGGCGTGCGGCCGGACGGCGATGCCGGCCTCGGCGGCGAGCGTCGACATGCGCTCGATATTGCGCTCCAAGGCGGCGGCGTCGACTACGAGGACGGGGGTGTCGAGATCTTCGATCTTCATGGCGTGCGCTCGTAGACCACCTTTCCGCCGACGATAGTGGTCTCGGCCAGCGTGTCCTTGATCCCGGCCTCGGGACAGTTCAGCGGGTCGCGGTCGAGGACGACAAGGTCGGCAAGCTTGCCGATTTCGAGCGAGCCCTTCAAATCCTCCTCGAATGTCAGCCATGCGCCTTCGATGGTCGCAGCGCGCAGCGCGTCCTCACGGCTCAGCGCCTGACCGGCGCCGATGCGGGCGCCGGTGTGCAGGTTCTCGCGCGCGATCGACTGCCAGACCGGATACCACAGGCTGGTCGGCACGTTGTCGGTGGCGAGCGAGACGTGGACCCCGTGCTCGCGCAGCCGCCTGATCGGCACGATGTCTTCCTCGCGCGCCGCGCCCAACTCCTCCAGCATGATGTGGGATTGCTTGTAGATGTAGCGGTTGGTGTGGGTGGTCAGCACGAGGCCCAGATCGGCGATGCGCCGGATTTCGTCCTCCGAGAACGAGCGGATGTGGCCGAGAATCCAGCGCTGGTCGGCGATCGGGGCCTGGCGGCTCGCCGCCTCGAACAGATCCAGAAACTCGCCCCGGAGCGCCGCCACCCGGACGCCGTTTCGCGCGGCTTCGACCAGGAAAGCGACCATGCGGTCCCGGGGCACGCCGCAGTCGTAGTTGAACCCCGACCAGCCGGTGTAGGGCGAGGCGCGGGCGCGCAGCAGGCTGTCCCGATCGAACCCGAACTCGGTGTAAATGCCGCCGACGGCGAGCCAGGAATCGCCCAGCCCGCGCCCGCCGAGCGGGCCCGACCACGACCGCAGCGTATGGGCGTAGTCGATATCGCGTTCGGGCCCCCAGGACGGGCTGAAGACGAGAGTCGCCCGCACCGTCGCCTCGCCTGCGGCATGGACGGCCTGATAGGCCCGGATCAGCTCCTGGGCCGCGCCGTGCTCCTCGAAGATGCTGGTCGTGCCGGTGGCGTTGTAGATCCGCATGGCGTCCTTGAGACCGCGAACGCGGTCCGCCGCGGTGAACCGCGGCGCCATGTGGAAGTGGCTGAGCTCGACCACCGGCATGAAGGTGTTCTCGTTGATGACCCCGGTGGGCTCGCCGGTCTCGGGATCGCGCTCGAAGGTGATGGTCTCGGAGGGATCGGCGGTGGTCCTGCCGATCCCGGCGAGCGCCAGGGCGGCGGAGTTAGCGACCGAGGTGAGCGGCAGGATGTGGCGCCAGAACCCCCAGATCGGACGGATATAGATCGGGTTGTCCGGCGCGACCCGGTCGAGCTCCCAGCGCGTCGGGAAGCGCTTCTCGGCGAGACTGTGGGGCACGTCCCAGTAATAGGGCGGATCGCCGATCGGCATGGTGAGGATCCATTGGCCCGGCTCGGCGTCCGCAACCAGCGCCTCGATGCGCTGCAAGATGTCGTCGATCGACCGGCATCCGGCGAGCGAGGGGAAGACCGGCTTCAGCCCCTCGCGGTCGAGATGGGCATGGCCGTCGATCAACCCCGGCGCGACCGCCCGGCCGCCGGCGTCGATCCGCCGCGTCCCGGGCCCGGCGAGCGCTTCGATCTCGGCCGCGCCGCCGACGGCGACGATGCGGTCCCCGCGCACCGCCACGGCTTCGGCGAGGCGGAAGGCGGAATCGACGGTGATGACCTTCCCGCGGCTTACGATCAGGTCGACCGGACCGGACATCAGATCATGCCCGTCCTGGACGGCGCCGAACCGGACATGCTCCAGTGGATCGACCGAGACTTTCGAATCCCCCGGCCGATGACGATCTGGCGACCATAACACATTCGAATATCTCGATAAGTCGATCCATCAACATAAACCAGCGGTTCGACTCGAAAGAGTCGAACCGCTAGGCGCCGACCGCATAGGCCTCCCGCCGGGTGTCGGCGGCGCCCAGCAGCACGCGATCGGGCCGCCGCTCGATCATCTTGACGGAGCCGAAATAAGCCGCGCCGGCCGCACGCTTGACCGGGAGCCCCTGGGCCGCCAAGCGATCGGCGATGTCGTCGGGGAACGCCTCGTCGAGCAACGACTCGCCGTCGAGGTTGATGCTCCAGCGCGGCGCCTCGATCGCCGCGGTCAGCTCGATGCCGCGATCGACCAGGTTGCACAGCACCTGGACATGCGACAGCGTCTGGCTGGGTCCGCCCGGCGTGGTCATCAGGTAGCGCAGCTCCCGGCCGTCGAGGATCACCACCGGATTGAGCGTATGCGCCGGCCGCTTGCCGGGCGCGAGCGCGCCGGCATGGCTCGGGTCGGTGCTGAACCCGGTCATTCGGTTATTCATGTGGAAGCCGGTCCCGGGATCGAGGAAGGCGCCGCCGAAGACGTGGAAGACCGACTGCACGACCGAGACGCCGTTCCCTTCGCCGTCGGCCAAGACGATGCAGGAGGTCCCGCCGGCGGGGTGGGCGGCGGCTCCGGCCATCGCCGTCTCGCCGCGCGCGGCGGCTCGCAGCCGGGCGGTCATCGCCGGCCCCAGCATGTCGTCCACCGGGACCGGATCGGTCCTGGGATCGGCGATCAGGCGCCGGCCTTCGGCGAAGACCGCGCGCTGGGTGCGCATGAAACAGGCCAGCCGGGCTGCGTCGTCTGCGGCGAGATCGGCCGGGTCGATCCCGTCGAGCGCGTTGAGCTGCATCAGCATCAGGACGCCGTAGGAGTTCGGCGGCATCACCCGGACGGTCAGCCCGCGATAGCCGCCCTCGAGCGGGGCGACCCATTCCGGCTCGTAGCCGCTGAAATCCCCGGCCGCGATCACGCCGCCACGGGCTTGGCTGTAAGCGCCGATCGAGGCGGCGATCTCGCCTTCGTAGACGATCTTGCTGCCGTGCCCGGCGATCAGCCGCAGGCTGCGGGCAAGCGCCGGCTGCCTGACGATCGCCCCGGCCGGCAGCGGCTCGCCGTCGGGGTAGTAGATCGCGCGCAGCCCCGGATCGGCCTCGACATCGTCGCGGAACAGGTGCAGCGCGGCGGCCAGCACGCGCGAGACCGGGTGGGCCTCGGCGAGCCGGATCGCGTCCTCCATCAGATCGGCCCAGGCAAGCCTGCCGTAGCGCTGGTGCATGCGCTCCCAGCCGCGGACCATGCCCGGCACGCTGGCCGCCAGCGGCCCGCGCAGCGGGATGCCGTCCTTGTAGGCCTCCAGGGTCGCGCCGGCCGGCGCGTGGCCCGAGGCGTTCATGCCGTGGGTGCGGCCTTCCTTGGCGTCGTGGTAGAGGATGAAGGCGTCGCCGCCGAGCGAGGTCGCGTGCGGCAGGACCACCGACAGCGTCGCCGAGGCCGCGATCGTCGCATCGATCAGCGAACCGCCGCGCTCCAGCACTCGCAGCCCGGAGAGCGACGCCTGGGAATGGCCGGAGACCACCATCGCGTTCATGCCGTAGACCGGCGAGCGGGGGATCGTCACCCCGGCGAAACTGTCTTGCCTGGCCATCGGTCCCGTCCCCGTTGCGCTCAGCCCGGCGTCAGGCAGGTCTCCACCAGGCGGGCCCAGTAGCTCGCGCCGATCGGCAGAATTTCGTCGTTGAAGTCGTAGTTGGGGTTGTGCAGCAGGCAGCCGCCCTCGCCCGGCCCGTTGCCCAGCCAGACATAGCTGCCGGGCTTCTCGTCGAGCATGAACGCGAAATCCTCGGAGGCGAGCTTGGGGTTGAGGTCCGCGCGCACGTTGTCCGCGCCTACGACATCGGCGGCGGCGGCGGCGGCGATCCCGGATTCCGCGACCGCGTTGATCGTCGGCGGGTAGCGCTTTTCGTACCGGACCCCGGCCTCGAGCCCATGCGTTGCAGCGACACCGGCGACGATGCGCCGGAGCGCGGCCTCGGCCCGGTCCTGGACCGCGGGGCTGAACGCGCGGATCGTGCCGCGCAGCGTCACGTCCTCCGGGATCACGTTCCAGGTATCCCCGCCGTGAATCTGGGTGACGGTGACGATCACCGCCTCCTGAGCGTCGATGATGCGGCTGGCGATGGTCTGGAGCGCAATGACCATCTCGGCCGCGGCAACGACCGCATCGGCGCCCTGATGCGGCGCCGCGGCATGGGCGCCGCGGCCGGCGACCGCGATTTCGAAGATGTCGAAGGCCGCCATCATCGGCCCCGGGCGGACCGCCATCTCGCCGACGCCGAGCCAGGGCATGTTGTGCATGCCGAAGACCTGCTCCATCGGGAACGTCTCGAAAAGACCCTCCTCGATCATCACGCGCGCGCCGCCCTCGTTCTCCTCGGCCGGCTGGAAGATGAAATGCGCCGTGCCGGCGAAGTTGCGCGTCTCGGTCAGATACTTCGCCGCGCCCAGCAGCATCGTCACATGCCCGTCATGGCCGCAGGCGTGCATCTTGCCCGGGTTCTGCGAACGGTGGGCGAAGCCGTTCTTCTCCTCGATATGTAGCGCATCGAGATCCGCGCGCAGCCCGATCGCCTTGCCCCTGCCGCAGCCGCCCTCCAGCCTGCCCACTACGCCGGTTCCGGCGAGCCCTCGATGGGTCTCGACGCCGAACCCAGCCAGTCGGTCGGCGACGAACCGTGCGGTCTCGTGCTCCTCGAAGGCGGTTTCGGGACGCGTGTGCAAATGCCGCCGCCAAGCGGTCATTTCCTCGTGGAACTCTGCGATCCGATCGATGACCGGCATGGTCGACCATCTCCATGACGCCGGATGACGCCGCCCGGATGGCCGCGGCCCGCCGGCCCGGCGTCAAGGTCAGCGTCGTCGGGACAGCCGCTTGGCGCGGCGCCGCTACGACGTATCCCGGCAGCTATAGTTGGGCTCTGTCGCGCCGTCGACCGCCTGTGAGCGGTCCGCATCCGACGCGCGTCGACCATATTTACCGGCGACCTGCCGGTCAACATAAATTGCGTCGGATGTCGCTAACAAGCGTTATGCCCGGTGCAGGCGCCATGCGATCTGTCCGGTTTGCCTTCGCCTCGCCGAGGAGGACGCGCCGAGGAAGGCGTGAATGAGCAGTTTTCAGGGGATCGGGGCGGCGATCGAACACAAGCGCCCGTTCCGTTCGCTGTATGCCGATCGGGGGTCGCACGACCAGTGCACGCCGGACGCCGGCGGCAAGGTCGACGCGGCAAGGTCGACAAGGACGACCCAACCCGGCTGGGCCGCGCCCTCCAGCGGCCCGGCATCGGGCCGATCCCGGCCTGTTCACCCCAGGCGCGCGGTCGCTCGGAGCGTATGTTCAGCAAGCTGCAGAACCGTCCGCCACAGGAATTGCGCTCTCACGCCATCGCGGCGACCGAGGCGGCCGGTTGCTTCCTGAAAGACATCTTCCTTCCTGCTCACAACGCCCGGTTCGTGCGCGAGCCGGAGGATGCGGAATCGGCCTCCGCAGCCTTCGCCGGCAAGGGACGCGACATCCTGTGCGCGCAGGAAGATCGCGTCCTCGGCAACGACAATTCGGTGCGCTACATATGAATCTACTGAATCTGCGCCGCAGGGCCGCGCACCGCAGATCGCCAAACGCCACCGGTTCCTTTGCAAGGCCGGGCCGAGCGCGTAAAACGGCCGGGGTTCAGGCAGCCGAAGATCGGACGATGGAAGAGTTTCAGGAAATCCGCGAGGCCGTCGCCAGGCTGTGCGCCAAATACCCCGGGGAGTACTGGCGCGGGCTCGACCGCGACCGCGCCTACCCGACCGACTTCGTCCGGGAACTGACCGAGGGCGGCTACCTGTCGGTCCTGATCCCCGAGGAGTACGGCGGGAGCGGGCTGGGCATCCCGGCAGCCGCGGCGATTCTGGAGGAAATCCAGAAATCCGGCGGCAATGGCGGACCATGCCATGCCCAGATGTACACCATGGGCACGCTGCTGCGGCACGGCAGCGACGACCAGAAGAGCCGCTACCTGCCCGGGATCGCCGCAGGCGAGCTGCGCCTCCAGGCCTTCGGCGTGACCGAGCCGACCAGCGGGACCGATACGCTGAGCCTCCGGACCACCGCGGTGCGCGACGGCGACGCGGGCTACATCGTCAACGGCCAGAAGGTCTGGACCTCGCGGGCCGAGCACTCCGACCTGATGCTGCTGCTCGCCCGCACGACGCCGCGGGAGAAGGTCGCCAAACGCACCGACGGGCTGTCGGTCTTCATCCTCGACATGCGCGCGGCGCTTGGCGACGGCCTCGAAATTCGCCCGATCCGGACCATGATCAACCACGCAACGACGGAAATCTTCCTCGACAACCTGCGCATTCCGGCTGACAGCCTTGTCGGCGAGGAGGGCAAGGGCTTCCGCTACATCCTCGACGGCATGAACGCCGAGCGCATCCTGATAGCGGCCGAGTGTATCGGCGACGCCCGCTGGTTCATCGGCAAGGCCGCCGATTACGCCCGCGAGCGCCAGGTCTTCGGCCGGCGGATCGGCCAGAACCAGGGCGTCCAGTTTCCCATCGCCGAGGCCTATGCGGCGACCGAGGCGGCCGACCTGATGGTCGGGAAGGCGGCCGCGCTGTTCGAGGCGAACGCACCCTGCGGCGAGCAGGCCAATCTGGCCAAGTACCTCGCCTCGGAAGCGTCCTGGAAGGCCGCCGACATGTGTATGCAGACCCACGGCGGCTACGCGTTTGCCGAGGAGTACGATGTCGAGCGCAAGTTCCGCGAGACCCGGCTCTACCGGATCGCCCCGATCTCCAACAACTTCGTCCTCAGCTATGTGGCCGAGCACGTCCTCGGCCTGCCGAGGTCGTATTGACGGCGG
Source organism: Alphaproteobacteria bacterium (assembly GCA_965202905.1). Taxonomy (GTDB): domain Bacteria; phylum Pseudomonadota; class Alphaproteobacteria; order MPNO01; family MPNO01; genus CAYFYS01. The sequence goes on along the minus strand of OZ241868.1, from coordinate 2,858,388 downwards.
CGCCCGGGACGGCGCCGCTCGACGGGCTTCTGGTGGTGACCCTGGAGCAGGCCGTGGCCGCGCCGTATTGTTCTTCGCGGCTGGCCGACGCCGGGGCGCGGGTGATCAAGATCGAGCGCGAGGGCGGCGACTTCGCGCGGCATTACGACCGGTTCGCGGGCGGCCAGAGCGCCTATTTCGTCTGGCTCAACCGCGGCAAGGAATCGCTGGTCGCCGACATCAAGGACGCGCGCGACCAAGCCCTGCTGCACCGGATGATCGACCGCGCGGACGTGTTCGTCCAGAACCTCGCGCCGGGCGCGGCGGCGCGCGCGGGCTTCGGTTCGGCCGCGCTGCGGCGGCGTAACGAGCGGCTGATCACCCTCGATATCAGCGGCTATGGCGAGGAGGGCGCATACGCCGGCATGAAAGCCTACGACCTTCTGGTCCAGGCCGAGAGCGGGCTGTGCTCGGTCACCGGCGCGGCCGAAGCGCCGGGCCGGGTGGGCGTGTCGGTGTGCGATATCGGCTGCGGCATGTACTCCTACATGGCCATCCTCGAGGCGCTGATCGCGCGCGGCGTCTCCGGCAAGGGGTACGGCATCGATACGTCGCTCTTTGCCGGCATGGCCGATTGGATGACCGTACCGCTGTTCCACTGGGAGGCCGACGGCAAGGGGCCGCCGCGGATCGGCATGAACCATCCCTCGATCCACCCCTACGGCGCCTACCCGACCAAGGGCGGCGCGCCGATCCTGATCGCGATCCAGAACGAGCGCGAGTTCGTCCGGCTGTGCGCCGACGTGCTGGAGCGGCCGGACCTGCCGCGCGACCCGCGGTTCGAGAGCAACCTCGCCAGGCTCGGCAACCGCGAGCCGTTCGATGCGATCCTGACCGAAGCGTTCCGCGCGATCGACCGGTCGGCGCTGATCGAGCGGCTCGGGCGGGCGCGGATCGCCTTCGGCGAGGTCAACGATGTCGCCGGACTCGCGCGCCATCCGGCGCTGCGCCGGATCGGCGTCGGCATTCCCGGCGGCGTGGCCGACCTCGTCGCCCCGCCGGCCCGGATCGATCGCACGGTGCGTGCGTTGGGCCCGGTGCCCGAGGCCGGCCAGCATTCCGCCGCCCTGCGCAAGGAGTTCGCCGCATGATCGACGCCACGCTCCAGGCCACCAAAGACTGGATCGGCCGCAGCCGGACCGTGACCGGGCTGATCACCGCCGCGCCGGCCGACATCCTGGCCGCGACCCTTGACCGCGACGACCGACCGCTCGGAAACGGCGATGAGATCCCGCCCGGCTGGCACTGGTGCTATTTTCCCGAAGTCGTGAAGCTGTCGGAGACCGGCCCCGACGGCCATGCGGCCAAGGGCGGCTTCATGCCGGCAGCGCCGCTGCCGCGCCGCATGTGGGCGGGCGTGGAAATGTCCTTTCGGCAGCCGCTGCGGGTCGGGCAGGAAGTCCGGCGGGTCTCGACCATCGCCGATGTGGCGCTGAAGGAGGGCCGCGCCGGGGCGCTGTGCTTCGTTACCGTCCGGCACGAGATCTTCGGCCCCGACGGGCTCACGACGGTCGAGGACCACGACACCGTCTATCGCGGCCTGTCGGCGGCCGTCGGCGCGGCGCCGGCGGCCCGTACCGACCGGCGTACCGACGGGCCGCCGGCACAAGCCGTCTGGCGGCGCGAGATTCGCCCCGACCCGGTCCTGCTGTTCCGCTATTCGGCGCTGACGATGAACAGCCACCGGATCCACTACGACCGCGATTACGTCACCGGCGTCGAGGGCTATCCCGGGCTCATGGTCCACGGCAATCTGATCGCGACGCTGCTGCTCGACCTGTTCCGTCGCGAGCGGCCGGCGGCGCGGTTGAAGAGCTTCGCCGTCCGGGCGCGGTCTCCGCTCTACGACGCCGCGCCATTCACCGTTGCCGGCGCGCCCGACCCGGGGTCGGGGTCGGCGAAGCTCTGGGCCGTCTCGCCGGGTGGCGTGATCGCCCAATCGGCGACAGTCACTTTCCAGGCGTAGCGGCGAGCGTCGCCAGGCCGAGCAACGCCGGTTCCGGCCGGGTGATGACATAGGTGGGAATTCCGGCCAGATAGCCGCGGAACCGACCCTTGTCTTCGAAGCGCGTGCGGAACCGCTCGTCGGCGAACGCCGGCCCCAGGCGTGGCACGACGCCGCCGCCGATATAGACGCCCCCGCGCGCGCCGAGGCTCAGCGCCAGGTTGGAGGCGGCGGTCCCCAGCATGGCGGCGAACATCTCCAGCGCCTCGCGCGCGACCGGATCGGACGGCGCGGCCGCGGCGATCCGCGCCGGATCTCCGCGCGCCGCCGGCTTGCCGTCGATCTCGGCGATCGCGCAAGCGAGGTTGACCAGCCCGGCGCCCGAGACCGCGCGCTCGATCGAGACGTGGCCGAATTTTCGAGCCAGCGCCGCGACGACCGCCCGCTCGCGATCGTCGGCAGCCGCCAGCGTCGCATGGCCGCCTTCGGTCGCAAGCGGGATCCAGCCGCCGTCCGCGTCGGGGATCAGGCCGGATACGCCGAGGCCGGTGCCCGGTCCGAGAACGGCGATCGGCGCGCCGGGCCGCTCCCGACCGTCGCCGATCACCCGCCTCTCGTTCGGGGCGAGGCGAGGCGCGGCGAGCGCTATCGCGGTGAAGTCGTTGACGACCCGGAGCGAGTCCAGGCCCAGATTCGCACGGGTTTCCTCGACCGAGAATGACCACGGGCGGTTGGTCATGCGCACCCGGTCGCCGTCGATCGGCGAGGCGATGGCGATCGCGGCCCGCTTCGGGACCGCCGGCGGGGCGATGCGGTCGAGATAGGCGGCGATCGCCGCCTCCAGCCCGGAGAACGCCGCGCAGGACAGGACAAGCACATCGTCGGGTACGCCCGCGCCGCCGACCAGGGCGAAGCGGGCGTTGGTGCCGCCGACATCGCCGATAAGGCCACGCACCGGCTCGGACGTCTGCATGCGCCGGATCTCAGGAGGCTTGCGCGGTTTCTTCTCGCGGGGCGCCGTCGAGCGCGGCGAGGAAGTTCTTGCGCCATTCATGGACGTTGCGCCGGCGCAGCGCGCGCAGCATCGTCATGTGCCGGCTCTGACGCTGCGCCAGCGGCATCTTGAGCGCCTGGTACAGGGCGTGCGCGACCTCGTCGACGTCATGGGGGTTGACGATCAGCGCGCCGTCGAGCTCGTGCGCGGCCCCGGCGAACCGCGACAGCACCAGGACGCCCGGGTCGTCGGCCCGCTGGGCGGCGACATATTCCTTGGCGACCAGATTCATCCCGTCGCGCAGCGGCGTGACCAGCCCGATCCGGCTTTCGCGGTATAAGCAGCACAGCACGGCCCGCTCGAAACTCTTGTTGAGGTAGCGGATCGGCACCCAGTCGAAGTCGGAGAACCGGCCGTTGATGTTGCCCGATGCGGTTTCCAGCGCCTGGCGGATCTCGTTGTAGCCGCCGACGCCAGGCCGCGAGGGCGGGGCGACCTGCATCAAGGTCACCTTGCCGCGCTCCCTGGGATAGACCTCCAGCATCCGCTCGAAGGCGCGGAAGCGCTCGACGAGGCCCTTCGAGTAGTCCAGCCGGTCGACGCCGATGATCATCGAGCGGCCGTGGAGCGTGGTCATCAGACGGGCCCGCTCCTCGGTGCGGTCGGCCTCCCCGGCCAGGGTCTCCACCTCCTCGGTATCGATGCCGATGGCGAAGACCTCGGTACGCAGCGTGCGGCTGAAGGCGCGCACCAAGCCGCCGTCCAGTACCTCGCCGTCGGCCTCCAGCACGATGTAGTCGTGGAAGGCCGCCAGATCGTTCATCGTCTGGAAGCCGACCAGATCGTAAGCGCAGATCGCGCGCATGAGCTTCTCGTGCTGCGGCAGCGCCAGCAGGATCTCCAGCGCCGGCAGCGGCGTGTGCAGGAAAAAGCCGAGCGGCTGGCGGCAGCCCAGGCGGCGCAGCTCCTGTCCCATCGGTATCAGGTGATAGTCATGCACCCAGATTCTGTCATCGATCCGGAGCAGCGGGTAGAGCGCCTTCGCGAAGTTGGCGTTGACCCGCAGGTAGCCGGTGAAGTTGCGCCGCGAGAACCTGGCGAGATCCAGCCGGTAGTGGAACAGCGGCCACAGGGTCGAGTTGGCGAAGCCGTTATAGTACTCGTTGTAATCGCGCCGGATCATGCCGATGGTGGCGTAAGTCAGCGTGTCGAACTGGGTCAGGTCGGGCTTGGGCGGCGCGGCGCCGACCACCTCGCCGTTCCAGCCGAACCAGATCCCGCCATCTTCCTTGAGCGCCGCCAGGACCGCGACCGCCAAGCCCCCCGCGGCGGTCTTGCCCTCGACAATCGGGGCGACGCGGTTGGAGACGACGACCAGGCGGCTCAAAAAGCCTCCTCCCAGGGTTTGCTCAACCGCATCGCAGAGGAGATCATGCCGACCATCGAGTAGGTCTGGGGGAAGTTGCCCCACAGCTCCCGGGTGCTTGGGTTCAAATCTTCCGACAGTAACCCGACATGGTTGCGGCAGGACAGGATATTTTCGAACAACCGCCGCGCCTCGTCGCGCCGCCCTATCGTCGCCAGCGCGTCGATGTACCAGAACGTGCAGATCGTGAACGAGGTCTCCGGGGTCCCGAAATCGTCCTCGGTGCGGTAGCGGAACAGGTAGTCGCCCGCGCGCAGCGCCGATTCGACCGCCTCGACGGTGCCGACGAAGCGGGGATCGCATCCCTCGACGAAGCCCAGGTCGCCGAGCAGCAGCAGGCTCGCATCGACATCGGCGCCGCCGAAGCCCTCCGCGAAGGAGTTCATCCCGGCGTTCCAGGCGTTCCGGCAGATCGTCGCGTGCATCTCGTCGGCGTGGCCGCGCCAGTATCCGACGCGGGCGTCGAGTCCCAGCCGGGCCGCGATGCGCGCCAGCCGGTCGCAGGCGACCCAGCACATCACGGCCGAGAACGTGTGCACCTTGGCGATCGAGCGGAATTCCCAAAGCCCGGCGTCGGGCCGGTCGTAAACCTGAACCGCCTGCTCGCCAATCGATTCCAGCCGCTCGAAGATGCGCACGTTGCCGGGCTGCGCCAGGCGCTGATCGAAGAACATCTGGGCGGCGGCGAGGATCACGCTGCCGTAAACGTCGTTCTGCAAATGCTCGTAGGCCTGGTTGCCGACGCGAACCGGCCCCATGCCGCGGTATCCGACCAACGCGGTCTGGACCTGCTCGATCAGCCTTGCGCCCAGGGTGATGCTGTAGACCGGTTGCAAGTGCCCGCTATCGGCCGAGGCCGCGACGTTGGTGATGTAGCGGAGAAAATCCTCCATCGTCCGGGTCGCGCCCAGGCGGTTCAGCGCGTGGACGACGAAATAGGAGTCGCGCAGCCAGCAATAGCGGTAGTCCCAGTTGCGCCCGCTATCCGGCGCCTCGGGGATCGAGGTGGTCATCGCGGCGATGATCGCGCCGGTCTCCTCGAAGCTGCACAGCTTCAGCGTGATGGCCGCACGGATGACCTCGGCCTGCCACTCGAAGGGCAGCGACAGGAACCGGGTCCATTCGCGCCAGTAGTCCGCGGTCTCCTCGTGGAAGGTCCGGCCGGCCTCGGCGATCGGCCGGTTCAGCGTCTCGTCCGGCCCCAGCAGCAGCGTGCAGCTTTCCTCCAGCACGAAGGGGACTTCCTCCAGCAGGAAGGAGAGCGGCACGTCGGTGGTCAGCCGCAGCGTCGCGGTCGACAGGACGTAGCGGACGTGATTGCTGCCGTGGGTCAGTTCGGGGCGCCGGCTGCCGTAATCCGAGGCCGGACGCAGACGGATGCGGATGCGCGGGTTGCCGATCACCGGGCAGAGCTGGCGAACGATCATCACCGGACGATAGAGCCGGCCGTGCTGCTTGAAGCGCGGCGCGAAGTCGGTGATCTCGACCGCCGAGCCGTGGCTGTCATAGAGCGTGGTCACCAGCAGAGCCGTGTTGTGCAAATAATGCTGCTCCGAGCGCGCGAAGTCGTCCAGAACGATATCGAAATGGCCGATCCCGTCGGCGCCGTCGAGCAGCGAGCAGAACACCGGATCGCCGTCGAACCGCGGCACGCAGGACCACACGATGTTCGCCTCGCGGTCAATGAGCGCGCTGAAGCTGCAATTGCCGATGACGGCGAGATCGAGTGTGCTCACGTCGCTGCGTCCAGGCGCGCGCCGGGCCTGTCGGGTTCGCCCCCGACGCACTCGAGCCCGGCGACGCCGGCAAGCCAGGCGCGCAGCGCGCCGACGCTGGCGACATGCCAGACCGCCTCGCCGACGCTCGGCGCGCCGACCCGAATCGAATGCCCGCCAGCCCGATTGACCGCGCGAAACGCATCTTCGTCGGTGACGTCGTCGCCGATGAATACCGGACGCCGGCCGGCGAACGGCGGCTCGGCGCAGTACGCGGTCACGACATCACCCTTGTCCGGCCCGCACGGGCGGATCTCCAGGACCATCTTGCCGCGCTGCAGGACGAAGCCTGGGCCGAGCCGGCCCGCCAGCCCGGCGACGAATCGTTCGCATTGCGGCCCGCGCTCGGGGGCGCCGCGGTAGTGAAGCGCGATCGCCGCCCCCTTATCCTCGATCATCAGCCGGGCGTCGTCCGCGGCGAAGGCGGACAGCGCGGCGCGGGCCTCGGCGGCGCCGGTCCGATCGAACGCCACGCGATGGATAACGCCGTCCCGGTTGCGCCGCTCCAGCCCGTGCAGCCCGGCGGCGATGAGCTTCAGCGGCGCGAAGAACCGGTCCAGGGTTTCCAGCGACCGGCCGCTCACCAGCGCCAGCGCGCCGTCGAACCGTCCGGGCAGCGCGGACAGGATGGACAGCAGGCGCGGGTCCACGCACACCGAATCCGGCCGGTCAGCGATTTCGAGCAGCGTCCCGTCGACATCGAGGAACAACGCCCAGTCGTCGGCCGGGTCTGGCAGGACATAATCGGTTTTCATGGAACGTGGCGGGCTCCGCGGGCGGCGGAAAATCGTACCGGTTCCAGGTCTTTGTCCCTTATCGCGGGTGTTTGTCAAGCTCCGGCTAACGACGCGCGATGACGGCCGGAACTGCCGGACCGCCCGCGCCCCGGGCGGCCGCGGCCGCCCGCCGATCCGGTGCGGATCGGGGCGAGCGCGCCAACCCGAGTCTGTAATTTCCCTTGGTTGCCTGACGGCGATCGTTCGGCGCGACGCCGTCATTGCCGCTCTGGCACCGGCTTCGGTGTGGGGCCGACGCGTGCGGCCGGGGTGTGTGGTACGGCCAATCGACGCCTGTCCGCGAAGCATTGTTTTCGTTGGTTCGTTCAGCTTCCGGGCGGAATGGCGTCCCCTAGGGGACTCGAACCCCTGTTTTCGGCGTGAGAGGCCGATGTCCTGGGCCACTAGACGAAGGGGACATCGCGACGCTCGCATAATGTTAGCGCGCCCGGCCTCGGGGATCAAGGGCCGCCGGCGGGCGCAATCGGGTAGGCGCCGATACGCCGGCCGCTTGCGCGGTCGTGGACGTGGATCGCGATCGTGCCGTCGGCAAGGCGCAGGCGCAGCGCGATGGCCGCGCGTTCGAGGTCGGTTTCGAGGATCTCCGCGCCGGGCGGGATGAGCAAGGGCGCGGCGGTCTCGGCCGGCGCGCGCGTACCGACGTGGTTAGCGATGGCGAACGCGACCGCCGCCAGCCCGGCGACGATCAGCACCCCCATGCCGATGACAAGAGCCTTGAGCGCCCTCATGGATTGTGCTCACTCTCTCCCATGGAAGACCGATCGGACGGTCCGGAAAGCGGCGGCCGCCACATCGTCGCGGCGCCTCCGGACGCGGCGGGCGACCGGCTCGACCGGGTGCTGGCCGGGGCGCTGCCGACTCTGTCGCGCACACGGGTAAAGGCCCTGATCGAGGCCGGCCATGTCAGCCTCGCGGGCGATCCCGCCGACGGCGCGCGGACGATAACCGGGCTCTCCCATCGGGTCAAATCGGGCCATCGGGTCAAATCGGGTCAAATTTTCGCCGTTTTTCTACCGGACTCTACGCTGCCGGAGCCGGCGGGCGAGGCGATCCCGCTGGCCATCGTTTACGAGGACGCGGACCTGATCGTGGTGGACAAGCAAGCCGGCCTGGTCGTTCATCCCGCACCCGGCAATGCGACGGGAACGCTGGTCAACGCGCTGATCGCCCATTGCGGGGCGAGCCTGTCGGGGATCGGCGGGGTGCGCCGGCCGGGCGTCGTCCACCGGTTGGACAAGCTGACCAGCGGGCTGATGGTCATCGCCAAGACCGACCGCTGCCACGCCGCGCTGTCCGACCAGTTCAAGGCGCGCACGATCGACCGCGGCTATACCGCGCTCGTCTGGGGCCGGCCGCACCGCGCCGAGGGCGCGATCGAAGGTCGTATCGGGCGCAACCCGCGCAACCGCAAGAAGATGGCCGTGCTGCCGGCCGGCGGCCGCCCGGCGCTGACGCGCTGGCGGCGGCTCCGCCCGCTGGGGCCAGCCGCGAGCGTTCTCGAATGCCGTCTCGCGACGGGTCGAACCCACCAGATTCGTGTTCACCTTGCGCATCTGGGCCTGCCGGTGATCGGCGATGCCGCCTACGGCGGCGGCTTGACCCCAGCCCGGCGTGCCCTGGTTGCCGATAAAGCCGCCGCGCGCGTGGTGGGTGCGCTCCAACGGCAGGCGCTCCATGCCCACCGCCTGGGCTTCGTCCACCCGGAGACCGGTCGCAGGATGCACTTTGTTGCCGAAATTCCGTTTGATTTGAGCGAATTAGTGAAAGTTTTGGACAGGGTCTAGAATGTTGTCGGGCGCGACGCCATTTCTCAAGCAGGATGGGCTTCGATGAAGGATTCGCAGCCGCAGGCTCCGGCAGAGGCGCGCGCGAGGAGCCGGAGCGAAGCGAAAGAGAAAGGGCGTATGACCGCAAGCCTGCCCAGCGTCCCGCAGCTCGACCCGCAGAGCAACCTGTCGCGCTATTTGCAGAACATCCGCAAATTCCCGCTTCTGGAGCCGAACGAGGAATTCATGCTGGCCAAGCGCTGGCGCGAAGATGGCGACGCCGAGGCGGCGCACCGGCTGGTGACCAGCCATTTGCGCCTGGTCGCCAAGATCGCGACCGGCTACCGCGGCTACGGGCTGCCGCTCGGCGAGCTGATCTCCGAAGGCAATGTCGGCATGATGCAGGCGGTCAAGCGGTTCGATCCCGACCGCGGCTTCCGCTTGGCGACCTATGCGATGTGGTGGATCCGCGCGGCGATCCAGGAATACATCCTGCATTCCTGGTCGCTGGTCAAGATCGGCACGACCGCGGCGCAGAAGAAGCTGTTCTTCAACCTACGCCGCATCAAGGGCGAGATCCAGGCGATCGAGGACGGCGATCTCGACCCCGATAACGTCGCCGAGATCGCCCAGCGGCTCAACGTCTCCGAGAATGACGTCGTCCAGATGAACCGACGCATGGCCGCGCCGGACAACTCACTCAACGCGCCGCTCCGCGCGGACGGCGAGGGCGAGTGGATGGACTGGCTGGTCGACGACTCGGACTCCCAGGAGACAAGGCTCGCCGAGGTCGAAGAGTACGAGCGCCGGCGCGGGCTCCTCGGCAACGCGCTGCGCCAGCTCAACGAGCGCGAGCGGCGGATCCTGACAGTGCGCCGCCTAAGCGAGGAGCCGGCCACGCTGGAGGAGCTCAGCGGCGAGTTCGGGGTCTCGCGCGAGCGGATCCGCCAGATCGAGGTCCGCGCCTTCGAGAAGATCCAGAAGGCGATCCGCGCGGCTGCGGTCGAGCAGCGGCTGTCGATGTAGCGCATCGCGCGGCAGGGAGTCGCGCGGCCGCCCGGTCGTCGTCCTGCGGATCGCGCCTTGGTTTAATTGGTGGGCGCACAAGGACTCGAACCTTGGACCCGCTGATTAAGAGTCAGCTGCTCTACCAACTGAGCTATGCGCCCGCCACGGGGAGGGGCTTATAGCAAAACCGGGCCGGGTTGGCCAGAGCGCGCGGGCCGGACGCCGCTCAGCAATCCTCGAACACGCCGGACTTTCCGATGCTCACGTCGCGGTGGATGCTGGCCGAAAGCAGCAGGCCGAATCCGATCATCACCGACAGCATCGCAGTGCCGCCATACGAGATCAGCGGAAGGGGCACGCCGACCACCGGGACCAGGCCCATCACCATGGCGATGTTGATGAACACGTAGAGCGAGACCGTCACCGTGACGCCCATGCCGACGATCCGGCCGAACTGGTTGCGTACGCGGACCGAGATCGCGACGCCGTAGGCGAGCAGCAAGAGGAACAGCCCGAGCAGGCCGAGCCCGCCGAGCAGCCCGAACTCCTCGGCCAGCATGGTGAAGATGAAGTCGGTCTGGCGCTCGGGCAGGAAGTTGAGATGCGCCTGGGTGCCCTGCATGAAGCCCTTGCCGAAGATCCCGCCCGAGCCCAGCGCGATCTTGGATTGCAGGATATGATAGCCCGCCCCCAGCGGATCGGTCTCGGGATCGAGGAAGGTGCGGACCCTCACGCGCTGATAGGGCATGAGCAGCGCCCACGCGACCGGCAGCGCCGCGAGCCCGACGACGCCGGCGATCGCGAACTTCCACAGCCGGACGCCGACCACGAACAGGATCGCCGCCCCACCCATCACCAGCATCACCGCGGTGCCGAGATCGGGCTGGTTCTGCACGAGAGCCGCCGGCGCCGCGATCATCAGGACCGGCGCGACCAGGACTCTGAACCGGCGGACATCCTCGACGGTCGCGCCGTGGAAGTAGCGCGCGAGCCCCAATACCAGGGCGATCTTCATTGCCTCGGAGGGTTGTAGCGTGAAGAACCCGACGTCGATCCAGCGCTGGGCGCCCATGCTGCTCGCGCCCGCCACCTCGACGATGACCAGCAGCGCCAGCGCGACGGCATAGATCTTATAGGCGTGGCGCATCCAGAAGCGGATGTCGACCAGCGCCACCGCCAGCATCAGCGCCAGCGCCACGCCGAAGCGCGCCGTCTGGCGGATCGACCACGGCTCCCAGCTTCCGTTGCCGGCCGAATACAGCATAGCGACACCGACGGCGGCGATGGCGCACAGCAGAATCACCAGCGGCCAGTCGAGCTGGGCCAGCTTCTGACCCAGCGACATGCCCCGGCCGGTGACGATTCCCAGACCCAACCAAGCCTCCCGCCCGGGTTCAGCCGCGGCCCGGGCCGGGCTCGGCGGCCGCCAGGCGGTCCGCGGCGTCCCTGCCCAGCGGGTCGCGCCGCTGGGTTTCGAGCAGGATGTCGCTGGCGATCGGGGCGGCGACCGAAGCGCCCGACCCGCCGTGCTCGACCAGCACGGCAATCGCATAGCGCGGCATCTCGACCGGAGCGTAGGCGACGAACAGCGCGTGGTCGCGCTCGCGCCACGGCCGCTCGTGGTTCTTGAGCACGCGGGATTTGCGCTCCCGCCTGGAGATCCGCCGCACCTGGGAGGTGCCGGTCTTGCCGGCGAGCTCGAAACCTTTCTCGCGGATGGCGTGCCGGTAAGCGGTGCCGCGCTTCTCGTTGGCGGCCGCGTCCATCCCCCGGCGCACCAGCGCGAGCGCCCGCTCGGGGATCTCGAGCGAGGGAAATTCCGGCCGGGGCCGCGCCTCGCCGCCGGGCCCCTCCTGGATAAGCCGGGGCGTCACCGCCCGGCCCGTGGCCACGCGCGCGGTCATCACCGCAAGCTGCAACGGCGTGGCCAGCATGAAGCCCTGGCCGATGCCGGTGATCAAGGTCTCGCCCTTCTGCCACTTCCCGCCCTTGATGGCGAGCTTCCATTCCGGCGTCGGCACCAGGCCGGCGCGCTCACCCGGCAGATCCTCGAGCAGCCTGGCGCCCAGGCCGAGCCGCAGCGCCATCGCGGAGATCCCGTCGATGCCGATCTTCTCGGCAAGGTCGTAGAAATAGACGTCGCAGGATTGCTTGATCGCGCCCACCATGTCGAGCCAGCCGTGGCCGTACTTGCGCCAGCAGTGGAAGCGGCCCCGGCCGCGCCGTATGAAGCCGGGGCAGAACACGCGGCGGTCGGGCGGCGAGACGCCGGCCTCGAGCGCGGCCAGGGCGACGATCATCTTGAAGGTCGAGCCTGGCGCGTAGCTGCCCGCGATCGCCTTGTTGATCAGCGGGGTCAGCGGGTTGGACGCCACCGAGTCCCAGGTCGCGGCGCTCAGCCCCTTGGCGAACTGGTTCGGCTCGAAGCTGGGGGTGGAGGCCATCGCCAGGATGTCGCCCATCTCGACCCCCATCAGCACCGCCGCGGCGGACTGCTTGCCGGATAGCCGGTCCTGGGTGAAGGCCTGTAACGGCAGGTCCAGGGTGAGCCGGATGTCGTCGCCCGGCACGCCGTCTTTGCGGTCGAGTTCGCGGATCACCCGGCCGACGGCATTAACCTCGACCTGGCTCGATCCCGCCTTGCCGCGCAGCGCCTCGTCGCGGGTCCTCTCGACGCCGTCCTTGCCGATCCTGAAGCCCGGCAGCTCGAGCAGCGGATCGCCGGCCCGCTCGGACTCGCCGACCGCGGCGACGTAGCCCAGCACATGGGCCGACTTGACCGAATTGGGGTATTCGCGGACTTGGCCGACATCGATCGACACGCCCGGCAGGTCCGGCGCGTTGACCGAGATCGAGGCGACCTCGCGCCAGTCCAGGTCCTCGCGCACGGTGACCGGCACGAAGGACCGCCGCTTCCCGGTCTCGCGCAGGACCCAGTCGCGCTCAACCTCGGTCAGGTCGATCAGCCGGTCGAGCACGTCCAGCGTGCGCCCGATATTTCTGGCTTGCTCGGCGATCAGGAGCACGCGGTAGTTCTCGCGGTTGACCGCCAGCGGCGCGCCGAACCGATCGAAGATGCGCCCGCGCGGCGGGGCGATCAGGCGCAGATTGATCCGGTTGTCCTCCGCCAGCATCTTGTAGCGGTCGGACTCGATCACCTGGAGCTGGTACATCCGCCCGGCCAGGATCGACATGACGACCAGCTTGCCGCCGCCCAGCATTGCGGCCCGGCGGGTGAACAGGCGCTGTTTCTCGTTGTCTCGGTACATCGCCCGCCTCAGGACCGACGCAGGATGGCGTGGTGAATCCTGGCGAACAGCCAAGTGAGGAACGGATAAGCGGCAAGCGTGAGCGCGAACTGGAAGACAAGCCGCGCCGGGTCGACCGCGACCAAGTGATAGCTCATCGTTATCAACCAGAAGATCAGCGCGGCGATGGCGGCCGTCAACCCGAACGCCCACCAGATCACGGCAAACGACTTGCCCCGGAAGAACGGGCGCTGGAAGGCGATCGCGCCGTGGACGAACAGTAGCGTGATCGCGTTGATCCCGAACGGCGAGCCGATCAGGAGATCCTGCCACAGCCCGAGCGCCAGCACCGCGCCCGCCGGCAGCAGGTCGGGCCGGTAGATGGTCCAGTAGAAGACCGCGACCAAAGCGAGGTTCGGCGCCGCCGGCCCGAAGCTCGGCAGATAGATCGGCATGGTCGTGAACATCGCCAGCACCGCCGAGAGCGCGAACGGAGTCAGGGCGGTCGCGAACTTATCGAGGCGCTCGAAGGTCTCGCTCATCGATCGGACCCGCGCGAGGATGTGCGTGCGGGGATCGACCGGTCGAAGGAGACTTCCGGATAGTCGAGGATCCGCACGAACTCGAGCCTGATCGGGTCGACGAACAGGCGGACGCGAAGGGCGTCCTCGCCGACGCCGGAGACGATCCCGATGGGCAGGCCGGGCGGCAGTACGCCGCCGTGGCCGGACGTGACGACCCGATCTCCGGTGTTGACGGCCGCGTCGTCGCGCAGGAACCGGATCTGCGGACGATCGGAGTTGTCGCCGGCCAGGATCGCGCGTTCGCGGGACTCCTCCAGCATCACCGGGACGCGCGAGTTGAGGTCGGTGAGCAGCAGCACCCGGGCCGAGCGGCCGCCCACCGCCAGCACGCGGCCGGCCATGCCGTCGCCGGCGACCACCGCCTGACCCTTGGCGACGCCGTCCCGCGCGCCGGCAGCGACGATGATCGAGCGGACGAAGACCCCGCCGGCGTCCGCGACCACCCGCGCGCCGGTGAAGTGGACGTTGGACTCGGGCGCGAAGCGCAGGAGCTTGCGGAACTGGTCGTTCTCGCCGGACAGCCGGCGGGCCGCGGCCTGCCACTGGATCAGCCGCTCGTTCTGCAGCCTGAGCCGCTCGTTCTCCTCGCGCAGCCGGCCAAGCTCGTTGATGTCGGCGATGGCGTCGGCGACGACGGCCGCCGGGCGCGACATCAGGCCCATGATCGGCGCAACGAAGTCGACCACGCCGGTCCGAATTCGCTCGACCAGGACGATCTCCGCCTTGCCCAGCAGCATCACGCCGAAGGCGACGACGATCAGAAGCAGAAACGCAAAGCGCTGGGCCAGCGCCCCGACGGGCACCGCCAGCCCGATGACGGATCCCGGGCGGTATTTCACGGACTCAAAGCCCCCTCACCCAGGCGTTTGAGCGGCGCGGGCCGCTTCTTTCCACCCTGCCGCCTCGAGGCCGGGTCAAAACATGTTCGTCAGGACGTTCTTTAACGTCTTCATCTCCTCGAGACAGCGCCCCGTCCCCAGGGCCACGCAGGAAAGCGGCTCGTCGGCCAGCGTGACGGCCAATCCCGTCGCGTGGCGCAGGACCAGGTCGACATTGCTCAGCAACGCGCCGCCCCCGGTTAGGACGATCCCCTTGTCCACGATGTCGGCGGCGAGCTCCGGCGCGGTGTGCTCCAGCGCCACCTTGACCGACTCGATGATCGCGCTCACCGGCTCGGCCAAGCTCTCGGCGATCTGGCGCTCGGAGATCGCCAGCTCCTTGGGCACGCCGTTCATCAGGTCGCGCCCCTTGATCTCCATCAGCTCGCCCTCGCCATCGGCCGGCGCGCAGGCCGAACCGATCTGCTTCTTGATCCGCTCGGCGCTGCTCTCGCCCACCAGCAGGTTATGGTTGCGCCGGATATAGGCGATGATCGCCTCGTCCATCTTGTCGCCGCCGACGCGGACCGAGCGCGAGTAGACGATGCCGCCCAGCGAGAGCACCGCGACCTCCGTGGTGCCGCCGCCGATGTCGACCACCATGGAGCCGGTCGGCTCGGTGACCGGCAGTCCGGCGCCGATCGCCGCCGCCATGGGCTCGGGGACCAGGAACACTCGCCGCCCCCCGGCGCGTTCGGCCGATTCCTGAATTGCGCGGCGCTCGACCGCCGTAGAGCCCGAGGGCACGCAAACGACGATCTGGGGGCTGGCGAAACTGCGCCGGTTATGCACCCTGTGGATGAAGTACTTGATCATCTCCTCGGCGATCTCGAAATCCGCGATCACACCGTCGCGCAGCGGCCGGATGGCGTCGATGCCGCCGGGCGTGCGGCCCAGCATCCTCTTGGCCTCGTCGCCCACCGCCAGCACCTGCTTCCGGCCCCTGACGGTCGCGATGGCGACCACCGAGGGCTCGTTGACCACGATGCCGCGCGATTTCACATAGACCAGCGTGTTCGCGGTCCCCAGATCGATCGCCATATCCGATGACAGAAGCCCAAACACTCTAGAGAACATCGTCCCTCACTCGATACCTCGCTCGCCGCCCGAAGCGGCGGCCGGCCCCGAGCCGGCGGACGGCGCTATGCGACATCGGGCGCTCAACGCCGCGGGCGCGGTCTTCTCCCGCTTGACCAAAAGCTTGTTGAGCGCGTTCACGTATGCGCGCGCGGACGCGACCAGGGTGTCGGTGTCCGCGCCCTGGCCGTTGACCGTCTTGCCGTCCTCCTCGAGCCGCACGGTCACCTCGGCCTGCGCATCGGTGCCCTCGGTGACCGCGTGGACCTGATAGAGCTTCAGCGTGGACGCGTGTGGGAACAGGCGGCCGATCGCGTTGAAGGTCGCATCGACCGGCCCGTCGCCCCCGGACTTGGTGCGGCTGCGCTCGCCGTCGATCTCGAGTTCGAGTTCGGCGGTCTGCGGGCCCAGCGAGCCGCAGATCACCTGCAGCGAGACGAACCGGACCCGGTCGTTGTCGCGGATCACCTCGTCGTCGATCAGCGCGACGATGTCCTCGTCGAAGATGTCCTTTTTCTTGTCGGCCAGGTCCTTGAACCGCCGGAATACATCCTGCATCGCGTTCTCGCCGATGTCGTAGCCCAGCTCCTGGATCTTCTCGCGGAACGCATGGCGACCGGAATGCTTGCCCATCACCAGCGTGGACTGGGTCAGCCCGACCGATTCCGGGGTCATGATCTCGTAGGTCCCGGCGTGTTTGAGCACGCCGTCCTGGTGGATGCCGGCCTCGTGGGCGAAGGCGTTGGCGCCGACGATCGCCTTGTTCGGCTGGACGGTGAAGCCGGTGACGGTCGAGACCATGCGCGAGATCCGGGCGATCACCTCGGTCTCGACGGCGCAGAAATACGGCATCATGTCCTGGCGCGTCCTGAGCGCCATGACGATCTCCTCGAGCGCGGCGTTGCCGGCGCGCTCGCCGAGGCCGTTGACGGTGCATTCCACCTGGCGCGCGCCGGCGGAGATCGCGGCCAGCGAGTTGGCCACGGCGAGACCCAGATCGTTGTGGCAGTGGGCCGAGAACACCGCCCTGTCGCTGTTGGGCACCCGTTCGCGCAGCATGCGGATCATGCCGCCGAACTCCTCGGGCAGGGCATAGCCGACGGTATCGGGCAGGTTGATGCAGGTCGCGCCCGCCCGGATCGCCGATTCCACGCAACGGCACAGGAAGTCCGGGTCCGAGCGGGAGCCGTCCTCCGGCGACCAGTCGACGTCGTCGGTGTACTTGCGGGCATGGGTGACGCTGTCAATCACCGCATCGTGGACATCCTCGGGCTCCATCTGCAGCTTGTACTTCATATGCAGCGGGCTGGTGGCGATGAAGGTGTGGATGCGCGCGCGACCGGCCGGTTTCAGCGCCTCGGCGGCGCGCTCGATGTCGGCCCGGCCGGAGCGGGCGAGCCCGCAGATCACCGGCCCGCGGATCAGCTTCGAGATCTCGCGCACGGCCTCGAAGTCACCGTTGGAGGCGATCGGGAAGCCGGCCTCGATGACATCGACCCCGAGTTCGGCCAGCATCTCAGCGATGCGGATCTTCTCTTCGAGGTTCATCGACGCGCCGGGCGACTGCTCCCCGTCGCGCAGCGTGGTGTCAAAAATGACGATCCGTTCCGGTTCGGCGCTCTGGCTCATCCTGGAGCTCCTCTGACGCAGCGTTGGCGACTTGAGCGTGGGTCAGTCATTCCCCTGAACGGCCGTCCGCGGGCGGCGGGTCCCGTTCAGGGACCCCTAAGTCGCCGAACCTCGTGGACGGCGGACGCGAGCCCGGCGCCGGCGCGGCGGAACGCAGGGCGAGCGGGCGGCGCCCGAACCCTCGTTCCGGCGCCGTCCGACCGCCATTCGCCTCGCATCCGTCGTCATCGACTGGAGATCACACTCATCACAGGGCTTACGTTAAAAACCGTTAACGTGACGTACCACCGGTCGCGGATTTCCCTGGTCGCGACCGAGGTTCATCTTTACGCTGAAACCGCCTGAAACCGCAACGAATTTTTGCCTCGTGAGTGGGCCGGCGTGCTTCAGTTTCTGGTTTTGTCGACTAGCGCGCGCTCGGCGATCCAAGGCATCATGCCGCGCAGGCGGCGCCCGACCTCCTCGATCGGGTGCTCGGCGCTCTGCCGCCGCTGGGCCTTGAAGCTGGTCTGTCCGGCATGGTTCTCCAGCACCCATTCGCGAGCGAAGCGGCCGGACTGGATGTCCGCCAGGATGCGCTTCATCTCGGCCCGGACGCGGTCGTCGATCAGCCGCGGCCCGCGGGTCAGATCGCCGTATTCCGCGGTGTTCGAGATCGAATAGCGCATGTTGGCAATGCCGCCCTCGTAGATCAGATCGACGATCAGCTTGACCTCGTGCAGGCACTCGAAATAGGCCATCTCGGGCGCGTAGCCGGCCTCGACCAGAGTCTCGTATCCGGCAGTGATCAGTGCCGTCAGCCCGCCGCACAGCACCGACTGCTCGCCGAACAAGTCGGTCTCGCACTCCTCGCGGAAATTGGTCTCCAGAATGCCCGCGCGGCCGCCGCCGATCGCCGAGGCATAGGACAGCCCGATCTCGGCTGCGTTGCCCGAAGCGTCCTGGTGGACGGCCAGCAGGCACGGCACGCCGCCGCCGCCGAGATACTCGCTGCGCACCGTGTGACCGGGCCCCTTGGGCGCGACCATGAACACGTCGAGATCCTCGCGCGGCTCGATCAGGCGGAAATGGATCGACAGGCCGTGGGCGAAGGCGAGGGCCACGCCCGGGCGCAGGTTGTCGCGGATGTCGCGGACGTAGAGATCGGCCTGCAACTCGTCGGGGGTGAGCACCATCAACACGTCGGCCCAGGCCGCCGTCTCGGCGGCGGTCCTGACCTCGAGACCTGCCTGGCGGGCTTTGTCGATCGAGGCCGAGCCTTCGCGCAGGGCGACCGTGATCTCCGTGACGCCGCTGTCCTTGAGGTTGTTGGCGTGGGCATGGCCCTGGCTGCCGTAGCCGACGATCCCGACCTTCTTGCCCTTGATCAGGTTGACGTCGGCGTCCCTGTCGTAGAAGACCCGCATCCCGGATTCCTTTCGTGTTCGTGTTGACCTGCCCGTCCGGGCCTCACAGTGCCGACTCGCCCCGTGCGATGGCGGCCACGCCGGTGCGCGAGACATCGACCAGCCCGAGCGGCTCCATCAGGCGGATGAAGGCATCGAGCTTCTCGGTCGAGCCGGAAATCTCGAAGACGAAGGACTGGCTGGTGCTGTCGATCGCCCGCGCGCGGAAGATGTCGGCGATTCTGAGCGTCTCGACCCGCTTCTCGCCCTTGCCCGCGACCTTGACCAGGGCGAGCTCGCGCTCGACGAACGGGCCTTCGATGGTCAGGTCGACGACTTTCTGGACTGGTACCAGGCGGCCGAGCTGCGCCTTGATCTGCTCGACGATCATCGGCGTGCCCGAAGCGACCACGGTGATCCGCGACAGCGCGTTGTGCGGATCGACCTCGGCCACCGTCAGGCTCTCAATGTTGTAGCCGCGGCCCGAGAACAG
The DNA here is from genome assembly GCA_965202905.1 of Alphaproteobacteria bacterium. Classification (GTDB taxonomy): domain Bacteria; phylum Pseudomonadota; class Alphaproteobacteria; order MPNO01; family MPNO01; genus CAYFYS01. Next base: position 2,839,344 of record OZ241868.1, on the reverse strand, counting down.
GCCGATGACCCGCGCCAGCACGCCCGCCTCGTTGTCGACCAGGACCGAGATCGTGTGCCGTTCGATGTCAGACACCGATACGCTCCGAACCGCCCGGAATCAAACCAGCACCATGCCTTCCTCGGAAACCGGCGCCTCGGCTTCGTCGCCCGGTCCCAGCAGCATCTCGTTATGGGCCGCGCCCGAGGGGATCATCGGAAAGCAGTTCTCGGTCTGGTCGACGACGATGTCGGCGATGACCGGCCCGTCGGTCTCCAGCATCGCGTCGATCACCCCGTCGATGTCGGCGGGGCGGGTCGCGCGCAGCCCGGTCCATTGGAAGGCTTCGGCCATCTTGACGAAATCGGGCAGCGCGGCCGTATAGCTCTCCGAATAGCGCCCGCCATGCAGCAGCTCCTGCCACTGGCGGACCATGCCCATCCACTGGTTGTTGACGACGAAGACCTTGACCGGCAGATGGTGCTGCACCGCCGTGGACAACTCCTGGATGTTCATCAGGAACGAGGCCTCGCCGGCGATGTCGATGACCAGCGCGTCGGGGTGCGCGGTCTGCACCCCGATCGCGGCGGGCAGGCCGTAGCCCATCGTCCCCAGGCCGCCGGAAGTCATCCACCGGTTCGGTTCCTCGAACTTGAAGAACTGGGCGGCCCACATCTGGTGCTGGCCGACCTCGGTGGTGATGTAGGTATCGTACCCCCTGGTCTTCTCGTAGAGTCGCTGGATGGCGTATTGCGGCTTGATGACCGTATCGGCGTCGACGTAGCGCAGGCAGTCGCGCTTGCGCCATTTCTCGATCTGCGCCCACCAGTTCTTGAGCGCCTTGGCGTCGGGCGCGGCCTTGCGCGCCTTCCAGGCCCGGAGAAGCTGGTCGAGCACGACCGCGGCATCGCCGACGACCGGCACGTCGACGGCGACATTCTTGTTGATCGAGGACGGATCGATATCGATATGGATCTTCTTCGAGCCGGGCGAGAAATCGGCGAGCCGTCCGGTGACCCGGTCGTCGAACCGCGCGCCGACATTGATCATCACATCGCACTCGTGCATGGCGAGATTCGCCTCGTACATGCCGTGCATGCCGAGCATGCCGAGGCATTGCCGGTCCGATGCGGGGTAAGCGCCAAGCCCCATCAGGGTCAGCGTCGCCGGATAGCCGGTCAGCCGGATCAGCCGCCGCAGCCGCCGGGACGCCTCGGGACCAGCGTTGATCACCCCGCCGCCGACATAGAACAGCGGCCGCCTGGCATTGGCCATCAGCGCGACCGCCTCGGCGATCCTGTCGCGGTCGGCGCGGACCTGCGGGCGATAGGAGCGGTGCTCGAAGGCCTCCGGTCCCCGATACGCGCCCTGGCCCATCAGGATGTCCTTGGGCAGGTCGACCACGACCGGGCCGGGCCGGCCGCTGGCCGCGACGTAGAACGCCTCGTGCATGATCCGCGGCAGCTCGGCCATGTCCTTGACCAGGTAGTTGTGCTTCGTGCACGGCCGGGTAATGCCGGTCGTGTCGGCCTCCTGAAAGGCGTCGTTGCCGATCAGGTGGGTCGGCACCTGGCCGGTCAGGCAGACCACCGGGACGCTGTCCATCAGAGCATCCGTCAGCCCGGTCACCGCGTTGGTCGCCCCGGGGCCCGACGTGACCAGGACCACGCCGACCTTGCCGGTCGAACGGGCGTAGCCTTCGGCCATATGCACCGCGCCGCCCTCCTGGCGGACCAGCACGTGGCGCACCGCGTTCTGCGTGAAAATCGCGTCGTAGATCGGCAGCACCGCGCCGCCGGGATAGCCGAAGACCGTATCCACGCCCTGATCGACCAAGGCCCTTATGACGATTTCCGATCCCGTCATCCGCTCGCCGGCCATGACGAACTCCTTTCAACCTCATCCCTGCCCGGCGGACCCAACGGCACCGCGGACAAACGAAACCGGCCCGATGGGGCCGGTCCTGTCGTCGCCTGACCCGGTGGCCGGGCGGCACGGCGTTCCCTTCCTGAGAGGACGAAACCTAATCCTTCACCGGAATGGGGTCAACCAGAAAGTGCTAATAAATGAAAAGATTTTAGGAAGCACGCTTTCCGAAAATTGCTCTTCGATGACACGGTCCGCCACGAGTTGATGGCGGAACCAAGTCATCTGCCGCCGGGCGTAGCGCCTTGTGTCGCGCTTTGCCCGGCGGACGGCCTCGTCGGCGCCGATGCGGCCTTCGGCGAGCGCGATGAGCGGGGCCAGGCCGACCGCCTTCATCGCGGGCAGCGCGGGATCCAGGCCCAGCGCGGCCATGCGCCCGGCCTCCGCCTGAGCGCCGGCGGCGAGCATGGCGTCGAAGCGCGCATCGCAGGCCGCATAGACCGAGGCGCGCGCCGGCATCGCCAGAATCCGGGCGAAGCGCCGGGCCGGCGCGTCGCCGCCGAGCCGGCGGGCGTGCCAGGCCCGCAGCGGCCGGCCGGTCTGCTCGAGCACCTCCAGCGCGCGGAGGATCCGTTGCGGGTCGTTCGCCCGGACCGTCGCCGCACCCTGAGGATCGGCGCGCGCCAAGCGGGCATGAAGGGTCGCCGGGCCGGCGTCCGCGAGCTCTCCACGAAGCCGCGCGCGCAGCGCCGGGTCGATCTCCGGGACCGCCGCGATCCCCTCGCTCAACGCCTTGAGATAGAGCCCGGTACCGCCGGTGACGATGGGCAGCTTGCCCTGAGCGAGGGCCTCGTCGATGGCGCGCCGGGCCATCGCCTGCCAGCGGCCGGCAGAGCAGGCGTCGGACGCGGCGAGGACGCCATAGAGCCGGTGGGGCGCGCGGGCGAGCGCGGCCGCGCCGGGCCGGGCCGAGAGGATCTCCAGCTCGCGGTAAAGCTGCATGGAATCGGCGTTGATCACCACGCCGTCGAGGCGCTCGGCGAGCGCCAGCGCCAGCGCCGATTTGCCGCAGGCCGTCGGGCCGGCGACGATGACGACCGGCGCCGCGTCAGCCTGTGCCAGCGCCGCGCGGCCTCAGCCCTCGGCGATCTTGATCGCTACGAAGCGCTGGTTGCCCGAGCGCTCGACCAGCACCAGGACGGTGCCCATCGACGCTTTGCGGGCCTTGTCGACCTGCGACTCCACCTCGGCGGGGCTGGTGACGCTCGACTGGGCCGGGCCGATCTTGCGGATGATGTCGCCGGGCCTGATCTGTTTCCCGGCGGCCGGGCTGCCGGACTCCACCTCGGTGACGACGACGCCCTGAATGTCCTCGCTCAGATCGAAGCGCCGGCGCAGATCCTCGGTGACGGACGACAACTTCAGCCCCAGCACCTGCACCGACTCGGACGACACCGGGCCGGAGGGCGTGCGCGCGGCGCGCCTTCGCTCGTCCTCGGGGAATTCGCCAAGCTGAATTCGCAGCGTCTTCTTCGCGCCCTTGCGCCAGACCACGACGCTGACCGGCGCGCCGACCGCGGTCTCCGCGACCACCCGCGGCAAGCGGCGCATCTCGGTGATGGCCCGGCCGTCGAAGGACAGGATCACGTCTCCGACCTCGATCTTGCCCTCGGCCGCCGGGCCGCCCTCGCTCAGAGCGGCGACCAGCGCGCCCGATGCCTCCGGCAGGCCAAGCCCCTGGGCGATCTCGTCGGTGACGGTCTGAATGCGCACGCCGAGCCAACCGCGCCGCGCCCGGCCGTACTCCTCGAGCTGGCCGACGATCGGCTTGGCCAGGTTGGCCGGGATCGCGAACCCGATCCCGACGCTGCCGCCGGTCGGCGAGAAGATGGCGGTGTTGACCCCGATGACCTCGCCCTTGACGTTGAACATCGGCCCGCCGGAATTGCCGCGGTTGATCGAGGCGTCGGTCTGGATGAAGTCGTCGTAGGGCCCGGAATTGATGTCGCGGTGCCGCGCCGAGACGATGCCGGCGGTCACCGTGCCGCCCAGCCCGAACGGGTTGCCGATCGCAACCACCCAGTCGCCCACGCGGGCGCTGTCGGAGTTGCCGAACTTGACGGCAGTCAGCGTCTTCGCCGGCTTTACGCGCAGCAGCGCCAGATCGGTCTTTGCGTCACGGCCGACGACGGTCGCCTGCAGCTTGGTTTCATCGGCAAAGGTGACCGTGATCTCGTCGGCCTCGGCGATCACATGGTTGTTGGTCACGATCAGACCCTCGGCATCGATCACGAACCCCGATCCCAGCGATGTCGCCTTGCGTTCCGGGGAGCCGCCGCGGCGCTGGCGGTCGAAGAACTCGCGAAAGAAATCCTCGAACGGTGATCCAGGCGCGAATCGCGGCCGGTCCTGCGGACCGCCCGGGGCCTCGCTGCGCTTGACGACCTGGGTGGTGGAGATGTTGACCACCGAGGGAAGCAGGCGCTGGGCCAGGTCGGCGAACGTCGTCGGTGGTGCTTTGGCGAGGGCGGCGTGCGGGGCGCCGGCCGCGGCGAATCCAAGCGCGAACGCCGCGGCAACCGCCATGCCGATCAGGCGGCCCTGCCAGCCTCGGGAATCGCTTATCCCCACCGAACGTCTCCTTGAAATTTGTAACCGCGAGATTTGCAACCGCGGAGCCTCCCGCCGGCCCATCGTGGGCCCATCTTCGGAATGAGCGGCAAAGATATGGCTATTTTCGGCGCCGGCATCAACGCAGATCTGGTCGGCCGCCGGCCAGGGGTCAAGCGCGGCCCGAGGGGGCCTGGCCCGAGGGGGGCTTATCCCCGGACCATCCAGACGATCCCCACGCCGAGCGCGGTGGCGAGGGCGCCCGCAGTGCGCAACGTCGTCACGGGTAGCTCCAGCACTTGCGCCATGAGCCGTTTCATCGCCTCGGGAAACAGCGCATAGAGCGAGCCCTCGATGGCCAGCGCCAGCGCCGCGGCCGCGACGAGGTCGCCGCCCATCGGCCCGGTCAGTTCGCGCCGGCGCCGGGCAGCCTGTCCCGCCCGAAGGTGCCAAAAAACCGGAAGAAGTCGCTGTCCGGCGAAAGCACCATCGTCGTGTCGTCGCCGCGCAGCGCCTCGCGGTAGGCCTGCATCGACCGGTAGAAATGGAAGAACTCGGCATCCTGGCCGAAGGCGTTGGCCCAGATGCGCGTCGCTTCCTGATCGCCGTCGCCGCGCGTGGTCTCGGCGGTCCGCTTGGCCTCCGCCAGCAGCACCGTCCGTTCGCGGTCGGCGGCGGCGCGGATCTGCTGGCCCTTCTCGAAGCCCTGCGCGCGCGCCTCGCGCGCCTCGCGCTCGCGCTCGGAACGCATCCGCGCGTAGATCGCCTGGGCGGCCTCCTGCGGCAGGTCGGCGCGGCGCAGCCGCACGTCGATGATCTCGATGCCGAGCCGCTCGGCGGCGCCATTCACGTCCGCCTGGATGTTGGCCATGATCTCGGCGCGTTCCTCCGACAGCACGCCGAGCAGGGTGACGTTGCCGAGCACCCGCCTGAGCGCGGAGTTCACCACCGAGGACAGCCGCGACCGGGCGACGGTCTCGGTCTGCACGGTCTGGAAGAACTTCAGCGGATCCGAGACCTTGTAGCGCACATAGGCATCGGCGACGATGCGCTTCTGATCGGACAGGATGACTTGCTCGGCCGGCGGGTCGAACTCCAGCACGCGGCGCTCGTATTCCACGATGTTCTGGATGAACGGCCACTTGAACTGAAGCCCGGGGTCCTGGATGACCCGCTTGGGCTCGCCGAACTGGAGCACCAGGACCTGTCGGGTCTGATGGACCGTGAACACCGCGCTGAACGCCACGAATCCCAGCGCGATGACGATAATGCCGAAGACCGTCAGGCGATTGCGGCTCATTGCTGGGTCTCCCCCTGCTGGCTTTGTTGTTGCGAGCGCTTCTGGATCTCCGGCAGGGGAAGGTACGGCACCACGCCGCTGCCGCCCTTGGCCGATGAATCGATGATGATCTTGTTCATGCCGCGGAACACTCCCTCCAGCGTCTCGAGATAGATCCGCTGGGTGGTCACGTCCTTGGCCAGGCGGTAGGACTGCAAGACCTTGAGAAACCGCTCGGCCTCGCCTTGCGCCTTGTTGGTGATTTCCTCGCGGTAGGCGTTGGCGTCCTGGACCATCTTCTCGGCCTCGCCGCGCGCCCTCGGCAGGATGTCGTTGCGGTAGGCCTCGGCCTCGTTACGCAGCCGCTCCAGGTCGGCGCGGGCGCGCTGGACATCGATGAAGGCGTCGATCACCGGGCCCGGCGGGTCGACTTTCAGCAGTTGGACGCGGCGCATTTCGATGCCGGCCTCGTAGCTGTCCAGCAGCTCCTGGACCCGGCTGAGCGTCGCCTCCTCGATCTGGTTGCGACCTTCGGTCAGGGCCGATTGGATCGGCGTCTGGCCGATCACCTCGCGCATCGCGCTTTCGGCGGACAGCTTCACCGTCGCCTCGGGGTTGCGGATGTTGAACAGGTATTGTCCGGCATCCTTGATGACCCAGAAGACGGTGAAGTCGATGTCGACGATGTTCTCGTCGCCGGTCAGCATCAGACTTTCCTCGGGGATATCGCGGACCGGCAGGCTGCGGGCGCCCTCACCGACGCTGCGCAGGCCGATCTCGATGCGGTTGACCCGCGTCACCTTGGGCGTCTCCACCGACTCGATCGGGCCGGGCAGATGGTAGTTCAGCCCGGGCGGCGTGGTCTTGATCCACTCGCCGAAGCGCAGCACTACGCCCTGTTCGTCGGGCTGGACGCGATAGAATCCGCTCAACAGCCACAGGGCGATCGCGCCGACGATCAAAAAGATGACGCCGCGTCCACCGCCGAAGCCGCCGGGCACGATCCTCCGGACGCGATCCTGGCCGCGACGCAGCATGTCCTCGAAGTCGGGCGGCTGTCCGCCGCCGCCGCCACGACCCCAGGGACCCTGGCCGCCTCCCAGGCCGCCGCCGCCTTGCTGTTTCCATGGCATTTCGGTTCACCGTCTTCCAAGTGGCAAATAGGGGCGTGGCAAATACGGGCTGCATCCTGGGCGGCTCGTCGCCTCTGCCCGGCGATCGCTTTGCCGACGACCCGCTGACCTTATATGATACGCGCAAACTTGGCGCAACGCATCGGCCCCGGGAACACGGGCGCCGGGCCGGCCGGAATCGAGAGGCAATCCATGGCCCAAGTGAAGGAACCGGCGATCCTGGAGGCGCTCAAGACCGTCCGGGACCCCGACAGGGGCGACGATATCGTGGCCCTCGGCATGGTCGCCGGCCTGGTGGTCAAGCAGGGCAATGTCGGGTTCTCGATCGAGGTCGAGCCCGAGCGCGGCGCCGCGCTGGAACCGATGCGCAAGGAAGCCGAACGCGCCGTCGCCGCGGTCCCCGGGGTGCTGTCGGTCACCGCGGTGCTGACCGCCCATAGCGAGCGGCCGCAGGCCCGGGCCGGAAGGGGCCGGCCCGGACCGCCCGCCGGAAGCGGCGAGCACGCCCCGATGCTGCCCGAAGTCGGCGCGATCGTCGCCGTCGCCTCCGGCAAGGGCGGCGTCGGCAAATCGACCACCGCGGTCAATCTCGCGCTCGCGCTCGCCGCTTCCGGCCGGTCGGTCGGTATTCTCGATGCCGACATCTACGGCCCGTCGCTGCCGATGATGCTGGGCATCGCCGATCGGCCGACCTCGCCCGACGGCAAGGTGCTCGACCCGATGGAGGCCTGGGGGGTCAAGGCCATGTCGATCGGCTTCCTGGTTCCGGTCGACACACCGACGATCTGGCGCGGTCCGATGGTGATGGGCGCGCTCGAGCAATTGATGCGCGACGTCGCCTGGGGCGCGCTCGACGTGCTGGTGGTCGACATGCCGCCCGGCACCGGCGACGTGCAGCTCACCATGGCCCAGCGGGTCCCGCTGGCCGGCGCGGTGATCGTCTCCACGCCGCAGGACCTCGCCCTGATCGACGCGCGCAAGGGCCTCAACATGTTCCGCAAGGTCGAGGTGCCGGTGCTCGGAATCGTGGAGAACATGAGCTACTTCATCTGCCCGCATTGCGGTGGCCGCTCGGACGTGTTCGCTCATGGCGGCGCGGCGCGGGCGGCCGCGGCGATGGACGCCGAATTCCTGGGCGAGATTCCGCTCGAAATGGCCATCCGCGAAGGCTCGGACGGCGGGCGGCCGATCGTGGCGACCGAGCCCGACGGGCCGCACGCCGCGGCCTACCGCGCGATCGCCGAGACGGTGTGGGCCAAGGTGTCGGGCGAGCCCGCGCACGCCGCCCCGCGTATCGTGATCGAGTGAGCGCCGGCAGAGGGTCCGGGATGGCCGAAGCGGAGATTCCATTCAGGAGGACCATGGACTTCGCCTATGGCGCGGCCGAGGCGGTGGCGCCCGGCGTCCGGCGGATCGTCGCCGACAATCCCAGCCCGTTCACCTTCCACGGCACCAACACCTATGTCGTCGGCGACGGCGAGGTCGCGGTGATCGACCCCGGACCCGACGATCCGGCCCAGACCGAGGCCATCCTGCGCGCGGTCAAGGGCGAGAAGATCACCCATGTGATCGTCACCCATACCCATCTCGATCATTCGCCGGGAAGCCGCGCGCTGGCGCGCGCGGCGGGCGCGCCGGTGGTCGGCGCGCCGCCCGCCCCACCGGGCGACGGCGAGCCGCCGATCGAGGCAGCGGACCCGGACTTCGAGCCCGATATTCTGCTCGGCGACGGCGATATCCTGGCCGGACCGGACTGGACTCTGGGCGCGGTGTTCACGCCCGGCCATATGTCCAACCACCACTGCTTCGCGCTGGCCGAGGGCGACATCCTGTTCAGCGGCGACCATGTGATGGGCTGGAACACCACCATCGTCTCGCCGCCCGACGGCAATATGGCGGACTATCTGGCGAGCCTGGCGGTCTGCATCGCGCGCGACGATGCGCTCTATCTGCCCGGACACGGGCCGCCGATCGAGAACCCGGCCCCGTTCGTGCGCGCCTATCTCGGCCACCGGCGGATGCGCGAAAGACAGATCCTGCGCGCGATCGAAGACGGCCTGCACACGGCGCCGGCGATGGTCGGCAAGCTGTACGCCCACCTGCCCGAGCGCATGCATTGGGCGGCCGGCCGGTCGGTCCTGGCGCATCTGGAGCACATGATCGAGACCGGCCGGGTCGCCGTCGACGGCCCGCTTGCCGCCGGGTCGCGCTACACGCTGGCTTGAGTCCGATCTCGACGAGGCCGGCGATTGCGGAGATGGAGGCGTTCCAGCCGAGCGCCGAGCGCGACCGCCAGCGCCGCAAAACGCTCTAGCCGGTCAGGGGCTTGCACATCGGAGGCGCCGGACCTCGACATGCGCGCCGCGCCGTCGACAGCGTTCGGACGATTGCGCGAATACGGAATACCGTTAGGCTCGTCAATGGCAAGGCTACGGCGCGGCTACGGCAAGATGAACGGCGTCGACAGAGACTGGGCCGCCAGATCCAAAGGGCGTTGGACATGGGCGATGTGATCTATCTCAACGACGTGCGCAAGAAGCGCGCCGAGGACGCCAGGCGCAACGCTGCCGCAGCCGACCGCGCCCGCCACGGTCGTTCCAGGCAAGCCAAGGAAGCCTCGCGTCACGAGAAGGAGCGCGAGGCCGCCGCGCTCAACGCCAGGCTGCTCGAAGACAAATCGGGCGCCAAGGGTGAGCCCGAACGGGGCTGAGCGACCCGTCCGCCCCGCGATTCGGGCGTAACCTGTTCGCCCTGCTTTTCCGCGCAGGCCGGTCTCAGATCGCGAACAGCCGGCCGAGGGCGGAAATCCCGGTCCCGTTGCCGACGGTGCGGAGCGCCGACCACAGCAGGGTCTGGTTCGACCCCAGCACCGCGAGTCCGGTCGAGCGCTCCAACGCGCCGATGGACGCGAACGTCGGAAGATCGGTCGCCAGCAGAACGACCGCTTCGGCCCCGGTCCGGTCGAGCCGGTCGACGAGCCCCGACAGGCGCTCGGGAGTGACGCGGGGGACATCGGACATCGCCACGATGTCGAGCGTCGCATGACCGGTCACCGAGAAGCCGCGCGCGGCGAAGAACGACGGGGCCAGCCCGTGGATCGCCGCCGGGTAGGGCGTGCCCAGCGCCAGCCGCTCGATACCCAGCGCGGCCAGGCCGTCGCGCAGCGCGGTCCAGGCGGAGATGCACGGTATGCCCGTGCGTTCGGCGATCGCCGCAATGCGGATTTCGTTCCAGCCGGGCTCCATGATGAAGGTCGTCACCATGTCGGCATAGACGATCACGTCGACCCCGGTCGCGGCGAGCTCGTCCACCGCGCGATCGACATTGGCCTCCATCGCGCGCACCGCCTCGGGCGTGAGATTGCCCTTGGCAAGAACGCGGGTCGCATAGAGCGCCGCGCCTTCGGGCAGGGCGGACCACATCTCCGGCTCGATCACGCCGTTATTGGCCGGCACGATCACGCCGATCCGTCCGCCGGCGCCGAACATTGCGTTCAGCGCCGGGCCGGGGCGCCGCGCGGCACCCAGCGTCCCTGCGGCGCATCGCCGACCGGGCGGCCGTGCTCAGCGATGACGCGGCCGCGCAGCACGGTCAGCACCGGCCAGCCGGTCAGTGTCTCGCCCTCGAACGGCGAGCGCCCGGCGCGCGAGCGCACCAGCCCCGCTTCGACCGTGCGCGCAAGACGAGGATCGACCAGCACGAGGTCGCCGTCGGCGCCGGCCGCCAGCCGGCCCTTGCGGTCGGCGATGCCGAACAAACGCGCCGGCGCGCCGCAGAGCACCTGTGCCGCCCGGCTATAGGAGATCCGGCCCGCCGCAGCGAGGGTGAGCACGACCGGCGCGATGGTATCCAGCCCCGGCGCGCCGCCCGGGACTTCCCACGGGCTTGCCCGGTCCTTCTCGTCGATCGCGTGCGGGGCGTGGTCGGAGCCTACGAAGCTGACCGCCCCGGCGGCGAGCGCAACACGGGCGGCCTCGCAATCGGCCGCGCGGCGCAGCGGCGGGACCATCAGCGCGAACGGCCCGTGGCGCGCGACCGCGCCGGCGTCCAGGTACAGGTGGTGCGGCGTGACCTCGACGGCGAGCGACAGGTCGGGGTCGGCCGCGCGCGCGGCGGCGATCATTTCGAAACCGCGCGCGGTGCACACCTGGCGGGCGACGATGCGCGCGCCGGTGATCCGGGCGATTTCGATCAGACCGGCCAGCCCGATCGCCTCGCCGGCCGGATCGCGCGCCTCGACATAGGCCCTGTAGTCGCTGCGCCCGGACAGCCGCTCGAGCGCCGCCGCGACCAGATCCTGATGGCCGGTCAGGACCCCCAGCACGCCGCCGCAGGCCGCCGTCGCGCGGGCCGCCTGGAGCAGCCCGTCGAAATCGAGCCGCATCCAGTCCGGCGCATCGGACAGCAGCCCCTCGAACGAGGTCACGCCCTCGTCCCACAGCTGGGCGAACCGTTCGAGGTTGCCGGGCAGGGCCGCTGCCTGGATGGTGAAATCGACCCGGCTGGCGCCTTTCCCGGCGGCCCGCATGGCCGCGATCCCGGCGGCATCGGCGGCGATCGGATCGGTGTTGGGCATGCACATCACCGTCGTCACGCCGCCGCAGGCCGCCGCCGCCGTGCCGGTCGCGAAAATCTCCTTGCGCGGGTAGCCGGGGTCCCGCATGTGGACGTGGGCGTCGATAAAGCCGGGGAAGAGCAGCCGGCCTGTCGCATCTATGGTCGTTTGCGCTCCGGCCCGGTCGCCGGCATCCAGGACCGCCTCGATCCGCCCGTCATCGCCGACCAGGATCCCGCCCGGCCGCTCGCCGTCCTCGCCGACCAGAACCGCGTTGTGGATCGCAATCAGCGCCATCGCCCGCCCTCGCTCGCCGCTCGGACTATGCCACATCGCGGGCGCGTTGACCCGCTCCGGGCCGCCGCCTATCAGTGCGCGTCTCAGCGTGCGTCAGTACGCGGGGAGGAGCTGCGATGGAGCTGCGCATTCTGCGCGAGGCCGATGTGCACGCGGCGATCGACATGGACGCTGCGATCGCGGTTCAGGCGGAGGCCTTCGCGCGCCTTGCAGCGGGCGAATCGATCCAGGGCCTGCGCAGCTTCGCATCGTCTGAGGAGCCGCCCGGCGTCGCGATCTTCAACCCGTCCTTCCTGATCGGCGGGGCGGGCTACGGCGTCAAGGTGGTCTCGGATTTCCATCGCAACGAGGCGGCGGGGGTCGCGCGCATGTCATCGCTGGTGGCCCTGTTCGACGGGACCACCGGGCACCCGCGCACCGTGATGGAAGGCGGCTATTTGACCGATATGCGGACCGGCGCCGGCACCGGGCTTGCCGCGCGCTATCTGGCGCGCGCGGACGCCGCCGTCGTCGCCGTGATCGGCGCCGGCCGGGTGGCGCGCAACCAGCTCCAGGCGCTGGCCCGGACATGCGCGCTCGAACGCGTCGTGGTCACCACCCGAACCGAGACGCGCGGGCGCGCCTTCTGCGAGTGGGCGCGCGGCCACGGGGCGGGCATCCCCGCTACGGTCGAACTCGTGGACACGGCCGCGCAGGCCGTCGCCCAGGCCGACATCGTGGTCGCGGCCACGACCGCGCGAAGCCCGGTGGTCGCGGGCGCGGACCTCAGGCCGGGCGCGTTCGTGGTCAGCGCCGGCGCGCACGACCCGTCCGCCCGTGAGGTCGATTCCGAGGTCATCGCCCGCGCCGCCAGGCGCGTCATCGACAGCCGGGCGGACAGCCTCGCCAATGCCGGCGATTTCGTCATCCCGATCGGCGAGGGGGTGATTACCGAAGACGATGTCGCCGAGATCTGCGAAATCGTCGCCGGCGCCAGGCCGGGCCGCGAGACCGCTGAGGAGATCACCTGCTACAAGTCGCTCGGCGTGCCGATCCAGGACCTCTTGACCGCCCAGTACATCGAGGCGCGCGCGATCGAGCGCGGCATGGGCATGATCATCGACATCGGCGGAGACCACGATTGAGAAGCGGCGGTTCGGCTCAGCGGGCGGCTTCCAGCGCCGCGCGGGCGGCCAGGGCGTAGACCGTGTCGATGATCGGGGTGCCGATGCCCGCGATGTCGCCCATCTCCCTCACCGCGCCGACGATCGATTCGAGCTCGACCGGTCGCGCACGCTCGAAGTCCTGCAGCATCGAGGTCTTGAAGCCGGCGATGCCGCCGAGATCGACGCGGGCCTCGGCGGTCATGCCGGCATCCAGCCCGAAACTGCGCCCGACGCGGTCGGCCTCCTCGAACATCCGGATGCAGATCTCGCGCAGCCCGGGATCGGCGGCGATCCGGTCGTTGGACGCCCGCGTCAGCAGGCTGACCGGGCCGAAGTTGAGATTGCCGAGCACTTTCCGCCAGACCTCCGCGCGGATATCGTCGACCGCTTCGGCGCCGATCCCCGCCGCGGCCAGCGTCTCTGCGACCGCCGCCGCGAGGGGCTGCGCGGACGGCTCGGGCGCACCGATCGGCAAGCGATTCTGGGCGTGGTGAATCACGGCGCCGGGCTCGGGCACCGAACAGGCGACATGGAGAACGCAGCCAATCAGCCGGACCCCGGCGAACGCCGCCACCAGAGACCCGTCCGGATCCGCGGCGCGCAACGTCTTTTCCGCGCCCCGGGCGAGACCGTCCATGAACCACCACGGGATGCCGTTCATTGCGACCATGACCGGGATTTCCGGCCCGCGCAGCGGTGCGATTGCCTGTGCGGCCGCGCCGAGCGCGGGCGTCTTGACCGCGATGACGACGAGGTCCTGGGGGCCGGCCGCCGCGGGATCGTCCGAGACTGCGACCCGGACATGAAGCGTGTCTTCGCCCGACTTCAGACGCAGCCCGTCCGCAGCGATGGCGGCGCGCTGCGCGCCGCGCGCGATCAGCGTGACGGCGTTGCCCGCAGCCGCCAGACGGGCGGCCATGAAGCCGCCGATCGCGCCCGCGCCGAAAATGCAGATTCGCATGGATCCTCCGAACGCTTCGCGCGCCTTGGGGCCGTCGTCTCCGACGCTGCTCATCGCCGGCCTCCCGCCGATCGCGAAGCGACGTTACCATGACGCGGTCCTGACACCACCGCCGGGTTGGCTTACCCTCGGCGCGGATCGCCCGGAGGCCGGATTCCTGGACGCCGCTTCGCTCGACTGCATCCTGTGCGGCACCGCCTATCAGCTGGATCACTTCGACCGCGCTTGCCCGTCCTGCGCCGCGCAAGGCCGCGCGGCCAACCTGACGGTCGGGTATGACGACGGGCCGGCGCCGGATCGCGCGGCCTTGCCCGACCGCCCGGCGAGCCTGTGGCGGTTCGCCGACGCGCTGCCGCTGGGCCCGGAAGAAGCCGTGAGCCTGGGGGAGGGCGCGACACCCCTGTTCCCGATCGCCTGGACCGGGGGCGCGCCCGTGGAGGTCAAGGACGAGACCCGCAATCCGACCTGGTCGTTCAAGGACCGGCTGGCGAGCGTCGCGGTCTCCTGGGCGCGGCGGGCCGGCGCGACGGTGATCGCGACCAGCTCGTCCGGCAACGCGGGCGCGGCGGCGGCGGCCTATGCGGCCCGCGCGGGGCTCGCCTGCGTCGTCCTGACCTTCCGCGGCACCGCCGGACCGATGGTCGACCAGATCCGCGCGACCGGCGCGATGGTGCTCGAATGCGCCGCCAAGGACGACCGCTGGACCCTGCTCGAGAAGGCGGTCGCCGATTTCGGCTGGTTCCCGACCGCGCCCTTCTTCGGCCCCACGGCCGGCAGCAATCCGATCGGCATCGAAGGCTACAAGACGCTCGCCTACGAGATCGCCGAGCAGCGCGGCTGGCAGGCGCCGGATTGGTGCGTATTGCCGGTCTGCTACGGCGATGCGCTGTACGGTCTGTGGAAGGGCTTCGACGAGATGCGGCGCTGGGGCTGGACCGCGACGCTGCCGCGGCTGGCCGCCGCCGAAATCTCCGGCTCGCTGGAAGCGGCCTTGGCTAGCGGCGATCCGATGCCGCCGGCGGTGGTCCGCAACGCCGCCTCGGTCGCGGTCTCGATCGACGCGCCGCGCAGCACTGCGCAGGCGGTCGATGCCCTGCGCCGGGCCGGCGGCGCGGCCGTCGTGCTCGACGACGCGACGATCCTGGAGGCGCGCGACCGGCTGGCGCGGACCTCGGGGGTGTTCCTCGAAGCGTCCTCGGCCGCGGCGTTCGCCGGCATCGACCGCCTGCGCGCGACCGGCGTCATTGCCCGCGGACAGAGCGTCGTCGCGGTCGCCACCGCCTCGGGGCTGAAGGATCTCGGGACCGCGCCGCACCCGGCATCGCCGCCGCCGGTTGCGCCGAATCTCGACAGCCTTGCCCGGACCCTGAAGGAGGCCTACGGCTTCGATGTCTGACCTCGGAATCTCGATCGACGGCTTCACCCCGGCCCGCGCCATCGCCGCCCAGGCCCAGGCGGCCGAGGCCGGCGGCGCCAGGCGGCTGTGGCTCGCCACCCACCTCTTCCTGCGCGATCCGGTGACGCTCGCCGCGGCCGCCCTGGCGGCGACCAGGCGGCTGGAGATCGCGCTGATGGCGATCAGCCCCTACGCGATGCATCCGGTCCACGCCGCGATGGCCGCGGCGACGCTCGACGAGCTGCATCCCGGGCGCGTGGTCTTGTCGCTCGGCGTCGGCGCACCCGGCGATCTCGCCGCGGCCGGGATCGCCACGCCGCGCCCGGCGCGCACGCTCGAAGAGGCGATCGCGATCTGCCGGGCGCTGTTCGCCGGCGAGGCGGTCGAGCACGACGGCGCGGTCTTCCGGCTCGGCGGGCGCGGGCTGGCGAGCGGCGCGCACGCGATCCCGATCGTCCTGGCCGCCACCGGGCCCAGGATGCTGGCGCTCGCCGGCAGCCGGGCCGACGGCGCGCTGATCTCGGGCGCCGTCTCGATCCCCTACATGCGCCGATGCCTGGCGCAGGTGAAAGCGAGCGCGGCCGGGCGGGATCTCACCAATTGCGGGCTGGTCTACGCGCTGTCGGGTCCGCCGGGCGCCACGCTCAAGCGCGCACTGGGCTTCATCCTGCGCGGCGCCCACCATGCACCCAACCTCGCCGCGGCGGGGGTCTCCCTCGATCAGGACGCGCTCCGGGCGGCCTGTTCGGCCGAAGACTGGCAGACGGTCGAGCGCCTGATCTCGCCCGATATCATCGCCGGCCACGCCGCCTGCGGCGGCGATCGGGCGGTGCGCACGCGGCTCGAAGCCTACCGCGACGCCGGGCTCGATCACATCGTCCTCGCCGGGCTCGGCGCGCCGCAGGAGATTGCCCGCACACTCGCCGTGGCGGCATAATTCCGCACCGGCAGGACGCCGGCGCCCGCCGATACCGAACACGGGCTCACCCGGGTCGCCGCCATTGGGCCAGCATAAATTAAGCACATTTGAGAACCTGAACAAACATCTCGTTCTTGTTGTCCAAGACAAATTATTAGATTATATGAAACGCGAATTTAATTTCGGACATCTTAGGGTAGCCCGAAATGCTAATCCCATGCACTTTCATTCTTACTGTCTCGCGAAGAGAGTGGACGGGCATCATATCGTACTGGATTGGTGATACAGTACTGATACGGAGGGAATCGCAATTTGCTTGGGCCTTCAGGCTGAAGCTAACGTAGAGCTTAAGCAAATTGTGGCGCCCATTGAAGCAAAGATCTCCGCGGCCACCTTGTTCGATCTTTTCTGACAAAGGAATCTTGATTCCAACTTTCAAATAGGGAGGCGAAAATCCGCCCCGGGCCATTCTGGAGCTCATGCGTACCACCAATCGTAAGCGTCGCGGCGCGCCCACCAGGACCTCGACGCCGGCTCGGCAGATCCCGGACTGGCAAATTCTCGAGGACGGCCCGATCGCCGCGCTCGTGTCTGTCGCGGCGGTGGCCGCGTCCGGCAATATGGGCTCCTTCTTGGCGACGATGTTCGGGACGGCCTCCCAAGAGCTCGACAGCGCGGACGCGGGCGTAGCATCGGGGCGATGTTGGGGCCGGCGACGCCCAGCGCGCCGGGCCCGGGAACGGCGGGCGGCCGCTATGCAGACCGCCGCGCGGCGTGTTTGGCGGCGCGGTAGCCGAAGACGATCGCGGGGCCGAGCGTGGTTCCGGGGCCGGGATAGGCGCCGGCCATGATCGAATCCATGTCGTTGCCGCAGGCATAGAGGCCCGCGATCGGCGCGTTCTCGTCATCGAGCACCCGGGCATCGGCGTTTGTCGCAAGACCGGTGCTGCAGCCGAGATCGGCGGGCCAGATCTCCAGCGCCACGAACGGCGCAGCCTCGATCGGTCCCAGGCACGGGTTCGGGCGGTGCGCCGGATCGCCGTTGAAACGATTGAGCTCGGTGTCGCCCTTGCCAAAATCCGGATCGCCGCCTTCGGCGGCGAAGCGGTTATGGCGCGCGACGGTCGCGGCAAGCGTCTCGGGTTCGATGCCGAGATCGGCCGCCAGCGCCCCGATCGTCGGCGCGGTGCGGACATAGCCCGCGCGCACGAAGCGGGTGAGATCGGTCGTGCCAGGGTGGATGTCGCCCAGACCGTATCTTGCGACGAACCGCGCATCGCAGATCAGATGGCAGGGGATCGCCGCCGAGATCTCGTTGGCGCGGAACATCGCCTCGACGAAGTCGTGATAGGAGACCGCCTCGTTGACGAACCGGCAGCCCTCCGCATTGACCGCGATGAGGCCGGGCTTGGCGCGGTCCAAGACGATGTGGGGGTAGAGCCCCTCGGACCCGTCCTTGCGCCTCGTGCGCGAGACCGGGGTCCAGAGCCCGCCTTGGCGGTTGGGTCCCGCGCCGGTCTTCGCGCCGAAGCGCTCGCCGAGCGCAATTCCGTCGCCGGTGTTCTCGGCGACGGCCATCGAAAAGGCGGGCGTCGGATCGGGCATGAAGGCCCGGCGCATCGCCTCGTTGTGGGCGAAGCCGCCGGTGGCCAGCACGACGCCGCGCCGCGCGCGCACCCGTACCGGGCCGTCGGCGGTCTCCAGCACCGCGCCGCAGACGCCGCCCTCGCCGCTCACGAGATCCCGGAGCGCCGCGCCGAACAGGACCGGCACGCCGTTCTGCTTCAGGCTGTAGAACAGCCGGCCGACCAGGGCGTTTCCCATCGTCAGGCGGGTGCCGCGGGCGTAGCGCAGCCGGTCGACGAGATAGCGCAGCACCAGCCCCGCGGCGTAGAGGAAATTGCCGGGGCTCTTGAACCGGCCGAGCAGGCGGGCGATGTCGGCCTTGCCGGCCATCATCCCGCCCAACAGCAGGAACTCCTCGATCGGCGGACGGATGCGGTCGAAATCGCGCCCCAACAGGCGGCCGTCGAACACCGTCGGGACGATCGCCCGTCCGGCGCTCGCCGCGCCGGGCAAGTTGTTGCGGTAATCGGGATGGGGGCCGCAAGCCTCGAAGGCAAGCGCGGTCCGCGCGACCAGATCGTCGATCGCCTTCGGCCCGTCGGCGAGGAAAACGGCGCGCCGGCGGTCCGCCCCGCCGTCGCCGATCAGCGCATCGAGATAGGCCGCCGCATCCCCGGCGCTGTCCGGAAATCCGGCCTCGCGACTCTGCGTGTTGGCCGGGATCCACACCGTTCCGGCCGATGTCGCGCCGGTGCCACCGACCTGCTGGGATTTCTCGCAGATCAGGACGTCCAACCCTTCGAGCGCGGCCGTCAGCGCAGCCGTCATTCCGCCCGGCCCGGCGCCGGCGACCAGGAGGTCGATCTCGCGGTCCCAGCCTTTGTTTTCCGTCGCCATCGCGGTTCAGCCGATCCTGGGCACGACCGCTTCGGCGAAGACCTGCATCTGGTCGTGCAGTTCGGCCAGGTCGTTGGCCGCGAAATAGAGCCCGAGCAGATGGGTCACGCCGGCCTCGCGGAGTTGGTTGGCGCGCTCGACGACATCCTCCGCCGCGCCGATCAGATTGATGTCCTCGTGGCCCAGCATCCCCTGCTCCCGCAGGGTCGATTTGCGCAGCGAGGTCAGGTGGGCGCACATCTGAGTGGTCTCGAAGCGCGCCAGCGCCGCCTCGCGGGTCTTGCCGAGATGGACGACGTATTGCGGGGCGATTTCGATGGATTCGGGGTCGCGGCCGGCCTCACGGGCCAGGTGGTGGAGGGTCTTCACGTCCTGCCGGATCCGGTCGAGCGGAACCGCGGCCGGCAGCCAGCCGTCGGCCGAGTCCACGGTGCGGCGCAGATTGTTAGCGTTGTTGCCGCCGACATAGAGCGGCACATGGTCCTGCATCGGCTTGGGGTAGAGCTCGACATCCTCGAAGGCGTAATACGCCCCCCGGTAGGAAGCCGCGCGCTCGGTGAACAGCTTGCCCAGCGCCTCGATCCCTTCCTCGATGATCTTGCCGCGCGCCAGCTTCTGGCCGGGCTGCAGCGCCTCGAACTCTTCGCGATAGGCGCCGATGCCGACGCCGATCTCGAGCCGGCCGCCGGAGAAATGGTCGAGGGTCGCAAGCTGCTTGGCGGTCACCACGATGTCCCGGCGCATCGGCAGCACCAGAATTCCGGTGCCGAAACGCAGGGTCTCGGTCTCCGCGGCGACGAAGGAATAGACGATCAGCGGCTCCCAGAACCGCGGCGGGGTCGGGAACTCCGAGCGCACGTAGTTCTGGGTGGTCATGTGGTCGTTGCCCCAGACCGAGTGGTAGCCCAGCGCCTCGGCATGTCTGGCGATGCCGATCACCGCCTCGGGATCACTGAACGGGATCGGATAGGCGAGGCCCTCCATCCCGGTGGGCAGGCCAACGCTGACGCGCATTCCGGTGTCTCTCCTTTGCTTCGTTCGCGCAGCTCAGCCGCGCAGCCGCCGTGTTTCAGCCTCGTCGATCGCGCCGTCCGGGCCCAGCGCGACGCCGTAGGCCGCCCGCGCGGATTCCGGCGAGACCAGACCGGCGCGGCAATCCGCGGCGACCGCATCCGCATCGCGCTTCCGGGGGTCGCCGAGCCCGCCGCCGCCGGGCATCTCGATCACCACGCGGTCCCCGGTCGGAACCGTCTGGGTCCCCTTGCCGGCAAGCGCCGCGCCCGAGCCCAGCGAGAGCCGGCCGGCGGCGCCGTCGCAGCCGCCGTCGCGGCCGCGCGGCGGGTGGTCGATCCGGTCGAATAGCGCCGAGAACGCGAACGGCGCGTCCTCCAGAATGCCGAGCTCCATCACCTGGCCGAGCCCGCCGCGGTCGCGCCCGGCGCCGCCCGAATCGATGCGGAACTCCTTGCGCCAGAACACCACGGGGGAGATCGATTCGGTGACCTCGACCGGCACGCTGCGCACCCCGCTCGGGAAGCCGGTCGCCGACAGCCCGTCCTTGCCCGGCCGCGCGCCGGCGCCGCCGGAATGGAAGCTGAGAACAGTGAACGGCTCAGCCTCGGCGATTTCGGCCGGATCGGCGTCGACCCGGCCCGGCCCGCCGAAGGCGTAGACGTTCCACAGGCACGAGGTCCCTTCGGCCGGGACCGCCCCGGGCAGCGCCTGGGCGAGGCAGCCGATCATCACGTCGGGCAGCATTTGCCCGGTAACATGGCGCACCGCGACCGGGGCGGGGCGGACGGCGTTCAGGATGGTGTTTTCGGGGGCCGAGATACGGATCGGGGCGAGCGAGCCGGCGTTGTTGGGCACCGAAGGCGCCACGATGCAGCGCACGCCGAAGCTCGCATAGGCTTCGGTGTAGCAATGCGGCACATTGATGCCGTAGGATGAGATCCCCGAAGTGCCGGTGAAGTCGACATCGATGCCGTCCGGGCCGACGGTCATCGCGGCCACCAGGTCGACCGGCTTCTCCAGCCCGTCCACGCGCATGGAGTAGCGGTATGTGCCGGGCTTGAGCCTGCCAATCGCCTCGAGCGTCGCCGCCTCGGAGCGTTCCAGGATGTGGGCGGCGACGGTCTCCAGGTCCTCGATCGCGAACTCGTCCATCATCTCGACCAGCCGGCGGCAGCCGACATCGTTGCAGGTCGCGAGAGAATGAAGGTCGCCCACCACCTGCACCGGCTCGCGCACGTTGGCGCCGACGATGTCGATCAGCGTCCGGTCCACCCGGCCGGCGGCCGCAAACCGCATCGGCGGGACATAGAGGCCTTCCTCGTAGACTTGGCGGCCGTCCGAGGTCATGCCGCGCCCGCCGATGTCGACGACATGGCTGGTGCTGGCGAACAGCGCGACCGGCCGACCCTGGCGAAAGGCGGGCGTTACGAACGTGAAATCGTGCAAATGGCCGGTCCCCATCCAGGGATCGTTGGTCAGGAACACGTCGCCCTCGCGCATCTCCGCGACCGGAAAGCGGTCGAGAAAATGACCGACCGAGCGGGCCATCGAATTCACATGGCCGGGCGTTCCGGTGACCGCCTGGGCGAGCATTCGCCCCTCGGCGTCGAACACCCCGGCCGACAGGTCGCCCGCCTCGCGCGTCGAGGTCGAGAAGCCGGTGCGGATCAGCGCCTGGGCCTGCTCCTCGACCACCGCGATCAGGCGGTCCCACATGAGCTGCAGGCGGATCGGCGAAAGCGCGTTGGGGCGGGTCATGTCCGATCCCCGGCAATCACGATGTTGCCCAGCGCGTCGATGCGCGCGGTATGGGATTGAAGCACGATCGTCGTGGTCTCGTCTTCGGCGATGACCGCCGGCCCGGCGATCAGCGATCCGGGCGCGAGCGCGGCGCGCGCGAACACCGGGACCGTCACCATCGTCTCCGTCTCGATGTCGAATATCTCGCGCGTATCCGCCGCATCGGCCAGGTTGTCCGCCGGCGCCCGCGGGCGCGGCCCGGCCGCCGGCCCCTCGGCGGCAAGCCGCAAGGTCCAGCTCATCGCCTCGACCGTCAGTCCGGGAATGGTCCGCGAATAGGCCGCGGCGTAGGCCGCCTCGAACGCCGCGATCATCGTCGCGCGGGAGCCGGCGTCGAACGACCCGTCCGGCAGGCCGACCGACAGCTCGTGGCCCTGGCCGCGGTAGCGCATGTCGGCGGTCCGCGCGGCCGTGAGCGCCGCACCGGGCGCGCCGGCCCGGACAATAACGCCGGCCTCCCGCTCCATCTCGGCGAACAGCGCGTTGGGAAGCGCCGGATCGAAACTCTCGTCGAGCGCCGCATAGCGGCTGCGCACGATCTCGTAGGCGACGGGCGCGCGCAGGAGGCCGACCGCCGAGCCGACCCCGGCCGAGTCGGGCACGACGATCCGCCCGATCCCCAGCTTCTGGGCGAGCCGGACCGCGTGGACCGGGGCCGCGCCGCCGAAGGCGATCATCGTGCGCTCGTCCAGGGTCTTGCCGCGCTCGACCGCATGGACCCGCGCGGCATTGGCCATGTTCTCGACCACGATCTCGGAAATGCCGAAGGCGCCCTCCAGCGGGCCGGGTCCCAGCGCCGGCCCGGTCGCCGCCTCGATTGCGGCGCTTGCCCGCCCTGCATCGAGCGGCATCGCGCCGCCGGCAAAGCCGGCCGGGTCGATCCAGCCCAAGGTCACGTCGCCGTCGGTCACCGTCGCGTCGGTCCCGCCGCGCGCATAGCAGGCCGGGCCGGGCTCGGAGCCTGCGCTCCGCGGGCCGACCGCGAGCCGGCCCAGCGCATCGATCGAGGCGATCGAGCCGCCGCCGGCGCCGATCTCGACCATCTCGATCACCGGGATGCGCAGCGGCAGGCCGCTGCCCTTGAGGAAGCGGTACTGGCGCGCAACCTCGAAGCTGCGCGAGGTCTGGGGCGCGCCGTCGTCGATCAGGCAGATCTTGGCCGTCGTCCCCCCCATGTCGAAGGACAGCACCCGGTCGAGCCCGCAGCGCCGCGCGAGATCCGCGGCCAGAATCGCCCCGCCGGCCGGCCCGGACTCGACCAGCCGGATCGGGAACCTGCGCCCCGTCTCGGGCCGGGCGAGCCCGCCGCCCGAGGTCATCAAATAGAGCGGACAGCCGAAGCCGAGGTCGGCCAGCGCCGCTTCGAGCCGGCCGATATAGCCGGCCATCAGCGGCTGGACATAGGCGTTGGCGACCGCCGTGGACCAGCGCTCGTACTCGCGGATCTCGGGCGAGACCTCGCACGACAGGCTCACCGGAATGCCGGGCAGCGCGGCGTCCAGCGCAGTGCGGACCGCCCGCTCGTGGCCGCCATCGACATAGGCGTGGATGAAGCCGACCGCGACGGACTCGACGGCCTCGGCCCGCAGCGTCTCGATGACGGGACCGAGCGCGCCGGCCTCCAGCGGGATCAGCACATTGCCGCGCGCGTCGATCCGCTCGGCGACCGGCAGGCGGAGATGGCGCGGCACCAGCGGAGGCGGCCGGTCCATCTGGATGTCGTACTGCTCGAAACGGTTCTCGAAGGCCATCTCGACCACATCGCGGAAACCCTCGGTGACCAGCAGCGCGGTCTTCGCCCCCTTGCGCTCGATCAGCGCATTGGTGGCAAGGGTAGTGCCGTGGATCACCAGGTCGAACGCGTCGGGCGACAGCCCAGCCTCCTCCAGCGCCCGGGCGATGCCGGCCAGCACACCGTCCTCGGGCGCGCGCAAGGTGGTCAGCACCTTGGTCGTCGCCAGCCCCCCGCGGTACTCGACCGCGATGTCGGTGAATGTCCCGCCGACATCGGCGGCCAGCCTCGCCCGTGTCATATGCGCCCGTGTCATCCGCGCCCTGATGCGATCGTTCGGCCGGCGCGGAGTTTAACCGACAGCGCCGCGCGCTTGCATCTTCGCGGCGCGCTACTCGATCGTCACGCCGATCACGTCGGCGGCGAGCCGCAGGGTCTCGGGATCGAGCGGCACGGGGCTCAGGTCGACGCCGCGGCCGAGCGCCGCGGTGACGATTTCGAGCAGGCGCACGCGGGTGTGATACTTGTCGTCGGCGGCGATCACATGCCAGGGCGCGGCCTCGCTCGAGGTGCGGGCGAACATTTCCGCGGCGGCCTCGGCATAACGCTCGCTGGCGAGATAGGCGCGGACATCGGCCGGGGAAATCTTCCAGCTCTTGTAGGCATCGCGCACCCGCTCGGCGAGCCGGCGCCGCTGCTCCTCCGGGCTGACGTGGAGGTAGACCTTGATCAGCCGCACGCCGTTGGCGACGAGGCCCTGCTCGAAGGCGTTGATCTCGTCATAGGCTTGGCGCCAGCGGTCCGCGTCGATCAGCCCGTCGACCCGCTCGACCAGGACGCGGCCGTACCAGGACCGGTCGAAGATCGCGACCGTGCCGTCGGCCGGAATGCGCTGCCAGAACCGCCAGAGATAGGGGTGGGCGAGGTCTTCGGCGCTCGGCGGGCCGATCGGCCAGACATCGTAGTGGCGCGGGTCGAGCTCGCCGGTCAGCCGTCGGATCGCGCCTCCCTTTCCCGCCGCATCGGAGCCTTCCACGGCCAGGACGCCGCTCAGCTTCTGCCGGAAATAGCTCAGCGTGACCGAGCGCATCAGGTATTGCAGCGGAGGCAGCCTGCGCCGGTAGTCCCTCGACTCCAGCCGGGGATGATCCGCCGGATCAGGCAGTTTCGGAGCGTCGGCCACGGTTCTCGATCAATCGGATCCCGCGCTCATTCTACGGCGCGCAGTCCCCGATGGGTAGCGCCGTAACGGCGCTAATCCGTCGTGGAAAGCCGCGGCCCGGGGGCCGATAATGGCTCCGGCATCCGGCGGGAAACGAGACGGCGATGACTTCGGCGCACACGATGGCCACCCTGGAGGACTACGAGCCCTTGATCGGCGGGGCGGCGGTCGAGCGCATCCGGGAGAAGGCGGCCCGGATCTCCGACCTGCATATCGTCAACGTGAACTCGACCTATTACGGCGGCGGGGTGGCGGAAATCCTCTCGTCCCTGACGCTGTTGCTCAATCTCACGGGCGTCAGGACGGGCTGGCGGGTGATCCAGGGCCGGCCGGACTTCTTCAGCATCACCAAGAAGATCCACAACGCGCTGCAGGGCGAGGATATCAACCTGTCGGAGATGAAGGCGCAGATCTACGAGGATGTGGTCTATGAGAACGCGCTGCGCACCCATCTCGACCACGACGTGGTGATCGTCCACGACCCGCAGCCGCTGCCGCTGATCCGGCACTACCGGCGCAAGGGCCCGTGGATCTGGCGGTGTCATGTCGAGATGACCGACCCTGACCCCGAGTTGTGGGCCTATCTGTCGCAGTTCGTCGAGCGCTACGACGCCGTCGTCCTCAGCCTGCCCGAATACGCCCGGCCGCTGTCGACGCCGCAGCATTTCTTCATGCCGGCGATCGATCCGTTTTCGGCCAAGAACCGTCCGCTGACCGAGGACGAGATGACGGGCCGGCTCGCCCATTACGGCATCCCGACCGATCTGCCGCTGGTCGTTCAGATCTCGCGGTTCGATCGCTGGAAGGACCCGCACGGGGTGGTCGAGGCGTTCCGGCGCGCCCGGCAGGACGTCGATGCGACTCTGGTCCTGCTCGGCAACGTCGCCACCGACGACCCGGAAGGCCAGCAGGTCTTCGAGTCGATCCTGGAGTCCCGGGACGAGCGCATCCTGGTCCTGTCGTGCCAGGACTCCGCGCTGGTCAACGCCTTGCAGCGCAAGGCCGCCGTCATCGTCCAGAAATCGATCCGCGAAGGATTCGGCCTGACCGTGACCGAGGCGATGTGGAAGGGCGCCGCGGTCATCGGCAGCAATGTCGGCGGCATCCGCCGCCAGATCGTCGACGGCGAGAACGGAGTGCTGGTCTCGTGTGTCGAGGAGACCGCCCGGGCGATGGTCAGGCTGCTCGAGGATGCCGACCTGCGCCGGCGGCTGGGCGAGGCGGCGCGCGAGACCGTGCGCGCCAGGTTCCTGCTCAGCCGCTACATGGAGCAGTATCTCGATCTTATCGACTCCCTGGCGCCGGCGTTCGGATCCGTCGCTTCGCCCCGACCGGCCCGTTGAGCGGCCGCGCGGCCGTGCCCGGACGGGTCAATCTGGTGAGCGGGCGGACCGTGCTGTCCGCGCCCGACCGGGCCCTGCGGCCGTCCGGCGCCGGCGTCGCCGCCCCACCCCCGGCGGCATGTCCGTTCTGTCCGGGCAACGAGACCGCGCTGCCGCGGATCATTGCCGAACGGCCCGGCGGCGCGAATCGGGTCTGGACGACCCGTGTCGTCCCCAACAAGTTTCCGATCGTGCGCCCGCAAGGCGCGACCGGCCCGCCCGGGCGTCACGAAGTCGTCATCGAAACGCCGCGACACGAAGCCGCGCTGGAAACCATGAGCCTCCCGGAAGTGCGCGAAATCGTTCTGACTTGGCGCGACCGGCACCGCGCGCTTTCCCGGCGCTGGCATTCGGTGCTGGTCTTCCGCAACCGCGGCGCCAAAGCCGGGCAGTCGTTGAGCCATCCGCATTCCCAGATCGTCGCGCTCGGCAGTCGGACACCGGCCGAGGCGGTCCGCGAAAGCGTCCTGCGCGCCCACTACCGCCGGACCGGCCGCGCGCTGATCGACGATCTCGCCACCGGGGCGGATGCGGCACTGTCACACCCGGTCTGCGACAATGGCCGGTTCGCCGCCGTCGTGCCGGAGGCCGCCGAAGCGCCGTTCGAGACCTGGGTCGCCCCGCTGTCCGGCGCGCGCGATTTTGGCGGGATCGACGAGCCTGCGGCCGAGGCATTCGGCGATGCGCTGCGCGATGCGCTCGGCCGGGTCACCGCCCTGCCGTCGGCGACGGCCTACACGCTGGCGATCGTCACCGCCCCGCGCGGCGCCGGGCGGGCGCCGCACTGGCGCTGGTTCGCGGCGATCCGGCCGCGGCTGACGGACCCCGGCGGCTTCGAGGTCGCGACCGGGCTCCGCGTCAACCCTTCCCGTCCTCACTCCTGCGCCGCGGCGCTGCGCGCTCGCCGGGCTCCGGCTTGATCCAGATCAATGCCCCGGCCCCGGCGTCGCCGAGGATGTTCCGGGTCAATCACCTTGGAGCACCGCCATACAGGGGAGCACCGCCATGCAGGCAAAGGACATCATGACGACCCGCGTCGTGACCGTGCGGCCGGAGGAACCCATTTCTCAGATCGCGGCGATCCTGGTCGAACGGAACATCAGCGCCGTGCCGGTCGTCGATGTGGACGGCAGACTCTGCGGCATCGTCTCGGAAGGAGACCTTCTGCACCGGGCCGAGATCGGAACCGGCCGGCCGGCCGGCCCGTGGTGGCTGAAGATGTTCAAGGACCCCGGCAAGCTTGCCGACGAGTACACCAGGACGCACGGCAAGTGCGCGCGCGACGTCATGACCGCCAACGTCATCGCCGTCGAGGAGACCGCGAGCCTTTCCGAGGTTGCCGAGACGCTGGAGCGCAATCACGTCAAGCGCGTTCCCGTTCTGCGTGACGGCGAGATGGTGGGAATCGTCAGCCGGGCCAATATCGTGCGCGAGATCGCGTCGGCCCCGGAAATGGAGATCCGCCTCGACGGCGACGACCAGACGATCCGCAGCACGATCGAGCGGCGTCTGGCCGAACAGTCGTGGGCGAGCACCGGCGCGACCACCGTGACGGTGCGTGACGGCGTCGTCGAATTCTGGGGGACGGTCGGAACGACCGAGGAGATCCCGGCCACCAGGGTCCTCGCCGAGGAGGTCGACGGCGTGAAGGCGGTCAAGGACCATCGGGCGAAGCGGCCGCTGGCGCCCTCCGGCGGTCTTTGAGCCCGGCCGCCCGCGCCTAGCCGGTCTCTACCGTGCAGGCCAGCACATAGCCCGCCCCGCGCACCGTCTTGATGATCGCCGGGTTCCTGGTGTCGGCCTCGATCTTCTTTCTCAAATGGCTGATGTGGAGGTCTATGCTCCGGTCATAGGGTTGCCAGTCCCGGCCGGCGACGGCATCGAGGAGCTGATCGCGGGTCAGCGGCCGGTAAGGATTGCCGGTCAAGGCCACGAGCAGCGCGTACTCCGCGGCGGTGAGCTTGATCTCGCCGCCGTCCCGGTCGGCGAGCCGCCGCCGCGCGAGGTCGAGCCGGTAGCGATCGAACGATCGCGCGCCCTCCCCGCGGCGCTCGCCGGGCGGCGGGTCCGCCCGCGGTCCCGCCACACGGATGCGCCGGAAGATGCTGCGCACCCGGGCCAGCAACTCGCGAAGCTCGAACGGCTTGGGCAGGTAGTCGTCCGCGCCCATCTCGAGGCCGACGATGCGGTCGATCGCCTCGCCCTTGCCGGTCAGGATCAGGATTCCCGCGCGCGAGGTCTCGCGCAGGTGCCGGGTGAGCGAAAGCCCGTCCTCGCCCGGCATCATCAAGTCGAGGATCACGAGGTCGGCCGGCGCGCGCGTCATCAACGCCCGCAACTCCGCGCCGTCGGGTACGGCGACGGCGGCAAAGCCTTCGCGCTCGAGACAGGCCTTCAGCCGGTTACGCAGCGCTGCGTCGTCATCGACGATGGCGATCCGTCCGTTCACCCCGCCCCTCCCGTATCGAAGACTACGGTTCTTTACGATTCAACCCGTCACCGCACATACGCACCATACAAACGAGGCCCATCTCTTTCCACCGTGAGGCTCCGCATCGGGCGGCGCTTCGTCGGGAACGGAGAGGTCTTCATGGCCACGGCAGACGAACTGGCGCTCGAGCCGCCTTGCAAGCCCCTCATGGCGGCGGTTCCGTCTCGGGACGGAATGCAACCGGCCGCACCGCAATATCGGTTGATCCCGGCCGGCGGAATACTCTATGCGCAGGGCGAGACCTGCGAAGATATCTTCACCGTCATCGAAGGCTGGGTGTTCCTGCACCACATCCTGGAAGACGGGCGGCGCCAGGTTCTCGACTTCCTTCTGCCGGGCGACTTCTGCGGGGGGCTCGCCGCATCCGAGGACGGCGCCAGCCATACTGCCGAGGCGCTCACCGAGGTGACCGTCGCCGTCCTGCCGCGGTCGCGGCTGCCGGCCATGTTCGCCAGCAATCCCGGATACGGCGAGGCGTTCATGACCCGCATGGTCGGAGCCCTGCTCTGCGCCTACGACGCGCTGACCGATGCCGGCCGGCGCACCGCGATCGAGGCCGTCGCCCACCTGCTCCTGAGGCTGGATGCGCGGATCCGCGCGACGGAGGACGATCCGCGCCGCGCGGAAATCGACTTCCCGTTGACGCAGGAGCATATCGGCGACGCCCTGGGGCTGACCGCCGTCCACGTCTGCCGAACCCTGCGGGTGCTGCGCGAGCAGGGCATCGCAACCCTGTCGCGGATGCGGCTCCGTATCGAGGACCGGCAACACCTGATGGAGATCGCCGGGGCGGAGTCCGCGTCCTCTCCCGCTACCCGCGCGCCGGCGGCGCGCGCGGAGGCCGGCCGATGACCCTCAAGCGAGTGCGCCTGGAACGCGCGCGCGACGAGGAGTTTCCCGACGGAAGCGCCAACCACGGCTACGAATTCAACCTGCCGCTCCGGGAGGACGGACATGTGCACCTGGAAGCGCTGCCGGGCCAGGCGCAGCTTTGCACGGTCGTGCATTTCCAGCCGAATCGGGAGACCGGGCACGGCCAGATCGTCGCCTTGCCCGATGGCCGGTGGGCGTTCTCCTACGCGCCGGGCGAGGACGATGACGAGCCGATCTTCCGCCTTGCCGATCATGTGTTCAAACAGGGCGAGTACCTCTCGGTAACCGGACATGACGGCACGGCGCGGACCTATCACATCGTTTCGGTCGACACGGTCCGGCCGGGCCCGGCGGCCGGGCCGGGCCGGTGAGCGAGATCGTTGCGCGGCCGCGGACCGCATTTTCGGCGCGCGGCCTTCCCTTCATCGTTTCGGGTTAGGAGACGCACAATGCCCCTCAAGATCATCCTTTTCCATGCCGCGCTCGACGACCGGTTCGACGCAAGGCTGGATCTCGCCTGCGCGCTTGCCAACGCCCACGAGGCTCACCTGGCGGGTCTGCATGTGATCCCCGACCCCTTCGTTCCGATGTACGCGGTGCCGGCGTACCTCCCCGCGGAGTTCGTGGAGTCCCAGCGGGAACTCGGCGAGCAGCAGGCCAAGGCGGCCGAGGAGAAGTTTCAGGCCGAAACCGAGCGCCACGGCGTGAAAGGCGAATGGCGTGTGGCGAACGGAAATGCCGCGCAGGTCCTGGGGCTTCACGCCCGTTACGCCGACGTCACCGTGGTCGGCCAGGCGGATCGGCAACAGAACGCGGGCGATACGGATCTGCCGAGCGTGGTCGCCATGACGGCGGCGCGGCCGGTGCTCGTGGTCCCGCAATTCGGCGCCTACCATGACATCGGCAAGCGGATCCTGGTGTGCTGGAACGCGAGCCGGGAGGCGACGCGGGCGGTCAACGACAGCCTGCCGCTGCTGAAGAGGGCCGACAAGGTGACCGTGCTCGCGGTGAACCCCAAGCTCGGCGCGGAGCACGGCGAGCTGCCGGGCGCGGATATCTCGCACTACCTGGCGCGCCACGGGGTCCGCGCGGAGGCCAACAAGACCTTCGTCGACGACATCGAGGTCGGAGAGCTGATCCTGTCGCGCGCCTCGGATCTCGGCGTCGACCTCATCGTCATGGGCGCCTACGGCCACTCCCGGCTGCAGGAATGGGTGTTCGGCGGCGTCACCCGGACCTTGATGAACGCGATGACCCGCCCGGTGCTGATCTCGCACTGAACCGGCCCCCGCCGGGCGGGTTCGGTTTCGGTGATGTCGCCCAAGCGCCGCGGTCAACCGGCGTGTATTGGACGTCCCGGCCGGCCTGCCCTAAACCCCGGGGCGGCAGTGGGAGGCGAATGAAGCCCCTCGAACTTCATCGCTCATCGTCCTTGCAAGACCTCCGCCGGCGGCGGGGCGCGCGCGGCTGTCGAGGCGATGGCAAACCGGACGGATCGCCCGGACGGCCCGATCCTCCCAGCGGCGTAGCATGGCGCCGGCGCCGGACATGAGGCTTGTTAGCGACAGAGGGGCTTGACGCGGCTGGAGACCGCTCATTAGAGGCTTTTGGTCTGGAGCGCCGCGCGATAGTAGCCGGACCGGCCGAAGCCAAGAAAGGAGAATGAGACATGAAAAAGATCATCGAGGCTGTCACCCCCCTCGCGAAGGACAGCGGCGCGGAGTCGACGCGCTGGACCCGGCCGATGATCCGCGAACTGGGCCGCGTCACGGGGACGGAAGCCGGCCCACATACAGAGCACTCCGAGACTGCTTTTCATAACGTAGAGTCGTAGGATAGCGCGGCGATCAGGCTTGGCGCTACGGGTTCCATGCCGGACAGGCGCCCGACGCCCTGAAGGCCCTCGGCGGACGGACTCCCGAAAGTCTTTCGACCGACGAACGGCCGGCCGGAGCCCTCCCGCCTCACATGTCCTGAGCCGGGGCGTTCGCTCGACGTTTCCGGGGAGGTTCCGCAATCGTCCTCCCTGCATCCGGCAGGGGCAAGTCCGGGTAGGGCATTCCCGCCGTGTCCGGCGCCCCTTATCGGCGCATCCCGATCCAACGCCAACCCGACCGCCGCGAAGCCGGTCACCGTGGGCGGCAGCGGCGGCGCCTGGACCCTGCACGGTCCGGCCTGTTCCGACTGTTCTGATGGCCGATCCGACCCCGCGAAACCGCCCGGATCTACCGCCGTTTCAGCGCCCCTGAAACGCCCCGTAAATCCCCGTGCAAGCCCCGTGCAAGCCCGGATTCGCAAAGACTTTCCGCCGCCCCGCAACCCCGCCGAAATCCCTCCAACCCCTGGGTTTCCGGGATCTTCCCGGCATCTTCCGGATTCACAAAGACTTTCGTCCCCCGACAACCTCATCGCCGCGGGCGGCCGCCGCCGCATCCATCGCCTCGACCCGGTTCATGCGCGCGCCCAAGGACAGCCGCTGCGCACGCGAGATCTGGACGATCCGGAACATCACCGCCTCCAGGTCGTCGCCCTCGCCGCCGCCCCCGGTGTGGCTGGCGAGGATCACCACCGGCGTGCGCTGCACCTGGGCGCGGGCCAGGATCAGCGCGCTGTAGCCGGGGTCGGAAGCTTCCATCATGCACGATCATACACACTGGGCTGCGCCCGCCGAGGTCGAGCCCGACGGCGATGGCGATACCCTCGTCCTCGCGGGCGCAGGACGCCATCATCATCTTGCCGCTGTCCCCGAAGGCGCGGATGACGGGCGACAAGACGCTATCGGGCAGATAGACGCAGGAATCCACACCCGCTCTCTTCGCCCCCGGCGCCGCCCGCCGCCGCGGATCAGCGGTCGCCGAGCACTGAAGCTAAACTCGCCGGTGAGGTGGCCCGGGGCGTCTTCGGACAGCACGACGGCGAGGTTCTCGATTCCCTCCCGGCGGAAGCGCTCGACGAAGAACTGGATCGAGGCGAAGGCGATCGGCTTGGCGCCGCAGGCGCAGCTATGCGGCCGCAGACAAGGTGAAAATCATTCGAGAACGCCACCGGACGACAAAACAGGTCGAGGACCCTTTCGATGACGAACCGACGGTTGCGCAGCCCTCGCATTTCGCCTCGTCCGGCAGTTGATCCTCGATGCAGCGCTTCACGCACAGACTGCGGCACACGTCCCGAAGCGCTCGCCACGCCGGGGCCGGGGCGATATTATCCGCCGCACCATAATCGGAGGTATCAATGCCGGTCTCGCGGGCGCTGGCGGGCCACGGAATTGTCGACACCGGAAGCTCCGGGGGCGGCGACACGCTGCTGATCATCCTGGGCGTCGCCATCCTGTTCGGCCTTTTTTACATGGCGCGCAAACGCATCAAGCGGCGCGACGCAGCGCCCGGGACCGATGACGAGACGCAGGGCACGCCAACATGAGAATCGACCGAAGGGTTCTGCTCGTCTGGCTCGCCGGCGGCATGTCGGTCCCGTTCGTCCCCACCGCCCGCGGCGGCTCGAAGAAGGTGATCGACATCCGCATCGAGAATCGCAAGGTCGTCGGGCCAACGGGCGCAGTCCGGGTCGTGGAGAACGACGAGATCGAGCTGCGCTGGATAAGCGACGAGGCGGTGAAGATCCACCTCCACGGCTACGACAAGCTGCTGGACGTGCGCCCGGGCAAACCGGCGGCGATGTCGCTTACCGCCCACGCGACCGGTCGGTTTCCGATCACCAGCCACGGCTGGGGAAGCCACGGACACGGACACGACGCTCTAACCTATCTTGAAGTCTATCCCCGCTAGAGCGCGTCCCGACCGGCCCGGCCCAGTACCGTCCGGGACGATGAGGGCGCTACACCGCAGGACCGCCTTCGGCCGGGCCGCGGCGGTGCTGAGCGGCGCGGCCGCGCTGTCGGTCCTGGCGGCGCCGCCGGTTGAGGCCCATGCCTTCGGGGCGCGCTACGACCTGCCGCTGCCGCTCCGGTTCTACCTGATCGGCGCCGGCGCGGCGGTCGCGCTTTCCTTCGTGGTCATGGCCTGCGCCTTCCGCGCCGAGGACGCGCGCCGCCCGGCGCGCTGGACCGACCTGGCCGAGAGCGGGTCGCTGCGCGTCCTGCTGCATCCCGCAACGATCGCCGCGGTCAAGGCGGTCTCGGTAGCGCTGCTGGTGCTGATCGTCGCGGCCGGGCTGTTCGGCACCGCGGAGACGACCGGGAATTTCGCGCCGACCTTCGTCTGGATCGTCTGGTGGGTCGGGCTCGCCTATGTGGCGGCCCTGGTCGGCAACCCCTGGCCGGCCATCAATCCCTGGTCGACCGTCTTCTCGGGCATCGAGCACGTGACGGCGCGCCTGACGGACCGCAACTCGGGGGCAGATGCCGGACCGCTGCTGGGGCTCGCCTGCCCCGCATGGCTGGGGGCTTGGCCGGCAGCCGTGCTGTTCGGACTGTTCGCTTGGTTCGAGCTGGTCTCCGAGACCGCGAAGGAGCCGGCCACGCTGGCCGTCGCCGTCCTGATCTATTCCGCCGTCACCTGGCTCGGCATGGCGGCGTTCGGGCGCCGCGCCTGGCTTGCCCACGGCGAGGCTTTCGGGCTCGCCTTCGAGGTGTTCGGGCGGTTCGCGCCGATCGGCGGCCAGCGGGGCGATTTTCCCGATCTCCGTCCACGCCGGCTGCACCTGCGCCCCTACGGAAGCGCCTTGATCGCGACCCGACCCTGCCGGCTGTCGGTGACGGCGTTCATCCTGGTGATGCTCTCGACGGTCACCTTCGACGGGTTCAAGGAGACCCCGCTCTGGGGCGACCTCCTGCAATGGATCGCCCGCACGCCGGGAGTCCACCCGATCATCCGCCTCGTTCATGACGCGGGGCTCGATTTTCACGTGGCGCTCGAGACGGCGATGCTCGCGGCCTTTCCAGCGGTGTTTCTCCTGATCTTTCTCGGGTTCTCCTGGATGGCCGGGCGGGCAGCGGGCGCGCGCCGGCCGGTCGGCGATCTCGCCGGGCTGTTCGTCTTCTCGCTGGCACCGATCGCCATCGCCTACCATCTGGCGCATTACCTGTCCTATCTGCTGATCGCCGGCCAGTTCATTATCCCGCTTGCCTCCGATCCGTTCGGAGTTGGCTGGGACCTGTTCGGCACGGCGGGCTATCAGGTGGATATCGGGGTGATCGGCGCCCGGTTCGTCTGGTACACCGCGGTGATCGCTATCGTCGTCGGCCACGTCATCGCCGTCGGCATCGCCCATTTCATTGCGCTCGGCACGTTCGGGACTGCCGCCGCGGCGCTCCGCAGCCAGATCCCGTTCCTGGTGCTGATGGTGGGCTATACGATGGTGAGCCTGTGGATCCTCTCCCAACCGATCGTGGGCAGCCCCAGCCTCAGTTTCCTTGCGGCCTCGAAAGGCTCGGTCACGCTGGCGCCGTTTGAATTCCGCGAGAGATGCGTCGAGCTTGGGCGGCAAGGCGCGATCCGCTACGACTACCGGGCCGACCGGGCGATCGAGTTCGACCTTCATTACCATGACGGGCTGACGACCCGCATCCTGGTCAAGCGGACCGATCGCGCGGCGCCGTCGACCCGCTTCGTCGCACCGCAGGCGCGGCGCTATTGCCTGTTGTGGTTCAACAAGAGCCTGACCGAGACCTCGCTCACCTACCGCGTCATCGAGCCCTGAACTCGCCGGTCATTCCTGCCGGGGCGGCCGCCGCAGCCCGCGTAGCAGGCGAAAGACGAGCAGCGCCGCAGCGCCGCCCGCGCCGCCGAGCAATGCAGTCAACGCGCCTTCGAGGAAACCGCCCGGCGGGAAGCCGAAGCTCAAATCGACCGTTCCCCGGTCATGCAGATAGGATGCGGCCATCATGCCGCAGAGGACCGCGATCAGAAGCGATCGCGTCGCCGGGCTTATGGCTGAGAACTTCATCCTGGCGCCTTAAGTGCGCGCCGGCCCCTGAACCGGCCCAGCGATGCTACCCGGTTCTCCGGCCGCGCGCAGGTCCGGAAGAGGACCGGGCCGTCAGACGCCGAAGTTGAAGAACGTCAGCCGGGTGATGAACGTGTAGTTCGATTCCAGCGCCATGATGAGCACAAAGACCAGCAGCAGCAGCGGCGGCAAGACGATGGCGTAGAGCAGCGCCAGCCTCTCCCACATCATGTGCATGAACACGGCAACGATCAGTCCTGCCTTCAGCATCATGAACACCAAGATCAGCGTCCACCGGAGTGCGCCTTCGAGTTGGTAATAGTCTACGAGATAGGATGCCAAGCTGAGGACGAACAGCAAGCCCCAGATCTTGAGATAGACGCCGATCGGATGTTGTTGGCCTTCCGCCTGTGCCATGTCGAGCTCCTACCAGAGATAGAACAACGCGAAGATGAACACCCAGACCAGATCGACGAAGTGCCAGTAGAGGCCCATCGTCTCGACGTGCTCGTAGTTCCCTTTCCTTCCGGTGAAGAAGCCCGGCCGTTCGTCGTCGTACTCCCCGCGCAACACCTTCCGCGCGACGATGATCAGGAACAGCACCCCAATCGAGACGTGGAAGCCATGGAAGCCCGTAATCATGAAGAAAGTCGAGCCGAACTGTGCCGCGCCCATCGGGTTGCCCCAGGGACGCACGCCTTCTTCGACGATCAGCTTGGTCCACTCGAAAGCCTGCATGCCGACGAAGGACGCGCCGAGCACCGCGGTCACAATCAGCAGGATCGCGGTGTTCTTCCGGTCCTTGCGGTAGCCGCAATTTACCGCCATGGCCATCGTGCCGCTGCTGCTGATCAGGATAAAGGTCATGATCGCGATCAGGATCAGCGGGACCGGCTCGCCGCCGAAATGCAGCGCAAAGACCTCGCTCGAGTTGGGCCACGGCACGGTCGTCGACATCCTGACCGTCATGTAGGACAGCAGGAAGCAGCTAAAGATGAACGTGTCGCTGAGGAGGAAGATCCACATCATGGCCTTCCCCCAGGGGACGTTCTTGAACGCCTTCTGGTCCGACGACCAGTCGGCGACGATGCCCTGCCATCCGTCGGGCCGGGCCGCGCTACCTGCGGTTCCGGCTACCGTAGACTCTGCCATTAGCCTCAGCCCCCCTACGTCAGCACCAGCAAACTGAACAACACCACCCAAAGCGCGAGCATGTAGTGCCAGTAGATCGCGCACAGCTCGACGCTGGGCAACAGCCGGGCAACATCCTTGCCGCGCCACATTTTAACCGCCGTCCGGGCCCAAGCCACCAGCCCGCCCAGCAGATGCAGCCCGTGCAGGCCGGTCAGCAGGTAGAAGAAGGCGAGCGACGGGCTGGTGTCGGCGTAGTAGCCGAGCACGGCGAGCTGTTGGCCCACCCAAAGCTGGCCGACGAGAAAGGCAAAGGTGCTTATCCCGGCAGCGTAGAGCCCGTTGCGGACGCCGTCCATCTGGCCGCGTCGCGCGCTGTTCAACGCCCGTTGGAACGTCAGGCTGGCGACGACCAGCAGCGCCGAGTTCACCCAGAGCAGCCAGGGCTCGGGCGTCGGCCGCCAATCATCGAGCACCATGCGGTCGCCGTAGACGACCACCGTCAGCGAGAACAGCACCGTGACCACGGCGAGGAAGACCCGCAGGCCCAGCTTCTCGACGGTCAGCGCATAGGATCGGCCGGGGTGCCGGTCCGTCGGGTTGCCCGGCTCCGCGAGCCAGGGCTTCCTGGTCAACTCGTGGAGAACGTCCATCGTCAGGCTCCCCGGGCCGCCGTCTGTACCCGGTCGGGCGGGACGTTCTGCGGGATGAAGTCCTCGGCCGCGCCGGGCACGCTGTAATCATAGGCCCAGCGATAGACCAGCGGCAGGTCCTTGCCGAAATTGCCGTGCCCCGGCGGCATCTCGGGCGTCTGCCACTCCAGCGTGGTCGCCTTCCAGGGATTCGGTTCGGACGGCTTTCCTTTGGTGAGGCTGTAGACGACGTTGAAGATGAACACGAGCTGGGCGAACCCCACGACCAGCGCGATCACACTGACGAAGGCGTTCAGGTCATCGGCCGATGACGGGATGAACGTCGTCTCGCCCATTTCGAAATACCGCCGCGGTACGCCGAGGAACCCGAGATAGTGGAGCGGCAGGAAGATCGCGTAGGCGCCGAGGAAGGTGACCCAGAAGTGGAACAGACCCATCCCGTGATGCAGCATCCGCCCGGTCATCAGCGGGTACCAGTGATAGATCGCCCCGAAGATCACCAGGACCGGCGCGACGCCCATCACCATGTGGAAGTGGGCGACAACGAACATCGTGTCCGAAAGCGGCACATCGACCACCACGTTGCCGAGGAACAGCCCGGTTATGCCGCCATTGACGAAGGTGACGATGAACGCCAGCGAGAACAGCATCGGCAGCGTCAGGTGGATGTTGCCCTTCCACAGGGTCAGCGTCCAGTTGTAGACCTTGAGCGCCGTGGGCACGGCGATGATCAGTGTCGTGGTGGCGAAGAAGAACCCGAAATAGGGGTTCATGCCGCTGACATACATGTGGTGCGCCCAGACCACGAAGCTCAGCCCGC
The DNA here is from genome assembly GCA_965202905.1 of Alphaproteobacteria bacterium. GTDB lineage: Bacteria > Pseudomonadota > Alphaproteobacteria > MPNO01 > MPNO01 > CAYFYS01. Next base: position 2,801,716 of record OZ241868.1, on the reverse strand, counting down.
CGATGGCGACGATCGCCCAGACCATCATCCGATAGCCGAAGATGTTGCGCCGCGCATGAGTGCTCAGCAGGTCCGAAACGATTCCGAAACCGGGCAGGGCGACGATATAGACCTCCGGATGGCCGAAGAACCAGAAAAGGTGCTGGAACAGCAGCGGGCTGCCGCCGTCATAGTCCAGCGTCTCGCCCTGGGAGACGATCACCGGCATGAAGAAGCTGGTGCCGAGCACGCTGTCGAGCGTCATCATCACCGCGCCGACGAACAAGGCGGGGAAGGCGAGAAGAGCCAGGATCGTAGCGGTGAAGATGCCCCAGATCGTCAGCGGCATCCGCATCAGAGACATGCCGCGGGTGCGGGCCTGCAGGACGGTGACCACGTAGTTCAGCCCGCCCATCGTGAAGCCGACGATGAACAGGGCGAGCGACGCGGTCATCAGGATGATGCCGGTCTCGGAGCCGGGCGTACCCTCGAGGATCGCCTGCGGCGGATAGAGCGTCCAGCCGGCGCCGGTCGGCCCGCCGGGCACGAAGAAGCTCGCCACCAGGACGAGGACGGCCAGCAGGTAGATCCAGTAGCTGAGCATGTTGACGTAGGGAAAGACCATGTCCCGCGCGCCGAGCATGAGCGGGATCAGGTAGTTGCCGAACCCGCCCAGGAACAGCGCGGTCAGCAGGTAGATCACCATGATCATGCCGTGCATGGTGATGAACTGGTAATAGTCCGAGGCCTCGAAGAAGGTCATCGACTCCGGAAAGCCGAGCTGCAGCCTCATCATCCAGGACAGCACCAGCGCAACCAGCCCGATCGCAATCGCCGTGAACGAGTACTGAATCGCGATGACCTTGGCGTCCTGGCAGAAGACCCACCGGGTCACCCAGCTCTTTGGATGGTAGAGCTCGACATCCTCTGTCTCGGCCGGCGGAACGTATGCGGGATGGGCAGGTGCGACATCAGCCATCAGAAGTGCCTCTTCGATTTCAGTTCCTGCGCCTCGGTCGCCCCGAGTCTCGTTGCGCGGTGTCTCATTGCGCGGTCGCGACCGATTGTGGACCGTCGGTGCTTTCGCGCGCGGCGAGCCGCCGGGTCTTCTCCGGCTCCTTGCCTGTGCGCGCCAACGACTGGGCAAATGTCTCTTGTTCCTGGAGCCAGGCGTCGAACTCGGCCTCGCTCTGGACGACGACCTGGCTGCGCATGGCGTGGTGGCCGACGCCGCACAGTTCGAAGCAGAGGATGTCGAACGTGCCGGGCCGCGTCGGGGTGAACCAGAAATAGGTTACCGCGCCTGGGACCATGTCCATCTTCGCCCGGAACTCGGGCACGAAAAAGTTGTGCAGCACGTCGATGGAGCGCATCAGCACCCGGATCGGCTTGCCCATCGGGATGTGCAGGTCGTCGCCGTCGACCAGGACATCGTCCTTGCCGGCGGGATCGTCCGGATTGATGCCGTACGGATTGTCGCCGGTGATATGGCGGACGTTGGAGGTGCCGAGCTTGCCGTCCTTGCCCGGGAAGCGATAGCTCCACTGCCACTGCTGGCCGACGACCTCGATCGAGGAAGCGTTTTCGGGGACGGTGACGAATTGCTGCCACACGATCAGGCCCGGTGCCAGCATCCCGGCGACGCCGACCGTGGTCAGCCCGGTCAGCCACCACTCCATCTTCTTGTTCTCGGGCTCGTAGGCCGCCCGGTTTCCCCGGCGGTAGCGATATTTGATGATGCAATACGCCATGAACAGGATGACGGCGACGAAGACGACGCCGGTAATCCAGAACGTGATGATGATGGTGCTGTCGATGAAACCCCAGTTGGACGCGATGGGCGTCCACCACCACGGGCTCATGAAGTGAAAGACCACCGATCCGACGGCCACGAGGATCAACGCGAGCGCAACAACCATCCCAGACCCGATCCTGTCCTGAAGCTGAAATCTCCCGGAGGGAGACCTTAGAGTAACTCCCTTTTCGGGTCCAGGGTCTATGCGCCGCGCGCACGCCGGGTCGGCCTGCGACGCCTTGTCGCAAGGCCGTCGAGTACGCGCCGTCGGGGCAATTTCATCGGCCGCCGCTCTCGCGCTGATCGACCCCTTCGTGCTACCGTCCGCGCCGACGGACAAACAGGGCAAGGCGGTGACCCCGCGAGGGTGCCGTTGAACGAACGCAATGGCGCTTGATCCGATGGCCGGCGGGCTGAGACAATTCGCGGACGTATTCAAGCTGCGAATCGGACTGTCCATTACGTTGTGCGCGGTCGCTGGCATGGCCGCCACGCCCGGCGCGTCTCTGCCGGCGTGGAAGATTGCTGTCCTGGTGCTTGCGGTGTTCCTGTCCTCGGCCGCGGCCGGGGCGTTCAATCAATACGCCGAACGCGACCTGGATGCGCGGATGCCGCGCACCCGGAAGCGGCCTTTCGCTACCGGCGCGTATCGGGCCGGCTGGCCGTGGCTTGCCATTTTCGGCGGAATCGCGGCGCTGGCGATCGGCGGCGCGGCCTGGGCGCTCAACGCCCATGTCGCGCTTTACGTCTTCCTCGGCGCGTTCGTCTACGGCATCGTCTACACCCTTTGGCTCAAGCGCCGCAGCGTCTGGAACATCGTCATCGGCGGGCTGGCCGGCAGCTTCGCCGTTCTCGCCGGCGCCGCAGCGATCACGCCCGGGCTCGCGCCGGCCTCGATCGTGCTCGCTGTCGTTCTGTTCCTGTGGACGCCGCCGCATTTCTGGAGCCTGGCGATGGCGTTCCGCGAAGACTACGCCCGGGCGGACGTGCCAATGCTTCCGGTCGTCGTCGGCGACGCGGCGGCGGCGCGAATTGTCCTGGCGCACACCGTCGCCCTGGTCGCGCTGTCGCTGCTGCCGCTGGCCTTCGGTATGGGCTATGTCTATCTTGGCGGCGCCCTGGCCGGCGGCGCGCTTTTCATCCGGCGCAGCATCGCGCTCGCGCGTGCGCCCGGCGCCGGGACCGCAATGGCAAACTTTCACGCCTCGCTGGTGCAGCTTGGGCTGCTGCTGACCGCGGCGATTATCGACGGCTCGATGAAGCTATAACGTTTTCGACGGGTTGCGGCCGGGCTGGGCGGGATCCCGGCGTCGCAAGCATGTCCGGACGGCCGGTCTTGAGAGCGACGGTCAGAGGAAAGTCAACAGGATACCAATCAGCCCCAGCGTGAGGACGGTTCCCCCGATGATCGCCGCGACGATCCCGACATATTTCAAATCATTGGTTTCGGACGCATCTGACATAACCGTCGAAGCCCTTGCTTGTTGCTGAACGCCGCCACGCTGATCGGCCGCCGCAGAACCAAGCACACTTTGCCGCCGCCGCCAAGACCGTCAGCAGGCATTTCCCCCGTCGCCCGGGTTGCCATGATGGTCGCGGGGAAGCCGATTGACTAGCTTGTAGGCGATTATGAGCACGCCGACCACGACGACGATCGCGGTGGCGACAAGGATGATCGCCACCGTCACGGCGCTTGACCCTTCAGGTTCTCATCCACGGCCGGCCGTCCCCAACGCGGCTTCGGGTGGTAGGCCCGGCAGGACTCGAACCTGCGACAACACCGTTATGAGCGGTGCGTTCTAACCAGCTGAACTACGGGCCCACGGCCCGGCAGGCTGCCATGCCCGCCGCGCGGTTACAAGCGCTGCGGCCGCCGCGGACAGCGGCGCCGGTTGTTCCGTGCCCGTCGGCGCGGGTATGGTGCGGCTCGAAACAGGAAGAACGCGGCGCCAGAGACACATCGAAGCCGCAAGGTGGGCGCCGCGGTCCGGGAGAGGCCGTGGAACAGATCTCGAAGGCGCATGTCTGGGTCCTGAATGCCATGAAGGTGGGTTCGGGGCTGGTAATTTTCGCCGTGTTCGTCGTGATCGTTATCGATGTCGGGCTGACGATCGTATCGAAATGGGGCTGGGGCATCGTGCCCTGGGATCGCACCCACGGGCTGGTCGAGTACGGCCTGTTGTGGTTCACCATGCTGGCCGCGCCGTGGCTCGCGCGGATCAAGGGCCATGTGTTCATCGACGCGGTCGCCCAACTGCTTTCGTCCGAAGTGAGGAAGGTAACCTCCAGGTTCTCCTACATCGTCGCGTTCGCCGGGTCGGCGGCGCTCGCCTACTTTTCGGTCGAACTCCTCATCGAGGCCTATGTCATCGAGCAGGTCGACGACCGCGGCGCCGATTTTCCCTATTGGACCCTGTTCTTGCCGATGCCGTTCGGGTTCGGCCTCGTCGCGGTCGAGTTCCTGCGCTATCTCCTCGGCTTCGACGATATGTACGGCGACCGGACCGAGGTCCGGGAGGGCATGTAGCGATGGAGTGGTACTGGGCCTTCGCCCTGTTGCTGGGCATGGTGATGTTCTTCATGGCGCTCGGCGTACCGGTCGCCTTCTCGTTCATCGCGACGAACTTCCTTGCGGTCATCATCTTCGCCGGCGCCTCGGGCATGATCCAGGTCGCCGACAACTCGACCGAACTGATCAGCCGTTTCACCCTCGGCCCAGTGCCGATGTTCATCATGATGGGCTCGCTGTTCTTCCACACCGGGCTCGCGATCAAGGTCTTCGACGGGCTGGACGCGATCTTCGGCAGGTTGCCGGGCCGGCTGTGCTATCTGACGGTGGCCGGCGGCGCGGTGTTCTCGACCCTGACCGGATCCTCGATGGCGAACACCGCCATGCTGGGTTCGCTGATGGTGCCGGAGATGGACCGGCGCGGCTACAGCCAGAAGATGTCGATGGGCCCGATCCTGGGCACCGGCGGACTCGCGATGATCATCCCGCCATCCGCCCTCGGCGTCCTGCTGGCCGCGGTCGCCGAGATCGATGTCGGCCGCCTGCTGATCGCAGGCTTCCTGCCGGGCCTTGTGCTGGCCGGGCTCTATGCCGGCATGATCACCCTGCAGCTCTTCACCAACCCGGGCTCCGCGCCGGCCTACGACGTGCCCTACATGAGCCCGATGACCAAGATAAAGCTGGTCTCGACCAACATCCTGCCGATGGCGCTGGTGGTGTTCATGGTGATCGGCTTCATCATCCTGGGGATCGCGACCCCGACCGAGGCGGCAGCCTGCGGGGTGCTGGGGGTGATGATCCTGGCCGCCTTGTTCCGCAGCCTGAGCTTCCGGTCGATGACCACGTCGGTGGAGGCGACCGTCAAGGTGGGTGCGATGGTCTTCCTGATCATCATGAACTCGACGGTGTTCAGCCAGATGCTGTCGTTCTCCGGCGCCAGCCGCGGCCTGATCGAATGGGTGACCGGCTACGAGCTGCACCGGTTCATGATCCTGTTCCTGATGTTCTGCGTCCTGATCCTGCTCGGCATGTTCATGGACGCGACGTCGATGATGCTGATCACGGTGCCGATCTTCTTCCCGCTGGCGCAGGCACTGGGCTTCGACCTTATCTGGTACGGGCTATTCGTGCTGATCACCATAGAGATGGCGGGAACCACGCCGCCCTTTGGGCTCTTGCTCTATGTCATGCTGGGGGTCGCGCCCAAGGGCACGACCCTGTTCCAGGTCGCCAAGGCGGCGTTTCCGTTCCTGGTCTGCGATACCATCCTGATCCTGATCCTGGTGGCCTTCCCGGGCCTCGCGCTCTGGCTGCCGAGCCTGATGTGAGGTCGAAAGAAAAGGCGCCGCCCGATGGGCGGCGCCTTGTGGTCCAGATCGGCGCGGCGGATTAGCTGCCAGCCTTGAACATCTTGGACTTCAGCGTCTCGAAGGGAACGGTGTATTTACGCTTCGCAGCATCGGCCCATTTCGCCTCGTAGATCGTCCGGATGTAGGCCTTGGCGTATTCGCCCTTCAGATGATAGTCCTGAACCCCGGCCGCTTTGATCTTCTCGTTGTCGATCCGCGCCTGCTCCTTGAGGATCGCGCCCGAAGCGTTCTCGTAGTGCAGCCCCGCGGTCAGGATCTGCTGCTGGGCCTTCCTGGACAGGCTCTCGAACTTGTCCTTGTTCATCGTTGCCATGGTGGTCGAGCGGAAGAAACCCGGGAAGACCCGGTACTTGATGTAGCGCTGCCAGCCGCGGAACGCGACGCCGCCCTCCGGCCAAGCCAAGCCCCGGACGACACCGCGCTCGAGCGCGGTATAGACCTCACTCGGCGAGATGCTCTTGGGGATCGCGCCCATCGCCTTGAAGAACGGCGTATAGAGCGCGGTCGAGCGCACCTTCATCCCCTTGAGGTCGATCCCGGTCTCCGCGCTCAGCTTCGGTGGATCGATCAGCCAGATCGAGAACTGCGCGGTGGTGTAGAAGTTGCCCCAGCCGAGGATGATCGCGTTCAGTCGCTTGGCCCACGCATCGGCCATGATGTCGTAGCCGCCATTGGCCCGCCATTCCTGCGGCGAGACATTGGAGATGCCGGTCAGCCGGGCCTCGGGCTGGAGGTTCGAGTAATAGGTCGACGGCGACATGATGATGTCGATCAGGCCGCGCTTCATCGCCGGGCCCTGCTTGCGGTTGGGCGTGACCTCCGGGCCGCCGATGTATTTGAGCTTAACCTCGCTCTCGTCCTCCTTCATCTTGGCCATAAAGGTCTTGAAGAACGCTGTGGACTGGTCGTGCTTCGTGCCCAGCGCGGTCGAGACCGTGAGTTCGGTGACCGCCTGCGCCGGCAGCGCGATTGCCACCGCGGTTGCGCCCGCGATACCGGTCGCGGCCAATTTTCCAAACGTGACTCTCATAAGGTTCAACCTCCCATGCAGGTTGTCGTGTTTCGGCCCAGGCCGGCCCTTGCGTAGCGCCAGGACATGCCATTCGCGATTGTGTCATCGCGCACGGCAGTCTACCAGCGCGCGGGCGCGCTGTAACCCGCCGGATCGGCAGCGCCATTGCCCGGGCATGGATCGCTGTCGCCGACATCCGGACCTTGACTAGAAGACTGGCATGAGAATGAAACCGCTCAATTCCTTTCGGGCCGGATTCGTAGGGGCGCTCGCCGGGAAATGATCCTGATTCGGCACGGCCAGACGATCTTCAACGTCGTCTACAGCGCAACCCGGATCGACCCCGGCGTGCGGGACCCCGAACTAACCAAAGAGGGCCGCCGCCAAGCGAATGCCGCGGCCGAGGCCCTGGCCGGGGAGAAGATCGAGCTCATCGTCGCCAGCCCCTATCGCCGCGCCTTGCAGACCGCCCGGATCGTCGCCGCCGGGCTCGGTCTGCCAGTGTTGATCGACGACCGGGCGCGTGAGCGCTACGCCTTCTCCTGCGATGTCGGCTCGCCGCGCTCGCACCTCGCGCGGCGCTGGCCGGACTACGACTTCTCCCACCTCGAGGAGATTTGGTGGCCCGATGACGAGGAGCCCGAGACCAGCTTCGCCGCCCGGTGCGAGGCCTTCTCGCGGCGCTGGGCGAACGATCCGCGCTGGGCGCGCATCGCAGTGATCACCCATTGGGGCGTCATCCGCGCGCTGACCGGCGAGCGGGTGGCCAATGGCAGCCTGATCCGGCTGCAGCGGCGCCAGGGAGAGTGTCCGGGCGAGGTTGTCCGGCCCGACGATCCATGATAGCCACGGCGATTGGCCACAGATGGAGGGTCGAATGAGCGACGAATCCCTGTATCCGTCCGCTAGTAACGGTGCGGGCGAGGATGAGGCGGCGCAAGCCCCGCTGATGATCGGCGCCCAGTACATCAAGGATCTTTCGTTCGAGAACCCGCTCGGCGCGGAGACGGCGGCCGGCCTGTCTGAGAACCCGTCCGTCTCGGTCGAGGTCAACACCTCAGCCCGGCCGATTGCCGAGGACGCCTTCGAGGTCTCCCTGTTCATTCGCGGCGAGGCTGCCGCGGCCGAGAAAACGGTCTTCATCATCGAGCTCACCTACGGCGGCATCGTCGTGGTCGGCGCGGCGCCCGAAGAGGATATCCGCCCGCTGGTGCTGATCGAAGGGCCGCGCCACCTGTTTCCGTTTGCGCGCGCGGTGGTCGCCAACACCACCCGCGACGGCGGATTTCCACCGCTGATGATCGGGCCAATCGATTTCGCGGCACTCTACTTCGAAAACCATGCCGAACAGGATGGAATCCCCGCCGCCTGACGGCGCCGGGTTACCGCTTCCAGATCGGCTCCGTCAGGGTCTCCACCAAGGCTTCATGCGCCGCCAGTTCCTGGCTGCTGGGCTCGTGGACCCGCACGGTCCGCGCGGCGGGCGCGGGCCGCTCCACCGCCTTGCGCGCCGGGCCTTTCGCGGCAAGCCCGAGCGAGGGCTGGCGCCCGCCGATCAGCTCCAGATAGATTTCGGCCAGAAGCTCGGCGTCGAGCAGCGCACCGTGCCTTGTCCGCGCGGCGTTGTCGATGCCGAACCTCCTGCACAGCGCATCCAGGCTGGCCGGCGCGCCCGGAAACTTCCGGCGGGCGAGCTGAACGGTGTCGATCGCGCGGTCCGCTGTCAGGCGCACCCCGCCGAGCCTGGCGAACTCGGCATTGAGAAAGCCCAGATCGAACTGGGCGTTGTGAATGATCAGCGCCGCATCGCCCAGAAACCCGAGGACATCGTCCGCGACGGCGGCGAAGAGCGGCTTATCGGACAGAAACTCGTCAGACAGCCCGTGGACCTCGAACGCGTCCGACGGCATGGCCCGTCCGGGATTGAGATAGGTATGAAAGGTCCGCCCCGAGGGGATGTGGTTGGCCAGCTCCAGGCAACCGATCTCAACGATCCGGTGGCCCGCGGCGGGGTCGAGCCCGGTGGTTTCGGTATCGAGGACGATTTCGCGCATAGCGTCCCTGCTTCGGGAGGTGGGCCGCCGGCGGCCAGTGCCGGCCGACGGAACGCCGCAGCACTCTGACGACGACCTGGAGTCGCCGCAAGGTCCAGGCACGGCCCAGGCCGCTGGAAATGACGAAATCGGCCCGGCGGCGCTTCTCGGCATCGCTGATTTGGTGGGCGATGATACCCGCCAGCGTCTGCGCAGTCATTCCCGGCCGCGCCAGTACCCGGGCGCGCTGCAGGAAGGCCGGCGCGGTGATCACGATCACCGCATCGCAGATCACATTCAGCCCAACTTCGAACAGGAGCGGGATATCCAGCACCACGAGCTTCTCGCCACGCCCAGCGGCGGCGCGCAGGAAGCGGCCCTGAACGCGCCGGACCATCGGATGAATGATGGCTTCCAAGCGGCGCAGCGCTTCGGTGTCGCCAAACACCCGCCCACGCAAGGCCACGCGGTCGACCGCGCCGTTCTTGACGACGCCGGGGAACGCCCGGGCGACCGGCGGTGTCGCGGCGCCGCCGCGTTCCAGGAGGCCGTGCACGGCCCTATCGGAGTCGTAGACCGGCAACCCCATGCCGCGCAGCATCGCCGCGGCCGTCGTCTTGCCCATGCCGATCGATCCGGTCAGCCCGATAATTACCATCGCAGCCGTCTCCTGTTTGTGGAGATCGGCCGTGACGTGAACGCGCGCAACGCATCGTCGACCTCGGGCTCGCGGCCGAACCATCCGGCAAACCCCGGCCGGGCCTGGTGCAGCAGCATCTCCAACCCGTCGACCGCAACGCAGCCGCGCGCCTGCGCAGCGGCGAGCAACGGCGTTTCCAGCGGCGTGTAAACGATGTCGTTGACCACCGCCGCGGAGGGCAGCGCATCCAGACGAATGTCCAGCGGCTCGCCACCGGCCATGCCGAGTGAAGTCGTATTTACCAGCAGCCGGGCGCCATCGAGTGCTGTCTCGCGCCCGGCCCAATCGACCGTCGAGATCGGCGGCCCGAACTCCGCGCGCAGCGCCTCAGCCCGGGCGCGGGTGCGGTTGACCAGCCGAATCTCCGGGACGCCCTCGTCTTGGAGCGCCGCCAGGACCGCGCGCGCCGCGCCGCCCGCGCCGAGGACCACCGCGGGTCCCTGGGTACCCGACCAACCGGGATGACGGCTGCGCAGCGCCTCGATAAAGCCGAAAGCGTCGGTGTTGGTTCCCGACAGGCTCCCATCGGGCCGGACGAAGACGGTGTTAACGGCGCCGATACGCTCGGCCGCGGCATCGCGAGCATCAAGAATGCGGAACGCCTCCTCCTTATGCGGGATCGTCACGTTGGTTCCGACGATGCCGAGCCGCGGCAGCGCGCGCAGCGCGGCCTCGACACTGTCCGGCGGCACCGCGAAGGGAACATAGGCACCGTCGATGCCATAGCGCAGAAGCCAGAAATTATGCAGACGGGGCGAGCGCGAATGGCCGATCGGCCAGCCCATCACGCCGGCGACCGCCGCGCCGCCACTGATCGTCATACCGCGACCGCCGCTCACGCGTTCAGCCCCGGCTCGCGCCGGACTCCTTGTCCCTGCTGTTTGCCTCGCGGGTCTTGCGGTAGATCTGGTAGATTGCCATCGCCGTCTCTTCGATAGATCTCCGGGTGACATCGATGACCGGCCAGGAACGCTCCGAGAAGAGCCTGCGCGCCGCGGCGATCTCGCCCTTGACCACCTCGATGTCGGCGTAGTCCGTCCGGTCGTCCTGACGTAGCATCAACAGCCGGTTGCGGCGGACCTGGACCAGCCTTTCCGGCGCAGCAGTCAGGCCGACGCAGAGCACCCCGTCAAGATGATGGATCTCCTGCGGCAGATCGAGGTCAGGGACGATCGGGACGTTGGCCGCCTTGATGCCCCAGTGATTCGCGAGGTAGATCGATGTCGGCGTCTTGGATGTCCGGGAGACGCCGAGCAGCACGATATCAGCCTCTCCGAGGCTCCAGGCAGCCTGCCCGTCGTCATGCGACATCACATAGTTCAGCGCCTCGATTCGGCCGAAATACTCCGCGTTCATCAGATGCTGGCCGCCGGGCCGACCGCTCTTCTCCCGGTGGAAATACCGGGTCAGCCCCTCGATCACCGGATCGATCACCGATATGCAGGGCAGATCCAGATCCAGGCATGCATCCTGCAGCGCCTGCCGGGTAACCTCGTTGACCAGGGTGAACATTACCGCGCCGGGCTCTTCACGGATACCTCGGAGGACCCGGCGCAGCTCGGCGTTGGAGCGCACCATGGGCCAAAGGTGCTGATTCACCCGAACGCCTTCAAACTGCGCCACGCAGGCCCTGACCACGCCCTGAGTCGTCTCGCCGGTGGAATCCGAGACCAGATGCAGGTGATAATTTTCCATATCTTCTCCCTGCCCGGCACGACTCATCGGGGATAACCTCGCCTGTCCGCAAGCCTGTCGCGATTCGATCCAAACTGTAACGATTATATGCTTCGAGTTACGAATCGCGGCGCGGCTTGCTCACAGGCCGGTATGCGCGATCGGGGCTGGAGTCCGGGAAGATTTTTCACCACCATTTTCCCGGTTCCGGAGTGGATTTACGGTTTCGCGCCCGGCGGTTCGCGGTCTTGTCCACATCATGCACCCCTTTCGCATCGAACCCTTCCAGCTCTGGAAAACTCCCCTGACGGACCGTGAACCGATTCTTATCCCCGCAATCGAGCGCCCTCTACAACGACAACTACCAAAACAGGCCTTATAGTGGATCTTGAAGTTATCCCTGGGCAAAGCTTCATATCCTGATCGCATCGTGACACGAACGGCTAAACCGATCCTCGACGTTCTGGCGGGAAACGTGCGTGCGAGGCCTCCAATCTGGCTGATGCGCCAAGCGGGCCGCTATCTGCCGGAATACCGCGACCTGCGCGCTCGCGCGAAGACGTTCCTGGGCCTGTGCTACAACCCGGAACTGGCTGCGGAAGCGACCTTGCAGCCGATCCGCCGCTTCGATCTCGATGCCGCGATCGTCTTTTCCGACATCCTCGTCATCCCCCACGCACTCGGCCGTGCGCTCGATTTCGAGGACGGGCGAGGACCGGTGCTGGAACCGCTGTCCGACAGCCGCGATATCGCGGCGCTCCGGCGGCAGGACATGGCCAAGCGCTTGGCGCCGGTCTACCGGGCGATCGGCGAGGCGTACTCCGAACTGCCCGATGCGGTCGCCATGATCGGATTCGCTGGCGCGCCGTGGACCATTGCAAGCTATATGATCGAGGGCGGCACCAGCCGGGAGCATTTGGTGGCGCGGCGTTTCGCCTATGAGGCCGCGTCATCGTTCGAGACGTTGATGGACATCCTGACCGATGCGGCGGTCGAGCACCTGATCGCACAAATCCAGGCCGGTGCGGAAATCGTCCAGGTCTTCGATAGCTGGGCCGGTAGTCTGCCGGCGGAGGGGCGCATGCGGTATTCGCTGGAGCCGATCCGGCGGATTGCCGAAAGCGTCCGAGCCGCGGCCCCCGACGTGCCGGTGATCGTCTTCCCGCGCGGTGTCGGCGCAGGCTATGCCGAATACGCTGGCATCGAGGCTGTCGCCGCCGTCTCGATCGACACCTCTGTCGATCCGTCATGGGCCGCGCGGTGCCTCCAACCGACCGCCGTGGTTCAGGGGAATCTCGATCCGGCCGCGCTCGCTGTCGGCGGCGGGCCGATGGAGGCAGCTACCGCCGGGATCTGTGCGGCGTTGTCCGGAGGCCCCCATATCTTCAACCTCGGCCATGGCGTTCTGCCCGAGACGCCGCCGGAACATGTCGGGCTGCTGGTCGAGACGGTCAAGGAAGGCAGGCGGTGAGGCGGCGGCGCGCGGTAATCCTTTTCAATCTCGGCGGCCCGGACAGCTTGGCCGCGGTCCGGCCGTTTCTGTTCAACCTGTTCAACGATCCCGCGATCCTGCGTCAGGGCGCTGTCCTGCGCTGGTTTCTGGCCCGCGTCATATCACGTCGCCGCGCCGGGATCGCGCGCGAGATCTACCGCCGGCTGGGCGGCCGCTCGCCGCTGTTGGAGCAAACCGAAGCTCAGGCCCTGGCACTGGAAACCGCCCTGGCCGATCAGGACACCAGGGTCTTCATCTGCATGCGGTACTGGCATCCCATGGCCGGGCGCGTTATCGAGGATGTCGCGCGCTACGGTCCCGACGAGATCGTCCTGCTTCCGCTCTACCCGCAGTTTTCGACGACCACCACGGCGTCTTCGCTGCAGCAGTGGCGGTCGCTGGCTTCGGGCCGGTTGAGCGCGCCGACCAAAGCCGTCTGCTGCTACCCCGACGAGGCGGGCTTCATCGAGGCGATCGCTGCTGGCGTGGAAGCTGCGCTTGCGGAGTGGTCCGGGCCATCGCCGCGCATCCTTTACACCGCCCACGGAATCCCCAAGGCGTTCGTCGAGACGGGCGATCCTTACGTTGCGCAGGTGGAGCGGACGGTCGCTGCATTGCAGACCCGCTTGGCGCGCGAGGATCTCGACCATATGGTCTGCTATCAGAGCCGGGTCGGGCCGCTGGAATGGACAGGGCCTTATACTGATACTGAGATCGTACGGGCCGGAGCGGAAGCGCGGCCGCTGGTCGTTGTGCCGGTGGCCTTCGTCTCGGAGCATTCCGAGACCCTGATCGAGCTCGACGAGGATTATCGCTTGCTGGCCGAGCGCGCCGGCGTGCCGCGCTATCGGCGGATCGCCACGGTGGGCGCCGAACCGCGCTTCATCGACGGGCTTGTGCGGTTGGTGCGCCAAGCCGCTGACCGGCCGGTCGGAACCGCGCCGGGGACGGATGGATGGGTCTGTCCGGTTGCCTGCGGGGCCTGCCCGATGTGCGCGGCGGCATGATGGCATGGCTCGCCGGGGCTTATCTCTGGATCAAGGCGCTCCATGTCATCTCGATGATCGCCTGGATGGCTGGTATGCTCTACCTGCCGCGGCTTTTCGTCTATCACTGCCAGGCGGCGGCGGGCAGCGAGGCTTCGGAGATGCTCAAGGTCATGGAGCGCCGGCTGCTGCGGGTAATCATCACCCCGGCGATGGTCGCGACGCTGGTCTTCGGTCTGCTGCTCGCCGCGACGCCCGGAGCCGTCGACTGGTCGAGCGCCTGGCCCTATCTCAAGATCGTGTTTCTGCTTGGAATGTTCGCGCTCTACGATTTGAACGTTCGCTGGCGGCGAGCCTTCGCCGAAGACCGTAACACCCGGGAGGCGCGGTTCTATCGGATCGCCAATGAGGCGCCGACGGCGTTGATGGTCGCCATCGTCGTCGTCGCCGTCGTCAAGCCGTTCTAGGTGGAATCACCATTTGACTCCGCGTCCGCTATTCGTTAAGTGGTACCGTAGTGGATTGGGGTGTTACTCCCCGAAGCGTAGACCGTTCCAATAATAATCAAAAAACCCACGGCCATCCGGGGCGGCGCCACCTCTGCTGCGAGAAACCTTCCGTCACCGCGCGGACTCTTCCCCGCTTCTCAACCTTTGGTAATCTCATGAACCTGCAAGAACTCAAGCAGAAGTCGCCAGCGGACTTGCTAGCCTTCGCCGAAGAGCTCGAGATCGAGAACGCATCGACCCTGCGCAAGCAGGACATGATGTTCGCTATTCTCAAGCAGCTGGCCGAGAACGACATCATCATCTCGGGCGACGGTGTTCTGGAAACCCTTCAGGACGGGTTCGGCTTCCTGCGCTCGCCGGAAGCGAATTATCTGCCCGGCCCGGACGACATCTACGTCTCGCCCAGCCAGATCCGCCGCTTCGGCCTGCGGACCGGCGACACCGTCGAGGGCCAGATCCGCTCGCCCAAGGACGGCGAGCGCTACTTCGCCCTGCTCAAGGTCAATCAGATCAACTTCGAGGACCCCGACCGCATTCGCCACCGGATCAACTTCGACAATCTCACGCCGCTCTACCCCGACGCCAAGATCGGCCTGGAGGTCGGGGACCCGACCAAGAAGGACCTGACCACCCGGATCATCGACCTGATCACGCCCCTGGGCAAAGGCCAGCGGGCGCTGATCGTCGCCCCGCCGCGCACCGGCAAGACGATGATGCTTCAGGGGATCGCCCATTCGATTGCGGCGAACCACCCCGAGGTCTATCTGATCGTGCTCCTGATCGACGAGCGGCCCGAGGAAGTCACCGACATGCAGCGCTCGGTCAACGGCGAGGTGATTAGCTCGACCTTCGATGAGCCGGCCTCGCGCCACGTCCAGGTCGCCGAGATGGTGATCGAGAAGGCCAAGAGGCTGGTCGAGCACAAGCGCGACGTGGTGATTCTGCTGGACTCGATCACCCGGCTCGCGCGCGCTTACAACACCGTGGTGCCGAGTTCGGGCAAGGTCCTGACCGGTGGCGTGGACGCCAACGCGCTCCAGCGCCCCAAGCGGTTTTTCGGCGCGGCGCGTAATATCGAGGAGGGCGGCTCGCTCACCATCATCTCGTCCGCGCTGATCGACACCGGCTCGCGCATGGACGAGGTCATCTTCGAGGAGTTCAAGGGTACCGGCAATTCAGAGATCATCCTCGACCGCAAGCTCGCCGACAAGCGCACCTTTCCGGCGATGGATATCACCAAATCCGGCACCCGCAAGGAGGAGTTGCTGGTCGACCGCGGCACATTGTCGAAGATGTGGGTGCTACGGCGCATCCTTACCCCGATGGGCGTGACCGACGCGATGGAGTTTCTGGTCGACAAGATCAAGGACACTAAATCTAACCCGGATTTCTTCGATTCGATGAACCAGTAGGTCGATGAACCAGTAGGCGGCCGTTCGCAACGGTCTGCCGTGCTCGTTTCCTGGTCTTTTCACATCATGCTGAAACGAGCTCTTCGGCGGTCGCGGCCGTGAGAGACAAGTGCCGGGCACCGAGGCCTTCGAAGAGTTGCTCCCGGCACGTCAGGATAATGACCTGCACGTTGCGGGCAGCTATATTGAGAATATCGAACATGGAGCTCATGCGCCGGTCGTCCGAAAACACAAGGGCGTCATCGAGGACGATAGTCGCCGGGTGACCCTGCTCGACGAGCATTTCGGCGAAAGCGAGGCGGACCAATACGGCGATCTGTTCCTGGGTGCCCATGCTCAGATGATCGAAGGATTCGGCGTGTCCCGGTTCCCTGACCACGCCGACGATGCGAAGGTTCTCGTCGAGTGTGATCTCGGCACCGGGGAACAGAAGTTGCAAATATGGCCGGACGCGGTTTAGCACCGGCGACAGGTAGCGCTCTTTGGCTTTCTGTTCCGCGCTGCGCAAGGTTGAGAGCAGGAGGTCGAGAACCCGCGCCTCGCGCTCGGCGCGGGTGCGCTCTTCGTCGGAAAGGTTCAGCTCGCGGGTTTTCTGTTGGATCGCCTCGTCGAGCCCGGCGCCTTCCGCCGCCTCGACATGGGAGTTCAGGCCGGCGATCTTCTCCTTGAGACCAGCGCGCTTGTCCTGCCTTTCCCGAAGGGCCTTTTCAAGGCGGTCGATCCGGGCGGCCAATTGCAGCAGTGTATCGTCCGTGCGCTGACCCTCAAGGTCGACGATGGCTGCTCGTTGTTTGGAAAGGGCGGAACGGGCCGATTCGATTTCAGCCTGAAGGTCATCGTCTGAACGGGACTCGTCGGCTTCGGCAAGTTGACGGTGGAGCGTTTCAAGCTGTTCCTTGCTGTCGTTGTGCTGGGCGGTGACGGTACCGAGTTCGATTTGGAGGCCGCTCAGCTTGTTCCGTGGACCGCTCAGCGCGGCGCGCGCTGTATCTTGAGCGTTTCGCGCTTCCTTGGCTTGGTCGTCGGCTGTCCGTAACGCAGTCTCAGCCTCCCGGCGGGCGGGCAGATCGTGCGGACCCAGCTCGTCCGTCTCCCGCTTCAGGATCTGTCGCAGGCCCTCAATATGGTCGGCGAGTGCCCGCGCCCCGGCTTCGTGCTCGTCCGTGGCGGGCGCATGCAGTTTGGTCTCCTGCCGGGCGAGTCCGGCATCTTGCAAGAGCTTCTGGCGCCGGCCGTACTGATCTTCCGCGTCGTTAAGGGTCTTTGCGCCGGCTGTCTCCAGCACGTCTTTGCGCCGGACTCTCGCCTTGTGCCGTTGGCGGAGCAGTTCGTCGTGATCCTCGATCGCCGGTTCGATCGTGATCCGGCCACGGTCCGAAATGGTGATAATGGTCGGCTCGACGGCCTGGACGGACGGCTGCCTAGGCGTGAGAGCCACGCCGTCGAGTTCAATGCCGGAAAGCTTCGCCGGCGCCATGTCGAAGGTAATGCGGGTAGCCGCGGCGCTGAGGCGGCTTTCGATGCTTTCCAGGGTCTTGGCGGCAGTGCGAATGGCCTTGATGGAGTCGTCCGTCACCAGAATGGCGGCGGCGCCTTGTTGCGCCTCGCGCTGGCGGTTTTCGGCAGCCTGTGCTTTTTCGCACCGGTCCTCAAGTTCGCGAATTCGGGCTTGGCGTTCTACGGCCCTAAGCACACGGCGTTGGCGGGAGACGGATTGGTCTGCCTTGGTTACGCCCACCTCGGCGTCGCGTACACCGGCGTGCAATGCCTCGAGCCGCGAGCGCGCCTCGTTCTCCTGCTGGCGGACTTCGGCCGACCGGTTGCCGGCCGCGTCGAGGCGGGCCTCTTTTTTCTTGATGTCGTCCCGCAGTTGTTGTCGGTCGGCCGCGGTTTGTTTGGCCTGTTCAAGATTGCGCTTTTTGAGCTCCAGCTCTGTGGAGGCGGCCTCTATTCGGGTTTCCAGTTCAGAGAGCTGGTTATGGCTCCGCCGCGCCTTGGCTATCTCTTTTTGGTCCACCTCGTCACGGTCGCCGAAAGACAGGCGCTCCAGTGTCGCCTGGGCGGTTTCGAGATCGTCCAGTGTCTGCGTCAGGTGCTGACGGCGGTCATGCAGGTCCTCAAGGTCTTTGCGCAGCGCAGTGGCGCGATCGATCGAGGTCTTGTACGCGCCGCGCGGCTGGCGCGTGGCTTTCGTAATCAGTTCGCCAAGCTGCTTCTCGATGGTTTGCGGGAGGGCTCGGCCCCGCCGGCCGCCGAGGACAGCGCCGACTTCGGATTCAAGAGCGCTGTGAAGGCTCGACCGGGCGCTGTCGGGAAGATCGGGGATGCCGAAGGACTGGCCCTGTTGTACCCAGAGAACATTCCACATCCCGAGAGTTTCCGGCTTCGCCCCCGTCTTGCCCGGTTCATCAAGGCCGAGAAGATTGCGGAGCGTTTCCTCGGCGGTATCGCTTTCCAGAGCGCGCCCGTCCGGACAGGACAGGCGGGCGTATGGTTTCTTGACGAATCGTTTGGCGATCCGGTAGACGCCGTCATCAAGCTCGAACGCCAATTCGACGACCGGGGCGGCTTGGTTCCGGTCGTTCTGCAACGCCATGATGGGCCGGGCCTTGGAGCTGTGTTTTTCGAAAAGGACCGCGCGCAGGGCGTCGAGCAAGGTCGATTTGCCCATCTCGTTGGGGCCGACCACGACATTGAGGCCATCCTCAATGCCGTCCAGACGCGTCGGTTTCGCAAATCGCTTGAACTGATTGACTGACAGGGAGCGGAGTTTCATCGCTGCCCCGCCTGTAGCTCCATATGCTCGAGATAAAGACGTTGCAGCGCCTCGGCGGCAACATCGCTATCCCCTTCGCCTCCTTCGGCCAACAGCTTGAGCTTCTCGGCAGCCGTGCGCACGAAACCGCCCCGGTCGATCTGATCCAGGTCGTCGGCTGTCGGCTGGGAGAACAGGCGGTGGTCATCGACCCGCATGAAGCACAGCGCCGCGGACACGCCGTCAACAATCCGTTCCTGAAAATAGTGGCGATCCTCCAATGAGAGCGCGCCGTCCACAGCCAGATGAACGAGGACACGATCCAACTCGTCGGCGCTGCCGCGCAGTTTTTCGGTGAGGTAATCGATGTCCGCGCGGCCGTTGATCCGTTCCGAGAGCGTGATCCAGGTATAGTGTCCGGTGGAAACC
This sequence comes from Alphaproteobacteria bacterium, assembly GCA_965202905.1. Lineage (GTDB taxonomy): Bacteria > Pseudomonadota > Alphaproteobacteria > MPNO01 > MPNO01 > CAYFYS01. Next base: position 2,783,061 of record OZ241868.1, on the reverse strand, counting down.
GGCGTCACGGCAGGCGCCGCCGCCGTCCCCTTGATGTTCACAAGTAACGCTTGGCCGCCGCCGGTCACATCGAAGGCGTCGGTCTCGGGCGTGCCGCTGTACCAGCAGCGGTCGTTGATCCGCTTCTGTCCATGCCAGTCGCCCAGGGCGAGATAAGAAAGGCCGGCACGGTCCGGCCGGTCGGGTGCGATGTAGTTGGACATGGCCTTGTCATCGGACCCGAATCCGGTGACGGTACCATGCGCAAGTCCGATCCGTATAGCGCCGTCCGGCAGTTCTACGCCATCCATATAGGCCGTTGGATCGTCGAGCGTGCGTCTGTGGAACAGCGGCGCGGGCAACAGGACGGCGGAACCGTCCTCAAGGATCGCCGGCTCCGGCGTGATCCGAACATGAACGTTGTCGGGCAGGCCCTTACGGAGAAGCTGCTCCCAGAGCCCATTGGAACGATGCGGATCATGATTGCCCGGCAAGAGGTGCCATTGGACGCTCGTGAAACCGCGCATCCGTTCCAAGGGCTGGTTGAGCGAGCGTGGTGAGAGCGCTTCCATGTCATAGACATCGCCGGCGACGAGCACATGCGCGACGTTATGCTCATGACAAAGCTTGTCGAGACGCGTTATCGCCCGCAGCCGCGCTTCCTGGAGAAGCCCCATGGTGGCGTCACCGACAAAGCGGAAGACTTTCCCGATCTGCCAGTCCGACGAGTGAAGGAAACGAAAGGGCATCTTACGGTATCAAGACGGTCGACCCCGTCGTCTTGCGGGCCTCGAGGTCGCGGTGGGCCGCGGCGGCGTCCTTCAGCGCGTAGGTCTGGTTGACCTCGATCTTGACCGCGCCGGACTCGACCACCCGGATCAGGTCGCTGGCGCATTTCACCAGATCCGTTCGCGTGCCGGTGTAGTGTGGCAGCGACGGCCGGGTTATGTAGAGCGAGCCTTTGGCCGCCAGGATCCCTGTATCGAAGGCCGCGATCGGCCCCGAGGCGTTGCCGAAGCTCACAAACAGCCCGCGCGGGCGGAGGCAGTCGAGCGAGCCGGGGAAGGTGTCCTTGCCGATCGAATCATAGACCACCGGCAGGCCCTCGCCCTTGGTGATCTCTTTGACCCGCTCTACGAAATCCTGCTCGGTGTAGACGATCGGATGATCGCAGCCATGCGCGGCCGCCAAGTCCGCCTTCTGCTTGGTGCCAACGGTGCCGATCACCGTCGCCCCCAGCAGCTTCGCCCATTGGCAGACGATCAGTCCGACGCCGCCGGCCGCGGCGTGGATCAAGATGGTATCGTCCTTCTCGACCTTGTAGGTCTCGCGCAGCAGGTATTGCGCGGTCATGCCCTGGAGCATCATGGCCGCCGCGGTCTCGTCGTCGATTTCCTTGGGGATCTTGATCACCCGGTCGGCCGGGATCAGGCGCGACTCCGAATAGGCCCCGAGCGGCGCCGTCGCATAGGCCACCCGGTCGCCCGGCTTGAGGTCCTTGACCCCGCTTCCCGTCGCCTCGATTGTGCCTGCGGCTTCCATGCCGAGCGTCTGCGGCATCGGCAGTGGATAGAGCCCGCTGCGGTGGTAGACATCGATGTAGTTGAGCCCGACCGCGCCGTGACGCACCAGAACGTCGCCGGCTTCGGGCTTGCCGAGCGGAACTTCGCGCCACTTCATGGCGGATGGTGGGCCGGGCTCGTCGATCTGGATGGCTTTTGTCATGGGGGAGTCCTCGTGCGGCTGGCGCCGGCCTTCATTGCGGAGGCGGGCGGGGGATGGTCGGTTCGCTCGCTCGCCGGCGGGCCTAACTCAGATGGGTTTCGAAGAATGTCGCCGTTCGCCCGTTGGCGAGATCGGCCGCCGCTTTGTCGTGGTGCTCGCCGCCGATGCGCGCGAAGGCGTGATCGACATCGGCGTAGGTGTGGACGGTGAACAAGGCGTTGCCGCCGAGGCCCTCGACGATCCGGGCCTGCGCCTCGGGCGGGCAGAAGCCGTCGAGAGCCGCGATGTGGATCATCGCCGGCTTCCTGGCGTTCGCCGCCTTGTTGAGATGGCCCTCGATCTGCACCGGATAATATCCGACCGAAGCATCGGAATCGGTGAAGCAAGCGGTCATGTAGGCGAGGCTGCCGCCCAGGCAATAGCCGACCGTGCCGACCTTGCCCGAGCACCCGTCGAGGCCGCGCACATGGCCGATGGCGGTCGACAGGTCGGCGACGCCGTTGTCGTAGTCGAAGCCCTGGAGGTAGCCAAAGGCCTTGTCCCAATCCTCCTTGCTCTTGTCGGTCAACTGCACGCCGGGCTCCTGGCGCCAGAACAGGTCCGGACTGCAGGCGAAGTAGCCGGCCTGGGCAAAGCCGTCGCACAAATCGCGCATGACTTTGTTGACTCCGAAGATCTCCTGGATCACGACCAGCCCGGGGCCGGATCCCGAGGCGGGGGTTGCGAGATAGGCGCCGAATGCGCCGCCGTCATGCGCCTCGATGCTGATATCGGGCATATTTGATCTCCCTGTGTCTTGTCCGGGCGCTCCAGCGTCACCATAGCCGTGCGTCCGGTGAGTGTCACCCGGTCTCAGATCAGGCGGCCGGCGATCCCCTCCGCCCCCTCGTGAGCCAGCAGGAACCGCTTTGTTTCGGCCCCGCCGGCGCCGGAATAGCCGCCCAGCGCGCCGCCGGCGCCGACCACGCGGTGGCAAGGGACGATCACCGCGATCGGGTTGCGCCCGCAGGCCCCGCCCACGGCCCGCGCGCTGGAGCCGATTGCCCGAGCGATCGCGCCATAGCTCGTCGTCCGGCCGGCGGGGATCTCGCGCATCGCTTGCCAAACAGCGAGCTCGTGGGCGCTGCCCCGCGGCGCGAGCGGCAGGTCGAAGGCGTCCAGCGTACCGGCGAAATAGGCGCTGAGCTGGTCCTCCGCCCGGTCGAGCAGGTTGTCCTCGTCCGACGGGCTGGACCGGCGCCAGTCGAGCCCGGTCAGGGCCGCGTTCTCGACCACGATGGTTAGGTTTCCGATCGGCGAGGCGATCGTGCGGGCCGGCATCGTCGGGCGCTTCACGCGGCCCGCTGGAGGCTCGCTGTGAGTCCCTCGGGCGTGGTTTGCGGCAGGGAACAGGTCGGCCCGACACAGACATAGGCCGCCGGCGCCCCGTCGACCAGGCCTTTGCCGGAGGCGGGGTGGCCATCGGGCAGGGCGGCATCCGGGGCGAAGACCGAAATGATGCGCGCCCGCGCCGGCGCCAGATGGGCGGCGCGGACCAGCGCCCGTGTGGGCAAAGCCGCGCGGTCGCCGACGATGGCGATCTGCGTGCCCCGTTGCAGCATCTCGCTTGCGTTCAGCAGCGTCGCCAGCGAAAAGAAGCCCTGCGGGACTTCGCCGGCGAAGGCCATTATCAGCGCCTCGGCCCGGGCGCGGTAGCGGTCCTCGCCGGTGATCAGGAACAGCCGGGCCAGTACGTCGGCGATCATCCCGTTGCCCGAAGGCGTGGCGTTGTCATCGGCCGATTTGGTGCGGACGATCAGCGCCTCGGCGTCGGCCGCGGTCAGGAAATACCCGCCGGCCTCGTCCCAATAATGCGCGTCGAGCACGTCGACCCAGCCCCGAGCCGCGGTCAAATAGCGATCCGCGCCGGTCGCCTCGTGGAGAGCGAGCGCGCCGTGGGCCATGCCGGCATAGTCGTCTAGCGTGGCGGCATGGCGCGCCCTGCTGTCGCGAAAGGAGTGGGTGAGCCGGCCGGATACCTGCATCGTTTCGGCGACGAAACCGAATGCCCGGTCCGCCAGCGCGAGCCATTTCGGCTCATCGAAGACTGCCGCAGCGTTGGCCAGGGCGGCGATCGTCAGGCCGTTCCAGTCGGCCAGCACCTTGTCGTCCCAGCCCGGGCGGATACGGCCGTCGCGGATTTTCATCAACTTCGTTCGGCTCCGGGCGAGCGCTCGTTCCTCGTCTCCGGTGAACGGGCCGGCGCGGTGATTGCGGTTCAGGATCGTGCGTCCTTCCCAATTGCCGCCCGGGCCGACATCGTAGGCGTGCTTGAACAGGGCCGCCTCGGCGCCCAGCGCCCGATCGATCTCGGTCTCCGACCAGACGTAGAACTTGCCCTCCACCCCCTCGCTGTCGGCATCGAGAGTGGCCGCAAAGCCGCCGCCTTCGGCGATCATTTCGCGGGCGATCCACTCTGCGGTCTCGCGGATCCGCGCCTCGAACAGCGCCGACCCAGTGTCCTTCCACGCCGCCACGAGGAGGTCGATAAGCTGCGCGTTGTCGTAGAGCATCTTCTCGAAATGCGGCGCCAGCCAGTGTGAATCGGTCGAATAGCGCGCGTAGCCGCCGCCCAGATGGTCGTAGATCCCGCCCTGGCTCATCTTCTCGAGCGTCAGCAGCACGGCGCTGCGCGCCTCGGGGTCGCCGTTGCGCAGATACGCTCGCCACAGCAGCTCCAGAGAGGACGGGTTGGGGAATTTGGGCGCCGATCCGATGCCGCCTTCGACTTTGTCGTACTGCGCAGCGATGCGCGAGGCGGCCTGATCGTTGATCTCGACCGGGATCGGCCCGCCGGTCCGCGAGGTCGCCATGTCCGCGATGCGTTCGCGCAACGAGGCGGCCGCGTCGGCGACTTTATCCGGCGTCTCGCGGTAGACCTTGGCGAGGCCTTCCAGCACCTCGGGGAAGCCGGGCCGGCCGAATCGGCTTTCCGGTGGGAAGTAGGTCCCGCCCCAGAACGGCTCGCCGTCGGGGGTCAAAAACATGGTCAGTGGCCAGCCGCCCTGCTGTCCCATCATGTGCAGGGCGTGCATGTAGATGGTGTCGATATCGGGCCGTTCCTCGCGGTCGACCTTGACGTTGACGAAATGCCGGTTCATCAGGGCGGCAATGGACTCGTTCTCGAAGCTCTCGTGGGCCATCACATGGCACCAGTGGCAGGCGGCATAGCCGATCGAGAGCAGGATTGGGCGGTTCTCCGCCTTGGCGCGGGCCAGCGTCGCGGGCCCCCAGGGCTGCCAGTGGACCGGATTGCCGGCGTGCTGCAGGAGATAGGGGCTGGTCTCTTCGGACAGGAGGTTTCGGCTCATGGGGAAGGCCCGCGCGCGTGAGCGAAGGTCCAGTGTGCCGCCGCCGCCGGGGCGATGGCAAGTCGTGGCGGGCCGGCCGTGAAAGATCTGCCGACGATTTTCGCGTTGTCGAGCGCGCCGGGCCGGGCCGCGATTGCTGTCTTCCGCATCAGCGGCCCCCGGACGCGCGTCGCGCTGGCCCGGATCGCCGGTATTGAGGCGCCGCCGCCGCGCCGGGCGGTGCGCGCTCGTCTGCGCGATCCGGCGACCGGCGAGACCCTGGACGAGGCGCTCGCGATCTGGTTTCCCGCGCCCGGGAGCTATACCGGCGAGGACATGGCCGAACTCCAGGTGCATGGCGGCCGGGCGGTGATCGAAGCCGTCGGCCTCGCGCTCGGCAGGCTCGACGGGTTCGTGGCCGCGGCGCCCGGCGAATTCGCCCGCCGGGCTTTTTCCGCCGGCAAGCTCGATCTGACCCAGGTCGAGGCGATCGCGGATCTGATCGATGCCGAGACAGAGGCCCAGCGGCGTCAGGCCCAGCGCCAGGCCGGCGGCGCGCTGGCCGCGCTCTATGACGGTTGGCGTGCGGCGCTGACGCGTACGCTGGCCCATGTCGAGGCGATGATCGATTTCCCGGACGAGGATTTGCCGGCCGATATCGATCGAACGCTCGGCGGCGAGATCGCAGCGCTCAGCACTGCGATCGCGGGCCACCTCGCCGACGGGCGCCGCGCGGAGCGCCTGCGCGACGGGGTCTCGATCGCGATCCTCGGCCCGCCGAATGTCGGAAAGTCCAGCCTGCTCAATCACTTGGCGGGGCGCGACGTGGCGATCGTCTCGCCGCACGCCGGCGCCACCCGCGACGTCATTGAGATCCATCTCGACCTTGGCGGTTACCCGGCGCTCGTCGCCGACACTGCGGGTCTGCGGGAAGCCGGTGATGAGATCGAGGCCGAGGGCGTCGCGCGCGCGCGCGCGCGCGCCGAGGCCGCCGACGTCAGAGTGATGATGATCGACGCCGCGGCGCTCGCCGCCGGAGCCGCCGACGCCGATCCGGAGCCTGGGGACAACGCGGTCATTGTGGCCAACAGGATCGATCTCACCCCGGTCCCGGCTGGGGCGACGATCTTCGGCAAGCCGGTGCTGCCGGTCTCGGTCAAGACGGGCGAGGGACTCGACGATCTGGTTGCCGCGCTGGGGGCGCTGGTCGCGGAGCAGGCCGCTCTCGGCGTCGATCCCGGCCCCACGCGCATGCGACACCGCCTAGCGCTGGAGGCGTGCCGCAAGAGCCTCGCTTGCGCCCAGGCGGCCAACGAAGTGGCGCTGGTCGCCGAGGATCTGCGCGCCGCGCTCCATGCGCTCGGGCGGATCAATGGCCGGGTCGATGTCGAAGACTTGCTCGATGTCATCTTCGGCGACTTCTGCATCGGAAAATAGCGAGGGCCGCAAGGTTTCACGTGAAACATCGGAGGATTATATACCGAGGTGACCGGTAAGCCGTTAAGGGCTTGATTGGCTTTTCTTTTGTCAGCTTTCCGAGCGAGGCTGCGGTATACTCCGGCTCATCGGCCTTGAGGTAGTCCCAATCGTCCTCGTCCTTGGGCCGCGCGGTCACGAGCGCACGCGTCACATTCCTGGGCGTATCGGGGATCGACGCTGGCGTAGGTTCTTCGACTGGGCGATTTCACTTCGATTCAGCAGCCATTAGCTGCCAGTATGGCACACGTTATCCAACCCATCGGGCGGATTTCCACTGGGCAGATTTCCGGTGACATTCGGCGTCCGGCTTTCTAGGGTCCGGCCATGTCGGACTATGACGTGATCGTCGTCGGGGGCGGCCATGCCGGGTGCGAAGCGGCAAGCGCGGCCGCCCGCATGGGCGCGCGCACCCTGCTTGCGACCCACCGGCTCGACACGATCGGCGAAATGTCGTGCAACCCTGCGATCGGCGGGCTCGGCAAGGGCCATCTGGTACGCGAGATCGATGCGCTCGACGGCGTGATGGGCCGCGCGATCGATCGCGCCGGCATCCAGTTCCGTATGCTCAACCGGCGCAAGGGGCCTGCCGTCCAGGGGCCGCGCGCCCAGGCCGACCGCGCGCTCTACCGCGCGGCGGTGCAGGAAATTCTGGCTGGCCGGCCCGGCCTGGAGCGCCGTGCGGCGGCGATCTGCGACATCGTTGTTGACGAGGGCGGACACGCCGCCGGCGTCTTGACGGACACCGGTGAGGCGATCCGCGCCGGCGCGGTGGTGCTGACCACCGGCACATTCCTGCGCGGCCTGGTCCACATCGGCAGGCGCGTCACGCCGGCCGGCCGGGTCGGGGAAGGTCCGGCGGTCGCGCTTGCCGCTACGCTCGACCGGCTGGGCTTCGCGCGCGGCCGGCTCAAGACCGGGACGCCGCCCCGGCTCGACGGCCGGACAATCGACTGGACATGCTTCGAGCGCCAGCCGGGCGACGATCCGCCGGTTCCGTTCTCGACGCTTACCGAGCAGATCGTTGTGCCGCAGATCGACTGCCACATCGCCTGGACCACGCCCGCGGCCCACGCGATCGTCCGGGGCAATCTCGACCGCTCGCCGATCTATTCCGGGCGGATCGAAAGCAGGGGCCCGCGATATTGCCCGTCGATTGAGGATAAGGTCGTCCGGTTCGCCGACCGCGAGCGCCATCGGATCTTTCTCGAGCCCGAAGGTCTCGACGACCACACCGTCTATCCGAACGGCATCTCGACATCGCTGCCGGCAGAAATCCAAGCCGAGATGGTCCACGCCATCCGGGGGCTCGAACGGTGTACTCTGCTGCGCCCGGGCTACGCGGTCGAGTACGACTTCATCGATCCGCGCGAGCTGGCGCCGAGTCTTCAGACGCGCCGGGTGCCGCGGCTGTTCCACGCCGGCCAGATCAACGGCACGACAGGCTACGAGGAGGCGGCGGGGCAGGGGCTTATCGCCGGCCTCAACGCGGCGCTTATCGCCGCGGGCCGCGCCGATGCGTTCACGCTCGACCGTGCCGACGGCTATATCGGCGTGATGATCGACGATCTGGTTGGCCGCGGGACGCAGGAGCCATACCGCATGTTCACCTCGCGGGCCGAGTACCGGCTGTCCTTGCGGGCGGATAACGCCGACCAGCGGCTCACGCCCAAGGGGCTCGCGCTCGGCTGCGTCGGCGCCGAACGCGCCCGGCGATTCGGCGAAAAAACCCGAAAGCTCGACGATGCCCGGGCGCTGTGCGAACGGCTGACGGCAAGCCCGACGAGTCTTGCGCAGCACGCCATCCCGGTCGCCCGGGATGGCGTGCCGCGCAGCGCAGCGCGCCTGCTGGGATATCCCGAGGTCACTGTTTCGCGACTTGCGCGGATGTGGCCCGAGCTCGGCCGGCTCGACGGGCCGATCGCCGAGCAGATCGCGATCGATTGCCGCTACGCCGTCTATCTTGAACGGCAGAGCGCCGATATCGAGATGTTCCGGCGTGACGAGCGGCTGCTCCTGCCGGCGCACCTCGATTATAGCACGATCGGCGGGCTGTCCGGCGAGGCCCGCGAGACGCTCGATCGCACCCGGCCGGCCACCATCGGGGCGGCCTCGCGCATACCGGGACTCACCCCGGCGGCAATCGCCGCGCTCCTGCGCTTCGTCAAACGTGAGCCGGCGCGAAAAATCGCCTGACAAGATGCGCGGCGCGGGCCCAGCTACGCCCATGCCGGCGCCTATGTCGGCGTCCGAATGCGCGGCCGCGCTCGACGTTTCACGTGAAACACAGGCACGGCTCGAGGCCTATGTCACGGTCCTGCTTCATTGGCAGCAGCGCCGCAACCTGATCGGCGCGGGCACCGTGAACGATGTCTGGCGGCGTCATATCCTCGATTGCGGCCAGATCGCCGCGCACATCTCGCCCGGCGCCCGGCGCATCACCGATCTCGGCGCCGGCGCCGGCCTCCCCGGGCTTGTGCTGGCGATCGTCACCGGCCTGCACACCGATCTGGTCGAATCCGACGCGCCCAAGGCAGCCTTCCTGGCCGAGGCGGTTCGCCTGAGCGATGCGCCCGCCGCGGTCCATCGCGCCCGCATCGAGGATCTCGCGCCGTGGCCGAGCGATGTGCTGACCGCGCGGGCGCTGGCGCCGCTGCCGCGGCTGCTCGACTATGCCGCGCCGTTTCTTACAGCCGATCCGGACCGTCCGCCGACATGCATCTTCCCGAAGGGGGCCCGCTGGCGCCAGGAATTGACGGATTCGGCGGAGTCGTGGCATATGTCCGTGCATCACGCGCCCAGCGCGACCGATTCGGCGGCACGATTGCTGATCCTTTCCGATGTCGAACGGGCGTCGCGTCCCGCCAACCGACGGTGAATGTATGCAGGACTCCCCGGCAAGCGGCAGGCCGCACACCGCACCGACGGCCTGCGCCGAGCCCCCCCAGATCGTCGCCGTCGCGAACCAGAAGGGCGGCGTCGGCAAGACCACCACGACCATCAACCTCGCGACCGCGCTGGCCGCCGTGCATAAGCGGGTTCTGGTGTTCGACCTCGATCCGCAGGGCAACGCCTCGACCGGGCTCGGCATCGAGCGGGCTCGGCGGCGGATCGGCTCCTACGATGTCCTGATCAACGGGGCGGATGTCGGCGGGGTCGCCCAGGCGACCGGGATTCCCGGGCTCGCGATCGTGCCCTCGACGGTCGATCTGTCCGGGGCCGAGCTCGAGCTGGTCGATGCCGAGGGCCGGGAATATCGCCTGCGCGCCATGCTGCGCCCGGCGGTGGCCGATTACGACTACATCCTGATCGACTGCCCGCCCGCGCTCGGCCTCCTGACGCTCAACGCGATGACGGCCGCGACCCAGGTCCTGGTGCCCCTCCAATGCGAGTTCCTCGCGCTCGAAGGGCTCAGCCAGCTTGTGCGAACAGTTGAGCGGGTGCGGCGGGCCTTCAATCCGAAGCTGCAGATCCAGGGCATCGTCCTGACCATGTTCGATGTGCGCAACCGGCTGAGCGCCCTGGTTGCCGAGGATGTGCGCAGCTTCTTCGGCGACAAGGTCTATTCCACCGTGATTCCGCGCAACGTGCGGGTCTCCGAGGCGCCGTCGCACGGCAAGCCGGTGCTGCTCTACGATCACCGCTGCCCGGGCGCGCAGGCCTACATGCATCTTGCCGGCGAAATCCTGCGCCGCGAACAGGGTCTCCACGCATGAATGAGGAAACCGCGCGCGGTCGTCAGCTCGGGCGCGGCTTGTCGGCGCTGTTCGGCGAAGAGCCGGGCCTGACGCAGTTGCCCGCCGGTCGGGATCGCCCGCGCGCGGTGCCCGTCGAGCTCCTCAAGCCGAGCCCCTGCCAGCCGCGCCGGGCGTTCGACGAGGAGACCATGACGGGACTCGTCGAGTCGGTGCGTGAGCGCGGCATCCTCCAGCCCCTGATCGTGCGGCGCGACCCCGAAGAGGCCGACCGGTACGAGATCGTCGCCGGCGAGCGCCGCTGGCGCGCGGCTCAGCGCGCCCGGCTTCACGAGGTGCCGGTCATCGTTCAGGAGCTCAGCGACGAGGCCGTGCTCGAGGTCGCCCTGATCGAGAACGTCCAGCGCCAGGACCTCACGCCGCTGGAAGAGGCGGAAGGATACCGCCGGCTGATGGATGAGTTCGCCCACACCCAGGAGCAGCTTGCCCGCGTCGTCGGCAAGAGCCGCAGCCACATCGCCAACACGCTGCGTCTGCTGCAACTGCCGGACGGGGTGCGGACGCTGCTCGTCGAGGGCGCGCTCAGCGCCGGGCACGCGCGCGCGCTGCTCAACGCCGACAATCCCGACAAGCTCGCCAGGCGGGTCGTGCGCCGCGGGCTCAATGTCCGCCAGACCGAGAAGCTGGTTCAGAAAGCGCGTTCCGGTTCGTCCAGCGGCGATCGCCGGCCGTCGCCGCGCGACCCCGACATCGCAAACCTGGAGCGCGACCTGTCGAGGATGCTCGGCCTCAAGGTCGCGGTCAATTTACGGGGCGACGGCGGCGAGCTGGTGGTTCATTACAGGACGCTGGAGCAGCTCAACATCGTGCTGCAACGCCTGGGCGCGACCGGGCCGCAGCACCGCGGCTGACCACACGGTTCAGCCATTGTTGCGGCCGCCCGGTCGCCGGTCAGGCGGCCGATGGCCGGTCGGGGGATGCTGGGGGTTGGTGGATTTGCGCTGCGCGGCCGACGCGGCCCTGGCGATGGAAATCAGGGTGTACGCACACACTGGGCCGGGCGGCGCGCCGCCCGATTTGCACGCCGCTTCGGCCTCGACAAGACGGTCGAGCGCGCTGCCGGCGCGGAATGCGCTCCAGACCCGCAGGGACTGCCGGAAGGCCGCCGAGCGTTTGAAGAATACTGGCGGGCGCAGCGCCTTGATCGCCTGATCGGTCGGGGCGCCGGCGGCCGCGCGCGCCGCCGTAACCTGGAGGCGCTGGAAATGGCGCTGGACCGCGCGCAGGATCGCGACTGGGTTGACGCCCTCCTCGAACAGCCGGTCGAGTCCGGCGATTACGGCGGCGAGATCGCCGGTGGTGGCGGCATCGCACAGGTCATCGAGCGTCAGGACCGCGTTGTCGCCGCAGCACCGCGCCGCATGCTCGAGGCTCACCGTGCCGGCGTCCCGGGCGTAGAGCGCCAGCTTCTCGAGTTCGGAGCGCGTCACCTTGCGGTCCGAGCCCAGGCGGTCGCGCAGAAAGGACACCGCATCGGCGGAGATCGACAGCCCGGCCTCATCCATCGTCGCGCGGATCAGAGCCTCCAGGGTCGCCGTGTCATCGGCGTAGCAGGCGACCGCCGCGGCGTCGGGGGCGCCCTCGAAGATCTTGCGCAGCTTCGAGCGTGGCGGCAGATCGCCCGCCTCCAACACCACGAGCGTGCTCGCTTCCGGCCGTGACAACAGGATCTCGACCGACTCGAAGGCCGCGTCGCCGATGCCGTCTGCCCGCACCACCCGGGTCTCGCCGGTCAACGAAAGCATCGCGGCCTCATCGGCCAGCCGGCCGGGCGTCTCGGCGACCGCCGCCGCGCTGAGCATGGAGACCCGGAACGGATCGGACAGGTCGCCGACGCGCTGCCGGGCGAGCGATGCGGCCCGTTCGCGCACCAGCCCGCCGTCCGGGCCGTAGACTAGGCACGCGCGCAGGCTCTCGGGTGGGCTTGCGACGAAACGGTCCGCGGCGCCCGGCGCGATCTTCATCGCCCGCCGCGCAAATAGACCGCGAGCCGCGTGGTCAGCGCGTCGGACAGATCAAGCACCGCGCGCGCGCGCGCATTGGCCTCGGCCTTCAGCGTAGCGAACTCCGAATCCAGGATGTTGTAGCTGCTGGTGGTCGAGAGCCCGCCGCTGATCAGGGGCTTGCCGTCGCTCGCTCGCGCCAGCGCATAGGCCGCGTCGATCTTGAGGTTCGTCCGGGTCGCGTCGTCCTCGCGCCGGACGCCGAGCCCGCGCCTGGTCTCCGCCAGCGTGACCCTGAGCACATAGGTTGGGTTCCGCGGCTGGCCGTTGGGGCTCATCCGCAGCAGCAGATGGTTGCGCAGCCGCTGCCCGGTCCGGTCGGCGATCTGCTCGATCCGCACCGTTGCCAACGCCTCCGCGGTGGCTCCCCGCTCGCCGTAGAGCGGCTCGAACCCGCAGCCAGTCATGGCCGCGGCAACTGCCAGCGCGAGCCCCGTCCGTCCCGCCCGCCGGCGGCCGACCGGCTCAGGCCACGACATTGATAATCCGATTAGGCACGAAGACGATCTTTCGGATCGGCCGCCCGGCGATCGCCGCCAGCACCCTCGGCAGCGCCAGGGCGGCGGCCTCGGCCTCGTCCCGGGGCGCATCGCGCGGCAGGTCGACCGTCCCTCGCGTCTTGCCCTTGACCTGTACGGCAACCGTAACGACGTCGTTGACGACCAGGGCCGAATCCGCCGCCGGCCAGGGCGCGTCCGCCAATAACGTTTCGAACCCGAGATGTTCCCACAGCGCCTCGGCCAGATGCGGCATCATCGGACCGGCCAGCCGGGCGATCGCCTCATAGGCCTCGCGCCGAACCCAGGCCGCGGCTTCGTCGTCCGTCTCGAACTCGGCCAGCAGATTGACCAGCTCGTGGATCCGCGCGACCGAGCGGTTGAACCGGAAGCCGTCGAGATCGCCGGTGACCTGTGCGATCGCCTTGTGGACCCCGCGCCGGATGGTGACCAGGTCCTGCCGGGCGTCGATGCCGTCGGGCTTCGCCGCGCCGCGCGGCGCCAGCGCCCGGTCCGTATCGGCGATCAGCCGCCACACCCGGTTGACGAATCGCCAGGCGCCGGCGACGCCGGCCTCGGTCCATTCGAGGTCGCGGTCGGGCGGGCTGTCGGACAGCATGAACCAGCGCGCCGTATCGGCGCCGTAGGTGTCCATGATATCCTCGGGATCGACCACGTTCCTCCTGGATTTGCTCATCTTTTCCGAGCGCCCAACGGTGACCGGCTCGCCGGTGGCCAGGCGCTGCAGCCGCTTGTCGGGGCCGGGCCCGACTTCGACCGGCGTCATCCATTCCCCGGCATCGGTGCGGTAGGTCTCGTGGCGGACCATTCCCTGGGTGAACAGGCCCGCGAACGGCTCCTCGATCCTCAGATGGCCGCGTCCGGCCATCGCGCGGGTAAAGAAGCGGGCGTAGAGAAGGTGCAGGATCGCGTGCTCGATGCCGCCGATATACTGGTCGACCGGCAGCCAGTAGGCCGCCTCGTCCGGATCGACCGGCCGGTCCGCCCGGGGCGAGCAGAACCGCGCGAAATACCACGAGGAATCGACGAAGGTATCGAGCGTGCTGGTCTCGCGCTCGGCCGCGCCGCCGCAGGACGGGCAGGATGTGCGGCGCCATCCCGCGTGCCGGTCCAGCGGATTTCCGGGCGTATCGAAGACAACGTCCTCGGGCAGTACGACTGGCAAGTCGGCCCGGGCGACCGGCGCCATCCCGCAGGCGGCGCAGTGAACGATCGGGATCGGGCAGCCCCAGTAGCGCTGGCGCGAGACGCCCCAGTCGCGCAGCCGGAAATTCACCTCGGGCCGGCCGGCGCCGGCCCGCTCCATGCGCCGGGCGATTTCCGCCTTGGCCTCGGCGACGGTCATGCCGTCGACGAAGTCCGAGTTCGCAAGCCTTCCGTCGCCGATATAGGCCTCCGCCCCCACCTCGAAGGCCGTCGGATCGGCATCTTCGGGAACCACCACCGGCAGGACGGGCAGTCCGTATGTGCGGGCGAAGTCGAGATCGCGCTGGTCGTGCGCCGGGCAGCCGAAGATCGCGCCGGTACCATACTCCATCAGGACGAAATTGGCGACGAAGATCGGCAGCATCAGATCGGGCCGGAACGGGTGGCGCGCCCGCAATCCGGTATCCAGGCCGCGCTTGTCGGCCTTCTCCAGCGCCGCCTCGGAGGTGCCCGTGCGGCGGCAGTCCTCGATGAACGCCGCGATCTCCGGGCGGTCCGCGGCCAGTTCGGCGGCCAGCTTGTGTTCGGGCGAGATCGCGCAGAAGCTGGCCCCGAAGATCGTATCGTGGCGGGTGGTGTAAATCTCCAGCCGCTCCGCGCGGTCGGCGATCTCGAAGGCCATCCGCAGTCCGACCGAGCGGCCGATCCAGTTCTCCTGCATCAGCCGGACCTTCTCCGGCCAGCGATCGAGGCCGTCGAGCGCTGAGAGCAACGGCTGGGCGAAGTCGGTGATGCGCAGGAACCATTGCGGCATCTCGCGCTTCTCGACCGGCGCGCCGGACCGCCAGCCGCGGCCTTCGATGACCTGCTCGTTGGCCAGTACAGTCTGGTCGACTGGATCCCAGTTCACCCAGCCGCTGCGCCGGTAGAGCAGTCCTGATTCGTAGAAGTCGAGGAACATCGCCTGCTGGTGTCGGTAGTATTCCGGGTGACAGGTTGCGATCTCGCGGCTCCAGTCGATCGACAGCCCCATCAGCTTGAGTTGGGCGCGCATGGTGGCGATGTTCTCGCAGGTCCAGCGCGCCGGGTGGACCTTCTGCTCCTTCGCCGCGTTCTCCGCCGGCATGCCGAAGGCGTCCCAGCCCATGGGGTGGAGCACGTTGAAGCCTCGCGCGCGCTTGTAGCGCGCCACGACGTCGCCCATGGTATAGTTGCGCACATGCCCCATGTGGATCCGCCCGGAGGGGTAGGGGAACATCTCCAGGACGTAGAATTTGGGCTTGGCCGGGTCGGCCGTGACTGCAAAGGTCGCACGCTCCGCCCAGATGGCCTGCCACCGAGCCTCGTTTTGCTTGGCGTTGTAGCGGTTGGACGACGCGCCGGCCATGGCGACTCCTGTCAGGCGCAGCGCCGGCGGAACGCCCGCGAGGCGCCGCGGGTTCCCGCGCGGTTTACCGGGCTGTCGCGGAAGCGACCCGCAACTGGCGGGCGCGGGTCAGGATCTGGTTCTCGAGACTGACCGAAGTGTCGGCTCCGACGCTGGCGTCGGCCCATTGGCCGGCGCCGTTTTTCGCTTGGCGGAAGACCGCCACCCGGACGCCGTCGGCGCGGAGTTCGCGTCCGAGGATATAGACACTCATCTTGAACCGCTCGGCAGGCGCCTCGGGCGGCGCGTACCAATCGGTGATGATGACCCCGCCGAAAGGGTCGGCCGAGTTCAGCGGCATGAAGGAGATCGTATCGAGCGAAGCCCGCCACAGGAAGCTGTTGACGCCGATGCCCGCGCCGCCGCCGCCGGACTCGCCCTTCTCGTCGGAGAAGATGGCGAACAGGTTGAAGCCGTCCTTGCCGAAGATGGAGTCGGGTTGCTCTTCGCTGGAGTAGCGCCACGGTTCGCGTGAACTGTTCGTCGGCTCGAGGTAGTCCTGCTCGAAGCCGCGGCCTTCGCATCCCGCAAGCAGGACGAGAGCCGCGAGGCCGGCAAGCACCGAGTGCCGAGGCGCGACGGTGCCATTGCCTGCTCCCAAGATGAACGCCCGGTGACCGGGATCAAACGATCCGGGCACGGGATTATAGATAACACGTTGTTTCGGCACAACTTCATATAAGAGTCCTGAAACCGTCAAACCACCTTTGCCGCGAAGGACTTCGATCCAGGGCTGGGCGATTGTGTGGTATATCTGCAGACCGGAGAAAGGAAAACCGGGATGACCGAACCGCACCCTGCCGCCGGCGCAGATGCCGCCGCCGAAGCCGGCATCGCGGCTAACCTGACCGGCCTGCGCGAACGCATCGATGCGGCGGGCCGGGCGCCCGGATCGGTCGCGCTGGTCGCGGTCTCCAAGGGCCACCCGGCCTCTGCCGCCGCCGCCGCGGTCGCCGCCGGCCACCGGCTGTTCGGCGAGAACCGGGTGCAGGAGGCCCAGGCGAAATGGCCGGCGCTGCGCGCGCGCACCCCCGGCTTGGCCCTGCATCTGATCGGGCCGCTGCAGACCAACAAGGTGCGCGAAGCGGTGGCGCTGTTCGATGTCATCGAGACAGTCGACCGGCCCAGGCTCGCGGCCGCGCTGGCCCGGGAGATGGACCGCGCCGGGCGGCAGCTTCCCTGCTTCGTTCAGGTCAACACCGGCGCCGAACCGCAGAAGGCGGGCGTCGGCCCGGAAGAGGCGGCCGGGTTCATCGACGCCTGCCGGGACGAATACGGCCTTGCGGTTCGCGGCCTGATGTGTGTGCCGCCGGTCGATGAAGAACCGGCGCTCCATTTCGCGCTGCTGGCCGGGATTGCCCAACGCACCGGGCTGGACGGTCTCAGCATGGGCATGTCCGCCGACTACGAGACCGCTATCCGTCTCGGCGCGACCCATATCCGCCTGGGAACGGCGATCTTCGGCGCCAGGCCGCCGCGATAACGATCCGGTCCGCGGGGCGCCACTGACCGAGCACCTGCGTGAGGTCTTCGAGCGACAGCGCCACGCAACCGTCCGTCGGCGCGTAGCCGTCGCCCGCCACATGAAGGAAGACCGCACTGCCCATGCCGGCCATCGCCGGCTCGTCGTTGTGGCCGATGACCGCGAGCAGGTCGTAAAGCCGGTCCTCCCGCCACAGCTTTTCCGCCGAGGCGGGATAAGGCAGCGTGACGGGCCGATTGTAGCGTATATCCCCCGGGGCGTCGCACCAGCCGTCCGAAGGCGCGATCGGATCGCACGGCAAGGCCGTTTCCGGCCGCTCCACCCGGTCGGGGCGGTAGAGGACGCGCCGCAAGGGCCAGGCGCCAGCCGGGGTCAGGCCGTCGCCCTCGCGCTTGGCCGCGCCGATGCCGTTTCGCCCGATCGCGCAGGCCAGCACGAGATCGCCCCAGCGCGCCCGCCGGTCGGGTCGGACCACCAGCTCCATGGACGCTTATAACGTGGGTGGCCCGCGCCCGGCAAAGCTTGCCCGGTCCGGTGTGACATCGCCGTGAAGCTGGGTTAGTGTCCGGCGAAGCCGGCGGGGCGGTTGACTGTCGCGATGAGATCCCCACATCCGCCACGCGAGTCCACCAAAGGCAGCCACGATCATGGCGACGCTCGGGAAGAAGATTCTCCTTGTCGATGACGACGAAGCGCTGCGCCAGTCCCTGAGCGATCAGTTGCGGCTCCACGAGGAGTTCGAGACCGCCACCGCCGAGAACGGCGCCGACGCGCTGGAGATCGGCAAGTCCGACCATTTCGACCTGATCATCCTCGATGTCGGGCTGCCCGACATCGACGGGCGGGAGGTCTGCCGGCTGTTGCGCCGGGCCGGGGTGCGCGCGCCGATCATCATGCTGACCGGCGCCAGCAGCGAGGCCGACACCATCCTGGGCCTGGATTCCGGGGCCAACGACTACATGATCAAGCCGTTCAAGCTCGGCGTGCTCTTGGCGCGGATCCGCGCGCAGCTGCGCCAGCACCAGCGCAGCGAGGACGCGGTCTTCGCAATCGGGCCGTACTCGTTCCGCCCGGGCGCGAAGATGCTGATCGATAGCGAGACCAACCGGAAGATTCGCTTAACCGAGAAGGAAGCCGCGATCCTCAAATTCCTGTTCCGCGCCGGCCATTCGGTAATCGGCCGCGACGTGTTGTTGGACGAGGTCTGGGGCTACAACTCCGGCGTTACCACCCATACGCTGGAGACCCACGTCTACCGGCTGCGCCAGAAGATCGAGCGCGACCCCTCGAATGCCGTGATTCTGGTGACCGAGGCCGGCGGCTACCGCCTGGCGCCCTGATCCGCCGCGCCGTCGCTCACAGCGTCAGCACGCCGCCCCCGTCAACCTGCAGAACGTTGCCGGTGACGTAGCTCGACCGGGCGGAGGCGAGGAACAGCACCGAATCGGCGACCTCGTCGATCTCGCCGAAGCGGCGCAGCGGGATTCTCGCGGCCGGACTGTCCGTGGCGGCGCCCGCGGCCTGCATGACGTCCTGTCGCGGCGAGCGCACCGGCCCGGGCGAGACGGCGTTCACCCGGATGTCCTCGGGGCCGAACTCGGTGGCCAGCCCGCGGATGACGAGGTTGAGCGCGGCGTTGACGCTGCCGCCCGGCAGATGGATGCCGACCGGCATCTTGCCGCCGGCGCCGGTCACGCAGACGATGCTGCCGCCCCCGGATCCGCGCAGCAGCGGGATCGCCGCCTGCATGCAGTTGACCGATCCAAGCAGCTTTGCGGCGATTGCGTCCTCGAAGACCGAAGCGTCGATCTCCAGAAACGGGCCAAAGGCCGGGACCGTGACCGAGGTGACGAGGATGTCGAGCCGACCATAGGTTTCGGCGATCCTGGCGGCGGCAGCGCGCGCGGCTGCCGCATCGCTGGCGTCGGCCGGGGCCTCGAGCGCCTCGCCGCCGGTCGCGCGAATCGCCGCCGCGGTCTCGGCGACTGCCTCGGCGCGGCGCGAGGTCAGTGCGAGCCGACCGCCTTCGGCCGCGAACCCGGCCGAGATCGCCCGGCCGATCGCGCCAGTCGCCCCGACGATCCAGGCAACTTTGCCCGAAAGCTCCAAATCCATCGCACCCCTCGCATTTCCGCAGCTTCAGGCCGATTTCACCCTCGATCGGGCATTTTTGCGACGTTCTACCACGCAAACTCAATAGAGGATTCCCATATAGAAGTCATCTGGTGGATAGAACCAGACGGAAGAAATCCCGCACGAACCGTTCCCATCCAAAATATGTTTGTGATTTCAGCACGATAGAGAAATCTTGAACAGGACTCTTCCGTTTGTCTCTACCACGGGTTTGGTCCTGGAATTAGATGATATGTTTGCGGGTAGTTTCTTGCCGGGAGTCTGCCGGTGCCTCGCGGTCGCCCTATGGAGCGGCTCGTTCTCACCGATAACAAGGGAGCCTAGTTCTTCGGCCTCGCCAACGCCCGCCCCCTGCTACATGGGTTGGTCCGGCGCACACAAATCGTTCTCGCCTGTGCCCAAAGCGAGGCGAATGTCTCGATTGTCCGGCGCATGGACCTGAGCCCTGCCACCGTCGGCAAGTGGCGGAAGCGCTACCGCTTGCAGGGGATCGAGAGTCTGCGCTCGGGACGGCCGGGGACCCATGACGATGAGCGCATCGCCGAGGTCATCGACACCGCGCTCCAGACCGAACGGCCCGATGGCGCCATCCACTGGAGCCGGTGCAGCGCGGCTGAGCGAACCGGTGTCGTCAAGAGCGCCGTGCAACCCTGGTTCAGTCTGTTCGCCATCCGACCCCACCGCCAGCGGCGCTTGCACCGCTATTGCGGGGGAGTTGACTTCGGTATATCACCGCGCCACTGTCGGAGTTGGTGACAATGAGCGCGTGGACATACTTGTCGCGAGGATCACCGACAGGAGGTTAACCTACCGGGGCTCGTCCGCCAATAGGCACAAACCGAAAGGGTCTTGATCTTGGTGCGGAAGGTCACATTCACCGTCGAGCCGTCCCAGGGCCACAACGATGTCCTGACCATCCAGGATGCGTTCCAGCAAGCTATCGATTTCTTCGACCTGCTGACGAACGACACCGAAAAGAACGTGCTGTGGAAGCTTGAAAGGGCGTCTATAAACAGCCCGTTCATGTGTCAGGGCGAGCCGATTGATGTGCGCACTTCTGCCGGAGCTCATGCTCTTGTCGAAGGGCCGGTAAGTATTGTCGAACGTAATTTTCGACGAATTGTAGAGGGTATGGATTTTGATGAGTTCTTTCCAAGGGAGAAGATCGAGATTGCAAAGCGACTGCTTCGTCGGAACATGAACGGGATCGGCATCACCAAGGCTGTTTTTTCCGACGGCGCAGAGGCGGTAGAAATTTCCCAAGAAGTTGCCAAGAGATACTTCGAAGAGGTCGCCGAGCCGGCAGAATCCCTGCATAGCTACTTGTTTTCTCGAACCTCGCGACGAGAAATCGGGTCCGCCGAGGGGAGGATTATCGAGATAGGAACTGACTACGAGCACCCGGCGCTACGGTTGAAGGTGCAGAACACCAACCGGCATATTTGGTGCCGCATCAGCCCCGAAAAGGCCGAAGAACTGGGCGCAGAGATGAAGGCTGGGGATGTTTGGAAGCGTAGGCGTGTGCGCGTGCATGGAACGTTGAACTACGACAACAGAGGCACCGTGATTCGGATAATCAATGGAACAGTCGACTTCATCGACGTTGCACCAGTCGATCTTAATTACTTGAGTGATGACGAATTTACAGAGGGATACTCCGTAATCGACTATCTCGATCGCTGGCGAGAGAACGAATTTGACTAACGGTCGGCTAAAATACTATTGGGATGCCTGTATTTGGATCTCGTTAATTTCAGAAAGGGAAGTTGAACGCGGTCAAACATGCAAGTATTTGATAGAGCAGGCGCAATCAGGCGATTGCGAAATATGGGCTTCATCATTTTGTCTTGCAGAAGTCTTCAAAAGGAAGTGCGATGGTGAGAATGTTAGCATCGCAGAGGGGTACGACCGATGTTTTGAAGACCTAATAGAGCAAGAATTCATTCGTAAGGTCTCTGTTGATGTCGATGTTGGGAAGGTTGCGCGTCGGTTGTTGCCGAAGTTCCCCGTGATTGGAAAACCGCAAGATGCGATTCACGTCGCGACCTGTTTATTGAACAACCTCGACCAACTGCACACATTCGACCGAAAGGATTTAATTGGCCTTGATGGGCAACTCGTACGAGATGACGGTGCGCCGCTCACGATTTGCGAGCCGCCGAGGCCTCCCGCAGAGCCTGAATTGGATCTTTTCAAAGATGCCGGGATGGAAGCTGAAGACGACGACACAGGTTGACGAGTTTCGGGAAATGGTTCGTGAGCTTGGCGTCGATTAGGATGAAGCCATGTTCGACGACAAGCTGCGCTGGATCGCGAAGTTGCCGCCGCCAAGGGTTGCATCCGATAACCGCGATCCACACTATCGAATCTGCTAGACGGCGCCTATAATTTTTCCGGAACAGGAGATTTCGTGGACGACGGTACGGAGCCGATAGTCCGGTTCTGGGGGGCCAGGGGCAGTATCGCCGCGCCCGGACCGGACACGATAAAATACGGCGGCAACACCTCTTGCGTGGAAGTGCGGTGCGGCGGGCGTACCCTTGTGTTCGATGCTGGCACGGGGATTCGGGCGCTGGGCGATACGCTGTGCCGCCAGGGCGACGGCCAAGTCGATCTGTTCCTGTCGCACACCCATTTGGATCACATCGTCGGCTTTCCGTTCTTCCGGTTCGCCTATGAATCGACGAAGACGGTGCGCCTGTGGGCCGGCCATCTGCTGCCCGAGCGCACCATCGAGGGGGTACTGCGCGCTCTCATGGCCGCGCCGTTCTTCCCGGTGTCGCTGGATATCATGTCCGCGCGGATCGAGTTCCGCGATTTCAATGCCGGCGAGACCCTGCGGCCCGGCGACGAGGTGGTGATCCGGACCGCCGCGCTCGACCACCCTGATCGGGCGACCGGCTATCGCGTGGAGTATAACGGCAAGAGCGTCTGCTATGTCACCGACACCCGGCACATCGAGGGTGCGCCCAGCCGGGAAATCCTGGACCTGATCGCCGATGCCGACATTGTGATCTACGATGCGATGTTCACCGACGACGAATTCTCTAACTTTCGCGATTGGGGCCATTCGACGTGGGAGGAGTGCCTCAGGCTGTGCAAGGCGGCGAACGCCCGGATCCCGGTCATCTTTCATCATCTGCCCTCCCGCGACGACCGGGCGCTGGACGCCATCGCGGACGAGGTGGCGCGAAGATGCCCCGGCGCCGTCGTCGCCCGGGAGGGCGAGACGCTCGTCCCGTGAGGCCCGGCGCGGCCCTCCCGCCCCCGGTGGCCAAGCGGGTCAGGGTCATGCTGATGGGGCTGGGCACCGTCACCGGCATCGCCCGGCGCGGCATCTTCATGCCCTATCGTTACGCCGCAGGCCTGAGCGCGGACGCCGACGCCCCCGGCTATGACGCGCTGACACCTTTTTTTGCCGCGTCGCGCCCCGGGTTCGAGAAGGTCATCGACGCCATCGAGGCCCATGCCGAAGCGCTCGAGGCCATCGGCCGCGCCCCGGCCCCGGCGCCGCGCTGGGCCCAGGGCTGGTTCCCGCGGCTCGATGCCGCCGCCGCCTACGCGATCGTGCGCACCGCCGCCCCGGGGCGCATCGTCGAGGTGGGGTCCGGCCATTCGACCCGGTTCTATGCCGCCGCCGTGGCCGATTCCGGCCTGAATACGGTCATTACCGCCATCGATCCCCAGCCCAGGGCCACGATAGAGGGGCTGGGCGTGGAGATACTGCGCTCGACGGTCCAGAATGTCGCCTACGACCGGCTCAAGCTCGCCCCGGGCGACGTATTGTCCATCGATTCGAGTCATTTGCTGGTTCCCGGCAGCGATGTCGACATTCTGGTCAATCACGTTTGGCCGCGCCTGCGCGCGGGCGTGCTGGTTCATTTCCACGATGTCTTCCTGCCCGACGGGTATCCGGCGGCGTGGAATTGGCGCGGCTACAACGAACAGCTTGCGATCGCGCCGCTGATCGCCTCCGGCACGGCCGAAATCGTCTTTGCCAGCCACTGGGCGCTGACCCGCATGGGCGATCGGCTGGCCGGGACGGTCCTCGCCCGGCTGCCGCTGCCCGACGGCGCGGTCGAATCGAGCCTCTGGCTGCGCAAGCGGGCCAAGGCGGCAGGCGGGGCCGCGGCGTGACGGCGCTGGCGCGCAAGCGGGCCGGCAACGACCGCGACCGCAACCTGCCCATCCGGGTCTTGCGTACCATCACCGAGCAGCAGGATGCGAGCGAGCGGTTGATCGGCTGGTTCCAGCTCACGGTGGTGCTGGTGTTCGGCCTGCTTTACCTGGTCTCGCCCAAGACATTCTCGACCGATGTGCCGTTCGCGCCGGTGCCCTGGGTGTTGGGCGCTTATTTCCTGTTCACCGTGCTGCGTCTGGCGCTGTCCTACCGGGGCGCCGTACCTGACGCAGTGCTCTACGCCTCGACCGTGATCGATATGCTGCTGCTGCTCGGTCTGATCTGGAGCTTTCACATCCAGTACATGCAGCCGCCGTCGTTCTATCTCAAAGCGCCGACGACGCTCTATGTGTTCATCTTCATCGCGTTGCGCGCGCTGCGGTTCGAGGCGCGCTTCGTCATTGTCGCCGGCGTGGTGGCCGCGCTGGGCTGGACCGCTCTGGCCGGCTATGCCCTGTATGCGGGCCCGACGCAAGGCATGGTCACGCGCGACTATGTGCTCTACATGACCACGAACTCGATCCTGATCGGGGCGGAACTCGACAAGATCGTCTCTATTCTGACGGTGACCGCGATCATCGCGGTGGCGATCGCCCGCGCGCGCCGCCTGCTGGTCCGCTCGGTGGCCGAAAGCACCGCCGCGGCCGACCTTTCGCGGTTCTTCTCGCCTGAGATCGCCCAGCAGATCACAGAATCGGAGGAATCCGTTGCGGTCGGCCAGGGCCAGGTGCGCGAGGCGGCGATCCTGAACTGCGACATCCGCGGCTTCACCAGCTATGCTAACACCGTCGCGCCGAACGTCCTGATCGGCACCCTGACCGAGTATCAGCGCCTCCTGGTGCCGCTGATCCAGAACCATGGCGGCGCGATCGACAAGTTCATGGGCGACGGGATCCTGGCGACGTTCGGCGCGGCGGTGCCGACCGGGACCTGCGCCGCCGATGCGCTGCGCGCCGTCGATGCGATCATGGAAGCGACCGAGGGCTGGAACCGCGAGCGCGAGGCGCGCGGGCTCGACCCGATCCGGGTCGGCGCCGCGGTTGCCGCCGGGCGGATCATCTTTGGCGCGGTGGGCGACGACACGCGGCTCGAATACACCGTGATCGGCGAGCCGGTGAACCTGTCGGCCAAGCTCGAGAAGCACACCAAGGCCGAAGGGGTCCGCGCGCTCGCCGACCGCGAAACCTACGAATGCGCGCTGCGCCAGGGCTTCGCGCCCGGCCGGGCCGTTCGGCCGCTGAAGGCGCGCCCGATCGAGGGCGTCGCCGAGCCGGTCGATCTGGTCGTCCTGACCGCGTGACAGTTAAGGTTGACAATTTCCACAACAAAGCGCGACAATGCTTTCCACTAAGTGAGACAATGAGGCTGGAGGGCGCCGCGATTGCGCCGCAGCCGACAGGATCCCGAAATCCGCAAGTTTATCCTCCGCCATGTGGAAGGATATGCCGGTTCGGTTGCCACGCTCACATGCCGAAAATTGGGGCGCAGCCGCGCCAGCGTCGACCGTTATCTGCGCCGGCTCGAAGACAAAGGTCATATCGTAGCCACCGGAAAAACGAGAGCCCGACGGTACCGGCTCAAGACGCTGAAAAGCGTGGGTTTCAAGATCTCACTCATTAAGGATTTGCCGGAGCATCAAATCTGGCGATTTCGCGCGCTGCCGTTGTTGGAGGGACTATCGGAAGCCGATTTGGGGATTTGCCGATATGGATTCACGGAGATTCTCAATAATGCGATCGATCATTCCGCTTTCTCGACACCGGGCGCACGATGATGGGAACAATTCGACAGTATCTCGATGATCGGTCGGGATTCCGCCGGACGCGCGTGCCGGTGAAGTTGGGTCTGTATCCGGACGACGAAGTGGTTTCGCGCTCCCAAGCCAAGCGCGTCTTGGCTCGATTCGAGAATTTTCGGAGGTCATTCTGGATTTCGAAGGCGTACCGGTAATTGGCAGGGCATTCACCGATGAGGTCTTTCGCGTCTTCGTGCTCGAAAATCCGGCGATTTGCGTGACGGCAATTCGGGCCAACGACGGCGTCAGGCAGGTTATCGATCATATCATCGCGGCCCGCGAAGCCGACGAGGCCCAAGCTGAGTTCCCATTTCCGCCTTGCGGGTGATCAGCGATGTTGATGTTCTCGGCCCTCGGCCAGGAGCGGGCCGTCATCCGTAGAACAGGCGCGGCAGAAACAACGAGACGCCCGGCAGCGCGACCAGAAGGACGAGGCGGGCGATATCGGCGCACCAGAAGGGGGTCACGCCCCGGAAGATGACCGTGGTCGACACGTCCTTGACCACGCCCGAAAGCACGAAGACGTTGAGCCCGACCGGCGGGGTGATCAGGCTGATCTCGGTCACCACCACCGCGATGATGCCGAACCAGACCAGGATGCGCTCGGGCGGGAGGCCCGCGAAGTCCAGGCCCTGCACCACCGGGAAGAAGATCGGGATCGTCAGCAGCAGCATCGACAGGCTCTCGAACACGCAGCCCAGCACCAGATAGATGGCGAGGATCACGACGATCACCATCGTCGGGGAGAGGTCGTTGCCGGCGACCAGCGCCAGCAGACCGTCCGGGAGACCGGCCCGGTTGACGAAATTTGAGAAGATCAGCGCCCCGATCAGCACGATGAAGAGCAGCGCCGAGGTGCGGGCGCTGTCGGCCAGCACCTCGTAGAGCGCGCGCCAGGTGAGCGCGCGGCGCATCAGGGCGGCCAGCAGCGCGCCGCCGGCGCCGATCCCGGCCGCCTCCGTCGGGGTGAAGACGCCGCCGTAGATCCCGCCCATGACCACGACGAACAGGATCAGCGTCCCCCACACCCCCCGTAGCGCCGTCAGCCGGTCGCGCCACGATGCGCGTTCGGCCCTGGGACCGGCCTCCGGCCGCCGCCAGACGATGTAGCGGACCGCCAGCAGGTAGAGCGCGATTCCCAGGAGGCCCGGCAGGAACCCTGCGGCGAACAGCTCGCGGATGCTGGTCTCCGTCATCAGGCCGTAGATCACCAGGATGACGCTCGGCGGGATCAGGATCCCGAGCGTGCCGCCGGCGGCGATCGAGGCCGTCGCGAGCTCGTCGGCATAGCCGTAGACGCGCATCTGAGGCAGCGCGACTTTGGACATCGTCGCCGCGGTCGCGAGCGAGGAGCCGCAGATGGCGCTGAAGCCGCCGCAGGCGACGATCGTCGCCATCGAGAGTCCGCCGGTCCGGTGGCCGAGAAAGGCATGCGAGGCGCGGTAGAGTTCGTCCGACAGCCCGGCCCGCGAGACCAGATTGCCCATCAGGATGAACATCGGCACCACCGAGAGCCCGTAGCTCAGCGCGGTCTCGGAGACGATCGTGCCGACCATCGACAATGACGGCTGCCAGCCGGTCAGGGCGCCGAAGCCGACGAAGCCGATCAGCCCCATGGCGAACGCGATCGGCAGCCGCAGAAACACCAGGGCCAGGAGGACGGCGAATCCGATCAGCGCGGCGGTCATGGCGCGAGACGGTCGGGGCCGCGTCCGGATCGGGAACGGCCGAGATGGCGGACGGTGTTGGCAGCGAAGGCGACCGCGCCGCAGCCGCTCAGCACGGCGATGAAATAGGTGATCGGGGCGAGCGGGATCGCCAGGAACTCGGTCGCGTCGCCGTAATCGGCGGTCAGTTCCGCGAGCAGCCAGACCCGCCAGCAGACTGCCGCCATCATCACTGCCATCAGCAGGTTGAGAACGATGCTCCGCACGGCGCCGAACCGTGCCGGGAACCAACGGTCGAGCAGATCGACGGAGATATGCTCCTCGCGCAGGCAGACCGCCGGCAGCATGGCGAAGACGATGACCCCGAGCATGAGCTGGGTCAGCTCGGTCGCGCCGTCGAGCGGCGCGTTGAAGAAGTAGCGCCCGATCACGTCGATGCAGGTCATCGCCATCAACGCGAACAGGACCAGGGCGGAGGTTCCGTCCGCCAGCCGGTTCAGCCAGTCTGCCAGATGGACGGCGGACAAGGTTCCCCGATCGGCGCCGCCGGACGCGCTCACTTCATCATGTTCTTGTCATAGTTCCTGGCGATCGCCCGCAGCTCGGCGAGGGCCGCGCGCGCGTCGTAGCCGCCCTTCGAGGCGCGCTCGACCCAGGCGTCCTCGACCGGCTTCATAAGGGCGAGATAGGCGGTCTTCATCTCTGGCGAGGCGGTCGTGATCATGGTCCCCGCCTCCTTCGCCGCGGCGAGCCCGGCCTTGTCCGCCTTGTCCCAATACGAGCCGAGCTTGGCGAGATTCTCGCCCGAGATGCGCTTCAGCGCGGCCTGGTCCCCGGTCGACAGCTTCTTGAAGCTCTGCGGATTCATCAGGAAGCCGAAGCTGCCGTAGTAGAGCCCGCCCGGCATGATCATGACGTGCCGGGTCACTTCCTTGAGCCGGAAGCTCTTCTGCGTCTCGATCGGCATGAAGATGCCGTCGGCGACTCCGGAGGAGAGCGCTTCGTAGGCCTTGGGTGCGGGGAGCTTCACCGCCGTGACGCCGAGTGCCTTGCCGACGAGGCTGCCGACGCCGCCCGGAACCCGGATCTTCATGCCCTTGAGATCGGATAGCGCCTCGATCGGCTTCTTGGTCTGGATGACCGCCGGGCCGTGCACGCTCAGGCCGATCAGCACCACCCCGCGATGCTCCTTGGCCTTGTGGAGATATTTCATGTGGACCCGCCAATAGGCCATCGCCGCCGCCTCGGCGCTGGTGCCGAGATTGGGCATCTCGACGATTTGCGTCGCGACGAAGCGGGTGTTGTAGCCGTGGAAGATCCAGGCCAGGTCCGCGATACCGTCGCGGGCGACGCCGAACTGCTTGAGCGGCGAGGCGAGGTTGTATTCCAGCTTGGCCGTGACCCGCCCCTCGGTCGCCTCGGAGAGCGCCTTGGCCCAGCTCGGCCAGATCGCCGAGTTGACAAAATGCGTGGGCGGCCCCCAACTACTGGTCCGCAGGACCGTCTGCGTCTCACCGCTCTCGGCGAGCAGGAACGCGCACGAGGCCGCTCCAACGGCCGCGTAGATCTTGTGCATCCGTGAGTCCTCCTGCAACGAACGCCGATATGATGACCCAAAATCGGTGGTCTCGCAACGCGCCCGAACGGGTCGGCGCCTGTGGAGGCGGGTCCGCTCAGCGATACGGATCGGCCGCGTCGCGCAAGCCGTCGCCCAGGAAGTTGAAGGCGAGGATCGCCAGGATCACCGGGACCACCGGCAGCATCAACCAGGGGTAGAGCGCGACCACGTTGATGTTCTGGGCCTCGGCCAGGAGCACGCCCCAGCTCGTGATCGGCGGGCGCAGGCCGAGGCCGAGGAAGCTGAGCGCGGTCTCGCCGAGGATCATCGCCGGGATCGACAGCGTCGCCGAGGCGATCAGGTGGCTCATGAAGGACGGCATCATGTGGCGGAAGATGACCCGGCCCGGCCGCGCACCCATGGCTACGGCGGCGGCGACGAAATCCTCCTCGCGGACCGCGAGCAGCTTGGAGCGGACCGCCCGCGCGAGACCCGTCCAATCCAGCAGCCCCAGGATGATGGTGATGCCGAAATAGATCAGGATCGGGCTCCAGTTGACCGGCAGCGCGGCGGACAGCGCCATCCACAGCGGCAACTCGGGGAAGGAGCGGATGATCTCGATCGCGCGCTGGGTGATGTTGTCGACCCAGCCACCGTAATAGCCGGCCAACCCGCCGACCGCCATGCCGAGAATGAAGCTGATCGAGATCCCGATCAGCCCGACGGTCAGCGAGATCCGGGCACCGTAGATGATCCGCGAGAGCACGTCGCGGCCCAGCCGGTCGGTCCCCCACAGGAACAGCGTGCCGTCGGGGTGCGGGCAGACGAAGTGAAAGCGGCCGGGGATCAGGCCCCAGAACTCATAGGAATCGCCCAGGCAGAAGAAGCGGATCCGGTGGATGACCGATTTGTCCTCCTCGTAGACCCGTTGGAGGTTGGTCATGTCGAGCCGGTAGGCGGCGCCGTAGGTGAACGGCCCGATAAACGCGCCCTCGTGGAACAGATGCACCGGCTGGGGCGAAGCGAAGATGAAGTCGGTGTGGCGGGAATGCAGGTTGTAGGGCGCGAGGATCTCGCAGATCAGGATCGAGGCATACATCGCCAGCAGGAACGCCCCCGACCAGACGGCCAGGCGGTGGCGGCGGAAGCGCCACCAGACCATGCGTAGCTGGGAGGCCATGTAGAAGCGCTCCTGCTCGGGCGTGAGCGCCTCGGCGACATGCGGGTCGAGCGGCTCGGGCGAGACGTAGTGCGGCAGCCTGGCCTCGCCGCTCATCGTTCGCGCCCTCCATGCAGGCGGATTCGCGGGTCGAGCACCGCGAGTGCGAGGTCGGAGACGAACACCCCGATCACGGTCAGCGTCGCCAGGAACATCAGGAAGGAGCCCGCCAGATACATGTCCTGGCTCTGGAGCGCGCGCAGCAGCATCGGCCCTGTTGTCGGCAGGTCGAGCACCACCGAGACGATCGCCGCCCCGGAAATCACCTGCGGCAGCAGATTGCCGATGTCGGCGATGAATGGGTTGAGCGCCATGCGCAGCGGGTACTTGATCAGGAGCTTGCCGGGCGGCAGGCCCTTGGCGCGGCCGGTGATCACGTACTGCTTCTGCAGCTCGTCCAGCAGGTTCGCGCGCAGCCGGCGGATCATGCCCGCGGTTCCCGAGGTGCCGATCACCACCACCGGAATCCACAGATGTTCGAGGATCGAGACCGTCTTGCCCCACGACCAGGGCTGGCCGATGTACTGCTCCTCCATCAGCCCCCCGATGGAGGTGCCGAACCACAGCTTGGCGAGATAGATCAGGACAAGGGCGAGCAGGAAGTTCGGTGTGGCCAGCCCCAGGAAGCCGATGAAGGTCATCCCGTAATCGCCCCAACTGTATTGATGGGTCGCCGAATAGACCCCGATCGGGAAGGAGACGACCCAGGTGAAGACGATCGTCGAGAACGAGACGATGAAGGACAGCCACAGCACATCGCCCACCACCTCGCTGACCGGCAGGTTGAACTCGAACGAGAAGCCGAAATCGCCTTGCAGCATGCCGGATAGCCAGAGCAGATACTGTTCCCAGCCCGGCCGGTCGAGGCCGTATTGCTCGCGCAGGAAGGCGAGCTTCTGCTCGTTGACCGACTCGCCCTGGGCCTGGAGCTCGGCGACGTAGCTGGACAGATAGTCGCCGGGCGGAAGCTGGATGATTACGAACACAATCAGGCTGATCGCCAGCAGCGTCGGAATCATGATCAGCAGGCGATGGACGAGGTATCCGATCATCGTTCCCCTCCGCCGCCCCCGCTAGCGGCTGGCGGAAGACTTGGGATCGTCGAGCCAGAACAGGTCCGGCCGGTAGACCCCGAAATGCGCGCCCGGGTTCCAGTTGTAGACGCCTTTTTCCGGCACGTTGCGCAGCCGGTCGTTGATCACGACGGGCTGCAGGGCGCCGGCGATCAGCCCGATGGAGAACACGTTGCCGGTGTTGATCTCCAGCATTTCGTGCCAGATCGCCTCCCGCTCGGCCGCGGTTTCCGCATCGACCCAGGCGTGGTTGAGCCGCAGCAGTTCGCGCGCATCGGGCAGGTCGGGCGCCTGACCCACCTTGCCCTTGGTCTGATAGTGCTGGCCCCATCTGGGCCACTGGAACTGTTGCTGGCTGGTCGGCGCGAACTCGTCAGGGATCGTCGCGCCGGTCGGCAGCCCGTTCTCGTGTCCCGACCAGATCGAGACCAGGGTCTCGCCGGCGAAAATGCGGTTGCGGAACACCTCGCGCTGGGACGGCCTGGTGTAGAGTTTGATACCGATCTTCCGCCACGTGTCGTGGACCAGCTCCAGGACGTCGGACTGCTCGGTGTCCTCGCCCGCGGTCTCGACGACGATCTCCATCGGCCGCCCGTCGGGCAGCAGCCGCAGCCCCCGCCCATTGCGCCCGGTCAGCCCGACCTCGTCGAGCAGCCGGTTGGCGGCTGCGAGGTCGAAACGCGCCCAGTCGGTCTGGTAGGACTTGCGGAACAGCGGGCTGCCGGGGAGGACCGTGTTGTTGCCCTCGATCGCCAGGCCGAAATAGATCGCCTGGTTGATCTCGTGCCGGTCGATCGCCAGCGACAGCGCCCGGCGGACTCTCACGTCGCGGAACAGCCTGCGCCAGACCGGATCGCGGGCATTGAGATTGGGGAACAGCGCGAGCGTGGCGCCCTTGGCGGTGCGCCACAGGCGGACGCGCTGATTCTCGCGCTCCTCGGTCGCCTTGAGAAAGGTGTAGTTGTTGAAGTGCAGGCCGCGGGCCTGCAGGTCGGATTCGCCGGCCCCGGTCTTGAGCGGGATAATCTTGCCGTCGGCGATGTGCAGCGCGACCTCGTCGATATAGGGGAGCTGCCGGCCAGCCGGGTCGATGCGGTGGAAATAGGGGTTGCGCTTGAACAGAAAGCGCTTGGCCGGCGGCTTCTGGCGGTTGATCCAGGGCTGCAGGGTGGGCAGCGCGGGGTTGTCGTTCTTGTACTGGTTGTCCTTGCGGTTGTGCAGCGAGGCCCAGTTCCGCCGGCGCGACTCCCGGACCAGCCCGGCGAGTTTCTTCGGGTCGGCATAGGCCGCGTGGTAGGGCTTGAGATAGTGCGCCGGGCGGTAGAGGTAGAACGGCCGCGCGCCGGCGAGCGCCGGCAAGAAATAGGGGTTCGGCCGCGACCAAGCATACTCCACGGTGTATGTGTCGATCTGGCGAAACTGCGCGGTCTCGCCCTCGACCACCATGAGCTTGGGCGGGCCGAGCGGCGAGAGCTTGGGGTTGTTGGCCACATCCTCCCAGAAATACCGGAAATCCTCGCTGGTGAACGGCGCGCCGTCCGACCAGCGGTGGTCCTTGCGCAAATGGAACCGGAACCGCCGGTTATCCTCGACCTCGTAGCGCTCGAGGATGTCGGGGCGCAGGTTGCCCATGTGGTCGTAGCCCGCGAGCCGCGCATAGCCGTAAACCACCATCATCCGGATGTCCTTGACCCGGCCCATCACCAGTCGCAGCGTCCCGCCGGGCCGGCCCATCGTTCGCCAGGCGGGTTTGAGATCGGCGACCGCGGGGTTCCGCGGAAGGCGCTGCGCAACCGGCGGCAGCGTGCCAGCCGCGACCGCTTCGATCAGCGAGGGTGTCTCGACCGGCGTGATCTCCGCCGCCGCGGCGCCGGCCAGCAAGGTCAGCGCGGCGATCGCCGGGATCGTCCGGGCGGTCATTGCAGCAGCTCCGCGCCGCGCGCGCCGCCCTGGGCGCGCACGAAATGTTCCCCGCCGAGATCGTGGAGGATCGCGCTGTCGTCGCCGTCCAGGGTGAACGGCGCAGGCCATTCCGCCGGGTCCGAGGCCTTGCCGTCCATCAGCGCGCTGAGGTCGAGCCGGGCGTCCGGGTCGGGATCGGGCACCGCGGCCAACAGAGCCCTGGTGTAGGGGTGGATCGGCCGCTTGAACAGGATCTCGCGCGGCGCTGTCTCGACAAGGCGGCCGGCGCACATCACCGCGATCCGGTCGGAGATGTAATCGACCACGGCCAGGTTGTGGGAGACGAAGACATAGGTCAGCCCGAGCTCCGCGCGCAGGTCCCGCAGCAGGTTCAGGATCTGCGCCTGAACCGAGACGTCGAGCGCGGACACCGGCTCGTCGCAGATCAGCAGCTTCGGCCGGAGGGCGAGCGCGCGGGCGATGCCGATCCGCTGTCGCTGCCCGCCGGAGAAGCTGTGCGGGTAGCGGTTGAGATGACGCGGGTCCAGCCCCACCAGCGCCATCAGCTCGCGCACCATCTCGGTGCGGTAGTCCTCATCGCCCACCGCGTGGATGACCAGCGGCTCGGAGATGATGTCGAAGACCGTCATCCGCGGATTGAGCGAGCTGAACGGGTCCTGGAAGATGAACTGGATCTTGCGCCGGTAGGGCAGCAGCCCGCGCTCGCTCAGCGGCACGAGGTCGACCGGCGCGCCGTCGTCGAAGACGATCGCCCCGGCGTCGGGCTTGAGCGCCCGCATGATCATCTTGGACAGGGTGGTCTTGCCGCAGCCGCTCTCGCCCACCAGGCCGAGGCATTCGCCGCGCCGGACCCGCAGGCTCACGTCGTCGACCGCCAGCACCTCGCCGCCGCCGCCGAAAATTCCGGACTTGCGCAGGCTGAAGCGCTTGGTCAGGCCGGTGATCTCGAGCAAGGGCCGGTTCCCGGCCGGCGGCGCGGGGTCGTCGGCCTGCGGGGCCAGGAGATGTCCGGTCGCGTGCCGGATCTCGCGCAGCGGCACCAGCCGCTCGCCCGGCGCCATGTGAAAGCGCGGCACCGCGCGCAGCAGGGCCTTGAGATAGTCGTGGCCCGGGTTGCGGAAGATTTCCTCCAGCGGCCCGCTCTCCATCACCTTGCCGTGGTA
The DNA here is from genome assembly GCA_965202905.1 of Alphaproteobacteria bacterium. Lineage (GTDB taxonomy): Bacteria > Pseudomonadota > Alphaproteobacteria > MPNO01 > MPNO01 > CAYFYS01. Next base: position 2,749,510 of record OZ241868.1, on the reverse strand, counting down.
CATCACGACGATCTCGTCGGCGACGTTGGCCACCACGCCGAGGTCGTGGGTGATGATCAGAACCGCCATATCGAGCTCGGATTGGAGGTCGGCGATCAGCTTGAGAATCTGCGCCTGGATGGTGACGTCGAGCGCCGTCGTCGGCTCGTCGGCCACCAGCAGCGCCGGCCGGCAGACCAGCGCCATGGCGATCATCGCGCGCTGGCGCAGCCCGCCGGACAGCTCGAACGGATAGGTCCCGACCGCCTTGGCCGGATCCGGGAAGCCCACCAGCCGCAGCATCTCGACGATGAGCGCGACCGCTTCGGCCCGGCTCACCGCGCGGTGCAGCCGCAGCGCCTCGCCGATCTGGTCGCCGATCGTGTGCAAGGGCGACAGCGAGGTCATCGGCTCCTGGAAGATGATCGAGACGCGCCCGCCGCGGATGGCCCGCATCTGCTCGCCGTCGACGGCGAGCCTGGTCAGGTCGACCGGCGCGCCAGAGCTCGCCGGATCGCAGAACAGGATCTGCCCGGCGGTGATCCGGGCCGGCTTGGGGAGGATCCCCATGATGGCCTGCGACACCACGGTCTTGCCCGAGCCGGATTCGCCGACCAGCGCGGTGGTGCGGTTGGCCGCGACGCGGAAGCTGACCCCGTCGACCGCCTTGACCACGCCCGCGGGGACTTGAAACTCGACCTTGAGATCCTTGACGCTCAGCAGGTCGGGCGCCGGGTCGGGCATCAGTCGCGGCCTCGGCCGGGCCGGCTATCGGTGTCCCGGCTATCGGTGTCCCGGCTATCGGTGTCCCGGCTATCGGTGTCCCGGCTATCGGTGTCCCGGCTATCGGTGTCCCGGCTATCGGTGTCCCGGCTATCGGTGTTGATGCCGAACGGGCGCAAATTGCCGCGCGTTGCGGCAGGCAGCGCGACATCGCGCGCGCGCGCCTCGCCGACGATGCGCGCGAGAAGGCCGGCGAAGCCTTCCAGCGTCGATTCGATACGCACGGCCTGCTCCGTCCCCTTTATCGTCAGGACCATCCATCCACCGTCACGGTCCCTCCTGGTCGTATAATAACTCAGCGTCACCCTGACAAGCGCGTCCCACGGGACGCCTGCGGGAATCGGCCCGTCCACGCGGATCCCGTTCTCGGAGACGACGACCTCCGAGCGCGCCCGGGCCAGGGTCTGGGCGGCGTGGACCGCGAAGATCAGCGCGAGCGCGCCCAGGATAAGCGAGGCGGGCGCGGAGGGGCCGGCGATCGCGAGCGGTCCGAGCGTAAGCGCGAGACCGGCGCCCGAGCGCAGCAGCGAGGCCCGGGTCGCGCCGGGCGGATAGGCGAGGCGGGCGCCGTCGGCGGCCGGCGTCGGCGCGGCCGATCCCATCGCCGCCGATCTCATCGCATGCTCATCCGACCCGCGCGGCCAGGGTGTCGAGCACCAGGCGGGCCGTCGAGGCTGCGCCGTCGAGGTCGATTGCCGGCCGGCGCGGCGGCGCCGCCTGGAGCGCGTCCCGCACCGCCTCGGCGATCCGGCCGGCCGATAAATGCGCTTCCTCGACGACGGCGAAACCGGCGTCGGCGGCCAGCAGCCGCGCACGCAAGGTCTGCTCGGTCTCCAGCCCGCCGGCATAGGGCACCACCACCGCCCGCGCGCCGGCGACCAGGAGCTCCATCATCGTGTTGTAGCCGCCCTGGGAGATCGACAGAAGGCAGTTGGCGAGCAGGCTGGTGAAATCGGACCGCGCGCGCTCGACCGTCACCCCGGCCGGCGCGGTCGACCTGACGCGCTCGAACAGGGTCTGCGGCAGGCCGTGCCCCGCCAGAATGCGCCACGGCGCGCCGGCCAGGGCGGTCGCCGGCCGGGCGTCGATCGCGGCGTCGAACAGCGTCTTGCTCACCGCCCCGCCGCCGGCCGAAACGATCACCTCGCCGGCGCCGACATCGGCGCCGGCCGGCGCTTCGTCCACGACATAGCCGGTATAGCGGAGTCTTTGCGCAATGCGGGCGGCCGGCGCGAAGGTGCGATCGAACGGCGCGACCGACGGGTCTCCGTGCACCAGGACCAGGTCGTAGAGCCGCTCGACGACATCGAGAATCTCGGCGACCCGTTCGGGCTTGGGCGAAGAGGCCAGGATGTCGCGAACCGAAGACAGAATCAGCGGTCTCGGACGCCTCGCGGCCGCGGCCTCGAGCATGGCAAGAATCTCGCCGCGGAGCTGGCGCCGCCCGAACGGGTAGAGCTCGGTCATCACCGCATCGGGCGCGGTCTCGGCGACCAGCGCGACCAGGGTCTCGGTGCGTATTCGGCGCAGCGCGTCGTCCATCTCCCGGCCGGTCTCGTCGATCAGCGCCGTGAACAGCCGATCGCCCGCGATCACCGGCGGGAGCTGCACGAAGCGCGCGCCGCCAGCGTCGAGGCCCGGCACCGGCGGCCCGCCGGAGACCAGCGTAACCGCGGCGCCCCGCCTGTCGAGCGCCCGGGCGAGGGTCGCCGCACGCTTGAGATGGCCGATGCCGAGCAGGTGCTGGACATAGAACAGGACGCGCGGGCGGCCGGTCATGAGCCGTCCAGCATGACGTTCGCGCGTTCCAGCGTGACTGCCCCCCCGGCGTCGACCGCAAAGAGCTGGACGGCGGCCCATTCCAGCCGCACCGGCGGCTTGGCGATCATGTCCCAGCCGGTCGCCAGCGACAGCATCGCGCGGATCACGCCCTGGTGACAGACCGCGCCCGCCGGCATACCGGCCGCCCGCCGCCCGGTCAGCCAAGCCGCGATGCGCGCGCGCAGCTCGCGCGGGCTCTCCCCGCCATGCGGTCTCAGGTCCAGGCCCCGGGAGGTGCGGCGTTCGAATTCGTCGGCGCCGTAGCGGGCGCGGATCTGCGCGCTGTTCAGCCCCTCCCACTCGCCCCAGTCCATCTCGATCAGCGCCCGTTCGACCGTCGCCTCGAGACTGAGCAGCGAGGCGGTCTCCCGCGCCCTGGACAGCGGGCTCACATACCAGTCGAAGGCCTTGAGCTCGTCCGGCAGCGCCCATTGCGCGACCGCCGCGCGGCCGGCCTCGCTCAGCGACCGGTCGGCGCGGCCCTGAATGAGCCGCGCCTCGTTCCAGTCGGTCGGGCCGTGGCGGATGAAGGCAAGCCGGATCATCGGCGCGCCGCCGTGACCGCGCCCAGGATGCGGTCGATCCGCGCCGCCGCGCCCTCCAGGCCGTGGCGCGCGGCCGCCTTGCGTCGGGCGGATGCGGCGCAAGCGGCGGCGTAGCGGGGCGTCTGGAGTAGAACCTGCAGCGCCGCGGCGAAGGCCTCGGCATCGCCCTCGGCGGCGAGCAGCCCGGTCTCGCCGTCGTCGACGATGTCGCCGACGCCGCCGGCGTCCCCGGCCACCACGGGCAGGCCCGCCGCCTGGGCCTCGACGATGGCGACGCCGAAAGCCTCGCGAACCGCCGGCCAGACATAGATGTCGGCGGCCGCATAGAGCGCCGGCAGGTCGGCGGGCGCCGCTTCGCCCAGGAAACGCATCCGATCGCCGCCAAGCGGGGCGAAGGCCCGCTCGACCTCGGCTCGCGCCGGGCCGTCGCCGGCGATCACCAGCGTCCACGGCTCGTCGTCCAGGCGGCGGAGCGCCTCGGAAAGGACGCGGTAGGACGCGAGCTTGTCGCCGGCGCGCATCATCGCCACGACGAGCAGAACCGGGGTATCGCCGTCCAGCCCGAGCCGTGCGGCAAGCCGCGCCCGGTCGTCGGCGCGCCGGTCGGCGGCGGCCGCGAACGGCCCGGTATCGATGAACGGGGCGAGCCGGCTCAGCCTCTCCGGCCTGTCGAGCAGCGGCAGCAGGCAGGCGGAGTCGGCCGAATTCAGCCCGATGATCGCGTCGGCCCGGCGGATCGCCGTCTCGGCGCCGCGATGGCCGATGGCCCATTTCCCGCCCGCGCGCTTGGGCGCGTGCGAGGCCTCGACGATCACATAGGGGATGCGCAGTGCCTCGCAGACCGCCGGACCCAGCCAATCCGGCGCCTTGTAGTAAACATGATAGGTGAGCCACGCCTCCGGTCGCCGGTCCGCCGGGACCGCCCGGTAGCGGCGAATCAGGCGGTTTGCCAGCCGCGCGCCGGTGCGGCGCAGCCGGTCCTGGCGGTCCGGGTCGCCGGCGGGCTCTCGCGCGCGGAAGGACGACGGCGTCTCGATCGTGTGGCCGGCCGTCTCCAGCGCGCGGATCAGCATCCGGGCGACCGTACGATCGCCCGAGGGCGCCGGGGAGTCCGGCGGCTTCATCGGCGCGTAGAACGCGACGCGCATGCGGTCAGGGGCCCGGCTTCGCCGAGGCCGAACCGACGGGCGAGCCGGTCGATGCCGGCGGCGAACCCGAAATCGCCGCGCACCCGCTCGGCGCCGGCGCGCCCGAGCCCTTCGCGCCGCAGCGGGTTGCCGATCAGCGCCTGCAGCGCGCCGGCCAGGGACGCGACGTCCCCGGGCGGCACCAGGGTGCCGGTCCGGCCGTCTTCGATCAGTTCCGGGATGGCGGCCACCTCGCTCGCCAGGCACGCGAGCCCCTGGCTTTGCGCTTCGAGCAGGACGTTGGGCAGGCCGTCGCGGTCGCCCGAACGGGCGATGCGCGAGGGTAGTACGAACAAATCGGCAGCCCGGTAGGCGGCAAGGACCTCGTCCTGGGTCGTCGCCCCGCGCCAGTCGATCCGCGCGCCGATGCCAAGCCGCGCCGCCCGCGCGATGAGCGCGTCGCGGTCCGCCCCGCCGCCGATATGGGCCAGCCGCCAGCGCACCTCGTCCGGCAGTGTCGCAAGCGCGTCGAGCAGCACATCGAGGCCCTTCTTCTCCACCGCCCGTGCGACGCAAAGAAGCTGGACCGGGGCGGCGGGATCGGCGCCGTCGCGAAGCTGCCGCACCGGCGCCGGCGGCGGAAAGCGGTTCGGATCGAGTCCGTGATAGATCACTTGGACGGGGGAGGATTCCGGCGCCAGCGCGCTCAGATGCCGGCCCGCGGCCGCGTTGCAGGTCACGAGCCACGCGCAGTCGGCGAGCTTTTCGGATTTTTCCCAGGACGGCGTGGTCCAGATGTCCTTCGCATGGGCCGAGGCCGACCATTGCGCGCCGGTAATGATCGCCGCGTAGCGCGCCACCGAGGCCGGGGTGTGCAGGAAATGGGCGTGCAGGTGGCCGATCTCGCCGGGCATCTCCGCGGCCAGAACGGCCGCCTGTCCGAACCGGCGGACCCGGTTGGCGGTCGGATCGCGGCTCAGATCCTTCAGCCAGGCAAGCAGGGACGCGGTGAAACCCGGCAGGCGCCGGGCCTTGCAAATCCCCGCGGCCACGCGCCCCGGCTGGCGGTGCAGGTATTCCGGTAGATACAAGACCGGCGCGGCGATTTCCCGGTGTACCGGATGGCGCGCGGTCTCGGTCGGCCGGCGCAGCGAGACGATGCGGATATCCAGGCCGCGCTGCTCCAGGGCTCTGATTTCGTTCGCGATGAAGGTCTCGGACAGGCGCGGATAGCCTTTGAGCACGAACGCCACCGGGCCGGGCACGGCCTGCCTCCTAGCCGGTCTGCCGCGCCAGCCGAAGCCGCGGCGCGCCGGCCCGCTCGATCAGCCGCCGCGCCAGCCGATCGACGTTGTCCAGCCCGTCGAGCAGCCCCGGCACCACGACATCGGACGGCGCCGGCTGCTGCGGCAAGGTGCGCAGCGCCGTCGCCATCGGCGCCGGGTCGCGGCGGCCGTCGTCGACCAGGATCTTGATCAGCCCCAGCTCAGCGGCGCGCCCGGCGCGGATATATTGTTCCAGGCGCGGCACGGTTCGCGGCACCACCAGCGCCGGTTTGTCGAAGGACAGGATCTCGCAGAACGTGTTGTAGCCGCCCATGGCGACGATTCCCGCGGCCCGGTCGATCAGCGCCTCGAGATTGGCGTCGAAGGTGATGACCTCGACGATCTCCAGCGCGCCGGCGCGCTGGACGAACCGGGCCTGGGACTCCGGCGGCATGAACGGACCGAAGACGATCAGCGCGGGATGCGGCAAGCGGGGGTCGGTCTCGTAGGCGCGCAGCACCCAGTCCACCAGCGCCTCTCCGTCGCCGCCGCCGCCCGGCGTGACCAGCAGGAACGGCGCCTCGAACGGCAGGTCGGGCGTCGAAGCAGAGGGCGCTGCGCTCGCGCTGCGCTCCAGATATCCGGTGAACACGGCGCGCCGCCGGATCGAATCGCTGAGCGGCAGTTCGGCAAGCGGATCGCAGATCTGCGGCAAACCGTAGATCCAGATCTCGTCGTAGAGGTCCTGCAGCGCCGGGACGACGTTCTTGCGCTTCCACTCGGGCGCCAGCAGCGAAGGCTCGTCGAGCACGTCGCGCAGGCCCAGCACCAGCGGCGTGCCGCGCGCCTTGAGCATCTCGAGTGTCTCGCCCACCTCGCCGCGCAGGCCCAGCGGCTCTTTGTCGACCAGGAAGAAGTCCGGATCGAACACGTCGGCGGTGTGGCGGATGATCGAGGCGCGCATCGCCATGGTGTCCTCGATGCCGAGCTTGAGGCTGTGCGAGGTGTATTCGCCGTTGCGCAGCTTGATGACGCCCGGGATGCGGACGAAATCGACCCGCCGGCGGAACTCGAAGCTGCCGATGATCGGCGAGCCCGACAGGATCAGAACGGACATCCCGGGATTGCGGTCGACGAGCGCGTTGGCGATCGCCCGGCAGCGGCGCAGATGGCCGAGGCCGAACGTGTCGTGGCTGTAGACCAGCACCCGGGCGTTCGCCGCGGCGTCCTCCATCCCACGCTCCCAGCAACGCAGCAGGGCAGTGTCTCAGTTCGATTTCAGGGGCGCCAGAGTGAGGTTGACTGGCGAAGTGTATTTGTTGTCCGCACCCGAGGCTGAGTCTATGGCCCAGCCGACGCCGCCACTCAGAACGATGTTCCCGAAGGTCGCCGCCGCCACACCCGATTTGTTGTGGTAGGTCGCTTTCTGATAGCCAGCCAATTCGCACTCGATCATGATGTCATGCTTCGTTTTCTTGATGGTTGTGCCGCCCGGGGTGGGCTTGATTCGCGCGATCGTCCGACCTTCTCGGTTGAGACCGCATGACGCGCCCGGCGGATTGGTATTGATGAAGATCTCCTGGGTCGTCCCTTCGATAATCGACGAACACCCCCCCCCCCGAGCGCCGATGCGCCAGCCGCGGCTACCACCATAAATACAGATTGCTTCACCCTACTTCCTTTCACGATGCGTTGCAGAGCCCGCAGTCGAGCGGACTATGGCACAGCCCGAAGCGGCACCATAGTAAGGGATCGGGCCCCCAGAGAGAGTGCCGTACCGTCGGGTTCGGGGCCCGCGGTTTGCAGAACGCCGCGCCGGTGGCGTAATAGTCCTGGAGTGAGGCCCGCGCCCGGCCGGCGGCCGATCGGCAGGCGTCACAGGCGTCAAAGGCAAGGCCGTGGAAAAGAGCATCTACAGGTATATCCTGCGGCACAGCGCGCGCCAGCAGGTCGTGCTGACGCTGATGGCCGCGGCCAGCTTTCCGTTCCTCTACGCCTTCTACGAGCTTCCCAAGCAGATCGTCAACGAGGCGATCCTGGCGACCACGATCGCCTTTCCGGTCGAACTCCCCGGCGCCGAGTTCGATCAGATCGACTACCTGTTCCTGCTGAGCGCGCTGTTCCTGCTGCTGGTCTTCTTCAACCAGAGCTTCAAATACGTCATCAACGTCTATCGCGGGCGCGTCGGCGAGAGGATGCTGCGCCGGCTGCGCTACGACCTGTATTCGCGGGTGCTGCGCTTTCCGCTGCCGACTTTCCGCAAGACCTCCCAGGGCGAGGTGATCCAGATGATCACCGCCGAGGTCGAGCCGCTGGGCGGGTTCATCGGCGATGCGTTCTCGCTGCCGGCCTTCCAGGGCGGCACGCTGCTCGTGATCCTGGCCTTCCTGGTCATCCAGAATCCCTATATGGCGGCTGCCGCGGTCGCGCTCTACCCCCTGCAGTTCTGGCTGATCCCCAAGCTGCAGCGCCGGGTGAACGCCTTCGGCAAGGAGCGCGTGCGTCTTGTCCGCCGGCTGTCGGACCGCATCGGCGAGACCATCTCCGGCGTCCAGGAGATCCACGCCAACGACACGTCCGCGCTGCATCTGGCCCAGTTCTCCCACCAGCTGGGCGAGATCTACGGTGTCCGGCTGAAGATCTATATCTGGAAGTTCATCATCAAATTCCTCAACAACTCGATCAACCAGCTCGGACCGTTCTGCTTCTACTCGATCGGCGGCTATCTGGTGATCGAGGGCAGCCTGGAGATCGGCACCCTCTTGGCGGCGATCGCCGCCCACAAGGACCTGGCGGCGCCCTGGAAGGAGCTGCTCAACTATTACCAGCGGCGAGAGGACGCGCGGATCAAGTTCGGCCAGGTGATCGATCAGTTCCAGCCCGCCGGTATGCTCGATCGGGAGTTGCAGCTCGGCGAGCCCGAGGCGGTCGCGCCGCTGTCCGGTGACCTCGTCGGCTCGAACGTTCTTCTGGAGGACGATACCGGCACCGTCCTGGTCGACGGCGCCACGTTCACGCTCGATCCGGCCAGGCATGTGGCGATGATCGGCTCCGGCGGCAGCGGCAAGGAAGAACTCATGCAGCTCCTGGCGCGCCTGATCGCCCCCAGCGCCGGGACCATTGCCATAGGCCAGAGCCGGTTGGCCGAACTGCCCGAAGCCGTGACCGGCCGCCGGCTGGGCTATGTCGGCGCCCAGCCCTACCTGTTTGCGGCCAGCGTGCGCGAGAACCTGGTCTACGGTCTCAAGCACCGTCCGCTGCGGCCGGCCGAGTACGATGAGGACGGCCAGGCCGGGCTGCGCGCCCGGATCGGCGAGGCCCAGGCTTCCGGCAACTCCGCCGACGACCCGCACGCGGACTGGATCGACTACCGGGCCGCCGGCGCCGAAGGCGAAGAGGACCTCAGCCGGCGCGTCTTCGAAGCGCTCGACATCGTGGGCATGACCGATGACGTCTACGAGATGGGCCTGCGCGGCGCCATCGACCCCGCCGCGCGGAGCGATCTCGCACGGAGCCTGCTGGCGGCCCGTGCGGCGTTCCGCGAGCGACTCGCCGATCCGGAGATCGCGGCGCTGGTGGAGACCTTCGATTCCGAGGCCTATAACGAGAACGCGACGCTGGGCGAGAACCTGTTGTTCGGCACCCCGGTGGGCGATGCCTTCCAGATCGACCGGCTGGCCGAGAGCCCCTACGTGCTGCGGATCCTGGAGGAATCGAACCTGACCGGGGCGTTGCTGGAAGCCGGCCGCGATGTCGCCTCGCTGATGGTCGAGCTGTTCGCCGATCTGCCGCCGGGGCACCAGTTCTTCGAGCAGTACAGCTTCATCAGCTCCGACGACCTGCCGGAGTTCCAGGGGATCGTCACCCGTATCGGCCGCGAGGGCATGGCGGCGCTACGGCCCGAGGAGCGCACGATGCTGCTGTCGTTGCCGTTCGTGGTCTCTCCCGCGCGCCATCGCCTGGACGCCATCACCCCGGAGATCAAGGAAGGCGTGCTCCGGGCCCGCAGGCGCTTCGCCGACGCGCTGCCCGAGACTCTGGCCGGTGCGGTCGAGTTCTTCGACGCCGCCCGGTTCAACGCCGCGGGCACGCTGCAGGACAACATCCTGTTCGGCAAGCTCGCCTATGGCCAGGCGCGCGGCGCCGAGCGGGTCGGCGCGCTGATCCGCGAGGTGATCGACGCGCTGGACCTGCGCCCCGCCGTGATGGCGGTCGGGCTCGATTTCCAGGTCGGAATCGGCGGCGCCCGGCTGTCGGCCATCCAGCGCCAGCGCATCGGATTGGCGCGGACGCTGCTCAAGAAGCCCGATATACTGCTTCTCAACGATGTTGGCGCGGCCTTCGATGCGCCCAGCCTGGACCGGCTGGTCGAGCGGGTCCTGGAGGCGTTCCGGGGTCACGGCGTGATCTGGGCCTTGCCGCGCCCGGACCTGGCATCGAATTTCGAGCAGGTCATGGTGGTGCGCGGCGGTAAGGTGGTCGAGCAGGGAGCGGTCGCCGATCTGGACAGGGACGGCACCGCGTACAGGGAACTGGCGGGAGCGGGTTGATCCCTGTCTCGGGGACGAACGGCCGAAGGACGCAGCAGTGAGCCTCAACGAAGAAGTCGATCTCTTACGCAAGATCCCGCTCTTCGCCAAGATCGAGCCCGCCAAGCTCAAGCTGCTCGCGTTCACCAGCGAAAGGCTGACCTTCGCCGACGGCCAGGAGTTGTTCCATCAGGGCGATGTCGGGGACAAGGCGTTCATCATCGTTCAGGGCGAGGCCGACGTGCTGGTCGATTCGCCCGGCGGGCCGCTCAAGGTCGCGACGCTGGCCAAGAACGACCTCGTCGGCGAGATCGCGATCCTGATCGACGTGCCGCGCACCGCGACGGTGCGCGCGGCCAACGAAGTGACCACGCTGGCGATCTCCAAGGACCAGTTCTTCCGGATGATCGCCGAATTCCCGGAAATGGCGATCGAAATCATGCGCGAACTGGCCCAACGTCTGGAGAACACCACCAGCCAGCTGCGCGCCGCTGTGAGCGGCAACTGAGGGCCGCGCCCGGCGGCGGCGGATCATGAGCCGGCTGGATTCGTTCATCCGGCGCCTGGAAGCCCAGCGCGCCTGCCTCGATCTGGCCCTGAAGACGATCCGCGGCCTGGACGGCCCCGTGCTGGAACTCGGGCTCGGCAACGGCCGCACCTACGACCATCTGAGGGAGAATGCCGCCGGTCGGCCGATCTACGTCTTCGACCGCCGCCTCGCCGCCCACCCCGACTGCATCCCCGACCCCGAGTTCTTCATCGAGGGCGACATCGTCGCCACTTTGGCCGAAGCCGCCGCCCGCCTGCCGGTCCCGGCCGCGCTCGCCCACTGCGATGTCGGCGCCGGCGACGCCGCGGCCAACGCGGCGCTGGCCGCCGCCGTCGCGCCGCGGCTCGACCGCCTGATGGCGGATGGCGGGCTGGTGGTCAGCGACCAGCGCATGGACGCCCCCGATTGGCGGCCCGTGGCGCTCCCCGAAGGCGTGGCCGCAGGCCGCTACAACATCCGCAAAATCGGCAGGAAGGCCGCAAGCTGACCGCGGCCTTCACAGCGCCGCTGCGCCGGGTTTTTCCGACCGCGGCGCGAACGCCGCCGCGCCGCCGAAGGCGCCGGGATCGATGAGCCGGATGAATACCGGGCTGCCCTGGCCGGGCGGGCGAGGCGTTCTTGCGCCTTCGCTGTCGGGCGGTCGTTCGACCGTCGGCGATGTGCGTCGACCACCCCTGAAGCCCCCCGGGCCTATCGTTCCGGCGGGAAGCCGCATTCGGCGGTATAGACCGGCCCCTCGCGCCCCAGCGCGCTGGAGAACAGGACGAACCGGTCGGCCAGGAACGGCGCCGCGCGGAATGTCGTGTTGGCCGCCAGCCAGCGATGGATCTCGTCCGGCCGGCCCTTGTTCAGCCGTGCGATCGTGACGTGGGGCTTGAATTTCCGCCGCTCCGGCGGCAGCCCGGACCGGACCAGGGCCGCCTCGATGCGGTCGCGGAGACCGACCAGAGGCGGCGAAGGCTCGACCCCGAGCCATACCGCGCTGACCCGCTTGCGCGATTCGAAATGCCCGGCGCCGGCAAGCGTCACCGGCACGGGTTCGAACCGGATCCCGCCGGCGGCAAGGGCGACATCCTGCAGAGTCGGCTCGTCGACCTCGCCGATGAACCGCAGCGTGATGTGCAGATTTTCCGGCGGCGCGAAGCGGGCCCCGTCGATCCCGCCGGCCAGCGCGCCGATCCGCGCGCGCAGCGCGTTCGGCAGCTCCAATCCGAAGAACAGGCGGATCATTCTTCGATCAGCCGATGAGCGTGAGCACGCCCGTATAGCCGTATAGCCGGTTGTTGGAAATCTCGCCATTGGCGAAAAATCCGATCAGCGGCACGTCCCGGCCGATCCTGTCGGACACTGCGGTCAGCTCCTCGGATTTGCGCCCGAACAGGTTGGGCCCGCGCGCGACGCAGGAGAAGTAGAGCCCCGCGCCGGCGGTCTCGCCGGCGCGCCCGGCGACATCTCCCAGCATACGTTTCAGATCGACGAACGCGGACGGCCCGTCGCGGCGCACGAACATCAGCCGGTCGCCCGGGCTCAGCCGGTCGCCGATCGACAACCAGCCATTGGACGGATCGATCCCCATGATGTTGCGCACCAGATAGTCGGCGTTGTCCGTCCCGGTAATCGGCAGCGCGGCGTGGATGTAGCCGCCGATCCGTTCGAGATCACGCGCCAGGACCTCGCCGATATCGTCTTTGAAGACGTCGAGCGCCGGGCGGCCGTCGAGCTTGTAGACCACGGTGTCGCGCGCCTCGGTGACCTCATGGACCTCGCCGATCGGGGAACAGCCCTGGCTGAGCCCCGTGGTGACCGCGATCTCCTCGGCCAGCAGCACGCCGGACAGCCCGCCCTCGTGGACTCCCCCGGCGATCTGGAGCGATCGGCCGCGCGAGGCGGTCAGACCGCCGACCAGGAAGCAGTCCGTATCGTCGCACAGCGCGTCGATGATGTTGGGCAGATAGGGATTGCGCGGATCGCCGTGGACGACTCCAAGCATGGGCCGGCGAGCGGCGACCCATCGGGACAGATCCGGCCGAAGCGGCTCGCCCGGCTCCTTGATCGCCGGCAGCAGGCGATAGCTGTCGGCCGGCAGCGCGCAGGCGAGCACGGCGAGTGCGGCGGTGTCGAAGTATTCCTTGCCGCCGACGCACACGCCGAAGCCGATGGTGCCGACCCAGTCGCCGATCCCGGTCGCCTCCTGCAGCCGCGCGAGGACCGCCTCGACATCCGCGGCCAGCATGTCGGTCAGATAAACGAAGCCCAGCGTCGCGTCTTCCGTCGGGCCGAGTTGATCGAGGCACGACTCGACGAGGTCCTGCCACCGTTCGCCGCCGCCGGCATGCGCGATCCGAAACCCCGCCGTGCTGGTCGTCATGACATCCTCCGGATCAGGGCAGTATTTCGATAACATAGGGCAGGATTCGCCCTACGATAACGGCGACGCCTTCGGCATTGGGGTGGATTCCGTCGGGCTGGTTCAGCGACGGCTGCGCCGCCACGCCATCGAGAAAGAACGGCAGGAAGACCACGCCGTGCTTTTCCGCGAGCCTCGGAAAGATGGCGTTGAACGCGGTCCCGTACTCGCGCCCGAGATTGGGCGGGGCATACATGCCGGTGAGCAGGACGGGCAACGCCCGACGGTTCAACTCGGTAAGGATTGCATCGAGATTGGCCGCCGTCAGCGCCGGGTCGATGCCGCGCAGCCCGTCATTCGCGCCGAGTTCGACGATCACCGCATCGGGCTTCCGGGCCAGCGACCAGCCCAGCCGCGCCCGGCCCCCGGTTGTCGTGTCGCCCGCCACGCCGGCGTTGATCACCTCGACATCGTGACCCGCCTCGGCCAGCGCCGCCTCGAGCCGGGCCGGGAACGAATGCCCGGCCTCGAGCCCGAAGCCGGAGGTCAGGCTGTCCCCGAAGGCGAGCAGGACCTGCTGGCGTGCGGCCGCCGGATCGCCCGCGACAAGGCCCGCCAGCATCGCCGCCAGCATCGCCGCCAGCGCCAGCGCCGCGCGCGCCCGGATATTGATTCGCCGGCGAAAACCGCCATATCGAGCCTTGGACCGACCGCCGCCGACCGCCGAGCCGAGACCGCGCCCGCCGATGCCAGACAGCACGCCGCCCGCCGCACCGCTCGTCCACCTGGACGGGGTGGAGTTGATGCTGGAGAGCGCGGCGGGTCCTGTGCAGATCCTTCGCGGCATCGACCTTTCCATCGGGGCCGGGGAGACGATCAGCGTGGTCGGACCGTCGGGGTCCGGCAAGACAAGCCTGATGATGGTGATTGCCGGGCTCGAGCGCCAGACCGGCGGACGAATTGAGATCGCCGGCGCCGATTTCGCCGGGCTCGACGAGGACGCGCTGACCCGGCTGCGCCGCGAGCGCATCGGCATCGTGTTCCAGAACTTCCACCTGGTGCCGACCATGACGGCGCTGGAGAACGTCGCGGTGCCGCTGGAGCTGGCCCGGTCCGGCGATGCGTTCGCGCGCGCCGCCGCGGCGCTCGGTCGCGTCGGGCTGGACCACCGGCTGAGCCACTATCCGGGCCAGCTTTCCGGCGGCGAGCAGCAGCGGGTGGCCATCGCGCGCGCGTTCGTGACCGGCCCGTCGCTGCTGCTGGCCGACGAGCCTACCGGCAATCTCGACGGCGAGACCGGCGAGGCGGTGATCGCGCTCCTGTTCGAGCTCGCCGCCCAGGCCGGCTCGACCCTGCTTCTGGTCACCCACAACCCGGAGCTTGCCGCGCGCTGCGCCCGCGGGCTGGTGCTGGCCGACGGCAGGATCGTCGCCGATCGCGCCACGCGCGAGGCGCCGGGATGAGCGGCGTGATCGTCAGGCTGGCGCTGCGCGAACTGCGGGGCGGCCTCGGTGGCTTCCGGATCTTCATCGCCTGCCTCGCGCTGGGGGTCGGCGCGGTCGCGGCGATCGGCTCGACCGCCGAGGCGATCCGCGCAGGCCTCGAGGCCGACGGCCGCACCATGCTGGGCGGCGACGTTGCGCTCAGCCTCCTCCACCGCGACGTCTCCGACGAACAGCGCCGCTGGCTGAACGACAGCGCGACGGCCGCCCGGTCCTTGACCATGCGCTCGATGGCGCGCACCGGCGACAGCCGCCGCCGCGCGCTGGTCGAGCTCAAGGCGGTCGACCGGCTTTACCCGCTCTACGGCGCGCTCGCGCTGGTTCCCGACCAGCCGGCGGAGACGGCGCTTGCCCTGAAGAACGGTCTCTGGGGGGCCGCGGTCGAGGCGCGGTTGCTGCGCCGGCTGGGCATCGAACGCGGCGGAAAGATCGTCATCGGCGACGCCGCCTTCGAGGTCCGCGCGGCGATCGGGCATGAGCCCGACCGGCTGGGCAGCGGCGGGCTGATCGGCCTCGGCCCGCGGGTGATGGTGGCGACCGGGAGTCTGGCCGCGACCGGGCTGATCCGGCCGGGCAGCCTGGTGCGCTATCACTACAAAATCCGGTTGCCCGCCGGTGTCGAGCCCGATACCTGGCGCGGCGCGCTGGGCGAGCGCTTCCCCGCGGCCGCATGGCGGATCCGCGACCGGACCAACGCGTCGCCCGCGACCGGCCGGCTCGTCCAGCGGACCGGGATCTTCATGACCCTGATCGGGCTGACCGCGCTGCTCGTGGGCGGGGTCGGCGTCGGCAACGCGGTCGGCCACTATCTCGGCGGGCGCATGGCGACCATCGCGACGCTCAAATGCATCGGCGCCCCGTCGGGCGCCATCTTCGGAATCTACCTGTTCCAGATTGCCGTCATGGCGGCGGTCGGCATCGCCGCCGGGCTCGCCATCGGGGTCGCGGCGCCGTTGATCGCGGCCGAGGCGATCACCTCGGCGCTCCAGGTGACCGGCCGGTTCGGAGTCTACCCGGACGTGCTGGGCCTGGCCGCGGCCTACGGCGTCCTGACCGCGCTGGTCTTTTCGCTGTGGCCGCTCGCCCGCGCCTGCCAGGCGCCGGGCTCGGCGCTGTTCCGCGACTCCGTGGCGCCCGCCCGCGTGGCCCCGCGGCCCTGGGCGATCGCGGCAACCGCGCTGGCGGCGCTCGCGCTTGCCGGTCTTGTGCTGGCGGCGGCGAACGACCGCGGGCTCGCGATGTGGTTCATCGGCGGCGCGGCGGCGGCCTTCGCGCTGTTCCGCCTGGCCGGCCTCGGCCTGGAACGCGGCGCGGCGCGGATCGGCGGCGTGCGCGGCCCGACGCTGCGGCTCGCGCTCGCCAACCTCCACCGCCCGGGCGCGCCGACCTCGAAGGTCGTGCTCTCGCTCGGTCTCGGGCTCACCGTGCTGGTCGCCGTGGCCTCGATCGAGGGCAATCTGCGCGATCAGATCGAGCGCAGCCTGCCCGCCCGGGCGCCGGATTTCTATTTCGTCGATCTCCAGCCCGAGCAGGCGCCCGCGTTCGAGGAGACCGTCCGGCAGGTCGACGCCGGCGCGGATCTCGCGCGCGTGCCGATGCTGCGCGGCCGGATCACCGCGATCGACGGCACGCCGGCCGCCCGCGCGTCGATCGACCCCGACGCCCGCTGGCTGCTGCGCGGCAGTCGCGGCATAACCTGGTCGGCGGAGCCGGTCGCCGGCGCCCGGCTTCTGGCCGGCTCCTGGTGGCCGCCGGACTATGCCGGACCGCCGCTGATCTCGCTCTCGGCCGGCGCCGCCTACGGGCTCGGGCTCGGCATCGGCGACGATCTGAGCGTCAACGTGCTGGGCCGCGAGATAACCGGCCGCGTCGCCAATATCCGCGAGGTGCTCTGGCGCTCGCTGCGCATCAACTTCGTGATGGTGTTCTCGCCCGGCGTGCTCGAAGGCGCGCCGCAGACCCAGCTTGCCACCGTGGGCGCGCGGCCGGCCTCGCTGACCGATATCGAGACCGCGGTCACCGACCGGTTCGCCAATGTCACTGCGATCCGTGTGGCCGAGGTCCTGGCGCTGGTCCAGGCGCTGCTCGACCGGGTTGCGGCCGCCGTGCGGGCGGCGGCCTCGGTGACGCTGGCGGCCGGGGTTCTGGTGCTGGCCGGCGCCGCCGCGGCCGGCCACCGCCGCCGGGTCTATGACGCGGTGGTGCTCAAGGTGCTGGGCGCGACCCGCGGGCGCGTACTCCAGGCCTATGCGATCGAATACGGGCTCCTGGGAATCGCGACCGCGGCGATCGCCGCCGCGCTCGGCACGCTCTCCGCCTGGGCGGTCGCCCGTTTCGTGATGCGCATCGAGTGGGTCTTTCAGCCCGAGATCGTTATCGCCACCGCGGCGGTCTCGGCCGTCTTGACGCTTGCCTTCGGCTTCGTCGGGACGTGGCGGGCGCTCGGCCAAAAGGCCGCGCCGCTGCTGCGGAACGAGTAGGCGGGGCGCTCGATTTACAAACGCGCCGGCGTCGCCGCCCGGGAGAAGTTCGAGGCGGATCCGCCGGCCGGCCCGGGCCGATGCTGGCCAATGTCGGGGGACGAAAGTCTTTGTGAATCCGGAAGATGCCGGGAAGATCCCGGAAACCCAGGGGTTGGGGGGATTTCGGCGGGGCTGCGGGGCGGCGGAAAGTCTTTGTGAATCCGGGCTTGCACGGGGCTTGCACGGGGATTTACGGGGCGTTTCAGGGGCGCTGAAACGGCGGTAGATCCGGGCGGTTTCGCGGGGTCGGCTCGGCCATCAGAACAGTCGGAACAGGCCGGGCGAGGCGCTGCGGCCGTCGGCGGTGTACCACAAGCCCGGCCGGCGCCGCGCCCGTGAGGAAGACGGGCCGGCAATCCTGCACGCCGTTCGGGCAGGTCACCACGCCGCCGTCGAAGATGGCGGGCAGCGAGGAGCGCAGCGGCTCGTCGCGCAGCCGGTCGTGAAAGCGGCCGACGAAGCCCGAGGCGGCGGGATCGCCGCCTGCGGCCTGGACCATCGCCCGTCGGCGATGTAGTCGTTGACGCCGGCCGGCCCGGGCGGTCCGGCGGTGGCCTTCGCGCGGAGGAGGCTCTGCGCATGGTCATAGCGCAGCCAGGGCAGCGCTTCGGCGGTGCGCTCGATCCGCCGCCACTCGCCGCGGGCGCGCGCAGCGGTCGGGTTGGCGTTGAATCGGGATACGCCGATAAGAGACGCCGGACACGGCGGGAATACCCTACCCGGACTTGCCCCTGCCGGATGCAGGGAGGACGATTGCGGGATCCCCCGGAAATGTCGAAAGCGCGCCCCGGTTCAGGGCATGTGAGGCGGGAGGGTTCCGGCCGGCCGTTCGTCGGTCGAAATACTTTCGGGGGTCTGTCCGCCGAGGGCCTTCAGGGCGCCGGCGTCGGGCGCCTGTCCGGCGTAGAACCCGCAGCGCCATGTAGCCGACGCCGCGCTATCCGCCCGCAGACCGAGGGCGGCCGTGCGTCATGATGGCCCCTCATTGTAACCCGAATTTTCTATCTCTGCAAGGTTCACGCCGCTTTCCGTCCCCTGGACGCGGCCCAGTTCGTGGATCGTCGGCCGGGTCCAGCGTGTCAACTCCGCGCTGCTGTCCTTCGCGGGGGTGGTGGTGGTGAAAGCCTCGACGATCTTTTTCATGCCTCATTCCTCCTTCCAAGCCCCGGCCGGTCTGGACACCCCACACGGTGGGGCGCGACGCAGATCCGTGAGGTAGATCGTTGCTGACGCTGCCGCAAGCGTTTGGCCGGGCTCTGTCGAGAACGTTCCGAGTTGTCCGGTACGGGTTTCCTGCCGTTTGTCCGATTCTGTCGTCGCTGGCGCAGCGGCGCTCGACATCCCCCACCAAAGCATCGACGACGCCGGCGAGCGGGTCCGCGGCGGCCTCAGCTCACTGCAGATGGTTCCATCTCGTCGAACCCGGCGAGCCGCCGTCGCCGGGAGCCTGTCTCGAGGCGACGATGACCAGGCAATGCCTACGAATCAAGGGGCCTGTCATGGTTATTCTCTACGGTTATGACGTGGGCGCCGCTTTCCGTCCCCTGGACGCGGCCCAGTTCGTGGATCGTCGGCCGGGTCCAGCGTGTCAACTCCGCGCTGCTGTCCTTCGCGGGGGTGGTGGTGAAAGTCTCGACGATCTTTTTCATGCCTCATTCCTCTTTCCAAGCCTCGGCCGGTCTGGACACCCCACACGGTGGGGCACGGCGCAGATCCGTAAGGTAGATCGTTGCTGACGCCGCCGCAAGCGTTTAGTCGGTCTCTGTCGAGAACGTTCCGAGTTGTCCGGTACGGGTTCCCTGCCGTTTGTCCGACTGTCGCAGCGGCTGGCGTCGGAGACGAGCAAGGCGTCCCGCGCGACGACCGGCTCCAGCGCCTTCTTCACGCTCTCTGCGTTGAGAGCGGGCAGGGTGGGGCCGAGGGCCGCGCCGGCGTGGCTTGCGGTCCAGCTTCCGCTCTCCCCCCTTTCGGCTCTCGAGAACAAACGTCTCGTCGGCCTCGACGATCCCGACGAGCCGATCCGGCGCCTGCCGAACCGCCTCCAGAAAGCGGCGGCGTCAACGAAACGCCGTGCCCGGGGCAATCCCGCAGCGCTGATTTGATGCTGAAGCAAGGCTTCGGCGCGAACGGTCCGGACACCGTTCTATTCCCCCTGACAGGTGGGGATAAGGTGCTGGTGCAAGTGACGAAAAACGGTAATACGCCAGGGCCGGACAATCCCCGATACTTCGGAAAGGCAGTTCTGCAAGGCTATTCTCCCATCTCTGCCGCCTTCTCCTGAGCCGCGAGGAGTTGCTGGGGTCGTTCGGCCTGGAGTAGCCGGGAACGCTTCGACTGCCGAGGCGTCGGCGTCGATGCTCGATCCCGGGTGCTCGATTCCGGATGCTCGATTCCAGGGAAGCCTCGATTCGCCGATGTCGGGCGCGCCGGCGTCACCGCCCGGAAGAGCGTCGAGGCGGATCCGCCGGCCGGCCCTGGCGCCGTATCTCCCCGACCGCCGCGCAGATGTCCTGGTCGAAGCCGATCAGCGAACGCTCGCCGAAATCGATCACCGGGCGGCGGATGAGCTTGGGGTGGGCGAGCATGAGGGAAGCGGCCGAGACCGGGCCGATCGCCTTGCGCACCGTCTCGGGCAGCGCGCGCCAAGTCTTGCTGCGCCGGTTGAGCAACGCCTCCCAGCCGTGCTCGCCGATCCAGGCGTTCAGGGTCGTCGCCTCCAGCCCCCCGGTGTCGACATTGTGGAACCGGTAGGCGATGCGCTCCCGGTCGAACCACTGCCGGGCGGCCCGGCAGGCGTCGCAATTGCCGATGCCGTAGACCGTCGCCGTCTCGCCGCAGGCGACGATCATGCGCTCCAGAAGGTCGAGCCCCGCCTTGGCGAAGCGCCACATATTGGCCTCGCGGTCGTCGTCGCCGGTCTCGATGGTCAGACAACGCTCGATCGGGCCGCTGACGGCGAAACAGGCATGGCCCGAAGCGTCGCCGTAGCGGTTGCCCGTCGGCCCGGCCGCGCCGCTCTCGCCCAGCGCCCAGGTCGAGCCCAGCCGGGCGCGGATCGTGCGCGCGGTGAGCAGCGCGTAGTCCTGCGTCGCGCCGCGCTGGCGCGATTGGGCGGCGGTCAGCCGCAACAGGCCGCGCCGCGCCTGTCTCGTGTAGATGACCCCGCCGCCCAGGAAACAGGCCGATGCGCCCGGGATCGCGATCAGCGCGGCCGAGATCAGCCCGCCGCACGCGGATTCGGAGACCGAGACCGTCTGGCGCCGTTCGATCAGAAGCCCGGCGACCGTTCCGGACAGCGATTCCAACTCACTCATGGCCGACTCCCGGCAAGCGCCGCCGCAAGCGCCGCCGTTCAGGCGCTCCCCGCCCCGCCGATCCCGCCCCGCCGATACGGGACGGGCGCCGGGCGGTTCCGCCGGGAATAGCCGCGGTCGCGGCCTCGTCCAGCGCCGAATCGCAGACCATCTCGGCGGGCTCCGGCGCGTGGTGCGTGGTGCGCGCGTGGTGCGAATGGGCGTCGTCGATGATCATGCCGGGCGCTCCGTGCGCCCGGCGTCGATCGCCGCCTCGATGTCGGACAGCCGCATCGGCAGCTCCGCGATGGAGATGCCGAGCGGCGCGAGCGCGTCGTTGACGGCGCTTGCCACCGCCGCCGGCGCCCCCAGATAGCCGCCCTCGCCGGAGCCCTTCTGGCCGAGCGAGGTCTTGGGCGACGGCGTGCAGTGCTCGACGTCCCGGACCAGCGGGATTTCCATCGCAGACGGCAGCAGGTAGTCGACGAACGAGCCGGCCAGGAACTGACCGGACTCGTCATAGGCGAATTTCTCGAACAGCGCCGCGCCCACCCCGTGGGCCAGGCCGCCGATGATCATGCCGCGCACGATGTCGGGGTTGATCACCGTGCCGCAGTCATGGGCGATGGCGTAGTCGGTGACCTCGATCTTGCCGGTGCCCGGGTCGATCTCGACGAACGGCACATGCGCCTGGAACGAAAAACAGGGGTAGAGCTGGATCTCGCCGTTCTCGTCGGGAAGCTGGCCCGAGGCGCCGGGCACCTGAAGGACCGACATCTCCTGCAGGCACGGCTCCACCCCGGGCGGCATCTTGTGGATCTGGCGATGGGCGATGGAGGCGATCTCCTCCCAGGCGAGCTTGCGCGAGGGCTCGCCGATGACGAAGAACGCGCCCGCCTGGTATTCGATCCGCTCGATCCCGACGCCCAGGTTGTGGGCGGCGATCCCGACCATCTTCGTCTTGATCTTGCGTGCGGCTTGCGAGGTCGCGCCGCCCAGCACGATCGCCATCCGGCTCGCCACCGGGCTGCGGGTCGGCAGCGCCTCCAGCGAATCGGCGTGGGTGACCCGGATGTCGTCGGGGTCGCGCTCGAGCTCCTCGCCGGCGATCGTCGCCACCAGGGTCTCGTGGCCCTGGCCCGAGGTCGTGGTCGCCATCACCGCGGTGATCTCGCCGTGCGCATCGACCCGCATCAGGCAGGATTCGACGAAGGTCGTGATCTCCAGCCGCTCGTTGAGAAGTTGCTCGAAGATGTTGTTGCCGCCACCGGGCTCCAGGCACGTCGCGACGCCGATGCCGGCGAGCCGTCCCCCGGCGCGCACCGCATCGCGCCGGGCGATGAGCGCGGGATAGTCGGCCAGCGCGAGCGCCTTGTCGAGCACCGCATGGTAGTCGCCGCTGTCGTATTCGGTGCCGGTCGGAATCCGCCAGGGGAACTCGTCCTTGCCGATCAGGTTGCGCCGGCGGATCTCCAGCCGGTCGATCCCCAGATGGCGGGCGACCTCGTCGATCCCGGTCTCGATCATGAAGTTGGTCGGCGACTGGCCGAAGCCGCGCACCGGTACCTGGCCGGTCTTGTTGGAGGTCACCGAGATTGCCTCGTACTCGACGCTGTTGATCCGGTAGGGCCCGACCAGGGCGGTGATCGGCTTGCCGAGTTGCAGCGGCCCGCGGCCGGGATAGGCGCCGACATCGTCGATCGCGCGCAGCTTCATCGAGCGGATGGCGCCGTCGTCGTCGAAGGCGAGCGCGACGTCGAACAGCCGGTCGGGGCCGTGCGCATCGCCGCCCGACATATTGTCCAGCCGGTCCTCGATCAGCCGCACCGGCATGCCCAGCGTGCGCGCGAGGTGGGAAACCAGGACGGTGTGCTTGATGCCGCGCTTGACGCCGTAGCTGCCGCCGACATCGACATCGTTGTGCACGCGCACGGAATTCAGCGGGAGGCTCAGCGCGTCGGCGATCTGCTCGATGTAGTTCGGCATCTGGATCGAGGCCCAGACGTCGAGGATCTCCCCGATCGGATCCCAGCGGGCCATCGCCCCGAAGGTCTCGATCGGCACGGTGGAGCTGCGGCCCCATCGGGCGCGGTAGGCGAGCCGGTGCGCGGCCGCGGCGAAGTCGTCCTCCACCGGGCCCCAGACGAAGGTCTTGCGCAAGAGCACGTTGGAGCCGTGCTCGGGGTGGACCAGCGGCGAGTCGGGCTCGATCAGCGACTCGATCCCGACCGCCGCCGGCAAAGGCTCGTAGTCGACGGCGACGAGCTCGGCCGCGTCCTCGGCGATGTAGCGCGAGTCCGCGACCACGGCCGCGACCCATTCCCCGGCATAGCGGGTCATGCCGACCGCCAGCGGAAACCACTTGATCGCCGGCAGGTCCAGCCCGTGATAGAGCGGCCGGGTGTGCCGGGCGAGCTCGTCGCCGGTGAGCACCGCGTGGACGCCCGGCGTGGCCAGCGCTGCGGACGCGTCGATCGAGACCAGCCGCGCGCGCGGATGCGGGCTCGGCACGAGGGCGACATGCTTCATCCCCGGCAGCGCGACGTCGGCGACGAAATTGCCCTTGCCGGCGACGAAGCGCCGGTCCTCCTTCGTGCGCCGCTTGCGGGAGACGTAGCGGTAGTTGGCGCCGTGCGGGGGCCCGGCGCTCATGGCCCGTCTCCCGTCTCGCCGCGCCGCCGCCGGGCGGCGAGCGCGACCGCCTCGACGATCTGGGTATAGCCGGTGCACCGGCACAGATTGCCGGAGATCGCCACGCGGATGTCGTCGGCGCCCGGATCGGGGTCGTCCGCCAGCAGCGCGTGGGCGGCGATCATCATGCCGGGCGTGCAGTAGCCGCACTGCATGGCGTGGCATTCCCAGAACGCATCCTGGATGTCGCCGAGCGCGCCGTCGCCGCGGCTCAGCCCTTCCACCGTCAGGACTTCGTGGCCATCGGCCTGGACCGCGAACATCAGGCAGGAACGGATCGGCGCGCCGTCGAACATCACCGAGCAGGCGCCGCAGATCCCGTGCTCGCAGCCGACATGGGTGCCGGTCAGGCGCAGCACGTCGCGCAGGAAATCGACCAGGGTCATGCGCGGCGGCACGCGGGCGTCGTGTACGGCGCCGTTGACCGTCACCGCGATCGCGACCCCGGTCATGCCGAGGCCTCCGTGACCGCTTGCCCGATCGCCCGCCCGAGGAGCACGCCGGCGACCCGCCGGCGATACCCGGCGCTCGCATGCAGATCGGAATCGGGCTCCAGCGCATCGGCCGCCGCATCGGCCGCGGCGGCGATCGTCTCGCGATCCGGCGTCTTGCCCGCCAGCGCCGCTTCCGCGGCGGCCGGCCGGACCGGCGTCGGTGCGGCGCCGCCGACGCCCAACGCGATCCGCGCGCACCGGCCGGCCGAATCGAGCTGGAGCTGGGCGCAGGCCGATACGATCGCGAAGTCGCCATGACGCGAGGCGACCTCGTGAAAGCCGCTGCCGACGCGCGCGCCGGGCCAGATCGGAAACCGGATCCCGGTCAGGCATTCGTCGTCGGCCAGCGCGGTCGTCATCGGCCCCTCGAAGAACCCGGCGGCCGGGTAGCAGACGCCGCCGCGGACGCTGCGGGCGTACAGGCGGGCGTCCAGCACCAGCGCGGCCAGCGGAATCTCGGCCGACGGGTCGCCGTGAACCAGGCTGCCGCCGATGGTTCCGCGGTTGCGCGTCTGCTGGTGTCCGACGAAGCCGAGCGCCTTGGCAAGCAGCGCCGCCGCGCGCGCGACCTCTTCGGACCGCTCGACCGCGCGCTGGCGCGCGCCCGCTCCGATCACCAGCTCATCGCCCTCGATCGCGACGCCCTGCAGCGCCTCGACATCGTTGATGTCGACCAGCAGCGTCGGCCTGGCGAGCCGCATCGCCATCAGCGGGACCAGGGTCTGCCCGCCGGCGATGATCTTGTGCTCGGCGCCGTCCGCGGGCGCGGCCAGGACCCGGCAGATCTCCTCCAGAGACCGCGCCTTCCGGTATTCGAACGCCGCCGCCTTCATCCGCCTCCCCTCGTCCCGGCCCCTCGTCCCGGCCCCTGTCCTGATCCCTCGTCCCGGCCCTCGTCCCGGGCGGCCGCAACTTCGCCGCCCCGGCCGGCCCGGTCAAGGCCGCGCCGCGCCTGCCGCCGTTCTCCCTGCCGCCATTTTCGGGGCGACAGGCGGGTCCGCCGCATTCCGACAGGCGGGTCCGCCGCATTCCGACAGGCGGGTCCGCCGCATTCCGAAATGGGTGCATCGTCCGTCGAAGGGCGGCAGGCTGCGATAGTCCTCGCGCAGGCGGTCGCGCACCTTCGAGCGCAGCGCGGCGTTCAGCGCGTCCGCCGTCTCGAAGCTCGTGTCGCAGATCAGCATGTGGTCGGCGCGCTCGATCGCCGGCGCATCCGCCCAATCCAGCGGCGTGTAGATCTCGCAACGGCGGATGTCCGGCAGCCGGGCCATGATCGGCGGGTGGCTCGCGCGATAGCGCGCGATGAAACGGGCCTCGTCCCTGGCCGGCCTCTCGTAGCGCACCAGGTAGCAGACCGGGACCGCGGTGGTCGCCGGATCGGTCTCGCCCGCACCCGCGACGGGCTCGCCGAGGACGACATCGTAGCGGACGTGCCAGTCGCGGATCGGCAGGGCCTGGAATTCCGACAGCGCCGCCGCCAGCGCGTTTCCGTGCAGCGCCGTCTCGGCGGCGACCGGCGCGGCGAACCGGATCTGGATGACCAGAGGCGGGCCCGTCCCGTCATCGACCATCGGATCGCTGATCTCCAGCGGCGTGTAGAGCTCGACCGAGGTGACGCCGTCGATCGCCGCCAGCGCCCGGCCCGGTCCGGCGCAGACCGCCGTCGGAAACGCCGCCGGGTCGGCGACCGCGCCGGCGCAGTGCAGGAACAGGGAGACGGTCATCGGCACGGTCATCGGCCGGCCGGCCCGGGGCTCAGCGTCTGCGGTACTGCTGCGCGCCGAACATGTTCGACCAGCTTTCCTCGGTCCATTCCCATCGGTCGGCGGTATCGGTCAGGCGCTCCATGTCCTTGCCGACGGCCGGACGCGCCTGGATGGTCTCGAACCAGCGCAGCACGTTGGGGAAATCCTCGAGCTTCTGGCCCTGGCGGCCGTGCAGCCGGCACCACGGGAAGATCGCCATGTCGGCGATCGAGTACGCGCCCGCGACGTATTCGTGATCGGCGAGCTGCTTGTCGAGGATTTGGTACAGCCTGCGCGCCTCGTTGGTATAGCGGTCGAAGGCGTAGTCGAATTTCTCCGGCGCGTAGGCGCGGAAATGATGGGCCTGGCCCAGCATCGGCCCGAACCCGCCGGCCTGCCAGAACAGCCACTGCAGGACATCGAGCCGGGCGCGCGGTTCGGCGGGCAGGAACCGGCCGGTCTTCCCGGCGAGATAGAGCAGGATCGCGCCCGACTCGAACACCGCCACCGGCTTGCCGTCGGGCCCCTCGCTGTCGGCCAGCGCCGGGATCTTGTTGTTGGGGCTGATCTTCAGGAATTCGGGATCGAACTGCTCACCCTTTTCGAGATCGACCCAATGCTCTTCGTATTCGAGCCCGGTCTCCTCCAGCATCATGTGGATCTTCTGGCCGTTGGGCGTGGCCGAGGTGTAGAGGTCGATCACCGGCAGGTCCCCCCTGGTTGGTCGGCCCAAGGAAACCACAGATCCGGGAAGCTGAGAACCGCGCGCGGCGCGAGACATGTTCCCTGGGCGGTCGCGCGATGTAGAATGCGCCACGACCAACCACGACCAACCACGGCCGACCATGATCAACCACGGCCAACGGAACGGGACGAAGCATGATGCCTGACAGCGCCCGACTGGCGGATCCCTCGATGCAGCACGCCTGCGTCGAGGCGAAGGTGAATTACATCGTCGATGACGGCCATCATCCCATCCAGTACATCGACTGGCCGGAGGAGGCCCACAAGGCGCACCCGGCGACCTGCGAGGCGCGCACGGTGCGGATCGACAACGGGCGCCTGGCGGACGAGGAGTTCGCGCTGTCGACGCACGGCTTCGCCTTCGCCGCCCGCCCGACGGCGGTGAAGAATTTCTACGACGAGGACGAGGTTCTCAACGTCTACTATCCGGAAACCGAGCGGCTGATCGAAGAGTACAGCGGCGCCAGGCGCGTGGTGGTGTTCGATCACACGCTTCGGACCGCCGATGCATCGCGCCATGCCGAGCGCTGGCTCCGCCGGACGGTCCATTCGGTGCATAACGACTACACCGAGCGCTCGGCGCCGCAGCGCGTGCGCGACTTCCTGCCGCCCGAGGAAGCCGAAGAGGCGCTCGAGGGCCGCTACGGCATCGTCCAGACCTGGCGGCCGGTCGCGCCGGTGATCGAATCCGAGCCGCTCGCGCTCTGCGACGGGCGGTCGATCCCCGAGATCGGCTTCATCCGCAACGAACGGCGTTACAGGGACCGGACCGGGGAGACCTACCATATCTCCTACAGCCCGGATCACCGGTTCTACTATTTTCCCTATATGACCCGCGACGAGGCGCTCGTCTTCAAGGTGTTCGACACCGATCCGTCGGCCGGCGTGCGGTTTACCGCCCACACCGCGTTCAACGATCCGACCAGCCCGCCGGACGCGAAGATCCGCGAGAGCATCGAGATGCGGGCGCTGGCGTTCTACTGAGCCGGCCGGGCGCGTGAGCCGGTCGGGCGCGGAGAAAGACGGCGCGTGAGCGAGTGGATTTTCGGCTACGGCTCGCTGGTGTGGCGCCCGGACTTTCCCTATGTCGAGCGGGCGCCGGCGGCGATCGACGGCTTCGCGCGGCGGTTCTGGCAGGGCTCGACCGATCACCGCGGCGTACCCGGCGATCCGGGTCGGGTGGTCACCCTGGTGCGCGAGGCCGGCGCGCGGTGCTGGGGCATGGCCTACCGCGTCGAGGAGGCGGTGCGCGGGCGGGTGTTGGGCGCGCTCGCGCACCGGGAAAAAGGCGGCTACGACCGGGTCGTGCTCGATCTCGCCTTCGCCGAAGCCGGGCGCGATCCGGTCCCGGCCTTCGTGTATCGGGCAAGCGAGGACAACCCCAACTATCTCGGCCCCGCCCCGCTGGAGGCGATCGCCGCCCAGGTGGCGCGCAGCCACGGTCCCAGCGGCGCCAACGTCGAATACGTGCTGCGCCTGGCCGGGGCGCTGCGCGCGATGGGCGTCGCCGACCCGCATGTTCTTGCGCTCGAACGCCTCGTCATCGGCGCGGAGACGCCCTGGCGGTCGCGTCGATCGAGCAGAGGATCCATTCCCCGGTGATCCATTCCATGTCCCGCAGCGTGTCCGATACGCCCGCCGCCATCGCCGGGGCGCCTTTCAGCGTCTCGTGGACGCGCACGAAGTCGTCGTGCGTGAAGTCAGAGCGAGAGCATGTGCAGATGGGTTCCCGATCTTCCTGGAGAAGCCGTCGGTCAGCCTCGTGCGGTCAGCCTCGTGAACCGACGCATCCACCGCGGCCCCGGTTCGACGGGCTGGGGCTGCGGCTGGGGCTTTTCAAACCGGGACACTACCCGCAATTTTCACGTTGACCGGCAGGCCGCTGGTCGATACGATCGGCGTGTGTCGAAGGCGGATCGCTCACAGGCGGTTGACGGCGCGACAGAGCCCAACTCTTGAACTCCGGGAGAGAAGACATGACCAACCATCGGGACGCCCTTAGTACCCCCTCCCAGAATGAGGCGCTGACGCGCTGGACCCGGCCGATCATCCGCGAATGGGACGGCATGACAGGGACGGAAGGCGGCGGCGATCCCGAGGCGGTCGAGACCCTTAATTACTACCCCGACAGCGCGGGCTCATGACGCACGGCCGCCGTCGATCTGCGGAGAGCGACGGCGGCCGCGTTGGGTGTGTGCCGGCAAACCGACCCGGCGAATCCGGTGCGGTTCCAGGGATTGCGTGGACGCGCGGCGCGCACGGTTGGATGGCGAATACCGCATGGCGCCGGACATAACGCCTGTTGGCGACAGACGGCGCAATTCGGTGTAGTGTCCCGGTTTGAATCGGATCGCCTCGGCTTCGCCGCCTGCGCGCCGATCGAGCCGGTGATCCATTCCCCGGTGATCCATCCCATGCCCCGCAGCGTATCCGATACGCCCGCCGCCATCGCCGGGGCGCCTTTCAGCGTCTCGTGGATGCGTACGAAGTCGTCGTGCGTGAAGTAGAGCGAGAGCATGTGCAGATGGTTCCCGGTCTTCCTGGAGAAGCCGTCGGTCGGCCTCGTGCGGTCAGCCTCGTGAACCGACGCATCCACCGCGGCCCCGGTTCGACGGGCTGCGGCTGCGGCTTGGGCTTTTCAAACTTGAGACACTACCAGACATTCGAATACGTCAAGGTCGCCGGATCGTCATTGGCCGGGGGATTCACCGGGGATTCACCGGGGGGATTCAAATGTCTCGGTTGATCCGCTAGATCAGGGTCCGGAAACAAGCGGAGGCTCGTCATGGCGAAAGCGACATTCGGCGCCGGCTGCTTCTGGGGCGTCGAAGAGGCGTTCCGGCGGGTCGAGGGCGTCGCCGCCACCTCGGTCGGCTACATGGGCGGCGCGACCGAACACCCGACCTACGAGCAGGTCTGCACCGGACGGACCGGCCATGCCGAGGTCGTCCAGGTCGATTACGATCCCGAAGCGGTGCGCTACGACGATCTGCTCGCGGTCTTCTGGGGGGCGCACGACCCGACCCAGGTCGATCGCCAGGGTCCCGACTTCGGCACCCAGTACCGCACCGTGATCTTCACCCACGACGAGGACCAGAACGCCGCCGCCAAGGCCTCGCTCGAAGCCGAGCAGGCCAGCGGTCGCCACCGCGGCGACATCGCCACCCGGATCCTGCCCGCCCCGGCCTACTGGATCGCTGAGGACTACCACCAGCAATACTTCGCCAGGCGCGCCGGCCGCCGGCGGTTCGGGTTGTTCTAGCGGTTCGAATCTTTCGCTTCGAACCGCTGGTTTTTATCTGGTTTCATGTCGATGGATCGACTTATCGAGACATTCGAATGCGTTCTGGTCGCCAGCTGGTCGCCGGATCGTCATCGGCCGGGGGATACCGGGGGATTCACCGGGGGATTCTAAAGTCTCGGTCGATCCGCCAGGGCCAGCGCGTATGCAGTGGGACAAAATCTTTGTGAATGGCCTGGGTGAACGGTCTGGATTTTGGGCTGAAAATCCAACCGGAATCGGGCTGGAAATTCGGGCCGGGACCGGCGGCGGCGCGCGCGGCTGTGTCGCCCGCCAGGCGCCCGAGGCCGGCGGTCATGAGGCGGCGGTCATAGAAAGCCCCCCGGCGCCTTCCGCCTCATACCGGTTCTCCCACCCGGTTCTCCCACCCGGTTCTCCCAACGGCGTAGCGAGACACCCCAGGGACACCCAACGCTTCCGCCGCCTGCTCCCGTGTCGGCTCCCGGGCTTGACGCCTCGAATGAAGCTCCTCGAACTTCATCGCTCGTCGTCCTTGCAAGACCTCTGTGCAAGACCTCCGCCGGCGTCATGGCGCCGCCTCTGCGAGGCGACGGCAAACCGGGCGGATCGCCCCGACGGATCGCCCCGACGGATCGCATGATGCCGGCGCCGGACATGATGCTTGTTGGCGACAGAACCAGGAAAAACGCTTGTGGCGGCGTGTGCCGTGTGGGGCGTCCAGGTGGGGCGTATGGATCGACCGAGGCCCTGAGGGAGGAATGAGACGTGAACGACGACGCGAAAAAGACCATCGAGGCTGTCACCCCCCCCCCCCGCGTGAGGGATAGCAGCGCGGAGTCGACGCGCTGGACTAGGCCGACGATCCACGAATGGAACTGCGTTCAGGGGACGAAAAGCGGCGATGAGGACAACAACACCGAGGATTCTCATCAGAACAATAGCTTGGCAGGATCATGACGCGCGGCTGCCGTCAGTCTGCGGATAGCGCGGCCTCCGGATAGCGCGGCGATCGGGCTTGGCGCTACGAGCTCTACGCCGGACGGGCGTTGGACGCCGGCGCCCTGAAGGTCCTCGGCGGACGGACCCCTGAAAGTCTTTCGACCGACGAACGGCCGGCCGGAACCCTCCCGTCTTACATGTCCTGAGCCGGGGCGTTCGCTCGACGTTTCCGGGGAGATCCCGCAATCGTCCTCCCTGCATCCGGCAGGGGCAAGTTCGGGTCGGGCATTCCCGCGGTGTCCGGTGCCCCTTATCGGCGTATCCCGATTCAACGCCAACCCGACCGCCGCGAAGCCGGTCACCGTGGGCGGCAGCGGCGGCGCATGGACCCTGCGCGATCCGGCCCACGACCCCGCCGGGTTCCTGACGGTCCCCGGCAACGCCTGCTGGCCGCTGCGCGACGAGCCGCTGCGCTCCTCGCTGCCCGCCATCTTCGACGGCGGCGTGATGACCTGCCCGAACGGCGTGCAGGACGACCGGCCCGTCTTCCTCACGGGCGCGGACGGCGCCGGTCGAAGGCGCCGGCCGGGCGCCGGCGCGACGGACCCGCGCCGCGCGCCGGATTTTCCGCCCCGATCCGGCCCCGCGAAACCGCCCCGATCTACCGCCGTTTCAGCGCCCCTGAAACGCCCCGTAAATCCCCGTGCACGGCCGGTTAACGGCCCATCCAGGCCCGGATTCGCAAAGACTTCCGTCCCCCTGCATCCGGCGGAGCTGAAGCGCGCGGGACCGTGATGGCCCGGCCGCCGCCGCTCACGCGCTCCGGCGCCTGTTTCCGATCACGAGACCGCGGCGGTCCAGTCGGTACTCTCGAGGACTTCGCGCACCCGGCCCAGGAAACCGGCCGAATAGGCGCCGTCGATTGCGCGGTGGTCGAAGGATTGCGCCAGCACGCCGACGGGGCGGATGGCGATCGCGTCGCCCGCCGGCTGCTCGATGACCACGGGCTTCTTGCGCACCCCGTCGGTCGACAGGATCGCAACCTGCGGCTGGTTGATGATCGGCGCGGTGATGAGCGTCCCGAAGGCGCCGGAATTGGACAGCGTGTAGGTGCCGCCCGACAGCTCGTCGGGGGCGATCGCGCCGGCCCGCGCCCGGCGCGCGACATCGCGGATCCCGCGCGCAAGCGCCGCCACATCGAGTCCGTCCGCCGCGCGCACCACCGGCGCCATCAACCCGCCGGGGCCGAGGTCGACCGCGATGCCGAGATGGACCCGGCGGTGGACGATCAAATCGTCGTCCTCGATCGAGGCGTTGACGTGCGGAAATTCGGCGATCGCCCGGCACACCGCGTGCGCGATGAAGGGCAGGTAGCTGAGTGTGTAGCCTTCCCTGGCCCGCCAGGCCTCGCCGTGCGCGGCGCGTGCGGCGTCGACCGCCTGAAAATCGACCTCGACGGCCTGCAGGACATGCGGGCTGATCGCCTTGGAGCGCACCATGTTCCGGGCGATCTGCTTGCGGATGCGGCTGAGCGGCGCGGTTTCGGTATCGCCCCTGGCCGGGGCCCCGGCGAGCTGGCCCTCGATGTCGCGCCGGGTGATACGGCCGTCCTTGCCGGTGCCGGAAAGGGCGGCGATGTCGAGGCCGCGCCCGGCGATCAGCCGGCGGGCCGCGGGCGAGAGCGGCCGGCCGGCCGGATCGCGGCGCGGCACGGACTTGATGGAGCGTCCCGACGGCGCCAGCGCCGCGGCCGGTGGCGCCGTTTTCTCGTCCGCCGTTTTCCCGTCCGCGGGCGCGGGCGCCGCGCTTTGCGCGACCGCGCCGTCCTCGGCGATCACCCCGAGCCTGGCGCCGACGGCGACCGTCGCGCCCTCGGCGACGATGATCTCGACCAGAACGCCGCGGCCGGGCGCCGGGACCTCGGCCTCGACCTTGTCGGTCGAGATCTCGAACAGGATCTCGTCGGCCTCGACCGCATCGCCCGGCGCCTTGCGCCAAACCGTCACCGTGCCTTCGGAGACGGTCTCGCCGAGCTGCGGCATCAGGATGTCCATCGTCGGTTCAGCCCATGTTGGCGCGCACGGTGCCGGCGATCCGCTCGACCGAGGGCAGCGCCAGGCCCTCGAGGTTCTCGGCCGCCGGCAGCGGAATATGCGGCGTGGTGATGCGCACGATCGGCCCGTCGAGGTCGTAGAAGCACTCCTCGGCGGCGATCGAGGCGATCTCCGCCCCCCAGCCGCAGAGCCTCGGGTTCTCCTCGACGGTGAACAAATGTCCGGTCTCGGCGACCGAGGAAAGGATCGTCCGGGTATCGAGCGGCACCAGCGTGCGCACATCGATCACGCAGGCCGAAATGCCGTCTTCGGCCTCCAGCCGGTCGGCCGCCGCGATCGCGCGCGGCACCATGGCCGCGAGCGCGAGAACGGTCGCATCGGTCCCCTCGCGCACCACCTTGGCGGCGCCCAGCGTGTCGACATGCTCGCCGTCGGGCGCCTCCCCCTTGGCGGCATAGAGCGATTTCTGTTCGAAGAACATCACCGGATCGGGATCGCGGATGGAGGCGGCGAGCAGGCCCATCACGTCGGCCGGCGTGGATGGAGCCACGACCTTGAGGCCCGGTATCATCATCGCCCAGTTCTCGACCGATTGGGAATGCTGGGCGCCGAACCCGACCCCGCCGCCGTTCGCGGTGCGGATCACCAGCGGGAAGGCGACCTGGCCGTTGGTCATGTAGCGCGATTTGGCGATCTCGTTGGCGACGATGTCCCAGCAGACCGCGAGGAAGTCCGAGAACATGATCTCGGCGATCGGCCGCAAGCCAGTCATCGCGGCGCCCATCGCGGCGCCCAGGATCGCCTGTTCGGAGATCGGCGTGTCGCGCACCCGGCCCGGCCCGAACTCCTCCAGGAGCCCGACGGTGGTCTTGAACACGCCGCCGGCGGCCGCCACGTCCTCGCCCAGAAAGACCACCGAGGGGTCGCGCCTCATCTCCTGCGAGATCGCCGCCGCGACGGCCTCGCGGTAGGTCAGTTCCGCCATGCCGCGCCTCCGTCGGCATGGACCTCGCTCTCCAGGATCGAGGCCGGCGGGACGGGCGAAGCCTTGGCGGTCTCCGTCGCCGTGTCGACCGCGGCCAGCACCTCGGCGTCGATGCCGTCGATCACCGCCTCGGCGATGCCGAACTCGAGAAGCCTCCGTCGGTATTGCGGGATCGGGTCCCGGGCAAGCCACTCGGCGACCTCTTCCTCCGGTCGGTAGGCGCCGGGATCGGCCCGGGAATGCCCGCTGTGCCGGTAGGTCTTGGCCTCGATCAGCGACGGCCCGCCGCCGGCGCGCGCCTTGGCGAACGCCGTGCGGGCCACCCGGTAGACCGCATCGGCGTCGTTGCCGTCGACGATGATCGACTCCATGCCGTAGGCCGGCGCGCGGTCGGCGGCCGGGTGCTCCACGGGGATCACGTCGGCGATCGGGGTGTATTCCATGTAGAGGTTGTTCTCGCAGACGAAGACCACCGGCAGCGACCAGATCCGGGCCAGGTTCAGCGCCTCGTGGAAGGCGCCGATATTGGTCGCGCCGTCGCCGAAGAAGCAGACCGAAACCTGGTCGGTTCCGCGGTACTGGGCCGACCACGCCGCCCCCGTCGCGATCGGCAGATGCGCCCCGATGATGGCGTAGGACCCCATCGCGCCGTGCTCGACGCTGGTCAGGTGCATCGAGCCGCCCTTGCCGTTGAGCAACCCGCAGTCGCGGCCCATCAGCTCGCCGAGCACGCCTTCCATCGAGGCGCCGCGGGCGAGCGTATGGGCATGGCCGCGATAGGTGCAGAAGGTGTAGTCGCCGTCTTTCATCGCCACCGCGAAGCCGGCCGCCACCGCCTCCTGGCCGAGCGAGAGGTGGACCGTGCCGCGGACCAGGTTCTGCAGGAACAGGTCGTGGGCGCGCTTTTCGACATGGCGGATCTCGAGCTGAGAGCGCCACAGCCTCAGCCGGCTCTCCTCGCCGATATCGTCATTGGCGCGCGGGCCCTGCGGCTTGCGCGCGGGCCGTGCGGACCGGCGCGCCCCCGCCCCCTTGGTCGTCGCCTTGGTCGTCGCCTTGGTCGTCGCTTTCGTCGTCGCCCCCCTGGTCGTCGTCTTGGTCGTCGTCTTGGTCGCCGCCCTGGTCGTCCCCCTGGTCGTCCGGGACGTCTTTCCGGCCGCCTTGGCCACGCGCTCCTCCCTCGCTCAGTATTTGGCCGAAACCGGGAGGTCCTCGGCCGGGTAGAGGCTGATCAGCTTCGGCCCCTGGTCGGTAACCACGACCTCTTCCTCGATGCGGGCGGCCGAGTAGCCGTCCCTGGCCGGGCAGTAGGTTTCCAGCGCGAACACCATGCCTTCCTTGATCTCCTTGGGATCCTCCATCGAGACCAGGCGCGAGATGATCGGCCGCTCGTGGATCGACACGCCGAGCCCGTGGCCGAACTGGAGCCCGAAGGCTTCCATCTCGCCGGCGAAGCCGAACTCCTCGGCCTTGGGCCAGACGGCGGCGATCTCATCGGTCGAGACGCCGGGCCGGACGAGGTCGATCGCGGCGTCGAGCCACTCCCGGCACTGCTTGTAGGCATCCTCCTGGGCCTCGGTCGCGCGGCCGACATTGAAGGTCCGATAGTAGCAGGTGCGGTAGCCCATATAGGAATGCAGCACGTCGAAGAAGGCCTGATCGCCCGGCCGCACCATGCGGTCGGTGAAGTTGTGCGGGTGCGGGCTGCAACGCTCGCCGGAGATCGCGTTGATCGCCTCGACGTCGTCGGAGCCCATCTCGTAGAGCAGCTTGTTGGCGCGCGCGACGATGTCGTTCTCGCGCACGCCCGGTTTGAGTTCCTCGCCGATCATGTGATAGACGGCGTCGACCATGCCGGCGGCCTGGTTCAGGAGCACGATCTCGTCGATGTTCTTGACCTCGCGGGCGTCGAGCATGACCTGCTGGCCGTCGCGCACCTCGATGTTGCGTTTCTGAAGCTCGAACAGCATCGGCGGCTCGCAGACGTCGACGCCGATCGGCTGGTCGCCGATGCCGGCCTCGTCCAGCATCGACTTGATCTGCTCGGCCGCCCCGGTCATCAGCCCGGCGGCCGGCGGCACCGTCCCGCGCAGGCCCAGCATACCGGCGTGAACGTGGTCGTCGGCGAGCCACGGCGCGTTGATCCGATGATGGGTCGCCGCCGAGCCGAAATCCCAGATATGGGGCTCCTGGCCGCGCATCAGGAGCGCATAGCGCGACAGCTTGTCGCGCGACCACTCGCCGATCGCGGCGCCGGTCAGGTATCGGATGTTGTTGTTGTCGAAGCACAGCAGCGCGCCGAGATCGGAGTTCTCGAGCGCCTGTTTGGCGCGCTCCAGCCGGTAGCTGCGCAGCCGGTCGAAATTGACCCGTTCCTCGGTGTCGACGCCGTTATGGCCGGGCGCCGGGATGGCCCGGCTCCAGTCGTATTCGGGGTTGAGGATCTTCGGATCGGCGGCCATGGCTCATCCTTTCGGGGTGGTCGGGTTGGTCCCCCGGGTTGGTCCCCCGGGTTGGTCCCTCGTGGGTCATTCGAGCCCGCTTGCGCGGGCCTGTTCGAGGGCGACGACCGCCCAGTCCCGTTCGCCGTCGCCGTGCGCGATGGCGCCCAGCAGCCGGTCGCGCCAGACATTGGCCGAGGGCAGCGGCATGTTGACGGCCTCGGCCGCGGTGAGCGCGAGGTTGGCGTCCTTGAGGCCGAGCACGGCGGTGATGCCGACCCGGTCGTAGTCCTCCCTGGCGATGATGTCGCCGTAGATCCTGTAGGCGGGCGAGGCGAACAGCGCGTCTGTCATCACCTCGTAGAGCGCCGCCGGCTCGACGCCATGGCGCCGGACCAGCGCGAAGGCCTCGCCCATCGCCTCGATCGCGCAGCCGAGCACGAAGTTGTTGGCGATTTTGATCGAGGCCGCGGCCTCGGCGGCGTCGCCGGCCGGGAAGCACCGGCGGCCGATGACGTCGAACAGCGGCTGGCAGCGCGCGATCGCCCCGGGCGGGCCGCCGGGGACGATGCCGAGCTGGCCGGCCGCCGCGACATCGGGGCGGCCCAGCACCGGGGCTGCGACGAAACTCTGGCCCGCCGCGGCATGGGCGGCGGCGAGCGACCGGCAGATATCCACGCCGTGGGTGCCCATGCCGGCATGGATCGCGCCCGGCCGCATCGATGCGATCATGCCGTCGGGCGCGTGGGCCAGCTCCGCCAGCGCGCCGTCGGTGCTCAGCATGGTGATCACCACCTCGGCGTCGGCGACCGCCCCGGCGACGGAACCGGCGGTTCTCGCCCCCCGTTCGGCGAGGGAAGCGGCCTTTTCGGGGCTTCGGTTGTAGCCGGTCACCTCATGGCCCGCACCCAGCACCCGCGCGGCCATGCCCTGGCCCATCCGGCCCAGTCCGATGAATCCAACCTTCATCCCGTCTTCTCCGGCAGCCGGGGCTTGCGCCGGCTCAGGCGAGCTTACCCTGCACCCATTCGAGCCCGCGCACAACGTAGCCCGTGATGTCGCCGGTCTTCAAGCGGTCCGGCAGGACGCCCCAGGCATGGGTCTCGATCTCGAGTCGGTCGGAGACCGGATGCGCCTCGTGGAAGGCGAGCGCGTCTTCCGCCATGGCGGCGGCGAGCGCATCGGGGCCGTCCCGCACGGACGCGGCGCCAAGCCGTTCGCCGGAATCGGCAGGATGTTCCCGCGGCGCGCGGGGCCGGACCGCGACAGGGCAAGCGCCAACCGGGCGGAGCCGCTCCGGCCGAACGGCCGTCACTGGTACCGCGCGTCGTTCAGAAGCCAGTAGACATCCGTGCCCTTGAGGGCCTCGTTGTCCCCGACGTAATCGAAGGGGATCCGGCCGTCCTTGTCCCGCGCCTTCGGGTCCGCGCCGGCGTCCAGTAGCGCCGCGACGACCGCCGGATTCTCGTTGTATCTGGCCGCGTCATGAAGCGGGGTCCGGCCGTGCTCGTCCCGCGCCTTCGGGTCCGCGCCGGCGTCCAGCAGCGCGGCGGCGACCGCCGGATTCTCGTTGAACCAAGCCGCGAAATGAAGCGGTGTCCAGCCGTCCTTGTCCCGCGCTTTCGGGTCCGCGCCGGCGTCTAGCAGCGCGGCGACGACCGCCGGATTCTTGTTGTGTTCGGCCGCGAGATGAAGCGGTGTCCAGCCGTCCTTGGTCCGCGCTTTCGGGTCCGCGCCGGCGTCCAGCAGCGCCGCGGCGATCGCCGGATTCTCGTTGAACCCGGCCGCGTAATGAAGCGGGGTCCAGCCGTCCTTGTGCCGCGCTTTCAGGTCCGCGCCGGCGTCCAGAAGCGCGGCGGCGACCGCCGGATTCTTGTTGTTCCCGGCCGCGAGATGAAGCGGTGTCCGGCCGTCCTTGTCCCGCGCCTTCAGGTCCGCGCCGGCATCCAGAAGCGCAGCGACGACCGCCGGATTCTCGTTGAACTCGGCCGCGAGATGAAGCGGGGTCCAGCCGTCCTTGTGCCGCGCCTTCGGGTCCGCGCCGGCGTTCAGAAGCGCCGCGGCGACCGCCGGATTCTCGTTGAACCCGGCCGCGTAATGAAGCGGTGTCCGGCCTTTCTTGTTCCGCGCTTTCAGGTCCGCGCCGGCGTCCAGTAGCGCAGCGACGACCGCCGGATTCTTGTTGTATCCGGCTGCGAAATGAAGCGGGGTCCAGCCGTCCTCGTCCCGCGCCTTCGGGTCCGCGTCGTCGGCAAGGCAGGACATCACGCCGGCGACCGTCGCGCGCGTGAAAAACGCCTTCCCGTTCCAGCCCGCGCAGTCGTCCGCCCACACCGGCCCGGCCGCCCCGACGACGAACGCAGCCATCAGCCACGCGGCGGCCAGCAACGCCGGAATGTTGCGTTTCGTCACGGTTCCTCCTCCCGGAATGCCGCCAAATATGGTCCCGCTCATCGCCGGACGGCTCTCACGGACAAGCATGTCGGTTTTGGATGTCGTTTCAAGACGGGGCGAACCGGCGTGCTCTTCCTCCCGGTCTTCGACCTCGAGCCGTCTCGCGGAACGGCTCGCGGCCGATCGGTATGCGGCGGATCTCGCTGGCGCCGGCGCCGATCTCGCAGAGCCCGGCGTCGTGCAGCAGGCGGCCGGTCGGGTACTCGTTGACGTAGCCGTCGCCCCCCGGGATCCGGATGGCGTCGAGCGCCAGCGCGGTCGCCCGCCCCGGCCGAACGGCCGTCACCGGTACCGCGCGTCGTTCAGGCGCCAGTAGACATCCGTGTCCTTGAGGGCCTCGTTGTCCCGGGCCAAATCGAAGGGGGTCTAGTAGACCTCGTCCCGCGCCTTCGGGTCCGCGCCGGCGTCCAGCAGCGCGGCGGCGACCGCCGGATTCTCGTTGAGCGAAGCCGCGACATGAAGCGGGGTCAGGCCGTCCTTGTCCCGCGCCTTCGGGTCCGCGCCGGCGTCCAGCAGCGCGGCGGCGACCGCCGGATTCTTGTTGGCTCCGGC
The DNA here is from genome assembly GCA_965202905.1 of Alphaproteobacteria bacterium. Classification (GTDB taxonomy): domain Bacteria; phylum Pseudomonadota; class Alphaproteobacteria; order MPNO01; family MPNO01; genus CAYFYS01. Next base: position 2,710,886 of record OZ241868.1, on the reverse strand, counting down.
CGCGCCATGAAGCGGGGTCTGGCCGTTCTTGTCCCGCGCCTTCAGGTCCGCGCCGGCGTCCAGCAGTGCAGCGGTGAACGCCGAATTCTTGTTGGATATGGCCGCGAGATGAAGCGGGGTCATGCCGTACTTGTTCCGCGCCTCCGGATCCGCGCCGGCGTCCAGCGGCGCGGCGACGACCGTCGGATTCTTGTTGTATTCGACCGCGTAATGAAGCGGGGTCCGGCCTTTCGTGTCCCGCGCCTCCGGATCTGCGCCGGCGTCCAGCAGCGCGGCGGCGACCGTCGGATTCTTGTTGGATCCGGCCGCGCCATGAAGCGGTGTCAGGCCCAACACCGTGTCCCGCGCCTTTGGATCCGCGCCGGCGTCCAGCAGCGCGGCGGCGACCGCCGGATTCTTGTTGGATACGGCCACATAATGAAGCGGGGTCCGGCCTTTCTTGTCCCGCGCCTTCGGGTCCGCGCCGGCGTCCAGCAGCGCGGCGACGACCGCCGGATTCTCGTTGAACCAAGCCGCGTAATGAAGCGGGGTCCCGCCGTACTCGTCCCGCACCTTCAGGTCCGCGCCCGAGGCAAGGCAGGACGTCACGTCGGCGACCGTCGCGCGCGTGAAAAACGCCTTCCCGTTCCAGCCCGCGCAGTCGCCCGCCCACACCGGCCCGGCCGCCCCGCCGACGAACGCAGCCATCAGCCACGCGGCGACCAGCACCACCGGAATGTTGCGTTTCACCACGGTTCCTCCTCCCGCAATGCCGCCAACTATGGTCCTGCCCATCGCCGGATGGCTCTCACGGACAAGCATGTCGGTTTTTGGACATCGTTTCAAGACGGGGCGAACTGGCGCGCGCTCCCGGTCTTCCTCCCGGTCTTCGACCTCGAGCCGTCTCGCGGAACGGCTCGAGGCCGATCGGTATGCGGCGGATCTCGCCGGCGCCGGCGCCGATCTCGTAGAGCTTGGCGCCGCGCAGCAGGCGGCCGGTCGGGTACTCGTTGACGTAGCCGTCGCCCCCCCGGGATCTCGATGGCGTCGAGCGCCAGCGCGGTCGCCCGCCCCGGCCGAACGGCCGTCACCGATACTGCGCGTCGTTCAGGCGCCAGTAGACATCCGTGTCCTTGAGGGCCTCGTTTTTCCGGCCGTGATCGAAGGGGGTCTCGCCGTCCCTATCCCGCGCCTTCGGGTCCGCGCCGGCGTTCAGCAGCGCGGCGGCGACCGCCGGATTCTCGTTGTGTTCGGCCGCGTGATGAAGCGGGGTTCGGCGGTCCTTGTTCTGCGCTTCCGGATCCGCGCCGGCGTCCAGCAGCGCGGCGACGACAGCCGGATTCTTGTTGTGTCCGGCCGCAGAATAAAGCGGGGTCTGGCCGTCCTTGTCCCGCGCCTTCGGGTCCGCGCCGGCGTTCAGCAGCGCGGCGACGACCGCCGGATTCTCGTTGTGTTCGGCCGCGTGATGAAGCGGGGTTCGGCGGTCCTTGTTCTGCGCTTCCGGATCCGCGCCGGCGTCCAGCAGCGCGGCGACGACCGCCGGATTCTTGTTGGCTCCGGCCGCAGAATAAAGCGGGGTGTCGCCGTCCTTGTCCCGCGCCTTCGGGTCCGCGCCGGCGTCCAGAAGCGCGGCGGCGACCGCCGGATTCTTGTTGTTCCCGGCCGCGAGATGAAGCGGGGTCTGGCCGTACTTGTTCCGCGCCTTCGAGTCCGCGCCGGCGGCCAGCAGCGCCGCGGCGACCGCCGGATTCTTGTTGTGTCCGGCCGCGAAATGGAGCGGGGTCAGGCCGTCCTCGTTCCGCGCCTTCGGGTCCGCGCCCGAGGCAAGGCAGGACGTCACGTCGGCGACCGTCGCGCGCGTGAAAAACGCCTTCCCGTTCCAGCCCGCGCAGTCGCCCGCCCACACCGGCCCGCCCGCCCCGCCGACGAACGCAGCCATCAGGCATGTGACGGCCAGCACCGCCGGAATGTTGCGTTTCAACACGGTTCCTCCTCCCGGAATGCCGCCAAGCATGGTCCTGCTCATCGCCGGACGGCTCTCACGGACAAGCATGTCGGTTTTGGACGTCGTTTCAAGACGGGGCGAACCGGCGCTCCCTCCCGGCCTTCGACTCAAGCCGTCTCGCGGAACGGCTCGCGGCCGATCGGTATGCGGCGGATCTCGCCGGCGCCGGCGCCGATCTCGCAGAGCCTGGCGTCGCGCAGCAGGCGGCCGGTCGGGTACTCGTTGACGTAGCCGTCGCCCCCCGGGATCCGGATGGCGTCGAGCGCTAGCGCGGTCGCCCGCCCCGGCCGAACGGTCGTCACCGATACTGCGCGTCGTTCAGGCGCCAGTAGACATCCGTGTCCTTGAGGGCCTCGTTGTTCCGGGCGTAATCATAGGGGGTCTTACCGGTCTTGTCCCGCGCCTTCGGGTCCGCGCCGGCGTCCAGCAGCGCGGCGGCGACCGCCGGATTCTTGTTGGATACGGCCGCGCGATGAAGCGGGGTCCGGCCGTACTGGTCCCGCGTCTTCGGGTCCGCGCCGGCGTCCAGCAGCGCGGCGGCGACCGCCGGATTCTTGTTGAACACGGCCGCGAAATGAAGCGGGGTCCGGCCGTACTGGTCCCGCGCCTTCGGATCCGCGCCGGCGTCCAGAAGCGCGGCGAAGACCGCCGGATTCTTGTTGAATCCGGCCGCGAGATGAAGCGGTGTCCAGCCGTCCTTGGTCCGCGCTTTCGGGTCCGCGCCGGCGTCCAGAAGCGCCGCGGCGACCGCCGGATTCTTGTTGTATTCGGCCGCGCGATGAAGCGGGGTCCGGCCGTACTGGTCCCGCGCCTTCGGGTCTGCGCCAGCGGCCAGCAGCGCCGCGGAGAGCGCCGGATTCCCATTCCACCGAGCCGCTTCATGAAGCGGGGTCTCGCCGTCCTCGTCCCGCGCCTTCGGGTCCGCACCGGCGTCTAGCAGCGTCGCGGCGACCGCCGGATTCTCGTTGAACCAAGCCGCGTGATGAAGCGGGGTCCGGCCTTTCGTGTCCCGCGTCTTCGGGTCCGCGCCGGCGTCCAGAAGCGCCGCGATGACCGCCGGATTCTTGTTGTTCCTGGTCGCATGATGGAGCGGTGTCCGGCCGTCCTTGTCCCGCGCCTTCGGGTCTGCGCCGGTGTCCAGCACCGCCGGAATGTTGCGTTTCACCACGGTTCCTCCTCCCGGAATGCCGCCAAACAGGGGCCTGCTCATCGCCGGATGGCTCTCACGGACAAGCATGTCGGTTTTGGCCGTCGTTTCAAGACGGGGCGAACCGGCGCTCCCTCCCGGCCTTCGACTCAAGCCGTCTCGCGGAACGGCTCGCGGCCGATCGGTATGCGGCGGATCTCGCTGGCGCCGGCGCCGATCTCGCAGAGCCTGGCGTCGCGCAGCAGGCGGCCGGTCGGGTACTCGTTGACGTAGCCGTCGCCCCCCCCGGGATCTGGATGGCGTCGAGCGCCAGCGCGGTCTCCACGGTCGCCCTGCGCAACGCCCCGACCGCTTCCGCCATGGCGGCGGCGTTCGCGCGGAACTCGTCCGAGCGCGTATCGACGGCGGATTTGAGGACCGGCGTCGGTCTGCGCGTCAATCGCCCATCGTGCGGATGCCGACGATGCGCCGGGCGCGGTCTTCAGCTATCAGTCCGCCGGACTCCGTTCGTGTAATGGTCCGTGTCTGCGGCATGAAGATCTCGCCGAGCGCATCGTCGAACGCATCGGGGCCGTCCCGCACGGATGCGGCGCCAAGCCGTTCGCCGGCATCGGCGGGATGTCCCCGCGGCGCGCGGGGCCGTCCCGCGGCAGAGCGAGCGCCAGCAGGGCGGAGCCGCCCGGCCGAACGGCCGTCACTGGTACTGCTCGTCGTTCAGGCGCCAGTAGACATCCGTGCCCTTGAGGGCCTCGTTGTTCCCGACGTGATGAAAGGGGGTCAGGCCGTCCTTGTCCTTCGCCTTCGGATCCGCGCCGGCGTCCAGCAGCGCGGCGGCGACCGCCGGATTCTCGTTGGATCTGGCCGCGAGATGAAGCGGGGTCTGGCCCAACTTGTCCCGCGCCTTCGGGTCCGCGCCGGCGTCCAGCAGCGTGGCGAAGACCGCCGGATTCTTGTTGGATCTGGCCGCGCGATGAAGCGGTGTCCGGCCGCCCTCGTCCCGCGCGTTCGGGTCCGCGCCGGCGTCCAGCAGCGCGGCGGCGACCGCCGGATTCTTGTTGTATAGGGCCGCGAGATGAAGCGGGATCCGGCCCAACTTGTCCCGCGCGTTCGGGTCCGCGCCGGCGTCCAGCAGCGCGGCGACGACCGCTGGATCCTTGTTGTGTTCGGCCGCGAGATGAAGCGGTGTCTGGCCGTACTTGTCCCGCGTCTTCGGGTCCGCGCCGGCATCCAGCAGCGCGGTGGCGACCGCCGGATTCTCGTTGAACTCAGCCGCGCCATGAAGCGGTGTCAGGCCGTACTTGTCCCGCGCCTTCAGGTCCGCGCCCGCGTCCAGAAGCGCCGCGACGACCGCCGGATTCTCGTTGAAGAAAGCCGCGTAATGAAGCGGGGTCCGGCCGTCCCTGTCCCGTGCCTTCGGGTCCGCGCCGGCGTCCAGAAGTGTGGCGAAGACCGCCGGATTCTCGTTGTATACGGCAGCGTCATGAAGCGGGGTTCCGCCGTCCTCGTCCCGCGCCTCTGGGTCCGCGCCGGCGTCCAGTAGTGCGGCGGCGATCGCCGGATTCCCATTCCAGTGAGCCGCGCGATGAAGCGGGGTCAGGCTGTCCTTGTCCCGCGCCTTCGGGTCCGCGCCGGCGTCCAGTAGCGCGGCGGCGATCGCCGGATTCCCATTCCAGTGAGCCGCGAGATGAAGCGGTGTCTGGCTGTCCTTGTCCCGCGTCTTCGGGGCTCCGCCGGCGGCCAGCACCGCCGGAATGTTGCGTTTCGCCACGGTTCCTCCTCCCGGAATGCCGCCAACTATGGTCCTGCCCATCGCCGGACGGTTCTCACGGACAAGCGTGTCAGTCATTAGGTAGTGTCTCAGCTCGAATCGAATCGCTTCGGCTTCGTCGCCTGCGCGTCGGTCGAGCAGAGGATCCATTCCCCGGTGATCCATTCCCCGGTGATCCATTCCATGTCCCGCAGCGTGTCCGATACGTTCGCCGCCATCGCCGGGGCGCCCTTCGGTGTCTCGTGGATGCGCACGAAGTCGTCGTGCGTGAAGCAGAGCGTCGGAAGGCGGGCTACGCGGTCGCCGGGCTCGGGGCGAACGGCCGCCTGAAGGCTCCGGCGGCGATGCGCCCGGGCCTGGTCTACCGCTTCGTCTACCGCTTCCGATCGATCTCCGGTTCGCGGCCCCGGCTCATTGAGCCGGGGCCGCAGCTTTTCAAACCGGGACACTGCCAATCGATGCGCTCGTTATCGCCGAAGACCGGTTATCGCCGGAGACCGGGTCCGTCTGCCGCGCCGCGCAGCACGCCGATCCCCGAGATCCCGGCAAGGACGGCAAAGACGGTGAAGCCCGCGCCGTAGTCGCCGGTCGCGGCGGCGATCGCGCCGAACACGGGTGGGGAGGCGAAGACGCCGAAGAAGGTGATGAACAGCGCCCCGCCGGTCGCCCGGCTGGCCTGGTCCGCCGGGGCGATGCGCGCGACCTCGGACAGGAACAGCCCGTTCCAGCCGACCGCCGTGATGCCGAGCAGAACGCAGGTCGCGACGATCCAGCCATAGGCCCAGTCCTCGGTGAACAGGGCGGCGGCGACGCCGCCGCCGGTCATCGCCACGCCCAGCCAGCCGAGCACATGCTGCGGCCGGCCGATGAAGTCCGCCAGCGCGCCCCAGACGATGCGCCCGAGGATGCCCGCGCCCTGGGCGATCGACAGCGTCAGCCCAGCCTTCAGGAACGGCATGCCGAGCCCGCTGACCAGATAGGTGACCAGGAAGACGCTGAAGCACTGCTGGATCGCCGCGAAGAAGAAAGAGGCGAAGCACAGGCGGCGCAGCGCCCGGTGGGCCAGCACCAGACGCAGCGGGCCGAGGACGCTGCCGCCAAGGGTGACCGGATCGGCCCGCAAGGCGGTGTCGAAATGCCGCCGCGCCGGCTGGATCGCGACGATGCAGAACAGGCACATGGCGGCCACCGCGAAGGCCGCGCCGCGCCAGCCGAACGTGATGACGAACAGCGGCACCAGCGCGCCAGCCAACATGCCGCCGATGGGCACGCCGGTCTGCTTGATCGAGAACACCAGGGAAGACAAGTGCGCGGGCGTGTGGCGCGCCAGGAGGTGCGAGCTCGCCGGGGTCGCCGGGCCGAGCCCCAGCCCGAGAAACACCCCGCAGATCGCCATCGCCGGCCACAGCCCGGTGGCGGTGAGCGCGATAGCCGCCATCGAGACGGCCATGCCGATCTGGCTCATGCGGATCGCGCCGAAGCGCGGCACCAGGCCGCCGCTCAGCAGCGACGCCGTCATCGCCCCGAAATAGACCAGGGATGCGAAAATGCCGATCAGGCTGGCGTCGACGCCAACATCGCCGGCCGCCGCCGGGGCGAAGACCGGCACCGTCAAGCTCGCCATCGTCACCATCGACTGCACCAGCAAGGTCGCGGCGAGCGCGCGCAGGACTTGAACGGTCGTCGGCGACATCGGCCTCGGTCGGATGGGACCCGCTCGGGCGGGGCCGGGCGATCATACGCGCCCGGCCGGCCGGCGTAAGGGCGCGGACATCCCCGGGGCCGCCATGCGGGCCGGCCCTTGTCCTTCCCTGTTGCTTGTCGGCCCCTGTTGCTCGTCGGCGCAAGCGGGGTCGCCGACCTCTACCCGCCCGTCAAAGGCCGAGCCCGTCAGAGGCTGGGCCCGTCAAAGGCTGGAATTGAACGCCTGGTTGAATTGGCGGGGGAGTTCGGCGGCGGCTTCGTCGACCAGGGCGCCGGCGCGATCCTCGCCGAGATGGTCGGCGATGACCCGGCCGGTTGCGGCGATCGCAACATCGATGGCGACGTTGCGGACCTCACGAACCGCATCGGCCTCGGCCTGGGCGATCTTCGCGCGCGCCAGGGCCTCGCGGCGTTCGACCGCCCGATCGAGGCTGGCGGCCGCCTCGGCGGCGATGCGCCCGGCCTCCGCACGGGCCTGCTCGATCATCGACTCGGCCTCGCGCGCCGCGTCGCGCTGCTTGCGCTGGTACTCGGCGAGCAGGTGCTGGGCCTCCTCACGCAAAATGCGCGCCTCATCGAGCGCCGCCCGAATCCGCGCGCTGCGCGCGTCCAGCCCGGACGTCATCGCGCGCGCGACCGGCCGCGCGATCCCGACGACCAGGATGACGAAGCCGACCGCGACCCAGAATTCCGGAGTTTCGAACATCAGCGGCGCTCCGCCAGCGCAACCGCCACGCCGGTCTCGACCGCCTGCCGGTCCTGCGCCTGGCCGGTCAGGCGCGCGGTCGCGGCCTCGGCGAGATCGGCGGCGATCGCCCCGACATTCTCCAGCGCCGCGGCGCGCGCGGCCTCGATCCTGCCCTCGCCGGCCGCCGCCTCCCCGGCGATGCGCCGGCCCAGCTCCTCGTGGCGCCCGGCCGCCCGCGCGGCGAAGGCCTCCGCGCTCTCGCGCAGGATCGATTGGGCCTCGGCGCGCGCCCTGGCGGCGGCTTCCTCATAGGCCGCAAGCACGCCTGCGGCCTCCTCCCTGAGCTTTTCGGCCTTCCGCAGGTCCTCGTCCATCCGCTCCTGACGCTGGGTCAGCACCCGGGTGATGCGCGGCAGCGCCGCACGCCACAGCACCAGATAGAGGAGCGCGAACGTGACCGCGAGCCAGAAGACCTGGCCGAGATAGGTGTCGATCTGTTCGAGCTGCGGCATGGTCCGGCGCCGCGCCTAGAAAGCGCCGGCCATCAACCGAACAGGATCACGAGCGCGACCACCAGGGCGAACAGCGCGATCGCCTCGACGAGCGCGAAGCCGAGCATGGTCATCGGGAAGACATCGCCGCGCGCGGCCGGGTTGCGCGCGACCGCGGAGATGAACGAGGAGAAGATCGCCCCGATTCCCACGCCCGACCCGACGACGCCGATGACCGCGAGGCCGGCGCCGATGACCTTGGCTGCGTCCAGTTCCATTCTATCCCCTCTTTCCGCAAGGTGGAGCCCGCAAGGTGGAGCGTCCGACGCCCGAGACCGCTCAGTGCAGGTGCAGGGCGTCGTTGATGTAAAGGCAGGTCAGGATCGCGAACACATAGGCCTGCAGGAACGCGATCACCAGCTCGAGCCCGCTGAGCGCGGCGACGAAGGCGAGCGGCAGAACCCCCGCCGCGCCGAGCGCCGGCACGAACCCGGCGAAGACCTTCAGAAGCGTGTGCCCGGCCAGCATGTTGGCGAACAGCCGGACCGACAGGCTGATCGGCCGCGACAGATACGAGATGATCTCGATCGGGATCAGCAGCGGCCACAGGGCGATCGAGACCCCCGGCGGCACGAAGAACGAGAAGAAGCGCACGCCGTGCTTGACGAAGCCGAGGACCGTCACGCCCACGAAGACCACCGCGGCCAATGCGAAGGTGACGATGATGTGGCTGGTGAAGGTGAAGCTGTAGGGGATCATCCCCAGGAGGTTGCCGAACAGCACGAACATGAACAGCGCGAAGACGAACGGGAAGTAGCGCCGGCCGTCGCCGCCGATAGTGTCGCGGATCAGGTTGACGATGAACTCGTAGGAGAGTTCCGCCATCGATTGCCAGCGCCCCGGCACCAGCGCGCCGCGCCGCATTCCCAGGATCAGGAACAGCGAGATCAGCACCAGCGCGATCGCCATCATCAGGGCCGAGTTGGTGAACGACAGGTCGACCTCGCCCAGCTTGATCGGCGCCAGCGTCTTGATCTCGAACTGGGACAGCGGGCCGTGATGCTCAGCGCTCGCCACTGGTCTTCGCCTCTTCCGCCTTCCGCCGGTCGGCGGCGTAGCCGACACCCTGGCTCATGTTCGACATCACGCGATAAACGTTCAGCATCCCCGCCGCCGCGCCGAGGACGAAAAAGACGATCAACAACCACGGCGTCGTCCCGAGCCAGCCGTCCAGCAACAGCCCGATCCCGACGCCCACCGCCAGCGCCGCGACCAGCTCGACCCCGATCCTCAGCGCCTGGCTGAACCCCTTGCCGCGCTCCCGCGCCAGGGCGGCCGCCCGGTCTTCCTCGTACTCGCCGGCGCGCGCTCGCTTGAGCCGCGCATCCAGCTCCCCGAGGGATGGGGGAAGATCGCGCTCGGACATGGACCGGCTGCGCTGGAAACATTGCGCCGTGGCACCCGAACCGAACACCGCAAGGCGACCGGCGCAGGCGGGCGCACGATACGGCGAGCCCCACGGCCTGTCAAGAAGAATGCCGGACCCGGCGATCACCCGGCAACCACCCGGCAACCACCCGGCAACCAATTGACATCAAACGGTTAATGGTTGCTCCGACGGTGCGGCAAAGCCGCGCATGTCCGGCCCCCGCCTAAGCCGACCCGCGCAGCCGCTCGGCCGTCCGCAGGTCCACCGAGACGAGCTGGGAGACGCCGTTCTCCGGCATGGTCACGCCGTATAGCCGGTCCATCCGCGCCATGGTCACGCGGTGATGGGTGATCACCAGGAAGCGGGTCTCGGTGTTGCCGGAGATCTCGTTCAACAGATCGCAGAACCGGTCGACATTGTGGTCGTCGAGCGCGGCGTCGACCTCGTCGAGCACGCAGATCGGCGCGGGGTTGGTCAGGAAGACTGCGAACAGGAGCGAGATCGCCGACAGCGCCCGCTCGCCGCCCGACATCAGCGACATCGTCTGCAGCCTCTTGCCCGGCGGGCTCGCCATCACCTCGAGGCCGCACTCGAACGGGTCCTCGGCCTCGGTCAGCGCCAGGCGGGCGTTGCCGCCGCCGAACAGCCGCGTGAAGATCGCCCGGAAATGCCCGTCGACGGTCTCGAAGGCGCCGATCAGCCGCCCGCGGCCCTCGCGGTTCAGCCCGGCGATTCCCTGGCGCAGCCTGGCGATCGCGCCGATCAGGTCCTCGCGCTCCTCGTGCATCGTCGCGATCCGGGCATCGAGCTCGGCGGCCTCGGCCTCGGCGCGCAGATTGACCGGGCCCATGATCTCGCGCTCGCGCAGAGAGCGCTCCAGGCGAGTCTCCAGCGCGGCCGTATCGGGGATCTCGGCGGTCTCGTCCAGGCCGGCGGCGGCCAGCGCATCCTCCGGCGCGCCGCCCAGCCGTTCGCGCACCCGCTCGGCGACCGCCCGGACGGCCAGGTCGGCCTGACTCGCGGCGGCCTCCCGGCGAACCCGCTCTTCCCGGTCGTCGGCGAGCTGCGCCTCGGCGGCGCGCAGGGCGCGGGCGCTTTGCCCGACCCGCGACTCGGCGTCGGCCAGGACGCCGGCGGCGCGGTCGCGATCGGCCTCGGCCGCGCCGATCTCGTCGTCGAGCGAGGCGCGCCCGGCCGCCAGCCCGGCCGGCCGCGCGGCAAGCGACTCGCGTTCGGCCAGCGCGGCCTGGCGGCGCGAGTCCAGATCCCCGGCGTGCCGGGCGGCGTCTGCCGCCCGCCCGCGCCAGGACCCTGTCTCGGCGTCGATCGCGGCGATCCGCTGTCGCCGCGCCCCGGCCTCGGCGACATGGCGCTGGTAGTCCTGACGGACGGTCGCTGCGTCCTCGCGCAGCGCGGCAAGCCGGCTCCGCGCCGCGGCGAGCGCCTCGGTCGCCGCGGCCTGGTCGGGCAAGGCCGCGCGCTCCCCTTCCGCGCCGGAGAACTGGATCTCGGTCTCCGCCATCTCCGTCGTGGCCGCGGCGAGCGCCTCGTCGTTCGACCGGCGCTGCGCGCGCGCGGACGCCAGCCGCGAGCGACGATCCGATTCCGCCGACCTCGCGGCGCTCAGCGCCGCCTCGGCCTCGCGCAGCGCGTTTCGGGCGGCCTGGTCCGCCGCCACCGTATCGCCAAGCGCCTGGCCCGTCGTCCGGGCCCGCGCCCCGGCGGCCGCCTGCGCGGCTTCGAGGCGGCTCGACGCTGCGCGCAACCCGCCCAGGCGATTGCGCTGGGCCATTCTGGTTGCGGCGGTCGTCGGTGCGCCCGCGGCGATGCGATACCCGTCCCACCGCCAGAGCGCGCCAGAGCGCGCAACGAGGCGCTGGCCCTGGACGAGCCGGCCGGCGAGCGGTTGGGCGGCGGCTTCGTCCTCGACCAGGCCGATCTGCGCCAGCCGGCGCTGCAACGCCGGCGGGGCGGAGACGACCTCCGACAGCGCGCGCGTCCCGGCCGGCAAGGGCGGCGCCTCGATGTCCGGGCCGAGGTCATGCCAATGAACCGGCGCGGCGTCGTCGCCCGGAGCCAGAAGGTCGTCGCCGAGCGCGGCGCCGAGCGTGATCTCGTAGCCGGGGGTTACTTTGACCATGTCGATCATCGGCGGCCACAGCCCCGGCTCGCCGGCATCCAAGCCGGCGTCCAAGAGGGCCGCCAGGGCGGCGATCTCCGCTTCGGCCCGGTCGACGTCGGTCCCGGCGGTGCGCAGACTCTCGCGGGCGGCGCCGTCCTCGTCCTCGGCGGCGGCCCTTGCGGCCTCCGCCTCGACCAGCCGGTTCTGCGCGGCCTCCAGACGGCCCGCCGCCGCGGCGGTCGCGGACTCCGCAGTCGCGAAAGCGGTCTCCAGATCGGCCGGCGAAACCTGATCGGCCTGCGCCCGCAAGAGGTCTTCGCGCCGCGCCCGCTGCCGCAGGCGCTGGGCGTCGAGCGCCTGCAGGCGGCGGTCGAGCTCGCCGCGGCGCGAGTCGATCCCGGCCAGCACGCGCACCGATTCGGCGTGATCTTCCTCGGCCGCCGCCGCGGTTTTGTCGGATTCGGCAAGCCGTTCGGCCAGGGTTTCGGCCGCCGCCGCGGCGTTGTCCTCCAGGCCGTTGAGCTCCGTCTGCTCGGACTCCAGCCGCTTCAGCGCCTGCTCCGCATCCGATCGGCGCGTCCGCTCGCGCGCGAGGTCGCCGTCGAGTTGCTCCAGCCGGCCTGCCAGCGCGGCCTGCGCCTCGCCGATCCGCCGGTTCTCGGCGTCGATGGCCTCACGCGCCGCCAGCAGGCGCTGGAGAGCCGCGGCCGATTCGGCTTCCTTGCCGCGAAGCCCCGGAAGCGTGGCCGCGCAGTCTTCCTGTTCGGCCGTGGCGCGGGCAACCAGCCCGGCGGTCCCGGCGACCGCTTCCTCGGCCTGGGCGAGCCCCGCGCGGGCACTTGCCAGGGCGTCGGTCGCCTCGTCCCAGCGCCGGTGAAGCAGCATCGCCTCGGCGCGGCGGATGTGATCGCTGAGATTGCGGTAGCGGCTGGCCTGCCGGGCCTGACGTTTGAGCGCGCGGCGCCGCTCCTCCAGCGCGCCGATGACGTCGTCGAGCCGTTCGAGATTGGTCTCCGCCGCGCGCAGGCGGAGCTCCGCCTCATGGCGCCTGGCGTGCAGCCCGGTGATGCCGGCCGCCTCCTCCAGCACGCGGCGGCGCTCGGCCGGCCTGGCGTTGATCATCTCGCCGATGCGGCCCTGGCTCACGATCGCCGTCGAGCGCGCGCCGGTGGAGGTGTCGGCGAACAGCGTCTGGACGTCGCGCGCCCGCACGTCGCGGCCGTTGACCCGGAACAGCGAGCCGCCGCCCCGCTCGATCCGTCGGCTGACGTCGATCTCGGCGCCCTCGTTATAGGCCGCCGGAGCCGAGCGGTCGGAGTTGTCGATGCTGAGCAGCACCTCGGCGATGTTGCGCGGCGGCCGGTCGCTGGCGCCGGCGAAGATGACGTCGTCCATCTCGCTGCCGCGCATCTGGGTGGGCGCGGTCTCGCCCATCACCCAGCGCAGCGCCTCCACGACGTTCGACTTGCCGCACCCGTTCGGGCCGACGATCCCGGTCAGCCCGGGATCGATGTGGACCTCGGAGGGATCGACGAAGGACTTGAACCCGCTCAGGCGCAGCCGTGTGAAATGCAAGGCGCCCGGAACCCGCTAGTGGATCGACCGAGACATTTGGATCCCCTGAATCCCCCGGTGAATCCCCCGGCCGATGATGATCTGGGGACCATAACGCATTCAAATGTCTCGATAATTTGATCCATCAACATAAAACCAGTGGTTCGAAGCGAAAGATTCGAACCACTAGTCGTTGGACAGGATCGGCTCGACGACCGCGCGCATTTGGGCGAAGGTCAGCCCGCCGTTGTACTTGCGGCCGTTGATGATCAACGTTGGCGTGGAGCTGATCCGGTACTCGCGCTCGCCGGCAAGCCGCTGGTCGAGCACGATCCGCCGGATCGATTCGTCCTTCAGGCAGGAATCGAACTTCGCCTGCGACAGGCCGCCCAGGCGGGCGAGTTGGCCCAGCGCCTGCATCGGGCTGCCCGCCTGCGACCAGCGGCTCCGGTCCTTGAACAGAAGGTCGATGAAGCCGAAATAGCGGCCCGGCCCGGCGCATCGGGCCAGGATCGAGCCGGCGAGCGCCACGCGGTCGAGCGGGAAGTCGCGATAGACCAGCCGCGCCTTGCCGGTCTCTATATAGGCCTTCCTGATCTTCGGCAGCACCTCGCCGTGGAACTGCGCGCAGTGCGGACAGGTGAGCGAGGCGTACTCGATGATGGTCACCGGCGCGTCGGCCCGGCCGAGGACCATGTCGGTTTCCGTGACCGGGACGGCGTCGAAAATCTGGTCCGGCCTGGGCGCGTCGGCCTGGGCCAGCGCGCCCTCGCTCAGGATCGCGGCCATGAGGAGCCCGGCGAGACCATAGGCGATCGATGACGCGCGAGCTTTCGAGATATTCCGCATTGACGATTCCACCCTACAATACATAGACGATTCAGCGCATCGCCGTCCAGCAGCCCACGAGCCCGAAGCCGCCGCGAACCGGTTACCTGCGCGGTCGTTCGGCCGTCTCGGCCCGGGATCCCTGCCCGCGCCGTCGAACGGCCGTCCCCGTCCCCCGATTCCCGATCTCAACGACGGCCGCCTGCGGCGCGGGCCGATTCGGCCGCGCGCCGTCCGCAGGTGCGCTGTCTTCCCGCCGTTCGGCGCGCGCCTGGACGGGGGCCTGGTGCAACGCCAGGCGGTCCAGCGCCGCGAACCCGTAATAGGCGTTCACGCGCTCGACGACCAGCGGTGCAACGTGCTGAAGCTCCACCGCGAACGGCCCGTCGACCTTCACATGCAGCGTTCCGCCGGTTCGCTCCCTGCGCGGAAAGACGATCCTGAGCGGCGCGGTCCTGGCGGCGAGCGCGGCGCCTGCGATGGATGCCCACTGGGTAACCAGCGCCGGCTCGCTGAAGCCGCGGCGCCACAGGGCCTGACGGACCATCTTCGAGACCAGGGCATTCAATGCGATCGCCACCGCCCGCTCCGTCCTCGTCGCGCCGCCGGTATGGTATTCTGGCGCGGCGCGCGAAACAACGAATCGGTGGTTCACGAATGGCGACGGTTCCGTGAGCCCGTCGGACGGCCCGGCCGGCTGCCGGCTGCTGGCATGGTACGATCGTCACCGCCGGACGCTGCCCTGGCGGGCGCCGCCGGGCGAGGCTGCCGATCCCTATCGCGTGTGGCTCAGCGAAATCATGCTGCAGCAGACCACGGTCGCGGCCGTGGAGGGCTATTTTCGGCGGTTCCTGGCCCTCTGGCCCCGGCTGGAGGATCTGGCCGGGGCGGAGCTCGACCATGTGCTCCATGCCTGGCAGGGGCTCGGCTACTACGCGCGTGCGCGCAACCTGCACCGCTGCGCGCAGACGGTGCAGGCCGATCACGGCGGGCGCTTCCCGGAGTCCGAGGCCGCGCTGCGGAAATTGCCGGGAATCGGCTCCTACACTGCGGCCGCGATCGCGGCGATCGCCTTCGGCCGGCGCGCCGTGGTCGTCGACGGCAATGTCGAGCGCGTGATCGCGCGGCTGTTCGCCGTCGAGGACCCGCTGCCCGGCGCCAGGAAGGCGCTGGTCGGTCTCGCCGGCCGGTTGACCCCCGAGGAGCGTCCGGGAGATTACGCCCAGGCGATGATGGATCTCGGGGCGACGGTCTGCACCCCGCGCGCGCCCAAATGCGGCCGCTGCCCCTGGCGCGCGGCCTGCCGCGGCCGCGCCGCCGGCATCGCCGGGGACCTGCCGGGCAGGGCGCCCAAGGCGGCGCGGCCGACGCGGCATGGCGTCGCGTTCTGGACGGTGCGCGCGGACGGCGCGGTGCTGCTGCGCCGCCGGCCGACGCGCGGCCTGCTCGGCGGAATGACGGAAATCCCATCGACCGCGTGGCGCCCCGGGGCCTGGCCTGAAGGCGAGGCCGCCGCCTTCGCCCCGGCGGTTGCGGACTGGCGGCTCTTGCCGGGCGGCGTGCGGCACACCTTCACCCATTTCCACCTGGAGCTCGCGGTCGTGACCGCCCGCATCGGCGAGGGCTGGCAGGCGATCGACGGGCTGTGGTCGCCGCTCGAGCGGCTGGGCGAGCACGCCCTGCCGAGCGTGATGAAAAAGATCGTCCGGCACGCCACGGGGCACGCCACGGGGCATGTCGCGGCGCACGCCGCGCCGGCTGGTTCATCTCCGCGCGGATCCGCTGGCGCAGGGCGTCGATTGGCGTCGGCCCGCCGCGCGCGTTGAAATACCAGAAGGTCCAGCCATTGCAGGCCGGCGCGCCCTGGACCCCGACGCCCACTTTGTGGATCGAGCCGCGCAGGCCCGCGGCGGCGATGCCGCCGTTGCGCGGATCGATTTCCACCGGATGTTGGATTCAGCCCGGACTCGACCCCAGGATCCTGCGTATCGGCGCGAAATTCCGCCGGTGATGCGGGGTGACGCCCCATCGGGCGAGGCCGTCCCGGTGCTCGGGCACGCCGTAGCCCGCGTTGCGCTCCCAACCGAAGCCCGGATAGCGGGCCGCCAGCCGCGCCATGATCCGGTCGCGGGTCAGCTTGGCGACGATCGAGGCCGCGGCGATCGACAGCGAGCGCCTGTCGCCGCCGATCACCGGCTCGGCGCGGCAGGAGAGTTCGGGCGCCCGGTCGCCGTCGACCAGCGCAAGCGTGGGCGTGAGCGGCAGCGCGTCGAGCGCGCGCGCCATCGCCCGGAAGGTCGCCTGCAGGATGTTGAGGTCTTCGATCTCGGCGACGCTCGCCGCGCCGATCCCGATCGCGGCATGACGGCGCAGCCCGCCATAGAGCTCATGCCGCCGGGCCGGGCCGAGCGCCTTGGAGTCGTCGATCCCCTCGGCAAGGGCGGCCGGCAGCCGATCGGGGTCGAGGACCACCGCGGCGGCGACCACCGGGCCGGCCCACGGCCCGCGGCCGGCCTCGTCGATTCCGGCCACGACGCCCGGCCGGTCGCGCTCGATGGAAAAGTCGGGCCTCGCCCGGGCCCGGCGGCCGCGCCGGATCATCCCGGCCGCCGGTCCGGGGGGCCGCCGCCGGCCCTGCCGCTTGCCGCTGGCATGAAGAAGAACTCGCCCGATTGCCGGAACATCGCGCCCTCCGGGAATGTCCGCCGCCGGCGCTCCCCCGACATGCGCAGGATGCCGATGTTGAGCGCGGTCTCGAACAGCCCGATCGACCGGAAGAATATCATCATCGGGAGGCTCCGGCATCAGGAGGGCCCTGACCGGCCGGACCGATTCGATCGTCGCCTCGCGCCAGGCGCCGCGTTCGACCGCGGTCAGCCCGACCAAGGCGATTCACATCGGCCCGGCATCGGAGGCCATCGCGCCGTGCGGTCCCGGCGGGTCTCTGGAGGAGAATTATATTCTTGCCTCCTTTAACCCAGGAAACACCGCAGTTTCCGGCGTAATTCGGCCTCGTCTCGTAGCTGGCACTCCCACAGTGAACTCGTCCACAGAGCGGCGAAGGTGCTTCTGGCTGGCGTGGTGGTAGACACCGTGCAATCCGCGCTTTCTCACTGCCCATACGCTTTCGATGCTGTTGGTCGTCATACCGTCGCGGACGTATTCACCCGCGCTGTGGTCGGTTCGTTCGTGAACGTAGAACGCGCCGCCGACACCACAGTAGCCCCCATGCTCGTCGGTATGGATGGTGGATCCGAGCTTCACAGATTTGTGGATGGCGGGATGCAGCGTGGCGGCTATCGACGCGCAGGACCGGTTGCGCCCTGGTCCGTCCGCCGCGCTCGTGCATGCTGAGGATCGTTCGCTTGCCGACAGCGCTGCGCTTCGCGTTCAGCTTCTTGTCGGCGTGCTTGTTCTTCTCCTTGCCGCCGATGCAGGTCTCGTCAACCGCGACGGCGCCGCCAAGCGTCGTGTCGTCGTTGCCGCAGGCTTTCCGCAGGCGCTGGAGCATGAAACAAGCCGACTTCTGAGTGATGCCGATCTTCTTGGCGAGTTGCGTAATGGAGATGCCCTTGCGCGCCGTTATCAAAGGGTACACTGAGCTATCACATACAACGCTGCGAGGAGCACCACAAATATGGCCACGCCAGTCAGCGAACCCACCATGATTACGCCATCATAGATACCAGTTCTTTAAGCATTGTTCTTAGATTTTTCTTGCAGGTAGGTGAGGGTTTCGTCGAGAAGGGCGGTGATGTCGGAGAATTGTCGACCAGGATTGTCGTTATATGTATCTAGTCGACCATCAGTCTATCATTTAAATCCACTGGTTCAGCGAAATATGCGACCCCTTGAAGATCGCGCCGGTATACACCGTACCGCAAAGTCGCGTTTGCAGGCGTTGCGGCGATAGTAGCCGTTCTTGCGAGCCGTGATGCGCTTCGCCTCAGCGTAGTGCGGGCGCGACACGCCATCCGGCCAGCGCCGCCCCTCGAGGTACTCCCGCGCCGCGGCCTCATCCGGGAACATGTGGAACACTTCGTAGACTCCGATCCTCGAACGGCTCAATCGGCCCCTCCCACACGGCGTGATAGAAAACCACCGCAACGGTTAACGGGGCGTCGCTGAGATTCAATGAAACCGGTCCGTCAAAAAAGCTCCATCTGGTCGCCGCGCCGATGCGGCTTGCGGAATGCGGAGGTGTCGAGGATGGGACGCTTCTCGGTGAACCCGATCCGCCGACAGGCGATCTCGAAGCGTCTCCGGAGCAGGTCCGCGAACGGCCCGGCGCCGCTCATCCGCTGGCCGAAAGAAGAATCGTAGACTTTTCCTCCGTGTGTCTGCTTCATCAGGCTGAACACGCGCGCGGCGCGGGCCGGCTGGTGGGTCTTGAGCCATTCGGCGAACAGATCGGCGATCTCCAGCGGCAGGCGCAGGAGAGTATAGGAGGCGAGCCTGGCGCCGGCCTCCCGGGCCGCCGCCAGGATCTGTTCCATCTCCGAGTCCGTCAGCCCGGGGATCATCGGGGCCGCCATCACCCCGGTCGGGATCCCGGCCGCGCTCAGACGCCGGATTGTCTCGATGCGGCGCATCGGGGTCGGGGCGCGCGGCTCCAGCGTGCGGGCGATCTCACGGTCGAGCGTGGTCACAGAGACGCAGACCTGGGCCAGCCCGCGCGCAGCCATTCGCCCCAGGATGTCGATGTCGCGCACCGCCAGCGCCGATTTGGTGACGATGCCGACCGGATGGTTGCAGGCATCCAGCACCTCAAGGATCGACCGGGTGATGCGATGCTCCTTCTCGATCGGCTGATAGGGGTCGGTGTTGGTTCCCATCGCCATCACCGCGCATTCGTATTTGGGATCGCGCAGCGCGTCCTCGAGCAGCCGCGCCGCGTCCGGCTTGTAGAAGAGCCGGCTTTCGAAATCGAGCCCGGGCGACAAGCCGAGAAAGGCATGGGTCGGGCGGGCGAAGCAGTAGATGCAGCCGTGCTCGCAGCCGCGATAGGGGTTGATCGAGCGGTCGAAAGGAACATCGGGCGAGGCGTTGTGCGCGATTATGCTCCGCGAGCGGTCGGCGGTCACGACCGTCTTCAGCGGCGGCTGCTCTTCCTCGACCACGAGCCAGCCGTCGTCCACGGCTTCGCGCTGGTGCGGCTCGAACCGGCCGACCCGGTTGCTGATGGCGCCGCGGCCCTTGCGGGCGAGGTCCGGCGGGGACGTATCCATGGCGGAAGTATGGCGCGATTGATGGAACATAACAAGAACAATTTGTGGGGGCTAGCGAACCGATCGGACACCGGTTGGACAGGGACTGGCGGGTGCGGCAGAAAGCCGGGGGTCCTTCGGCCGAAAGGGTCGGGAAATCCGGCTCAGCGTAATCATCCCGACGCTCAACGCGTCCGCCACGCTCAAGGCGGCGGTGTCCGCCCTCGCGGAGGGATCGGGCACGGCGGCCGAGGTGATCGTCGTCGACGGCGGTTCGGCGGATGACACAACGAATGTGGCGCGGCGCTGCGGCGCGCGCGTGATCGTCGCCGAGAGGGGCAGGGGTGGCCAGTTGCGCGCCGGCGCGCAGGCCGCGGCGGGCGATTGGTTGTTGTTCCTCCATGCCGATACCGTGCTGGAGGCAAGTTGGGCGCAGGCTGTGCGCGCCCATATCCGCCGGGCCGATGCGCAGGCCTGCGCGGCGGTCTTCAGCTTCGCGCTCGACAGCGATGAGCCGGCCGCGCGCCGGCTGGAGGCGATCGTCGCCTGGCGGACCCGCCGGCTCGGCCTGCCCTACGGCGATCAGGGCCTGTTGATCTCGCGTGCGCTCTACGGCGAGATCGGCGGCTTCCGCGCGCTGGAGCTGATGGAGGATGTCGACATTATCGGGCGCATCGGCCGGCGGCGGCTCGAAATGCTGCCGTCCCGGGCGGTGACCTCGGCGGTGCGCTACCGGCGGTCGGGCTATCTCCGGCGCTCGACGCGCAATCTCTGCTGCCTCGCGCTCTATCATATGGGCTTGCCGCCGCATCTGATCGCGAGGATCTACCGGTGAGCCGACGCCGCATTCCGGTGGTCTATGTCTTCGCCCGCGCGCCGGTGCTCGGCGCGGTGAAGACCCGGCTTGCCGCAGGTATCGGCGCGGTGCCGGCGCTTGCCTTTCACCGGCAGAGCGCGGCGTCCCTGCTGCGGCGGATCGGCGCCGACCGACGCTGGCGCACGGTCCTGGCGCTTACGCCCGACACCGCGCTGCGCTCGCCGGGTGCGTGGCCGGGTGCGTCGTCGGGCGGGCCGGCGCGCATCGGCCAGGGTCCCGGCGGTCTCGGCCGGCGGATGGCCCGGGCGCTGGATACCGACCGGAGCGCGCCGGCGCTGGTCATCGGCGCCGACATCCCCGACATCGCGCCGGCCCACATCGCGCGCGCCTTCGCCGCGCTGGGCGCGGCCGATCTGGTATTCGGCCCGGCGCCCGACGGCGGCTACTGGCTGGTCGGCCGCCGCCGCGGTCTTGCGGTTGGCGATCTGTTCGACGGCGTGCGCTGGTCGGGCCCGCACGCGCTTGCGGACACCCGGGCTAACATCCCGTCCCATCGCAAGGCGGTGCTGCTCGAGAGCCTCGAGGACATCGACGATGCGGCCGCCTACGCCCGCTGGCGCGCGCGGCGATAGCGCGTCAGCCGCGGCCGGCGCCCAGATGCTCCTGCAGGCGCGGCATCAGCTCGACAAAGTTGCACGGCTTGTGGCGGATGTCGAGCTGCTGAACCAGGATCTCGTCCCAGGCGTCCCGACATGCGCCGGTCGAGCCGGGCAGGGCGAACAGATAGGTGCCGCCGGCCACCCCGGCAGTTGCGCGCGACTGGATGGTCGAGGCGCCGATCTTGGCGTAGCTCACCATCCGGAAGGTCTCGCCGAAGCCCGCGATCTCCTTCTCGTAGACGGCGTGGAAGGCCTCCGGCGTGACGTCGCGGCCGGTCACGCCGGTCCCTCCGGTCGAGATCACCACATCGATCCCGGGATCGGCGATCCAGGCGCGGAGCTGAGCCTCGATCGCCGCCTGGTCGTCGCGCACGATGACCCGGGCGGCCACATGGTGGCCGGCCTTCTCAATGCGCCCGGCGAGCAGCGCGCCGGAGGTGTCGTCGGTCCCGGTCCTGGTGTCCGAGACCGTCATCACCGCGATGTTGACCGACGCGAAGGGGACGGAGTCGTCAATTCCGTTCATTGTAGGCCACCACATTGCCGCCGCCATCCAGGGATTTGTAGAGCGGCGTCTGGCCGGCGGCAAGGCGGTCGAGCGAGGGCGAGGCCTGGCCCAGCCGGCTGCGGTAGATCCACAGATTCGCCAGTACGCGCTCGACATAATTGCGGGTCTCGCGCGCGGGAATGCTCTCGATGAACAGCAGCGGATCGAGAGAGTTGCGCCGCTCCGCCCGCCGGCGCCATTTCGCCAGATTGCCCGGCCCGCCGTTATAGGCCGCGGCCAGGAGCAGCATGTCGCCGTTCACCACCTCATGGTCGATCAGGTAGCGCATGTAGCGCTGGGCGATCGAGATATTGAGCTCCGGATTGTAGAGCAGTTCGCGGTTGCGGCCGCGGAACCGTTTGCGCGCCATGAATCCGGCGGTCGCCGGCATGAGCTGCATCAGGCCACGCGCGCCGGCCCGGCTCTTCGCCCGCTCGTTGAAACGGGATTCCTGGCGCATGAAAGCGTAGATCACCGCGCGGTCGACGGTGAAGCCTTCCTCCGGCCGCCATTGCGGCACGGGATAGAGTGCGCCGTTGCGCGGGAGTCCTTCGTCGTCGACCACGATCGCGGCGGTGCGCAGCGCGAGCAAAGGGAGCCGGCCTGTCTCGGCGACCGCCAGCAGCGCTTCGCCCAGCGCGCCGTCGCGTATTCCGGCGAGCGCGAGCAGTTCCCGCTCGGCGCGGCGGCGGTCGCCGATCTGGAGCAGCGCCAGCGCGCGGCGGCCCGCCGGATGACGAACGACAACATCGATGCGCCCGACCGTCAGCCGCGGGATCTTCCAGTCGATCTCGCGTTCGACGCCGAGGACCCGGCCGGCAAGCAGGCCGTAGAAGGTCCGGTCGTGGACGGCGGCCTTACGCAGCCAGAAGGTCACCTGCTCCGGCCGTGCCGCGATCAGGTTGGACCGGGCGGCCCAGAAGGCCGCTGCCGAGGCGGTCCAGCCCGACAGACCGCCGGTTTGCGCCATCGCCTCGAACCGGCCCGCGGCTTCCGCGTATCGTCCTTTGCGGTAAGCGGAAAGTCCGGCGATCCAATTGGCCATCGGCATGTGCGGCCCGGCGCGGCCGGCGGCGTTGGCCGACAGACGGTAGGCCTCCTCGGTCGAGCCGCGGAAGAAATAGCCGGCCGCGAGATAGGAGCGCGCGATGTCCATCTCGGTCGCATCGAGGATCTGCCGGGTGGACCGCCAGGACAGCACCCGGCCGGCCTTGGTCAGCGCCCCGCGCGCGGCGTCGCGGCGAACGGTGCGAATCAGCCGGCGCGCCTTGCGCGATATCCCGGCGCTGCGCCGCCGCTCGGAGACATAGCCGTATTGCCGGCCGATCTCGTTGGAGGCCCGCGCCGCCGGCGCGTGGACGACCGGCCGGCGGGGCGGGCGCGCATCGCGCCCTTTGCGGCGCATCGCCAGCCGCCAGATGCGCCGGGCGTCGGGATGATCGGCGTACAGGTCGAGCCAAGCCTTGAGCTCACCGTAGCGCGAGCGGTACTTGCGCGGATGCAGGTATCGCTGGGCCATCACATGGCCGAGCAGGATGCGGTCGCCCAGCTTGCGAATCTCGGCGTCCGCCCGGCGCCAGCTTCCGTCCTTCTGCAGGGCGAAGATCCGCCGGTAGCGCGCCCGGTCCCCGGCATCGAGCGGCCGGGCGAGGCGCGTCGCCAAGGCCCCGGCGTCCGCCTCGGCCGCGATCGGTAGCAGCGCGGTTCCGGCCCGCCGGATCTCGTTTCCGCGGTCGTGGGCCGGGGCGGGGCGCGCCAGCACCAGCCCCGGAATAAGCAGGACGGCAATGCAGCGGCATGTTCGGGAAAGAGCTGGAGACAACGCAGTTCCTCTGGCGACTGTTACGCGCGTGCGATCGACGAAGAACCCGTTACAAGGTTTCCGGCGGCTCGTTCAGGCGTTTCTTGATGGCGAGAAAGTCCTGCCAAGCTTCCCTTTTTTGGCCCGGCTGCCGCAACAGATAGGCGGGATGCAGGACCGCCCGCAGCGGGATCGGACCCGCCATACCGGGCACGCTATGATCAAGCCAGCGGCCCCTAAGCCGCATGATGCCGTCGCGCGTGTCGAGCAAGGCTTTCGCCGAGGTTCCGCCCACCGCAACGAGAATCCGCGGGCAGGCGAGCGCGATATGCCTTTCCAGGAACGGTAAACACACCGCGATCTCCGCATCGGTCGGGTTGCGGTTTCCGGGCGGCCGCCAGGGCAGGATGTTGGTGATGTAGACTTGGCTGCGGTCCATCCCGATCGCGGCCAGCATACGGTCGAGCAGCCGGCCCGCCGGGCCGACGAACGGCAACCCGCGCCGGTCCTCCTCGGCGCCCGGGGCCTCGCCGACGAGCATGAGCGGCGCGCTGGGCGCGCCGTCGGCGAAGACGAAATTGGTCGCGGTCTCCTTGAGCGGGCAGCCGTCGAAAGCCTGGAAGGCCGCGCGGAGTTCTTCGACGGTGGTTGCGGCCTGCGCGGCCTCGCGGGCGCCCGCTGATGCCCCGCGGCCCGCCCGCGGGGCCGGTTCGGCGGATGCGGGCGCCGCCGCCGGCGCCTGCCCGGCGGACGCGCGCGCAACGAACCGGTCGACCGGCGCCGCAGCGATCGCCTCGTCCGCGCCGGCCTCGATCTGCCAGGCAAGCAGGTTCCTGAAGCCCTCTCCGACGGCCATGACGCGAGTCTAACATGCTCGACCGCGCTACAAAACCGGACATTCGGTATGCTATAGCTCGCGCGGCGCGTGGCAACGAGGTGGGCGGTGGAACGCGAGTCCATGGCATTCGATGTCGTCGTGGTCGGGGCCGGTCCCGCCGGGCTGGCGACCGCGATTCGTCTGAAGCAGATGGCGGACGAGCATGGCCGGGAGCTCGGCGTGTGCGTGCTGGAGAAAGGCTCCGAAGTCGGCGCCCACATCCTGTCCGGCGCCGTGCTCGAGCCGCGCTCGCTGTTCGAGCTGTTTCCCGACGCGATCGCGAGGGGCGCGCCGCTGCTGACGCCGGTCGCGGAGGACCGCTTCACGCTGCTGACACGCTCGCTGTCCATCCCGCTGCCGACCCCGCCGCAGATGCGCAACCACGGCAACTACATCATCAGCCTGGGCAATCTTTGCCGGTGGCTGGCCGGCCAGGCCGAGGCGCTGGGGGTCGAAATCTATCCCGGATTCGCGGCCGCCGAGGTGCTCTACCACGAGGACGGCCGGGTCAAGGGCGTTGCGACCGGCGACATGGGCATCGGCAGCGATGGCAAGCCGACCGCCAACCATCAGCCGGGCATGGAGTTGCACGCCGCCCAGACGGTCTTCGCCGAAGGCTGCCGCGGCTCGCTCGGCAAGCAGATCATGGACCGCTTCGGGCTGCGCCTTCGCGCCGATCCCCAGACCTATGCCATCGGACTCAAGGAGCTGTGGGAGGTCGCGCCCGACAGGTACCGGCCCGGCCGGGTTTCCCATACCGTCGGCTGGCCGCTGGCGGGCGACACCTATGGCGGCTCCTTTCTCTATCACCTGGAGGACAACCAGGTCGCGGTGGGCTTCGTCATCGGGCTCGATTATCCGAACCCGCATCTGTCGCCCTACGAGGAGTTTCAGCGCTTCAAGTCCCATCCCTCGGTCCGGCCCATTTTCGTCGGCGGGCGGCGCATCGCCTACGGTGCGCGTGCGCTGAACGAAGGCGGGTTCCAGTCGATCCCCAAGCTCGCCTTCCCCGGCGGCGTTCTGGTGGGTTGCGAGGCCGGCTTCATGAACGTCCCCAAGATCAAGGGGACCCACACCGCGATCAAGAGCGCGATCCTGGCCGCCGAGGCGGTTTTCGAGGCGCTCGGCGCGGACGGCCCGCCGACCGAAATTGCGGGCTACGAGGCTGCGCTGCGCGCGAGCTGGGTGTGGGACGAGCTCAAGGCGGTGCGCAACATTCGCCCAGCGTTCCGTTACGGGTTCTGGGCCGGAATGGCTTATTCGGCGATCGACACCTATCTGTTGCGCGGCCGGGCGCCTTGGACCATGGGCCACCGCGACGATCACGACAGCCTCAGGAAGGCCAGGGACGCGCCGCGGATCGACTATCCCAAGCCGGATGGCGAGGTGACTTTCGACCGGCTGTCGTCGGTGTTCGTCTCCAACACCAACCACGAGGAAAACCAGCCGGCGCATCTGAAGCTGACCGATCCGTCGGTGGCGATCGATGTCAATCTGGCCGAGTACGACGCGCCCGAGCAGCGCTATTGCCCAGCCGGCGTTTACGAGATCGTGCGCGAGGATGACGGGTCGAACCCGCGCCTGCAGATCAACGCCCCGAACTGCGTCCACTGCAAGGCCTGCGACATCAAGGATCCGCGCCAGAATATAGAGTGGACGGCGCCCGAGGGCGGCGGCGGGCCGAACTATCCAAACATGTGACTGGCCCGGCTTACGCGCCCGATCAAGTCGTTTTCGATCGCCTCCAAGCGGTGTATGCTCGACAGCTTGTTGGCGCTTGGCCTCAAGCCCCGGGTCCGCGCCCGCCGGCCCGATGGAGACCGGTCGAAAGTCTATTGGATGCCTGTCGTTCAGCTCGTCTTGGGTGCGCGCCGGCTGGGCGCCCGATCGTCCCCCCCGATGGACGGAGGTGTTTGAATTGACCGTCCTTCGGGACACCGGAATGCCGATTTGGCTGCGGCCGCTGGCCGTCGGGGTGTGTGCGGCGCTGACCGCCGGTATCGCGGGCGCGCCGCTGGTCTCCTGCGCCCCGGCGCCAAGCCAGGCGCCGGCGCCGACCGGACTTCAGACCGCAGCGATGGACCAGCTCAATTCGAGCCCGATCGAAATCGGCTACAAGGTCGGGTCCTCATCCATCGGCAACTACCTTGCCGGGCGGTTCGCCCAGAAGAGCAGGGATTTCCGGACGGCCGCGCGTCTGCTGTCGAACGCCCTCAGATCGGATCCGAAGAACCGGGACCTGCTGCGCCGGGCCTTTCTGGCCAATCTCGCAAGCGGCCGGATCGAGGCCGCCCATCGGCTCGCCGGACAGATCGCGGCGTTCGAGAAGGCGTCGCCGTTGGCCGACCTCGTGCTGGTCGCCGGCAAGCTGCGCGAGGGCGCCTTCGACGATGCCGGCCGGATGCTCGGCGACGGCGGGACCCGTGGTTTCAACGCCCTCATGGTTCCGCTGCTGTCGGCCTGGGCGCAGGCCGGCCAGGGCCGGTTCGACGACGCGCTGGCGAGGCTTGCCAAGCTGAAGGGGAATGCCGGATTCGCGGTCATCCACGACCTTCACGCCGCCCTGATCCTCGATCTCGCCGGACGCACCGGGGAAGCGGAGCAGCGCTATCTCGCCGCGGTCGAGGGCGCGCCGCGCCCGACCGTTCGGCTGGTCGAGGCTATCGGCTCGTTTTACGAGCGCCTCGGCCGGCCGGCCGAGGCGGAAAAGCGCTACCGCGCCTATCTTGACCGGCGGAACGAGTCGCTCTTGCTCGGGCGCGCGCTCGAGCGGCTCGATGCGGGCGAGCAGCCCGGGCGCATCGTCGCCGATGCCAGACACGGTGCCGCGGAGGTTTTTTTCAACGTCTCCGGGACGCTGCTCCAGGAGAACTCGATCGAGGTCGCGCTGGTCTACGGCAGGCTGGCGCTCTATTTGCGGCCGCGGTTCCCGCTCGCCCGGGTTCTGGTCGGCCGGATGCTGGAATCGGTCGGCCGGGCCGAAGACGCGATTGCGGTCTATGACGGCGTCGACAAGTCCTCGCCGCTCTGGTGGTCGGCCCGGCTGCGGCGCGCCGGTGGGCTGGAGGTGTTGGGCCGCGAGGAAGAGGCTATCGCCCAGCTTCGTCAGATGGCCTCGGAGCGCAAGCAGCGCTCGGACGCGCTGGCGAATCTCGGCGACATCCTGCGCGCTTCCAAGCGGTTCGAGGAATCGGTCGCCGCCTACGACGCGGCGATCGAGCGCATCGGCCCGATGGAGCGGCATCATTGGACGCTGCTCTATTCGCGCGGAATCGCGCTGGAGCGCTCCGATCTGTGGGAGCGCGCCGAGGCCGATTTCGTCGCCGCGCTGGCGCTCAACCCCGATCAGCCATATGTGCTCAACTATCTCGGCTATTCATGGGTGGATCAGGGGATCAACCTGGACCGGGCCCGGCGGATGATCGAGCGCGCGGTCGAGCTGCGGCCCAATGACGGCTACATCGTCGACAGCCTGGGCTGGGTGCTCTATCGGATCGGGGCGTTCGGCGACGCGGTCACCCACCTCGAGCGCGCGGTCGAGCTGCGGCCCCAGGACCCGACGATCAACGACCATCTGGGCGATGCCTATTGGCGGGTCGGACGCCATGTCGAAGCGCGGTTTCAATGGCGCCGCTCGCTCAGCCTGGATCCCGCGCAGGACCAGGTCGCCAAGCTCCGCAAGAAAATCGAGAACGGCCTGACGGCGGCCGAGGCGAAGGCCAATTCCGCCGAAAAGGCGCCCTGAGGCGCCTCGACGCGCGGTGGCGGAGGCGACCCTGCCGGACGGTTTCCGCGTCCGGGCCGCGGCGAAGGTAAATCTTACCCTCAGCCTGACCGGCCGTCGTGAGGACGGCTACCATCTGATCGACGGGCTGGTCGTCTTCGCCGGTATCGGCGACGATTTGGCGGTCGGCGCGGCGGCGGAATTCGCGCTGGCGATCGACGGTCCGTTCGGCGCGTCGGTTGCGGCGGGCCGGGACAACCTGGTCTCGAAAGCCGCGCACGGCCTGGCCGCGCTCGCCGGCCGCGCTCCGGCCGTGCGCATTGCCTTGCGGAAGCGCCTGCCGGTCGCCGCCGGTATCGGCGGCGGGTCCGCCGATGCCGCGGCGACGCTGCGCGCCTTATGCGCGCTCTGGCGGCCGGCGCTCGCCGGCTCGGAGTTCGACGCGCTTGCGTTGTCGCTGGGCGCGGACGTGCCAGTGTGCGTGTATGGCCGGCCGGCCTTCATGTCCGGCGTCGGCGAGGCGCTGGTGCCGGCGCCGGCGCTGCCCGAGGCGTATCTGGTTCTGGCGAATCCGGGCGTGGAGGTGTCCACCGCGGCGGTCTTCGCCGGCGTGTCGGGCCGCTATAGCGAGCCGCAGCCGCATCTGTCGGAACCGCCGCGCGACGCCGTCGCGCTGGCCGATTGGCTGCGCGCCGGCGCGAACGATCTGACCCCTTCCGCCTGCGCACTGGAACCGCGGATCGCAAGCGTCATCGAACGGATCGCGCGTGCGCCGGGGTGTCTGCTGACGCGCATGTCGGGCAGCGGTCCGACATGCTTCGGTCTGTTCGCCACCGCGGCTGCGGCGCACCGGGCGGCGCAGGGGATCGCCGCGGAGAATGCCGGCTGGTGGGTCCGCGCGGCTCCGGTCCTGGCCGGGCCGCCGCGGCTTTCCCGCCTCCCCCGAAGACCGCTCAGCGGCGCTTGTTGATCCCGCCGCCTCCGTCGCGCAGCGCGCGCAGCAGGGTCGGAGGCGCGCTCTTGAGGTTTGAGGATGTATCGTTGGGGTTGCCGATCGTCGCTTCGTTGCCCGCGGTTGCGAGGGTGATTGATTGACCCTATGGTCCCGCCGGCCAAGCGTTGGGGCGTAGCCAAGCGGTAAGGCAACGGGTTTTGATCCCGTGATCCCAGGTTCGAATCCTGGCGCCCCAGCCAGACCCGACGCCGCCGCGGACGGACCGGTGTGATGCCCGAAACACTCGATGTGACGGGGTTGAGGTGTCCCTTGCCGGTGCTGCGCGCACGCAAGGCGATGAAGGCGGTCGAGGCCGGCGGCGCGCTGGTCGTGACGGCGACCGACCCGGCCGCGGTCGAGGATTTCCGCGCCTTCTGCGAGGAGGCCGGGCACGGCTTCCTCGAATGGTCGCGCGAGGGCGAGGTCTATCGCATTACCCTGCGCAAGGCGGGCCAGGCCGCGGCGCGTGGACGCGGGCCGGCGCATCGGCAATAATCGCCCGAGGCCGGGAAGGTCGGAGGGACGGCGATGGATTTCGGCTATTTCACGCTGAGCGACAACCACTATCGGGACAACCGGCGCACGGCCAACCGGTACATCCAGGACATCACCGAGGAGGCGATCCATGCCGAGCGGGTGGGTATGCATTCGGCCTGGATCGGCGAGCACCACTTCTCCACCCTGGGCTGCCTGTCCTGCCCCGACATCGTTCTCGGCTATGTCGCCGCGCGGACCGGGCGCATCCGCCTTGCGCCCGCGGTCAACGTGCTGCCGCTGCACCACCCGATCCGGGTCGCCGAGCAATGGGCGACACTCGATCTGCTGAGCGGCGGACGGGTCGATTTCGCGACCGGGCGCGGCTACGACAAGCGCGAGTACCTGCCGTTCAAGGCGCCTTACGAGAACAATACCGAGGCCTTCGCCGAAGGGCTGGAAGTGCTGGCGCGGCTGTGGACCGAGACTGATCCGGTGACCCACAAGGGCCGGTTCTACGACTTCGAGAACGTCTCGATCACGCCGAAGCCGGTCCAGACGCCGCCGCCGATCTATGTCGCCTGCTTCTCCAGGCCGTCGATCGAGCTGGCCGGTCGGCTGGGCCACAACCTGATCGTCGCCCCCTTCGCCGCGGCGATGCAGTTCGGCGGGCTCGCCGAGGTGACCGACCTCTACCGCGAGGCCTGCGCCAGGCACGGCAACACGCCGGGGCGCCTGATCTGCAGCTACTTCACGCACTTGGCCGACAGCCCGGAGCAAGACCATGCGGCCCGGGTAAGCCAGGTCCGCTACTTCCAGGAATGCTGCATCGACGCATTGCCGCGTGACCCCGAGACCGCGCCGCCGACCTATGCGTACTTCGTCGACATGGTGCAGAACATGAAGTCGATGACGCCCGAGGGGCTGACCGACAAGTCGATCCTCTGCGGCTCCCCCGCCTCGATCGTCGAGACGCTGAAATCGGTCGAGGCGGCAGGTTTCGACGAGGTGGTCCTCTATTTCAACGTCGGGCTGAAGCCTCATGCCCGGGTCAAGGAGGAGATGCAGCGCTTCATGGAGGAGGTCGCGCCCGCGTTCGACGGCGACCATCGCCGCAGCCGCGCGAAGGCGGCCGCCGAGTAGCGCTCGGGACGCGGCGCCCGGTTGCTGCCGGCCTGCCGGCCATCCCGGCTTCGCCGCAGGATTGGCGGCCGGTCACGGCCGGCGGGCGAGGAAGACGATACCGATGGTGAGCACGGTGAACAGGGCGGCGATCCAGAAGACGCCTTCGGGCATGCCCCGGTCCATCACCCAGCCGTAGAGGATCGGCGCGGCGCCGAGCCCGACGTTGAACCCGGTGGTGACGAAGCCGAAGACCGCCCCGGTCGCGCCGGGCGGGACGTGGCCGCGCAGCACGATGTCGCGGCTGGGATTGACCACCCCCCGGAAGATGCCGGCGACGAGGAATGCGATCGTAACGATCCAGAAGGCCATCGCGCCGGTTGCGATCGCCATCAGGAGCACCGCCACGACGGCATAGCTGATGCCGAGCACCGCGTCGTGACGGCCCCAGCGGTCGGCGACGACGCCGCCGGCGGCAACGCCGAGGCCGATGAAGACGTAATAGGCGGTCAGCACCCCGCCGGCGAGCTCCTGGCCGGCGCCGTAGAGGTCGATGAAGGCGACGATCGAGAACGCGCTGAGCCCCGAGCCCGCCGCCGCCGAGAGGACATAGAACCCGAAGAAGGCAAGGATCGTCGGGTTGACGATGATGCGGAGGTCGATCGAGGATCGCCTGGTCTCGCCCGGCCGGTCGTCGCCCAGCGCGCCCAGGACCGGCAGCATCACCGCCGCCAGGGCGATGCCCGCCATCCCGGCCGCGATCAGCGCGGTGCGCCAGTCCCAGAGACTCGCCAGAAACAGCAGCGTCACCGGGGCCGCGGCGAAGCCCAGCGATCCGCTCAGCGAATGGGCGCTGAACGCCCGGCCCATGCGGCTCTCGTCGATCGACGACGACAGGATCGCAAAATCGGCCGGGTGGAAGACGGCGTTGCCGATCCCGGCGACGACGAGCGCCGCGACGATCTGCCAGTAGGACCCGGCCATGCCCACGGCCACGAACGCCAGGCCGTTGAGAAACAGCCCGGCCACCAGCACCCAGCGCGCGCCGATCCGGTCGACCAGGAAGCCGATCGGGGTCTGCAGGCAGGCGGTCGCGATGTTGTAGGCGCCGACGGCAAGGCCCAGCGCGACGAAGCTCACCGGGATGTCCGCGCGGATCAGGTGGAACAGCGGCGGCAGGGCAAGCTGGTAGAAATGACTCAGGAAGTGGCCCGGGCAGATCAGCCCCAGCGTCCGGATGTCGCCGTCGAGCGCCTTGGAGGCGGCGGACATGACCCGCTCCCGCGACCGCAGGCGGGGGTCGTGCTAGTGGATCAACCGAGACATTTGGACCCCCCGGCCGATGATGATCCGGCGACCATGACGCATTCAAATGTCTCGATGAGTTGATCCATCAACATCAAAACCAGTGGTTCGAAGCGAAAGATTCGAACCACTAGCGCCTGCGGCGGAGTACGAGGGTGAGCCCGATGACCAGCGCCGCCGCGAGGCCGGCCCAGGCCTCGGTCCCGACGACGCCTTCGTGATGGGCGGCGGCCAGGCCCGGCTGGAACGCGGCCGCTGCGGCCAGCAGCGGGATCAGGTAACGCATCGTCGTATGCACTTTCGACATCTCCGGCTGGTGGATGATGGCCCGGCCCGGCCTATGCGCCGAGATGGGCCGCGGCGCCCGCCTTCGCGCTGGCGTCGGGCGTTGAGAACAGCAGCGACTTGACGATCAGCGGGACCACCTCGGTCGGGTGTATCATCTCGCCGATATCGACATAGTCGAGGTCCTTGAGCAGGACGCCGTCCACCGAGACGACCTCGACACCGATTTCGAGCTCGGTCGTCAGGATGTGCCCGATCGTCCCGCCGGCATCGCCCTCCATCATCAGGACGACCGGCCGCCGGTTGGCGATGACGTCCGACAGGCCGGTCCGGATGCCGCTCGCCAGATCGTGCAGGCGCGAATGAAGCGGCAGCCCGGCCCATTTGAAGGCGAGCGCGACATCGGTTTCCCCGGGATCGATGTCGTTGCGCGCCAGCGCGCCGCGGATTTCCCCGGCGACGGATGCCGGATCGATGGCGCCGGACAGATCGGACCGGATGCGCACGACCGGCACGTTGCGCAGCGGCAGCGCGTCCTCGCTGGAGACCATGATCGTGTTGCCCGAGACCTGGACCGAGAACTGCGAGGCGCCGACGACGGTGGCCCGGATGCCCTGGCCGGGGTCGTAGACGGGATAGGGGATGCGGCTTTCGGTCAGCGCATGACGGACATGGTGGGCGAGCGCCTTGCCGAGATCGCCGTGGGGTTCGGCCTCGCGCTCGTAGATGTACTCCGAGACTCCGCCGGAGAACGAAATCACGTCCGGTTCGATCCCGTTCTCGAGCGGCGGCGTGACCAGCAGCGCGCGGGCCAGCGTATCGGGTTCGTCCCGGCGGATGAAGCCGACCAGGACATCGACCATGCGCCTGACCAGGGTGCGGCGGTCCTCCGGGCCGAGCGCGCCGCCCGGGGAAAGCTCGAGGCCGGCTTCGCGCGCGACCTCGACCGCGGGGCCTTCGATGCGCACCAGGGTGTCGTCCTCGTCGAACGCGACCAGCCGGCCGCCGATCGCGAACGCCGCGGTCGAGACGATCTCGCCGCCCCGGCACAGCGCGAGCTTGGTCGTCCCGCCGCCGACATCGACGTTGAGAAACACTTTGTTCTCCGACCGCGACAGCTTGACCGCGCCCGAGCCGTGAGCCGCCATCACGGCTTCCAGGTTGTGGCCGGCCGAGGCGCAGACGAACTTGCCGGTCTCCCCGGCGAACAACTCGGCGATCGCCCGCGCGTTGACCCGCTTCAGCGCCTCGCCGGTAAGGATCACCGCGCCGCTGTCGATATCCGCGGGTGTGAGCGCGGCGTCCTTGAAGGCATCGGCGAAAAAGCCTTTCAGCGCATCGGCGTCGATCGTGTAGTTCGACCGGTAGGGAGTCAGCAGGATCGGCGAGCGCCACAGGACATCGCGGCCGACCACCACGAAACGGCTCGACAGCGCCTCGGACAGCCGCTGCAGGTGGACCCGGGCGAACATCAGATGCGAGGTCGAGGAGCCGACATCGACGCCGACGGTGGTTAGCTCGACATTGTCGGCGCGCCAGATCGTATCCCGGATAAACTCCGCCTCGCGCTCGGAAGCCGGGTGGAAATGGGCGTAATCGAGTTCGTGCATTGACCTGCCGATGTGCTCCCGGGACTACTCTGCGGCGAGATACCGGGTCTCGTCGATCAGGTTGCCCATGCGCGACTCCACGCCGTTCCTGGCCAGCGAGTCGAGGAACAGCTCATGCACCCTGGGATCCTGGTTCTCGTACTCGATCTGGTCGCCGCCCTTCTTGACGTCGACATCGCCGCCGGCGAACAGCCGCCGCTTGGATTCCGTCAGCGGATAGCGCAGCGAGCCGAAGGCCACGGGGAAGTACCGCGCCGGCCCGGCGGATGCGTTGAAATGCTGGTGGAACATCAAATCGGCCGGGGCGAACACCACCCCGTGTTTCCACGGGTAGTGCATCATCTCCTCATCGCCCTCCCACCAGCACAGCGAATAGCCCTCGCCGGTGACCCAGTAGACGTGGAAGTCCGGCCCGTGGCGGTGCGCCTTCTTGTAGGTGCCGACCGGCATCTCCGAGCAGTGGGCGTGCATCGTGCCCTCGGCCAGGATGAACATGATGTTCGAACTGCCCTCGCCGCGCTCGGGCCATTCGCGCAGCTCGAATTTGGAGACGTCCGGTACGAAGTTGGTCTCCCACATGTGCTTGCCGGGCCGCTTGGCGACGAAATCGCCCTCGCCGGAGAAGTGATTGGCCCCGCCCTCGCGCTCGGGGAAGCGGACCGGGTTGTCGAAGATGAACGCTTCGTTGTGGAAGCAGTTCATCATCAGCGGCGCCGAGGTCGAGGAGGCGAGCCTGGCGTTCTCCGCGCCCGAGCCGTTGAAATGGCGATATTTGCAGTTCAGCGGCAGGGCGAAGACCGATTTCGGCCCCCATTCGAAGCTGTGGGTGCGGCCGTCGGCGGTCTCCACCGTCGTCGATCCACGGCCGGAAAGGACGTAGATGACCTCCTCGAACAGGTGCTGCTGCGGCTCGGTCGCCTGGCCGGGCAGAAGCTCCAGCAGGAAGACCGACATGAAGTCGCCCCGGCCCTTCAGGTGGACGAAGGCGGCGTTGCAGCCATAGCGCGGCCAGGGCGTGGTCGCGACGTCGAACAGATCGATGCAGAACTCCTCGGCGATCGGCGGGCCTTCCTTCTCGCACCACAGAAGATAGGTGTCCTCGAGGAATCCCTGGCCGGTGATGTCCTTGTCGTTCTCGTATATCGCCATGCCGTATGTCTCCGTCATCGCCCGCGGCGGCGCTGCGCCGTCGCGCGAGTCTATCGCGGAGCCGTCTTGTGCCGAAGGATTTATTGCCGGTAAGTGTCATAACGAATCGCTATGGCATCGAGGTCCCTGACATCGAGGCCCCCGGCAACGATCGCGCGCGGCGTGTCCTTGCCGGCCCGGTGGGCGGCCGGGCTTGCGTCGGGCCGGGATCGCATCGGGCCGGGCTTGCGTCGGGCCGGGATCGCATCGGGCGGGCCTCGCGCCTAATATCGCCTCCAGGGACGCAACCGGGCCGGGGGACATGGCGTGCGCTACGACTACATCATCGTCGGCGGTGGGTCGGCCGGCTGTGTGCTCGCCCATCGGCTGTCCGCGCGGCCGGGAAAATCGGTGCTGCTGGTCGAGGCAGGGATGGACACCCCGCCCGACCGGGTGCCCAAGGACATCCTGGATTCCTACCCGCTGGTCGCCTATTTCAACCCGTCCTTCCAGTGGGCCGACCTGCGGGTCCATTTGCACGCGATCTCTCACAACGCGCCGCGCACCGCGCCCGGGCGGCGCTACGAGCAGGCGCGCGTGATGGGCGGCGGCTCCTCGATCAACGCCCAGCTCGCCAACCGCGGCGCGCCGGCCGACTACGACAACTGGGAGGCGATGGGCGCCGCGGGCTGGGGCTGGCGGGGCGTGCTGCCCTATTTCCGGAAACTCGAGCGCGACATGGACTGCGACGGGCCGCTGCACGGCAAGGACGGGCCGCTGCCGATCCGTCGGATCCTGCCCGAAATCTGGCCGGGCTACGCCACCGCCGCGGGCAAGGCCTTCGCCGCCGCGGGATACGCTTATCGCGAGGATCAGAACGGTCCCTTCGAGGACGGCTATTTTGCGATCGCCATTTCCAACCTCTACGACCGAAGGGTCTCGGCCGCGGTCGCCTATCTCGACAACGCGACGCGGGCGCGGCCCAACCTGCGCCTGCTGTCGGAGCGCCGGGTCCAGAAGGTGCTGTTCGAGGGAAGCCAGGCGACGGGCGTCCTGGTCTCCGCGCCCGACGGCGGCGCGGCGGAGCGGATCGAGGGCCGGGAGATCATCTTGAGCGCGGGCGCGATCCATTCGCCGGCGATGCTGATGCGCTCGGGCGTCGGCCCGGCGGCCCACCTGGCCGAATACGGGATCGCGGTCGTCGCCGACGTGCCGGCAATCGGCCAGAACCTCGGCGAGCACCCGGCAACGGGGGTGTCCGCGTATATCGACGAGTCCGCACGCATGCCCGAGACCCAGCGCCGGCACATCCACGTCGCGCTGCGCTATTCCTCGGGCTTCGAGGATTGCCCGCAGGGCGACATGTACATGGCGGCCGTCGGCAAGTCCGCCTGGCATCCGATCGGCTGGCGGCTGGGCTCGTTTCTGCTCTGGGTCAACAAATCCTATTCGCGCGGCCGTATCGGGCTCACATCCGCCGACTGGCGCGCCGAGCCCCATGTCGAGTTCAACATGCTCTCCGACCGGCGCGACCTGGAGCGGCTGAAGCTGGGGCTGCGCAAGATGGCGGGCCTGTTCGGGTCCGCGTCGATGAAGGCGATCGCGCACGATCCCTTTCCGTCGAGCTATTCGGAGAAAGTCCGAAGCGTCGGCGTGGTCAACCGCGCGAACTACATCAAGACCGGAATAGCGGCGAAGCTGATGGATTCATCGGCCGTTCTGCGCCGCTACATGATCCGCAACGTGCTGACCGACGGCGACGATCTCGCCACGCTTCTCGCCAGCGAGGACGCGCTGGAGGACTATCTGCGCCGCGCCGTCCACGGCACCTGGCACGCGTCCTGCACGGTGCGCATGGGGGCCGACGACGACCCCGGCGCCGCGACCGACCCGGCCGGCCGGGTCCGCGGCGCCGCCGGCCTGCGCGTGGTCGATGCCTCGGTGATGCCGGCAACGCCGTGCGCCAACACCAACATCCCCACCATCATGATCGCCGAGAAAATGGCCGAGGCGATCCTGGCGGGGTAGGTGAGGGGGCGTTCTGCGCGTGCGGGCGCGATGCTATCGTCCGCGCCGCGATCCGGAATGGGGTGAGGGCCGATGGCGGCGAATTTTCGCGATCTCCTGGATGACCTGCGGCAGGCGGGCCAGCTCGTCGAGGTGAGCCGGCCGGTCGACATTCGTCATATCGCCGCCCTGGTCGACCAGTCGGACAAGGCGCTCCTGTTCACCGACGTCAACGGCTACGACATGCCGGTGGTTTCCGGCGTCATCAACGACCGCGACCGGCTGGCGATCGCGATGGGCTGCGATTTCGGGGCGATCGAGCGGCGGGTGCGCGACGGGCTCGACCGGCCGATCGAACCGCGCACGGTCAATTCGGGGCCGGCGCGCGCGGTGACGGTAGAGGGCGATGCGGTCGATCTCTATGGCCTGCCGATCCCGCTGTTCTCGGTGCTGGACGGCGGGCCGATGATCACCGCCGGCGTGACCCTGGCGCGCGATCCCGACGGCGAGCACGGGCTGAACGCCGGGGTCTACCGCTTCCTGGTCAAGGAGCGCGCGCTGACCGGCATCGACATCGTCACGCCCAACAACCTGCGGCGGTTCGCCGAGAGGGCGTTCGCGAAGAACGAGAGGCTGCCGATCTCGATCAACATCGGCGCCCATCCGATCGAGGTGATCGCGGCGACCTACAAGGCGCCCATCGGCGCCAGCGAGGTTGCGATCGCCGGCGGGATGCGGGGCGAGGGCCTCGCGCTCACGCCCTGCAAGACCGTCGACATCGAGTGCATCGCCGATGCCGAGATCGTGCTCGAGGCGGAGATCCTGCCCACCGGCTGGACCCGGCCGGAGGGGCGGTTCGGCGAGTTCACCCGGCTGATGGGCGGGCTGCACTGGAACCCGCTGGTGCGCATCACCGCGGTCTCGATGCGCAAACAGGCCGTCTACTACGCGCTGCACATGCCGTGGGAGAACATCTGGCCGTCGGGGCCGATCTACGAGGCCGCGGTCCGGCGGGTCTGCCATGAGGCCGGCGTCCGGGTCAGCGCGGTCAACATCACGCCGGGCGGCTGCTGCCACTGGCACGCGGTGATCGCGATCGAGCCGCATCCGGGCGATGGCAAGAACGCCATCGCCGCCGCCCTGTCGGTTGCCGACATGAAGCATGTCACCGTGGTCGAGGACGATATCGACGTCTTCGATCCGGTCGATGTCGAATGGGCGGTGGCGACACGGGTCCAGGCCGACCGCGACGTTGTGATCATCTCCAATGCGCGCTCCAAGCCGCTCGACCCGAGCCTCCGGATCGAGCCGGGCAAGGTGCCGACGACCGCGAAGATGGGCATCGATGCAACCATCGCCGACGACGTTCCGCGCTCGCGCTTCCACCGGATCGCCTACGCCTACGCCGACCGGGTCCGCATCGAGGACTATGTCGGCGCTGCCGACCGGGCCGGGGCGCCGGCTGTCGAGGCCATCGATCCGGCCGATCTCGGGGCGCGGGTCAAATCGGACATCGAGGCTGCGCCCGCCTATTTCGCCGAGCTTGCCGAGCGCTACGCCGCCTACGGGTTTCAGGCCGTCGCCCGCGCTTTGGGCGAACTCCATGCGGCCGGGGTTCTGTGGCAGGATGCCGAGGGCCGGCATTGCCTGAAGGGCTCACCGTTCGCCGCCGCGCCGCCGGCGCCGAAACCGACGGGGTCGTGAGGCCATCCGTCGCTACGCCCGGCCCGGCCCGGCGATTCGGGAAACGGCTCAGGACTCGTAGCGGACAAGCGCGTCGACGGGCACGTCGAGCCGGCGGCGCCCGTCGAGAAAGGCGAGTTCGATGATGCACGCCGCGCCGCGCACATCCGCGCCGCCGCCGCGCAGCAGCTCGATTGACGCGGCCATCGTCCCGCCGGTCGCGAGCAGGTCGTCGAGCACCACCACGCGCTGGCCCGGGGCGATCGCATCGGCCTGGATCTCGACCGTGTCGGTGCCGTAT
Organism: Alphaproteobacteria bacterium; assembly: GCA_965202905.1. GTDB lineage: Bacteria > Pseudomonadota > Alphaproteobacteria > MPNO01 > MPNO01 > CAYFYS01. Next base: position 2,672,630 of record OZ241868.1, on the reverse strand, counting down.
TCGAGGTCGTATTCATGGGCGATGGTCTCGCCCGGCAACTTGTCCTTCTTGCGGACCATGGTGAAGCCCAGCCCGAGATGCAGCGCCAAAGGCGCCGCCACCAGGAACCCGCGGGACTCGATCCCGATCAGCCGCTCCGGCTCGTGCCGGGCGATTGCCGCGGCCAGCCGCGCGACGGTGCTCTGCCAAGCCTCGGCGTGCTGCAGCAGCGTCGAGATGTCGTAGAACAGAATGCCCGGCTTGGGGAAGTCCGGAATCTGCCGGATATGCTGCTTCAGATCCACCGCGGCCGTCGCTGGCCTTTGTCCCGGTTCAGGTCGGAAAGACGCTTACGGCCTTGGCCTGGCTTCGCCCCGCCGGCCGACGGGTTCGAGCGCCTGTCTTGTACCATGCTTGCTCGCCTTCGATCGCTGGTAATCCGTCCACTGAAGCCCCGCTCGGATTCGCTGGCCATCGGTGATCGGCAGTTCGATTTTCGATGACTTGATCTTGACCAGATGGACCGTCTCGATCGGGGAATTGGGATGAACTGGATCGAGCAGCATGGATGTGTCGGCGTCCACCAGCGGGGGTGAAAAGGCAGTAATGTCTCGGTTCGAATCGAATCGCTCCGGCTTCGTCGCCTGCGCGTCGATCGAGTTGACGATCCATTCCCCGGCGATCCATTCCATGTCCCGCAGCGTGTGTCCCGCAGCGTTTCCGATACGCCCGCCGCCATCGCCGGGGCGCCTCTCAGCGTCTCGTGGAGGCGCACGGAGTCGTCGTGCGTGAAGCAGAGCGTCGGAAGGCGGGCTACGCGGCCGCCGGGCCCGGGGCGAACGGCCGCCTGAAGACTCTCGCGGCGGTGCGCCCGGGCCTAGCCTGGTCTACCGCTTCCGATCGATCTCCGACCGGTCGTGGACGGCGACGCAGCCGCCGCATTCGAGCGGCGAGGCCGCGACCCACGGATGACGAAACCGGCCCGAGACCCGCACCGGATTCGCCGTGTCGGCATGCCGACATATCTCCGCGCCGCCGCCGCGCCCCGACACCCTCGGCCCGGAGACCCTCATCAACCCGCCGCCGCGCTACCCGTAGATCGAGGGCGGCCGTGCGTCACGATGTCCGAGAGACGGGTCTACGATGATGATGACGAGGGGTATTCGTTGTTATCCTCCTTGACATTCGGAGAAGTGGCGCCTTCCGTCACCTCGACATCGCCCAGTGCGAAGATCGTTGGCCGGGTCCAGCGTTTCCGCGCCTCATCCTGCGGGGGGGGGGGGTACAAGGGCGTCTCGATGGTTGGTCATGTTTTCTCTCCCAGAGATCAAGAGTTGGATCCAATCAAGCCACCGAACGCTTGCGAGCAGGCCATGTTCGGCACCCTCCAATCATCTTTACCGGCGGCCCGCCTGTCAACAAGAAATGGCGTAGTGTCTCGGTTTGAATCGAATAGCTTCGTCGCCTGCGCGTCGATCGAGTTGACGATCCATTCTCCCCATTCCCCGGCGATCCATTCCCCGGCGATCCATTCCATGTCCCGCAGCGTGTGTCCCGCAGCGTGTCCGATACGCCCGCCGCCATCGCCGGGGCACCTCTCAGCGTCTCGTGGAGGCGCACGGAGTCGTCGTGCGTGAAGCAGAGCGTCGGAAGGCGGGCTACGCGGGTCGCCGGGCCCGGGGTGAACGGCCGCCCGAAGGCTCCCGCGGCGCCGCGCCCGGGCCTGGTCTACCGCTTCCGATCGATCTCCGGTTCGCGGCCCCGGTTCAACGAGCCGGGGCCGCAGATTTTCAAACTGAGACACTGCCGAAAAGGCGGGAACCCAGTTGTGAGTCACCAGCGTCGTGGCATAGGCATATCCGCCCTGGATCAACGCCGCCTGAAGACATGTCTTGAATGTCGCGGCCCCGGGACACAAAGTAATTTATGAAACCTTGCCGAATATTTTAATCGTCTTGATCCGATGATTTCCACGTCAGCTCGGATGCGATTCGCAGCTGAGCACGGTGCGACAGTAATGCAAGACCGAAAATTTTCTGGTGTCGATCCAAGACGATGGTATCCTCGAGTCGCGGCACAGCGCACGACTGGCGGCGTGTGCGCCACCGGTCTTGCGCTGTCGACCCGCGCGGAGTTCACTCATGGGCATGGAAGGAACCCGTGCACTCTGGGCCGTGTTGCTGGTCCTCGCCGCGCCCGCTCCGGCGGCCGATCTCGTGTCGCCGGAGACCGTGCTCGTCCAGGCGGGGCCTTACCTGACGGGCTCGGACCGCGCGGAGCGGGAGGCGGCCTACCGGCTGGACGAGACTGCCTACGGCCACTCGGTCACCCGCCGCGACCGGTGGTATGAGAACGAGCCGGCGCGGCAGCCGCGGACGCTGCCCGCCTACCGGGTCATGCGTGCGCCGGTCATCAATGCCCAATACGCGGTCTTCGTCGCCGAGACCGGCCGCCGGGCGCCCGATGTCGACGCCGGGACCTGGGCGGGCTACCGGCTCGTCCACCCCTACGCGCGCACCAGGCGCCATGCCTGGCAGGGCGGGAGCCCGCCGCCCGGGCGCGACCGCCATCCGGTGGTGATGGTCTCCCACGACGACGCCCTGGCCTATGCCGCCTGGCTCGGCCGCAAGACCGGGATCGCCTGGCGCCTGCCCAGCGAGGCGGAGTGGGAGAAGGCCGCGCGCGGCGCCGATGGGCGCATGTTCCCCTGGGGCGACCGGTTCGACCCCGCAGCGCTCAACAGCGCCGACGCCGGCCCCTTCGATACCGTGCCGGTCGACCGGAATGTCGAGGGGGCGAGCGTCTACGGCATGGTCGATGCGGCGGGCCAGGTCTTCGAATGGACCGCGACGCAAGGCCGGCCCGGCCGGTTCGTCGTCAAGGGCGGGTCGTGGGACGACAAGGGCTGCGGCGTCTGCCGCCCCGCCGCCCGCCACACGCGGCCCGCGGCGATCAGGCACATCCTGATCGGCTTCCGTCTGGTCCGCCCGCCATGAGCGGGGACGCGCCGGCCGCGTTCGTCCTGGTTCACGGCACCTCCCACGGCGGTTGGTGCTGGGCGCGCGTGGCCGGGCTGTTGCGCGGGAAGGGCCATATGGTCTTCACGCCGACGCTGACCGGGGTGGGCGAGCGGAGCCACCTGCTGCGGCCCGGGATCGACCTCGACACCCACATCGCCGATGTGGTCAACGTCATCGAGTGGGAGCGGCTCGAGCGTGTGGTGCTGTGCGGGCATTCCTACGGCGGCTGGGTGATCTCGGGCGTGGTCGAAGAGGCGCCGGAGCGGATCGCATCGCTGGTCTATCTCGACGCCTTCGTGCCCGAGGACGGAGAGCGCGGCATCGACCTGCAGTCCCCGTCGAGCCGCGCCGCCGTGCAGGCCGCCGTCGAGAAGGGCGAAATGGCGCGCCCGGCAGGCTCGGCCGCGCAGTACGGCCTTGGCGGCGAAGACCTCGCCTGGGTCGATTCCCTGCTCACCCCTCAGCCGATCGGCGTCTCGCTCCAACCCATCCGGCTGACCGGCGCGCGCGAGCGCGTGGCCGGGAAAGCCTATGTGCTGGCCACCGGATACGCCGACGCCAATCGCTGGTTCGCCGCCGCCCGCGAGAAGCTCAAGCCCGATCCGACCTGGCGCCTGTTCGAGGCCCCTTGCGGGCACGAGGTCATGCTGGAGATGCCGGAGCTGGTGGCCGACATCCTCCTGGAGATGGCCGGGCGCTGAGCGCGGCCGTCCCGATCGTCGGGGCGGCGGCGTTCGGGCTGCCGCCCGATGCATCGCGGCGCCGCCGGCGAGGCTGATCTCCCTGTTGCCGGCGAACTTGTCGCTGGCGGCGACCGCCTCGCTCATGGTCAGGCCGGGCGCGATGCAGTTCACGCGGATGCCGTGATCGCCGATCTCGCGGGCCAGCGCTCGGGTCGGCGCGATCACCGCGCCCTTGGAGCTGACGCCCTTGGAGCTGACATAGTGCAGCATCCGGGGCGTCCCCTTGAAGACGGCGCCGGACGAGACGTTGACGATCTTGCCGTAGCCGGCCGCCTGCATGTGCGGCGCCACGGCTTTGGCAAACGAGAACGCGCCGCGGGTATTGACGCGCATCACCGAATCCCGGACCTCCTCGTCGATGTCCATGAACGACCCGTGGTCGAAATCGACCACCCGGGCGGCGTTGTTGACCAGGATGTCGATGCGCCCGAAGGCGTCCATGACGTCCGCGACCGTGGCGGCGACCGTGGTGGCGATCCGGCCGGTGTCGGTGACGTCGCACGCGCACCCCAGCGCCCGCCCGCCGGCATCGGCGATCGAGGCCACGATCGAGGCCACGGTGGCGGCGGTATCGAGCACATCGGCCACCGCGCTCGCCGCCCCTCGCCGGCGAGCACCTCGGCATGGGCGGCCCCCGGCCCGCGACCTGCGCCGGTCACGATCGCAACCCGTCCATCCAGCCGACCCATCGCGCGTCCTCTCCCCGCGTTGCGTCGAAACATTGCGTCGAAGCATTGCGTCGAACCTTGAGAATGGCCGGGCGCCCCGGGCCTTCTCAACGCCCGCGGTTTGGCGATACTCTGTCCGCAGACGATCACGATCCGACGGAGGTCGAGATGGCGGGCAGCCTGAGCGCGGCCGAAAGGGCCCATTTTCGCGACCTGGGCTATCTCTTTCCCAAGCGCGCGGTCCCGGCCGGGACCGCCGACGAATACCGGGCGCTGCTCGATCGCTACGAGACCGCGCTCGGCGCCGAGCCGCAGACCTATCTCAAGATCAAGGCCCATGTCGCCGCGCCCTGGCTGGTCGAGCTCGCGCGCAACGAGGCGATCCTGGACGCTGTGGAGTCCCTGGTCGGGCCGGATATCCTGCTGTTCGGTGCCTCTCTGTTTGCCAAGAAGGGCAACGATTCGCGCTTCGTCTCCTGGCATCAGGACTCGGCCTATTACGGGCTCGACCCGCATGAGGAGGTCACCGTCTGGGTCGCGCTCACCCCGTCCAGGCGCGAGAACGGCTGCATGCGGGTGATACCGGGCTCCAACAACGGCCCGGACCTGATCCACGACGAGACCCACGATCCCGAAAACCTGCTCGCGCGCGGCCAGTCGATCCACGGGCTGGACGATTCCAAGGCGGTCTATATGGAGCTCGAGGCCGGCGAGTTCTCGATGCACCACGAGCGCACCGCCCACGGCTCGCTCGCCAACCGGACCGACCGGCCGCGCTACGGCGTCGCCTATTTCTACATGCCGGCCCATGTGCGCTCGACGATCGGCCGGCGCAGCGCACTGCTTGTCCGCGGCGCCGACCGCCATGGCCACTGGGACGAGGATCCGCTGCCCAGGGAGGACCTCGATCCGGCGTGCATGGCGTTTCTCAAGGACATGTGGGAACGCTACCAATCCCGCGAGGTCGCCCAGGCCGCGGCAAACGGCTAACGCCGGTTCGCCGTGTCCCGAAGTCTCACGGAGGTCACGCCGCTGGATGCCCGCCGCCGGCGTCTTCTATGACGGAAAGCAGTTGGGTCGCCAGCATCCCCTTGAGGGTCTGTTCCATTTCCGAGACGCCGATCCCGGCGTCGTATTGTCGGAGGCCGCTAGCGGCCTCACGCTCCGGGGTCGGCCGGCCGGTTGACGCCTTGGGAGTCGTGGCGGAGCCCAAGCCGACTCTCTCCGTCAGTCCGCCGATTGGTCGGACTTCAGAGCCTCGGCCTGACGGTCGATCATTTCGCGCGTGATATTCTCGTTCTCGAATCGCGTGTTCCCGTAGGCGAACGACCGCCGCTGCTCTTCGCGTTGCTCAGGCGTCGGTCGAACGTTCTTGGCCAATTCGACGAGCTTCGAGATGCTGAGGGTCACGTTTGGCCTCCGGTTACAAGGGAAGTGTCGATTATGGAGACGCGGACTCCGGCATTCAAGCGCTGATCTCGACATTGACGGGGTTGATCGAGGGCGAGAAATCGAGCGACCGAACGGTGCTGACCGATCCGGCCCGCGGGCTACCCCCCGCCCTCCAGCTCGTCGACGATCATGCCGTTCAGCACCGCCAGGCGGGCGGCGGCATCGTCGGGGGCGAGGTCCTGCATGCGGTCCATGTAGGCGCGGATTTTCGCTTTCAGCGCGTCGGCTTCCTTGACGCTCAGAGGGCGCTCGAAATAGTGCGCGGCGAAGCGCTGGGCGATCATGCCGAGCGCGAACAGGAACGCGGCGTGGTCACGGTTCGAGGCGGCGCGGTCGAGGCAGGCCTGGGCGAACTGCTCGTAAGCGCCGACGCCCGAGCCCGCGGCCTCCAGAGCCTGAAGCAAATCCCGATGCATCGCGGTCTCCCCTACGCGCTCGATGCGAGCTCGGCAGCGCCGCCGTGGCTTGCCGACCAAGTGACGGGATCGTTCATGAAACGCTCGACCTCATCAAGCGTCGCGCCGTCGAAATGGTTGTTCTTCTTGCACACCGCCAACACGTCCCACCAGGTCGCGAGCGAGAGCATGGTCATGTCCATGCGTTCGAGCAGCGCCTTGGTCTGCGGAAAGATGTCGTAGTGGAAGATCACGAAGGTGTGCGAGACGAGCGCGCCGGCATCGCGCAGCGCCTGGCAGAACTTGATCTTGGACTGTCCGTCGGTGGTCAGGTCCTCGACCAGCAGAATGCGCAGGCCCGGGGCGAAGTCGCCCTCGATCTGGGCGTCGCGGCCGAAGCCCTTGGCGGCCTTGCGCACATATTGCATCGGCAGCATCAGCCGGTCGGCCAGCCAGGCGGCGAACGGGATGCCGGCGGTCTCGCCGCCGGCGATGGTATCGATGGTCTCGAAGCCGACCTCGCGCACGATCATCGAGGCCGCGAAATCCATGAGCGTCTGGCGCACCCGGGGAAAGGAGATCAGCCTGCGGCAGTCGATATAGACCGGGCTCGCCCAGCCCGAGGTGAACCGGAAGGGCTCATCGGCGCGAAAGCGGACCGCCTCGACCTCTATCAGCATGCGCGCGGTCATCTCCGAGACCAGCGCCTTGTCGGGAAAGGCCGTCGGCAGCATTGAAATCTCCCAGGTCGTTGCCCGGTCCCCCTCCGGCCCGATCCTCTGGCCCGATCCGCCGGCCCGACCTGCCCGCTCACCGCAGGCCGGACGCCACCCGCCAGCGCGGCGGCGTTTGAGGGGCGAAGACGCGAACGACATCGTCGCCGACCGAAACCGTGTCGAGGGACAAGCCGGAACCTACAGGCTTTTCCAGCACGATGGAGTCCGAATTGCGCTGTTTTCCGTAGAAATCGGCGCCCGAGATCGACACGAACCGCTCCAGCTTGTCGAGCGCGGCTTCCTCCTCGAAGACTTCGGCCACGCACTCCAGGGCGTTGGGCGCATTGAAGATCCCGGCGCAGCCGCAATCGGTCTCCTTGTCCGCGCGCGGATGCGGCGCCGAATCGGTGCCGAGGAAGAACCGCGCATCGCCCGATGTCGCGGCCTCGCGCAGCGTCAGGCGGTGCGCCTCCCGCTTGGCTACCGGCAGGCAGTACAGGTGCGGGCGCAGGCCGCCTTGGAACAGCGCATTGCGGTTGATCATCAGGTGATGCGGCGTGATCGTCGCCGCCAGCCCCTGCGCAACGCCCTTGACGTAGTCGATCGCCTGGCGCGTCGTCGCGTGCTCCAGCACCACCCGCAGGCCCGGAAAGCGCCGCCGCATGGGCTCCAGCACGGTCTCGATATAGACCGCCTCGCGGTCGAAGACATCGACCGCCGGGTCCGCGACCTCGCCATGGACGAGCAGCGGCATGTCGATGCGCTCCATGGTCTCAAGCACGCGGTGGATCTTCTCCATCGCGGTCACGCCGTGCTCGGAATTGGTTGTGGCGCCGGCCGGGTAGAGCTTGACGGCGTGAAAGATCCCCGCGGCGAAGCCGTCGGCGATGTCGGCCGGGTCCGCGCTGTCGGTCAGATAAGCGGTCATCAGCGGCTCGAAGGGATGGTCCTGTGGCAGCGCCGCGCGAATGCGCCCGAGATAGGCGTTCGCCTCGGCCGGCGTCCGCACCGGCGGGACGAGATTCGGCATCACGATCGCCCGGCCGTAGACGGCGGCCGAAAAGGGCAGGATCGCCCGCAACATCGCGCCGTCGCGCAGATGCAGATGCCAGTCGTCGGGCCTGATGATGCTCAGACGGTCGGTCATCGCGGTGGGTCCATCAACGAGCGATGGAGCAGGTCGCAGCCCTTCATGAAGTCCTCGATGTCCATCGCCTCGCGCGGATTGTGTGAGCCGTTCCGGTTGCGGATGAAGATCATCGCCGCCGGAATCCCGGCGGCGGCGAACAACACCGCGTCGTGCCCCGCGCCGCTGGCCACGGTCTCGGTGGGCAGGCCGAGAGTGTCCGAGTGGGCGACCAGAGTGTCGATCCAGGCTCGATCCATCCGGGCGGGCGTCGAATCGATCCGTCGGTCGAAGGCGAACGCGACCCCGCGATCCGCGGCGAGGCGGTCGCATTCGGCGCGCAGCAGCGCGTAGAAGGACTCCAGGGTCTCCTGGCTCTGGCTCCGCGCCTCGAAGCTGAAAAAGACCTCGCCCGGGATGCGGGACATCGAATGGGCCCGCGCGTCGGTCTCGATGACGCCGGCGGTGACCACCAGGTCCTCGCCGGCCGCCACGCGGTCGCGCCAGTGATCGTCCAGCGTGGCGATCAGCCGGGCCGCGGCGAAGACCGCATCGCGTCGTTGCTCGCGCGGCACCGCGCCGGAATGACCGGCCTCGCCGGTGCAGGCGATCCGACGGTGCCGAATATTGCCGCGGATGCCGGTGACCACCGCGGTCGGCCGGTCGGCCGCGACCAGGACGGGGCCCTGCTCGATGTGGAGCTCGATGTAGCCGGCGATGTCGCGCGGATCGATCATCGGCGTCCCGGCCTCGATCAGGTCCATGCGCGCGCCGACACGCGCCATCGCTTCGCCCAGCGTGCCGTCGCCCTCGCGGCGCGGGGCGGCGAGGTCCTCCGGCGCGAGCTTGCCGAACAGCGCGCTGGAACCGGCATAGGCCTTGCCGTACCAGGCGCTTTCTTCGCCCCGCAGCGCGATGGTCTTGACGTTCCGCACCGGCGGCGCGCCTTCGGCGTGCATGCGGATCATCGCCAGCAGCCCGGCCACGACGCCCGCCGCGCCATCGTAATTGCCACCTTCGGGCACCGAGTCCAGGTGCGAACCGCAGGCGATGTAGGGCCGCTCGTCGGCCCGTCCGGGCAGCGAGATCACCAGGTTGGCGGCGCCGTCGATCCCGGTCTCCAGCCCGTGGCGATGGGCGGCCTTCCGCACCAGCGCGATCGCCTCGTTCTCGCCGTCGCCGTAGCTTTCGCGCGTGACGCCGCGACCGCCCCGGGTCGCGGTGCGGAGATCCCGGAACAGCGATTTCGCGATCGCCCGGGTCATCCGAGCGGGTCCACCCATTCGAGGTCGGATTCGTCGACTTCCTCGATCCGCAGGTCGCCGACGAGGTCGGCGATGCGGCCGACCTCGTGGCGGGTGCAGTATTGCTCGATCCCCTTCAATACCGAGACCATCGCGGTCGGATGCAGGAAGGTCGCGGTTCCCACCTGCACCGCGCTCGCCCCGGCGAGGATGTATTCCAGCGCGTCCTCCGCGGTAACGACGCCGCCGCAGCCGACGATCGGGATGCCGACCGCGCGGTAACACTGATAGACCATGCGGACGATGACCGGACGGATTGCCGGGCCGGACAGCCCGCCGGTCACGCTGCCGAGCCGCGGCCGCCGCGCTTCGACATCGATCGCCATCGCGAGGAAGGTGTTGGCCACGACCAGCGCGTCGGCGCCGGCGCCCTCGGCCGCCCTGCCGATCTCGGCGACCGCGTCGGTGTTCGGGCTGAGCTTGACCCACAGGGGCAGACCGGTCGCCTTGCGCATGGCGGCCACGACACGCTCGGTCGCATCGATCTCCATTGCGAACGCCCGGCCGTCCTCCTCGAGGTTGGGGCAGGAAATGTTGGCTTCGATCGCGGCCACCCCCGGCACGCTTACCGCCGCGGCGAGGTCGCCGAACGCCTCCACCGTGGGCGCGGAGATGCTGGCGACCAGAGGCGGGGCGAACCGGGCGTAGGTCGGCAGGATCGAGTCGTGAAAATACGGCAGCCCCTTGCACGGAATGCCGATCGAATTGAGCATGCCTTCGGGCGTCTCGCAGACCCGCGGGACCGGGTTGCCGATGCGCAGCTCGCGCGTGATGGTCTTGATCACCATCGCGCCCAGCCGGTCGAGGTCGATTACGCGGTCCAGACCCTCCGCGAAACAGCCCGAAGCGGGCATCACCGGGTTCGTCAGCGCAAGCCCGCCGATATCCACCCGCAAATCTACCACGACATTGCCTCGTGAAGGTCGAAGACCGGCCCGTCCCAGCATACCCGGCGATGGACCGCCGCGCCGCGCACCCGGAACTCGCGCACGCAGCAGAAGCACATGCCGAGCCCGCACGCCATCTGTTGCTCGACCGCGACCTGTCCCGGGATGCCGTGCTCCTGGCCGAGCCGCTGCAACAGCAGAAGCAGTCGGTTGGACCCGCAGGTGAAGAAGGCGTCGGCCGCGCCGCGCGCGATCAGGCCACGGATCAGCCGCTCGACCCGCCTTGGCCCGCTGGTCCCCTCGGAATCGGTCACGCCGATCACCCGGGCGCCCATCGACTCGAAACGCTCCACGGACATCAGCACCGCCGGCGACCGGGCGCTCAGGATCGCGGTCACCCCGACGCCGGTCCCGGCCGCGAGCTCGGCCAGCGGTGCCAGCGTCGCAAGCCCGACGCCGCGGCCGACCACGACGATACTGCGCCATGCCGGATCGAGCGTGAAGCCGACTCCCAGCGGGCCCAGCATATCGAGCCGGTCGCCGGTCTCCAGCGCCGCCAGACCGCGCGTGCCGGCCCCGAAGATCTTGTAGAGGAACTCGACCCGGCCGGCGGCGGGGTCGGTCCGGTAGACGCTCATCGGCCGGCGGAAGAACGGAGCGTTGGGCCCGTCGCCGGGACACCGGAGATGGAAGAACTGGCCGGCCTCGACCGAAATCTGCGGCGGCCCGGCCTCGACCGCGAGGTGCAGGTACTCGGCGTTGACGGCCACGTTGGACAGCACCGCGCACACCCGCTCGACAACGGGCCTGCCGGACTCGGAATCGTCGGGGGCGCGGCATGCCCCGCCAAGCTTTGTCATCGTTCGGGTTGCGCAGCCTCAAAGGGCGATGCTAGCCGGGCTCATCCGGCGTCACAAGGCGGTCGGCGGGATTGCGCCGGGGCCGGCCGTCTGGTTTGTTCTGCGCCAAGGGGGATTGCGAGATGGACACGATCAGGCTCGGCGCGCTGGAGATCGCCCGCGTGCTGGAGGACGACGCGCCGATCTTTTCGCCCTGGACGATGTATCCGGACTCCAGCCCCGCCGATCTGGAGCGCCAGCGGGCGTGGCTGATGCCGCGATTCTACGACGAGGACCGGGAATTGCTGCGCTCGAGCATGCATTCCTACGTCTTTCGCACCCACGACCACACCATCCTGATCGACACCTGCGTCGGCAACGACAAGCCCGGCCGGCGGCGCGAATACTGGCGCGAGGGCCGCTGGCCCTATCTCGAGAACCTCGCCGCCTCCGGCTACCTGCCCGGGGAGATCGACCTCGTGCTGATCACCCACCTTCACGTCGATCACGTGGGCTGGAACACGCGGCTGATCGACGGGCGCTGGGAGCCGACATTCCCCAACGCGCGCTACGTCTTCTCCGAGGACGATCTGGCTTCGCTCGAGGCCAGGCGCGCGGCCGGCGACGGGCAGTATGTCCATGTCTTCGAGGACAGCGTCGAGCCGATCCTCGATGCCGGGCTCGCCGATCCGGTCGCCACCGACCATGTCGTCGAGGACGGCATCCGGTTCGAGCCGGCCCCGGGCCACACGCCGGGACAGGTCAACATCCGCATCGAGTCCGGCGGCGCGGAGGCCCTGGTGACCGGCGACGTCTTCCACCACCCGGTTCAGGCCGCCTATCCGGGCTGGAACAGCGTGGCCTGCGAGCATCAGCCGACCGCCAGGGAGACCCGCAGGGCTGTATTCGAGGATGTCGCCGACCGCGACGTGCTGGTGTTGCCCGCCCATTTCGAGCCGTGCCGGCTGCGCCGGGCCGATGACGGCTTCCGCTTCGCCTTCGATTGAGCCGCACGGAGAGACCGCCGCCATGTCGCAGCCCAACGTGTTCGTCTTCGCGGTCCCCGATGAGTTCGGCCAGACCGGCAGGATCTTCGAGGATGCCGGCTGCACTCTCGCCTGGGGCGATGAGAGCTGGCTTCACCCGGGCTGCGTCTACGAAGACGACATGGCCGCCCGCGCCGCCGAGGCCTCGGCGATGACCGGCACCTCGGTGCGCAACGCGCCGATCAACCGGCGCGTCATGGAGGGTGCGCAACGGCTGCGCATCGTCGCGAAGTGCACCGTCGGCACCGACGATGTCGATGTCGACGCGGCGACCGATCTCGGCATCCTGGTCACCCACGCGCCCACGCTGTCGAACTGGGGCGGGGTCGCCGAGGGTGTGATGTCGATGATGCTGGCGGTTCTCAAGAAGAACCGGGAGAAGGACCGGCTGGTCAAGGACGGCGTGTGGCGCCACGAGTCGATGATGGGCACGTATCTCGGCCGGCGCGACGAGGACGGGTATCCCGGGATCACCGTCGGCATCGTCGGGCTCGGGCGTATCGGCAGCCGCATGGCCGAGCTGCTGGCTCCCTGGCGCCTCCGTATCCTGGCCTGCGATCCTTATATCGAGGACGAGAAATTCGTCCGCTGCGGCGTCGAGAAGGTGGACATGCCGACGCTGCTGGCGGAATCCGACGTGGTGACCCTGCACACGACGCTCACCCGGGAAACCAGGGGCTTCTTCGGCGCCGGGCAGTTCGAGGCCATGAAGCCGACCGCCCTGTTCATGAACACGGCCCGCGGCGGGCTGGTGGACCAGGCCGCGCTCGCCGACGCGCTGGCCAGGGAGGAGATCGCCCAGGCCGCGATCGACGCCTTCATCGACGAGCCCTTGGGCGCGGACTCGCCGCTGCGCGGGTTCGGCGATCGTGTGCTTCTTTCGGCGCACAACATCTCGCACAACCGCGGCAGCGGTCTGGGGCCGGGGATCGCCTGGGCCACGCAATGCGTGCTGACTGCGTTGCGCGGCGAGGCGCCCGATCATATCTTCAACCCCGAAGCGGTCGCCAAATGGCGCGATCGCTTCGCCGGCAACGCGCTGATCGGCTGACCGGCCGGCGGGCGCGCCGCATCTGCTGCGATAAAGTTGAGGAAACAGACATGTTCATGAAATCGATCAGCCCGACCGTCACGCTCGTTTTTATGGCTCTCTTGGCGGTCCCCGTATCCGCGGCGGAGCTTGAAGCTTCGCTTCTCGGTGACGGTTGGGACGGCGTTTGGGTCCCGGATAGTCAGGTATGTCAACGCTTCGGCGGCCGGGGCGCGACCCCACCCATGCGCATCGCCGGCCTGCCCGCTGGAACGACTCACATCGAGGTCTCGTTCAACGACGAATCCTTTGGCCCTATGGATGGTGGCGGTCATGGGAAGCTATCGTTCGCTGTCGCTGCTGGCCAGAGCGTCGTGGATTTACCGGCTGTGCCGGGGGAGACCGACGATTTGCCCGACGGGGTGACGAAGATCAACGGTCATCGGGGCGCGGATTGGAGTGGGACCGACGGAGCCTATCTCCCACCCTGTTCGGGCGGACGGGACAACAGCTATACCGCCTCCATCCGCGCGGTCGTGCAAGGCGATGGGGGGAAACGGACGCTGGCGCGGACGAAGATCGGTATCGGCCGCTACTGAGCCACCCGCGCCGCGCGCGTCACCGGCATCGCCACGCCCAGACGGTCGGCCTCTTCCCGCAAGCGTCGCCAGGTCCCGCCGGGCAGGGGAATGCCGTCGCGGCGGCGCTCGCCCAGCACCCGGTCGCCGCGCTCGCCCGGGACCAGGATCTCGTCATGCCCCTCGGCGCAGGGGAGGCACTTCAAGGCGGCGATCAGGGCGTCGACATCGCGGCGGTATCGCGCGGGATCCGAGAACGCGGCGATATTGACGGCAAGCGCCATCGCGTTCTGGCTGTGTGTGGTCGCCTTCGCCGGCCCGATCGCGGGCGCGATCAGCGGGTTGTCGACCAGCAGGCCGGTCAGGCATTCGAACATCAAGGACAGCCCCGCGCCCTTCGGCCCGCCGAGCGGCATCGGCAGCACGCCGTCCATCGGATCGGTGGTCGGCGATCCCGACCGGTCGAGGGCCCAGCCGGGCTCGAGAGCGCGGCCGGAGTCGCGGGCGAGCATCAGCTTGCCCACCGAGGCGATGGCGGTCGCCATGTCGAGCATCAGCGGCGCATGGTCCATCCCCGGCGCCGCGATGGCGATCGGACTGGTCGCAACGCCGGCGGCCCGGGCGCCGTGATAGGCCATGTTGGGCCGCGAGGCGCCGATGACCACGCCAAGCATGTCCGCGGCGGCCGCGCGCAGCACGTAGTGGCCGATCGCGGCCATGTGCGTGGTCCGACGGACGAACGTGGCCCCGATCCCGCACACCCGGGCCTTGTCCATCGCGATGTCCATCGCCCGGGTCATGCCGACCGGCCCGAAGGCCCGGTCGGTATCGATCACCGCCGCGGCCGGCAGGTCGGCGATGACCCTGATGTCGGGGCGCGGGTTGAACTCGCCGGTCTCGATGCGGCGCAGATAGCCCGGCACGCGCAGCGCGCCGTGCGAATCGACGCCGCGCAAATTGGCCCAGACCAGCACCTCGGCGATCAGCGGGGCGTCGGCCTCGCCGGTGCCGGCTTTCAGAAACAGGGCGGTGATGAAGGCCTCGAGAACCTCGGCGTCGACCCGTCGTGCGGCGGCGTCCATCAGGACCCGACAGTCAAAACTGGACGACCGAGCGGATCGACTTGCCCTCGTGCATCAAATCGAACGCCGAGTTGATCTCCTCCAGCGGCATGGTGTGGGTGATCAGGTCGTCGATGTTGATCTTCCCCTCGATATACCAGTCGACGATCCTGGGCACCTGGGTGCGGCTCTTGGCGCCGCCGAAGGCGGTGCCCTTCCACACCCGCCCGGTCACGAGCTGGAACGGCCGGGTCGAGATCTCCTGGCCCGCCCCGGCGACGCCGATGATCACCGAGACTCCCCAGCCGCGGTGACAGCATTCCAGCGCCTGACGCATGGTCTCGACGTTGCCGATGCACTCGAAGGAGTAGTCCGCGCCGCCGCCGGTCGCATCGACCAGGAAGGGAACCAAATCGCCCTCGACCTCCTTCGGGTTCACGAAATGGGTCATCCCGAAGGCCTCGGCCAGCGCCTTTTTCGACGGGTTGACGTCGACGCCGACGATCTTGTCGGCGCCGGCGATGCGCGCGCCCTGGATGACGTTGAGACCGATCCCGCCCAGCCCGAAGACGACGACATTGGCGCCGGGTTCGACCTTGGCGGTGTTGATGACCGCGCCGATCCCGGTGGTCACGCCGCAGCCGATATAGCAGACCTTGTCGAAGGGCGCGTCCTCGCGGATCCTGGCGACCGCGATCTCGGGCATGACGCTGTAGTTGGCGAATGTCGAGGTGCCCATGTAGTGGTGCAGCTTGTCGCCGCCCAGCGAGAACCGGCTGGTGCCGTCCGGCATGACGCCCCGGCCCTGGGTGGCGCGGATCGCGGTGCAGAGATTGGTCTTGCCCGACAGGCAGGACGGACACTGGCGGCATTCGGGGATGTAGAGCGGGATGACGTGATCGCCCTTCCTGACCGAGCTCACCCCCGGTCCGGTATCGACCACCACGCCCGCGCCCTCATGGCCCAGGATCGCCGGGAACAGGCCTTCCGGGTCGGCTCCGGACAGCGTGAACTCGTCGGTGTGGCAGATGCCGGTCGCCTTGATCTCGACCAGGACCTCGCCGTCCCTGGGTCCGTCGAGCTGTACGGTCTCGATCTCCAGCGGCTTGCCCGCCTCGCAGGCAACGGCAGCTCTGACGTCCATTCTCCACCCTCCCGGTTCCGTTGTCGGTTCTGCTGGCGAGAACCTACTCCAGAATGTAGCGCCCGTCCCCGGTCCGGCCCAGCCGGCCCGCGGCGTAGAGCGGCTCGATCTCGCGGACGATCTCGCGCCCGTCATCGGAGCCCGCCGCCTCCATCAGCTCGCGAAAGTGTTTCGGGCCTTCGCCGAGCGCCTCGATCACCGATCGGCGCGGCGCGTCGGACAGTTCCGGCGGTGCCAGGACGGTGAACTCCTGCGCGCCGAGACGGCCGAAGGGCGCCGTCAGGTCGAAGCCCGCCTTGGCGCCGTCCGGCGCGCCCTGGAGCGAGGGGTCGAGCGGGACCACCCGGAAGCCGGAAGCGATCACCAGGTCCCGATCGGCCTGGAACCGGGTGGCGAACGCCCAGTCGACCTGGGCGTCGGAGAAGACGTCGATGTCCTCGTCGGTAACGAAGACGTGCTTGATGTCGCCGATCGAGCCGAACACCGCGGCGATGGCGTTGCGCGCCTCGCCCGGGACCGTCTGACGGAGCGAGATCCGGGCGTTGTACATCCCGCCGCACGAGGTGGTGACGCAGACCGCGACCGGCGCGCGCACCGCGGTCTCGAGCGCGGTGCGGATCGCGGCTTCCGAGCGCAGGGCGACGATCTGCGCCGTATCGGTCTGGGCCATGTGGCGGCCGCCGATGGTCACGGTCTGGAACAGCGCATCGCGGCGCCGGGTGATCGCGCTGAGACGGAAGACCGGGTTGGTCCTCATCGTCCCGTAATAGCCGACATATTCGCCGTAGGGCCCTTCTTGCCCGGTCCATCCCTCGGGGTCGAGCCAGCCCTCGATCACGAGTTCCGCATCGGCCGGGACCCGCAGGTCCGAGGCGATGCATTTGACGACAGGGACCGGCGCGCCGCGCATCCCGCCCATCAGCGCGATCTCGTCCTGGGGCGCCGCGTGGCTGAGACTGGCGATGGTGTCCGCCGGGTGGCAGCCGATCGCGATCGCAAGCGGCGTCGGCCGGCCCGCCGCACGATTGGCGCTGTAGATCATCCGCAGATCGCTCGGCGCGACGAGGTCGATGCCGGCCTCCTTGCGGCCACGCAGCATGAGCCGCCTCATGCCGGCATTGGTCCAGCCGGTCTCCGGGCTCACCGCGAAATCGATCCCGGCGGAGATGTACGGCGCGCCGTCCAGGTCGTGCTGCAGATTGGCGGGCAGCGCGGTCAGGTCCGCCTCCTCGCCTTCCAGGATCACCTCCTGGACCGGTGCCGGGCCGGGCTCGATCTCGACCGGCGGGATCGGCGCGCGCAGCCGCTTCAGGACCTCGGCGAGCAGATCGCGCTCGGAGACATCGAGCGCGCGCGCGAGCCGGCTGCGGCTCGCCAGCACGTTGCCGACCACCTCGACGCGCTCGGGCCCGGCGGCGGTGAACAGGACCGCCTTGGGCTCGCCCTGGAGATGGCCCGCGATGTCGACGAGCGCGGTCGGCGTCTCGATGACCTTCGCATCGCCGGCCGCGACCAGCTCGTCGACGAACCGGCGCAGGCGGAACCGGTCGAGATCCAATCCGCGCCCGGCAATCGTATCCGGCATGACGCTGCTCCCTTCAGGGCTCTCGAAACACGCGCAAGGTTCCACAAAGAGACCGGTATGTGGAGTCGGCGCGCCCCCTGACGGCGCCTGCACCCTCCCCCGCAGCGGAATCCCGGCCCGCGGGCGGTCGATTTCGGTCCACGCGGCATCGCGCGCCAGAACCGAAGCGGTTTCAGGTGAGGTCGGCAGCTTCCACCGACTTCTTCAACACGTTCAGGAATCCCGGGTCGTACCTCTCGTCGACATGGTTGTTGTTCCAGAGCCCTGACGACCGGACCCTTTCGCGATCGCAATGATGGCCCAGCCATTCCGGCGAAGGCGGATCGACGGCCGCGTCTGCGAAACCGCTCAACAATGCAATCGAATGTCGCTCGATGTACCCGCGTTCACTGTCAGGACCGGGCGCATCCTCGACCGGCACGAACAGCACGGACATGCCGCCGATGTACCGGCTGACCAGTTCTTCGACGGGCCGCTCGGCAAGTCTGACATGCCGCGGTGCGCCCATAGCATCGCCCCAGCTATCGACGCCGATGCCGGAGTCGCGGCGCATCAACGCATTGCCTGCAAGCAGGCGGAAAATCGAACCGCGATGGTTGCCGCCGGGCGGGTTCACGCGATGTTCCGCGATGCTGCCGAAGGCGTTGCCACAACGATGTGCCGGAGTTTGCCTTCAGCGCGTGCGTTCCCACCCTGACAACTCTGGAACCATCCCCGCTTCCGGTACGGATCTGTCCCGGTTCAAAGAAGAAATACACGCCTCTGTTCGGCCAGGCCATTCTTCCTCGGGCCTCCGAGAGCAGGCGCTTCCCCCCAATACGTCGATCGAGTTTATCCATGAGCGCGTAGAACGCTGTAACGTCGTCCCGCCTACTCATTGTTCAGCCAGTTGAGCTGCTTGTTCAGCCAGTTGAGCTGCTCTCCGATCCGAAGTCCTTCCATCGGTATCTCAACGGCCGGAAAGCGATGACGCAAATAGGTCTCCAGGTGTTCCCGGTATCGAGCTCCTGCAAGGACGATGATTTTATCGGCATCGGGCAAATGCTCGTCCATCTGAGACTGGACGTTCCCGGCCCATGCGAGCCTGTCGGGAGCTCCCATCCTGTTCAATGTCGTGTCATATGGACAAATGACTGTGTCCGGCGTCACCAGCCCATACTTCGCCGACAGGATAAACCAGGGCGCGCCCGATCTCTCCACGTAACGACGAGCCAACCGAAACCAGGTCGACTCGTAGAGGTTTTGTGCCGCGGCGGGATTCGGTCCCTTCTGCGCGACGCAAGAAACGAGATAGATCCGGCTCTTGCAACGGCGACTCCCCATATGCGCTCCCTTCGGTGAAGGCGCTGCCGGCGAAAGGGACGACCGGACGCAAACACGCCCGCGCAGGCCGTCGGACGGGCGGCGCCGGGACAAAAGCGGTGGCTATTCTGCCCTGTGCGCGGGTCGGGCGCCAGGCGCGCGGGCGACATTGCGACTCAGGCCGACGCCGCCGCAAGGACGAGCCGCCAGAACGGCTCGGGGTCCTCGACATGCGCGTTGTGACCGAGCCCGGGCAGGACGACCGCGCCTGGATCGAAGCCGCGCAGCTCGTCCGCCGGGACCATCCGGTCATGTTCGCCGCAGGCCAGCACGATCCGGACGCGTGCCCGCGCGACGGCATAGACCTCCGGCATTCCGATCTCCGCGACGAGACCCGTCCGCATGTCGGCGGCCAGGCGAAACCGCCCCCCGTCCCCGGCGATCCCGCTATTCGCGAGCGCCGAGTCGGGCGAGGCCAGACCGGCCAGGCCGGAGACCTTGAGAAAGCGGTCAGCGGCCTCCTCCCGGGTTTCGAACCAGCGGGTCGGCGCCCCGGTCACGCGGGCGATCCGTTCGCGCTCCTCATCCGTCCAGGCGACCTTGACGCCGACGGCGACCACGTCGCTGACCGCGACGCCGAACCAGCCGGTTGCCAGCGCGATTCCCACAAGCCCGCCCATCGAGTGACCGGCGACGATCACCCGCCCCGCCCCGACCGCCAGCGCCGCCATGTCGGCGGCGTGCATTGCGATGCCGTAACAGGCGGCGTGATCGGACCGCCCGTGGCCGCGCATGTCCGGAATGAGCCAGCGCCCCGGCCAGTCGCGCTCCAGGCGCTCGCGCAAGCCGTCCCAGACCGCGCCGGTGCCGGCGAGTCCGTGGCACAGGAGCAGCGTCGGCGAGCCCGCGCCGCCTTCTTCGACATGGAGTTCGATGCCGCCGACCCGCCGCCGGCTCATCGGCCCTTGAACGCCGGCTTGCGTTTCTCGCGGAACGCGGCGTTGCCCTCCCTGGCGTCCTCGGTGGCGATCAGCACCGATTGGCCGAGCCGCTCGATCAGCCGGCCGGTCTCGGTATCGACGTTCTGGCAGGCGTTGATGACCTGCTTGGCCATGCCGAGCGCCAACGGCGCGCGCCCGACGAGGGCGCGCGCGAAATCGAGGGTCCCCCCGCGCAGCCGGTCCGGCGGGAAGACGCGGTTGACCAACCCGATCCGATGGCCTTCGCCGGCGGAAACCGGCTGGGCGGTCATCATCAGCTCCTTGACGCGCCCGATTCCGATCATCTGGATCATCCGCGAGGCCGCGCCCGAGGCCGGGATGACGCCGATATTGTTCTCTGTCAGCACGAACTCCGCGCCGTCGGCCGCAATGCGGAAGTCACAGCTTGCCGCGATCTCGACCCCGCCGCCGGCGCAGATTCCGTTGATCATGGCGATCACCGGTTTTTCCAGCGCCTCGAGGTCGTCGAGCATTTCGTGGTTCGCCCGCACATAGGCGCGGTATTGCGGCGAAGGCAGGGCGTTTTCATAAGCGAGCCCGTGGATGTCGCGGCCCGAGCAGAACCCGCGCCCCGCCCCGGTGACGATCAGGACACGGACCGCCTCGTCGAAGGCGACGTCCCACAGGATCTGGCGGATCTCGCGGATCATCTGCTCGTCGAACGCGTTCAGCTTTTCCGGCCGATCGAGGGTCAACAGCGCGATGCCGGGCTCCGCCGCCCCGTAGCGCACCGTCGCGCGTTCATCGGACCGGTCCAGGAATCCGGCCGGTCTGCCGTCCTCGGTGAGCTTTACCGTCGGTTCCGTCATGCTGCCTCGTCCGTCCGTTGCCGGCGGCATTGTGCGGCCCATGACCGGGCAAGATCAATCCGTGCGGCGGGGCGGCGGCTCGAGACGAGCGTTGAGACGCGCGCGCCGGCCACCCGCCGGCCACCCGCCGCAAGCCGGACTCTTCGAACCGGGACACGACCCACCCCTCGCCGGCCTTTCCTTTTGCACCCCGTCGGGATATGAGAGCCCGACGCCGCGTGCGGCGGACGGCGCGGGGACAGGCGGAACTGACCACGGCTCTGACGATCGGCGGGATCGGCCGGGCGCTGGCGCGCCCGGCGCTGGTCCTCGTGCTGTGTGCTTCGGTCCTCGCCGGATGCGGCGAGAACCCGGCCGAAACGGTCGCGCGCGAGAAGGCGCGCGTCGGCGCCAAGATCGCCGAGCTCGGCCGGATGATCGGCGCCGGCAGGCTGACCAACATCCGGATCATCAAGACCTATGCCGACGCGGTCGGCGCCGGGAGGCCGGGGCTCGCCAAGCTTGTGGGCGAGCTCGGGAAGGAGGCGACGACCGAGGGCCTCAACTTCACCAATCTCGGCGCCCGGCTCGCGTCGGTCAATGACACGCCGCGCGGCGAGGCGGAGGCGACGCGCGCGCTCGATGAGATCGTTCGCATCGAGGCGGCTTCCGACCCGGTCGTGTTCAACGATTCCCTGGTCGATGTGCTCAACGTGCTGGCGGATCTCTCCAACGGCAAGCTCGCTCGCATGGAAGGCGCAGCGCGCGAGAAGCCGGCGGCCCAGGGCGCCGGCAGCCATCTGGTCGGCAATCCGTCCTACGGCGGCTGGCGGCGCGACAACTCCGGGCGCAGCTTCTGGGAATGGTATGGCGCCTATGCGCTGTTCCGCGACGTGTTCTGGCAGCCCGGGCGTTACTACTACAACGACTGGTATCCGCGCCGCGGCTGGAGCTACTATGGCGATGTCGGGCGCAACTACTACGGCACGCGGGCCGACCAGCGCCGCTGGGGCGATGCGACGCGGCGCCATCCGAACGTCCCGCGCAAGACCTACCGAAATCTGCGCAGCGAGCGGCGGCTTTCGACCTATGGCCGCTCGGATACCCGCACGGCCGCCAAGACCACGCGCCGTGCCTCGTCGTACTCGGGCTACGGCTCGTCGGTCCGAGGCGCGCGGTCGACCGGCGCGCGCTCCTTCGGCCGGCGCGGCAAGTGAACCGCGGCAAGTGAACCAATGAGGGGAGCGTCCTGACATGCTGAGCGCCGATTTCTCCGGGCCGACGCTGATCATGCTGACCCTGGGCGTAGCGATCGTCTTCGCGGTGCTGTTCAGCGTCCGCGTGCTTTACGGCGCCGCGGCCGGCCTCGACACCGCCAGCGAGCTCGCCGGCAAGGACAATTTCGCCTTCGGCGTCGGTCTTGCCGGGATGACGCTGGGCGTTGCGATCATGCTGACCGGGGTCGCCGAGGGCGGCTATGCCGCGAGCATCGGCGAGGAGGTCTCCGTCCTGGTCGTCTACGCCGTCCTCGGTCTCGCGCTGACATGGCTGACCCGGCTGATCTTCGATCGCGTTTCGCTCCCGACGTTCTCGGTCAAGGCCGAGATCCAGAACGGCAACGTCCCGATCGCGATCGTCGAGGCGGGCAACGTGCTGGCCACCGCGGTGATGGTCCGCGCGGTCATGCTGTGGTCCGAGGGATCGCTCGCCACGGCGCTGATCGCGGTCCTGGCAGGCTATGCGGTTACCCAGGTGATCCTGACGGCCACCACCTGCTACCGGGTCTGGCTGTTCGGGCGGCGCAACCCCGGCGAGCGGTTCCAGAATGTCGTCCAGGCGGGCAACACGGCGCTCGCGCTCCGTTTTGCGGGCTTCCAGATGGGGGTCGCGCTGGCGGTGACCGCCGCTTCCCAGATCGTGCTGTACGACCCGGCCGGCAATCCTGTCATGCAGGCGCTGATCTGGGGGGCGTGCTCGGTGGTCCTGGCGGCCGCCCTGATCGTCCTCAGCCGGCTCGCCGAGTGGTTCGTGCTGCGCAGCATCGACGTCTCCGAGGAGGTCGATCGCCAGAGCAATATCGGCGTCGCGCTGACCGAGGTCGCGGTCTATGCCGGAATCGGCCTCCTGTTCAACGGGTTGCTCGCCTGAGCGCGTCGGCCAGCCGGGCCGCCCGGCGGGGCGCGGTCCTCGACGACCTTGCGGTCATCGTAATGACCGGCGTGCTCGCCGGCTGCGGGCTGATCTACGAATACCTGCTGGCCACCACCGCCGGACGCATGCTGGGCGCGGTCGAATCGGTGATCTTCGCGATGATCGGCGTGATGATCGTCTCGATGGGGATCGGCGCGTTCCTGGCCCGCTTCGTGGGCGCGCCGTTCACCGGCTTCGCCTGGCTGGAAGCGACGATCGCGGTCTTCGGCGGCGCCTCGGTGCTGCTCTTGGGCGCGATCACGGCCGCGGTGATTCTGCTGCCCCAGGCGATTGCCGTGACCTATGGCATACCGC
Organism: Alphaproteobacteria bacterium; assembly: GCA_965202905.1. GTDB lineage: Bacteria > Pseudomonadota > Alphaproteobacteria > MPNO01 > MPNO01 > CAYFYS01. Next base: position 2,649,461 of record OZ241868.1, on the reverse strand, counting down.
CCGACCTGGCGCCGCGCGGATCTCTCGTGTCGGCGCTCGACGCGGCCGCCGGGATCGCGCCCTATGTCCTCGGCGCGCTGCTCGGCATCCTGGTCGGCATGGAGATCCCGCTGCTCGCCCGGATCCGCCAGAGCTTTCATAGCGACGCTCTGGTGCATAACACCGGCACGATCTACGGCGCGGACTATATCGGCGCCGGGATCGGCGCTGCGCTGTGGGTGGCCGTCATGTTGTCGATGGACCCGGTGCGCGCGGCGTATCTGACGGCGGCCGTGAACCTCGTCGTCGGCATCGCGTTCCTCACCGTCTATCGCAGGCGGGTGCGGCGGTTCGCGCTGGTCGCGGCGCTTCATGCGTTGGCCGGGCTCGGGCTGATCGCCGTTGCCCAGGGCGGCGCAGACTGGGCCCGGGCGATGGAGGACCTGCTCTACCGCGACAGGGTGGTCTATGCCGCCAACACCGAGCATCAGCGGATCGCCGTCACCCGGCGGGTGGTCCATGCCGAGGCGCCGCCGGTTTTCAGCCTCTACCTCAACGGCCGGCTACAGTTCGACTCCTCGGACGAGCATGTCTACCACGCCATGTTGACCTATCCGGCGCTCGCCGCCGCGCCGAGGCGGCAACGTATCCTGGTGATCGGCGGCGGCGACGGGCTCGCGGTACGCGACATCCTGCGCTGGAGCCCGCGCGAGGTCGTGGTCCTCGACCTCGATTCGGACATGGTCGACCTGTTCACCCGTCCGCGATTCGAAAACGGCAGGTTCGTCAACCGCGAGCTCCTGGCGCTCAACGGCTTCGCGTTCCGGGATCCCCGGGTCCGCGTCCGCTTCGGCGACGCCTTCGTCGGCGTGGACGACCTGTTGCGCGCCGGCCAGAAATTCGACTCGGTGATCGTCGATCTGCCCGATCCCAGCCACCCCGACCTCGCCAGGCTCTACAGCGTGCGGTTCTACAGGAAGCTCGGCCTGCTCCTGGCCGCTGACGGGACGATCGCGATCCAGTCGACCTCGCCCTATTTCGCGCGCAAGGCTTTCCTCAGCATCGGCCGGACTCTCGAGGCGGCGGGCTTCGGCCATGTCGATCAGTACGGCCACAACGTACCCAGCCTCGGCCAGTGGGGCTGGACGGTCGCGACCCGCCGGGGCCCGTCGCCGCGCGACCGGCTGCGCCGGCTGGACACGCTGCCGGTCGATGACGGCTTCACGACCCGCGACCTGCTGCTCGGGGCCTTCGCATTTCCCAAGAACTATTTCGCGGGCCGGGCGGACATCGCGCCGGGCCGGCTGGCCGATGCGGCGGTCTATCGCTACTATCGCGAGGGTTGGGCAGAGGCGACGGGCCTTTCCGCCGCGAACGGCGCATCGAAACCTTGAAACGCCGCAAAGGTGCCCCATATTGTGACAAGTCACGAGTGACAGTCACGAAACGGAGCCTCCCTTGGCCGACGGGCCGTCAAAGAAGCCGCTCAGCCCCGCCGCCCGCAAGCGTCGCCAGCGCGAGCGCCTGCAGGCCGCCGGGCTCACCGCGGTCGAGGTCTGGGTGCCGCCGGAGCATCGCCCCGCGGTGCGCCGTTTCGAAAGGCTGCTGCGGCTGGGCGTCGTCCCGCCCATGCCGACCGTCCACGACATCGACCCCAAAGGAGACCGGGTTATGGATCTGAACCTGCTGCGCGAAACGCTGGCCGAATACACCTCGGAGAACGGCTACACGTTCCAGACCGGCGCGCCCGACGGCGAGGCCGGGCTGGAGATCATCGTCGAGGATCGCGACGAGTTCCCGATCCTGGTCTCGGCCGACGAGGAGCAGACGCTCTGCCTGACCTATCTGTGGGACGAGGCTCAGGTGAAGCCGGACATGCGCACCGCGCTTCTGACCGCGTTGCTGGAGATGAACGTGCCGCTGCCGCTGTCGTCCTTCGGCAAGGTGGCCGACCGTTACGTGATCTTCGGCGCGTTGGCCGCGACCGCCTCGACCGAGGACCTCGTGGCCGAGATCGAGACGCTGAGCGACAACACCCTCGAGGTGATCGAGGTCGTCGCCCCCTACCTGAATTAGCCCGGAATCGAGGAGGAAGACCGATGGCGATTTTGGCGAAGCTGTTCACGGCGATGCGCGGCGCGGCGAGCGAGGCCGGCGAGGCGGTCGTCGACCACCAGGCGCTGCGGATACTGGATCAGGAAATGCGCGATGCCGACAAGGATCTGAACGAGGCGAAGTCCCAGCTCACCGACGTGATGGCGCAGAAGCGCAGCGTCGAGCGTGAAGTCCAGAAGCTGCGCGGCCAGATCTCCGAGCACGAGGACTATGCGACGAAGGCGCTGGATAAGGGCGACGATGCGCTCGCCGTCGATGTCGCCGAGCGCATCGCCCAGTTCGAGGAAGAGCTCAACCTGCAGCAGCAGGCGCTCACCCAGTACGATGCCGGAGTCAACCAGCTCAAGCGCAGCATCAAGGCGACCGAGCGCAATATCGCCGCCATGCGCCGCCAGGTCGGCATGGTCAAGGCGACCGAGCGGGTCCAGAAGGCGAGCGCGGCCGCAAACGCGCGGTTTTCCGGCAGCAACACCGCGGTGTCGTCCGCCACCGACTCGCTGGAGCGCATCAGGAAGCGCCAGCAGCACCGCGCCGACCGCATGGAGGCCGCCAGCCAGCTCGCCGCCGACACCGAGGGCGCGGACCTCGACAAGCGCCTGCGCGACGCCGGCATCGTGAGCGCCGGCAAATCGGGGTCCGACGTGCTGCAGCGCATCCGCGACAAGCGGGGCGGTTGATGTTCGGGCGGCTTTTCGGCGGGCGCGGCAAGGATGCGGCCGCGCCCGCCGCAAGCCACGCCTGCGACCTGAGCCCGGGCGGGTTCTTCAAGCTCGGCTTCGTTGCGCCCGAAGGCCTGGCGCGGGCCGAACTCCAGGTCACCGGCGTCCATGCGATCGATCTGGGAAGCGCGATGCGCCGGGTGCTGACGGTCGACGCGATGGCGCTCGGCCGGTTGGAGATGTGGCGGGGCGAGCGGGGCGCGATCGCGCTCGCCCGGCCGGTGGGCCGGCCGGATGTCGGGCGGTTGTTCGACCTCGACCAGTTTGCCCGGCTGTTCGACCCGGACGAGCCGGCGAACCTCGTGCTCGACCGCATTGCCGAGCCCGCCGGGTTCGAGGGCTGGACCGCGCCCGCCTATCGCCAGGAGGCCGCGCAGGAGGCTTATCGCCACGACGCCGATCCGGCGACCGCCGCCATCGGATCCACCCTCGAGACCGCAGCCGAGCCGTTCGATTTCTACCGCCTGGTGTCCGACGGGCGAAGCCACGTGCTGGAAGCCTGTGTCCACGATGGCGGACGGACGGATGTCGCGCTGGCCGCGCTGCTGCCGGCGAGGACGGTGGAGGAGATCTGGTCCGGCTGAGGAAGCGGAGGGGCCGCCGCACGGTGTTCGAATTTCTGCGCCGCCTCGTCCGCCGCCGACTGGCGATGGCGCGCCTCTCGGACCTCGCCCGGGCGCGGCGCAACCTGCGCGCGCTGGGTCTCTACCTGATGGCGATCGCCGTTCTTCACATTCTGGCGATGATGGCATTCGAGGGGATGGGCCTGGGCGAGGCCGCGTGGCTCACCGCCACCACCGCGACCACCGTCGGCTACGGCGATGCGGCGGCAGGCACGACGGCGGGACGCTGGTCCACCTTCATCCTGATCTATCTCGGCGGGATCTTCGCGCTCGGCAAGGGCGCCGGCGACTACTTCGACTACCGGGCGAACCGGCGGGTGCTCAAGGAACGCGGCCAATGGAGGTGGAACTTGCAGGATCATGTCCTGTTCATCAACGCGCCGTCGGCCGGCGCCGAGGCCTATTTCGAGACCTTGTTGCATCAATTCCGCACCACCGATTGGGGCGCGGAGCGCGGGGTGCTGATTCTCGCCCCGGCCTGGCCGATGGGCCTGCCGACGGGCCTTGCGGCGCTCGGCCTGGTCCATGTCGACGGGCGCGCGGAGACCACTGGCCGGCTGGACGCGGCCGACGCCCGGACCGCGGCGGCGGTGGTGATCCTTGCCGGCGACGAGAAGGACCCGATCTCCGACGGCGTCGGCTTCGACATCATCCACCGCCTGATCGAGATGGGTATCGAGGCGCCGATCATCGCCGAATGCGTCGACGACCGGAACCGCGAGCGGCTGCGCCGGGCCGGCGCGACCACGGTGATCCGGCCGATGCGCGGCTATCCCGAGATGATGGTCCGCGCTCTGGTCGCGCCGGGATCGGAATCGATCATCGAGAACCTGTTTACCCGCCACGGCGACGAATGCCTGCGCTACGAGACCCCGGTCGCGGGACTCGGTTGGGGACGGCTCGCAACGGCGCTTCTGCTCGACGGGGCGGGCACGGCGATCGGCTATATGCGCGCGCGCGACGGCGCGATCGTGACCAACCCGCGGCCTGAGGATCAGGTGAACGCCTCGGCGCTCTATGTGATCGTAAAGGCGGAGCACGAGCCCTCCGATGAGACCATGGCCCGGCTGGTCGCCGAGGCGATTTCGAGGGCAGACGGGTCATGAAGGTCGTCGTCACCGGAGGCTCCGGCAAGCTCGGACATTGGATCGTCCGCGACCTGCTCGCCGGTACGGGCGCGGTCATCCACGCCGCCGGTATCCCGACCCATTCGGTCGCGCTCAACGAGGCGATCTTCGCGACCAACGCCGTCGGCACCTTCAATGTCCACGAGGCGGCCTGGGTCCACGAGGCGGCCTGGCGGCTCGGCATCGCCCGCGTCGTCACGCGGAGCAGCGAGGCGGTGCCGGGCTGGGCGCCGGGCGCGCGTTCGCGCGAGTTTTGCCGCGTCCTGCCTGCCGATCGACGAGGACCATCCCTGCGGCGCCCAGGACGCCTGCGGCCTGTCGAAGATCGCCGCCGAGGCGGTCGCGCGCTCCCATACCGCCGAGTGCGGCATGGAGACCGTGCTGGTCCGCCCGCCCTGGATCGCCTCGCCCGAGGAGATGCTCGCGGTCCACCGGAGCGGCGGCCGCGAGGTCGCCGATTTTGGCCCCTGTCACTATGTCGATGTCCGCGACCTTGCCGCGGCGCTGCGCAAGGCGGTCGAAATCCCGATACGCCCGCCGCCATCGCCGGGGCGCCTTTCAGCGTCTCGTGGATGCGCACGAAGTCGTCGTGCGTGAAGTAGAGCGAGAGCATGTGCAGATGGGTTCCCGGTCTTCCTGGAGAAGCCGTCGGTGAGAAGCCGTCGGTCAGCCTCGTGAACCGATGCATCCACCGCGGCCCCGGTTCGATGGGCTGGGGCTGCGGCTTTTCAAACCGGGACACTACCCGCAATTTTCACGTTGACCGGCAGGCCGCTGGTCGATACGATCGGCGTGTGTCGGATGCGGATCGCTCACAGGCGGCCCATGGCATGACAGAGCCCAACTCTTGAACTCCGGGAGAGAAACCAGGACCAACCACCGAGACGCCCTTGTACCTCCCCCACAGGATGAGGCGCTGACGCGCTGGACCCGGCCGGTCATCCGCGAGCTGGGCTGCGTCCAGACGACGGAAAGCGGCACTTCTTCGAATGTGAAGGAGGATGATAGCGAATACAGCTCCGCTTCCGGTTCGTAGACCCGACTCTCCGGCATCGTGACGCCCGCCCGCCGTCGCTCCGCGCAGAGTGACGGCGGTGGGTTCTATGCCGGACAGGCGCCCGACGCCGACAAGCTAGAGGCCCTCGGCGGACGGACCACCGAAAGTATTTCGACCGACGACATGTCCTGAGCCGAGGCGTCCTCTCTTCGACGGCGTCGTGATGACCTGCCCGGCCGCCCGGATTTACCGCCGTTTCAGCGCCCCTGAAACGCCCCGAAATTCTCTGTTTACGGCCGGTTAACGGCCCGTCCAGGCCCGGATTCGCAAAGACTTTCTGCCGCCCCCTGGGTTTCCGGGATCTTCCCGGCATCTTCCGGATTCACGAAGACTTTCGTCCCCTGCACCAACGATGGTTCCGCTGCCGTCGTCGCAACGTGCGAGAACGGACCCGGCCAGCGCCATTCGCAAACGGCGCTTCATCGCCGGTGCTGAATTCTGTCTGCAGCCCGGCCAGACGCCCGGCTCCGAGGGCTTCCAGGTTTTTGGCGTTGAGAGTCTTCCTCGAGGCCATCGATCAAGGCGCCACTCAGCCTTGTGTTTTCCGGGTCAGTCTGACTTTCAGACCGTTCAGGTGCGTCCAGGGAAGAAGCCCTTTGTGCTGAAGCATGCCGACGACGATACCGGGAGCAATTCCCTGCCCGTCGGCAAATTCCCGGACGGCGCGCTCACTGCGCGGCGATGCGGCGACCAGCCGCTCCCATGCACGCCTGGGGATAAGAGTGTTGGAGGCCCAGTCATTGGCTTCTGCCTCAACATCAGAGTCGTCTTTGTATGCCTCATCGATAAAAACGCTCTTCTTGCTATGAAGCAGAAGATGCGCGGCCTCATGAAAAAAGCTGAACCAGAGATGGTCGTCGGAGTTGTGTCGTACACTCAATTGAATGACGGCTTTTCGGGGAGAGGGCCACCACGCCGCACCGCTGAGCGCTGTTTTGGGGAGCGACGACACCAGCGCGAGAGCAACGCCAGCCCCATTACACAGGCTCGCGGCCTGCGGGAGAGCCTGTTCCGCCGGTTCACGAGTCAGCCCTCGAATTTCCCGAACCGCACGCTTTAATTGGCTCTCGTTAAAGTCTGCGCAATCCTGGCGCTCGGCCTCAAGCTCACCAAGTCGAAGCCAGGCAGTCAATGCAGCCTCGCTGCTCTTGAAGCTTGGGGAATGTCGATAGGCCACCTTCGCGAGTCCGTAACGCGTGTTCCACGCATCGATCGAGCCAACACGAAAGAACGCCAGCAGCTTCGACACTGCGTCAGCTTCCGATTCAGGGCGCTGGAAACACCCTCGATTTACCAGTTCCCGGACAGGAAAGACCTTGCTCCACTCCGCCGCCGCGGCAGCATTTTTAGCCTCGGCATCGCGGGCTTTTTGAAGCCGATGGTCGGACTCGATCCCCAGCCAGATTCTGGCGTCGACGCCAAGCACTTTCTCGAACTGAAGTGCGGTTTCCGGTTCAAGTGGCGCCTTGCCGGCGATGATCTCACCGATCAGCTTGGGAGAGCGTCCGCACCTTCGAGCGAACTCGGCATGGGAGATCCCCTGGATACCCAGGCGTTCCTCCAGGATCCATCCCGGTGGGATTGCATAGTCCGGCCTGTATCGGTTGGTCGCTGTCGCCATTAGTCTCTCCGCCCTCGGTGATAATCGACCACGTTCAGGATCGTGATCGCGGTCACCTGTCCAATATCAATCCCTCCATCATCTTTGCGTGGGAGCGGCTCGTGATTGGGTTTGAAAACAAGTCGGTAGGGGTGAATGAGATCTATCGCGAACTGCTCGTCCCGATCACCGCTGAGTTGATGTCGCCTGTCCGGCGGCGTAGTTGGCACCAGCGCCAAGTGGCGGGCCGCCTTGAGAACCGCCATTCGCCTCATCAGAACCTCCGCCATCCACGTTCCATAGGTTTTCTGGAGAGTAGCTTCGGCGTTAAAGGCCTTTTCGAGCTTGCGAGTCCGGAAGGTGATCTCCAAAGGTACAGCTTGTTTTCACTACCTGATATGTAACGATTTAACAGATACTGTCGATGGGCGCAAGCGAGATTGTGCTGGGGGATGCACCGGCAGTTTCAGGGCAACAACCTGAAGGTTGTCGGCGGAGTCCTCAACTTCCAAGGCCTTTCGGCACCCTGCCCGAATCCGTGGAAGCAAGAGGGCCGGTGGTTGTGCGACAAGCGGCGCACATCCAAAGGCTTGTGCTAAATTACCCTGCTCCGAAAACTCTGCCAAGGGTTTCGCTCCGGGTGCACAAAACTTCTATGAATCGTTGAATTTAATGCACATTTGGCGCGGGCGCCCGTCAACTTGGGCTCCCGAAGTGAACCTCTCACGAGGGGTCGATGCTGATCGAGAATGGCCGGCCGCGCAATCGGTTGACGTCTTCCGACCATCGGCGAGCGATCGTGACCGGTGAATGGCCAATGCGTGGCGCGAGACGACCCCTTCGCCCGTGATCCGCTCGCAGCGATCCTGTTGTCGATGGCGGCGCGAATCGCTGCCGCCGAGAGCGGGACCGTTCAGGCGCTGGTGGCGACCGAGGCGCCGGCGTAGCTGGTCAGGTCGATGTATTCGAGCACCGTGCCGTCGGGGTCGCGGAAATAGGCGCGCGGGCCGTTGACCACGCCGCCCTGGCGGTCTTCCTCGAAGGTGATCTCGACATCGTTCGCCCGCAGATGGTCGAGCGCCGCCCGGTAGGCCGGGGACGCCACCATGAAGGAGTGGTGGACGCCCTGATGGTCGTCGAGCGCCGGGTTGATGGGCCCCTCGCGCTCGACCAGGATCAGGCATACCCCGCCGGCATCGAGGAAGGACATCGCGTTGTTCGGGACGGTGAACAGGTGCTTGCAGCCGACGATGTCGGTGTAGAACACACGGCTGCGCTCCATGTCGGTGACCGGAATACTGAAATGGGCGACGCCCAGGATTTCGACCATCGTCTCGCTCCCCGTCTCAGCCGCCGCGGCGTAGCATCCGGCGCACAAGGTAGGCGCAAAGCCCCGCCAGACCAAGGATGAGAAGCCACTTGAGCGCGGCCAGAATGCTCCAGAGCTGCCACAAGGCGAACGCGGCAAGCACCAGGACGGCGATAAGGACGGTCGCGCTCATCGCTCAGAACGGCACCGAGAGACCGTCCATCACGCTGTCGCAGTTGACCAGATCGACCCGCTTCCAGCCGATCGCGAAGCCGTCCCCGCGCGGCACGAGCCCGTGGCGCTGGGTGCCGCCGAACAGCCGCTGCTTGTCGCGGCGGTATTCGATCATCTGGACCTTCGAGCGCACGACGATGCCGTCCTCTCCGGGCTCCAGACCCGGGTTGGCGACGATCCGCGAGGTGCGCGAAGGCGGCGCCTGGGCGTGGGCGCTGGCGGCCGCGAGCCGGCGGACCCGGGTCTCCAGCAGCTTGCGGTCGTCGTAGATCAGCGAGACCGTATCCAGCGGACTCGCCTGGCCGGGCTGGGACGGCACCCAGTACCAGGCGTCCGCGGTGAACAGGTCCAGCCAGTCGGCGTAGCGCGCCTCGTCCAGGAGCCGCGCCTCGTGGATCAGGAACGCTTCGATCCGGGCCAGATCGGCGCTCATGGCGCCGTCATCAGATCGAGCCAGGCGGTGAACATGTTGCGGATGAAGACCTCGCTGGTCGAGTTCAGCCCGCGCAGACCGCCATGCTCATCGGGCTCATCGGAGGTATAGCCGCGGCCGATCTCAAGCCAGTCCAGCCCTTCGCTGCGCAGCCCGGCGCCGATGCGGCCATAGGTCTCCAAATCGTCGGTCAGAACCGGCGAGCCGGCGCCGTTGACGATGTTGGCGAAGCGGATCGTGTCCTGGAACATCGAGTCCGGCGCGCCGGCCATGCGGAAGCAGAAGGTGTGGATTTCGGTCCGGTCCACCGCCACGGGGTGGACCACGCGAAGCTGGCGGAACTGGCTCATGAACGAGCAGTTGGGATAGATGTTGGAGTTCCAGCGCCCGATTTCGAGGATCTCCCTGGCCCGGTCGACGCCCTGCTTCCGTTCGAGAGAGGCGACATATTCGGCGAACACGGGATCGCGCCTGACCGCAACCAGCCGTTCGTCGTCGTGATAGTCGCCCAGATAGCTGTGGCCGTTGGGGTAGGTCCAGATGCCGACTTCCTTCTCCCAGAACTCGTAGGGCGCTCCGTTCTGGCGCATCTGGCGGATCGCGATCTCGCCGGCGCCGTCGGTGTTCGCCCGGTCGTCCTGGGCGCGCGCGGCCTCGATCGAGGACCGGTGGACGAAAATCGGGTGCGCGGCGTCGCACAGGTTTTCCAAATAGAGCTTCCAGTTGCCGTCATAGGCGTGCTTGTGCACCCCGCCGGCGACGACCAGCGAACCGTCGGGCGCCCGGTCGATCATGTCGTCGAACGAGGTGGTCATATGGCCGAGGAACTCGGTGAGGCCGGGACCCTCGGCGGCCATGCTGGCGAAGACGAACCCGCGATAGCTCTCGACCCGGGCGAGCGCGGCCATGCCGAGCCTGTCGCCGGTCGCCTCGAAGTGCCCCGGGTATCCGTGGTTCAACGGCACCGACTTGATGCGGCCGTCGGTGTCGTAGGTCCAGCCGTGGTAGCAGCACACGAAGGCGTCGGCGTTGCCGCGCTCGACACCCACGACCCGGGCGCCGCGGTGGGCGCAGCGGTTATGGAGGACGTGGACGGTCCCGTCCTCGTGGCGCACCATCACCACCGGCTGGCGGCCGATGCGCGTGGCGTAGAAGTCGCCCGACTCCGGCACCTGGCTGTCGTGGCCGACATAGATCCAGGCCCGCCCGAAGATCCGCTCGATCTCGCGCTCGAAGATTTCCGGGTCGGTGTAGAGCCTGCGATGGACCCGGCCGGGACGGACGAGATCCCTGAGATCAATGTCGTTTGACCCTGTCATCGGCCTGGTTTCCGATCGGAGGCTGTCGTTTCTTCGGCGGGATCTTTGCACCGCCCGGCGGGCCCGGCAAGCCTGCCGGGCGGAGGCTATGACGGCCCGGCGGCGGTCTGGCGCGCCCGCGTGAAGGTCCGCTATGGTCCGGGCTCCGGACTTTCAGCGCCGAAGGCATTCCACCGCGTCGGCGTCGCCGGGGCCGGGGCCGGCATGGGGCCTTGGACCGATCGCAGCATTGCAGGAGGCGTCGGACATGGAAATTCGCAAGCTCGTGAGCATCGTCGAGGAGACGAGGAGCGAGCTCGGCCGGGCGATCGAGCCTGCGACGCGGCGGGCCGCGGCGGTCGCGGTGATCGCCAACCCCTATGCCGGGCGCTACGACGAGGGGCTCGAGGTGCTGCAGGACGCCGGGGCCGAGCTCGGCGACATGCTGGTCCGCTGCGCGACCGCCGCGCTCGGGATCGACGGCGAGGCGGTGCACAGCTACGGCAAGGCCGCGATCGTCGGCGAGAACGGCGAGCGCGAGCATGCCGCGGCCGTCCTGCACCCCCGGCTCGGGCGCCCGGTGCGCGAGGTCGTCGGACCCGCCGGCTCGATCATGCCGTCCACCAAGAAGATCGGCGGGCCCGGCACGGCCATCGACTGCCCGCTGCACCACAAGGACGACATGTGGAAATTCAGCCACTTCGATTCGATGGAGGTCGCGCTCGCCGATGCGCCTCGGGCCGACGAAATCGTGGTGATCGTCGCGGTCTCCGATTCGGGGCGGCCGGCCCACCGTGTCGGCGAAGACGTCAAGGTGGCCGACGTCATGGCGCATGACAAATAGCATCGGCATCCAGACGGCGATGGCAATCGTCGCCCGGATGATCTAAAGCTGCGCCGGTTTCACGCGCCCCTGGAGGCTCCGTGTCGCTTCTGCGGCCGTTTCGCGCCCTGATGCCGGCGCCCGCGCACGCCCAGGCGGTCGCCGCCCCGCCATACGATGTCTTGACCAGCGCCGAGGCCAGGGCGCGGGCGGCCGGCGCCCGGCTGAGCTTTCTGCATGTCTCCAAGCCCGAGATCGACCTGCCCGAGGCGACGCCGCCCGACGCGCCGGAGGTCTACGCCAAGGCGGCCGAGAACATGGCCGCGCTGACCGCTGAGGGCGTGATGACCAGGGCCGAACGGCCGAGCCTCTATGTCTATCGCGCGACCGGCGGGGGACATTCCCAGACCGGCATCGCCGGCGCCGTCTCGGTGGCGGACTGTCGCGCGGGGCTGATCCGGCGGCACGAGATGACCCGTCCCGACAAGGTCGCCGACCGCGCCCGCCAGATCGAGGCGGTCGGCGCCCATACCGGGCCGGTCATGCTCGCCTGCCGCGACGATCCGGTGCTGGCGCAGGCGATCGCTCGGATCGCCGCCGGCGCGCCCAGCCTCTGCGCCTCCTTCGACGGGGTCGATCACGCGGTCTGGGTGCCGTCGGCGGAAACCGCGGCGGAGCTCGGCGCGGCGGCCGACCGGCTGCCGGCGCTCTACATCGCCGACGGCCATCACCGCTCGGAAGCGGCCGCCCGCTTGGCCGGGCCGCGCGGCGGCGAGGGCGGCGCGCGGTTCCTCGGCATCGCCTTTCCCCAAAGCGAGATGCGCATCCTCGACTACAACCGCGTGGTGCGCGATCTCAACGGGCGGAGCGCCGAAGATCTGCTGCGCGGGATCGACGCTTCGTTCGACGTTGCGCCGTCGGACGCGCCGGTCAGGCCGCACCGGCGCCATGTCTTCGGCATGTATGTCTCAGGCGCCTGGTATCGGCTCGCCCTGCGCGCGCCGCCGCCCGACGGCGATCCGGCCGCGCGGCTCGACGTGGCTGTCCTGTCGCGCACGATCCTGGCGCCGATCCTCGGCATCGGCGATCCCACCCGCGATACCCGGATCGATTTCGTCGGCGGCAGCCGAGGCCTCGAGGCGCTGGAGGCCCGGGTCGACGGCGGCGAGATGGCGGTTGCCTTCGCGCTCTACCCGACCGCGCTGGCGGACCTCTTCGCGGTCGCCGATGCCGGCGGGATCATGCCGCCCAAATCGACCTGGTTCGATCCCAAGCTCGCCGACGGGCTGCTGTCGCTGCCGCTCGACTGAAGGGTCAGGCCGGATCGACTTCACCGGACAATGCGTTGGCCGGTCTCGGCGATCTCCGCGATCCGGTGCGGCGAGGCGTGGATGCCGAGCGTCTTCAGCGGCGTATCGCCGGTCACCCGGAAGCCGTGACGGAGGCCGGGCTCGACCACCAGCGTCACCCCGGGCTCGAGCGGCATGATCTCATCGCTCCCGGCGGTCCAGGCCTCGCCCCGCCCCTCGAGAATCGTGATCACCTCGAGATAGGGATGGGCGTGCTCCGGCGTCGCGTAGCCGGGCGGCGAGATCTGGATGCCGGTGCGGATCGGCGTCGATCCGCGGTCGTCCCCGACGAGGGTCTGATACGTCGCCCCGCCGGGAAAATCTTCCTTCGCGACCGCATCGTGCCTGACGATTTTCATTGCGCCGTTCCTTCTATGCGCTATCCGGCCATATGCCGTCCGGTGCGCCGCAGCATCGTCGCGCCCGCCCGGGACGACCGCCGCGCGCGGTGGCCCGCCGGGTTCCGGATCCACGTGCCGGCGCGGTAGCGTCCGTGTTCGTCGATCAACTCGCCCGCAATGACCAGCAACTCCTCGCCGCTGGTCGCCTCGATCTCGACCGGACCGGCATCGGAGGCGATCCGCATCAACTCCATTGTCTCCGCGAATTCGTCCTGGCGATAGGGCGATTTTCGCAACGTACCGTCGGTCTCGCCCGGTCCCCAATCGAGGTCCCCGGTCCGGATCATCGCCTGCCGGCGCGTCTGGCCGGGATACTGGCGCAGTTCGACGAACAGGAGGCAGCCGTCCTCGTCGACGACCGGCGCGTGGCGGGCGCCGTCCGGATTCAGCACGTAGGCGCCGGCCGGGCAGCGTCCGTGCTCATCGCCGAAGGCGCCCGACAGGACCAGGAATCCCTCGCCCTCGGGATGGTCGTGGGCCGGAAACCGGCTGTTCGGCACGTAGCGGACGATCGAGGTCACCCGGCCGGCCTCGAGGGCCGTCGAGATGGAGCCGCTTGCGCAGCACGCCCGGGGCGGGGTTCGGCCGCCAGGGAAGCCGCGTGGTGTCGATGACCACCCGGCGCGACAAATCGGCGTTCAGGCGCCCGGTCATGCTGTCCTCTCCTTGAGGATACAGGACAGCGCCGGCCGGTGTCAGGGGCCGGGCCGCGCGCGGCGCAAGCGGTCATCACCTCGCCGGACTAAATTTTTATTATTTCTTCCATAATTTAATTGACTATCTGCGGTGATCCGGTTTAATCTGTGGGCCGTGGAAGAAGGAGTGAAATCGAGCGCCGGAGAATGGGCTTCGGCGGAAACGGGGTCCGATGACGGGCCCTGACGGAAGGCTGGGTTCGGCGCCCGCAGCGAGTGCTGCATCGTGCCAAACCTCGGCGCCAACTTTTGGAAAGGGAGGGGCGGTAAGACGTTATGACTCCGCCGGACCATTCATAGCCCGCACGGACACGAACACCCGATTTGAGCTCGGCAAAACGCCGAGCGCGAGCAAGACTCGCGTGACGGCCCCGAGACCCGGTCTCGGGGCCGTCCCAAATCGGTCGGGGCGATCATGATCATAGAGACAGGGCGGTCATCGAGGGGTCATCCGATACCCGAGCGCATCCCCCGGCCGCCGCAGGCGCCATTCATAAAGGGGCCTGCCGAATACATCCGCGTCCCGCCGGATTTCTTTCCGCCCAAGCCGCCGCGGGAACCGGAGGTCGAATTCCCGGCCGAGCGGACGCCGCCGCCCTACGCGCCGCATCTGCCTGACTGGGCGCCTCGCCTGACCGGGCGCTCGGCCTGCCCAATGGGCGTCAGATCAGCGGGCCATCGGATCAGTGGGCCATCAGAACAGGAATGTTCGCGCTGTCGAGCATGTGGCGGGTCACGCCGCCGAGCAGAAGTTCGCGGAACCGTCCCCGGGAATAGGCGCCCATCACGATCAGGTCGCATCCGAGGCCGGCGGCCTCCGACAGGAGCGCCTCGCCGACCGGACGCTGCCCCGGCGCGACATCCCTGACCTCGGCCTGGATCTCGTGCCAAGCGAGATAGCGCGCCATCGCCTGCGCCGAGGGGCCCTGCTTGGCGCCGGTGGTCACCGACATCAGCGTGACGCGGCCGGCGCATTCGAGCACCGGCATCGCCGTCAGGACGGCGCGCGCGGCCAGCGCGCTTCTGTTCCAGCCGATCAGGACATTCTCGCCGAGCCTTTCGGGCGTGCCGGGCGGCGCCACCAATACGGGCCGGCCGGTTTCGAACAGCGCGGTCTCGATCATCGGGCGTGAGACGATTTCGGCGGTCGGCCGGCCGACGACCAGGAGATCGCAGGCCGCCCCGCGCGCGACGATCTCGTCGCGGGGCGCCCCGCCCGCCGAAGACCAGGATGCGGAGGGGATCGGCGCCGGCAGAGTGTTCTCGCGGTAGTCGAGCCGGTAGGCCGCCAGCAGGTCGTCGAATTTTTGCCGGGTCAGCCGTTCGGCCTTTTGCTGCTCCTTGCGGAAGGCGGCGGACATCTCGTTGGCGATCGCCGGCGTCAGGCCGCCGGCTGATGCCGGCAGGATGTGCCGCGCCTCCGGCTTGATGAACAGCGCCTCGGCATGAGCGCCGAACAGCCGGCACATCAGAAACGCCGTCTCCAGCGCGCTGCCGGTCGACTCCGGACCCATCGTCGGAACAAGAATCTGCCTAATGGTCATCGGCCGCTCCCTCGCCGCCTGATCATAGCGCGCGATGCGCCGGCGCGCCCGCCGAGATTGGACTCCGCACGATCCCGCCTTATAACCGGATTGAATGAGCACCCGAGGAATTCCGGCCGACAAGGACGACCGCCAAGCTTCCGCGCACCCCAGAGCTTACGCCAAGGCCTATGCCGGCATGGCGGAGGCCGACCGGGCGGCCCCGACCGGCGATGCGAAGATCCTGTGGCGGATCACGCGGATCGTGCTGCGCCACCGCTACCGCGTGCTGATCGCGGTGGCGGCGACTGTCGTTGCGGCGGCGTTTCAGCTCGCCATCCCGCGCCTGGTCGGCGATGCGGTCGACGGCGCGCTGGGTCTGGCCGGCAGTGAGGCGGTCTCGCCCGCGCTGGCCCGCGAGGCGCTGTTCCACGCCGCGCTCCTGCTGCTGGGCGCCTCGATCCTGCGTGGCGTTTTCACCTTGATCCACAACTACGGCGGGGAGGAGATCGGCCACCGCCTGGCCCACGACCTCCGCCTGGCGTTCTACGGCAAGCTCCAGCAGCTCAGCTTTTCGTTCCACGACCGGATTCATACCGGGGAGCTGATCACCCGCGGCATGCTCGACCTCGAAGGCGTGCGCATGTTCGTCAACACCGGGCTTCTGCGGGTGCTGTTGCTGGCCGTTCTGATCGGTGCCGGGGCCTGGATGCTGATTTCGATCGATCCGATCCTCGGCCTCCTCAGTCTCAGCTTCGTGCCCTATGTCGCCTGGCGCTCGGCCACTTCCAGGCTGAAGCTGCGCTATCTGTGG
This sequence comes from Alphaproteobacteria bacterium, assembly GCA_965202905.1. Taxonomy (GTDB): domain Bacteria; phylum Pseudomonadota; class Alphaproteobacteria; order MPNO01; family MPNO01; genus CAYFYS01. The sequence continues at coordinate 2,633,362 of OZ241868.1, read as the reverse complement.
TTCGCATTCCAGGACAGGATGGCGGTGCTCGGCCGGATCATGGACGAGAATCTGACCGGAATCCGGGTGGTGCGCGCCTTTGGCGCCGAGCCCCACGAGTTGCGCAAATACGACGCCGCGTCCGAGGACGCGCAGGAGCTGTCGGCCCGGCGCATCAAGACCCGCGTCGGCCACAGCACCCAGATGACGTTCGCGTATTTTCTCGCCATGGGGCTGGTGCTCTGGGTCGGCGGGCTCAGGGTGATCGAGGGCGCCATGACGGTCGGGATGCTGACTGAGTTCCTGACCTTCATCACCATCTTGCAGCAGCCGGTGCGCCATCTCGGCCTGGTGGTCAACGCCTTCGCCCGGGCGTCCACCTGCGGCGCGCGGCTGTTCGCCGTCCTCGACCTGGAGCCCGCGGTGCGCGATGCCCAGGACGCGGAGCCGCTGGCGGTCGGCGAAGGCACGCTGCGCTTCGAGGGCGTCGGTTTCGCCTATGCCGACGCTGACGGCCCGCCGGCGCTGGAGGACATCTCCTTCGAGGTGCGCCGCGGCCGGATGCTCGGCATCGTCGGCCCGCCCGGCAGCGGGAAGTCAACCATTGCCCATCTGCTGCCGCGCTATTACGATGTCACCACCGGTCGGATCACCCTCGACGGCCAGGACATCCGCTCGGTCACGCTGGACTCGCTGCGCCGGACCGTTCGGGTGATCCCCCAGGACCCCTTCCTGTTCACCGCCTCGCTGGAGAACAACATCGCCTACGGCAATCCCTGGGCCGAGGGCAGCGAGATCCGCGAGGCCGCCGCGCTCGCCCAGATCGACGGATTCATCGGCGGGCTTCCCGATGGGTACGAGACTCTGGTCGGCGAGCGCGGCGTCTCGCTGTCCGGCGGCCAGAAGCAGCGCGCGGCGATCGCCCGCACCGCGCTGGTGCGCCCGTCCGTCCTGGTGCTGGACGATTCGACCGCGGCGATCGACGCGGCGACCGAAAGCCGGATTCGCCGGGCCTTCGCGCCCGCAATGGCGAGCGCGGCGACGATCGTCATCTCGCATCGGCTGGGCGCGCTCCGCGATGCCGACGAGGTCATCGTGCTGGACTCCGGACGGATCGTCGAGCGCGGCGCCCACGACAGCCTTCTCGCCCGGGGCGGCCGCTACGCGGCTTTGTTCGCGTTGCAGAGCCGGGACGCCGGGGAGACGGCGGATGCGGCGCTCAAGGGGGCCGCGGAATGAGCGCGATCGCCGCCCGCCCGCCCCGCGCCGTCGTTGGCTCGCAGATCGGTCGCGACGAGGAGATCTTCGGCGCTCTCTACGACCGCAAGGTCGTCCGGCGGTTCATGGGCTATGTCCGGCCCTACCGCCGCGGGTTGGTCCTGGGCGTCGTCGCGGTGCTGGTCTATACCGCCGCCCAGCTTTCGATCCCGCTGGTCATCCGCCATGCGATCGACGAGGCGATCGTGGCCGGCGACCGGGGGTATCTGATCGCGACCGTGATCGTCTTCGCGGCCGTTATCTGCGCGAGCCACGGCGCCAACTACCTGCAGGACCGGCTGGTCGGGCTCATCGGCGAGCGAGTGATCTTCGATCTGCGGCGGGCGATGTTCGCCCACCTGCAGGATGTCGCGATGGCCTTCATGGACAAGACCGAGGTCGGGCGCATGATGTCCCGGCTTCAAGGCGACGTGAACTCGCTGCAAGAGTTCCTGGAGAACTCGGTGACCGCCTTCGGCGACATCGTCCTCCTGGTGGGGATCGTGGCGATCATGCTGAGCCTCGATGTCGAGCTCGGCCTCCTGGCGCTGTCGCTCGTCCCCACCCTGGCGATCGCGCGGGCGATCTGGCTGCCTCGGGCGCGCCGCGCCTTCCGTCGGGCGCGCGAGACCAACTCGGTCGCCAACGGCGCGCTCGCCGAGGGGATCCACGCCGTCCGCACCATCCAGGGCATGCGTCGGGAGGCCGTCAACGCCGCGCTCTACGACGATCTCGCCAGGATAAATCTCGCCGCCCACCTGCGCTCGGCGAAATACGCCCAGGCGATGGTGCCGATCGTCGACACGCTGACCGGGGCCGCGCTGGCGATCGTGGTCGTGATCGGCGGGGCGCTGGTGCTCGACGGCGCGCTCGAGATCGGCGTCATGGTGGCCTTCCTGTTCTATGTCCAGCGGTTCTTCGATCCGATTCGCTCGCTGACCATCCAGTACTCGGTGATGCAGCGCGCGATGGCGTCGGGCCAGCGCATCTTCGAGGTGCTCGATGTCCCGCTCGCCATCACCGACAAGCCGGGTGCGGCGGACCCCGAGACCGTCGAGGGCGCGATCGCCTTCGCGCATGTGAGCTTCGGCTACACCAAGGGTCAGGAAGTGCTCCACGACGTCAGCTTCACCGTCGCGCCCGGCGAGACCGTGGCGCTCGTCGGGCCGACCGGCTCGGGCAAGACCTCGATCACATCGGCTCTGCACCGGTTCTACGAGGTCTGGGACGGGTCCATCACCATCGACGGCCGCGACGTGCGCGACTACTCCAGGGCCGCGCTCGGCCGTCACATCGCGATGGTGCTTCAGGACCCCTACCTGTTCACTGGCACCATCCTGGAGAACATCCGGTTCCGCACCGAAGGCGCCGGCGGCGCCGACATCGAGCGGGCGGCCAAGGCGGTCGGCGCGCACGAGTTCATCACCAGGCTCGCCGATGGATACGAGACCGTGCTCGACCAGCAGGGCCGTAACCTCTCTCTCGGCCAGCGCCAGCTCCTGAGCTTCGCCCGTGCGCTCGTGGCCGATGCGCCGATCCTGGTGCTCGATGAGGCGACGGCCAACATCGACAGCTACACCGAGCGCCAGATCCAGCGCGCGCTGGCCCGGCTGCTGGAGGGGCGCACCGGCATCGTCATCGCTCACCGCCTGGCTACCGTGCGCGGCGCGGACCGGATCATCGTCCTGAACGAGGGCCGGATCGTGGAGAGCGGCGCGCACCCGGAGCTGATCGCGAGGCAGGGCCTCTACGCCCGGCTCTATGCCTATAACTACGCCTCGTTCGACGACATCCCGGATGTGCTCGTCCGCCAGGCCGTCGAGGCGCCGGGCCGGACATAACGGTCCGGGGAGCGCCCGGGGCATCGGTCGGCGGTTTGCGCAAAGGCCTGCGTCGTGATCGGGCCTTCGCGCTAGACTGGCCCGGTCGGCGGATCGATGCGGGAGGCGCGCGCGTGGCGAAGGTGTTTGGAGAGCGGGTCAAACGGCTGGAGGACCCGGCGCTGCTGCGCGGGCGTGCGCGGTTCGTCGACGACCTGAGTCTTCCCGGGATGCTCGAAGCGGCGTTCGTGCGGAGCCCGCACGGCCACGCGGCCATTCGCGGCATCGAGTCCGGCCGGGCTCGCGCTCATCCCGGCGTCCACGCGGTGCTTACCCTGGAAGACCTGCGGCCGCTGCTGGTCAACGAAGAGCTGGTCGTCGGCCTGCCGAGCCCGAGCTACCGGCAGGAGCGGAATCGCCCGGCGCTCGCGCGCGGCGAGGCCGTCCATGTCGGCGAGCCCGTAGCGGCGGTGTTCGCGGAGACCCGCTACATCGCCGAGGACGCCGCCGCGCTGGTCGATGTCGACTGGGAGCCGCTGCCGGCGGCGTCGGACTGCCGCGCCGCCCTTGCCGCCGCCGCGCCTCCGGTCCATGCCGGGGCGCCCCACAACCTGTTGGCCGAGCTCGACATGGCCTACGGCGACACCGACGCGGCATTCGCCGGCGCTGCCCACGTGTTTGCCGAATCGATCTGGCTCCACCGCGGCGGCGGCCATTCGATCGAATGCCGCGGCTGCCTGGCGAGCCACGATTCGGCGCGCGACGTGGTCACCTTGTGGAGCTCGACCCAGATGCCGCATTCGCTGCGCAACGTGCTGGTCGACATGACCGGCCGCGACGAGGAGCGGTTCCGCGTGCTGACGCCGGAGATCGGCGGCGGGTTCGGCCCCAAGCTGGTGGTCTACCAGGAGGACGTGACGCTCACGCTCGCCGCCATGCTGCTCGGCCGGCCGGTCAAGTGGATCGAGGATCGGCGCGAGCACTTCGTCGCCACCACCCAGGAGCGGGATCAGTACTGGGAGGCCGAGATCGCGGTCGACGCCGAGGGCCGAATCCGGGGAGTCCGCGGGGACATGGTCCACGACCACGGGGCGTTCACCGCGCGCGGCGTCAACCTCGGACATAACGCCGCCGAATCGGTGCCGCTCGGCTACGACGTCCCGGCCTATCGCATGACGGTCCGGCTCGCGCTCACCAACAAGGTTCCGGCGACCCCGGTGCGCGGTGCGGGCCACCCGCAGGGCACGTTCGTGATGGAGCGGCTGCTCGACCGGGTAGCTCGCGAGCTTGGCCTCGACCGCGTCGAGGTGCGCCGGCGCAACCTGATCGGCCCGGAGAGGATGCCGTGTACGCTGCCGATCGAGTCCCGGAGCGGCCTGCCGATCGTTCTCGACAGCGGCGACTATCCGGCCTGCCAGGCGATCGCGCTCGACCGCGCCGGCTGGGACGGCTTTTCGGCGCGGCGCGAGGCCGCGCGCGCCGAGGGCCGCTATATCGGGATCGGCATGGCCAACTTCGTCAAGGCGACCGGACGCGGCCCGTTCGAAATCGCGACTGTTCGTATCGGCGGGTCCGGGCATGTCCACGTCATGACCGGCGGCGCGGCGCTCGGCCAGGGCGCCCGGACGATGCTGGCTCAGGTCGTTGGCGAGGTGCTCGGGGTTGCGCTCGAGGACATCGTCGTGACCGCCGGCGACACCGCGGCGACGCCGCTGGGCCTCGGCGCCGCCAACAGCCGGCTCACCGTCACCGCGGGCAGCTCCGCCCATGTCGCCGCGATCAAGGTGCGCGACAAGGCGTTCAAGGTTGCGGCCCACTTGCTCGAGGCCTCGGAGGAGGATCTTGAGATCGTCGACGGCGAGGTTCGCGTGCGCGGCGTTTCCGACATGAAGGTCGCGCTCAAGGAGATCGCGCGCTCGGTCGCCGGCGCCCCGGGCTACACGCTGCCGGGCGGCATCGCCCCCGGCATGGAGGCGACCGAGACCGTCGTCCTCGACGACATGGCGTATTCGAGCGGGACCGCCGTGGCCGAAATCGAGGTGGATGTCGAATCGGGCGAGGTCCGGATGCTGCGCTACGTGCTGGCCCATGACAGCGGCGTTCTGGTCAACCCGGCAATGGCCGATGGCCAGGTTGTGGGCGGCGCCGCGCACGGCCTGGGCGATGCGCTGTTCGAGTGGATGGGCTACGACGAGGACGCCCAGCCGTTGACCACGACGCTCGCCGACTACCTTCTGGTCTCGGCGCCCGAGATGCCGCCGGTCGAGATCGTGCATTGCGGCGCGCCGACGCCGCAGAACCCGATCGGCGTGAAAGGCGTGGGCGAGTGTGGCGGCGTGCCGCTGCCGGCGGCGGTGATCTCGGCCGTCGAAGACGCGCTGGCGCCGTTCGGCGTTCGTCTCGGTCGGGCGCCGATCGCCCCGTCCGAGATCGCTGCGCTGATCCGGGAGACCCGCGAGCCCCGCGCATGTTGAAGCCCGTCCGGCGCGGTGCGGGCACGGCGAAGCGCCTTCAGCGGCCTTTCTCTGTCCGGTCCGCCGCGTTGAGCATTGCCATTGCCGCGCGGACCCGTTCGGTCGCCGCCGCATCGAGGGCGAGCGTCTCGGGGTCGATGACCACGCCATAGAGCGCGTGGGCGGCTTCGAGGCTGACATAGCCCTGGCGTACATCCTCGCGTACGCGCCCGGCCGGCCGCTCCAGCGGCGAGCCGAACCCGCCGCCGCCGCCGGAGTTGACGATGAAGGCGTCGTCCGCCTCGATTCTCCGCCAGAAAACCTTGGCGTTGGAGAACTCCGGTCCCGGCGCGCCGTCCACCCGGAGTGCAATCCGGTTGCCCCGTCCGTCAAGCCCGCCCTCCAGCCCCCACGGTTCGCAGTTGGCGCGCTCGGCCTGGCTGTTGAAGTTGAGCGGCGAACGCGCCTTGACGATGTATTCGATGCCGAGCCCGCCGCGATGCCGCCCGGCACCGCCGGAGTCCGCGATCAGCCCGTGACGCTCGATGAGGATCGGGTAGTTGACCTCCATCAGCTCCGACGGGCTGTTGTGAGTATCGCCGTCGTTGAGGCAGACCGTCGCGCTCACCCCGTCGCTGTCGTGCTTGGCGCCCCAGCCGCCGCCGGTCGGGCCGATCGCGCCGATGAACAGCCTGGCGCGGGCCGGGTCGATCCCGTTCATCCGGCCCATCATCAGGTCGGCGTGGTGGCCGGCCGCGATCCGTTCGGGCGCCGCCGGAGCCAGCGCCTTGAAGATCGCGTCCACGATGGTCATCGGAAAGCTCATCCAGCTCCGCATGGCCGCCGGCTTCCGGGCGCTGACGACCCGGCCGGGCGGGATGACGGTGGTCAGCGGCCGGAAGCTGCCGTCGTTGATCGGATAGTCGGTGGGCGAGGTGAGGCACTTGTAGGCGACCTGCGCGCAGGCATAGGCGGTCGTGATGCCGGAGTTGTAGAAGCCCTTGACCTGGGCCGAGACGTCGGTGAGGTCGATGGTCATGGTCTCGCCCGCGACCTCGACGCGGACGCGGATCGGCACCGTCTTGCCAACGTCGATCCCGTCATCGTCCATGAAGGCCTCGGCCTTGTAGACGCCGTCGGGGATCGAGGCGGTGCGCTCGCGCGCGGCCTGTTCGGACTGGTCCATGACGGCCGCGATGCTGGCCGCGACCGCGTCCTTGCCGTAGCGCCCGATGAGGCCGAGATAGCCGCGCTCGCCGGTCTTCACCGCGGTGAGCTGGGCGCGCAAATCGCCCAGCGCGCGCTCGGGCATCCGCACGTTCATGGCGATCAGATCGACCAGGTCGCGGTCGAGAACGCCCGCCTTCTGCAGCTTGAGCACGGGAAGCTGGAGGCCTTCGGAATAAATGTCGGTGGTGATGCCCTGGAGCGTCCCGCCGATGTCGAGCCAGTGGGCCATGCAGCAGGCGAAGGCGACCAGCTCGCCGTCGTGGTAGATCGGCAGGCTGAGGGTGATGTGGTTGAGGTGGCTGCCGGTGATATAGGCGTCGTTGGTGACGAGGATGTCGCCGGGCGCGATCCCCTCCGGGCCGAAATGGGCGAGCTTGGCCTTCAGCGTCTCGGCCATGCCGCGGATGAACATCGGCAGCCCGAGCCCGATCGAGATCGTCTGGCCGTCCGCGGTGAACAGCCCGACGGTGAAGTCGAGCGCCTCGTAGATGATCATGTTGTAGGCGGTGCGCATGAGGTTGGTCTTCATCTCCTCGCTCACCGCCATCACGCCGTTGCGGACCAGCTCGGTCACCACCGGATCCGCGGCCTGCCTGCTCACGTGCGCCCTCTCCCGATCGGTTGCCGGCCCCAGCCCCGGGACAGGCGAGGCCGCCTCACCGGCGCTCGACCCGTCTATTGATCCGCAGCCCTTCTTGTCGCAGATCGCAGAGTGTCTGCGACGTGCGATAAATCTTCGATTTTGTGGGAATCGCTGGTCGGAGTGAGTGGATTCGAACCACCGGCCCCTGCCTCCCGAAGACAGTGCTCTACCAGGCTGAGCTACACTCCGACCCTGTGCGGGATGGTCTTATAGCGGCTCGCGCGTTGCCTCGCAACGGTCGCAACCGCAAGGAGCCCGCCGGTTCCCGGGGCGTGCCGCAGGCCCTAAAAGGCCCGCTCCACGGCGAAATCCAGGCTCTCGCACAGCGCGGCGTGGGCCTCGCCCCTGGGCAGGTCGTCGAGCGCCTGGCGCGCGCGCGCGGCGTAGTGGTGCGCCTGTTCGAGCGTCGCGCGCAGTGCGCCGCTGCGCTCCAGCAGCGCGATCGCGCGCTTGAGGTCGCCCTTCTTCTGCTCGAGATCCTCCAGCGTCCGCCGCCAGAACTCGCGGGTGTCCTCATCCGCTGCGCGGAACGCCAGCACGATGGGCAAGGTGATCTTGCCCTCGCGGAAGTCATCGCCCACTGTCTTGCCCAGCGTCGCCTGTCGGGCCGAGTAGTCGAGCACATCGTCGGCAAGCTGGAAGGCCATGCCGAGGTTATGCCCGAAGGTGCGCAGCGCCGCGCGCTCGGCTTCGGCGCGGCCGGCGACCACCCCGCCGATCTCGGCTGCAGCCGCGAACAGCCGCGCCGTCTTGGCGCGGATCACCTCCAGATAGTCCTCCTCGGCGGTCTCGGTGTCGTTGGCGGTCATCAACTGCAGCACCTCGCCCTCGGCGATGACCGAGGCCGCCTCGGAAAGAATCCCCAGCACATCGAGCGATCCGTCCGCGACCATGAGCTCGAACGAGCGGCTGAACAGGAAGTCGCCGACCAGGACCGGGGCCTTGTTGCCCCAGACCGCGTTCGCCGTCGCCTCGCCTCGCCGCAGGTCGCTCTCGTCGACCACATCGTCGTGCAGCAAGGTCGCCGTGTGAATGAACTCCACGCACGCGGCAAGCCCGATATGGCGCGCGCCGCAGTAGTCGAACAGCCGGGCCGAGGCCAGCGTGATCATCGGCCGCAGCCGCTTGCCGCCCGAGGCCACGATGTGCCCGGCAAGCTGCGGGATCAGCAGCACCGGGCTCTTCATGTGCTCGACGATGGTCAGGTTGACCCGGTGGAGGTCTTCGGAGGTCAGGGCCGTCAGCCTGTCCAGGCTGGGACCGCGGCACGGATCCGGGTCGCGTCCGAACTCAACGACCGCACTCACGGGCTTTGTTCTCCGCGCGGGAAGATGCTAGACAGCCAGACGGAACATAGTCCCGCCGCGGGCAGCGTCAAGCTGGCCCGCGTGGCGTGCGACCAATCGCCCGAAAGGCCGAGAGTCCGACGATGCGGGAGCTGCTGCGGACCAACGACTTGGTTTTCCTGTCCTGGATTCAGGCCCTGCTCCGTTCGGAAGGCATCGAAGCGTCGGTGCTCGATTCGCACATGTCGGTGCTCGAGGGCAGCACCTACGCCATCCCCCGCCGGGTGATGGTCGAGGATTCCGAGCACGAGCGGGCGCGGCGCATCCTCACCGAAGCCGGCGAGGGCGCGCGGCTGAGCCGGGAATGAGCGCGCCGCGCGAGGATGTCACCGAAGACCGCCTGCTCGGCGGCGCCATCGCCATCCGCCAGCCGCGCGACGGTTTCCGGGTCGCGATCGACACCGTCCTGCTCGCCGCCGCGGTGCCGGCCGGGGACGGCCAGTCGGTGATCGAGCCCGGTGCGGGGATCGGCGCGGCCGCGTTATGCCTCGCCCGACGGGTGCCCGGCTGCCGGGTGGTCGGGCTGGAACGCCAGGTCGATCTCGTCCGGCTCGCCGGCGAGAACGCCCGGCTCAATGGACTGGAGCGCCGGGTCGACGTGATGGCGGGCGATCTCGCCCGCCCGCCGCCGCGCCTGGCGCCCGGCGCCTACGACCACGCGATGATGAACCCGCCGTTCTTCGAAGCCGGTACGACCGGCAGGCCCGACACCGAGGCCCGCGCGGTCGCGCGGGTCGAGAGTACGGCCGGTCTCGCGACCTGGATCGGCTTCGCGGCCGCGATGCTCCGCCGCAAGGGCACGCTGACCCTGATCCACCGGGCCGACCGGCTGGGCGAGGTTCTTGCAGCGTTGGCGGGGAAGGCCGGCGATATCGCGGTCTTCCCGCTCTGGCCGCGCGCCGGGGCGGGAGCGGCGAAGCGGGTGCTGATTCGCGCGCGGACCGGCGTCGCTGGCCCGCTGCGGCTGGTCTCCGGCATGGTGCTGCACGAAGCGGACGGCGCCTACACGCCCGAGGCCGAGGCGGTGCTGCGCGGCGGCCCGCTTCGGATCTGAGCGGCCGCGCTTGGCGATCGGGCTCGCACACTATATCTATAGTGCTATGAGCGACGCGGTTCCCCTCGGCGACACCACCGCCCGGCCGCACGGCTGGCGTCGGTGGATGCCGGTGCGGCGGCTGCGCCGGCCGGCGCCTTTGGTCTCGGTGCTGCGGCTCAGCGGCGCTATCGGCCGGACCCGGTTCGCGCGCGGCGGCGGATTGAACCTCGCCGGCCTTGAGCGATCGATCGATCGGGCGTTCGCGCCGCGCCGCCTGTCTGCAGTGGCGCTGTCCATCAACTCCCCGGGCGGATCGCCGGTCCAGAGCGGGCTGATCTCCCGGAGGATCCGCCAGTGCGCCGAGGAGCGCGGCGTCCCCGTGATCGCCTTCACCGAGGACGTGGCCGCCTCGGGCGGCTACTGGCTCGCCTGTGCGGGCGACGAGATCTTCGCTGACGAGAACTCGATCGTCGGCTCGATCGGCGTGATCGCCGCCGGGTTCGGCTTTGCCGACTTCATCGCGCGCCACGGCATCGAGCGCCGGGTCCACACGGCGGGCGCGCGCAAGGGCATGCTTGATCCCTTCCGTCCGGAGGCCGAGCAGGACCTCCAGAGCCTGCTGGGCCTGCAATCGGCGATGCACGAGTCCTTCAAGGCCACCGTGCGCGCCCGGCGCGGCAGGCGGCTGAAAGGCGAGGACGCGATGCTGTTCTCGGGCGAATTCTGGACCGGCCGCCAGGCGGTCGAGCTCGGGCTGGTCGACGGTCTGGGGGACATGCGCTCGGTCCTGCGCGAGCGCTTCGGCGAGAACGTGCGGATGCAGCCGATCGTCCAGAGATCGAGTCTGCGGCGCTTCGGCATCGGGCTGGACAGCGCGGTCGCGCTCGACCGCCGGGCGCCGGGCGATTTCGCTTTGGAGATCGCGACCGCGCTCGACGAATGGGCGATGTGGAAGCGCTTCGGCCTGTGAGCCGTATTTCGGCAATGCGCTCGACCCGCGGAACCGGACCGTGCTCGGGTTCAGCCTGCAAAAGCTGATCGCGCTCGCCGCGGTCATCGCGCTCGTCTGGTACGGGTTCCGCTGGCTGTCGCGCTACCAGCAGGTCCAGCAGGACAGGGAAAAGGATCGCTTGGCCCGCGCGCGAAGGGCCGCGCCGGAGCGCCCGGGCGAAGATCTGGAGCCCTGTCCGCGCTGCGGCGCCTTCGTTCCGGCAGGCGGCCCGCACGAGTGCGCCTGAGCGGCGGCTCGCTTGACCCGAACCGGGGCGCCGCGTAGGTTGCGCCGGCCGCAAGCCGGCCCCCGTGATGCCATGTCGAACGACGCGCCGGACACGTCTTTCCAGGGCCTGATCCTCAAGCTCCACGCCTATTGGGCGCGGCAGGGCTGCGTGGTCCTGCAACCCTACGACATGGAGGTCGGGGCCGGAACCTTCCACCCCGCAACGACGCTCCGGGCGCTTGGCCCCGAGCCGTGGCGGGCGGCCTACGTCCAGCCCTCGCGCCGGCCGGCCGACGGGCGCTACGGCGAGAATCCCAACCGGCTGCAGCACTTCTACCAGTACCAAGTGATCCTCAAGCCGTCGCCGCCGGCGAGCCAGGACCTGTATCTGGCGAGCCTCGTCGAGCTCGGGATCGACCCGGCGTTTCACGACATCCGCTTCGTCGAGGACGACTGGGAGAGCCCGACGCTGGGCGCGGCCGGGCTCGGCTGGGAGGTCTGGTGCGACGGCATGGAGGTGACCCAATTCACCTACTTCCAGCAGGTCGGCGGCATCGATTGTGACCCGGTCCCGGTCGAGTTCACCTACGGTCTCGAACGGCTGGCGATGTATATCCAGGGCGTCGAGAACGTCTACGACCTCGATTTCAACGGCGCGGGGGTCAGCTACGGCGCAGTCTTTCGCCAGGCCGAGCGCGAGTTTTCGGCCTACAACTTCGAGCACGCCGACATCGGCCGCCTGTCGCAGCAGTTCGGCTTCGCCGAGGCCGAGGGCCAGGTGCTGCTCGACCGGAACCTGGCCCTGCCGGCCTACGATCAGTGCATCAAGGCAAGCCACGTCTTTAACCTGCTCGATGCCCGGGGCGCGGTCAGCGTGACCGAGCGTGCCGCCTATATCGGCCGCGTCCGGGCGCTCGCCAAGGGCTGCTGCGAGGCCTGGCTCGAGAGCCGGGCTGCGCCCGACCATGTCTGAACTGCTGGTCGAGCTGTTTTCCGAGGAGATCCCCGCGCGTATGCAGGCGCGCGCGGCCGCCGACCTGGCGCGGCTGGTGGGCGAGCGGCTCGCCGCGGCCGCACTCGATTTCGATCCGCCCGCCTGCTACGTCACCCCCCGCCGGCTCGCGCTGACGGTCGACGGGCTGCCCGACCGCCAGCCCGACAGGCGCGAGGAAAAGCGCGGACCACGAATCGATGCGCCGGACAAGGCGGTCGAGGGCTTCCTGCGCGCGAACGGGCTGACGCTGGACCAGTGCGAGCAGCGCAAGGCGGGCAAGGGGACGTTCTGGTTCGCCGTCATCGAGCGGTCCGGGCGGGCGACCTGCGAGGTGCTGCCGGGCTGTCTTGCCTCGGCGGTGGCCGCGCTCGCCTGGCCCAAATCGATGCGTTGGGGCGCGGGACACGACCGCTGGGTGCGCACGCTCGAACGCGGGCTGTGCGTCTTCGACGGCGCGCCGCTGCCCTTCCGTCTGCCCGGCGACGTTCCGGTCGGCGCCGTGACGACCGGGCACAGATTCCTCGATCCCGGCGAGATCGAGGTGGCCTGTTTCGCCGGGTACCGCAGCGCCCTGCGGGCGGCGCATGTGGTCCTCGATCCGGCCGAGCGCCGGCGGATCATCGCCGACGGCGCGGCGGCGCTCGCCGCCGCCGAGGGGCTGAGCGTCAAGCAGGACGCGGCGCTGCTCGAGGAGGTGGTCGGGCTGGTCGAATGGCCGGTGCCGCTGATGGGCCGCATCGACGAGGCGTTCCTGGACGTCCCCTCGGAGGTGCTGACCGCCTCGATGCGCACCCACCAGAAATACTTCTCCGTGCTGGCGCCCGACGGCGCCCTCGCCCCGCGGTTCGTGGTGATCGCGAATACCGAGGCGCCCGACGGCGGCGGCCGGATGATCGCCGGCAACGAGCGCGTGCTGCGCGCCCGGCTATCGGACGCCAAGTTCTTCTGGGACCAGGACAGGAAAGCGCCGCTCGAATCGCGCATCGGGGCGCTTGCGCCGATGATCTTCCACGCCGCGCTGGGCTCGCTGGCCGACAAGGTCGACCGCATCGAGACTCTTGCCGGCGAGATCGCGGCCTTCGTGCCGGGCGCGGACGCCGGTCTGGCACGGCGCGCGGCGCGCCTGGCCAAGGCCGACCTCACGACCGGGATGGTCTACGAATTCCCCGAGCTTCAGGGGACGATGGGCGGCCACTATGCGCGCCATGACGGCGAGGACGAGGCGGTGGCGCTGGCCGTAGCCGAGCACTACGCCCCCCAGGGCCCGGGCGATGACTGCCCGCGCGCACCGCTGTCGGTTGCTGTCGCCCTGGCCGACAAGCTGGATACGCTGACCGGCTTCTTCGCGGTCGGCGAGCGCCCGACCGGCTCGGGCGATCCCTACGCGCTGCGCCGCGCCGCTCTCGGCGTCATCCGTCTGGTGATCGAGAACGGCGTCCGGATGAACCTGCGCGAGGCCATTCGCAAGGCGTATTGGGGCTATAACGAGACCATTCCCGAGTTCGAATCGCGGCTCGACGGCGGCCACAAGCCGAAGCTCCTCGAGGCCGAACTGCTCGGCTTCTTCGCCGACAGGCTCAAGGTCCACCTGCGCGCCCAGGGCGTCCGTCACGACCTGATCTCCGCCGTCTTCGCGCTCGGCGGCGGAGACGATTTCGTCCGGCTGCTGACCCGGGTCGAGGCGCTCGCGGACTTCCTCGTTACAGAAGACGGCGCCAATCTGCTGACCGCACACAAGCGGGCGAGCAACATCGTCGGGATCGAAGAGAAGAAAGACGGCGCCGGCTACGCAGGCCCGTCGGACCCCGCGCTTCTGGCCGAGCCCGAGGAGGCGGCGCTGCACGGCGCGCTCGACGCGGTGCGGCGGAAGGCCGGTCCGCTGGTCGATGCCGAACGGTTCGACGACGCGATGGCGGTGCTGGCGGGCCTGCGCGGCCCCGTCGATGCCTTTTTCGACCGCGTCACCGTCAATGCCGAGGATGCCGGGCTGCGCGCCAACCGGTTAAGGCTGCTAAGCGAGATTCGTGGAACCATGGGCGCGGTCGCAGATTTTTCTCAGATCGAAGGTTGACGGTGAGATGTCTGAACGGATGGCGGCCGATCCTGGCTTAGCGGAACGCATGATCTACCGTTTTGGCGGCGGCAGCGCCGACGGCGGCGCCCATATGCGGGAGCTTCTCGGCGGAAAGGGTGCCAATCTGGCCGAGATGTGCAGTCTCGGGCTTCCGGTGCCACCCGGCTTCACGATCACGACAGCGGTCTGCAACGCCTATTACGAGCGCGGCAACGTCTATCCGGCGGGCCTGGACGAGCAGGTCGCCGAGGCCCTTGCCGGGATCGAGCGCGGCGTCGGCGCCAGGTTCGGCGATTCGGCGAATCCGCTTCTGGTCTCGGTGCGCTCCGGCGCGCCGGTCTCGATGCCCGGCATGATGGACAGCGTTCTCAATCTCGGGCTGAACGACGAGACCGTCGAGGGGCTTGCCGCCCGTTCCGGCGACCGCCGGTTCGCCTTCGACAGCTACCGCCGCTTCATCCAGATGTATGCCAGCGTCGTGCTCGGCGCCGAGCACCACTATTTCGAGGACATTCTCGAGAACCACAAGCTCGCCCGCGCGGCGATCCTCGACACCGACCTGTCGGCCGACGACTGGGAAGACATCGTCGAACAGTACAAGGAGGTCGTCGAGGATCAGCTCAAGAAGCCGTTTCCCCAGGACGGCAACGATCAGCTCTGGGGCGCCATCGGCGCGGTGTTCGCAAGCTGGACGAACCGGCGCGCGGTCACCTACCGCAGGCTGCACGACATCCCGGCCCATTGGGGAACGGCGGTCAACGTCCAGGCGATGGTCTTCGGCAACATGGGCGAGGGCTGCGCGACCGGGGTCGCGTTCACCCGCGACCCGTCGACCGGCGAAAACGCCTTCTACGGCGAATTCCTGATCAACGCCCAGGGCGAGGATGTCGTCGCCGGCATCCGCACTCCGCAGAACCTGACCAGGGCCGCGCGGGAGGCCGCCGGGGCCGCCGCGTCTTCGATGGAGGAGGCCTTTCCCGCGGTCTACGCCGAGCTCGACCGGGTGCGCGGCGCGCTCGAGGCGCATTATCGCGACATGCAAGACATCGAGTTCACTGTCCAGGGCCGCCGGCTGTGGATATTGCAGACCAGGACCGGCAAGCGCACGGCCAAGGCGGCGCTGCGCATCGCCTGCGAGATGGTCGCCGAGAGCCTGATTTCCAAGGAGGTGGCGGTCGGCCGGATCGACGCCCAATCGATCGATCAGCTTCTTCACCCGACGCTCGACCCGGGCGCTGCGCGCAACCCGTTCGCTTGCGGCTTGGCGGCCTCGCCGGGCGCCGCCTCGGGCCGGGTGGTGTTCAATGCCGATGAGGCCGAATCCCGCACCCAGGGCGGCGAGAAGGTCATCCTGGTGCGCGCGGAGACCAGTCCGGAAGACATCCACGGCATGCACGCGGCGCGCGGCATCCTGACCAGCCGCGGCGGCTCGACCAGCCATGCGGCCGTGGTCGCCCGCGGCATGGGCCGGCCCTGCGTCGTCGGCGCGGGCGAGCTTCGGATCGACTACCGCTCCCAGTCGATGAGGGCGGGCGATGTGACGGTCAAGGCCGGCGACACCATCACCATCGACGGCACGACCGGCGAGATCATGCTGGGCCCGGCGCCCACCATCGAGCCCGAGTTGTCCGGCGATTTCGCGACGCTCATGGAATGGGCCGACGAGATCCGCATCATGGGCGTGCGCGCCAACGCCGAGACCCCGATCGATGCCCGGGCCGCGGTCCGGTTCGGCGCCGAAGGCATAGGGCTCAGCCGCACCGAGCACATGTTCTTCGACGCCGACCGTATCGTCGCAGTCCGCCAGATGATCGTCGCCGGCAGCGTCGAGGGCCGTAAGGCCGCGCTTGCGAAGATCCAGCCGATGCAGCGCGACGACTTCATCGAGCTGTTCAGGATCATGGACGGCATGCCGGTGACGATCCGTCTGCTCGATCCGCCGCTGCACGAGTTCCTGCCCCATTCGGAGGACGAGATCGCCGAGGTGGCCGCCGCCGCCGGCGTCAGCGCCGAAGCGGTCCGCCTGCGCGCCCAGGACCTTGTCGAGGTCAACCCGATGCTGGGCCATCGGGGCTGCCGGCTCGGGATCACCTGTCCCGAGATCTACGAGATGCAGGCGCGCGCCATCTTCGAGGCCGCGGCGCGGGTCGCCAGGGAGACCGGCAAGACCGTCGCGCCGGAGGTGATGATCCCCCTGATCGCCACCAAGGCCGAGTTCGATGCCCTCAAGGAGCTGATCGATCGGGTTGCCCGGGAGGTGGAGGCGGCCGAGGACGTGACGCTCGATTACATGACCGGCACGATGATCGAGCTGCCGCGCGCGGCGTTGAGGGCAGGCGAGATCGCCGAGAGCGCGGAGTTCTTCAGCTACGGCACCAACGACCTCACCCAGACCACGTTCGGATTGTCGCGCGACGATTCGGCGGGCTTCCTGCGCGTCTACCACCAGCTCGGCCTGCTGAAGCGCGACCCGTTCGTCAGCATCGACGTCGAGGGCGTCGGCGAGCTCGTCAAGATCGCCACCGAGCGCGGCCGCGCCCGGCGCCCGGGCATCAAGCTCGGCATCTGCGGCGAGCACGGCGGCGATCCGGCCTCGGTCCGATTCTGCCACGACATCGGCCTCGACTACGTCTCGTGCTCGCCCTACCGCGTGCCCGTCGCCCGCCTCGCCGCCGCCCAGGCCGCGATCGGCGCCCGCTGATCCCGGCCGCGCCGAAGGGTACCGCCCATGATGACCAAGCCCGTGCTCACTCTCGATGACGCCAAGCGACTTCTGGCCGCGGCAGAGGACAAGGCCCGGCAAAACGAGTGGGAGGTCGTGATCGCCGTCGTCAACGACGGCGGGCGGATCGTCGCCGTTCACCGCATGGACGGCGCGCGCCCCGGAAACGACGAGATCGCCCTGGCCAAGGCCAACACCTCCGCGATGACCTGCCGCCCGAGCGGGGTGTGGGAACGCTGGATCGAAACCGGGCACAAAGCCTACGCCACCTTTCCCGTCCTGGCCTCGCGCGGGGGCCTGCCGATCATCATCGACGGCCATCTGGTCGGCGCGATGGGGATCTCCGGGGTCAAGTCTTTCGAAGACGAACAGCTTGCCATGCACGCGATAAAGAGCGTCTTCCCCGACGCGGCGACCGCGCGGGCCGGAGAAGAGAACGACGGGCTGGCGGACTGATCGGCCGCACACGGGGACGGCAGGACCGGGCCACGAGTCCCGTGAGCCGGTCCGCTGCGGCGATCCTCGCGATTGCGCCGGCTGCTCGTGGACGGATGTTCGGCGACGGTGGTAGTCTCCGGCATCGCGACGAACGACGGTCGCGCGCAACAGGGAACCAGGGAGGCTGGCGTGCCGAAGATACTGACCGAGGAGCAGATCGCGTTCTTCAACCGCGAGGGCTATCTCTTTCCGGTCGACGGGATCCCCACGGAGCGTTGCAACGAGCTCTTGGCCGCAGTCGACCAGTTCGAGGCGAGGGAGGGCGTCAATCCCGGCGTGTTCAAGCTCAAGGGGCATCTGTGCCTGCCCGAGGCCTGGGACCTCGTGCGCACCGAAAGAATTCTCGATGCCGCGGAGGATTTGATCGGCCCCGACATCCTCGCCTTCGGCTCGCGGTTCTGGGTCAAGCCCGCGGGCGACGGATCGTTCGTTTCATGGCACCAGGATTCGGCCTATTTCGGCTGCGACCCGCACGACATGGTGACCTGTTGGCTCGCGCTGACGCCCGCTGACAAGGCCAACGGCTGCCTGCGCGTGATGCCGCGCAGCCACGAGATCGGCTACGAGCACGACGAGTCGCACGAAAACGCGCCCGGCGACGCGCCTGGCGAGAAGAAGAATCTACTGGGACGCGGCCAGACGATCCGCGGGCTCGACGAATCGAAAGCGGTTTACATGGAGCTCGAGCAGGGCCAGTTCTCGATCCACAAGGAACGCACGGCGCACGCGTCCTACCCCAACGACTCGGACAAGGTCCGGATCGGCTATTCGTTCTTCCTGATCCCGCCGCATGTCCGTTCGACGCTCGCCCGGCGCCCGGCGCTCCTGGTGCGCGGCGAGGACCGCTACAGCCATTGGGACACCGACCCTGTGCCGACGGAGGACAGGTTGCCCGAGTTGATCAGGATGATGCTGGCGCACAACGCCCAGTACACCGACCCGAAATTCGAGCAGAGCGCCTGAGACGACGGCGCCCGGTCGCTGCCGGTAATTCCGCAAGGCCGGTAATCCCGCAGGCGACCGGGCGAAACCGCCCGCCTTATTCGGCGGCTTGGCCGAGCTGGGCCTGCTCGGCCTCGATCAGGCGGCCGAGCGCGATGCGGGCCAGCGCCAGCGCGCCGTCGGCATGGATCTCGACCAGCGGGCGGGCCGGGTCGAGATCGATCCGCTCCTGCTGGGCCTCCATGATGGTCTTGTCCTCGACGAAGGTCGGATAGATCTCGTCATACACCTCCTGCGTCGCCGCTGGGTCGTCCTGGCGGTAGCCATGCGCGGTCGACCAGAAATAGTGGAAGGTGTTGTCGGTCTCCGGCGTCGCGCAGTGCAGGAGGCGCAGATGGAAGCCCGGCTTGTCGCGGCTTTCCCTGGCGCCGCGGCCGACCTCGAGCGCGCCCGACCATTGCAGGACCACGCCGGGCGCGACGTACTCGAATTCCTGCCAGCGGTCGACCTTGCCCGAGAAGCCGCCGCCCTTCTTGTAGGTCGGCGGCGGGTCGTGCTCCAGCATCCAACGGATGAAATAAGCGCCGTTCGCGGTCGGCCTGGTTTCCATCCGGGCATCGACATGGGCGGTCGGCTGGCCGCCGATCGTCCGGCCGTGGACGTAGCCCAGATGGGTGAGGTCCATCAGGTTGTCGATCATGAACAGATAGTTGGCCTTGATCGGCATGTGGGCCTTGCAGTAGGGCCACTGCCCGGTGTCGTCGTGATAGGGGTAGGGGACGATCTCGTTCTCATCGGCGAGGGCCGGATCGCCCATCCAGATCCAGACGATCCGATTCCGCTCGACCACCGGGTAGCTCCTGATGCGGGCGGCCTTGGGGATGTTCTTCTGGCCCGGGACGACGACGCACCGGCCGTCGGCGCTGTAGATCAGGCCATGATAGCCGCACTGGATGCCTTGTTCGACCACGGTCCCGTGGGTCAGCGGAGCGCCGCGGTGGCAGCAGCGGTCCTCGAGCGCACCGACCTTTCCCCCCGCTTCACGGTAGAGGACGATCGGCTCGTGCATGATCGTCCGCGCCAGCGGTCCGTCGTCGAGCTCGTCGGGCCAGGCGGCCATGTACCAAGCGTTGCGCACGAACGGCAGGATGGCGTTCTCGGTCATCTCGGTCATCTCGGGCGTCTCCAGTTTTCAGAGCGTGCTTGTCGATTGGCGATCATGCGTTCCGGCTACCATTCCAGCACCGGATGCAAATCTCAACACATTTCAAATTCAGAATAACCAAAGCATTAAGATCCGAGGCGGTCAGCACCGGACCTGTAAAAATCAGATACTTTAAACCTTGGGAACAAACTCCAATATCTTCCACATTCTATCAGACACATCCGTTATCCGGCTAACAATATTCTAATGCTCGGGGCACTCATGCAGAAGAACAGCTTTACACTGATCCTCAACGCGCTCGATCGATCCGGTAGCGACCACGCATCCATGCCTCCCGCGCACCGTATCCCTCTGCTTCTCCGGCGTCAATCGCCGCCGATGCCGGCAATGACGGCGCCATCGCAGGATCGGGCAGCGGGATCGGGCAAGAGTGCCGCCCAAGCTTTCCAGGGCCTGCGCAGGTCGGGGTTGCCGTCGTGCGCCCACAGGACGAACCAAGCCTCGTCGACCGCGCCATCCTGCTCCAGAACCCGTGCGGTCGTATTGTGGCCCGCCGGACGGCGTGGTAGCACGGTCATCGTGCTCGATCGGCCAGGGGAGGTACGCCATGGGCAGGCCCGGGAAGCCCGGCAACGGAATCTCCGAGGCCGAATGGCGGGCCCGCGTCGAGCTCGCCGCGGCGTTCCGGCTTGTCGATCTCTACGGCTGGTCCGATCTCCTCGGCACCCATCTTTCGGCGCGAGCGCCCGATGCGCCCGATGCGCCCGATCAGTTCCTGATCAACCCCTTCGGCGTGTTGTTCGAGGAGATCACCGCCTCCTGCCTCGTCAAGGTCGACGAGGACGGCAACGAGCTCAGCCCCTCGGCGTTCGGCATCAACCCCGCCGGCTTCACCATCCACAGCGCGGTCCACAAGGCCCGGCCCGAGGCCGGCTGCGTGATCCACACCCACACGCAAGCCGGCGTCGGGGTGGCGACCCAGGAAGGCGGCCTGCTGCCGCTCAGCCAGCACGCGCTGGCGGTGCTGGCGCATACCGGCTACCACGACTATGAGGGGATCGCCTTCGACCTCGGCGAGCGCGAGCGGCTGGCCGCCAACCTCGCCGGCCACAACGTTCTGATCCTGCGCAACCACGGGCTGCTCACCGTCGGCAGGACGGTGGGCGAGGCGTGGATGTGGATGTACCGCGCCGAGCGCGCCTGCAAGTTCCAGCTTGCCTTCCAGCAGGCCGGCGCGGCGCCGCGCGAGATCTCCGAGGACATCCGGCGGGTGACCGTCGAGCGCAACGAACATGCCATCTCGAACGCCGGTTACCGGCCGATCGGCGAGCGCGAATGGCCGGCGCTGGTGCGCAAGCTGGGCCGCGACAGTCCGGGATATGCCGAATAGCCGGCCGCCGACCGAAAGAGGAACCCGACCCATGAGCACCGACATCGACCGGATCGAACCCGGCGCCTGGAACAGCCGCGCGGTCGTCCATGGCGGGCTGGCCTACCTGTCGGGCATCGTCGCCCAGGACAAGACGCAGGACGTCAAGGGCCAGACCGAACAGGTGCTCCGGCAGATCGACGGCTTCCTGGCCGGGGCCGGGACCGACAAGTCGCGCATCCTGTCGGCCACCGTCTACATGGCCGATCTGTCGCGGAAAGACGCGATGAACGAGGCCTGGATGGCTTGGCTCGACCCGGCCTGCCTGCCTGCGCGTGCCGCCGTCGGGGTCGAGCTCACACCGGGAACCGCGGTCGAAATCATGCTCGTCGCGGCGCTTTGAACCACGCGCCGGCCCGGGGAGCCGGGCCGGCCTTCCCATCATTCGCACGGAACGGAGGGTTCGATGTCGGAGTTCAAGCAAAAGCTGGTGATCAGCCATGCCGATGGCGCGGTCTACGGGAAAGAAGGAATCCGCGATCAGTTTGTCTACCGCCATTTCGGCGTCGAGGAGGCGACGAACGGCAGATACGGCGCACACCTGATTCGCGGCGGCGACGGCCCCCCGCCCATCGAGGCCCATCTCCACACCGGCATCGATTTCCTGATCGTCTACGTGGTCAGCGGCTGGGTGACGTTCTGGTACGAGGGCCACGGCGAAGAGCGGCTCACGGCGGGCTCGGTCCACATGCTGCCGCCGGAAATCAAGCACAGCGTGATCGAATGGTCGGACGACCTGGAGATGCTCGAGATTACTTCGCCGGCGCAGTACGGCACCCGCGCGCTGACCGCCGGGGATCTGGAAGCGGTCGCCTGAGGCCGGCGTCGCCGCTTCAGAAATCGGCCCATTCGGGCCTTTCGACCGTAAGGCGCGCCGGGCCGGCGCGCAGCGGCCCGGCGGCGGCGATCGCTTCCAGGCGAAGCATGGCCAGGCCGAGCGCGCCGGACGAGCTGCGCATCTCGCCGACCTCGATCTCACCGCGATGGACCGGCGCGCCTTCCGGCGGGGCCGCGCCCTCGATGCGCACCGGCACGAGGCGCTTGCGGACGAGCGCGCGGTGCTTCATGCGCGCGGTGACCTCCTGGCCGACATAGCATCCTTTCTCGAAATCGACGCCGTTGAGCGCCTCGAAGCCGTTCTCCAGCAGGAACGATTTTTCCGGGACCAGGTCGCGGCTGCCATCGGGGACGCCGAGCCGGATGCGCAGCCGGTCGTAATCCGCGCGCGCGCCCGCCCGCAGGCCGGCCCCGGTAAGGTCCGGGCGGGCGGCCGGCGCGACGATCGCGCGGGCGCCAAGCCCTGCGATGCGCGGATCGGCGAAGGACAGCGCGGTGTCGATTTGCCTGGCCGCGGCGAGCGCATTGTCGCCGATCGCCGCGTGGACCTCGTGGTCGAGCCCGGCATCGATCTCGACCTTGGCGCGCAGCCGGTACATCGCAAGCCGGCGGCGCAGGGTCTCTCGCCCGGCCGCCTCGCAATCGAGCCACAGCGCATCGCCGTTGGCGACGATGAAAAAGTCGAAAAGGTATTTGCCCTGGGGCGTCAGCAGCGCCGCGTAGACGGCTTCGGTCGCACTGACCTTCTCGATGTCGTTGGTGATCAGGCCCTGGAGAAAGGCGCGCGCGTCCTCGCCGGAGACCTCCAGTATCGCGCGATCCTCGAGTTTGATGCAGTCCGCCATTGGCCGATCCTCGCGCCCATGAAGCGGGCTGGCAATGAAGTGGCGCTCTCCGGCGGCTGCGGCAAGACCGCGCCGTTTCGGCCGGCTCGCTTGACGAATCTTCCGCGAACGGCTTACTGCGTCGGGCAGATTGGCGGGTTTGGGACAAAAAGATGGGCGAACGGTTCAGGGCGCTCGTCCTGGAAGAGGGCGAGGGCGGCCCGGCGGCCGCAGTCAAGGAGCTCGACGAGGCGGCGCTGCCCGAGGGCGAGGTGACGGTCGCGGTCGCCTATTCGGGGCTGAACTACAAGGACGGCATGATCCTCAAGGGCATCGGCCGGCTGGTGCGCACCTACCCGCACGTCCCGGGCATCGATCTGGCCGGGACTGTGACGGCCTCCTCATCGCCCGACTTCGCGGTCGGCGACGAGGTTCTGGTGACCGGCTACCGGATGGGCGAGATCCGCTGGGGCGGCTACGCCCAGCGCGCGCGGGTGCCGGCCGATTGGGTGGTCAAGTGTCCGGACGGGCTCGATCCGTATCGGGCGATGGCGCTCGGCACCGCCGGGTTTACCGCCATGATCGCGGTCATCGAGCTGGAGCGCGCCGGGCTGGTTCCGGGCGTGGGCGAGGTTCTGGTCACCGGCGCGAACGGCGGGGTGGGCAGCGTCGCGGTGAGCCTGCTGGCCGCGCTGGGCTACGAAGTGGCGGCCTCGACCGGCCGGCCCGAGACCGAGGCGGCGCTCAAGGAGCTCGGGGCCGCGACGGTCATCGACCGCGCCGAGCTTGCCGCCGCACCCGGGCGTCCGCTGCTGGGCGAGCGCTGGAGCGGCGCGATCGATGCGGTCGGCGGCGCGACGCTCGCCTCGATCCTGGCCGGGATGCGCTACGGCGCTGCGGTCGCCGCCTGCGGACTCGCCGGCGGCAGCGCGCTGGAAACCACCGTGATCCCGTTCCTGCTACGCGGCGTCCGGCTGCTCGGGATCGATTCGGTGATGTATCCGCACGAGCCCAGGCTCGAGGCCTGGCGGCGGCTCGCCGCCGGGTTGCCCGAGGGCGCGTTCGACCGGTTCGCCGCTACCGCGCCCCTTACCGACCTGCCCGGCTTGGCCGATGAGATCCTCCAAGGCCGCATCCGCGGCCGAACGGTGGTCGATGTCAACGCCTGACTCCGGCCGCGGTTTACACCCTCTTCACACTTCCGACGCCATCTTCCTCCGCTTTGCTTCTTGGACCCGGCGGCGGGCGCGGTCCCGGCGCGCAACGCGTTTTTTCGCGGCGTGCTCGTGGTTGCCGCGACGGTGGCGTTCGGCCGTTCGGTCTCTTGCTTTCGCGCCGGTGCTTGTCGTCCCGGGCGCGGTGAGCGCCCAGGTCGAAGCGCCCGCCACCTTCGGCGATTCGATCCGCTGGTACCCCAAGGCGGCCGAAGCCGGCGCGCCCGAGGCGCAGTTCCTTCTCGGTTTGCAGTTCGAGACCGGCGCCGGGCGGGCGGCCGACGCCGGCCAGGCGGTCAAGTGGTACAAGAGGGCCGCCGAGGCCGGCCATCCGCTGGCTCAGTTCAAACTCGCGACCGTGCTGCATTACGGCAACGGGGCCGGGCCGGACATTGCCCAGGCGGTGTTCTGGTACCGGCGCGCGGCGAAGAACGGCGTGCGCGAGGCGGCATTCAACCTGGGCTTCGTGCTGGAGAACGGCTTGGCCGGCGTCGCGGACGCGGACGCGGCGTCGCGGTGGTACCGCCAGGCGGCCGAGGCCGGTCTCGCGCCGGCCCAGCTCAATCTCGGCGTGCTCTATGCCGAGGGCGAAGGTGTCGAGCGCGACCTGATCGAAGCCTGGGTGTGGTTCGACCTCGCCGCCGCCCAGGACCAGCCCCAGGCCGATCTTTTCCGAGGCCGGCTCGACGGCATGATGAGCGCCGAAGATCGCCGGCGCGCCCGCGCCGCCGCCAAGGAGCGTCGCGCCCGGCTCGCGCGCGAGCGGTTGCGGTGAGCGCCCGCCAGGGTCGCCTTCACCCGGCAGAGCCCGCGCGCGGACGTTTTCGTTTCCCTGGCCGTGTGCGGCGCGCGTGTCCGTGTGCGCCCGGGCCGGACGTTGCGCGCGCGGCCGGGGTGGGCGAAAATCGCCTCCGTGAGCACGATCGGAGACGGAGACGGCATGAAGGGATACGCCTCACCCAATTCGCCGTTCGCCCGCAAGGTGCGGGTAGCGGCCATCGAGACCGGCCAGGGCGATGCGATCGACTGGACGATGATCAACCTGACGGACCGTCCGGCGGCGCTCGGGCGGACCAATCCGCTCGATCAGGTGCCGGTGGTGATCGGCGAGGACGGCGCGGCGCTGTATGATTCGCCGGTCATCTGCCAGTATCTCGACAGCCTGCATGACGGTGCGAAGCTCTACCCGGAGGCCGGCCCGGCGCGCTGGACCGCGCTCCGGCTGGAGGCGCTGGGCGATGGGCTGGGAGCGGCGGCGGCGCTCGCCGGCGAGCGCCGCCGCCCGGCAGAGCGCCAGCATGAGCCGTTCATTGCCGGCCAGGCGCGGAAGATCGACGCCGCGCTCGCGGCCTTGGACGAGGAGATCGACGCGCTCGACGGCGCGGCCGGCATCGCCCCGATCGCCGCGGCGTGTGCGATCGGCTATGTGGAGCTGCGCGACTGCGCACCCGGCTGGCGCGAGTCCCGCTTGCGCCTTGCCGCCTGGTACGCCGCGTTCAGCCAGCGCCCTTCGATGCGCGAAACCGCGCCGCCGCCGCCGTGACCACCGGCCCGGGATGTCGCTGAGCCCGCGCCGCCCGGCCAGCCTAGAACTCGATCAGATGCGGGATGAAGCGCGCGTCGTCGCCGGTGACCAGAGAACGGTCCTCGCGGATGCACAGCCCGGCCGGCTGGCTCGCCACCACCCAGCAGCCCGTCATCGGATGGTTCCCGTCGAACGTAGGCAGCGGGTGGAAGGCCTGGACGATGTGGCCCTCGCTTCCATAGCCGCCCTGGTGCGGCGTCTCCGCGCCGCCGCAGCGGACGATCTCGACGTTCTGCCCTTCGCGCGACAGCAAGGGCTTGCGCACACAGGTCCCACCCAGCGCGGCCGCGCGCGGGTCGTCGGCAAAGAAGCTGGGCAGCAGGTTGGGATGGCCCTCGAACATCTCCCACAACAGCGCCAGCAAACCCTTGTTCGACAGGATCGCCTTCCACGCCGGCTCTATGAACGAAACGCCGCAGCCGGGCACATGACCGCCGAACTCTTCAGCCATGATCCATTCCCAGGGGTAGAGCTTGAACAGGGTCTCGATCACCCGGTCGTCGAGGTCGGTGAACCGGCCGGCAGCGTCGACGCCGATCTCCTCGACGTAGACGAAACCGGTCTCGATCCCCGCCTGCTTCGCGCAGTCCTCCAGATAGGCGACCGTGCCGCGGTCCTCCTCGCTGTCCTTGGCGCAGGCGAAGTGGAGCGCGCCCGAAACGCCGAAGCGCGACAGCGCATCGATCAGTTTTTCGTGCAGCGAGTTGAACTGGTCCGACCCGGGCGCGACCGCGCCGGCCTCGATCGCCTGCTCCAGCCAGACCCACTGGAAGATCGAGGATTCGTAGAGCGCCGTCGGCGTATCGGCGTTATATTCCAGGAGCTTTGCCGGGCCGGCGCCGTCATATGAGAAATCCATCCGGCCGTAGAGGTTTTTCTCGCCGTCCCGCCAGCTTTGGGCAATGGTCTCCCAGAAGGGTTCGGGAATCGCGAGCCGGGCGAGCACGGTTTCGTCCGCCACCGCGCGCTCGACCACCGAGAAGCACAGGTTTTCGAGCTCTTCGACCGGGTTCTCGAGCCCGTCCTCGATCTCTTCCAGAGTGAAGCGATAGACCGCGCTCTCGTCCCAATAGGGATCGCCCTCGATCGAATGGAAGTCGAAGCCGTGCTCGAGCGCGACATCCTTCCAGCCCGGCCGCGGCGCGATCGGGGTACGCTGCATCCCGGCCGTCGGCTTCCCGAAGGCCTAGCCGGCGGCCGGGCCGAACGTCCGCGCGCTCTTGCCGAAGCCGCCGCGGGAGGTCGTCCGCGTCTTGGCGCCCGGCGCCGTTCCGGCCGACCGGGCGACCCGGGTGCGGCCGACCTTGTCGCCGACATTCTTGTTGTCGGCGGTCCGGAACGACTTGGGATCGTCGGCCGAACGGTAGAGCGGCTGGGCGGCGACGCCCGAGCGCGCGCCGCCCAGCATCGAGCCCATCATGTAGCCCATCATCAGCGGCATGAAGACCGAGCCGCCGCCGGTCGTGCGCTGCGGCGCCTGCTCGCAGTTCTCCGGCCCGAAATCGGCCTGGCAGGCCTCGATCGAGGTGTATTTGGGCGCGGCCTGAACATGCGCCGTGCGGGCGGACTCATACTCGGCGTCGCACTGCTCGCGGGTCAGCTCCGCATCGGCGTAGCATTGCTGCACGCTCTCGAAGACCATCGCATCGACCTGCTGCTCCTCGCAGGCCGTCAGCGCGATCGCGCTTGCGCCCATCATCACCAGGCCGATGGATTTGGACCGCTTCATGGCGACCTCCGATGCGCTCCGATTGAAAGCCGGGCCGGAGTTTAACCCGAAACGGCGCTCATGTCTCGCGGCTCGGCCGCGGCGCCCGCCCAGGAAAAGCGCTGCGAAGACCGCCAGAACGATCACCGCCCTGGCCTGGGCGATCTCTTCGAAGCTCATCTCGAAGCTCATCGGATCTCCCGTCGCAAAAATCCATGAGCGCGCCGAATCCAAAGAGAAAATTCCTTCAGCATTCGCATCATCACGGCCGCGAAAGCGGGAATCCGGGCGCTAAACCGGGTTCCCGGCGATCAGCGCCTCGATCTCTGCATCGCTCATCTGGAAGTCGAATTGCTCGTTGCGCATCAGCACGCGCTGGATGCTGACCTCGTGGACCGCGCGCTTCATGCGCTCCAGATCCCCGGGCGAGCGCACAGCCTCGGCGGCGGCCACCGCCGCGCCCTCGTAGTGGTCTTTTTCGTCGGAATGGATGATCTTCATCGCCGCGGCGAGCCGGTCCTCGATTTCCCCGCCCGACAGCTTCGCGCCCTCGCGGAACGCGCTGGCCCCGCCGCCCTCGGTCAGGCCCATCGCCGTGACGAGACAGGGATCGCCCGATTCGACATAGAACCGGCGCATGTCGTTGAGCGTCCTGTCCTCGGGAAGCTGGCCGATGTCGTCCTCGGTGAGCGGCCGGCCGAGGATGAACTCCAGGATTTCGGCCAGGACCACGTAGTGCTCGAACTCCTCGGTCATCATCTTGAGCGAGGACAGCATATCGCGTCGGTCGACGCCGGCGCCGAGCCCGCGGAAGCCCTCGACGATGTCGCAGAACTCCATGTGCAGCGCGTTGGCGTAGCCCTCGGAGGCGCCATAGCCGATGGTCGGGTTGAGCTCCTTGTAGACCGCCGAGCCCAGGTAGCGGATATAGGCCTCCCGGCTGGGCGGCCCGGCGAAGAACCGCCGGGCGATCTCGGCTTCGGCGTTCCAGAACGGCTTTGCGACCGCGATCAGTTCATCGGCGATTCTTCGGTCCGGCATTGCACGCTCCCGGTCGGTCCAGGCCCCGGAATCTAGCGGGCGACGGCCGGACTTCAAAGCGTCTTGCCCCGTCCCGTCCCGCCGCCCATGATGGTCGCGGCGATGCATTCGAACGGTTGGGCATGGCGAGCAGGATGGACGCGCGGGCGGTTGTCGCCGCGCCGGATCGGGGCTACCCCGATCTCCACGATCATCTGGCGGCGTTGGACGATGCCGGGTTGCTCTACCGCATCGAGCGTGCGGTAGATAAGGAGTCCGAGCTTCACCCGCTGGTCCGCTGGCAGTTTCGCGGCGGTATCCCGGAAGCCCGGCGCAAGGCCTTCTTGTTCACCGATGTCCGCGATGCCGCCGGGCGCGGATTCGATTTTCCGGTCCTGGTGGGCGGGCTTGCGGCGAGCGCGGAGATCTACGCGCTCGGCATGGGGGTGCCTGTCGCGGAGATCGGCGCGGTCTGGCAACGCGCGAGAACGACGCCGGTTGCGCCGCGCGAGGTGAGTGATGCGCCGTGCCGGGATGTCGTGCTGACCGGCGCGGACCTGGACGGGCCGGGCAGGGGGCTCGATGCGCTTCCGGTGCCGATCTCGACGCCCGGCTACGATGCCGCGCCGTACCTCACGGCGACCTGCTGCATCACGGCCGATCCCGGGACCGGCATCCAGAACATGGGCACCTATCGCGGCCAGCTCAAAGGCTCGCGCCGGCTGGGGCTCAAGATGTTCGTCGAGCTCGGTCAGGGCGGCTACGCCCACTGGCAGGCCTGCCGGGCGCGCGGCGAGAGGCTGCCGATGGCGATCGTCGTCGGCTGCCCGCCAGCGGTGGCCTATTGCGGGCCGCAGAAGGTGGCGCAAGGCGTCGACGAGCTCGCGGTGGCCGGCGGAGTCGCCGGCGCGCCGATCAATGTCGTGCGCGCGCATACGCTCGACCTGCTGGTGCCGGCCGAGGCCGAGTTCGTCATCGAGGGCCATGTCGATACCGGGTATTTCGAACCCGAAGGCCCGTTCGGCGAGAGCCACGGCCACGTCAACCTGGAGGAATACAACTTCGTCTTCGAGGTGAGCGCGATCACCCACCGGAGCGACGCCGTCTTCACCTCGATGATCAGCCAGGTCACGCCGAGCGAATCCTCGGTGGTCAAGCGGGTGGCCTACGAGCCGCTGTTCCTCGAGCACCTGCGCGACCATCTGGGGATCAAGGGGATTCGCCGGGTCGCCATGCACGAGCCGCTGACCAATTTGCGCCGCGTGATCGTCCTGCAGGCCGCACCGGGCACGCCGCGGACCGAGATCTGGCGCGCGCTCTACGGCGCGTCTTCGTTTCAGAAGCCCTGCGGCAAATACGTCATCGCCGTCGATGAGGACATCGACCCGGAGAACGCCGATGCGGTGTTCTGGGCCATGGCCTATCGCGCCGACCCGGCGCGCGACACCACGATCCTGCGGCATCGCGACCGCGGCCACGGACCCAAGGGCGAGGACGAGGACTCTTCGCTGCTGGTCGATGCGACCTTGCGCGCGCCGGCGCCGCCGGTCTCGCTGCCCAAGCGCGCGTATATGGAGCGCGCCCGCGCCTTGTGGGAGGAGATCGGCCTGCCGCCGCTCACGCCCGAGCCGCCCTGGCACGGCTATTCGCTGGGCGACTGGTCGGAGAAGTGGGACGAGGACGCGCTGCGCGCGGTCGAGGGCCGCTACATGGAGACCGGCGAGCGGGCACGCCAAATGCGCCGCCGCGATGTCGCGCCCAACGCGCTGATCCGAGACGCCGGGCCGCAGGCCGAATGAGCGCCCACCGCATCGCCGTCATCCCGGGTGACGGCATCGGCAAGGAGGTCGTCCCGGAAGGTCTGCGCGTGCTGGAGGCCGCCGCCGCGCGGTTCCGCATCGATTTGGCTTGGTCCGAGTTCGACTGGGACTGCGCGCGCTACCCCGAGACCGGCCGGATCATGCCGGTGGACGGGCTCGACCGACTCGCCGGGTTCGACGCGATCTTCCTGGGCGCCGTCGGTATGCCGGGCGTGCCTGATCACGTCTCGCTGTGGGACATGCTGATCCCGATCCGCCGCCGGTTCGACCAGTACGTCAACCTGCGCCCGGCGAAGCTCTTCGAGGGCGTGCGCTCGCCTTTGGCCGACCGCCGACCCGAAGACATCGACATGATGATCGTGCGCGAGAACGTCGAGGGCGAGTACGCCCAGATCGGCGGCCGGCTCTATCCCGGCACCGAGAACGAGCTTGCCGTCCAGCAGTCGGTGTTCACCCGGCGGGGCTGCGACCGCATCATGCGCTTTGCCTTTCGCCTGGCCGAGACCAGGCCGGCGCGCAAGGTCACCTCGGCCACCAAGTCGAACGGGATCATCCACTCGATGCCCTACTGGGACGAGCGGTTCGCGGCGATCGCGGCCGAGTTTCCGGGCATCGAGACCGACCGGTACCACATCGACATCCTGGCCGCCCACTTCGTCGCCCATCCGGACTGGTTCGATGTCGTTGTCGGCTCGAACCTGTTCGGCGATATCCTGTCGGATCTTGGCCCCGCAGTCGCCGGCTCGATCGGCCTCGCGGCCTCGGGCAACATCAACCCCGAGCGCGACCACCCCTCGATGTTCGAGCCCGTTCACGGCTCGGCGCCCGACATCTACGGCAAAAAAATCGCCAACCCGATCGCCCAGATCTGGTCGGGCGCGATGATGCTGGGCCATCTCGGCCACCCGGACGCCGAGGCCGCGATCGTCGATGCGATCGCCGCGCTCCTGGCTGGCGACGGGCCGAAGACCGCAGACCTCGGCGGCGCCGCCGGGACCGAGGATGTCGGCCGCGCTTTGGCCGAGGCCGTCCGCGCCGGATGATCACGCTCTATGCCTGGCCGACGCCCAACGGCCAGAAGGTCTCGATCATGCTGGAGGAATGCGGCCTGACCTACGGGGTCGTGGCGGTGGACATCAACGAGGGCGAGCAGTTCCGGCCCGAGTTCCTGGAGATTGCGCCGAACAACCGGATCCCCGCGATCGTAGATGACGATGGCCCGGACGGCGCGCCGATGCCGCTGTTCGAATCGGGCGCGATCCTGCAATACCTCGCCGAGAAGACCGGCCGGTTCATGCCCGGAAGCGGGCAGCGCCGCTACCGCGTTGTGGAATGGCTGATGTTCCAGATGGGCGGGCTCGGCCCGATATGCGGCCAAGCCCACCACTTCCGCCAGAAGATGGGCGGCCAGACCGTGCCTTACGGCATCGCGCGGTATACCGACGAGGTCGGACGGCTCTACCGGGTCATGGACACACGGCTCGGCGCCAGCCGATATCTCGCCGGCGCGTTCTATTCGATCGCCGATATCGCCTGCTGGCCCTGGATCCGCCCGCACCGCCGCCAGGGCCAGGATCTGGCGAATTTCCCGTCGCTTCGGCGCTGGTTCGAGGAGATCCGCGAACGCCCCGCGGTCGGGCGCGGCATGCAGCTTCTGGCCGGGCGTCGCGGCCAGCGCGAACTCACCCCCGAGGCGCGCCGGATCCTGTTCGGCGCGCCTCAGTCCACGCCGCGCTGACGCGCTACCAAGCCGTCCAGCCGCCGTCGACGGTGAGCGCCGTGCCGGTGATCAGCGCGGCCGCGGGCGAGGCGAGGAAGACCACCGCGCCCATCACGTCCTGCGGCTCGCCGAGCACGCCCAGAGGAATCCGTGACAGCGTGTCCTCGCGAAAGGTCCGGTCCTCGAAGAAGGGCCGGGTCATCGGGGTCAGGATGAAGGTGGGGCCGATCGAGTTGACCCGGATCCTGTGCGGCGCGAGCTCGACCGCCATCGCCTTGGTCAGCCCCTCTACCGCGTGCTTGGAGGCGCAGTAGATCGTCCGGTTCGGGGCGCCGACATGACCCATTTGGGAGGACATGTTGATGATCGCCCCGCCGCGCCCGGCCTCGATCATCCGCCGCGCCGCGGCTTGGCTCGCCATGAACAGCGCCTTGACATTGAGGTCCATGATCGTGTTGTAGCGGGCCTCGCTCACCTCGACGAACGGCCCGGGCGCGTTGGCGCCGGCGTTGTTGACCAGGATGTCGATGCGCGCGGGCGCCGCGAGCGCCGCTTCCAGGGCCGCTGAATCGGTGATGTCGCAGACGATGCTTTGGGCGCCGCCGCCCAATTCGCCGATTCGCGCGGCAACCTCGTCGAGATCGGCCTGTGTGCGGCTGATCAGAACGAGATCGGCGCCGGCCCCGGCCAGCGCCAGCGACGATGCGCGGCCGAGCCCCCGGCCGGCGCCGGTCACCACCGCGCTCAGCCCGTCGAGCCGCATCGATGGGGTCTTCGGAGTTTCGGTCCTCTGGGTGCTCATGGGCTCCTTCCGCCCGGCGTGCCGGCGCGAATTGTTGACACCACCTTGTCGATCGCCCGTAATCGGCCTTGATCTGCACAAAGGGGGATGAGATGCCGCGCCGTCACGATCAGGGCAAGCTTGACATGACCATCCTCCGCGAGACTGCGGAGCGCTGCAAGAACTGGGGCAAGTGGGGGCCGGACGACGAGGCCGGGACACTGAACTACATCACGCCCGAGACGATCGTCGCCGCGGCCGGGTTGATCCGCAAGGGCAAGGTGTTCTCGCTGGCGCTCAACTTCGATCGCGACGGCCCGCAGAAGGGCTTGTGGGGCAACCGGTTCAACCCGATCCACACGATGCTCGCGACCGGCACCGATGCGGTATCCGGCAACCAGGACGAAGGCGGGCTGCGGTTTGCCGACGATATGGTTTCGCTGCCGCTGCAGTGCGGCACTCAGTGGGACGCGCTGGGCCATATCTTCTACGACGACAAGATGTGGAACGGCTATGACGCCAGGCTGGTCGATTCCGACGGCGCCCGGAAGAACGGCATCGAGAAGGTCAAGGACAAGATGGTCGGCCGCGGCGTGCTGCTCGATGCCGCGCGCCATTTCGGCGTTGAGCGTTTCGAGGACGGCACTGCGATCACCAATGACGACCTGGACGCCATTGCGGCGGCGCAGGGGGTGGAGGTGCGCCGCGGCGATTTCGTGATCGTGCGTACCGGCCACATGGGCGCGTGCCTGCGCGAAGGCGAGTGGGGCGGCTATGCCGGCGGTGATGCACCCGGGCTCGCCTTCGAGACCGCCGACTGGATTCATGTAAAGGAGATCGCGGCGATCTGCACCGACACCTGGGGCTGCGAGGTCCGCCCCAACGAGACCGCCCAGGCGAGCCAGCCCTGGCACTGGGTGGTGATCCCGATGATCGGCATCACCATGGGTGAGATCTTCTTCCTGGAGGAGCTCGCCGATGACTGCGCCGGGGACGGGGTCCACGAGTTCTTCTTCTGCGCGCCGCCCTTGCCGATCACCAAGGCGGTGGGCTCGCCGCTCAACCCGATCGCCGTGAAGTAAGCGGCGATGGCGAAGATCCTCAAGCAGCGCAAGGCCGCGGAAGAAACGCGCTCCGCCGAGGACCAGGTCCGCAGGACGGTCGAGGAGATCCTCGGCGATATCGAGGCGCGCGGCGATGAGGCCGTCCGCGCGCTGTCCGAAAAATTCGACGCGTGGTCGCCGGAATCCTTCCGCCTGAGCGCGGCGGAGATCGAGGATCTGGTGGCCCGGGTCCCCGAGGAGACCATCGCCGACATCGCGTTTGCCCAGGCCCAGATCCGCAACTTCGCCCGAATCCAGCGCGCGGCGCTCACCGATGTCGAGGTCGAGACCATCCCCGGCGTCACGCTCGGCCACCGCAACATCCCGGTCGGCAGCGTCGGCTGCTACGTTCCCGGCGGGCGCTATCCGATGGTGGCGTCCGCCCATATGAGCGTGGTCACCGCCAAGGTCGCCGGCGTCGGGCGCGTCGTCGCCTGCACGCCACCGACCGACCGGAAGCCCCATCCCGAGACCGTCGCCGCGATGGCCTTGGGCGGGGCCGATGAGATCTACATCGTCGGCGGCGTCCAGGCGGTCGGCGCGATGGCGCTGGGCACCGAGACCATCGCGCCGGTCGACATGCTGGTCGGACCCGGCAACGCCTATGTCGCCGAGGCCAAGCGCCGGCTCTTCGGCAAGGTCGGCATCGACCTGTTCGCCGGCCCGACCGAGATCCTGGTGGTCGCCGACGAGACCGCCGACGCCGAGATGGTGGCGACCGACCTGCTCGGCCAGGCTGAGCACGGCCCGACCTCGCCGGCGACCCTGGTCACCACCGATGCCGGGCTTGCCGAGGCCCTGCCGGCGGAGATCGCCCGCCAGCTCGCCGTCCTGCCGACCGCCGAAATCGCCGGCTCCGCGTGGCGCGATTTCGGCCGGATCGTCCTGGTCGAGAACGATGAAGAAGCGGTCGCAGAGGCCGACGCGGTTGCCTGCGAGCACGTCGAGATCCTGACCCGCGAGCCGCGCTGGTTCCTGGAGCGCATGCGCAACTACGGCTCGATGTTCCTCGGACCCGAGACCAACGTTTCCTACGGCGACAAGGTGATCGGGACCAACCACACCCTGCCCACCATGGGGGCCGCGCGCTACACTGGCGGGCTGTGGGTCGGCAAATTCCTGAAGACGGTGACGTATCAGGAGTGCACCGAAGCCGCGAGCGTGGAGATCGGCGATTACTGCTCCAGACTGTGCGCGATCGAGAAGTTCTGGGGCCATAAGGAACAGGCCGATCTCCGGCTGCGCCGCTACGGCGGGCGCAATATCGGGCTCGGCGCGGACCGTTAGGGCGGAGCGGCTGGCGTGGACGGCGTGATTGCGAACGACCTGCGTGGCGCGCTTGTCGAACGGGCGCGAGAGATGGTCCCCGTTCTGCGCGAGCGCGCCGCGGCGTGCGACGAGATCCGCACGATCCCGCAGGAGACCCACCGGGCCTTTCACGATGCCGGGTTCTACAAGATCCTCCAGCCCGCGCGGTTCGGCGGGCTGGAGCTCGACCTCGAGACCATGATCGATGTCGCCGCCGAGCTCGGTCGCGGCTGCGGCTCCAGCACCTGGGTCTACACCAACCTGGTCATGCAGGCTTGGCTCAACGGCCGCAAAGACCCGCGCGCGCAGGAAGAACTGTGGGGCGACGACGAGGAGGCCCAGGCCGCCTCGTCCTTCCCCGACCCGGCCGCGGAGGTGCGAGAGGTCGGTGGCGGGTTCGTTGTCAAGGGCATCTGGCGCTACGCCAGCGGCATCGACTTCGCGAGGTGGAACAACCTCCAGCTTTTCCTGCAGCCCGATAACGGCCCGCCGGTCAACGTCTTCGCGATGATCCACGAGTCCGAATACGAAGTGATCGACGACTGGGACATGACCGGCCTGCGCGGCACCGGCAGCCGCTCGCTGCGCATCGAGGAGGCGTTCATCCCGGAATACCGCGTCCACCGCATCCGCGACGACCGGGCCTTCGAGACGCCCGGTAGCAAGATCAACCCCGGCGCCATCTACCGCCTGCCGTTCTGGGGGATCGGCGGGCGCGCGTTCTCCAGCCCCGCGATCGGGTTTGCCCGTGGCGTGATGGATCTGGTGGTCGCCGATCTGCGCGACCGGTTGGCCGCGCGCGGCGGCGTGAAGCTCGCCGACCAGCCGACCGTCCAGGTCCGCATCGCCGAATCCGGCGCCGAGATCGATGCCGCCTGGGCGCTGCTGCTGCGCGACTGCGCCGAGGCGACGGCGATGACCGAGGCCGGGCGGATGGCCAGGCTGGAGACCCGGATGCGCTGGCGGCGCAACAACGCCTATGCGGTCCAGCTCTGCCTCAGGGCGACCGACCGACTTTACGCGCTGGCCGGTATGCGCGCGATGGAGCCCGGCAGCGCGGTCGCGCGTCTGTGGCGGGACGTTCACGCCGCCTCGTCCCAGGTCGGCGCCGCCTGGGACCCGCAGGCGGCGAACTACGGCAAGGCGCTGTTCGGCGCCGCGCTGTCCGATCCGCGTGCCTGATCCGAACATGTCCAGCCAGGGAGGATGCCCAGATGGCTAACCGTGAAGTCTCCCGCGAGGAGATGCTGTCCCGCACTGCGAGGTTCGACGGTCTGACCCCGAGCCACATGGCCTTCGTCGACACCCGGCTGCCCGGCCACGAGCGCGATATTTACAACGTCATCGGCGCCGGCGTGACCGAGGATGCGACTCTCAAGCCGGCGATCTCGGCTGTCGAGGGCTTCAACCTCACCTATTCGGCGGCCGAGCCCGGCAAGGGCGCGGCGCTCCATTCCCACCCGACGGTCGAGGTGTTCATCCCGATGTCGGGCAAATGGTCGGTCTATTGGGGCGATGAGGGCGAGAATGAAGTGATCCTGGGGCCGTGGGACGTGGTCTCGGTCCCGGTCGGCGTGATGCGCGGCTTCAAGAACATCGGCGCCGAGCACGCCTTCCTGATGGCGATCATCGGCGGCGCCGATTCGGGCAAGGTCGACTGGGCCGAAAGCGTGCTTGAACGCGCCGCGGGGACCGGCCTCAAGCTCGACGAGGCCGGCAACCTGGTCGAATCGGAAAGCCAGGCGTAGCCCTGGCGCCCGGCGGTGCTGCCCGTCCGGCGGCCGGGGCGACGGGCATCGTGCTCCCTCGCCTCATCCCGCTCCGCGCCGGCCAGTCGAATGGCTAAAGGATGTATTTCGACAGGTCCGCGTCCTTGGCGAGGTCGGCGACGTTGTCGCGGACATAGGCGGCATCGATGGTGACCGCCTCGCCGGCGCGGTCGGTGGCGGTGAAGCTGATCTCGTCCAACAGCCGCTCCATCACGGTTTGCAGTCGGCGGGCGCCGATGTTCTCGACCGAGCGGTTGACCTCGGCCGCGACATGGGCGATCTCGGTGATCGCTTCGTCGGCGAAATCGAGGGTGACGTCTTCGGTCCCCATCAGGGCGACGTATTGGCGGATCAGGCTGGTCTCGGGCTCGGTCAGGATGCGCCGGAAGTCTTCCTCGGTCAGCGCCTTGAGTTCGACCCGGATCGGCAGGCGGCCCTGCAGCTCGGGCAGCAGGTCGGAGGGCTTGGCGAGATGGAAGGCGCCCGAGGCGATGAACAGCACATGGTCGGTCTTCACCGCGCCGTGCTTGGTCGCGACCGTCGTGCCCTCGATCAGCGGCAGCAAATCGCGCTGGACGCCCTCGCGGCTGACGTCGGCGCCGTAGCGGTCCGAGCGCGCGCAGATCTTGTCGATCTCGTCGAGAAAGACGATCCCGTTCTGCTCGACCGAATCGATCGCCTCGCGCACGACGGCGTCCTCGTCGAGCAGCTTGTCGGCCTCTTCCTCGACCAGGATGTCGTGCGACTCGCCCACCGTCATGCGGCGCGGCTTGGTGCGGCCGCCGAAGGCCTTGCCCAGCATGTCGCCCAGATTGACCATGCCCATCTGCGCGCCCGGCATTCCGGGGATGTCGAAGGTCGGCAGCGAGGAGCCGCCGCTGTCGGACACCTCGACTTCGATCTCCTTGTCGTCGAGTTGGCCGTCGCGCAGCATTTTGCGGAACTTCTGGCGGGTGTCGGCGCTGGCGCCCTCGCCGACCAGGGCGTCTAGCACGCGCTCCTCGGCGGCGATCTCGGCCTTGGCCCCGACCTCCTTGCGCATCCGGGTGCGGACCATGAGGATGGCGACCTCGACAAGGTCGCGGATGATCTGCTCGACATCGCGGCCGACATAGCCGACCTCGGTGAACTTGGTCGCCTCGACCTTGAGGAAGGGCGCTTGGGCGAGGCGGGCGAGCCGCCGGGCGATTTCGGTCTTGCCGACGCCGGTCGGCCCGATCATCAGGATGTTCTTGGGCAGCACCTCCTCGCGCAGATCTTCGGCGAGTTGCTGGCGCCGCCAGCGGTTGCGCAGCGCGATCGCGACCGCCCGCTTGGCGGCATCCTGGCCGACGATATAGCGGTCGAGCTCGGAAACGATCTCTCTCGGACTGAAATTGGTCAAAGCCGCTCAGATGCCTTCGATTATGACGTTGTCGTTGGTGTAGATGCAGATCCCGGCGGCGATCTCCATCGCCTTGCGCGCGACCGTCTCGGCATCCATGTCCGGCACGTCGATCAATGCGCGCGCGGCAGCCAGGGCGTAGGGACCGCCGGAGCCGATGCCGATCAGCCCGTCCTCGGGCTCCAGCACGTCGCCGGTACCGGACAGGATCAGCGAGATGTCGCGGTCGGCCACCGCCATCATCGCCTCCAGCCGACGCAAATAACGGTCCGTGCGCCAGTCCTTGGCGAGCTCCACGCAGGCGCGCATGAGCTGGCCTGGATGCTGCTCGAGCTTGGCCTCGAGCCGTTCGAACAGGGTGAACGCGTCCGCAGTCGCCCCCGCGAAGCCGCCGACCACCGAGCCATCGCCGATCCGGCGCACCTTGCGGGCGTTGGCCTTCATCACGGTGTTGCCGAAGCTGACCTGCCCGTCCCCGGCGACGATCACGTGTCCGTCCTTGCGGACGGACAGGATCGTTGTTCCGTGGAACGCGTGGGGAACCGATGACGACATCGCCTGCGGCGGGCGCCGCTCTCCCGAGTTGGGGCTCTGACTACCGGTCTGAAAATGGGTGTTTTGCCGAGCGCGCGTCAAGTGCGGCCGCGGTCGGCCGGAGATCGGGCGTCTTCTCGCCGCCCCGCCGGGCGTGTGGCGTTCGCAGGCGCACTCTGCTAAGGAACCTCTGAATATGTCGGATGGGTGTACAGATTGAGTGCATGATTGTGGCCCGTTCATGTGGAGCTCGCAGTCATGCATCAGCAGACGTTTGCGATCTGGACTATGACAACAAGAAGCGCAGGACGCGGCGCGAGCGCTTCCTGGAGCGGATGGACAGGTTGATCCCGTGGGACCGTCTTGAGGCCCGGGTGGCGCCGGACGAGACGACGATCCTGAATTTCCGTCGCCGTCTGGAGCATCACGGGCTCGGTCGAGGCCTGTTCGAGGAGATCAACGGCCATCTGGCCGAACACGGCGTGATCTTGCGGGCAGGCGCGATCATCGACGCGCGCATCGTCGCAGCGCCGTCGGCGGCGAAGAACAAGGGGAAGGAACGTGACCCGGAGATGCATCGGACCAAGAAGGGCAACCAGTGGTATTTCGGGATGAAGCTGCATATCGGCGTCGACAACCGACTGGGCTCGGCGCACCGCCTGGAGGGCGCGGCGGCGAACGTTCACGACCTCACGCCGTCCGCGCAACGCCTGCACGGCGAGGGGAAGGATTTGTCGGCGGACGCCGGCTGCCAGGGGATCGAGAAACGCACCGAACACGAGAAACGCGAGGCAGGTTGGCGCATCGCCATGCGGCCGGGCAAACGGCGGGTTCTGGATCCCGACAGTGCGGCGGAGAAGGCCGAGCAGCGGAAGGTCAGCGTCCGCGCGAAGGTGGGGCATCCGTTTCGGCTGGCGCAGCGGGCGTTGGGGTATGACAAGGTGCGCTACCGGAGGCTGGAGAAGACTATTCGGCGGCTGGCGCTGCTGCCGGGCTTCTCGAACCCGATGACCGCGCCCCCGATGACCGCGCGCCCGCATCCGGCGTGACAGTGATGGGCGCAGTCTGCCCGGACGGCCCCCCACGGGGCCGATCGGGGCGAAATGGCGACCAATACCGGCCCTGCGAACGCGCTCTCAAGGCGCAAACACCCAACAAACCGCAAAAACCTCCTAAATCAGAGGGTCCCTAAAAGACCGCCGACCCCTTGCAGGAGCGATCCGATGCGCAGCGCGACCATCGCGCGCCAGACGCGCGAGACCCGTATCGAAGTGAGCCTGAATCTCGATGGAAGCGGTAGCTGCGACGTTTCCACCGGCATCGGATTCCTCGACCACATGCTGCAGCAGCTTTCCCGCCACAGCCTTGTCGACCTGCGGGTCCGCGCACATGGCGACCTGCACATCGACTTCCACCACACCACCGAGGACACCGGGATCGCGATCGGCTCGGCGGTGGCCGAGGCGCTGGGCGACCGGCGCGGGATCACCCGCTACGGCGCGGCGATGATCCCGATGGACGAGACGCTCTCGCGCGTCGCGCTGGATATATCCGGACGGCCATATCTGATCTGGCGGGTCGGGTTCACCCGCCCCAAGCTGGGCGAGATGGACACCGAGCTGTTCAAGGAGTGGTTCCAGGGCTTCGCGCAGTCCAGCGGCTCGACGTTGCATGTCGAGACGCTCTACGGCGAGAACAATCATCACATCGCGGAGTCCTGCTTCAAGGGGCTGGCGCGCGCATTGCGCGCCGCGACCGCGATCGACGCCAGGGCGGCCGCCGACATTCCGTCCACCAAGGGAACCATCGGCGGCGCTCCAGCGCCGTCCTGAGCGCCGGGAGACCGGCCGTGTTCGCGCGGATGCGCCTTTACGCCGCCTATGTCGACCCGTCCTCGCTGGAACGCGACCGCGCGGTCTCGATGGTTAAGCAAGGCATGAGCTGGCCGGCCTTCTTCTTCACCGTGCTGTGGGCGCTGTGGCACCGGATGTGGTGGACGGCGGCGATCCTGCTGCTGGCGGTTGTCGGTCTGGATCTGGCGTTCGGGGCGCTGGGCGCGGACGAGATCGCGTCGGGCGTTGTCGGGCTGGGACTTGCCGTCTATATCGGGTCGTCGGCCAATGACTGGCGCGGCCGGGCGCTGGAGCACCGCGGTATGCGTCTGACCGCGATCGTCGCTGCGCCGGACTCCGAACAGGCGGCCCACCGGTGGCTCGAGCGCGGCCGGGACGGTGTGTCGTGAGCATTGCATCGTGAGCGTTGCGATCATCGATTACGGCTCGGGCAATCTGCGCTCGGCGGCCAAGGCGTTCGAGCGCGCCGCGTCCGAGTTGCCGGGCTCGATGCGCGTCGAGGTGACCGCCGATCCGGCGCGCGTGGCCCGCGCGCGCCGGATCGTGCTTCCCGGAGTCGGCGCCTTCGCCGACTGCATGGCGGGGCTTGCCGCGCTCGACGGCATGATCGAGGCGCTCGAGACCGGGGTTCGCGGCCGGGGCGTGCCGTTCCTCGGTATCTGCGTCGGCATGCAGCTCATGGCGCGGACCGGCGAGGAGCACGGCGGCTATGCCGGGCTCGGCTGGCTACCCGGCCAGGTGGCGGCGATCACGCCGAAGGCGCACGGCCTCAAGGTGCCGCATATGGGCTGGAATGAGCTCGTCGTGCGGCGCGCCGGGCATCCCGTGGCCGGCCGGATCGCGGCGGGGGCGCACGCCTATTTCGTCCACAGCTTCGCTTTCTTCGCCGAGGAGCCCGACATCGTTCTGGCCGAGACCGACTACGGGGGTCATATTTCCGCCATCGTCGGCCGCGAGAATATGCTCGGCACCCAGTTCCATCCCGAGAAGAGCCAGCGGACCGGCCTTGGGCTGATCCGCGACTTCCTCGATTGGCGGCCATGACGCTCACCGCACCGGAGTTCACCGTCGAGAGAGCCGGGTCGTTCTCCGAACCCGACTTGGCCGATCTGTGCGACGCCTCGGAATCGGCCATCCTGGAGGGCGGCGGCTTCGGCTGGCTCAGCCCGCCGCCGCGCCGGGTGCTGGAGCGCTACTGGAGCGGGGTCATCCTGGTGCCCGAGCGCGAGCTGTTCCTCGGCCGCATCGACAGGGTGATCGCCGGCTCCGCCCAGCTCGTCAAGCCGCCGCGCAACAACGAGGCCCAGGGCTTCGCGGCCTCGATCACGACGAACTTCGTCGCTCCGTGGGCGCGCGGCCACGGGCTCGCCCGGGCGCTCACCCTGGCGGTGGAGGATGCCGCCCGCACACATGGATTCGCCGTCCTCGGCCTCGATGTCCGGGCAACCCAGACCGCGGCCATCCAGCTCTACGAATCGCTGGGCTATGTCCGCTGGGGCACCAACCCCGCCTATGCCGTCGCCGACGGGACGCTGGTCGCCGGCCACTACTATTCCAAGCGTTTGGGGAAGCCGCCGGTCGGCGCGGACGGCGAAAACGGTTGCGCCGCACTGTGATCCTGTTTCCCGCCATCGACATCAAGGACGGTCTTTGCGTCCGCCTGCTGCGCGGCGATATGAGCGAGGCCACGGTGTTCAACGACGACCCCGCCGATCAGGCTCGGGTCTTCCAGTCTTTGGGCTTCGAATGGCTGCACGTGGTCGACCTGAACGGCGCTTTCGTGGGCCGGCCGGTCAACGCCGAGGCAATCGCCGGCATTCTCAAGGCGGTCGACATCCCGGTGCAGCTCGGCGGCGGCATCCGCGATATGGCCACGCTCGAACACTGGCTGGGGGCGGGGGTGAGCCGCGCGGTGCTCGGCACCTCGGCGCTCGCCGATCCGGACTTCGTCCGGGCGGCCTGCGCGCGTTTTCCCGGGCGGGTCGCGGTCGGCATCGACGCGCGCAAGGGTCGGGTCGCGACCGACGGCTGGGCGCAGACCACCGAGGTGCGCACCCTCGACCTCGCGCTGCGCTTCGAGGACGCGGGGCTCGCCGCGATCGTCTATACCGACATCAACCGCGACGGCGCATTGGGCGGGCTGAACGTCGAGGCGACGGTCGACATCGCGTTCGCTCTGACCACCCCGGTGATCGCCTCGGGCGGGGTGTCCTCGACCCAGGACCTCCTCGAAATCAAGGCGAACGAGCGGGCCGGGATCGTCGGCGTGATCTGCGGTCGGGCGCTCTATGACGGCCGGCTCGACCCGGTCGAGGCGCTGTCGGTGCTGGCTGGCTGAGGATGCTCAAGGCCCGCGTCATCCCGTGCCTCGACGTCAAGGACGGACGGACGGTCAAGGGCATCAACTTTGTCGATCTGGTCGACGCCGGCGACCCGGTCGAGCAGGCCAGGATCTATGACGCCCAGGGCGCGGACGAGCTGTGCTTTCTCGACATCACCGCTTCGCACGAGAACCGCGCGATTCTGCTCGACGTGGTCGGCCGGACCGCCGAGGAGTGCTTCATGCCGCTGACCGTTGGCGGCGGGGTGCGGGCGATCGAGGACATCCGAACGCTTCTCGCCGCCGGCGCCGACAAGGTCTCCGTCAACACCGCCGCGGTCGACCGGCCCGAGTTCGTGGCCGAAGCCGCCCGAAAGTTCGGTGCCCAGTGCATCGTCGTGGCGATCGACGCCAAGGCGGTCCCCGGAGACCGGTTCGAGATCTTCACCCATGGCGGGCGCCGTCCGACCGGGATCGACGCCGTCGAGTGGGCGCGGCGGATGACCGGGTATGGGGCGGGCGAGATCCTGCTGACCTCGATGGATCGCGACGGGACCCGTCGGGGCTTCGACATCGCGCTGACCCGCGCGATCGCCGAGGCGGTCACCGTGCCGGTGATCGCCTCGGGCGGTGTGGGCACCCTCGACCATCTTGTCGAGGGCATCCGCGACGGTCATGCGAACGCGGTGCTGGCCGCGTCGATCTTTCACTTCGGCGCATTCACCATCGCCGAGGCGAAGGCGCATATGCAGGCCGGCGGCGTCGCCGTCCGGCCGTGACAGCGCGCTGAGGATCTGCTAGAGTGGGCGGCCATGGTCGAGGGCAGGGACAGTGCTGTTTTGGAACGGCTCTATCGCGTGATCGAAAGCCGCCGCGGCGGCGATCCCGAGTCGTCCTATACCGCAAGCCTGCTCGCCAAGGGCAACGAGGCGATCGCCCGGAAGCTCGGCGAAGAAGCGGTCGAGACGGTGATCGCCGCGATCGCCGGCG
Organism: Alphaproteobacteria bacterium; assembly: GCA_965202905.1. Taxonomy (GTDB): domain Bacteria; phylum Pseudomonadota; class Alphaproteobacteria; order MPNO01; family MPNO01; genus CAYFYS01. The sequence goes on along the minus strand of OZ241868.1, from coordinate 2,589,785 downwards.
GCCGGGAGCGGCTGATCTCCGAAAGCGCCGACCTCATCTACCATCTCCTTGTGAACTGGGCCGAGGCCGGGGTGCGGCCGCAGGATGTCTGGGCCGAACTCGCCCGGCGCGAGGGCATCTCGGGCCACGAAGAAAAACGCCGGCGCGGCGAGGACTGACGATGACCTATGACGACTCGAACGTGTTCGCGAAGATCCTGCGCGGCGAAGCGCCGTGCAGGACGATCTACGAGGACGAGCACGCGCTCGCCTTCCATGACATCGCGCCCCAGGCGCCGGTCCACGCCCTGGTAATCCCGAAGGGCGCCTATGTCTCGATGGCGGATTTCTCGGCCAAGGCGTCGGAGGCCGAGCAGGCCGGCCTGTTGCGCGCGATCGGCAAGGTGGCCGAGGCGCTCGACCTCGTCGCCGACGGCTACCGGGTGCTCACCAACCACGGCCGGCGCGCGCACCAGGAGGTGCCGCACCTCCATTTCCACATCTTCGGCGGCCGTGCGCTCGGCCCCATGCTCGCGGGCGGCGCCCCGCCCCGCATCGGCGGCGGCTAGATCGGATTGAGCGACCGCAGGGTTTCGGCATTCCGGCCCGGTGTTTGGGGATCGCCGCGGCCGGGACGGCGGGGCGCAGTAACCCAGCTCGACAGGTACGCCGATCCGCGCGCTCTTGGCCGCAATCGGGCAGGGCAAGGGGGCAAGCGGGATGACCATCGGGCCTCAGGGGATCGGCGCATCGGTCCTGCGCAAGGAAGACCGCAAGTTCCTCATCGGGCGGGGCCGCTACGTCGCCGACATGGCGATCCCGGGCGCGCTCTACTGCCGCATCGTCCGCCCGGTCCATGCCCATGCCGAACTGCGCGGCATCGACGTCTCGGCCGCCCGCGCCGTGCCGGGCGTGGTCGCAGTGCTGACCGGCGCCGACATGGCGGCCGACGGTCTCGGCCCCATGACGCCGCTCTGGGCGGTTCCCGGCAAGGACGGCAAGCCGATGGCCGAGCCGCCGCGCTGGGCGCTGGCGCGCGGGAAAGTGCGCCATGTCGGCGAGGCGATCGCCGCGGTCATCGCCGAGACTCCGGAGGCGGCGACCGACGGGGCGGAAGCCGTCGCGGTCGGCTACGACCCGCTGCCCGCCGCCATCGGCTCGCGCGCGGCCGCCGCGCCGGTCCTGCACGACGAGGCGCCGGGCAATGCCTGCTTCATCTGGGAGCGCGGCGACGCGCAGGCCGTCGATGCCGCGATCGCCGCGGCCGCCCATGTGGTCCGGATCGAGATCTACAACAACCGGCTGACCGGCACGGCGTCCGATCCTCTGGAGGACACGATCACGCTCCATGCCAATACCCAGGTGGCACACATGGTCCGCCGCCTGGTCGCCAGCCAGCTCGGCATCGACGAGGCGCGCATCCGGGTGGTTTCGCCCGATGTCGGCGGCGGGTTCGGCTACAAGGCAAGCACTATCCCGAGGAGACCGTCCTCGCCTGGGCGGCGCGCCGGCTCGGCCGCCCGCTGCGCTGGACTGCGGACAGGACGAGGCGTTCGCTTGCGATCTTCAGGCGCGCGATCACCGGACCAGCGCCAGGCTCGCGGTCGGCGCCTTTCTCGGTTTGCGCGTTCTCACCCACGCCGATCTCGGCGCCTGCAACTCGACCGTCGGCGCGGGCATCCCGAGCGCGATCTACACGGCCCTGCTGGCGGGTGTCTACAAGACCCCGACGATCCACGTCCGGTCACCGGGGTCTTCACCAACACGACGCCGACCGATGCCTACCGCGGCGCCGGCTGGCCGGAAGCCGGCTACGTGCTGGAGCGCCTGGCGGACAAGGCCGCGGCGGCGACCGGGCTCGAGCGGACGGAAATCCGCCGCCGCAACCCGATCCCGGCCTCGGTCATGCCTTACGCGACGCCGATCGGGCCGACCTGTGACTGCGGCGACTTCCCGCGCATCATGGCCCGCGCGCTGGCGGCCTCGGACTATGACGGCTTCGGCCCGGCGCCGGGCCGAAGCGAACGGCCGGCTGCGCGGCATCGGCATTGCCAACTACGTCGAGTCTTCAGGCGTTGCGCCCTCGCGCCTGCTGGGCACCTTCGGCGGACGGCTCGCGATGTTCGAATCCGCCGAACTCCGCGTCGACCGCCAGGGCAATCTGCGCGCGCTGCCCGGCACGCATAACCACGGCCAAGGCCACGCGACCACCTTCGCCCAGATCCTGTCCGACCGGTTCAGGCTCGGGCTGGACAGGATCGAGATCGTCGAGGGAGACACCGCGGTCGTCCAGTTCGGCGCCGGCACGTTCGGCTCGCGCTCGCGGTGGGCGGCTCGGCGCTGTGCAACGCCGCTGACAAGGTGATCGAGAAATCCAGGCGCATCGTCGCCTATAAGCTGGAGGTCGCCGAAGGCGACATCGCGTTCGCCGACGGCGCGTTCACCATCGCCGGCACCGACCGTTCCGTGTCGTTCGCCGCGGTGGCCGAGCGCGCGCACGTCCCTCATGACTACCCGCACGAGAGCCTGGAGCCCGGCCCGACCGAAACCGCGTTCTACGACCCTCGGAATTTCGCCTTTTCCAACGGCGCCCATGTCGCCGAAATCGAGAGAGACCCCGATACCGGGGCCATGGCGATCGCCGGCTACTGTGTGGTCGATGATGTCGGCACGGTGATCAACCCGATGATCGTCGAGGGCCAGGTCCATGGCGGACTCGCCCAGGGCATCGGCCAGGCGATGATGGAGGACGTGGTCTACGATCCCGCCAGCGGCCAGCTCTTGTCGGGCTCCTTGATGGACTACGCGATCCCGCGGGCCGACGACCTGCCGTCCTTCCGTTCGGAGGTCGACGAATCCCAGCCCTGTCCCCACAACCCGATGGGCACCAATGGCTGCGGCGAGTCCGGCGCCATCGGCGCACCCGCGGCGCTGGTCGCGGCCAAGCTCGATGCCCTGTCCGGGCACGACGTCACCGACATCGCCATGCCGCTGACGCCGGAGCGCATCTGGCGGGCGGTCGCCGGATCCGACTCAGTCCAGCATCGTGTTGGGCAGGATCAGCGAGAGATCGGGGAAGGCGACCAGGAGCGCCAAACAGGCCATCATCGCCGCCCAGAAGGGCAGGATGCCGACATAGATGTCGCGCATCGAGACGTCGCGGGCCACGCCCTTGACCACGAAGACGTTCATGCCGACGGGCGGGCTGATCAGCGCCATCTCCAGGATCACCACCATGACCACGCCGAACCAGATTCGAAGGTCGCCGGAATCGGGGTCGAGCCCGAGGAAGGCCGGGATCTGCGACTGCTCTATGATCGGCAGGACGATCGGCAGGATCAGCACCATCATCGCGAACCCGTCGAGGAAGGTGCCGAGCGCGATGAAGGTCGCGAGCACGATCACCAGCAGCGTCACCGGGCCGAAGTCGAACCCCTTCAGCGCGCCGGCGAGGTTCTCCGGGATCTGGGTGAGCGCCAGGAACGGCGAGAAGATCGCCGCCCCGATGATGATGCAATAGATCATCACCGTGGTGGAAACGGTCTTCAGCAGCGCATCGGCGACGAGCGCCGGCGTGAAGCTGCGCCGGATCGCGGCGAACCCCATCGCCAGAACTGCGCCGACGGCGGCGGCTTCCACCGGCGTGAACACCCCGCCGTAGATCCCGCCGATCGAGACCGCGACGACGAAGATGATCGAGAAGCCGCGCAGCAGCGCAGCGCGCTTCTCGCGCCAGTCGTAGCGCCGCGCCGCCGGGCCGAGTTCCGGCCGGAGCGCGGTCTGGACGAAGATCGTGAGCAGGAAGAAGCCGGCCAGGATGATGCCGGGGACGACGCCGGCCAGGAACAGCCGGCCGATCGATTCCTCGGTCAGGATGGCGTAGATCACGAACCCGGTGGACGGCGGGATCAGAATCCCGAGCGTGCCCCCGGCCGCGACCGCGCCGGCAGCCAGCCTTCGATCGTAGCCGAAGCGGCGCATCTCCGGCATCGCAACCCGGCCGATGGTGAGCGCCGAGGCGACCGAGGAGCCCGACAGCGCCGCGAACCCGGTGCAGCCGAGCACGGTCGAGTGCGCGAGCCCGCCGCGCATCCAGCCGACCCAGGCGTTGGCGGCATTGTAGAGGTCCCGGCTCATGCCGCACATCGAGGCGACGTTACCCATGAGCACGAAGAACGGGATCACGGTGAGCTCGTAGAAGATCGCCGTGCTCCAGGTCTCCGTCACCAGGGTCGCGACCGCCGCCGGCCAGGAGTTGATCGCGACCAGGCCGGCGAAGCCTGTGATGATCATCGCCAGAGCGACCGGCACCCGCTGACTCATCAGGGCAAGGATCAGAACGAATCCCAGGATGCCGAGGAGAGTGGGGTCCATCGTCTACTCGGCCGGCCGCAACCAGGCGAGGGTGAGCGCCACCGACCGGCCCGTCATCAGCCGGGTGGTCTCGACGCAAAGAACCAGGGTGTGGATCGCCGCCGCCAGAGCGAGCGCCTGGAAGAAAGGCCGAAACGGCGCCTCGATCATGTTGGTGGCCTCGTTGAACAGCGCCGCATCGTCGGCGCGTAGCCAAGCCTGCCAGGCTAGCAGCGCGAACACGAACAGCCCGATCAGCCGAACCGCGACATCGCGCGCGACCGTCAGCCCGCGGATCGGATAGTCCGGGATCAGATCGACCACGATGTGCCCGCCCGTCCGCCAGGTCAGCGGCAGGGCGAACGCGAAAACCAGGACCATGCCCATCTGCAGCAGGTCCTTGGCGCCCAGGATCGGGGCCGAAAAGACGTAGCGCATCACCACGTCGGCGAAGGTCAGCCCGATCAGGCCGAGCAGAATCAGGCCGGACAGGACACCAAGGGCGGTACACAGCCCATCGAGGGGCCTCATCCGCGCCGCCCCGCCCTGGTCGCGTCGGTCAGTTCTTCATCGCATCGACGACCCGGCTCGCCGGCAATCCGCGTCCGTCGAGTTCCTTCAAGACACCGGCGACCGCGGCCTGCGCCCGGGCATCGAACGCCGCGCGCGCTGCGGGCGACAGCTCGACGATGGTCTTGTCCGGGATCTTAGCGAACTTCGCAAGAGCGATCTGGCCGAACTTCGCCAGGCCCTGCGCGGAGCGCAAGCTGATGTCGAGACCGGTCAGCCCGTCGAGCGCCTTCCGCTCGTCCGCGCCAAGCTCGTCATAGGCCGCCTCGTTCATCACCATGAAGATCGTCGTCGGCATTTCCGGAAGCCCGGTGGTGACGTATTTCGCGGGCTCGATAAGCTTGAAGATCAGCAGCGAATCCGAACCCATCAGCGCGCCGTCGACCACGCCCGTGCTCATCGAGGTGTAGACCTTGGTTGCCGGCATCTGCACCGGCGTCGCACCGTAGGCGGAAATCACCGCGGCTGCGGACCTGGAGGCGACGCGGATCTTGAGCCCGTTGAGGTCGGCCAGGGTGCGCACCGGCTTGTCGCGCATCATGAAGACGGCCGGCGGCGTGACGAAGACCGCAAGCGGCACCGTCCGCTTGAACTCCGCCCGCAGGTGCCCGTCCATCACCTTCCAGATCTTGCGTGTCGCGTCCTGATGCCCCCGGGCGACGCCCGGCAGCTCGATCAGCAGCGTCTTGGGAAACAGCGAGGACGTGTAGCCCGGCAGCCCGTAGGAGATGTCGGCGATCCGCCGGACCGCGCGCTGGTACTGCTCGACCGGCCCCTTGCCCAAGGCGCCTGCCGCATAGACCTTGATCGTGAGCTTCCCGCCCGTCGCCTCGGCGAGGTCGTCGGCCAGCTTGAGGAAGATCGGTTTGTGCAGGACGTATTGCGGCGGCACGAAGCTCGCGAATCTGAGCTCCTGTGCCGCGACCGCCGTCGCCTGAAGCCCCAGCGCCGCCGCCGCGGCGGCCATTCCGAACCGTTTCATCGATAACCTCCCTGTGACCCGTTTGCGTTGATGCTCCAACGTCGATGCCTCAACCATGTTCCCCCGTCCGGGGCGAGGCAAGACCCGTGCCCCTAGAGGATCAACCGAGACCTTTGAATCCCCCGGCTGATGATGATCGGGCGACCATAACGCATTCAAATGTCTCGATAAGTTTATCCATCAACATGAAAACCAGTGGTTCGAAGCGAAAGATTCGAACCGCTAGGCGCCGAGCCCGGGCATCACCTCCTCGCTGAACAGGGTAAGCGAGCGCAGCGCATCGGACAAAGCCATTGTGCCGAAGAAGAGGTAGGCCACAAGGTAGTTGACGCCGGTCTCGGCGATCTGGGCATTCATCTCGGCGAGCACAGTCTCCGGTGAGCCGGCGATGACCATCCGGGCCTCCTCCCACTGCTCGAAGGTCTCGCCGTGGGGCATGTTGAGGCGGCCGGTCAGCGAGTCGGCTTTGTGCAGCCGGCGCAGCCAGTGCAGGCTTCCGGCGTGGTGGTCCATGGCGGGCTTGGCGATCCGGCGCGCCTCTTCATCGGTCTCGGCCACCACGATGTGGCGCAGCATGCCGATTGCGGCGCCGTCGGGAAACGCAGCCTTAGGCTGGGCCGCGCCGCCGCGTGCCGCAAGCGCGGTGCGGAAGGCCTCGATATTGGGCTTGGCGAGCGAGATCGGGCCGTTGGCGACGAAGTGCAGCCCGTGCTCGCCGGCCCAGGTCGCCCCGATGGTGTTGGACGAGCCGTACCAGAACGGCGGATGGGGCGTCTGCAAAGGGCGCAGCGGCATCGGCACGTCTTTGTAGTCGAAATGCGCGCCGTGATGGCTGAACGTGTCTCCGCCGAGCGCCGCCTTCAAACAGGCGTAGGCATCGAAGAAGATCTCCCGCGACTCGCCGTGATCGACGTGGTGGTAGTTGAGCTCGAACGGCGAGACGCCGCGTCCCACCCCGATTTCGAGCCGGCCGCGGCTCATGTGGTCGAGCATGCAGATCTCCTCGGCCAGCTTCAGCGGCGTGTAGAGCGTGAGCAGATAGACCAGCGGGCCGAGCCGGATGCGCTGGGTTACGCGGGCCACTGCGGCGAGGTAGACGCCCGGCGCCGGCGCCATGTTGAGCGGCGAGGAGTGATGCTCGGCCACGTGCAGGCAGTAGAGCCCCGCCCGGTCGGCGGCGGCCGCGAACTCCAGCCGTTCGTCGAACTGAGTTGCGAGTGGCCGGTCGTCCGCCCGTTCCAAGTGGTCAAAAAGCCCGACTTTCATGATCCGGTCCCGTCCGTTGAGGCTATCCCAGGCCCCATCTCTAGCGCAGCGGATCCACCGGGTTAAGCGGGCGCGCCATCCGCCCATTGATCGCGGGCCGGATTCGTTATTAGGCTGATGTCCGGCCGGTCATCCGAATCGGCTCACAAAGGAGGCAGCACGATGTCGAGAGACAGACGCCTGGGTATGGGTGCTTCGCTTGTCGCCGTATGCGCGATGGCCTGCGCCGCCGCCGCGGCCGCGTCGGCCAAGACTTACGAACTCAAGATCGGGTTCGTGACGATCAACGATTCCAACCACGTGTCCTCGAAGTGGCTGAAGGAGGCGCTGGAGAAGAGGACCGACGGCCGCATCAAGGTCAGCATCTTCCCGGCCGCCCAGCTTGGCACCATTCCCCGCCAGCTCGAAGGGCTGCAGCTCGGCACCCAGGAGATGTTCTACACCCCGCCCGGCTTCTTCCAGGGCGTCAATCCGGCCTTCGCCGCGCCCGACGCGCCGGGGATGTTCGATTCGCACTGGCATCAGCATCTGACGATGAACCATCCCAACGTGTTCGACAAATTCAGTCGGCTGGGCGAAAAGGCCGGGTTCGTCGCGACCTATATGTGGGCCGCCGGCGAGGCCGCGATCGCCTCGCGCGAGCCGATTCGCTCGCTGGAGGACCTTCAGGGCAAGAAACTCCGGGTGCTCGCCACAAAGATCGAGATCGAGCTGATGAAAGTCTTCGGCGCCGCCGGGGTGCCGATCCCCTACTCCCAGGTCATCCCCTCGATCCAGCGCCGGGTCGTCGACGGCGCGCGCAGCGCGGTCATCGTCATGGGGCCGTCGAAGTTCTTCACCGTCGCCAAATATCTGACCAGGACCAAGGGCGGCTACATACCGGTCGGCGCGTTCACCAATGTCCAGTTCCTCAACAAGCTGCCGGCCGACCTGCGCGACGCGGTCTGGGAGGAGAGCCGGAATCTCAGCGACAAGACGGCCGAAGTGGCGATCGAGATCACCCGGCATTGGGAGGAGCAGTGGACCAAGGAAGGCGGCACGGTGATCGATCTGTCCGAGGCCGACCGCAGGGAGTTCTTCCGCCGCGCCAAGCCGCTGGGCGATCGGTACCTGGCGACCAATCCGGAGATCCGCGAGATGTACGAGATCATCAAGGCCGCGGCGGAAAAGACGCGGATGGCCGCCGCCGACAAGATGAAGATGATGAAATAGGACCCCCGCGCGGCCCGTCTTTCTCACCCGGGGCGCGCCGGTCAGGCTGCGCCTCGGGGGCGGCGCGACCGGTCGCGCGGAACGGCGGCCGGCTCAGATCTCCGCCCGGGGAAGCGGCGGGTTGCCGAGGATGGCGTCGGCCGCCTTCTCGGCGATCATGATCACCACCGCGTTGATGTTGCCGCCGACGAGGTCGGGCATCACCGAGGCATCGACCACCCGCAGGCCGTCGATGCCTCGCACCCGGAAGTCCAGATCGACGATCGAATCCGGGTCGTTCCCCATTCGGCAGGTGCCGATCGGGTGGTAGACCGTGCCGAGGGTCCGGCGCACGAAGGCATCGACCTGATCGTCGGTCTCGATTTCGGTGCCGGGCAGGCTTTCCGGGCCTCGCCAGCTATCGAACGCCGGCTGTGAGACGAGCGTGCGGATCAGCCTGAATGCATCGCGCAGGGCGCGTCGGTCGGTCTCGGTCGCGAGAAAATCGTTGCGGATGCGGACCTTTGCCGCCGGATCGGCGGAGCGCAGCCGGATCGCGCCGCGGCTTTCGGGACGAAGATGGCAGGCCCGGAAGGTGAAGGTCTCCGGCGACGGCGGCCGCAGGACCGGAAACCATTCGCGCGTTGTAGGAGACCGGCCGGAAGAAGAGCTGGATGTCGGGCAGTTCGATCTCCGGCCGGCTGCGCACGAAGGCGGTCGCCGAGGACGGCGCGCGCGACGCCGGGCCGGCGCCGAACGAATGCGCCCGGACCATGTTGAACGCCAGCCGGTCGAACCGGAGCTTCCGGTGGAAGGTCGAGGGGACGGCGTAGTTGTACTCGAGGCCGATCGAAGGGTGATCCTGCAGGTTCGCGCCCACTCCGGGGCGGTCGAGCGCGGCGCCGATGCCGTGCTCGGCCAGATGCTCAGCCGGGCCGACGCCCGAGAGCATCAGGAGTTGCGGCGAGTTGATCGCCCCGCCCGAGAGGATCACGTCCGTTCCGGCGAGCGCCGTCCGGCTGCGCCCGTCCTTCGTGTAGCGCACGCCGGCGGCCCGGTCGCTTTCGAGCACCAGGCCGGTGGCCAGCGCGCCGGTCTCCACCCGCACCCATCCGGCGGCGACCGCGGGATGGAGATAGGCCACCGCGGCGCTGCACCGCTTGCCGTTGCGGATATTGCTCTGCAGCCGGGCGAACCCCTCCTGCGTGGCGCCGTTATAGTCCGCGGTGAGTCCGTAGCCTGCCGAGACCGCGGCTTCGAGAAAGATGTCGATCAGCGGATCGTCGATCCTGCTGGTCTCGATGGTGAGCGGGCCATCGCTGCCGTGATAGGGGTTCGACGGGTCTTCAGACGGGTCTTCAAAGATCTCGGCGCGGCGGAAATAGGGCAGTAGGTCGGCATAGGACCAGCCGTCGAGCCCCTTCTGGTGCCAGCGCTCGTAGTCGCCGCGGTGACCGCGGACATAGGCCATCATGTTGATCGAGGACGACCCGCCCAACACCCTTCCGCGCGGGTGGAACACCTCCCTCCCATCGAGATTCGGCTCCGGATCGGAGGTGTAGGACCAGTTGAAGTCGGGCGCGCGCCAGACCTTGCCGACGCCGAGCGGGACATGGATCAGCCAGCTCTTGTCGGGCCCGCCGGCTTCCAGCACCAGCACGCGCGCGCCGCCGGCGCTCAGCCGGTTGGCCAGCACACAGCCGGCGGAGCCGGCGCCGATGATCATGTAGTCGTAGCGTCCCGAGCCTTCGGCCGTCCTTGCCTGCCCCCTTGTCCGTCGGGCCTCATCCGGAGGGCAGGATAGCAACGACGGCGGCGCGCCGGCCAGCGGGCTCAGCGCCGCGGCCGTGAAGTCCCGGGGGGACCGTGACACGGGCCGGTCTGTTGTCAGAATCGGTTGAAAACCTGTCGGGGTTGGGATTTAGATTCGATGAACGGCCGGGGCGCGGCCCGGTCTCCATATCGTCGGTCGGACGCGGGAGCCTCTGGCCGCTCGGAGACTCGGGGAGGTTTACGCGATGTTCATGCGCAACTGCTGGTATGTGGCCGCCTGGGATCGCGAGCTCGCCGACGGCTTTGTCGCGCGGACGATCCTGGACGAACCGGTGGTGCTGTTCCGGGCGGCCGACGGCCGGGCCTCGCCCTGGAGGACCGGTGCTGCCGCCGCTCGCTGCCGCTGTCCCAGGGACGGCTGCTCGAAGCCAGCCTGCAATGCGGCTACCACGGCCTGGAATTCGACTTCGACGGAAACTGCATCGCGACGCCCGGCCAGACCGCGATCCCGCCCGGTGCCGGCGTGCGCGCCTATCCGGTCGTCGAGCGCTGGCGCTGAGCCTGGATCTGGATGGGCGCCCCGGAACTGGCCGAGCCCGCCCTCATCCCCGACTATCGCTGGAACGACGACCCCGGGTGGACATCTTACGGCGACATCTACCATGTCGCGGGCGACTACCGGCTGCTGGTCGACAATCTCGTCGATCTGTCGCACATGCAGTTCCTGCACGCCGACACGCTGGGCGCCGCCGCCAATGTCGACCGCTGGCAGAACATTGCTTACACCCCGCCGTGCCACATCGTGATCGACGCGGGCAGCGCGATCGCCGGCTCCGGCGCGCGCGAGGGCAACCGCAGTCGAGGTGCGGAGATTTACTCGAACCACACGCTCACCCCGGAGTCGGCGACCTCAACCCACTATTTCTGGCATCACGCGCGCAACTTCCGGCGGAACGACGAGCCCTTCACCGGGGAGCTGCGCGCGATGTTCACCAAGGCGCTCAAACAAGACGTCGCGGCGATCGCCGCCCAGCAGAAGAGCCTGGACACCATGGGCGACACGGTGCTGATCGACATCAATGTCGATCACGCCGCCATCCAGGGCCGCAAGTTGCTGGCCCAGCGAATCGCTGCTGAGCAGGTTGCGTAGGGCCGGCCTCGCCTATCCCGGCTGAGCGTCGAGGAAGCCCGCGAGCAAGCAGTTGAACGTCTCCGGCCGGTCGAGGTTGGCGATGTGGGCGGCGCCCGGGACGGTCTCCAGCCGCGCCCCCGGAATGCCGTCCGCGATCTGCCGCGAATGGGGCAGCGGGGTGACATCGTCTTCGGCGCCCCAGATCACCAGGGCCGGGGCGCGGATCTTCGAGAGTTCGACGATGAACTCGACCTCGAAGATCGCCTTCATCACGTCGATATAGGCTTGCGGCGAGACTTTGGAGATCGCATCGGCAAGCGCGCGGCGTGCGGTCTGCGAAGCGCACGGCAGCAGCCGCATATCGGCGTAGATCTCGCCGAACTCGGCCATCGGGGTCGCGCGGACGGTCTTCGACCAGTCGGGGATCCGCGCGCCGCCCGCCTCGCGCATGTCGACGAACCCGTCGGCGATGACGATCGAGCGGACTGCATCCGGCCACCGGGCGGCGAATGAGAGCGCGACGGGCCCGCCCATGGCGAGCCCGATGACGTGGCAGGATGCGATGCCGAGGCCGCCCAGCCCGGATCTAGGTCGGCGGCGACATCGGCGACCGCGAAGCGCGCGTTGTAGCTCGACCCACCATGGCCGCGGCAGTCGAAGACGATGCAGGTGTAGCGGTCGGACAGCGCCGCGATCTGATCGCGCCACATGCGGACATCGGCGCCCATGGAGTGGATCAGCAGAACTGCCGGCCCGGCGCCCTCCTTGACGTAATGCAGCCTCTCGCCGTTGGCGTCGATCATGGGCATGGCTACAGATCTCCCCGGTTTGGCGCTATTGTTTGCCTGCCATGCCCGAGACCGTCGCCAGGGGGAAGGAATGAGCGAGGACAATCCCGGCATCATGTCCCATGTCTCGATCGGGACCAATGACTTCGCGCGCGCCTGCGCATTCTACGACTCCGTGCTGGGCGCGCTCGGCTGCCGCCGCATCATGGAGCACGGCGAGGCTGTCGCCTACGGCAAGGCGTTGCCCGAGTTCTGGGTCCAGACGCCGATCGACTGCAATCGTGCGACGGTCGCCAACGGGGCGCATTTCTGCTTTCGCGCCGGCTCGAAGGAAGCGGTCGATGAATTCCACCGCGCCGCGCTCGCGGCCGGGGCGCCCGATGACGGCGCCCCCGGCTACCGGCCGATCTACAACGATGCCTATTACGGCTGCTTCGTGCGCGATCCCGACGGGCACAAGATCGAAGCCATGCACTGGGATGCCGACAAGGCCTGCTAATGTCCAGGTGAGGCCCGTTGGCCAATCGCAAGTCATTGCGGCCCGGCTTGTCGAGATCGACGATTAGAAATAGCATTTCTCAGTCTTTCCGCGCGGTCGGAGGGCCGGTAATGTACCGAAACGGCCCCGCCAGATTGTCCGGGTTGCGGGGCGCGCGTCCCTGTTAGGCTGCCCAGCCAGGACGACAGAGTGCAAAACCTCAAAAAGACACCTAGCGGCCGGGATCGATCCGAGGTCTTTCGGCTGTATTTCATCAAGCCGTCGCACTACGACGACGACGGCTACGTCATCCAATGGGCGCGCTCGGAGATCCCTTCGAACACGCTGGCGGCGCTCAACGGTATCGCGCTGGACTGCCGGGCGCGTCGGGTTCTCGGTGAGCATGTCGACATCGAGATCGTCACGCTCGATGAGACCAACGCGCGGATCAGGCCCGCACGGATCGCGCGCGCCATCGCCGACGGCGGCGGCAAGGGCATGGTGGCGCTGGTCGGCGTGCAGTCGAATCAGTTTCCGCGCGCTGTCGACATCGCCCGGCCGCTGCGCGCGGCCGGAATCCAGGTCTGCCTCGGCGGCTTCCATCCCAGCGGGTGCCTGGCGATGCTGCCGGAGGCGCCCGACGACATCCGCGAGGCTTGGTCGCTCGGCATCTCGATCTTTAGCGGCGAGGCCGAAGGCCGCTTCGATCAGGTGCTGAGGGACGCCTATCGCGGCGAGCTGCGGGAGCTCTACGACTTCCTCGCCGATCTGCCGAACCTGGAGGGCGTGGCCACGCCGATCCTGCCCGCAGGCACGGTGAAGCGGACGGTCGGCGGGCGCGCCAGCTTCGATTCGGGCCGCGGATGCCCGTTCCAGTGTAGCTTCTGCACCATCATCAACGTGCAGGGCCGCAAGTCGCGCTACCGCACCGCCGATGACATCGAGCACATCGTGCGCGAGCACCACGCCCAGGGCATCCGCTCGTTCTTCATCACCGACGACAACTTCGCGCGCAACCGCAACTGGGAGGCGATCTTCGACCGCATCATCGCCTTGCGCGAGGGTGAGGGGATCAGGCTCAAGCTGATCATCCAGGTCGATACGCTGTGCCACCTCATCCCCGACTTTGTCGAGAAGGCCGGCCGCGCCGGCGTCAACCGGGTCTTTATCGGGCTGGAGAACATCAATCCGGACAACCTGATGGCGGCCCAGAAGCGTCAGAACCGGATCACCGAGTATCGCAAGATGCTGCAGGACTGGAAGTCGATCGGCGCGCTGACTGTGTGCGGCTACATCGTGGGCTTCCCGGCCGACACGCCGGCGCGCGTGCTGCGCGACATCGAGATCATCAAGCGCGAACTGCCGCTCGACCTCCTGGAGTTCTTCTGCCTGACGCCGCTGCCGGGTTCGGCCGACCACCGCGCGCTCTACGACAAGGGCGTTGCGATGGACCCGGACATGAACAACTACGACACCGAGCATGTCTGCACCGACCACCCGCTGATGACGCGCCAGGAGTTCCAGGCGCTCTATCATCGGGCCTGGGAGGCTTACTACACCGTCGAGCATCTCGAGACCCTGATGCGCCGTGCGGTCGTCAGCAACATGCGCCCGCGCCGGATCATGCGCCTGGCGCTCTGGTTCTACGGCTGCCAGTCCATCGAAGGGATCCATCCGCTGCAGGGCGGGCTGTTCCGGCGGAAATACCGTAAGGACCGGCGCTACGGAATGCCGATCGAGAGCCCGGTCGTCTTCTACGGCCACTATGCGTGGGAGATCGTCTCCAAGCATGCGCGCCTGGCGGCGCTCGCTTGGCGGTTCCGGCGCGCACGCAAGCGGGTCGAGCGCGACCCCGACCGCCTCGCATACACCGATCTGGCGCTGAGCCCGCCGGTCGACGACGAACTCGACGCGCTCGATATCTTCACCGCCACCGAGACCGGCGCCGGGGCGGTCGAGAAGGTTCGCGCCCAGCAGCACGCCCGCGCGGCGGCGGCAGGCGCGGCGGGCCAAGTGCTTAGTCCCGGCATGTGATGGATTGGATTGAGCCTGTCCGGCCGGCCGGTGCGATGCGCGCGCTGATCGCCGCCGCCGCGCTCGGCGCCCTTGCGCTGCCGCACGCGGCCGAGGCCGTCGACTACCGCTCGCAACGGCACGCCTTCGCCCTGGTGCCGGTCTCCGAGCCGCTCGATCAGCCCTGGGGCCTCGCTTTCCTGCCCGACGGCCGGATGCTGGTCACCGAGAAGGACGGCAATTTGCGCACGGTCGGGCGCGACGGCAAGGTCTCACGCGCGTTGCAAGGCCTGCCGCCGATCCGCTCCTACGGCCAGGGCGGGCTGCTCGATGTCGTCCTGCACCCGGGATTCGCCGAGAACCGGCTGGTCTATCTCACCCACGCCTGGCCGGTGGGCGAGGGGGTCAACACCGCGGTCAGCCGGGGCCGGCTGGGCGCGCGCGGCATCGAAGGGTTCGAGACCATCTTCACCGCACGGCCGGGCACCGACGCCGGCCAGCATTTCGGCTCGCGCATGGTCTTCGGCGCCGACGGCAAGCTCTATCTCACCATCGGCGACCGCGGGCGTCGCTCGGACGCCCAGGACCTCGGCCGCCACGCCGGTTCGGTGCTGCGTCTGAACGAGGACGGCAGCGTTCCCGCCGATAACCCCTTCGTCGGCAAGCCCGACGCCCGGCCGGAGATCTGGTCCTGGGGGCACCGCAACCCGCAGGGCCTCGCCATCGACCGGGTCACCGGACGCATCTGGTCGCACGAGCACGGCCCGCTCGGGGGCGATGAGGTCAACGTCATCGAGCGCGGCGTCAACTATGGCTGGCCGGTGATCACCTACGGCCGGAACTACAGCGGCTCGATCATCGCCACGGAGACGGCGCGCCCGGACATGGCCCAGCCAAAGACCTATTGGGCGCCCTCGATCGCGCCCTCGGGCCTTGCCTTCTATGACGGCAACAGGTTCCCGCGCTGGCGCGGGAACCTGTTCATCGGCGCGCTGCGCGGCCAACTCCTGGTCCGCTTGACGCTGGACGGCGTGCGCGTCGTCGCCGAGGAGCGCCTGCTGACCGATTTCGGCAACCGCATCCGCGACGTGCGGAGCGGCCCGGACGGCCACCTCTATCTGCTGCTGGACGAGAACGGCGAGCCGATCTGGCGGCTCGAGCCGCGCTGAATCCTGACGGGCGGGCGGCGCGCCGCGCGGTTCATGTCCACCCGGCGGTGAGTGCGCCGGTCCCGGTGCTGCTCGGAAACCCCAAGCCGCCAGGGTAAAGGCCCTCAGCCGGGCCGCGGATAGCCGGCGGCGATCGCCGTCTCCGCACGGCTCACTGTAACGTCGTACAGAGTCGGCGCTGCGGCGACGAATCGCTCGATCAGCGCATCGTCCAGCGCGGGACGCAACGCCCGGTCTTCGTGGGCCGATCGCAGCGCCTGCCGCAGCCGTTCGCAGTCGCCGGAATCCGTCCCCGGGCTCGCGACCAGCGGCGGGAAGGGCGCGGGACCGGTCGTCTCGATTGTTCTGAGCCCGGCCACCCGCTCCGGCGCGTGGCACTTCAGGAGATCGTGGCACAGGCTGTCCAGCGGGGCGACGTCCGCCGCGCCGTCGATCACGCTCCGCAGCGCCCGAATGGGCGAGACAAGCGGGCCCACCGTCTCGCCGTAGAAATCCCGCCGATCCTCCGTCCGGTAGGACAGCAGGTGATGGCGCAGCGCGTTGTAACCCGAATGAGAGTTCTCGACGGTCCAGGCGAGCCGCCCGCCGAACGTGTCCGAAAGGCTGCGGTAGCCGCTGTCGGCGCGCACCACGAAATCCGTGAAATAGACCGGCTCGCCGCCGTAGCGCGGCGGTGAGGGCGCCGCGGTCGCGATTAGCAGCGGTCGAGGCCCGGCCATCGCATAAGGCCAGCCGCACATCAACACACAGCCCATGTCCTCGCGCGCCCACAGCGCGTCGAGCGGCGCGGGCGCGGGATACTCGATCACTTCGAGCGCCACGCCGGCGCGTCCGGCGGCCCATTCGAAGATGCGCCGCCAGGCCGCGCGGGCCTCCGGTACGACATTGTACATGCGCGAGCAGGCGATGGTCAGGACGGCCTCCCGGCGATCTGGTCAGGCGTAGCGCAGCCGTTGGCCGAGGCCGAGCGCGGCGGCTTTCTCCAACATCTTCACGCCGAGCGCGATGTCGGAAAGGCTCAGCCCGCGGTGCCAGAACAGGATCGTCTCCCCGTCGGCCTCGCGCCCGGGTCTCGCGCCGGCGACGATCTCGCCGAGCTCGGCGTGGAGCGTCTCCTCGGTCAGCCTGCCCTCGTCGACATGCCGCCGCAGCGCGCCGAACGGCAGGCCCGGGCGGCACTGGCCCCAGTCGTCGACCACGATCTTGTCCATCACGTCGGTCAGGGTGGTCTCGACCGCGCTCATGGTCCCGTAGGGCACCACCAGCGCGCCGGGCTTGACCCATTCGGTCTTGAACAGCGGCGCGGGCGCGGGAAGCCGCGAGGCCTCGACCAGGATGTCCGCGCCCTCCAGACAACCGCGCCAGTCATCGACCACACGGATCGGCTTGCCGAGATCGCGGTGCAGCCGTTCGCCGAACGCCTCCCGGCTCTCGGGCCGGCGCGAGTGGACGCGAATCTCGTCGAAGTCGAACAGGTGATCGAGCAGCCGGACGTTCCAGTAGGCGGTGCCGCGCGCCCCGATATGGCCCAGGACCTTGCTGTCCTTTCGCGCGAGATGGCGGGCGCCGATCGCCGTCATCGCCCCGGTGCGCATACCGGTGATCGCGGTCGCATCGATCAACGCCCGCGGCATGCCGGTCGCGGGATCGAACAGGTTGAGGATCGCCATTTCCGACGGCAGGGCGCAGCGCCAGTTGTCGACGAAGTCGCCGACCACCTTGACGCCGGCGACGCCGAGCGGCGCGATATAGCCGCGCAGGATGTTGAAATGGCCCTTGTCGGAGGACTCGGGCACCAAGTGTACCCGCGGCTCGACGACCGTGCGGCCCTCTCCCTGGGCCGCAAGCGCGCCTTCGACCGCGGCGACGATCTCCTCATCGCTCAGCGCCAACGCCTCGACATCGGCGCGGTTGAGGTAGTGGATCCAGACGTTCTGCATCGGCGCGACCGGCTCGCCCTCGGGATCCGCGGTGTGGACAGCGCCGATATTGTTCCCGAAGATGGTCTCAAGTCAAAATCCGCCAGCGCGGCGGATGGCGAAGGGAGAACCGCGATGAGCACGACCGTTACACGCAGGAGTTTTCTCGAAGGTGCCGGCACGACCGGTCTGGCGCTCGGCGCCGGCCTGATTGCCGCGCCCAACCTTTCCTTCGGCGCGTCGCCCCCGACTCTGACGACTGCGACGCTCGCCGGCGGCTGGTCGAACCTGCAGAACCAGGTGCTGTTCAAGAACAAGTTCGACGAGAAGCACGGCCTGAAGTTCGATTCCTTCCGGGTCTACAACCGGCTCGGCACCTACTACGCCGATTTCCTGAAGGGCAATTTCCAGATCGGCGTGGGCACCTGGGATTCGTTTGCCAAGATGCACATGAAGGGCGCGCCGGTGCAGATCATCGGCGTCGTCTCGACCGGCACGCTGGCCGGCATCTTCGCGCGCAACGACGGACCCGGCTCGCTGGAAGATCTCAAGGGCAAGACCGTCGCCGCGATGCAGGCCTCGGGCACCTTCAAGATGGCCAAGACCTGGGCCAAGGTTTTCGGCGAAATCGACTTCGACAACGACGTGCGCATCCAGAACGCGCCCAACCCGCCGGCGACGATCAGTATCGTCGCCGCCAGGCGCGCCGATGCGGCGATCGTCTGGGAGCACGCGCTGTCGACCGGGTTGCACAAGATCCCGGGCTCCAAGGTGTTCCTCAACGTCAACGAGTTCTACCGCAGTCACACCGGGCGCGATCAGCCCTATTTCTGCATTGGCGTCAACCGCAAGGCCCTGGGCGACGCGCCGGCGGACACCCTCGCCCAGGTGGTCAAGGTCTATGCCGACTGCTTCGACTGGATCATGGCCAACCCGGCCGACTTCCAGGCGCTGGGACCGACGGTCAAGATCAAGCCCGCGGTGCTCAAGACCGCGATGGACTCCGGCCGCATGCAGTTCAAGATGCGCTCGATGGCGGTCGAGAAGAACCGCGAGGACATCCGGTTCGCCGGCGAGATCATGCGCAAGGCGGGCGCGCTGCCAGCGACGGTGCCGGAGTCCTATTTTGCCGTCTGAGGCGCGGGCCGGCCTGAAACCGACTTCGCCGACCTCACCCAGGAGATGCGCCGCGGCCGGGCCGCGGCGCCCGGCGTGGCCCGGGGTATGAGCACCCGGATCGACCGTGCCGGCGAAAGCGCCGCCGGACCGGAGATGCCCGCCGGCGCCGGCGGGCGTAACTATTTCCGGCGCGACCTGATCGCCTCCGTCGTGGTGATCGCGGCGATCGTCTTCGGGATGGAGGCCTGGAGCTGGGCCGCTCCAGTCTACATCATGCCGTCCGCGCTGCTGACCGGCGAGGAGATCCTCAACATCCTCGCCAACGATTACATCCACATCGTCACGACCATCCTGCGGCTGATCCTCGCGGTCGCGTTCTCGCTGGTGGCGGGCTCGGTGATCGGCGCGATCATGGGCATGTCGCGCCCGGCCGAACCCTATCTCAAGGCGATCATCGTCATCTTCACCGGCGTGCCGGCGCTGTCGTGGATGCTGTTCGCGATCTTCTGGTTCAGGGGCACCGAGGAGCGCGTCTTCTTCATCCTCGGCGTGATCCTGATCCCGTTCTACGCGCTCAACGTCTATGACGGCATCAAGGCGCTGTCGACCGATCTGGTCGAAGCGGTGGAGACCTTCCGGCCAACCCGCTGGCAGGTCTTCCGGCTCCTGATCCTGCCGCATGTCGTGCCCTACATCCTGATGACCACCAAGTCGATCATCGGTTACGCGGCGCGGATGACGGCCTTCGCCGAACTCGTCAGCGTCAATACCGGCATGGGCGCGCGGATGGGGCTTGCCCAGGACGAGCTCAACATGCAGGCCGTCATCGGCTGGACCATCCTGCTGGTGGTCGTCAATCTCGGCGTCCAGGCGATCGTTGCCTGGGCCGAGAAGCGGCTGCTCAAATGGCGCCCGGAGGTGACTGTCCGGTGAGCGGAGCGAACGGCCGCGCGATTATCGAGCTCGATCGCGTCGACAAGTATTTCGGCGCGCACGCGGCCGTCCTCGACCTGTCCTTCAGAGTGATGGAGGGCGAGATCGTGGCGCTCCTGGGCCGCACCGGTGCCGGCAAATCGACGGCACTGCATATGGTCATGGGGGTCATGGAGCCGACCCGCGGCGCTGTCCGGGTCGAGGGGCTGGACCCCTACAACCAGTTCCGCGAACTGCGCGGCAAGCTCGCGGTCAGCTTCCAGACCGACCGCCTGCTGCCCTGGCGCACAGCGTGGGAGAATGTCGCCCTGGGGCTGGAGATCCTGGGCCGCGACCGGCAATTCCAGCGCAAGCAGGCGATCGACTGGCTGGCGAACGTCAAGATCACGGGCGAAGAGAACGTCCGCAAATACCCCTACGAACTGTCCGGCGGTATGCGCCAGCGGGTCTCGCTCGCCCGCGCGTTGTGCGTCGACCCGGCGCTGGTGCTGCTGGACGAAAGCTTCAGCCAACTCGACCACGTCACGTCGAAGACCCTGCGCGCGGACTTTACGGAGCTGGTGCGCCGGCTCGGCAAGACCTGCGTCCTGATCACCCATCGGATCGATGACGCGCTGGAGATGGCCGACCGCGTCCTGGTGCTTGCCGCGCCGGCCAAGGTCGCCATCGAGGTCGCCGTCCGCCCGGAAGACCGCGCCGACCCCGGCTGGCTCGCCGACCGCCACCGCGCCATCGCCGCCGCAATGGGCGGCGAAGAAGGCGGCGAGGAAGACGCGGGGGCCGAAGCGGGCTGAACCGTTACCGCTTCCAGAGCTCCCGGCTCGCCAGCCGGGCACCCTCGACGAGCGCTTCCAGCTTCGCCCACATGACGGTCGGGTGGACCCGGCGGTGGAACGGACCCTGGGCGAAGCCGCAGTCGGTGCCGCCGATGACGGTCTCGCGCCCGACCAGCCTGGCCAGGCGGACGATGCGCTCGGCGACCAGCTCGGGATGCTCGACGATGTTGGTGGCGTGGCTGATGACGCCCGGGATCAGCAGCTTGCCGTCGGGCAGCTTCGCGTCCTGCCAGACCCGCCATTCGTGCTCGTGGCGCGGGTTGGCGCCTTCGATGACATACGCTCCGGCATTGACCGAAAGCACGAGGTCGAGAATGTCCTTCAGCGGCACGTCGGTGGTATGCGGGCCGGGCCAGCTTCCCCAGCAGACGTGATAGCGGATACGCTCGGCCGGAATGCCTTCGATCGCGTGGTTCAGCGCCGCCATGTGCATCTCGAGCCAGGACAGGAACTCCTCCTTGCTCGCCGGTGGGACCATCCGGTCGAAGGTGACGGCCGCGCGCGCGTCGTCGATCTGTACCAGCAGCCCGGCCTCGGCGATGGTCCGGTACTCGGTGCGCATCGCTTCGGCCAGCGCGAACACGCACTCCTCGTCGGTCGCGTAGTACTCGTTGCGCCGGTCCGGAATGGAGCTGGCGGGGGCGGCGACCGGCAGGAAGCCCTCTTCGACCTCGACCGCCTCCATTGCCGCCTTCAGGTTGTCGATATCGCGCTGCAACTCGGCCTGGCCGGTATAGGCGATCGGCCCGACGCAGACCGATTCGGCCTTGACCGCGCCGCCGTCGCCGCGCCCGTCCCGCCCGTCGGCCTCGTCCATCTCCCGGTAGAATTCCGGGAAGCGCCCGCGGTCGGCGCCGGCCTGCTGGGGATCGGTCGCGTCCTCGTCGAGCAGCCGGCGCTCGAAGCCGCTGAGCCGTTCGAGCATGTACTGCGCCCAGCTTATCCCCTTGCCGAACTCGCCGTCGCTGACGACGTCGATCCCCGCCTCCGCCTGCCGGCGCACCACTTCGGCGACGGTCCCGGTCAGGCTGCGGCGATGCGCGGCCTCGTCGTATCCGCCCTTGTGCCTGGCGATCAGGTGGTCCTTGATCTCCTGCGGGCGAATGAGACTCCCGACATGGGTGGTGAGAATTCGCTCTTCGCTCCGCTTCATGCGCCCATCCTCCCGATCCGCGCCCGGCCGCGGCGCCCAGCCCGCATTGTCGCGAATTGTCGCCACCGCGACAACGGCGCGACCTGCCGGGCCGTAGTTTGACAGCCGTCCGATCGTTTCTTACGGTCCCCGGTCCGAACACGGTGTCGGCAAAGCGAATACGGGTCGAGGCTCCATGACGACCCTCCACGCAGGGGAGAGCGGGATATGATGTTCAGAACAGTTCTGGTCGGCGCTGCCGCGGCGCTGGCGCTGGGCGCGGCGGGCGCGGCCGATGCAGCCTTCAAGCTCAAGGGCGAGCCCAAGGTCGCCTTCGTCTATTTCAACGTCAAGAACGACGGCGGCTGGACCCAGGCGATCGACGAGGCCCGCATCCGGGTCGAGGGCAAGCTCGGCTGGAAGATCCCGTTTGCCGAGAAGGTGCCGGAGAAGTCCTCGGCCATCCGCCCGGTGGTCGAACGCTTCATCCGCCGCGGCTTCAACATCATCAACGGCTCGGCATTCGGCTATTCCGACACCTTCAAGGAGCTTGCCAAGGAGTATCCCGAGGTCGCCTTCGTCAACCCGGCCGGCACCACCAACGGGGTTAACCTGCAGTCCTATTACGGCCGGACCTACGAGAGCCAGTATTTGTGCGGGATGGTCGCCGGTGCGATGACCAGGACCAACAAGCTCGGCTTCGTCGCCGCCCATCCGCTGGGGCTGGTGACCTGGACGGTCAACGCCTATGCGCTGGGCGCTCAGGCGGTCAATCCCAAGGCGACCGTCAACGTGGTCTACACCGGCTCGTGGTACGATCCGGTCAAGGAGCGGGCGACCGCGCTGGCGCTGATCGAGCGCGGCATCGACGTGATCGGCCAGCATGTCGACACGCCCGCCGTCCAGGTTGCGGCCCAGGAGAAGGGCGTCTGGGGCACCGGCCATCACCGCGACATGCGGGAATTCGCGCCCAAGGCGACGCTGTGCTCCTCGGTCTGGGTGTGGGACCGCTTCCTGGTCCCGCTCTACAAGGAGATCTCCGGCGGCGCCTGGAAGACCAAGCCGCATGGCGAGTTCGTCGGCCTCAAGCACGGCGGCGCCGACATCGCCTGCTGCAACGAGGTCGTGCCCAAGGCGGTGGTCGACAAGGTCATGGCCGCCCGCCGGAAAATCATCGACGGCTGGCACGTCTACACCGGCCCGATCCGGGACAATGCGGGCAAGATCGTCATCCCCGCCGGCGAGACGCCGGGCGACGGCGAGCTGTGGGGCATGAAGTACCTGGTCAAGGGCGTCATCGGCCAGCTCTGAGCCGCCCACCCGGAAGACGTCCGACCGCGCCCGGCCGGGCCGCTTTCGGCCGGGCCGGGTCCCTCGGCGCCGCTCGATGGAGCCTCACCGATGACCGCGGCGCTCGAGCTGAGCGGGCTCACCAAGGATTTCGACGGGCTCAAGGCGCTCGACCGGGCGTGGTTCCGGCTGGACTACGGCGAGGTCCATGCGCTGCTGGGCGAGAACGGCGCCGGCAAGTCCTCGCTGATGAACGTCGCCTGCGGGCTCTATGTGCCCGAGGAGGGGCGCATCGTCCTCGACGGCGCGGCGGTCGAGATCGCGGGCCCGGCCCATGCGCGCGCTCTCGGCATCGGCATGGTGCATCAGCACTTCAAGCTGGTCCGGTCGTTCACCGTGGCCGAGAACGTGATGCTGGCGAACCCCGTGCGCGGCTCCTGGTCGCGCGGGATCGAGCGAATCGCGGCCGGGATCCGCCGCTACAGCGAGGAGCTGGGGTTCCCGCTCGATCCCGACGCCCGCGTCGATTCGATCTCGGTCGCCGAGCAGCAGCGGGTCGAGATCGTCAAGGTGCTGATCGGCGGCGCGCGGGTGCTGATCCTCGATGAGCCGACGGCCGTGCTCACCGATGAGGAGGCCGACCGCCTGCTTACTTTGGTGCGCGACATCGCGGCGCAGGGCTCGGCGGTGGCGCTGATCACCCACAAGCTGCGCGAGGTGCACGCCTTCGCCGACCGGGTGACGATCATGCGAGGCGGGCGGACGGTCGCCGCCGAGGACCCGGCCACGCTGTCGAGCGCGCGGATGACCGAGCTGATGGTCGGCTCCGCGCCGCGCGACGATACGCCGCGGGCCGGGGCTGTCGGCGGCGTTCGGCTCGCGATCGCCGGCCTTGAGGCCGGCGGCGCCGGCGGTCCGAAGAGGCTTGCCGGCGTCAGTCTCGCCGTGCGCGGCGGGGAGATCTACGGCATCGCCGGGGTCGGCGGCAACGGCCAGACCGAGCTCGCGGAGATCCTGGTCGGGGTGCGCGAGGCTACCTCCGGCAGCATTGCGCTGGACGGTGTCGAGATCAGCGCGGCCCACCCGCGCCGCCGCCGCCGCGCCGGGCTGGCAAGCATCCCCGCGGACCGCTACGCCCTGGGGCTCGCCGCCGATCTGACGGTGAGTGAGAATTACGGGCTGTCCGGGCTGGAGGCGGGCAAGTACGGCGGCTGGTGGGTCTCCGGCGCCGCGATGGACGAGGATACCGCGGCCGCCATCGAGGCCTTCGAGATCCAGGGCGCCGCGCCGCTCACCCGCTCGCGGCTGCTGTCGGGCGGCAACGCGCAGAAGCTGGTGCTGGCGCGCGAGCTGGCGCGCGATGCCGGCGTGCTCGTCGCTCATTCGCCAACCCGCGGGCTCGACGTGCGGGCGTGCGCGGCGGTCCACACCCATCTGCGCCGGGCGCGCGATGCCGGAGCGGCCGTACTCCTCATCAGCGAGGACCTCGACGAGGTGCTCGACCTGTCCGACCGGGTCGGCGTCCTGAACCGCGGGCGGATCGTCGGCGAGCTCGACCGGCCGGCCGACCGCCAGGCCGTCGGCCGGCTGATGGTCGATCATGCCTGATCTGGCCCTGCCCGCCCGGCCCGCGCGCCGCCATTTCGGCCGGCTGAGCCTCGATGTGCGCCAGTCGATCGGGCGCGTCAAACATGCCGGCTTCATCGCGCTGTCGCTGGCGGTCGGGCTCGGCATCTCGGTGGCGATCCTGGTGGCCGCCGGCGTCGAGCCGGCCAACATCTTCAAAGAGTTCGTCGTGCTGACGTTCTTCGACAAGCTGGGCCTGTCGAGCGTCCTGATCGAATGCAGCCCGCTGATCCTGGTCGGGCTCAGCGCGGCGATCGCGTTTCGGGTGAATTTCTGGAATATCGGCATCGAGGGTCAGTTCTTCTTCGGCGCGATCGGGGCGACGATGATCGCGATCTTCGACATCGGCCCGCCGTCGATCCGCATCGGGTTGATGCTGATCCTCTCGCTGGTCGGCGGCTTCGTCTGGATCCTCCCGCCGGCGCTCTTGAAGATCAGGCTCGGCGTCAACGAGGTCATCTCGACCCTGCTCCTGAACTACGTCGCCTATCTGTTCGTTCTCAACCAAGTCTACGGCGCCTGGCAGGACCGGCGCGAGCGCTTCCCCCACTCCGAGCCCTTCGATGCGGCCGAGCGGCTGGCCCTGATCGGCTGGGAGAAGGTTCATCTCGGGCTGGTCTTCAGCCTGGTTACGGTCGCGCTTATCTGGTGGGTGATGGAAAGGAGCCGGCTTGGCGTCTACATGCGCTTCGTCGGCAACAACCCGACGATGGCCTTGGCCGCCGGCATTCCGGTGGCGCTCACCGTCCTGGGCGCGGTCGGGCTGTCGGGGATGCTCTCGGGCGCGGCCGGGTTCGTCATGGCCACCGCCCAGGAGCACCGGCTGACCGGAACGATGGCCGCCGGCTACGGCTTTTCGGGCATCATGATCGCCTTCCTCGCCCGCAACAACCCGGCGGCGGTCCTCGTGGTGGCTTTCCTGATCGGCGGGCTCTACGCGGCCGGGCAAAGCGTGAAAGTGTTCTACAGCCTGCCCCAGGCCCTGGTCTCGCTGATCCAGGCGATCATCGTGATGTGCGTCGCGGCCTCGGACTTCCTGGTGCGTTACCGGGTGCGCTGGGTGCGCTAGTGGTTCGAATCTTTCGCTTCGAACCACTGGTTTTATGTTGATGGATCGACTTATCGAGATATTTGAATGCGTTCTGGTCGCCAGATCATCATCGGCCGGGGGATTTAAATGTCTCGGTTGATCCACTAGGGACCGGCCATGGAGTTCATCGCCAACTGGCTCGCCTTTACCCCGGTCTTCGCAACGCCGCTGATCCTGGCCACGCTGGGCCTGATCATCAACGAGCGCGCGGGCGTCATCAATCTCGGCGCCGAAGGCCTGATGCTGTGCGGCGCGCTGACCGGCGTCGCGGCTTATGTCGAACTCGGCCAGTCGACGCCGATTGGCATGATCGCCTCAGGGGTGGCCGGCGTCATCGTCGCCGCCCTGTTCGCCTTCCTGGTCGTCGTGCTGCGGGCCGATCAGGTGGTGACCGGCATCACCATCGTCTTCTTCGGCGTCGGGCTCACCGGCCTCATCGGGCTGAGGTGGAACGACAAGGCGATCGCCGGCTTTCGGAAGCTCGACCTCGGCGTCCTTTCCGACATCCCCTTCCTCGGCAAAATCGTCTTCGCCCAGGATGCGATGGTCTACCTCACGATCCCGATCGTCGCCGGCGTCTGGTGGTTCCTGTTCCGCACCAGGATCGGGCTCAATCTGCGCGCGGTAGGCGAGAACCCGCAGGCCGCCGATGCCGCCGGCATCGGGGTCGATCTCTACCGGTTCTGCGCGGTCACCGCGGGCGGCGCCCTGTGCGGCATGGCGGGCGGCTATCTCGCACTGGCGGCGGCCAAGATCTGGGTCAACGAGATGACCCACGGGCGCGGCTGGATCGCGATCGCCCTGGTGATCTTCGCGCGCTGGATGCCCGGCCGCGCCGTCTTCGGCGCGCTGCTGTTCGGCGGGATCGAGGCGCTGATCCCCCGCATCTTTGCCGCCGGCTGGCCGGTGCCGCAGTATTTCCTGCAGATGACACCGTTTCTCGCGACCCTGGCCGTGCTGGTCTATGCCGGGCTGCGCCGGTCGCGCTCCGACGCCCCGGGCGCGCTGGGCCTTCCTTACGTCCGCGAGGACCGGCGGTGATCGAGGCCCGGCCGGTCCGCCGCCGTCTCTATCCCAAGCCTGCGAATCGCGAATTGCGCCTTACATCGTTGTGACGTCAAAGGAGCGATGTAGCCATCTCTCAGTTTCTGCGCCCGGCGATTTGGTTACTGGCGAGGCGTCCGTCTCCGTCATGTCGCCCCGTTCCCGGCGCGCGCGCTCATTCTACTCACC
The DNA here is from genome assembly GCA_965202905.1 of Alphaproteobacteria bacterium. Lineage (GTDB taxonomy): Bacteria > Pseudomonadota > Alphaproteobacteria > MPNO01 > MPNO01 > CAYFYS01. Next base: position 2,562,914 of record OZ241868.1, on the reverse strand, counting down.
GGCCGGCGGGCAACATGAAGTATAACGTCTCAAGACCATGTCCGTGGCGGCCTCCGAGGCTCAGTCGAACATCGCCACGCAGTCGATCTCGACATTGATGCCGGCGCGGGGCGGCGCGCCGCCGATGCAGGTTCGGGTGGCCTTCTCGCCGGCCATGTAGTGCGTGAACGCCGCGTTGAACCGCGGAAAGTCCGTGGTGCAGCTCATGCCGCCCGCCCGGCTCACTGCGTTGCGAGGCTGCAGAATGATGCGGCCGGCCGACCCGTTTAATGGCGGGATTGCGGTGCGAGATTGCGGATGACAGCCGGCTCACCGGCCGCCATCCTTGATCCGAACGAGTCGGCCCGGCAAATGGCCGGCGGCGGCGTGGCGGACCGGGGAGAGCGTCCGGGTGGAGTCGATGACGACGGTATCGTCGGGCGCGGCGCGCGCGTTGTCCTTTATCTTCGCCGCCCTGATTTGCTACGTCGCCGGGATCGCGCTGGTCGACGAGAACACCGTGCGCACCGCGGCGATCGGCTTCGGCGTGGTGATCGTGCTGTTGAGCGAGCCCCTGGCGCTGCGCTACCCCGGCGCGCCGCGTCCCGCGAAGGCGCTGCTCTGGGCGGTCGACGCCACCCTGTTGTTCGGGTTCCTGTTCGTCATCTACTGGTTCCTGATCACCAGCGAGCGCCTGTGGGACGGCGTCTTCGAGTTCGAGACCATCGACATCGCGACCGGCTATTTCGGCCTCCTGGTGACGCTGGAGCTGACGCGGCGCACCTTCGGGCCGCCGCTTGCGCTGGTCGCGATTCTGTTCCTCGGCTACGCGCTCCTCGGCCAGTCGCTGCCCTGGTTCCTGCAGCACGCCGGCATCGATCTGGTGGAGATCATCCGCACCACCTGGCACAGCTTCGATGGCGTCTTCGGGCGCCCGACGGGGATCGTCGCGGGCGTGGTGCTGATTTTCGTCGTCTTCGGCGCCATGCTGGAAGAGACCGGCGCCGGCGCGATCCTGCTCCGGGTGTCGATGACCGCGACGGCCGCGATCCGGGGCGGCCCTGCCCATGCCGCCATCGTCGCCAGCGCCCTGTTCGGCACCATGTCGGGCAGCGTGATGGCCAATGTGGTCGGCACCGGGGTCTTCACCATCCCGATGATCAGGAAGCGCGGCTTTTCGCCCGCCTTCGCCGGCGCGGTCGAGGCGGCGGCCTCGAGCGGCGGCCAGGTTACGCCGCCGGTGATGGCCGCGGCCGCCTTCCTGATGGCCGAACTCACCGGCACGCCATATCTGACGATCTGCGCGGCCGCGCTGCTGCCGGCAATCTTCAAGTATCTCGGCATCTTCGCCCAGGTCTATACCGAGGCGGTCCGGCTCGGCATCGAGCCGATCGCGAAGGAGGAGCGCGAGTCCCTTACGCGCGCGGACTGGGTGCAGTCGCTGCGCTTCGTCCTGCCGATCGTCGCGTTGATGGCCGTGCTCATCGTCGGCCGGTCGCCGGCGATGGCCGGCTTCGTCGCCCTGATCGCCGCGATCGCGGTCGGCCTGGCGATGGACGGCGACATCCGCCGCCGGCCGCAGCGCCTCCTGAAGCCGCTTGCCTCGGGCGGCTATCAGGCCGCGCGCATCATGGTCGCCGTCGGCACGATCGGAATCATCCTGGGCGTCGTCAACGAGACCGGCGTGGCGATCGGATTCGCCTCGCTCCTGGAGTCGGTCGGCGACGGCAGCCTGTTCCTGGCCCTGCTGCTGGTAATGGTGGGCTCGCTGATCCTCGGCATGGGCCTGCCGACCCTGCCGGCCTATCTGATCATCGTCTTGATCATGGGGCCGGCGATCGTCAAGCTCGGCCTTTCGGTCCTGACGGTGCACATGTTCGTGCTCTATTTCGGCGTGCTTTCCTCGGTCACCCCGCCGGTCGCGCTGGCTGCCTATGCCGCGGCGCCGATCGCCGGCTCGCGCCCGCTGGAGACCGCGATGCAGTCGCTCAGGATCTCGCTCGTGGGCTTTCTGATCCCGTTCGTCTTCGCCTTCAACCCGTCGCTTCTGCTCGTCGAGAGCTTCGAGCCCGGCGCCTTCGTCTGGGTCATCGTCAGGCTGTTGGCGGCGGTCTGGATGATCGCCACGGGCTTTGCCGGCTATGACACGCGCGGGCGTATCGCGAACGCCTTGCGGATCGCGCGCCTTGCGGCGGGAATTGTAATATTGTTGCCGGATCCGACTCTGGAGATCGGCGGTTTCGCGGCCTGTGTCGCGCTCTACGGCATCGACCGCTTCCGCCGGTCGCCGGCCGAGGGTCGGCGGGCGGACGCATGAGGGCCCGTTTCGTCGAACCGGGACCGACACAGCGACTGACACTGGGGAGGAGAGGACCATGACCACGCAGAACCGGAAGACGATCCTGGTCGCCGCGGCGGCCGTCGCGCTGTCGGCGGGGCAAGCCGGCGCCGTGGAGTTCTACAAGCTGGGAAGCCTGGCGCCCGGCATGTCGCCGTTCACCATCAACACAGCCTTCGCCAACGTGGTGAACAAGTATGTGCCCGACACCAGGATCCAGATCTCCGCGACCGGGACCGGCATGCGTCACATGCTGCTCACGGCGCAGGGCAAGATGGACTTCTTCATGGGTTCGCCGATCGGCGTGATGCTGATGCACAAACAGGCCGGCCCTTTCAGGAAGGTCAAGAACGGCCCCGAACTGGTGAAGAAGGTCGCGCACATCTTCACCTACGAGTTGGGTCCCTACACCTACGTCACCTACGCCAGCTCGGGCATCAGGAAGATCGCCGACATCAAGGGCCGTAACGTCTTCATCGGCCCGCCCGGCGGCGCCGCGACGCGGATCGTCCGGACGATGATCGACAGCCAGGCGGGCTACAAGGACGGCAAGGACTACAAGAAGGTCAACATGAGCTGGTCGGCCGCCATCCAGGCCTTCCAGGACAAGAAGTTCGACCTTCTGGTGGTTCCGGCTAATCCGCCAAGCCCGGCAATCCAGCAGATCGCATTGCAGAACAAGATCCGTCTGCTCGAAGTCGATCTCTCCAGGCAGGGCAAGCTCTTGCGGACACCGGGCCGCACCAGGCGGCAGATCCCGGCCGATGCCTACGGACCGAACCAGGTCAACGACCGGCCGGCACCGACGCTGGGCGCTCTGGTCGGGCTGAGCGTCCGGGCGAGCATGCCGGCGGAGAAGGTTTACGTCATGACCAAGGCGTTCTGGGAGCACATCGAGGAGGTCCACGCCGCCGCGCCCTGGATGAAGAAGGTCATCAACCTCGACGCCGCGCTCGAGGTCGTGCCCGGCAAGCTGCATCCGGGCGCCGAACGGTATTATCGCGAGGTCGGGCGCGAAATCCCCGTCGCCTTCCAGCCGGGCGACAAGTGGGTGGCGAGGTGACGGCCGATGCGCTCCCGGCAGCGCGCGTGAGACGAGACACGGGCCCGGACGGGAATCGCCGCGCTTCGTTGCTGTCCCGAGCGGCGATAGCGGCGGTTCTCCGGGCGGACGCGGCCTTCGATCGGTCGGCTGCGGCCCAGGCTCAGTCGAACATCGCCACGCAGTCTATCTCGACATTGACGCCGGCGCGGTGCGGCGTACCGCCGATGCAGGTCCGGGTGACCTTCTCGCCGGCCATGTAGTGCGTGAACGCCGCGTTGAACCGCGGAAAATCCGCGGTGTCGCGCAGGCACACCCGCATGTTGACCACATTGGCCATCGTCGCGCCGGCGGTCTTCAGGACGCTCTCCAGATTGGCGAGCGTCTGGCGGGTCTGCGCCTCGATGTCGCCGTCGATCACCGTGCGGGTCTCGGGGTCGAGCGCGCCCTGGCCGGAGACGAACAGCATGTTGCCGAAACGGATCGCCTGGGCGAGCGGCGAGGGCGTCGCCTTATCGGAGAATCCGGTGGTCGGCGCGCTGGCCGAGGTGATGATCTCTTTGGGCGCCATCGGGCGTCCTCCTCTTTGTCTTCCCGCTCAGGGCGCGGGCGTCACGTTGCCGCAGGCCGTGCAGCGCCGCGCTTCCTCGGACTCGAAGAACCGGGCGTAGGCCTTGGAGACCGGGTCGAGGGTGTAGTCCTCGACCACGAAGTCGATCTCGTGCAGGAGTTCGTCGCATTCGGGGCAGAACCACTGAAACAGGTCCACCTCGCCCGGCATGCGCTGGCGCTCCATGACCAGCAGGAAGGCGTCGGGAGGGAAGCGCGGCGAATGGGGCACGCCGGATGCGGTGTAGATCGCCGAACCTTCCTTGAGCACCGAGACGTCCTCCTTGCCCTCGGGCGTGCGGAAATGGAGGTTCATCTCGCCGCGGATCATGTACATCACCTCGTCGGACGGGTTGATGTGGAACTCGCTGCGATACTCCCGGCCGCGCGCAACGAAGGCCAGCGTGTCGGGCCGCTGCCACAGGACGCGCACCCGTTGGCCGGTTGCGGCGAGGTCCTCGGCAATCGCGTTCAGATCGGCAATCGGCATGGGCAGCATCCTGAGGCCTCCTGATATTGCGGATCGGGCGACTATCGCATATCCGCGGCTTTCTCGCCCACGGTTTGACTTGCCGCGCGCGGCGATGCCCGCCAGGCTGGGCCGGATGCGAACCGGAGACGGACAAGGCGCCTTGAAGAGGATGCGTTCATGAAGTTCGGGATGTTCGGCGGCGCCACCGCCCGGGGCCAGAGCGCGGATGCGGCCTCGCGTTGGGCCGGCGCGGCAGATCGCTACAAGATGGCGGTCTCCGACGACAGCCACGCCTATGACGAGTTCGTCGCCGCGATCCAGTCTGCCGAGTCCATGGGCTATCACTCGATCTTCCTGGTCGAGCATCATTTCACCGGGGCGGCCCAGGTATCGGCCTCGCTCAACCTGCTGACCTATCTGGCCGCCAAGACCTCGACGATCCGGCTCGGCACGGCGGTGATCGTGGTGCCCTGGCACAACCCGGTTCTGCTCGCCGAACAGGCCGCGACCGTCGATCTGCTGTCGAACGGGCGGCTGGATTTCGGCGTCGGCAAGGGCTACCGGCCGAACGAGTTCCACGGCTTCTGTGTGCCCCTGGAGGAGGCGGGCGAGCGATTCGAGGAGTCGATGGGGCTGATCCGCAAGGCCTTCGTCGCCGAGGAACGGTTCTCCTGGCACTCGGAGCGCTGGGATTTCGAGGACATTGTCGTCGAGCCGTCGCCGGTGCAGCGGCCGCACCCGCCGCTATGGCTCGCGGCCGGCCGCCCGGACTCGCTGCGCAAGGCGGCCGGGGACGGCTATTCGCTGCTGCTCGACCAGTTCGCGACCTTCGAGGTGGCGCTGGAGCGCTTCCATATCTATCGCGACGCGGTCGAGGCCGCCGGCAGGGTCTTCGATCCGATGACGGTCGCGCTGGCCCGCGCGGTCGACATCATCGACAGCGAGGACGAGCGCGACGACGCGATCGCCAGGCGGATCGACGCGCTGGAACGGATGAACCGGCTCGCGCGGACCGCGGACGGCAGCTATGTCTCGTCGATGGCGTCCGACCCCGACCTGCGCAAGGCCGCCGAGCGCGGCGCCCTGATCGGCACGCCGGACGAGATCGTCGAGCGCATCCGCCAACTCGGCAATGGCGGCATCGAGTACATTCTGCTCGCCGGCATTCAGTCCTACCCGCAGATGATGAGCCGTTTCGCCGGCGAGGTGATGCCGGCCTTTGCCTGAACCGCCACGGGGACAGAAATGGGGACAGACATGAAGTTCCGGATCGAATACTGCGTGGCCTGAAACTACAAGCCCCGCGCCCTCCGTGTGAGGGACCGGCTGCGGACCAGAGGCGCCGAGGCGGAGATCGCCCCGGGCGCGCACGGCGCGTTCGAGATCGTCCGCGACGGCGAGCTTGCGTTCTCCAAGCTTGCCACCGGCCGCTTTCCCGCCGACGAGGAGGTCGACACGCTGATGCCCGGCTGAGGCCCGGCGGCGCTCTCCCGTCGTCCCGCACGCTTCCGCGCCCCGCCCGGTAGCGGTAGTCTCCGACCGGGCCGGTCAGCGAACAGGAGGACGGGATGGGCGGATTGCTGGAGGGGCATCGCGCGGTAGTCACCGGCGGCGGATCGGGGATCGGACGCGCCATCGCCGCGGGCTATGCCGGGCACGGCGCGGAGATCGTGATCCTCGATGCGAATGCCGGGGCCGCGGGCGCCGTCCGGCAGGAGATCGAGGACGCCGGCCACCGCGCCCACTGCATCGCGCTCGATGTCGGCGACCGCGCGATGTGCGGCGATGTGGCGCGGCAGGTCGCCGAGACCATCGGCGAGATCACGATCCTGGTGAACAACGCCGGGATCAACCGCAGGACCCCGTTCACGGGCGACCGGCAGGCCGTGACCCGGGAGTGGGACGAGATCATGTCGGTCAACCTCAACGGCATGTTCAACGTCACCCACGCCTTCCTCGACCAGCTCCGCGCCACGCGCGGCCGGGTGATCAATATCGGCTCCATCCAGTCTTTCGTCCACGTGCGCACGCCGAACTCGCTGGCCTACACCACCTCCAAGCACGGCGTGCTGGGGTTCACCCGCGCGCTGGCGGCCGAGCTCGGCAAAGACGGGGTGCGGGTCAACGCCATCGGGCCGGGCCTGATCGAGACCCCGCTCAACGCCCGGGCGCGCGCCGACCATCCCGAGCTGATCGACATCTTCCTCGACCACACCCCGCTGCGGCGGACCGGCAAGCCGGAAGACATCGTCGGCCCGGCCGTCTTCCTGGCCTCGGATCTCTCCGGCTACGTCACCGGCGGGATCGTGATGGCCGACGGCGGCTACCGGTCGGTCTGAGCAGGCAAGGAGAAGTCCGTGACCGCGCGGGTACGGCTTCACGCCTGGACGTGCGCCGGTCCGTCCAGGACGCGCGGCAGGTGCGCGGTGCCGGTGGGGATCGAGCGGGCGGGCGCGATCGAGTCCTCCGACCAGATCCGGCCGCCGTTGCGCAGTCGGTCGCGGGCGACCTTGGCCGACCGGTCCTGCGTGTACTCGGTCATCGGGCGCTCGCGGGTCTCCCAACGGGCGAGCGCGGCGGCGATATCGGGGGTCTCCTCCAGCGCCACGGCGAGCGCCAGGGCGTTGGCCATCGCGATCCCCGCGCCCTGGCCGAGGGAGGGCGCCATGGCATGGGCCGAATCGCCCACGATCGCGACCCGGCCGGCGGCCCAGCGCGTCAGCTTGCCGGTTTCGTAGGCGTCGTAGCGGCCGTCCGCCGCGGCGTTGCGGATCACCGGCTCGAGCTCGGGGAAGGCCGGCGCCCAGATGTCGGACCGCACCGGCACGGCGGTCGCCTCCGGATCGTCGGCCGGCGCCATCATCCCCAGATACACCTCCTCTCGGTTGCACGGAACGTAAAGGATCCGAAGCGAGCGGTTGGGCAGGTTGAAGATGTCGATCACCCGATCCCAGGGCCCCTCGCCCAGCTCGTCCGTGCAGCGCGGCGCCAGCACCCGCAACAGCCCGAGCCCGGCCTTGTGACGTTCCTTCTGCAACCTCAGGGAGTCGCGGACGCGGGAATGAATGCCGTCGGCGCCGACGATGAGATCCGCGGCAAACCGGCCGCCGTCCGCGGTCATCAGCACGCCGTCGGCCTCGGCGCCGATCGCCTCGGAGCCGGTGCGGATCTCGATCCCCTCGCGCCCGGCGGCGGCCAGAATTGCCGAATAGAGCGTCTGGCGCGTCATGGTCAGCATGCGGTCGTTGGTGCCCGCGGAGAACGACTTCCGCTCGAGCACCGTCCGGCGTTCGCGGGTCTCGTAGATGCCGCTCTCGTGCGCGTTGGCGAGGATTTCGTCATAGCCGCCGACCGCCTTGAGCACCCGCAGCCCGTTCTCCCAGATGAAGATCCCGGCGCCGAACGCCCGCAGCGCCCCGGCGCGCTCATGGATGCGCACCGACCAGCCGCGCTGGGACAGCGCGATGCCGGCGACGAGGCCGGCAAATCCCGCCCCGGCGATCTCGGCATGACGTCTGCGCATGGCCATGCCGGCGAGAGTATCACCAAAGTCTTCGTGAATCCGGAAGAAGCCGGGAAGAAGGCGGAAGGGGCGGTAAATCCGGGCCGTTTGGCCGACGCCGAAGAGACCATGACGCGCATCATCGGCCGGGCGCTTCGCGCTGCGGGCGCAGGAGCTCCATCAGAGTCGCGGCCGAGGGAAGGTCTTCGAGGCCCTCGATCGCGGCGATCGCGGCCTCGGCGCGCTCGGGGCCGAGGCGCGGCGCGGCGTAGAGGCGGAACTTGTCCTCGATCCGGGCGCGCGGGAGCGGGTTTTCGGGGCTGCCCAGCGGGTGATCGCACCGCGCCGAAAGCGCGCGCCCGTCCGTCATGGCGAGCGTCACCGCGGCCTGGCCGCCGGCGAGCGCGGGGTCGTGGGCGACGACGACCTTCCCGGCGGCGAAGCGGCGCAGCGCCGGGTCGTCGTAGCAGGCCGGCTCGAACTGATCGAGCGTGAGGGTCCGGTCGCGCAGATAGACCGCGGCGACGTAATGGGCCGACAGCAGCGCCTCGAACCTGGCCGCATAGGTCGCGAACCCGCCATGCATTTCGAACGGCGTGCGGGAGAGCGCGATGCGGACCTGCTCGATATCGTCGACCGCGACCGGCTCCAGCGCGGCGAGTGCGGTCAGCACATCCTGCAAGGCGGCCGCGGCCGGCCATAGCCGCAGGGCGATCCGCTCGAGCTCCCAGCGCGCGCCGAGGCCGGCCGCGGCGTCTTCCGGCCGGCCGCCTTCGGCATAGGCGGCGTAGAGCCCGCCGTCGGGCGCGGTCAGGAACGCCTCGGTCGCCGCGAACCCCTGTTCGGCCAGCAGCGCGGCCATCAGGCCCGACAGGGCGGCGCGGCACTGATGGAACTTCACGGTGGGCGTTCCCCAGGCCGCGAACGTCCCGGCGGACTGGCTGCCGGCCAGACCGAAGGCCCTGGCCATGGCGGAGGCGTCGAGGCCCCGCAGCCCGCCCACCGCGGCCGCCGCGCCGAACGGCCCGATCACGCCCGGCGCGTGCCAGCCTTTGGCCCGGAAGGCGGGGTAGTCGAGGCCGATTCCGACGCGGGTCGCCACCTCGCATCCGGCCGCAATCGCTGCCAGCAGCGCCCGGCCCGGGGCGCCGTCGCGCTCGGCGACGGCCAGCGCCGGGGGGACGATCTCCGGGGTGATGTGGCAGAGCGTCTCGCGGTGAACGTCGCACATCGTCGCCGCGGTGATCAGGTAGCCGTTGTGCAGCACCGCGCCGGCGAGCGAGAGCGCCTCGCCGCCGATCACGCTCGCCTCGCGCGAGGCGCCGAGAGCGGCGGCCATCGCCCCGATCTGGCCGGTCTCCTCGCCCCGGCGCCCGGCGAGCGCGCAGGCCAGCGCGTCGAGCAGCAGCGTCTTGCAGGCCTCGCGCGCGGCGGGCGGGATCGCCCCGCAGTCGAGCGTTGCGGCGAAGCGCGCGAGCGCTCCGGTCGGTTCTTCGGTCATGCCGTCATTCCCTCGCCGTTGGCCCTCGCCGTTGGCCCTCGCCGTTGGCCCTCGCCGTTGGCCCTCGCCGTTGGCCCTCGCCGTTGGCCCTCGCCGTTGGCCCTCGCCGTTGGCCCTCGCCGTTGGCCCTCGCCGTTGGCCCTCGCCGTTGGCCCTCGCCGTTGGCCCTCGCCGTTGGCGGGCGAGAGTAGCAGCGCCGGGGCCTTCGCCCTATGCTCGCGCTTCGCGTTCTCGTTCTCGTGGGGTCGCAGGGATGCTGCTGAGCGGTGAGGACTATCTGGAGAGCCTGCGCGACGGCCGTTGCGTCTATGTCGGGCGCGAGCGGGTCGCCGATGTCGCCGCGCATCCGGCCTTCCGCAACGCGGCGCGGTCGTTCGCGGAGATCTACGACCGGAAGCGCGCGCCGGACCAGCGCGACCTGATGGTGTGCGAAGAGGACGGCGACGAGTATTCGGCCTATTGGCTGATGCCGCGCTCGCGGGCGGATCTCGAGCGCCGCTACGAGGTCCATCGCCGCATCGCCTCGTGGTCCTACGGCCTGCTCGGCCGTTCGCCCGACAATTTCCCGAGCTATCTCGCCGGGCTCGCCACCCGGCCGGACCTGTTCGAGAGCCTGCGGCCCGGCGCCGGCGCGAACCTGACCGCCTATTACAGGAAGGCGCGGCGCGAGGATCTTTTCCTCGCCCACACGGTGACCAACCCGCAGGCCGCGCGCCGGCCGCAGGCGTCCGCCGACGCCGCCCGGAACGACGCCCTCCGCCCGGCGCCGACGCTGCGGGTCACCGCCGAGGACGACGCCGGGGTGACGCTCAACGGCCTGAAGATGATCGGCACCTCGGCGGTCTTCTGCCATGCGACCTGGGTCGGCAATCTGCAGCCCGTCGCGCCGGGCCATGAGAAGGAGGCGATCACCTGCGCGGCGCCGATGGGGACGCCCGGCGTGTCGATCTGGGTCCGCAAGCCCTACGAGAGGTTCGCGACCAGCGAGTTCGACATGCCGCTGTCCTGGCGCTACGACGAGACCGATGCGGCCGTCCTGTTCGAGGATGTCCGGGTGCCGTGGGAGAATGTCTTCCTGCACGACGACGTCGAGATGACGCGGGCGATCTATACGCTGACGCCGGGCCATTCGCTCGCCAACCACCAGGCCAATGTCCGCTTCCTGGAGAAGCTCAAGCTGATCGTCGCGGTGGCGAACCGCATCGCGCATATGAACGACGCCGCCTCCATCCCCGCGGTTCAGGGCCTGTTGGGCGAGCTCGCCGCAAAGCTCGCCGCGCTCGAAGGGCTGATCCGGGGCCAGCTTCTGGACTGCGAGGAGATGGCGCCGGGATCGGGCTATGTGACCGTCAACCGGCGCTACATGTACGCCGCGCTCCACTGGTGCGCGACGAACCATTCGGAGATCTGCGATCGGGTGCGCGAGCTGATGGGCGGCGGGGTGTTCCAGATGCCCGCCGATTCCTCGGTATTGGCCGACCCGGAGCTGGCGGAGAAATTCGAGACCTACTGGTCGGCGCCCGACCGGACGGCCAAGGACCGCATGAAGCTGCTGCGGCTCGCCTGGGACCTGCTGGGCTCCGAGTTCGCCGGCCGGCATTCCCAGTACGAAAATTCTACGCCGGCCCCGGCTTCATCATGAACCTCTACAGCTTTCTCGCCTGCGACTGGGACGGACTCGACGACATCGTCGACGGCCTGATGGACGGCTACGACGTGGAGCCGGCAGACGTGGAGCCGGCATGAGCATCGACCCGCTCGACGAGCGCGTTCCGTTCCCGTCCGGGCGCGGGCGTCATATCGACCCGGGCGCGGGCGCCATATCGACCCGGGCGCGGGCGCCATATCGACGATGTCGCGCGGCAGGCGGCGCGTGCGGCGCCGCGGCGGCCCGCAATGCGCTCCTCGCCGCCGTCTGCCTGCCGCAAGCCCCGTCTGCCTGCCGCAAGCCATGATCGCATGGCGCCGGCGCCGGACACGAAGCTCGTTGGCGACGCTCGTTAGCGATGCCCGGTGAAGTTCTCGTTGACAGGCGGGCCGCCGGTGAATACGATCGACAGGGTGAAGCTAATTTCTGACTTCTGGGAGAGAAAACGTGCCCGACCATCGAGATGCCCTTGTACCCCCCCCCCCGCAGGATGAGGCGCCGACGCGCTGGACCCGGCCGATGATCCGCGAGCTGGGCCGCGTCCAGGGGACGGCAGGCGGCCTTGATCCTGGGGCAGAAGAGAGTTCAGGTTATTATGTGCTTGGCTCCGGCCTCGGCCCCTTCGCCTCCTCCTAAGACATCATGACGCACGGCCGCCGTCGCTCTGCGGAGAGTGACGGCGCCGGGCTGAAGAGGGTGTCCGGGTCGAGGGCGTCGGGGCGCGGGGATATGTCGGCATACCGGCTTGGCATACCCCAAGGCGAATCCGGTGCGGTTGCGGTTCCGGGGATTGCGCGGGGGCGCGGTGCGCGTGGTTGGCAGGGCGGATGAGTCCGGCTCGCCGCGGTCGGCTTCGATACCGGCCCGGCGGAACTACGGTCGCGCAAGGTGTCGGCGCGGCGCTGCTGGAGCAGATCCTCTATGACGACGATGCCTGCGACGACGATGCCTGCGACGACGATGCGCAGCTCCGAACCGGCCCGTTCGCCGACTACATGATCCCCGCCGCCTTCGCAGGGACCGACCTCGAGATCGTCCATCGGGAGCCGCCCTCGCCGCTGGCCGAGGGCGTCTGCAAGGGCATGGGCGAGAGAGGCGCGATCGGGGCGCCTGCGGCCATCGTCGGCGCCGTCGCCGATGCGCTCGACATCGACGGGATCGAACTGCCGATCACGCCCGAGCGCGTGCCCGGCCTCCTGTCGGGTCAGGAATTTCCGGCCGATGGGCGATCGGTCGATCGGCGGGTGTCCCGCGACCAGTTCGCGGCCGAGTTCGCCGATGTCCTCGACGCCTGCGACGAGGACGAAGGCGAAGACGCCGCCGACGGCTGATCCGCACGGTTCGATCTTCACCGCCGAAACGACCCCTCCAAACGGCCCGGCCCGGATCTACCGCCCCTGAACGCCCCCTGAAACGCCCCGAAAATCCCCGTTTACGGCCGGTTCACGGCCCGTCCGAGCCCGGATTCGCAAAGACTTTCGGCCCTCCACGATCGGCCGGGGGGGTCAAATGTCTCGGTCGATCCACCAGCGCCGCACGCACGCCGCACATGTCCGGCGCACACATCCGGCCCATGCCCTTACAGCCGGCTCGCCGCCGGGTAGTGGGCTGGTTTGAAATTTCCCGCTTGCTGCGACAGGCGGTGGGTCGGTTCGGCTTCGGCGCCGCTTCGTCCACCAGCCGCACGACGCCCCCGATGTTCCAAAGCCGGGATGTCCCAAAGCCGGGGATGTTCCAAAGCCGGGCCGTAACGCCGGCGGCCATTGCCGGGCCGATCCCGTCGAGGCTCTCGAGTTGCCGATGCGTTGCCAATGCGTGGCCGACGGAAATCGTCGCGCCCGAGGTGGAGCGCCACATTGTGGGCGTGGTTCCCGATCTTCTTCGAGAAGGCGTTGGCCAGCCGCGTGAACCGCCGGATCGACATACGCCCGGATCGACATACGCCCGGATCGACATACGCAGGGTCGGGTTGCTGCGCTCGATGGAACTGGTCGAGATATGAGCCGGATCGGGCCGGCCCTCGATCCATCGCTTGCGGATGCCGGCGCATTCGGCCGGGCCGTGCGGCTTCACCGGCATGGCGTCATCGACATCGTTGCCGAATGCCCCCTCGCCGAACGCCCCTCGGCGGCCTCCGGCTATGCCTTGAGCCCATGCAAAGAAAACCGCGAACATCGGCAAGCTGTTGCCGTAGATGAGATCGAAAATCCGGACGATCCGGGCTTGTCGTCCAACATCCGAAATTTAGAATGATGTCTACGGCAGGAAGCCGAGGCGAAGGGTTGGACGTTCAAGCCCCCACTAGTGAATGTCGGCGGCGGACTTCTTCGAGCCGTAGGCGGGAAATTTCAAACCAGCTCACCCCCCCCCGTCGCCGGACGACTTTCAGGGGTCGGCGGGCAGGGGTCGGCGGGCAGGGGTCGGCGGGCAGGGGTCTGGCGGGAGCTGCGAGACGCCTCAGAGGCATGCCTCGTCGAAATCGGCGAGTAGCGGGGCGCCGCCGATGGCGGCCCGTTCGAGGCTTGCGGCGCGCGGCAGGACGACCTCGGCGTAGAAGCGCGCCGTCTGAATCTTGGTCCGGTAGAACGGCGCGTCGCCGTCGGCCGTCGCCCCGGCGGCAGCCCCGGCGGCAACGGCGAGCCCGGCCGCGCGCGCCATCATCCAGCCGCCCGCGACCGTGCCGAGGATTTCGAGATAGGGCGCCGCGGCGGCCGCCGCGGCCTCGAATCCCACGGCGCCCGCGGCCTCGGATCCCGCAGCGCCCGCAGCGCCCGCAGATCCCGCGGTCTCGAGCAGCCATCGGGTGGTCTCCTCGAGCGCATCGAGTCCCGCGGCCAGCGCAAGGCGGATCGGCGCGGTTTCGGCCGCGCCCTCCCGCCCGGCATGGGCGCGCATCTCGTCGATCAGCGCCAGCACCGCCGCGCCGTCATCGCCCAGCACCTTGCGGCGCACGAGATCGAGCGCCTGGATGCCGTTGGTTCCTTCGTAGATCGGGGCGATACGGGCGTCGCGGTAGTGCTGGGCGGCGCCGGTCTCCTCGATGAACCCGGCGCCGCCGTGGACCTGGACCGCCTCGGAGGCGATCGCCACGCCCCGGTCGCTGCACCAGGCCTTGAGCACCGGCGCCAGGAGGTCGACCCTGGCCCGACGGCGCGCGCGCTCGGCCGCATCGGCGTGAAGGCGCGCGACATCGAGATCGGCGGCGATCGAATAGGCGAGCGCCCGCATGGCCTCGATCTCGGCCTTCATCCGCACCAGCATACGCCGGACGTCCGGGTGCTCGACGATGGCGACCGGCCCGGCCGCCGGGTCGGCGATCGAGCGGCCCTGAATACGGGTGCGGGCGTAGGCCCGGGCCTGCTGATAGGCGCGCTCGGCGATCGCCAGGCCTTCGCGCCCGACCGCGATCCGGGCGTTGTTCATCATGGTGAACATGTATTCCAGACCGCGGTTCTCCTCGCCCACCAGATAGCCGATCGCGCCCTCGTCGTCGCCGAAGGACATCGCCGCGGTCGGGCTGGCGTGGATGCCGAGCTTGCGCTCCAGCGAGGTCGGGCGCAGATCGTTGCGCGGCCCGAGCGAGCCGTCCGGATCGACCAGGTATTTGGGGACGATGAACAGCGAGATCCCCTTCACCCCGGCCGGCGCGCCCGCGGTCCGGGCGAGCACCATGTGGACGATGTTCTCGACCATCTCGTGGTCGCCCCAGGTGGTGAAGATCTTCTGGCCGGCGATGCGGTAGTGGTCGCCCTCGCGCGCCGCCCTGGTCCTGAGCGCGCCGACATCGGAGCCGGCCTGCGGCTCGGTCAGGACCATCGTGCCGGACCATTCGCCGCTGACCAGCTTGGGAAGCCAGGTCCGCCGCTGCTCGGGCGAGCCGTGGATGCTGAGCGCCTCGACGGCGCACTGGGTCAGCATCGGGCAGAGCGAGAAAGCGAGGTTCGCCGAATCCCAGATTTCTCCGACCGCCATGCCCACCAGCCCGGGCAGCCCCTGTCCGCCGTGGTCCTGCGGGGCGGTCACGCCGTTCCAGCCGCCCTCGACGAAAATGCGGTAGGCTTCGGCGAATCCGGCGGGCGTCGTCACGACGCCGTTCTCCAGCCGCGCGCCTTCGATGTCGCCCGTGCGGTTGAGCGGGGCCAGGACCTCGGCGCCCAACCGCCCGGCCTCGGCGAGCGCCGCGCGCACCAGATCCTTGCTCACCCAGTCGAGCCCGGGCAGCGTGTTGACGGTTTCGAGCCCGACGAGCTCCTCGATCACGAACTGCATGTCGCGCAAGGGGGCTGCGAAATCGCTCATCGTCGGGATCCTTTCGGCAGACGCGGTTCGGCGGACGCGCTTCGGCAGACGCGGCGGGCCGGGCCGGCGGGGCGGCCGAACCGCGTCTGCCGGCGCGCCAAGGCGCTGCCAGGGCGGCGCCGACGCCGGTTCAGAGCACCTTTCCGGGGTTCATCAGGCCGTCGGGATCGAGACTCGCCTTGATGCGGCGCATCAGGTCGAGTTCGACCGCGGGCTTGTAGTGGACGAGGGCGGCGCGCTTGAGCTGGCCGATGCCGTGCTCGGCGCTGATGCTGCCGCGCATGGCGACGACGATGTCGTGGACGATGCCGTTGAGCTCGTCCTCCCGGGCCATGAACGCCGCGCCGTCCGCGCCCTCGGGCTGGCTGAGGTTGAAATGGATGTTGCCGTCCCCGACATGGCCGAAGGCGCAGACCCTGAGGCCCGGTACGCGCTCGGACACCCGCCGCGAGGCCTCGTCCATGAAGTCCGCGACCCGGGAGACCGGCACCGAGACATCGTGCTTGATCGAGGCGCCGGCGTGTTTCTGCGCCTCGGGGATGGTTTCGCGCAGCTTCCGGAAATCGGCCGCCTGGGCACCGCTCCCGGCGATGACCGCATCGCGCACCAGCCCATCCTCCATTGCCTCGGCGAGGAAGGATTCGGTCAGCGTGCGGATGTCGTCATCGGCCGCGCCGGCGGCGAGCTCGAGCAGCGCGTAGCAGGGATGGGGCGTCTCGAACGGATCGCGGGCACCGGGAATGTGGGCGAAGACCAGCTCGAGCGGCGTCCGCAGCATCAGCTCGAAGGTCGTCGTCCGGTCGCCCGTCGCGGCGCGCGCGCGGGCGAGCAGCGCGACGGCCGCCGCGGGGTTTTCGACCGCGAGCAGAGCCGTCTCCAGCGCGTGCGGCCGCGGGAACAGCTTCAGGACCGCCGCGGTGATGACGCCGAGCGTGCCTTCCGCGCCGACGAACAGATGCTTGAGGTCATAGCCGGTGTTGTCCTTGCGCAGCGTCGACAGCCCGTCCCATATCCGGCCGTCGGGCAGCACCACTTCGAGCCCCAGCACCAGATCCCGCGCGTTGCCGTAGCGCAGAACCCCGGCGCCGCCGGCGTTGGTCGACAGAGTCCCGCCGATCCGGGCCGTCCCCTCGCCGCCGAGGCTGAGCGGAAACAGCCGGTCGGCCGCGGCCGCGGCCTTCTGCACGTCGGCCAGGATCACCCCCGCTTCGACGGTGACGGTGTAGTTCGCCGGATCGACCGCGCGAACCCGGTCGAGCCGGGCAAGGCTGAGGACGATCGCGCGCCCGCTCTCGTCCGGCGTCGCGGCCCCGCACAGCCCGGTGTTGCCGCCCTGGGGGACGATCGGGACGAGGCGCCCGGCGCACAGCCTTACGGTGGCGGCGACCGCTTCGGCGTCGGCGGGACGCACCACCGCCGCCGCCCGTCCGCGATACCGGCCGCGCTCGTCGATCAGGAAGGGTTCCGTGTCGGCCGGTTCGGTCAGAACGGCGGCGGCGCCGAGCAGGCCTCTCAGCCGTTCGATGAGATCCCGGGACTCCGCGCTCACGCCCGCCACGGGCTGGATTCAGCCCGCCCCAGCCGCGCCGCCGGGAACGGCGGCAAGGCCTCCACGACCGGCGCCTCGGGCGAAGCCGGGGTCGACGCCGGCGCACGAAAGAACGCGCTCAGCCGCCGCGTTCGCCCTCCGACCATGCGCGCCGCGCACCCGCGCGCCCGCGCAATCCCTGGAACCGCAACCGCAAAAGAAACGCCGCGGATCGAAATTGCCCGGGATGAACCGGAAGATGATGTGCCGGGTATGATGGAAGCAGGAATAGCGGTTGCTCTCGAAGCCGTCCTCGATGCCCCACAGCCGATCGGGAAGCCGCGCCGCCCGGTCGCGGAGCGCCGCGGCGTCCATCGCAGCATCCACCGGTACGGGGACCGGACCTTCCGTTTCCGGATTTCGCTTCACCGGCCCGCCGCCGCGCTACCCGTAGATCGAGGGCGGCCGTGCGTCACGATGTCCGAGAGACGGGTCTACGATGATGATGACGAGGGGTATTCGGTGTTATCCTCCTTGACATTCGGAGAAGTGGCGCCTTCCGTCACCTCGACATCGCCCAGTGCGAAGATCGTTGGCCGGGTCCAGCGTTTCCGCGCCTCATCCTGCGGGGGGGGGGGGGGGGTACAAGGGCGTCTCGATGGTTGGTCATGTTTTCTCTCCCAGAGATCAAGAGTTGGATCCAATCAAGCCACCGAACGCCTGCGAGCAGGCCATGTTCGGCACCCTCCAATCATCTTTACCGGCGGCCCGCCTGTCAACAAGAAATGGCGTAGTGTCTCGGTTTGAATCGAATAGCTTCGTCGCCTGCGCGTCGATCGAGTTGACGATCCATTCCCCGGCGATCCATTCCCCGGCGATCCATTCCCCGGCGATCCATTCCCCGTCCCGCAGCGTGTGTCCCGCAGCGTGTCCGATACGCCCGCCGCCATCGCCGGGGCGCCTCTCAGCGTCTCGTGGAGGCGCACGAAGTCGTCGTGCGTGAAGCAGAGCGTCGGAAGGCGGGCTACGCGGGTCGCCGGGCCCGGGGTGAACGGCCGCCCGAAGGCTCCCGCGGCGCCGCGCCCGGGCCTGGTCTACCGCTTCCGATCGATCTCCGGTTCGCGGCCCCGGTTCAACGAGCCGGGGCCGCAGATTTTCAAACTGAGACACTGCCGCCGGACAACATGAATTGCGCCGTTTGTCGCCAACGAGCATCATCGGAACGAGGGGGTCCGCCATGACCGGGTTTGAAACCGCCACGCTGGCCTTTCACGCCGCCTCGCTGGGCTGGCAGGAAGTCTCCGCATGGGCGACCGTCGGCGGCGTCGCCATCGGGATCGCGCAATGCGCCCTGATTGCCTGGGGCTTACACCTGATGCAGCAAAGCGCCAGCGCGCGCGACGCCGGGATCGCCGCCGGGCGCGCCACCGATGACCAGCGCCACGCCGAAGCCATGCAGGCGCACGCCGCCAGCCACGCCGAAGCGATGCAGGCGCTCGAAGCGTTGATCGCGCGCACGGCGCCGACGGGGACGAACCAATGACCGCCAGCCGGGTTCCCGCGCCGGGCGAGGTCGGGGCCGTCCAACCCGCGCGGGTCGCCGGCGCGAATACGGGTCTCCAGCCGGCGCCGCATGGGCGCTGGCCGCGCCTCCACGACCAGCGCCTCGGTCGACGCCGCGGCGCGCGAAGGAACGCCCTCAACCGCCGCCTTCGACACGCGCCGGTCGTACTGACCGGCGGCCCGTCGGTCGATGTCGAATTGCGCCGTCCGTCGCCAACGAGCATCATCGGAACAGAGGGGTCCGCCATGACCGGGTTCGAAACCGCCACGCTGGCCTTTCACGCCGCCTCGCTGGGCTGGCAGGAAGTCTCCGCATGGGCCACCGTCGGCGGCGTCGCCATCGGGATCGCGCAATGCCTCCTGATCGCCTGGGGCTTGCGGCTGATGCAGCAGAACGCCAGCGCGCGCGACGCCGGGATCGCCGCCGGGCGCGTCACCGATGACCAGCGCCACGCAGAAGCGATGCAGGCGCACGCAGACAGCCACGCCGAAGCGATGCGGGCGCTCGAAGTGTTGATCGCGCGCACGGCGCCGACGGGGACCAGCCGATGACCGCCAGCCGGGTTCCCGCGCCGGGCGAGGTCGGGGCCGTCCAACCCGCGCGGGTCGCCGGCGCGAATACGGG
The DNA here is from genome assembly GCA_965202905.1 of Alphaproteobacteria bacterium. Lineage (GTDB taxonomy): Bacteria > Pseudomonadota > Alphaproteobacteria > MPNO01 > MPNO01 > CAYFYS01. The sequence continues at coordinate 2,543,808 of OZ241868.1, read as the reverse complement.
TCTCCAGCCGGCGCCGCATGGGCGCGCGCAATAGCTGGCCGCGCCTCCACGACCAGCGCCTCGGTCGACGCCGCGGCGCGCGCCGATCGTACTGACCGGCGGCCCGTCGGTCGATGTCGAATTGCGCCGTCCGTCGCCAACGAGCATCATCGGAACGAGGGGGTCCGCCATGACCGGGTTCGAAACCGCCACGCTGGCCTTTCACGCCGCCTCGCTGGGCTGGCAACAGATTGCCGCATGGGCCGCTGTCGGCGTCGTCGCCATCGGGATCGCGCAATGCGCCCTCATTGCCTGGGGCTTACACCTGATGCAGCAAAGCGCCAGCGCGCGCGACGCCGGGATCGCCGCCGGGCGCGCCACCGATGACCAGCGTCATGTAGAAGCCATGCAGGCGCACGCCGCCAACCACGCCGAAGCGATGCGGGCGCTCGAAGCATTGATCGCGCGCACGGCGCCGACGGGGACCAGCCGATGACCGCCAGCCGGGTTCCCGCGCCGGGCGAGGTCGGGGCCGTCCAACCCGCGCCGTCGCCAGCGGCGACCGGGCTGGCGGATGCAGCGCTTGCGCCGGCGATGCGGAACGCCCCGCCGCCGGGCGCTCGCTCGCCTCGACGCCCCGCCCGATCACGCCCATCCGATCACGCCACATCCGATCACGCCCCGCCCGGTCACGACAAGGCGCGCCCACGGGCCACGATGCAGGCGGGCGTCGAGGACGGCCGCGATGCGCGATCGGTCGGCAAGATCTTTCGCCGGTCGTCGCATCGGGACCCCCTTGGAGGGACGTCGAGAAACAACGGGTCACGGGCAAAGACGGTGTGGGGTGGCGCGTACCGAAAGGGCAGGCGGGGAGCCAATGAAACGGCCCCGCCGCCTCGTCGTGCCGACCGGTCTTCGATCCCTGCGGACGGGACTGATCGCGGGGGCCGTTTTCGGCCTGTTCGCGCCCTTTGTCGGGCTGTTTCTGGGTCTTCAGGCGTCGCCCGGTCTCGGCACGGCCTTCATGGCGCCGTTCGTGGCGCTGTCCGTTCTCACCGGCGTCCCGTTCGGCGAGATGTCCGCCGGTCTGCGCTGGGTCGCCCTTGCGCTGTCGGTCCTCACCGGCGCGGCGCTCGGCGCCATTCTCCAGCGCGTCATCCGGCCGCGAAAACGGGACGACAGGGTGTGACGGGCTGTTATCGTCGATCGAGCGACGCGCGGGACGCCACGAAAACCGCCCTCGCCGCAGAGTGACGGCGGCCGTGCGTCATGATGCCTGAGGGTCGGGTCAACGATGCGGTGGCGTCGAAGTAATCAGCATTCTCAGCCGCCCTGGCCTCGGTGCCGACTTCCGTCTCATCGAACCCAGCGACCCGCCGCCAGGAACCCACCCGGCCCCCGCGGCTGCCCCTGGATAGAGCCGGCAACGCTTCGTGCAGTGAACGTCGATCGCGTGGCCGACCGGGAGCCGGGCCAGAATCGCCTTGGGCCAGAATCGCCCTGGGCCAGAATCGCCCTGGGATGAACGGCGCTCGATCCGGTCTTGCGTCCATTCCACCGGCCAGCCGCGCCGCCGAGGCCGTCACGACCTCCTCGGCGCAGAGCGGCGTCTCGACGCCAAACCCGCCGCCGATATCGACCGGGATCGCCCGGATCTTCGATCCCGCTACACCGAGCACTCGGGCCAAGACCGCCTGCGAGCGGCCCGAGTTTGGCACCCTTCAAACATCTTTACCGGCGGCGCGCCTGTCAACGAGAACTTCACCGGGCGCCGATTTCGATCGGCGCGCAGGCGTCGCCGGCCCGGCAGAGCCCGGTCGCGACGACGGCGGCGACCGGTTCGCCGACACGAAGCGGACACGATCGAGGGCGGGGGCGAGGGCGGGCCGGTCGGGCGGTCGGCGCAGGACTCCGCCTCGTCGACTCCGCCTCGTCCATGCGCGCGGCGATCGGCGCCGCGCCGCCGGCGAGCCCGACCCCGGTCGGCGCGGCGGTCACGCCCTCGGCCGCCGCGGCGGAGTCGACCGCCTCGGAGTCGACCGCCTCGGAGTCGACGCCGCCCCGCCGGACGCGGCAAGCGGTCGGGGGGCGGCCGCCCGGCGCAGGCGGTCCATGATCGCCCGTCCGAGCCCGGCCTCGGGCGCCGGCATGGCGACGATGCCCGAATATTCGGGGCGGTCGAGCTCGCGAAGCATCGCGAACAGGTTGGCGGCGGCCTCGACCGGGTCGCCGGCGACGCTCAGGTTGCGCTCCGCGGCGAAGCCGGTCAGAGCGTGGGGTCCGAAGGAGAGCAGCGCCTCGCCGGGACGGACCGTCGCCGCGTCGATCCGGAGCGGCAGGCGCGGCGCATAGTGGCTCGCCAGCCGGCCGGGCGAGCGCAAGGCCGCTTCGTCCGCTTCATCCGTGGCGGCGCCCCGATCGATCGGTCCGAGCGCGGCGGTCAGATCCTCCAGCGCGACCCCGCCCGGCCGCAACAGGACCGGACGCGCGGTCGAGAGATCGATCACGGTCGATTCGAGCCCGACCGCGCAGGGCCCGCCATCGAGGATGATCTCGACCGCACCCCCCAGCGCGGCCGCGACATGCCCGGCCCGCGTCGGGCTGACGCCGCCGGCCGGGTTGGCGCTGGGCGCCGCGACCGGCGCGCCGGCGGCCTCGATCAAAGCGCGCGCGATATCGTTCGCCGGCACGCGCACCGCCAGGGTATCGAGCCCGGCGCCGGCCAGCGGCGAGACCGGCGCATCGGCGCGCCGCGGCAGCACCAGCGACAGCGGGCCGGGCCAGAACCGCGCCGCCAGATCGCGCGCGCGGTCGTCGAACGCAACGACCGCCGCGGCCCGGGCGAAGTCCGGGACATGGACGATCAGCGGGTTGAAGCGCGGCCGGCCCTTGGCCGCGAAGACTCGCGCGACCGCGCGGTCGTTGCCGGCATCGGCGCCGAGGCCGTAGACGGTCTCGGTGGGGAAGGCGACCAGCGCGCCCGCGCGGAGACTGCGAGCGGCCTCGGCGATGGCCTCAGGCGAGATCACGGGCGAGATCACGGGGGCGATCACGGGGGCGATGGCCTCAGGCGAGACCGCGGGCGATGAACTCGGGGTTCAGGAATCCCGGCTTGCCGTATTCGAGCGCGGCGCCGTCGAGCGTGCTCACGCTACCGCCCGCGGCGGCGAGCACCGCGTGGCCGGCCGCGGTATCCCATTCGCAGGTCGGCCCGAAGCGCGGGTAGAGATCGCCCTCGCCGGCGGCCAGCAGACAGAATTTGAGCGAGCTGCCGATCGTCCGGTGCGCAGCGATCTCGGCGCCGCCGATCATCGCGGCGAGCTTCTCCCGGTCGCCGTGCGAGCGGCTGGAGACCACCACCGCACCCTCATCGGGGACCCTGCGCGACGCGATTGCCCGGGCCGGCCCGCCGCCGCGCGCGCGCCACGCCTTCCCGCCGCGGACGCCGGAATAGGTTTCCTGCAACGCCGGCGCATGGACCACGCCGATGACCGGCGCGCCGTCCTCGATGAGCGCGATATTGACCGTGAACTCGCCGTTGCGGCGGATGAACTCCCTGGTGCCGTCGAGCGGATCGACCAGCCAGAACCGCGCGCCGGTTTCGGCGGGCGCGGAACCGGCCGCGACGGCCTCCTCGGCGACCAGCGGGATCGCGGGATCGATTTCGGCGAGCGCGCCGGCGATGACCGCCTCGGCGTCGCGGTCGGCCGCGGTCACCGGCGAGGCGTCGGCCTTTTGCTCGACCGTGACGCCTTTTCGGTAATGATCGAGGATCACGCCGCCGGCGCGCTGCGCGATCCCGCACAGGCGATCGAGCAGCGCGGCCTGGGAGTCGCCGGGCGCGGCCATCGGCTCAGCGTGCCCCGGGCCAGGACGCGGCTGCGCCGACGCCGGGCCAGGCGGCGGGTGCCCGGACGGCGGCGGCGGGCGGGATGGCCGGGTCGAAGTCGGCGCCGACGAACCGGCAATCGCTCACCCCGTCGGAGTCCCCGGAGGCGAGCCACAGGATCGGCGCGACCATGACGTCCGGCTGGATCAGGGCGGCGCGGTCGAACGGCGCATCGGCCGGGATGAAGCCGGTGTCGGTCGGTCCGCCCGGGACCAGCGCGTTTACCGTCACCCCTGTCCCTTCGAGGTCCTTCGCCCAGGTCGCGGTCGCGGCCTCCAGCGCGGCCTTGGACTGGCCGTAGGGCGTGTAGGCCTTCCGGTGCATGGTGTCGAGGCTGGTGGTGACGTTGACGATCCGGCCCCAGCCCTGCGCCGTCATGTGCGGCGCGGCGAACTTCGCCAGCATGAAGGGCGCCTTGAAGTTCACGTCCATCATCCGCTGCCAGCGGTCGATGTCCGCCTCCCAGAACGAGACCGGCTCGTTCATGTAGGTCTCGCGGATGGTCTGCATACCGACGCCGGCGTTGTTGACCAGCATATGCAGCCCGCCGAGGGTCTCGATCGCGCGCCGCACCAGGGCTTCGCAGGCGGGCGCGTCGGCGATGTCGGCGACGGCTGGCTCGACCCGCCCGGGTCCGTTGCGCTTCCTGGCCTCCCCGGCCAGCGCCCGTAGTTCGTCCTCGCGCATGTCGACCGCCAGCACATCCGCGCCCTCGCCGATCAGGCCCAGGGTCATCGCGCTTCCCATGCCGCCGCCGGCCCCGGTCATCAACACCACTCTTCCGCACAGCGCGCCCGCCACCGGCCGTCTCCCGCTTGCTCGATTTCCCCAGGCTCGATTTCCCCGGGCGGCCGAACCATAGCGGCGGGTCCGGTCCCTGCAAAGGACCTGTAAAGGCCCTGCAATGGCCCTGTAAAGGCCCGCGCCGGATGAGCGCGCCAACCGACCATACGAGGCCGGCGGGGCGGCGCTCCGAAGGCGGAGCGCTCCGGCCTTCGAACGGCGCGAGTCGCCGCTTGCCGCCCCGTTCCGACATGCGCTAAAAACGGCGCCAGCTGGGCTTTGGACACCGGGGCGTCACTGGGACGGCGGCGGGACGCCGCCGGGACGCCGCTCATCGAGGTCCCTGCCATGACTCGTTCGTTGCGCGCGGCCTGGGCAGCCGGACTCATCGGCCTTGCCGGCCTTGCCGGCGCGGGCTTGACCGGACTCATCGGCCTTGCCGGCGCGCCGGGCGCCGAGGCGGCGGACTCGGCCGTGATTCTGATGTATCACCGTTTCGGCGAGGGCGCGACGCCGTCTACCAATATACGCCTCGATCAGTTCGATGCCCATATCGCCGAGATCGAAGAGCGCGGGCTGAACGTGCTGCCGATCCCGGAGATCCTCGCCTCGCTGCGCATCGGCCGCGCGCTGCCGGACCGCACGATCGGTCTCAGCGTCGACGACGCTTATCTCTCCGTCCACGCCGAGGCCTGGCCGCGGCTGCGCAAGGCGGGGCTGCCGTTCACGCTGTTCGTCGCCACCGATCCGATAGACGACCGGGTTCGCGGCTACATGAGCTGGGACCAGATCCGCGACCTCGTCGGCGACGGCGTGACCATCGGCAGCCAGACCGCCTCGCACCTCCACATGCCGCTGGCGAGCCGCGGCGAGAACGCGCGCGAGATCGCCGAGTCCAACCGGCGCTTCGAGGAGGAGCTCGGCCGCACGCCGAGGCTGTTCGCCTACCCCTTCGGCGAGATGTCGCTGGAGGTGCGCGACATCGTCGTCGAACACGGGTTCACGGCCGCGTTCGGCCAGCATTCCGGCGTCCTTCACCGGGGCTCGCGGTTTCATTTCCTGCCGCGGTTCGCGATGAACGAGGCGCATGGCGACATCGGCCGGTTCCGGCTGGCGGCCGGCGCGCTGCCGCTACGGGTCACGGACGTCACGCCGCTCGACCCGCTGCTGAACGCCGGGACCAATCCGCCGAATTTCGGGTTCACGGTGTTCGGCAAGGCGCTCGAGCGTATCGACGCCCTGGCGTGCTACGCCTCGGGCCAGGGCAGGACGCGCATCGAGCGCCTGGGCGGCGCGCGGATCGAGGTGCGGCTGGACCAGCCGCTGTCGCCGGGGCGGGCGCGGATCAACTGCACCATGCCGGCGCGCGACGGGCGCTGGCGCTGGTACGGTATGCAGTTCTACCTGCCGCGCGGCTAGCGGATCGACCGGGACATTCGAATCCCCGGCTGAAATCCCCCGGCTGAAATCCCCCGGCTGAAATCCCCTGGCCGATGACGATCGGGCGACCATGACGCATTCCGATGTCTCGATGAGTCGATCCATCGACACGAAACCAGCGGTTCGAAGCGAAAGGTTCGAACCGGCGGTATCCGATCAGCCCTCGGAGTCGTGCGCGAGGTCCGGCGTCGCCCCGCCCAGACGGGCGCCGTCGAAGACCGTCAGCCGATTGATGCGGATGATCCGCCGTATGGTCGCGACATAGGCGCCCCGACGTTCGGAATAGAACCGCAGCGTCCTGGCCAGTTCCAGCCCGTCGAACGGGCGGTTCCGGCGGCGCAGCCCGGCCCGCACCGCGCGGAACCTGGCATAGGCGGGGTGCGAGTTGAGATTGGCGGCGTAGGCCCGCGCGCTGTCCAGCAGATGGTCGAAGGCGCGCACGCGGTGGCGCGCGCCGGGCTCCCGCGCGAGCGGGACGAGCCCGTTGCTCCCCTTGAAGATCCGCTGCCCGAACAGGGCGTTGGCCTTGCGCGCGAACCGCGAGGTGCCCCAGCCGCTTTCCTCCGCGCTCTGGGCGATGGCGAGCGATGGCACGATGACGTCGACCCGGCGCAGCAGCTCGGCGAAGTCGAACATCGGCGCGTCGTAGCGGCTGAACATCGCGGCGAGCCATTGCTCCTGTTCGACCGTCAGGCGCCGCGGCTCGGCCAGCCTGGCGCGCAACCGCTCGATCCGGGCGCGGTTTCCGGCGATCGTCTCGTTGACCGCGAGCACCAGCGGCAGAACGATCCGTATGAACAGCGCCTTGCGATCGGCCACCCGGGCCACGGCGGACAGATCCGGCGGCGCGGTCGCTACGAACAGCCGCGGTACGGCGCCGAACCGGCGCACGTCGTCGAGGCGATAGCCATGCCGGTCGAAGGCGTCGGCCAGCGCCGCGGTCGTTCGGGCCCGAACCGGGATTTCGCCGCGCGGCGGGACCCCGGCGCGCAGCAGGACCCCGGGCGCGAAGGAAACGGCGGCCGCCCGGGCCGATCCGGGCGCACCGGCGCCCAGCCCGGAGACCCTGGTCGGATCGCCGGAGACCCTGGTCGGACCGATCGTCTCCGAAGCCGGCATCGCCGGCGAGGCGGCGCCGACAAGGACCGCGCACACCAGTACGGCGCACACCGGTACGGCGCAACGAACCGCGCCTTCCGAAATACCGCTCATCGCATCGCCGCGGTCCGGACGCCGCCGCGGGCGGCCACGTCAACGCGCAGCGCCAATTCCTGTCCCCCACCGCGCCCAGCCGCGCCGGGCGATCCTGCCCCGAGTTATCCGGCGATCGATTGGGCCCGCTCCCAAGGCCTGCCGTCGCCTTGCGGTCAGGATGCGTTGGCGGATCGCGCTTGTCAACGCGCGCGGCCGCGCGCGTCGCTAACCCGTGTTGCTGAGTTGCTGACGAGCGTCATGTCCGGCGCCGGCGTCATGCGATCCGTCCGGGCGATCCGTCCGGTTCGCCGTCGCCTCGCAGAAGCGGCGCCATGAAGCCGGCGGAGGTCTTGCACAACAGAGGTCTTGCAAGGACGACGAGCGATGAAGGTCGAGGAGCTTCATTCGAGGCGGCAGGCCCGGGAGTTGATACAGGAGCAGGCGGCGGAGGCGTTGGGCGTCCCGTCGCCACGTTACGCCGCCACGTTACGCCACTGGGAGGACCGGGTGGGAGGACCGGGTGGGAGGACCGGGTGGGAGGACCGGGTGGGAGGACCGGGTGGGAGGACCGGGTGGGAGGACCGGGTGGGAGGACCGGGTGGGAGGACCGGGTGGGAGGACCGGTATGAGGCGGACGGCGCCGGAGGCGTCGATCGCCCGGCGGGCGCCGCCGAACCCGTTGCCGCCGAACTGCCCGGCGGCGAAGTCGATGGCCGCGCCGGGTCCGGCGCCGTCGGAAGAGCGTCGCGGCAGGCCCATCAGGGTTTTGGCGCGGGGTTTTGGCGAATGACGCTGCGGAGGCCGGGCCGTCGATCGCCGTTCAGTCGACCAGGATGGCCAGTCGGCCTGTTCGGCCCGACCCGACCGCTCGACACAGGCGGCCGCTACCCGCCGCGCCAAGCCCGCAAGCCCGAAGCAATCGCGCGGATCGCCTCGGGACGGGTCGGCGCCTGGGCGTAACCCTCGCCTTGCAGGCTGTACATATAGCCGTCGATGCTGCGTGAGGCGTCGACGACGAGCACGGGTTCAAGATCGACCACAGTCCCGGCCGCCGCCGGGCCGGCCAGAAAAGGGAGTCCCGGCCGCCGCCGGGCGGACCAGAAAAAGGGCCGCAACCGCCACGGCGAAACGCGCGGAGGTCATGGCGTCGTTGCCGGGACAGCCCCGGCGGGGGGACGGCCGGCGGGCGCGGCGGCGCCACGACATATCCCGACGAGCTCTCTCGGGCGGTTCCGTCTCATCGAACCCGGCGGCCCGCCCCCCAGGAACCTGCCCGGCCGCCGTGGCTGCCCCCGTGGCTGGCCCCATGCCTGCGGATCGCGAATTGCGCCTTACATCATGACGCGTTGGTATTCATATAGCTGTATGTACCCTCATCTTCCGCGGTAGTGTCTTTACTGGACGTGAAGACATCGCTCGTCGTCTCTGTCATGCCGTCCCATTCGCGGACGATCGGCCTGGTCCAGCGTTTCCGCGCCTCATCCTGGGGGGGGGGGGGTACGGAGGGCGTCTCGGTGGTTGGGCATGTTGTCTCTCCCGGAGTCAAGAGTTGGGTTCTGTCATGCCGTCGGCCGCCTGTGAGCGATCCACATTCGGCACGCGCTAATCGTATTTACCGGCGGCCCGTCGGTCAACGTGAATTGCGCCGTCCGTCGCCAACGAGCATCATCGGAACGAGCCATGACCGGGTTCGAAACCGCCACGCTGGCCTTTCACGCCGCCTCGCTGGGCTGGCAGGAAGTCTCCGCATGGGCGACCGTCGGCGGCGTCGCCATCGGGATCGCGCAATGCGCCCTCATTGCCTGGGGCTTGCGGCTGATGCAGCAGAACGCCAGCGCGCGCGACGCCGGGATCGCCGCCGGGCGCGCCACCGATGACCAGCGTCATGTAGAAGCCATGCAGGCGCACGCCGCCAACCACGCCGAAGCGATGCGGGCGCTCGAAGCATTGATCGCGCGCACGGCGCCGACGGGGACCAGCCGATGACCGCCAGCCGGGTTCCCGCGCCGGGCGAGGTCGGGGCCGTCCAACCCGCGCGGGTCGCCGGCGCGAATACGGGTCTCCAGCCGGCGCCGCATGGGCGCGCGCGATAGCTGACCGCGCCTCCACGACCAGCGCCTCGGTCGACGCCGCGGCGCGCGAAGGAACGCCCTCAACCGCCGCCTTCGACACGCGCCGATCGTACTGACCGGCGGCCGTCGGTCGATGTCGAATTGCGCCGTCCGTCGCCAACGAGCATCATCGGAACAGAGGGGGTCCGCCATGACCGGGTTCGAAACCGCCACGCTGGCCTTTCACCGCCTCGCTGGGCTGGCAGGAAGTCTCCGCATGGGCCACCGTCGGCGGCGTCGCCATCGGGATCGCGCAATGCCTCCTGATCGCCTGGGGCTTGCGGCTGATGCAGCAGAACGCCAGCGCGCGCGACGCCGGGATCGCCGCCGGGCGCGTCACCGATGACCAGCGTCACGCAGAAGCGATGCAGGCGCACGCCGAAACCATGCAAGCGCACGCAGACAGCCACGCCGAAGCGATGCGGGCGCTCGAAGCGTTGATCGCGCGCACGGCGCCGACGGGGACGAACCAATGACCGCCAGCCGGGTTCCCGCGCCGGGCGAGGTCGGGGCCGTCCAACCCGCGCCGTCGCCAGCGGCGACCGGGCTGGCGGATGCAGCGCTTGCGCCGGCGATGCGGAACGCCCCGCCGCCGGGCGCTCGCTCGCCTCGACGCCCCGCCCGATCACGCCCCGCCCGATCACGCCACATCCGATCACGCCCCGCCCGGTCACGACAAGGCGCGCCCACGGGCCACGATGCAGGCGGGCGTCGAGGACGGCCGCGATGCGCGATCGGTCGGCAAGATCTTTCGCCGGTCGTCGCATCGGGACCCCCTTGGAGGGACGTTGAGAAACAACGGGTCACGGGCAAAGACGGTGTGGGGTGGCGCGTACCGAAAGGGCAGGCGCGAAACCAATGAAACGGCCCCGCCGCCTCGTCGTGCCGACCGGTCTTCGATCCCTGCGGACGGGACTGATCGCGGGGGCCGTTTTCGGCCTGTTCGCGCCCTTTGTCGGGCTGTTTCTGGGTCTTCAGGCGTCGCCCGGTCTCGGCACGGCCTTCATGGCGCCGTTCGTGGCGCTGTCCGTTCTCACCGGCGTCCCGTTCGGCGAGATGTCCGCCGGTCTGCGCTGGGTCGCCCTTGCGCTGTCGGTCCTCACCGGCGCGGCGCTCGGCGCCATTCTCCAGCGCGTCATCCGGCCGCGAAAACGGGACGACAGGGTGTGACTGGCTGTTATCGTCGATCGAGCGACGCGCGGGACGCCACGAAAACCGCCCTCGCCGCAGAGTGACGGCGGCCGTGCGTCACGATGCGTCGTTGTCGTTATATGTTGCAGTCTCAAGAAGACCATTATGGGTGCCGCTTTCCGTCACCTGGACGCAGCCCAGCTCGCGAATCGTCGGTCGGGTCCAGCGCGTCGGCGCCTCATCCTGCGGGGGGTAATCTTTGAAAGTCTTCTTCACGCCGTCGCTCATGTCTCGGTTTCCTTTCTGGCTTCGACCGGTCTCGCTGCTATCGCGCGGTACTCCAGACCTAAAGATGTTATGCGCGATCTCCGGCCGCGTCAAGCGGGGGCAACGGCGCGCAGGTCTCGGTCTCTCCCCCGCCGACCGGGCGGCGCCCGTCCGCAACCGGCCAAGCGTGGCATTGCAGCCCACCGTCGCCGCACCCGCGCCCGAACGCCAAGCGGCCCGAAATGGAGCGGCGGCCCCGTCTCCCCGGTTCATCCCCCCGGTTCATCCACGAGAGGGCAAGACGGTCCGCTGACACGTTCTCAAGCGCAGCGAGCGTCGATCGCGTGGCCGACCGGGAGCCGGGCCGGCATCGCCTTGGGCCAGACCAGGGGGCCAGACCAAGTCGACGAAGCCGTGCGGCCGGCTTGCGAACGCGAGGCAGGCCCGGCCCGGAGACCGAACGCTCCGTTTCCGGAGCTCACGTCACCGGCCCGGCGCCGCGCTCTCCGCAGAGTGACGGCGGCCGTGCGTCACGATGCGTCGTTGTCGTTACATCTCAGCCATTATGGGTGCCGCTTTCCGTCACCTGGACGCAGCCCAGCTCGCGCAGGTCGGGTCCAGCGCGTCCGCCTCATCCTGCGGGGGGGGGGGGGGGTACAAGGGCGTCTCGGTGGTTGGTCATGTCTTCTCTCCCAGAGATCAAGAGTTGGGCTCGGTCGTGCCGTATCGCACCGTCAACCGTCTGTGAGCGATCCACATCCAGCACACGCAGATCGTACTTACCGGCGGCCTGCCGGTCAACATCGAATTGCGCCGTCCGTCGCCAACGAGCATCATCGGAACAGATCGGAACAGAGAAGGTCCGCCATGACCGGGTTCGAAACCGCCACGCTGGCCTTTCACGCCGCCTCGCTGGGCTGGCGGGAAATCTCCGCATGGGCCACCGTCGGCGGCGTCGCCATCGGGATCGCGCAATGCCTCCTGATCGCCTGGGGCTTGCGGCTGATGCAGCAGAACGCCAGCGCGCGCGACGCCGGGATCGCCGCCGGACGCGCCACCGATGACCAGCGTCACGCAGAGGCCATGCAGGCGAACGCCGCCAGCCACGCCGAAGCGATGCGGGCGCTCGAAGCGTTGATTGCGCGCACGGCGCCGACGGGGACGAACCGATGACCGCCAGCCGATGACCGCCAGCCGGGTTCCCGCGCCGGACGAGGTCGGGGCCGTCCAACCTGCGCCGTCGCCAGCGGCGACCGGGCTTGCAGATGCAGCGCTTGCGCCGGCAACGCGCCGCCGCGCCGCGCGCCCGTGCGGGCCACCCTCCGGCAGCGGGTCGCCGGCGCGAATACGGACCTCCAGCCGGCGACGCCAGCGGCGCATGGGCACGCGCCCGGTAGCCGCGCTACCGGGAACGGCGGCAAGGCCTCCACGACCAGCGCCCTGGTCGACGCCGGGGTCGATGTCGGCGCGCGAGGGAGCGCGCTCGACCGGCGCATTCGCCCTAATCAACCGCGCGCCGCGCGCCCGCGCAATCCCCGCAACCGCACCGGATTCGCTTTGTCGGGTATGCCGGCATACCGCCGCCGCGTCCCGACGCCCTCGGCCCGGATGCCTTCGTCAGCCCAGCGCCGCGCTCTATGACAGGTCCGCATGGATGTAATATAGGGAATTCTCAACCACATCACTAGCGAGGGCGCTTGCCGTCCCCTGGACGCGGCTCAGTTCGCGGATCATCGGCCGGGTCCAGCGCGTCGGCGCCTCATCCTGCGGGGGGTAATCTTTGAAAGTCTTCTTCACGCCGTCGCTCATGTCTCGGTTTCCTTTCTGGCTTCGACCGGTCTCGCTGCTATCGCGCGGTACTCCAGACCTAAAGATGTTATGCGCGATCTCCGGCCGCGTCAAGCGGGGGCAACGGCGCGCAGGTCTCGGTCTCTCCCCCGCCGACCGGGCGGCGCCCGTCCGCAACCGGCCAAGCGTGGCATTGCAGCCCACCGTCGCCGCACCCGCGCCCCGAACGCCAAGCGGCCCGAAATGGAGCGGCGGCCCCGTCTCCCCGGTTCATCCCCCGGTTCATCCACGAGAGGGCAAGACGGTCCGCTGACACGTTCTCAAGCGCAGCGAACGTCGATCGCGTGGCCGACCGGGAGCCGGGCCGGCATCGCCTTGGGCCAGACCAGGGGGCCAGACCAAGTCGACGAAGCCGTGCGGCCGGCTTGCGAACGCGAGGCAGGCCCGGCCCGGGGACCGAACGCTCCGTTTCCGGAGCTCACGTCACCGGCCCGGCGCCGCGCGCTCCGCAGACTGACGGCGGCCGTGCGTCACGATGCGTTGACGTCGAAATATGTGTCATTCTCAGTAAGTTCAGAATGGGGGCCGCCTTCCGTCACCTGGACGCGGCCCAGCTCGCGGATCATCGGCCGGGTCCAACGTGTCCGCGCCTCATCCTGCGGGGGGGGGGGGGGGGGGTACAAGGGCGTCTCGGTGGTTGGTCATGTCTTCTCTCCCAGAGATCAAGAGTTGGGCTCGGTCGTGCCGTATCGCACCGTCAACCGTCTGTGAGCGATCCACATCCAGCACACGCAGATCGTACTTACCGGCGGCCCGCCGGTCAACATCGAATTGCGCCGTCCGTCGCCAACGAGCATCATCGGAACAGATCGGAACAGAGAAGGTCCGCCATGACCGGGTTCGAAACCGCCACGCTGGCCTTTCACGCCGCCTCGCTGGGCTGGCGGGAAATCTCCGCATGGGCCACCGTCGGCGGCGTCGCCATCGGGATCGCGCAATGCCTCCTGATCGCCTGGGGCTTGCGGCTGGTGCAGCAGAACGCCAGCGCGCGCGACGCCGGAATCGCCGCCGGGATCGCCGCCGATGACCAGCGTCACGCCGAAGCGATGCGGGCGCTCGAAGCGTTGATCGCGCGCACGGCGCCGACGGGGACCAGCCGATGACCCCCAGCCGGGTTCCCGCGCCGTCGCCAGCGGCGACCGGGCTGGCGGGCGCAGCGCTTGCGCCGGCGATGCGGAACGCCCCGCCGCCGGGCGCTCGCTCGCCTCGACGCCCCGCCCGATCACGCCCCGCCCGATCACGACAAGGCGCGCTCCGACGCTCCGAAGCCGCCACGCTCGAATGGCGCGACGTGAAAACCGCCCCGAACGCGCGCGGCGCGTCCACCACCGAAGCCATGCTTTCCGGCGGGTGGAAGACGGCCCGCATGGTCGCCCACTACGCCGCCGGCGCGAAGGCCGAACGCAACGCGGTCGCGAAGTACCTCCAGGGCGCGCCCCTGTGAGCCAGGGCCGCTTGATAGACGCCGATACGCTCGACATTCCGGGCGTCGGCCCGGTGCGCCTCGCCGGAATCGATGCGCCCGAAAACGGCCAGCCGGCGCGCAACGCAAGGGGCCGCGAATTCGACGCCGGGCAAGCTGCAACGGAAGCCTTCGCCGCGTATCTTCGCCGCCGCCAGCGTGAGGGATGGCGCATCAACATCGAAGACGCCGGGAAAGGGGCCGACCGCTACGGGCGAACCATCGGCCGCGTCATCCTGACGAACGGCCGCAAGCGCGAGGACGCCTGCCAATGGCTTGTCCGCAATGGCTTCGCCGTCGCCGAATATGGCCCCCCGGACTACAGCAGCGACGAACGCCGGGCGAAGCGCGAACGAGCGGGGTTGTGGGCCGGTGAATGGCAGCGCCCGAAGGATTGGCGATCCGCCCGGAAAGGCATGGCGATCCCGGCGCCCGGCGCGGTCCGCCGCGCGCGGCCGACGGGTGCGGGATGGCTGGGCGCGTTCCGAACCCTTGCGCGATTGGCCCGAATTCTGCGCCGCCTTTAAGGCCGACCGGTTTCCATGTCAGGCGGGGGGCGGCGGCGCGCAGGTCTCGATCTCTCCCCCGCCGACCGGGCGGCGCCCGTCCGCAATCGGCCATGCGTGGTATTGCAGCCCGCCTCCGTCAGCGCCGCGCGGCGCCCCGAACGCCACGCGGCCCGGAATGCAGCGGCGGCCCCGTCTCCGGACCGAGGAAGCATCCACTGCGCGGCCCCCCTGATTTGCGGCAGGCAGACGGGGCTTGCGGCAGGCAGACGCCAACTCGTCGCGTCGAGCCCCTAACTACTGTTGTCATAGATCGGGGCGTCGTAATAACCAGCGTTCTCAGATGCCGAAGGATCGGGGCCGCCTTCCGTCCTCCAGACGCGGCCCGGTTCGCGGATCGTCGGCCGGGTCCAGCGCGTCGTCTCCGCGCTGCCATACCCTCGCGGGGGAGGCGCTCTCGAGTGATTTCTTCACGCCGTCGTTCCTGTCCCACTCTCCTTTCCGGTCTCGGTCTCGACTTCAGCTTCACATCGCGCAGTCCGGCTACTCTCGCACGGCACTCCAGACCGCGCAAGCCAGACCGCACAAGACCTCAAGCGCGGCCTCCGACCGCGTCGATCGGGGGCAGCGGCGCGTAGGTCTTGATCTCTCCCCCGCCGACCAGGCAGTGCCCGTCCACAATCAGCCAGGCGTGATATTGCAGCCCGCCTCCGTCGGTGCGGCGGCGCACCCCGAACACCAGGCGGCCCGGAATGGAGCGGCGGCGAAGCATCCACTGCGCGGCCATGGCTTGCGGCAGGCAGACGGCGGCGAAGGGCGCATTGCGGGCCGCCGCCCGCACCGCACGGGCCACCTGCCGCGCCGTGTCCCCGCGCGGGTCGCCCTCCGGCAGCGGGTCGCCGGCCTGAATACGGGTCTCCAGCCGGCGACGCCAGTGGCGCATGGGCACATGCGCGACCAGCAGCCGCGCCGCCAGGAACAGCACCAAGGCCTCCACGACCAGCGCCTTGGTCGACGCCGGCGCACGAAGGAACGCGCTCAACCGCCGCATTCACCCTCCAATCGTGTGCGCCGCACCCCCGCGCAACCACGCATTCCCCGCAATCGCACTGGCTTCGCCTCGTCGGGTATGCCGGGCCGGTATGCCGACACAACCCTGGCGCCGCCGCCGCGCCCCGACGCCCTCGGCCCGGATGCCCTCGTCAGCCCGGCGCCGCGCTCTCCGCAGAGTGGCGGCGGCCGTGCGTCACGATGACTGGCTGAGGGGGTAATGAGTACCACTCTCGACATCCCTGGCAGCAGTGGCGCCCTCCGTCACCTTGACGTTGCCCAGTTCGAAGATCGTCGGCCGGGTCCAGCGTTTCCGCGCCTCATCCTGCGGGGAGGAGGGGGGTACAAGGGCGTTTCGGTGGTCGGTCATGTTCTCCTCCCAGAGTTCAAGAGTTGGGCTCTGTCGCGCCGTATCGCGCCGTCGGCCGCCTGTGGACGATCCGCATGATGTCCGAGAGTCGGGTCTACGACGCGTCGATGTCGAAATATTCGGTATTCTCAGCTGTACCAGCGGCAGTGCCGCTTTCCGTCGTCTGGGCGCGGCCCAGTTCGCGGATCATCGGCCGGGTCCAGCGTTCCCGCGCCTCATCCTGCGGGGGGGGGGGGGGGGTACAAGGGCGTTTCGATGGCTGGTCATGTTTTCACTCCCTGAGTTCAAGAGTCGGGCGCTGTCGCGCCGTCGGCCGCCTGTGAGCGATCCACCTTCGACACGCGCCGATCGTACTTACCGGCGGCCTGCCGGTCAACATGAATTCGCCGTACAGCCGACCGGGCGGCGCCCGTCCGCAACCGGTCAGGCGTGGCGTTGCAGCCTGCTTCCGTCGGCGCGGCGCCGCGCCCCGAACACCGGGCGGCCCGGAATGGAGCGGCGGCGAAGCGTCCGCCGCTCCGGACCGAAAGCGACTTTCGTTTCTCGACGATCCGCATCCGGCGCACGGTCGGCGCACGGTCTCATCCTGCCCAACGCCCGCCCGACGACTTCGATTCCAGACGTCCCATGGAGGGGTGGAGGGGGTGGAGGGGCGGAAAGCCTCAGAAGTCGAGAAACCGCACCGCCGTCAGCGCCCGGTGGGCAAAGGGTTCCCCGGCCGGCCAGCCATCCTCCAGGCAGGTCAGCAAATGCGGCATGTCGACATAGCGCGCCCGCGAGGGCGCCGCCGCGCGACCGGCCAACTCGCGGTGGAGCACCGGCAGCGTCTCGATCACGCTCCCCCGGTAACCCGCGAAACGCACCGGATCACGCTTGTCGGTGTACCAGCACACCTCCGGCGGCAGCACCGTGCGAAGGGCGTGGCGCATCACCCAGCGGCTCCAGCGCCCCTGATGAAACTGCTCCGGCGGCAGCCCCAGGACGAACTCCATCAGACGACGGTCCAATAGCGGGTAGCCGTACTCGATGCCGCGACGCGACCCCTCCAGCGCCCAACCTTCCATGCGCTCGCACAGATGACCCAGCCCGATCAGGCTACACTGCCTCTGCCGAACGCCTCTCGTCCCGAGGTCGGGCGGGCGCAGCTTGAACCGACGCGCGAGATCCGGATGCGCGAAAGAGCGCTGCGGAGGCGGCGCGGTGCGCTCCGAATCCAAAGCGCGACGGATGGCGAGTTCCATCCCGAACGGCAGCAAGGGCAGAACGACCGCCGACAGGGCGTTCTTCGCAGAAGACCGGCGCGCGCGAAGCGCCCGCCACAGCCGGATGAAGCGACCGCCGAGCAGCAGTTCCTGGTAATAGCCGCGACCGCCGTAGGACGCGCATTCATCGCCACCCCAGCCCGAGAGTATCCGACGCACCCCGCGCGCCGCCGCAGCCCGCTGGACCGACATCTCGTGCAGCAGCGTATCACTGCCCCACTCCCGTGCCCCGTCCTGGCGCAGCCACGCCTCCACATCGGCCCCGGTGGGCGCGCACCAGACCAACGGCGTCTCCGCCCGGCTCGCCGTCGCCTCGACGAGGCGATACTCGTCGGCGTTCGCATCATCCTCCCCGGCCGTCCCCGACGGCGGCGCCGGCTGCCACGCGAACGCCGTCGGCGGCGGCTCCCCCCGGCGGCGCAACTCCTCGGCCGCGAGCACCGTGATGCTCGACGAGTCCAGCCCGCCGCTCAAATGCGTCCCCACCGACCCCGCCTCGGCCCCGCGCAGGCAGTCCCCCACCGCCTGCCGGTACAGCGCGAGAAAGGTCTGCGAACGGTCGTCGTCCGAGGTCGGCGCGACCGACGGTGCGGCCTCCGGCCGCCACCAGCGCTCGATGCGCAACGACTCCGGCTCCACGGCCAGCATATGGCCCGGCGACAGCCGCTTCACGGCCCGGAAACAACTGCGATCCACCGGCATCCGGACCTTCGGCGACAGCAGCCCCGCCACCACCTCCTCGTCCAGCGCGTCCGGCACGCCGGGCGCGGCGAGCACCGACCCGACGGCGCTCCCGAAGACGAATCGGTCGGCAGTCAGCGCGTAGTGGAAGGCGCGCGCGCCGACATGGTCACGGGCGCAAAACAGGGTGCGACGGCGGGCATCCCACACCGCGAACGCGTAGTCGCCGAACAAATGCGACGGGCAGTCGCGCCCCCAGCGCGCATACGCCCCCAGGATGAGCGCGCTGTCGGACAGCGACTCCACGTCGCGCAGGCCGAGCGCGCCCGCCAGGGCGGCCCGGTCGTCGAGGCGGCAATCCGCCACCACCGTCAGCCCGGCCTCACGGTCCTCCGACCGCAGGCCCTCCGCACCCGACAGGCCGACCGCCGGGTCCGGCCGAAGCTGGCCGGCATCCGCCGGGGAGGCCGCCGCCGCCCCGCCGCCCCGCCGCGCGTAAAAGCCCGAGATCATCGGCGGCCCTCGCCGTTCGACAGAAACGACTCGGCCTCGCGCCGATAGTCGAACCGCTCCATGACCGACCCGTGCGCAGCCAGCAGACGCCGCACCTGATCCTCGCCGAGCGACTCGCGCCAGCCGCCCGCAACCCCGCTGCGGAAGAAGGGCCGCGCGCTCGTCGGCTTCTCCCGATACCCGGAATCCGCCTCCTGCGCCTGCAACCGCTCGAACGACGCGTGGTCCACCGCCCGGCCCAGCCGGGCGGCGTCGACATCCAGCCCGGCGAAGCGGACGATCCCGCCGAGCGTGTCGACGGTGGCCGCCAGCATGTCCTCGTAGCGCACGACGTGCAGAGGGATCTCTTCCTGGTCCAGCCAGCTCGACACCTGCCCGCTCCAGGTGAGCATGCGCTGCGGCAGGGTGTGCGTGATCCGGCTCCTGCCGCCCCATTCATAGCTGTCGGGATCGTCCATCCGTCCGATGGTCTCATCGACGGGCTGGTTCAGGTGGTGCGCGTAGGACACGGCCACATCCAGCGGGTTGCGCACCAGATAGACCGCGCCGGCCGCCGCCGCGCGGGAATACACCGGCGCGCCGCCGGGACCGCGCAGCCAAGCTTCGTGCGTCTTGTAGAAGGTGGGATGGGGACGCTCCGCGGCCAGCAACTCCTGGAACAACGGGCGACAGCGCAGCACCTCGTCCTCCGTCATGTCGGACGAGACCGGCCCCAGCATATCGTCGAACATCACCCGGCTGCTGTCGCCCACGCCGCCCAACAGGTCGTTGATCGAAGCCGGCTCGTCGTCCGGGCGCAGATAGTTGGTCAACATCGTCCGCAGCCACGTGCTGCCGGATTTGGGATAGGCCGCGATCCAGACGATCGACACCGCCCGACCCTCAGCCCGCCACCGCCTGCTCCGGCGCTTGCAGCGCCGTCTCGATCCGGTCCGCCAGCATCTCGATGCGCGACAGGCCCGACGGCCGCGTCACCCGGATCACCGGCGTCTGCTTCGCCAGCGCCGTCGTCATACGAAAATGCGACAGCGTCTGCCCCAGACCGCGCCGATAACGGGGGCGGTAGGTGAACGTCGTCAGCGCACGGCAGGCGTCCCGGCGCCCCAGGGTCGTCGTCTCGAACTCGTCCCGGTTGTGCCCGCCCAGGACGAAGGCGGCGCAAGGACGCTGCGGCGCAGCGCAGAAACCGCCCGGCGATACCCGGTACTTCTCTATGCCGTCCCGTATCCGCTCACGCTCACGCCCGTCGAGGCTCAGCGCTTTCAGCGCGTCGGCCCACAGCTTGACCCCGGGGGCGGCCGACAGCACCTGCGGTCGGCCGCCGGCGTCCCACGACAGCGCAGTGACGTCATCGGCCAGCAGCGCGTAGCCGCGCCGCTGCATGGCCGCCGCCAGCGTCGACTTGCCGGCCCCCGAATGGCCGAGGAAGAACGCAGCGCCGCCCTCGGTCCGGATGGCGCTGGCGTGCAGGGTCGTCACCCCCCGCTGCTGGAGCAGCGCCCCCATCGCCGAACCCGCCAGAAAGACCCCGAGATCCCGGTCCCCCGCCTGCGGCGAAGGATCGACCAGGATGTCGCGACCGTCGCTGACCAGATAGCGGGCGACCCCCTGCACGTCGAGCAGAAAGGCGCCGGGGGCGGTCTGCCAGAACCCCAGGCTGTCGGCCGGGGCAGGCAGGGCGGCGGGCGCCGCGCCGAGACGAACCGTCACATCGGCGGCCGTGGCGGCCATCGCCGGATCGGCCGGCGGAAAGTGCAGCGCAAGCTCGGAGCGGATGTGCAGGCCGTAGGCGGTGTAGCTGTCGGTACTCATGGGCCGTCTGTCAACCGTATGTCGATGTCAACCGTATGCCGGGCGAGACGTATTGTCGGGAAGGGCGAAGCGCGCGGATCATATCCCCGGGCGCGGCGCAAAAGCAAGCCCCGGCCGACCCGGGCGCACGCACCGCCCGCCGCGGAGGACGGCCGTGCGCCATGAGCGTGCGCTATGAGAATGTTTCTCCCGTATCTCTGCCTGTGGGGTTGGTATAAGCACCCTCGAACGGCCCCCGGTGGTAGCCGCTTTCCGTCTCCTGGACGCAGCCCGGTTCACGCGGCGACAACAACAGAGGCGGACAAACAGCAGGGGACCTATGCCGGATGACTCGGAATGTTCTCGACAGCCGCCGCCGGGGGGCGGATCTCGTAGCCGAAATAGTCGAACACCTCCCGATGCTCCCGGAACACCCGGCTGAACAGCGCGATCCGTTCGTCGTCCAGCCGGGCGATCTGGCGGGCGTTCATGTCGGTGAGCGTCTCGTCGTAGCGCCCCACCCGCAAGCGCTGGCGCAACACCAGATCGTCGAGCGCCGGCGCGAGGGCGTGGAACTGCCGCGCCACCCGCTCCGGCTCGGCGCACAGGGTCTCGTAGGTGAAGAAGATGCTTCGATCGCCAAGGGCCTCCACGTTGCGCCGTTGATGCGCGAAGCAGGCGACGACATGGCGCGCCGCCGCCTCCGCCAGAGGCAGGCGGCGCGCCACCGCCGACCCGGCGAGGCTGCGGCAGATCCCCTCGCACACGGCATAGGGGTTGCGCACCATGATCCAGAACTTCGCGTTTCGGAAATGCCGCGCCAACTCCCCCGCATAGAGCAGCATCGGCGGCGCCTTGGTGACGAACACCGAGGCCCGCGCATCCCTGGCGAACGCCTGGAAGTACCACGCCTTGCGGCAACGCTCCCAATCATAGGCGGCGGGGTCGGTCAGTATGTCCAGCCAGCACTGCCGGCTGGCCCAGATCTTTATGGCGCCGGTCAGCCCGCCTCTGCCGAGAACCGGGCCGCCATAGCCGGGCATCCACTGACCCTCGTTCGGCAGGTTCCAGGTGGCCCGGCTGGTCGCCAGCGCCCGGTTGAGAAAGGTCGAGCCGCTGTTGTTCGGACACAGGCCGAACAGATGGGTGGTGACCGCCTTCCGCAGGTCGCGCCGCGCGCCGTAGACAGGCGCCGCGCCATCACCGGCCATCGCGCAGGTCTTCGCCCGCCGGGGCGTCATCGAACGGGGCGCTGTCGACCGCCGCGCCGTCGAACACCTCGAAGATCAGATGGATACGGTCCCGCCGGCCGCCGTTGAAGGCGCCGTGGCCGACGAGATTGTTGATTTCCCAGGCGCGGCCCGGCGCCAGATGGAAGCGTTCGCCGGCGATCTCCATCACCGCCTCGGGGTCGGTCTGCAAAGGTACGTGTACCTTGTGGACCAGCGGGTGCGATCCATTATCCCCTTTCCCGTCGGTGTGGACGTCGATCCCGTGGCCGGCCATGAGCCGGGCCAGCATCGCCTTGGGATAGACCGGGTCGACGAAGCCGTAGGGCTCCACCGCCCGGCGCATCACCGGCAGCAGCCAGGTCTGCCAGACGGTCCAGATCGGCTCCGAATAGAAGCGCCGCGGATCGTGGTTGCCCGGGATGAACCGGAAGATGATGTGCTGGGTATGATGGAAGCAGAAATAGCGGTTGCTCTTGAAGCCGTCCTCGATGCCCCACAGCCGATCGGGAAGCCGCGCCGCCTGGTCGCGGAGCGTCGAGGCGTCCACCGGGCCGAGGTCGCGGATGGTGGCCGGCTTGCGAGCGCGAGGCATGCGAAGCAGCGTCGCCTGGTCGCGGAGCGCCGCGGCGTCCATCGGGACGTCTACCGGCGGGGCGTCCACCGGGACGTCCACCGGCGCGGCGTCCATCGGGACGTCTACCGGCGCGGCGTCCACCGGGACGTCCACCGGCGCGGCGTCCATCGGGACGTCTACCGGCGCGGCGTCCACCGGGCCGACATCGCGCTCTCCGCACATCGAGGGCGGCTGTGCGTCATGATGGGGAGGATCTATCATAACCACTCTCCTCCGGCCTTCTGCGGTGGCCGGATTCCGTCTCCTGGACGCGCCCCGGTTCGCCGATCATCGGCCGGGTCCAGCGCGTCGGCTCCGCTTCGCCATCCCTCGCGGGGGAGGCGCTCTCGGGGATCTCCTTCCCGGCTTCGGCCGGTGTGGCCGCCGCCGCACGGCGCGACCTCGTATTCGTAGTGTTCATGTGTCGTCGCTCACGCTGCGCCAGGCACTCCACCCGCCGACACCATCGCTCTCCGCAGAGCAGAGAGGGTGTCCGTGCGTCACGATATCCGACCCAGTCAACCCGGCCAGTGTCGCGCAGTATCCCGAACCGTGCAAGACCTTAATACACGGTCTCCGGCCGCGTCAAGCGGGGCGTCGCTAACTATCGTCAACGAGCGTTATGTCCGGCGCCGGCGCCCTGCGATCCGCCCGGTTTGCCGTCGCCTCGCAGAGGAGGCGTCATGCACTGTTTCGTCGAGGCAAGCGTCCGGGTCCACGAATATCCCGACCGAACGCCGGCCATCTTCCACGGCCCATCTTCCACGGCCCATCTTTCACGGTCCATCTTTCACGGTCCCGGGCGCATCGGCCGCTATCGGGCCGACGGGCGGCCGATCGGGCGGGACCGATACCGGGCGGCGTGAAGAAGATCCTCGAGAGCGCCCCACCCGCGAGGGATGGCGGCGCGGAGCCGATGCGCTGGATCCGGCCGACGATCCGCGAGCCGGGCCGCGTCCAGGGGACGGAATCCGGCCGGTACTCCGGGTCGTTGGAGAATGGTTATCGTTACCCCGGCGAATCATGATGCACGCGCGCCGGCCCGTCCGGAGCGCGACCGGTTCGGAAAACCGGACACGGCCCCCGATCGTTCCCCGGCTTTACCCGATTTCCCTCAAGCCACTCCGTCGAGCCGTTCGTCGGTGAGGGCGCCGGGGACGACCGTAATCGGGATCGGGAACCGGCCGGACAGCTTGCCGGCCAGCGAGGAGACCAGCGGCCCGGGGCCCTTGCCGCCGCCGCCGGCGCCGAGAACGAGGATCGAGATCGAGGGCTCCTCCTCGATCAGCGCGACGATCACATCGCGCGCATCGCCCTCGCGGACGTAGAGCGTCGGCATCTGGCCGGTGATCGAGTTGACCTCCGCGGCGCGGGATTGCAGCGCCTGCTCGGCCTCTTCGCGGCGTTCCTCGCGCATCTTCTCGGCGACCGACATCCAGTGCTGGAAGTCGCCCGGCTCGATGACATAGAGAAGCGCCACCCGCCCGCCCGAGCGCAGCGCCCTGAGCGCGGCAAACCGCAGCGCGACATGGACCTCTTCGCTGGCATCGATCACGCACAGAAACACCCGGTCCGGGCGCGGCGCGGCGCCGTTATCGTTTTCGGAAGCGACCTCGTTGCTCATGCCTGCCATCCGTTCTGGTCAGGTTCGGAAAATGACGCCGGCAAGCCAGCCGAACCCGAGCGCGATCAGAATCGCCGCCGCCCCGTAAAGCGCCGACTGCTGGTGAGCGAAGTTGAAGACCCCGGCCTCGACGCCGACCTTGCGGACGACCAGCGTCGATTCGCGCCGACCGATCTCGCGGCCCTGTTCGAACAGGAAGACCTCCACCCGGTAGGGTCCGGTCGGGACGTTGGCGGGAAAGATCACGGTGGTCCGGAACAGCCGGTCGCCGATCACCTCGATCCCCGCCGGGTCGTAGGCGTAGAGCCGCTGGCGGATCTTATTGCGGATCAGCGCCTTGCGATAGGCCGCAGAGACCTCGCCGGAGGCGTCGGCGGCGGCCGACAGCGCGAGCCGCTCGACGCCGATGCGGCGGTCGGCCAGCGTCTTCTCCGGCGCCACCGCCTCGAGCGGCCTGGTCGAGGCGACACGATAGAAGGCGGGAAGCCCGCGGAACGTCATCGCGGCGCCGTTCACCCACACCCCGGCGATCCGCTCGCGCCGTTGCACCCGCTCGTCGCGGGCCGGGCCGCGGATCGCCACCACGACGTCGCCGCCGGGCTTCTTGGCGCCGAACAGCAGCAGTTCGGTTCCGGCGAATCCGGTCGTGATCGCGATCTCGTCGCGCGACAGATCAACGACCAGGGCGCCGGGCGCGCTCGCGGGACCGCCGCATACGAGCATCGCGCCCAGCGCCCACCCGATGCCCCGCCCGACGCCCCGCGCGCGTCCGGCGCCTCTCATCGGACCGCGCCCAGGCTGAACATGTCCTCCGGCGTCGCCACCAGGCCATAGGCCACCCGCAAGCACACCGCCAGCACGATCAGGCCGAGCAGGATCCGCAACTGCTCGCCGCGCAGCCTGGCCGAGAACCGCGCGCCGATCTGGGCGCCGACCACCCCGCCGATCAGCAGGAACAGGGCCAGCACGATGTCCACGGTCTGGTTGTTCAGCGCCTGCAGGAAGGTCACGTTGGCGGTCACGAAGACGATCTGGAACAGCGAGGTGCCGACGACGATCGAGGTCGGCATGCCGAGCAGATAGATCATCGCCGGCACCATCACGAACCCGCCGCCGACCCCCATGATGGCGGCGAGCACCCCGACGAACAGCCCGACCGAGAACGGCGGAACCGAGCTGACATAGAGCTTGGAGGCGCGAAACCGCATCTTGAGCGGCAGGCCATGTATCCAGGTGTGCTGGTGAAGCTTGCGCCGCGCGGCGCCGGGCCGGCGGGACCGAAGCCAGGCGCGCGCGCTTTCGACCACCATCAAGACGCCGACGACGCCGAGGAAGACGACATAGGCGAGCGAGATCACGAAGTCGAGCTGGCCGAGTCCGCGCAGGAAGGTGAACAGCCACACCCCGAGCGAGGACCCGACGAAGCCGCCGGCCAACAGCACCAGACCCATCTTGACGTCGACATTGCCGCGCCGCCAATGGGCAAGCGCGCCCGAGACCGAGGCCGCAACGACCTGGTTGGCCTCGGTCGCGACCGCGACGGCGGGCGGCACGCCGATGAAGATCAGAAGCGGAGTCATCAGAAACCCCCCGCCCACGCCGAACAGGCCGGACAGGAAGCCCACACCACCGCCGAGACCGAGCAACAGAAACACGTTGACGGAGATTTCGGCGATCGGCAGGTAGATCTGCATGCCTGGGTCTCAGGGCGGCCCGGTCATGCGGTCAGCAGGCCGACGATGCGATGAACCTCGTCGAGCACCGGGTCGGCGACGGCGCGCGCGCGCTCGGCGCCGCGCGCGAGCACGCGGTCCATGTAGCCGGGGTCGCCGTTGAGCCGGGCGAGCTCGGCGCCGATCGGCGCCAGGGTCTCGACCGCCAGCTCGCTCAGCGCGTCCTTGAAGCCGGCGAACCCCTTGCCGCCGTACTCGGCCAGCACGTCGTCGAGGCCGCGATCGGCGAGCGCGGCGAAAATGCCGACTAGGTTCGCCGCTTCCGGACGGTCGTCGAGCCCGGCCGGCGTCTCGGGAAGCGGTTCGGGGTCGGTGCGCGCGCGGCGGATCTTGCGGGCGATCTCATCGGCGCCGTCGGACAGGTTGATGCGCGAGGCGTCCGAGGGATCGGACTTGCTCATTTTCGCCGCGCCGTCGCGCAGGCTCATCACCCGCGTCGCCTCGCCCAGGATCAGCGGCTCGATCAGGGGGAAGAAATCCTCGCCGAAGTCGTGATTGAACTTCTGGGCGATGTCGCGGGCGAGTTCGAGATGCTGCTTCTGGTCGTCGCCCACCGGCACATGGGTCGCCTTGTAGGCCAGGATGTCGGCGGCCATCAGCGTCGGATAGACGTACAGGCCGACAGAGGCGTTCTCGCGATGCTTGCCGGCCTTCTCCTTGAACTGGGTCATCCGGTTGAGCCAGCCCAACCGCGCGGTGCAGTTGAAGATCCAGGCGAGTCGGGCGTGAGCGGCGACGCTGGACTGGTTGAAGACGATACTGCGCTCGGGATCGACGCCGGCGGCGATGAAAGCGGCCGCGCATTCCCGGGTGCCGCGCATGAGATCGGCGGGATCCTGCCAGACCGTGATCGCATGCAGGTCGACGACGCAGTAAATGCACTCGTAGGAGTCCTGCAGCCGGACGAAGTTGCGGATCGCGCCCAGAAAATTGCCCAGGTGCAGGTTGCCCGACGGCTGCACGCCGGAGAAAACTCGGCTCACGTCAGATGCTCCAGCCCCGCGCCAAGCGGGATGCGGCCGGGTTATCCATCCATCGCCCCGAAGGGTCAAGCCCCGTTCCGGGTCATCGACCGGCGAATCTCCCGCAGCCTTGCGGCCCCCGCAAGCACGGCGAAGGCACCGTAGCACGCGATGCCGGCGACCACCAGGAAGGCCAGGGCCGCGGCGCGCTCGACCCCGCCCGCATCGACCATCGCGCCCACGCCGGCAAGGCACGCGGCGAGCGCGCCGGCCATGCCGAGCGCGGCCAGGCTCATCCGCGCCACCCGGTTCCTGAGCCGCGCCTCGACCGTGAAGTGACCGCGCCGGGCAAGGATGACCCAGAGCAGGACGGCGTTGATCCACGAGGCCGCCGAGGTCGCGAGCGCCAGCCCGACATGCTCCAGCGGCCGCAGCAGGATCGCGCTGAACACGATATTGGCCGCGACCGAGACCGCCGCCACCTTGACCGGCGTGACCACGTCCTCGCGGGCGAAGAAGCCGGGCGCGAGCACCTTGACCAGGACGAACGCCGGGACCCCGAGCGCAAAAGCCGTCAGGGCGTCGGCGGCGGCCGCGCTGTCGGCGGCGTCGAAGGCGCCGCGTTCGAACAGGACGGCGATGATGGGACCCGGGATCACGACCAACGCCACCGCCGCCGGCAGGGTCAGGAGGAGCGCGAACTCGACCGCACGGTTGAGGCTCGCCATGCCGGCCCCGGTCTCGCCCGCGCGGATCTGGCGCGACAGCAGCGGCAGCAGGGCGGCGCCGACCGCCACCCCGATCACGCCGAGCGGTAGCTGGTAGACCCGGTCGGCGTAGTAGAGATAGGAGATCGCCCCGGTCGGCAGGAGCGAGGCGAGGGCGGCGCCGATCGCCAGGTTGATCTGGACCACGCCGGCGCCGACCGCGCCCGGCAGGATCCGCATCAGCAGCCGTTTGATCGGTGGGTTCAGCCGCGGCCGCGGCAGACGGAAACTCATGCCTTGCCGCCGGCAGGACTCGATCAGCCACAGGAACTGCGCCAGCCCGGCCGCGCAGACCCCCCAGGCGAGC
This sequence comes from Alphaproteobacteria bacterium, assembly GCA_965202905.1. Lineage (GTDB taxonomy): Bacteria > Pseudomonadota > Alphaproteobacteria > MPNO01 > MPNO01 > CAYFYS01. The sequence goes on along the minus strand of OZ241868.1, from coordinate 2,516,293 downwards.
GCGTGGCCGGGGGTCGGAAGATGCGGCGTCGCGGCGAGGAGAAAAACGATCAGGGTGAGGTTGAGCAGGATCGGGGTCGCGGCCGCCGCCGCGAAGCGTCCGAGCGCGTTCAGGACGCCGCTGAGCTGCGAGACCAGCGAGATGAACAGCAGATAGGGGAAGGTGATCCGGGCCAGCTCGACGGCAAGCGAGAACTTCACGGGATCCTCGGCGAAGCCCGGCGCGAAGGCGTACATCGCCCACGGCATGGCGATCTGCATGGCGGTGCAGAACGCCAGCAGCACGACGGTAAGGACCGCAAGAACCTGGGCGCCGAACCGGCGCGCGGCGTCGAACCCGTCGGCGGTCAGGACTCCTGTGAAGATCGGCACGAACGCCGCCGCGAACGCGCCTTCGGCGAACAGACGGCGGAAGAAATTGGGCAGCTTGAAAGCGATGAAGAAGGCGTCCGCCGCCGGACCCGCGCCGAGCATGGCCGCGATCAGGATGTCGCGCGCGAAGCCGAGGACGCGGCTTACCATGGTGTAGCCGCCAACGGTCGCGATCGAGCTCAGCAGGCGTGTGCGGCTCAAAGAGCTGTTCCCGGCGGGATTACGAGGCGTGCGCCGCCGCCGGCATGTCCGCCGGCGCTTCGCGCGCGGCGACGGACGAAAGCGTGTCCAGGAGTGCGGTGCGGATCCGTTCGCGCTTGGCCTCGTTGTCGATCTTCAGCCCGAAAGCGTCCTTGATGTAGAAGACATCGACCGCGCTCTCGCCGTAGGTGGCGATCAGGGCGCTGGCGATCTGCGCGTTCTGGCCGGTCAACGCGCGGGTGAGCGCGTATAGCAGGCCCGGCCGGTCGCGGCCGTTGACCTCCACGACCGTATGGGTCCGGCTCGCGGCGTTGTCGATAATCACCCGCGGGGCGACGTTGAAGACACGCTCGCGAGCCCCGCTCTCCTTGCGCAAGAGACGCTCGATCTCCCGCTGCAACCCGGTCGCGCCGGAAAGCGTGCGCTCGATGCTCGCCGACATTTTCGCCAGCCGGTCCGGCCGGGTGACCGGGCCGCCGTTGCGGTCCTCGACCCAGAAGGTATCCAGCGCCATACCGTCGGTCATGGTGACGATCTTGGCGTCGACGATATTCGCCCCGCAGATCGCCAGCGCCCCGGCGATCCGGGAGAACAACCCCTTCTGGTCGGCCGTGCACAGCGTGATCTCGCTGACGCCGCGGTAGCGGTCGATCCGGGTCTCCATCGCCAGCGGCGTCTTCGCACGGCGGGCGCGGCGGACGAGGCGCGCATGGCGGAGATGGGCGTCGGCCGAAAACGACAGCCAGTAGGCGGGGTTGCCGCGCGCGATATGGTCCTCGACCTCCTTGCCGGAGACATCCGTGAGGGCGGCGCGCAGCGCGTCCTTGGCCGCCTCGATCCTGCGCTCGCCGCCCTCGGCCGCGAAACCGCCGGTCAGGATCTCCTCGGCCGCGCGGTAGAGGTCGCGCAGGAGCGCCGCCTTCCACGCCGTCCAGACGTTCGGGCCGACCGCGCGGATGTCGGCCACCGTCAGCACCAGCAGCAGCCGCAGCCGCTCCACCGAGCGGACGGTCTCGACGAAATCGGCGATCGTCTGCGGGTCGTTGATGTCGCGCCGGAAGGCGGTGTTGGACATCGCCAGATGGTGACGCACCAGCCAGGCCGTCGTCTCGGTTTCCTCCTCATTCAGGCCGATCCGCGGGCACAGGCGCAGCGCGACCTGCTCGCCGAGCGACGAATGGTCGCCACCGCGGCCCTTGGCGATGTCGTGCAGCAGCACCGCCATGTAGAGCGCGCGCCGAGAGTGGACCATCTTGACGATTTCGGTCGCGATCGGCATCTGCCCGGCGAACCTGCCCGCCTCGATGCCGCGCACGATCCCGATCGCCATGATGGTGTGCTCATCGACCGTGTAGACATGGTACATGTCGTGCTGCATCTGGGCGACGACGCGGCCGAAATCCGGGATGAACCGGCCGAACACGCCGGCTTCGTTGAGCCGCCTGAGAGTCGTCTCGGGGTCCCTGTGCGAGGTCAGCATCTCCAGGAAAAGGCGGTTGGCGTCGGGGTCCTCACGCAGCCCGTCGACGAGCCGGAGATTGCGGGTCACCGAGCGCAACGGCCGGGGGTGCACGTCGAGCCCGTGCCGCTGGGCGGCGTGGAACAGGCGCAGGATGTCGACCGGCCGGTCGGCGAACTTGTTGGGCCTGGCGAGCGCCACGCGGCCGCTCTCCACGGTCAGCCGCTCGCCGACATGCTGGACCCGGCCGAGCCGGGGCAGAGCGAAGCGCGGCCGCTTGGCGTGCTCGGCCTCGAGCGCGGCACAGAAGATTCGCGTCAGGTCGCCGACTCCCTTGGCGGTCAGGTAATAGTGCTTCATGAACCGCTCGACCCCGCGGCTGCCGGCGTGGCCCCGGTAGCCGAGCCGGGCGCCGATCTCGGCTTGGCGATCGAAGGTCAGGCGATCCTCGCCACGCCCGGCGAGGTAGTGGAGGTGGCAGCGCACGGTCCAGAAGAAGCGCTGGGCCCTGTCGAACCCGGCGGCCTCAGCCCGGGTCAGCACGTTGTGCCGGACCAGCCCCGTGGCGTCGTCGACGCGGTAAAGATACTTGCCGATCCAGAACAGGGTCTGGATGTCGCGCATCCCGCCCTTGCCGTCCTTGATGTTGGGCTCCAGCACGTAGCGCGAATCGCCCATGCGGCGATGGCGCCGGTCGCGCTCGGCGAGCTTGGCCTCGACGAACCGGGTCTCCGAGCCGGCCACGACCTGGCTGCGGAAACGCTTGCGCAGTTCGGTGTAGAGCGCCTTCTCGCCCCAGATGTAGCGCGACTCCAGGATCGCGGCGCAGATCGTCTGATCGGCCTTGGACAGCCGGATGCAGTCCTGGACCGAGCGGGTCGCGTGGCCGACCTTGAGGCCGAGGTCCCACAGCATGTAGAGCACGTATTCGACGACCTGCTCGACCCGCGGCGTGCGCTTGTAGGGCGCCAGGAAAAGCAGGTCGATGTCGGAATGGGGCGCCAGCTCGCCGCGGCCGTAGCCGCCGACCGCGGTCAGGCACTGGTGCTCGGCCGAGGTCGGGTTGGCCACCGGGTAGACCCGCATCGCCGCCAGGTCGTAGATCGCCCGGACGAGCTGATCGATCAGGAAGGACCGCGCGCGGACCGTCTCCTCGCCGGACGCCTCCGCGGCCTCGAACATTCGGCGGATCTCGGCCGCTCCGCGCTCGTGCGCGTCCTTGAGCACGGCCAGGAGCCCGGACCGGCCGGCGGACGGCGAGCGGGCGGCCGACACGACCTCGTCGAGCGCCGCGTTCAGCACCGCGCGGTCCAGGATGGCGCGCTGTCTGGGGATCGGGACCATGACCGGACTATAGCGTCCTTCCGATTGATGGACCCGGCCGATTGATGGACCCGGCAAACCCGGACCGCGCCGCCGGCTGGTTCAGGACGGCGGGTCGTCGAGCGCCGCGCGCAGGGCGTAGAGCAGATCGAGCGCCTCGCGCGGCGACAGCTCGTCGGGGTTTATCCTGGCCAGCATCGTCTCCGCAACCGAAGGCTTGGGCGGGGCCGGCGGCGGGGCGGCCGCGAACAGCGGCAGGTCGTCGGCGAGCCTGGCGAGCGCGCCGGACTGCTCGCCCTTCTCCAGGGTTTCCAGCACCTCCTCTGCACGGCCGATCGCCCGGTGCGGCAGGCCGGCAAGCCGCGCGACGTGGATGCCGTAGGACCGATTGGCGCCGCCGGCGACGATCTCGTGCAGGAAGACGATCTCCTCACCCCATTCCTTGACCCGCATCGTCGCGCAGCGCAGCGCGTCCAGCCGGCCGGTCAGCGCGGTCAGCTCGTGGAAATGGCTGGCGAAGAGCGCGCGGGCGCGGTTGACCTCGTGCAGATGCTCCAGCGTCGCCCAGGCGATCGACAGCCCGTCGAAGGTCGCCGTGCCGCGGCCGATCTCGTCCAGGATCACCAGCGAGCGCGGCCCGGCCTGGTTCAGGATCGCGGCGGTCTCGACCATCTCGACCATGAAGGTCGAGCGCCCGCGCGCCAGGTCGTCGGCGGCGCCCACCCGCGAGAACAGGCGGTCGACGACGCCGATATGGGCGGCCTCCGCCGGCACGAACGCGCCGATCTGGGCGAGAATGGCGATCAGCGCGTTCTGGCGCAGAAACGTCGATTTGCCGGCCATGTTCGGGCCGGTCACCAGCCAGAGCCTCTGGTCGGCCCGCAGGTCGCAATCGTTGGGCGCGAACTGGGCGGCGCCGTCGCGTTCGAGGAAGGCTTCGACCACCGGGTGCCGGCCGCCGACGACCTCGAAGGCGGTGCTGTCGTCGACCAGCGGCCGGACGTAGCGGCGCGCCGCGGCGAGCTGGGCGAGCGCGGCCGCGATGTCGATCTCGCTCAAAGCGGCCGCGGCCGCGGCGAGCGGCTCGGCCGCGGCGGCCACCCGGCCGCTGAGCGCCTCGAAGATCTCGAGCTCGCGGGCGAGCGCCTTGTCGGAGGCCGTGGCCAGGCGCTCCTCCAGATCGGCAAGCTCCACGGTGGTGAAGCGCTTGGCGTTGACCATGGTCTGGCGGTGAATGAACCGTCCGTCGTCGGGGATCCGCGCGGCCGTGGCCGCGGTCGCCTCGACGAAATAGCCGAGCACGTTGTTGTGGCGGACCTTGAGCGAGGCAATGCCGGTCTCTTCGGCATAGCGCGCCTGGAGATCGGCGATGAGCTGCTTGCTGTTCTCGCGCAGCGCGCGCAGCGCATCGAGCGCGGCGTCGTAGCCCTTGGCGACGAACCCGCCGTCGCGTGCGAGCAGCGGCAGGTCCTCGCCCAGTGCGCCCGAAAGCCCGTCGAGCAGTTCGCCGTGGCGCGACAGGTCCGCGGCCGCCGACGCCAGCTCGCGCACCAGCGGCGCTTCGGCGCGGTCGAGCAGCGCGGCGAGGCCCTCGCAGCAGGCCAGCGAATCGCGGGCCGCGGCGAGGTCGCGCGGACCGCCGCGCCCGAGCGTCAGCCGGGACAGCGCCCGCGCGAGGTCGGGGCACCGGGCAAGCGCGTCGCGCACCGCCTCGCGCAGGCGGGCGTCCCGGCGCAGGAAATCCAGCGTATCCTGGCGGTCCCGGATCGCCGCGGTCTCGGTCAGCGGCGCCGCGATCCGCGCCGCCAGCGCGCGGGCGCCGGCCGCGGTCACGGTCAGGTCGATCACGCCGAGCAGCGAGCCGTCGCGCGCGCCCGAGATCGAGCGGTCGATCTCCAGGTTGCGCCGGCTCGCGGCGTCGATCTCCATCCGCGCGCCGGCCGCGAGCCGGCTGGGCGGGGCGAGCCGCGGCGTCCGGCCCTGCTGGGTCAGCGCGACGTAATCGAGCACCGCGCCGCAGGCCGCGACCTCGGCCCGGGTGAAGGCGCCGAAGGCTTCCAGCGAAGCGACGCCATAGTGGTCCTGGAGCCGGCGGCGGGCCGACTCGCTGTCGAACCGGGCTGGCGGCAGCGGCGTCGGCGCCCCGGCCCAGCCCGCCGCCGCCTGCTCGACCGCGGCGCGGTCGAGCAGGCGGTCCGACAGGATCAACTCGCCCGGATCGATCCGTGCCAGCGCCTCGGGCAGCGCCGTCTCGGCGATGGGCTGGGTCTGGAACTCGCCGGTCGAGACGTCGAGCCAGGCGAGGCCCAGCGCGCCTGCCGCCTCGGCGAGCGCGGCCAGGTAGTTGTTGCTGCGGGCGTCGAGCAGCGTGTCCTCGGTGATCGTGCCGGGGGTAACGACCCGGACGACCTCGCGGGAAACCACCGACCTGCCCTGCCTGCGAGCGTCCGCCGGGTCCTCGGTCTGCTCGCAGACGGCGACCCGAAAGCCCTTGCGGATCAGGCGCTGCAAATAGGCGTCGGCGGCGTGGACCGGCACGCCGCACATCGGTATGTCCTCGCCGTGGCGGCGGCCCCGCCGGGTCAGCGCGATGTCGAGCGCCTTCGCGGCGGCGGCCGCGTCCTCGAAGAACAGCTCGTAGAAATCCCCCATCCGGAAGAACAGCAGGCAGCCCGGATTGGCCTCCTTCGCGGCCTGGTACTGGACCATCATCGGGGTCGCCGCGGGCTCGCCCGGGCGCTCTGCAGCGGAGTGGCTGACCATCCCCTACGCTAGTGGATCGACCGAGACATTTGAATCCCCCGGCCAATGACGATCCGGCGACCATAACGCATTCGAATGTCTCGATAAGTTGATCCATCGACATAAAACCGGCGGTTCGAAGCAAAAGGTTCGAACCGCCGGCGATTGGCGGCCCACCGGCGAGTTGCTAACCTCGTGCCGCGGCGGGTTTTTCGGAGGTGGTGACAGGACGATGGCCCACCCACTCGTTCCGGCGCGGCTGATCCTCTTCGGCGTCGTCGCCGCGGCGTGGCCCGGCTTCGTCGTTCTGTTCGTCCTGACGGTCGCCGGGCTGCTGGCGCCCGAGGCCGGCCTGCTGGGGGCGCTGGCGACGATCGCGCTTCTGTGGTGGCCGGTACGGCGCCATTTTCACGCACTCGCCGGGCTCGCCGACGGTCTGGGCGAGATGAACGCAGACGACGCCGAGCGCGCGGAGCCCGGGCGGCTGCACGTCGACTCGCCCTTGATCACCCGGCCCATCGCCGCCGCGCTGACCGACGCCGCAACCCATCTGTGCCGCCGGCGCCGGCAGCTCGCGATCCGCCAGCAATCCCTGGAGAGCCTGATCGAGCACCTGCCCAACCCGGTGATCGCGATCGATGGCGACCGGCGGATCCTGCGCGCCTCGGGCGGTGTCGACAGCGGTTTCGGCGGCGCCGCGGTGGGCAACGATCTGGCCAGCGTGCTGCGCGATCCCGGGGTCCTCGAAGCGGCGGAGCGGGTGATCGGGACCGGCCGGACCGAGGAGATCGACTTCATCGGCGGGCCGGCCTCGGACGCGGCGCTGTCGGCCCGCATCGTCGGCCTGGCCGAGGCGGCGCCCGACGGCACGCGCGCGGTGATCGAGGTCGCCGACGTCACCGACGCCCGGCGCATCGAGCGCACGCGCTCGGACTTCATCGCCAATGCCAGCCACGAGCTGCGCACGCCGCTGTCAGTGTTGCTGGGGTGCATCGAGACCTTGCGGGGCGCCGCCCGCGACGACCCCGACGCGCAGGCGCGCTTCCTGGCGATGATGGACGAACAGGCCCGGCGCATGGCGAGACTCGTCGCCGACCTGCTGTCGCTGTCGAAGATCGAGCTCAGCGAGCACCGGGCGCACACCGATCCGGTCATGCTGCTGCCCGTGCTCGTCCATGTGCGCGATGCGGCGCAGTTCGCCGCGCGCGCGCGCGGCGTGACCATCGCGGTCGACTCCGCGTGCGGAGACGGCGCGGTGATCGGCGACCGGGACGAGCTGGTCCAGCTCTTTCAGAACCTGATCGACAACGCGATCAAGTACGGCCGCGAGGGCTCGACGGTGGGCGTGACGGTCGCGCCGGGCCATCTGGACGGCGCCGCAGCGCTGGTCGTCTCGGTCAGCGACCGGGGCGACGGCATCGCCGCCGGGCATCTCGGCCGGCTGACCGAGCGGTTCTACCGGGTCGATGCCGCGCGCTCGCGTGCGCTCGGCGGCACCGGCCTGGGGCTCGCCATCGTCAAGCACATCATCGGCCGCCACCGCGGCCGGCTGAACATCGACAGCACGCCCGGCGCCGGCAGCACCTTCCGCGTCAGCCTGCCGGCCGCGGCCCCGAGCGCTGTCCTGGATGGGACACGCTGATTTCAATTCAGAGCATGTGCTCTCGACTCGAGAAGCACTGTTTCCTGCTTCATACCCGATCCAATCCGTCGAATGCCGGGACTAAACACCGAGTACGACCGGCGCCGGGCGTCGCCGTCCTTCCTCGTCGGGATCGGACGATCGGCGGCAGGGGCAGGCATCGCGCGGGCGCGCTGCGCCGCGATCACGCATTCGACGGCAGCGACGGCGCCGGAGAACCCGGCGTTCACGCGGTTGTCATAGAACGTGCTCGCCAGCGCAGAGTCCGACCGCTATCTTTGAGGTGGAGGACCAGGACACAAAGGCTCGGCAAGCGTGACGACCAGGATGGCGGAGCTCGATATCGACTTCAGCGCGCTGACCCGCGACCGGCTGGAGATCATGGCCGCGGCCGGCGAGGAGGTGTTGGATTGCCATCGGGTTCTGGCCAAATCCGGCGCCAACATCGTCGGCGAGATCCTGCCTGTGGAAGAGACGTTCTACGAGTGGAACCACTACCCCGAGGGCGACGTCTACGATCACCTCACCCATTCCCAGTTCTACTATCACGCCCATCCGCAGGCGCTGCGCTTCGCCGAGCACGGGCACTTTCACACGTTTTTGCGGCCGCTCGGAATGCCGGGCTCGATCGCGCCGGCGCCGGCGCCGGATCTCGTGTTGCCCGATGGCGAGAACGATGCGCTGAGCCATCTGGTCGGGATCTCGATGGACAAGCACGGCGTGCCCAGAAAGCTGTTCGCCACCAACCGCTGGGTGACCGGCGAGGTCTGGTACGCCGCCGATGACGTGCGAAAGATGCTCGATTGTTTCGAGGTCGACCTCGCCGTCCCGTCCTGGCCGGTCAATCGCTGGATCACCGCCATGGTGCGGCTGTTCCGGCCGCAGATCTCGCGGCTCCTGACCGAGCGCGACCGCCGGGTCGCCGGCTGGGCCGTCACGCGGCCGGATCGAAACGTCTACGAGGATCGCGAGCTCGAGATCGCCGCGGTCGCCGACATCGATATCGACGACCAGATCGCCCGCGCCCGCCGGGCGCTGGAGGAGACCGGGCGAACGCCGCCGGCCGCGCCCCGCCGGCGGGATCGCGCCTGATCCGGCCTTGATCCTCCGCTTTCAAACACGCCGTCCTCGGTTTTTGCTCACGGTTTGCGGCGATGGGTCAGGCCTCGGCCATGCCCGATCGAGTCCTCGCCGAAGCGGTCCCTGATCGCGTCGATCGCGCGCTCGACCTCGCGCCGCCGCCGCGCGCCCGGGTCGGCCAGGCTCGGCGGGTCGCTTTCGGCCGCGGTGGCGTAATGCGAGGTCCCGATCCCGATCAGCCGGTAGGCCGTCCCATCGGCCTCCCTGGCCAGCAAGGCGGATCCGGCGCGGAAGATCGCGTCGGCGAGCTGGGTCGGATCGGGCAGGGTGGTGCTGCGGGTCTTCAGTCGGAACCGCGCGGTCTTGAGCTTCAGCGTGATCGTCCGGGCGCCGATCTCCTCGTCCTTGAGCCGGCGGGAGACCTTCTCGCACAGCCGCCACAGCCGCGCCGAAAGATCCTCGCAGGTACTCAGGTCCTCGGCAAACGTCGTCTCCGCCGACAGCGACTTGCGCCCGGCGCTGCGGACGATGCGGCGGTCGTCCTGCCCGCGCGAGAACCGCGCCAGCCGGCGGCCGATCGCGCCATACCGGGCTTCCAGCCGCGCCTCGTCCGTCCGCTGGAGCTGGCCGATGGTGGTGATCCCGTCCTCGGCCAGTCGCTTTTCCATCGCTTTGCCGACCCCCCGGATCAGCCGGACCGGCCGGGGCGCCAGGAAGTCCGCCGCCTCGGCCCGGCCGATGACCTGGAACCCGCGCGGCTTGCCGAGGCCCGAGGCGAGCTTGGCCAGGAATTTGTTGTCGCTCAACCCGACGGAGACGGTGACGCCGATCTCGCGCTCGATCCGATCGACCAGGCAGGCAACCGTCCGGGCCGCGCTCGCTCGGTGCAGCCGCTCCGCGCCGGCCAGATCGAGAAACGCCTCGTCGATCGAGATCGCCTCGACCGTCGGAGCGGCCTCGCCCATCATCGCGCGGATCTCGCGGCCGACGGCGGCGTATTTGCGCATGTCGGGCCTGACGACGACCGCATCTGGACAGGCGCGCAGCGCCTTGAACATGGGCATCGCCGAATGGACGCCGTACCGCCGCGCGACGTAGCAGGCCGCCATGACCACGCCGCGCCTGCCGCTGCCGACGAGCACGGGCTTGTCGGCCAGGTCCGGGGCGTCGCGCTTCTCGACGGCGGCATAAAACGCATCGCAATCGAGGTGGGCGACGCTGAGCCTGTCGAGCTCGTCATGATGGACGCAGCGTACGCTGCCGCAGCCCGGGCAGGCGCCGTCGCCCCGGTCGTCGACGCCGATGAAGCAGTCTCGACACAGCCCGACCATCGGAAAAGACTGATCGGCCGGAGGGCGATGGTCAACGGCCGATCCCATGCCGGGGTCCGGCCGCGGCAAGACCCGGGGTGGGGCCAGTGATCGACAGATTCGTAGCGAGCGTGGCCGAAGCCGTGGCCGACATCCCGGACGGGGCCACGGTGCTGGTCAGCGGATTCGGAGAGGCCGGCTCGCCGACCGAGCTGATCCATGGGCTGATCGACCAGGGCGCGAAGGACCTGGTGGTGGTCAACAACAATGCCGGCAACGGCCATATCGGGCTGGCGGCGCTGCTCGAGCACGGCCGCGTTCGGCGGATGATCTGTTCCTACCCCCGCTCGTCGCACGCCGAAGTCTTCGAGAAGCTCTACAAGGAGAGCGCGGTCGAGCTGGAAGTGATCCCGCAGGGCACGCTGGCCGAGCGGCTTCGCGCCGCCGGGGCCGGGCTCGGCGGCTTCTACACCCCGACCACCGTCGGCACCCCGCTCGCCGAAGGCAAGGAGCAACGCACCATCGAGGGGCGCGACCATGTGCTGGAGCTGCCGTTGAAGGCCGATTTCGCGCTGATCAAGGCCGAGCGCGCCGACCGCTGGGGAAATCTGACCTACCGGCTTGCGGCGCGGAACTTCGCGCCGGTGATGTGCATGGCTGCCGGGACGACGATCGTCCAGGCCCGCCATCTGGTTGGCCTGGGCGAGATCGATCCCGAAACCGTCGTCACGCCGGGGATCTTCGTGGACCGTGTCGTCGGCGTGCCCAATCCGATGAGCGAGCGGCAATCGATTCTGCGGGGAGACCGTTATCCATGAGCAAAACGCCGCCGCGCGGGCTCAGCCGCGACCAGGTCGCCTGGCGAATCGCCCAGGACATCCCCGACGGCGCCTATGTCAATCTCGGCATCGGCCAGCCGGAGCTGGTGGCCAACCATCTCCCCGAAGGACGCGAGATCGTCTTCCACAGCGAGAACGGCATTCTCGGCATGGGACCGGAGCCCGACCCGGAGGATCGGGACGAAGAGCTGGTCAACGCCGGCAAGAAGCCGGTCACTCTGCTGCCCGGCGCCTCGTTCTTCCATCACGCCGACTCGTTCGCCATCGTCCGCGGCGGGCATCTGGATCTGTGTGTTCTGGGCGCCTTTCAGGTGGCGGCGAACGGCGATCTCGCCAACTGGTCCCTCGGCTCCGCGGGCGCGGCGCCCGGCGTCGGCGGCGCGATGGACCTCGCAGCCGGGGCCAGGAGCGTCTATGCGGTGACCGATCATTGCACCAGGCACGGCGAGCCCAAGATCGTGGCGCGGTGCAGCTATCCGCTCACCGGACGGAAGACGGTCGCGACGATCTTCACCGATCTTGCGGTCCTCGACGTAACGGCCGACGGGCTGGCGGTGCGTGAACTGGTCGGCTCGATCGATTTCGCGACCTTGCAGGCATGGACCGGCGCGCCGATCCGGCCTGCGCAAGACATGCGCACACTCGCCGCACCGACGCTCCGGTCGCCCTGACGTCGCCTTGGCGGCAACGCCGCCGGGAACTTCCGCGGATCCGGTCAGGCGGTCGCCGCGATCGCCGCCCCCAGAATCTCGACCATCTCGCCGATCTGAGATTCACTGATGATCAGCGGCGGCGACATCGCGATGCTATCGCCGATCTGGCGCACCATCAGGCCGGTCTCGAAACACTCGAGATACGCCGCGAATCCGCGCGCGCCGGGCGCGCCCTCGCGTGGCGCGAGTTCGACCGCGCCCATCAGCCCGAAATTGCGCACGTCGATGACGTCGGGCAGGTCCCGGAGGCCGTGCACGGCGTCCTCAAAGACCGGCGCCAGCGCGGCTGCGCGCGCGAACAGCCCCTCCTCGGCGTAGATCTCCAGCGTCGCGAGCCCGGCGGCGCAGGCCAGTGGATGACCCGAATAGGTATAGCCGTGGAACAGTTCGACGCCCGCAGGCCCGGCCATCAAGGTGTCGTAGATCCGCTTGCTGACCGCCACGGCGGACATCGGCACAGCGGCGTTGGTCAGGCCTTTGGCCAAGGTAATCATGTCCGGCTGGATGCCCAACCGCTCGCAGGCGAAGGCCTCTCCGACCCGGCCGAAGCCGGTGATCACCTCGTCGGCGATCAAAAGCAGGCCGTGCGCATCGCAGATCGCCCGCAGCCGCTGGAGATAGCCTTCGGGCGGCGCCAGCACGCCGGTCGAGCCGGCGACCGGCTCGACAATCACGGCCGCGATCGTCGAAGGATCGTGCAGCGCCACGAGCCGCTCCAGATCGTCGGCCAGATGGGCGCCCCATTTGGGCATGCCGCGGCTGAAGGCCATCTGCGAGAGGTTGTGCGTGTGCGGCAGGTGGTCGACCCCGGCGATCAGGTTGCCGAACTGCTTGCGGTTGTTGGAGATGCCGCCGACCGCCGTGCCGCCGAACCCGACGCCGTGATAGCCGCGCTCGCGCCCGATGAACCGCGTACGGGTCGCCTCGCCGTTCTGCCGGTGACAGGCGAGCGCGATCTTGAGCGCGGTATCCACCGCCTCGGAGCCCGAGTTGCCGAAGAACACGTAATCGAGATCGCCCGGCAGCATCGCGGTCAGCCGCGCCGACAGCTCGAAAGCGCCGGGGTGTCCGCACTGGAAGGCCGGCGCGTAGTCCATCCGGGCGGCCTGGGCCTGGATCGCCTTGGTGATCTTGTCGCGCCCGTGGCCGGCGTTGACGCACCACATGCCGGCTGCACCGTCGAGCAGGGTCCGTCCATCGTCGGCGGTGTAATGCATGTCCTTCGCGGCCACGACGATACGCGGTGCGGATTTGAACTGCCGGTTCATGGTGAACGGCATGAAATACGGCTCTAGCGTGTTGACCGCAATGCGGGCCGTGTCCGGCATGGTCGGGCTCCTCGTCCCCTGATCGGCGTTCGGTCAAGCTAGCGTCGGCCCGTGACTCCGGCAACCGTGGCGGCAATCGGACGGCTCTGCTATCGTGGCCGCGATGCCCGCGATCAAGATCCCGGCCGCGTTCGCCAACCGGCTGGAGCCGATCGACAGCGCGCTGTCCCACCGCGATTTCCGATTGTTCTCGATCGGTAATGTCGCCTCGCATATCGGCACCTGGATCCAGCGGGTGGCCGTGGGGTGGCTGACCTGGGAGATGACCCGTTCCGGCTGGTGGCTCGGCGTCGTCGCCTTCGCCGACCTGTTCCCGACCGTCATCCTGGCCCCGGTGACCGGCGCGGTCGCCGATCGGGTGCAAAAGCTTGCGGCCACCAAGATTGTTCAGTCCGTCAACCTGCTCCAATCCGGGCTCTTGGCCGCGATCACGCTTTCCGGCGCCATGACCATCGAAATCCTGTTGCTGCTGGTGGTTTTCGGCGGGATCAGCCTGTCCTTCGGACAGCCGATCCGGCTTGCGATCGTGCCGAACCTGGTGCCGCGCGAGGACTTGACGGCGGCGATCGGGATCAACTCGATGATCTTCAACGGCGCGCGCTTCATCGGACCGATGCTTGCCGGGGTCATCATCGTCCAGCTCGGTATCGGCTACGCCTTTGTAGCCAACGCGGCGAGCTTCGCGCTGTTCATCGCCGTTCTGACGCTGATCCGGTTCGAGCGCGGCGAGACGCCGCCGACGCGGCGGTCGATCCGCAACATCCCGCGCGAGATCGCCGAGGGGTACGGATATGCCGCGCGCCACCCCGGTATTGGGCCGATTCTGATCATCCTGACCCTGCTCGCGCTTCTCGCGCGGCCCTACATGGAGCTGCTGCCGGGCTTCGCCGACGCCGTCTTCGGGCGCGGCGCGGACGGGCTCGCCTGGCTGACCTCGATGACCGGGCTGGGGGCGCTGCTGGGCGCGGCCTGGCTGGCCCAGCGCGGCGCCATCGTTGGGCTGACCGAGACCACGGTCGCCGCCATCGCGGTGCTGTCCTGCGCCCTGATCGGTTTTGCGGCGACGGACATCTTCTGGGTGGCGGCGCCCTGCCTGGTGGTCGCCGGGTTCGCGATGATCGTCGTCGGCGTCGGCGAGCAGACCCTTATGCAGAACGCCGTAGAGCCGGCCTTGCGTGGCCGGGTGATGAGCCTTTACGGCATGATCGGGCGCGGCGCGCCGGCGCTGGGCGCGCTGGTAATGGGCGGGCTGTCGAGCTATGTCGGGCTGCAGGGACCGGTGCTGGGCGGCGCGGTGATCTGCCTTGGCGTCTGGCTGTGGGCCCGCCGCATGATTCCGGTCATCAAGCCCACGCTCGAGACGCCGCCCGGCTCATCCTGATCGGATAACGCCCCGAACCGGCTCATTCAGCGGCTCATTCGATCGAATCCGCCTCCTCGACCATGGCGATCAGCGACGACGCCCTGAGATATTCCCGCGCCAGCGCCGGATCTTCCGCGGTCCGGCGCAGCGCATCGAACCGCTGGCGCCGGACCTTCGGATCGCGCTCGCCCAGCATCTGCTTGGTCCGGATCGACTGGGCCTGGACGTATTTCTCCGCCATCGGCCGACGCTGGCGGTCATAGCGGCCGAGCACCGCCAAGTCCGCCTCGCCGCGCCAGATGGCGGCGAGCTTGGCGGCGAGGTTTAGCCCGTCATGGAGACCGCTGTTCATGCCCATCCCGCCCACGGGGTTGTTCACATGCGCCGCGTCGCCGGCGAGCAACACCCGGCCCTTGCGGAACATGGTCGCGACCCGCTGGTGGATCGCGTAGAGATTACGGTGCTGGATCTCGTAGGGCGGGTCATAGGGCAGGCACTCGGCGAATCGCGCCTGAATCCATGCGTCACCGAGCACCTCCGCGTCGGGTGCGTTGGTGAACGCCGGGAACAGCGCCCGCCAGACGCCCTCGTCCGCCTCGCCCGGCACCTTGATGATCGCCGACCACTGATCGGGATGGGCGATATAGTTGCGGTAGCGGAATCCGCCGGCCGCGCCGAAATCGTAGTGCGTGGAGATGATGATGAAGCGCTCTCTCCAGGTAAATCCCGGAAAGTCGATCTCCTGGGACTTGCGCACCACGGACCGCCCGCCATCGCAGCCGATCACGAAGCGCGCCGAAAATGAGGCGGTCCCGCCGTCCGGCGCCGCCGCCTCGACATCGACGCGCCCGGCCGCCTGGCGTACGTCGAGGATTTCGTGCTCGCGCAGCAGGGTGAAGGTCTCCAGGCGCTCGGCGATGCCGTGGGCAATCTCGATTGTCTTGTGCTGCTCGAGCTGGAGCGCGAGCGGGAAGGGCGTCTCGTCCTTCAGGAGCGCGTAGTCGAATTCAGCCACGATCTGCCGGGTCGCGCGATCGCGAAACTGGAACTGCGGCGAGGGCAGCCCGCGCGCAAGCAGGTCCGGCGTCATCCCCAGCGGCTCCAGCATCGCCAAGGTGGAGGGGTGGAGGGTCGAGGCGCGGTGGTCCCGCGGCGTGGCTGCCAGCGCCTCCAGCACCAGGACGGGGACGCCGGCCCGGGCCAGCGCCAGCCCCGTGACCATGCCGACCGGCCCGGCCCCGACAACGATGATTCGATCGGCGGTGTCCATGGTCCGAGCATACAGATCGGCTGCCGCCGTGGCGAGCCGGGCGGCCCACTTGACCCGCCCGGCGGCGGGCGACACTGTGCCCGGCGGCGGGCGACACTGTGCCCGGCGTGTGCTGGGGTGTCCGCGCGTGCGGGCTGAGAACAGACCCACGGAACCTGATCTGGATCATGCCAGCGAAGGGAGCAGTCGGCAGGGCCCTGGACCTCGATGCCACGCTGGCGGGCTTGCGCGGCGTCGAGGGATTCGCCGACACCCCTGATGGGGCGCTGGAGCCCATGCACGTCAAGGGGCTGTTCCACGACCATGTCCGGATCGCGGGCGCCGGCTACGTGCTGCGCCTGCCGCGGTCGAGCCAGTTCGGGCTCGCCCCGGCGGCGAACCTCGCCTATCAGAGCGCCTGTTTCGCCCGGGCGCAGCCCAGCGGCTGCACGCCCGAACTCGCCGGCGTCATCGCCCCGCGCCCGGGCCTGTCCTATGGCGGCCTGGTGGTCGGGCTGGTCGAAGGTGTTGCGGCGCGCCTGCCCCGGGATCTGCCCGCCATCGCAGCATGCCTGGCCGGGATCCACCGCGTGGCCGCGCCGCCGGACGGCGCGCGCGCGCCATTGGCGGTTCACGCCGATCCCGTGGCCGGCATCCTGGGTTTCATCAAAGAGCAGGCCGCCTATCTCGACCGTGCGGGGCTCGCGGCCGATGCCTCGGCGCAGATCCGCGAGGAGATCGCCTGGGCGCTGCAATTTGCCTCCCGGCACGCCGGCATGCCCCAGACGATCACCCTGTGCGGCACCGATACCCATCCCGGCAACTTCCTGATAGAGCGCCGCCGCGCCGGGCGTGCGGTCTTCGTCGACCTGGAGAAGGCGCTCTACGGCTCGCCGGCGATCGATGTGGCGCATGCGAGCCTCCACACCTCGACCATGTGGGACCCTGACTGCGAAGCCGTGCTGAGTCGGCAGGACGTGACCGGCTTCTACGACGCTTATCGGGCTGGCATTCCCGCCGAACTGGCCTGCGCGCTGGAGCCGTGGCTGCTGCCGATGCGGCGGCTGACCTGGCTGCGCACGACCACCTGGTTCGCCAAATGGCGGGTCGAGGCGGAGGGCCGGGCCAACGGCAGGGGAACCGGCGACAGCACATGGTGGCGCGCCGCCGCGGGCGCGCCGGACCTCGTGGCCGACATCGCGCGGCGGATCGACGGGTTCTTCGATTCCGAGACCATCGCGACGGTGCGCCGGGAATGGCGCGGGCCGGATCAGATCAGCCTGGACCCTGGCCGAGGATGACCGCCCCGCTCGCGGCCATGGCCGCGAGCGCGTCCTCGTCATAGCCGTATTCGCGCAGGATCTCGGCGGAGTGCTCGCCCAGATACGGCGCCGCACGGCGCACGTTGGCGGGCGTTTGCGAAAATTTGATTGGCGGCCCCAAGGTGCGCACCGAACCGAGCCGGCTGTGCTGGACATCCATGATCATCCTGCGCGCCAGCGTTTGGGGATCCTCGGTCATCTGGCCGATGTCGAGCACCGGCCCGGCCGGGACGCCGGCCTTTTCCAGAGAGTCCATCAGTGCATCGGTCGTCAGCGCCTTGAACAGCGGATCGAGTTCACGGTTGAGTTCCTCGAGATTCTCCATCCGTAAATCGTTGGTCATGAAGCGCGGGTCTTCGACCAGACCCGGCGCGCCGAGCGCGGCCGCCAGCCGCGGCCAGTTGGCCTGGTTTCCGGCGCCGACGGTGATCCAGCCATCGGCGGTCTCGTAGGCCTGGTAGGGCGCGCTCAGCGGATGGGCGGAGCCCAGCGGCGCCGGCGGCTCGCCGGTCGCGAGATACATCGCGGCCTGATGGAAGGTCGCCGAGATGCCGGCTTCGAACAGCGAGGTGTCCAGGAACTGTCCCTCGCCGGTCTTCAGCCGGTGAACACAGGCCGACACGATTCCGAGCGCGGCGAGCACCCCTGCGGCGAAGTCCGCGATCGGCGATCCGATCTTGACCGGCGGCCGGCCGGCCGCTTCTCCGGTAATGCTCATCAGGCCGGACATCGCCTGGGCAACAAGGTCGTAGCCGCCGCGGCGGGCATAGGGGCCGGTCCGCCCGAAACCGGAGATCGCGGCATAGATGATCGCCGGGTTCTCCCCGCGCAGGCGCTCGTAGCCCAGCCCCAGCCGGTTCATGGCTCCCATACGATAATTCTCGACGACCACATCGGCGCCGCGGACCAGGCGCAGGAAGACATGCTTGCCGGCGTCCTGCTTGAGGTCGAGAACGATCGCCCGCTTGTTGCGGTTGAGCATCATGAAGGCCGCCGACTCGCCTTCGATCGCGGGCGGCGTCATGCGGCGCACGTCATCGCCCAGCGGCGCGCGCTCGACCTTGATGACCTCGGCGCCGAGGTCGGCCAGCATGTAGCCGCAGGTCGGTCCCGCCACGACCTGGGCGCATTCGATGATCTTGAGCCCGGCGAGCGGGCCGGTCGCCGCCTCGCTCATCGCTCATCGCCCCCTGAAGACCGGCTTTTCCTTGGCGAGAAAGGCGCGGTAGCCCTCGTGGTAGTCCTCGGTGGCGGCATAGGCGTAGGACTCCGCGATCTCTGCCTCGCTCAGCGGCTCCGGGTCGGCGAACCGGCGGATCGCACGGCGGTGCCAGCGAGCGGCCAGCGGCGCGCCCTCGGCGATCCGACGCGCCGAGGCATAGGCCTCCTCCTCCAGCCGGTCGTCCGGCGCGATGTGGTTTATCATGCCCTTCTCACAGGCCTCGCGGGCGGTATAGACCCGGCCCTCGAGGGCGATCTCCAGCGCGGTGGCGCGGCCGACGACATTGACCAGCGTATCGAGCAGCCCGTAGCCCAGATAGAGCCCCATCAGCCTGGCCGGCACGCCCAGGCGGCTCGACTCCGCGGCGATCCGGATGTCGCAGGCCGTGGCGATCTCGAACCCGCCGCCCAGGCAGTAGCCGTGGATCATCGCGACCACGGGGTGCTTGCCCCGCGCGATCGCCTCGACGGCGTGGTCGGTTCTGGCCTTGTAGGACCGGGCCAGTTCGATGGTCGAATGCTCGTCCTCAAAGCCCGAAATGTCGGCGCCCGCGGCGAACGCGTCCGGTCCGGCGCCGCGCAGCACAATGCAGCGCAGATCGTCGTCCTCGCCGAGACCCTCAACCGCTTCGCCGAGCGCCGTCCATGCCGCGGCGTCGAGCGCGTTTCGCTTTTCCGGCCGGTTGAGCGTGACGGTTGCGATCACGCCCTGCCGCTCGACGAGAATGGGCTGCGACATGGAAGACTCCTGATCCGATTATGCCTCGCGCCCATTGTGCCCGAGCCGTCCGGGGCGTGCCATAGCGGCTGGCCGCCGCTTGATGCCGTCGGCTTCGCGGCAGGGTCGAGACGGGGTCGGCCCGGGCATCGGCCCGACATGCTCACCATTTGGTGAACAGGCGTTGGTTGTTGCGTCCCGCGAACGGACCCAAATTAAGCCCACAGCGACGGTGCGCCGACGGTCAGGCGCGCTCGGGGCAGGCAGGATAGACGGGAGACCCCAATGACTATTCTCACGGCGCGGACGATGGGATTTCAGACGCGGACGGTTGCGCTCGGCGCGCTGGTCGTGGCGCTTTTCGGCGTTGCCGCCGCAGCCAACGCCGCACAGGTCGTCACCTTGACCCAGGTGACTTGCCAGTTCGTCGAATCCGAGAACGGCATCGACCACATGTACAAGTCATCCAAGAAAGCCGATTGCGAGGCGATCAACGCCCGCACGGGTAAGGACCGCCTGGCCAAGGCGAAGGTGCTGACGCTGAAGCCCGGCGACTACGTCTTTCGGGTCGAGAACAAGAACGTCCCCTACGTCCTGGGCTTCTGGCTGCGCGACGAGAGCTACGACTGGCGCAACCCGCTGCACAAGCTGAGCAAGACCAGCGTCTCGGGTGGCGGGTTGAAGGCAGGAACCTCGCGCGACTACGAGGTCACGCTGAAGCCCGGCGAGTATCTTTACTCCTGCCCGCTCAACACCACGCCCGACTACCGTCTGGTGGTCGCCGACTAGCTGCGGTCCCGATATCGGGACCGCAGCCGGGCATCGCTGCGAAACGGGCGGTCCAGCGGTCGTAGCCGCAGCGCCGCAAATCCATGCGGCGCCGCGGCTAGGGGATGAACTGCTCGTTGAGGATACGGTCTTCCAGATTGTGCTCCGGGTCGAACAGCAGGGTCAGCGTGGTCCTGGTGTCCTCCCGAACTACCACGGAGCGCACGTCGCGCACCTCGGTGTAGTCGGCGACCGCGCTCACCGGGCGCTTCTTGGCGTCCAGCGCCTCCAGGCGAAGCCGGGCCGCGGACGGCAGCAGGGCGCCGCGCCAGCGCCGGGGGCGGAAGGCGCTGATCGGGGTAAGCGCGAGCAGGTTGGCGCCGAGCGGGATGATCGGGCCGTGGGCGGACAGGTTGTAGGCCGTGCTGCCGGCCGGGGTGGCGATGATCGTCCCGTCGCACACCAGCTCCGGCATACGCACCGTCCCGTCGATACGGATGCGCAGCTTTGCCGCTTGACGGGTCTGGCGCAGCAGCGAGACTTCGTTGATCGCCATTGCGGTGGTCACCTCGCCGTCGATGGCGCGCGCGCGCATGGTCAGCGGGTGCAGATCGACCCGCTGGGCGACCTCGAGCCTCTCCGGCAGGTTGCGATCGTCATAGACGTTGAGCAGGAACCCCACCGTGCCGCGGTTCATGCCGTAGATCGGCAGGTTGCGGCCGAGAAATCGGTGCAGCGTTTCCAGCATCAGCCCGTCGCCACCGAGCGCGACGATCACGTCGGCCTGATCCGGACGGACCGCGCCATAGCGCTTGGACAGGCTCAGCAGCGAGCGCTGCGCCTGGGGCGCCGTCCCGGCGACGAAGGCGATCCGCTCGTAGCTCATGGCCGGGGTGCGGCAGCCCGCGGTGGCTAGTCTCCGTCGTTCCCGTCTTCGTCCGCGTCCTCGCCGCCGGTCCCGGCGTCCCAGGTTCCGGCATCCCAGGTCTCGTCCGCGTCGTCGTCGACCCCCAGGGTCTCGCCGCGCGCCTGGGCCTTGGCCTCCTCCTGGGTGCGCGCGACATTCACGGTCACCGTCACCGCGACTTCGGGGTGGAGCCTGACCCTCACCGGATGGAGGCCGACGGTCTTGATCGGCCGTTCGAGCTCGACCTGATTCCGGGTGATGGTGAAGCCGGCCTCGCCGACCGCGACGGCGATGTCGCGCGTGGTCACCGAGCCATAGAGCTGATAATTGTCCGAGGCTTGGCGGGTCAGGATCACCGACAGCCCGTCGATCGCGGTCGAGACGGCCTCGGCGTCGCCCCGCCGTTCGAGGTTGTCGGCCTCGAGCTGGGCGCGCCGGGTCTCGAAATGCGACATGTTCTCCTTGGTCGCACGCAGCGCCTTCTTCTTGGGCAGCAGATAGTTGCGTGCATAGCCGGGCTTGACGGTCACAACCTCGCCCATCTGGCCGAGCTTCTCCACGCGTTCCAGCAGGATCACTTCCATGACTACTCCCCCTCGTCGTCGCGCCGTGGGCGAGCGAAGCGCGCCCGCAACTGGGTCCAGGGCTCGAAGACGCCGATCGCCGCCACGATCGCCGCCGGCCATGCGGCGGCGATCAGCATCAGATA
This sequence comes from Alphaproteobacteria bacterium, assembly GCA_965202905.1. Classification (GTDB taxonomy): domain Bacteria; phylum Pseudomonadota; class Alphaproteobacteria; order MPNO01; family MPNO01; genus CAYFYS01. Next base: position 2,495,028 of record OZ241868.1, on the reverse strand, counting down.
GACGCCAAGGAGGACGAAGCCTCGCCCGGGCCAGCGCTTCGAGACCGCATGTATAACCGACAAGCCGAGCAAGAAAAAGGGGACCAGGGCGACGATCGTCGCATTGCGCCCGAAGCCACCGACTTGGCCGGGTAGCAGCGCGGCCAGGACCGCGGCGGCGAGCACGACGGTCAGCCAGCGCGGCAGGTACAGCTCGGCGAACGATTCGCCGGGCCGGATGTTCGCGCCGAACCGCGCCAGCACCCCCTGGGCCAGCAGCCCGTTGACGACAACCATGAACTGCCATGAGATCAGCACCATGGCCGGCAAGAGGCTCGCGACCGGGCTGTTGACGATCATATCGGCCGCGCCGTCCGCGCCGCCGGGGCCGCGGGCGAACCCGCGCACCATTTCGGCCAGGAGCTCCCGCCCTGCGCCGGTCATGCCGCCATCCCGGCCGGACAGGATCAGCGCGCCGGCGGCCAGCAGAATCAGCGCCAGGGCGTTGAGGATCGCGACCAGGTATCCGACAGGATACCACTCCGTGGCGCCGTCTCCGGCCGCGCGCGACTGCAGCGCGCGGTTGGTCAGGACGAGAACCGGTGCGGCGGTGGTCAGGGCGAACAGGCCTGCGGCGGCGATCGGCAGCGTGAAGGCGATGATCGCAAGACCGATGAAGCTCGCGACGACCGCCGCGTTGAACCCCGCGCCGAGGCCGATGGCGAATAGCGGAAGCTGGGCGAGATAGGCCAGGATCAGCGCGCCGAACGAGCCGAGCCCAACGGCGAGGTAGAGCCCCGCGCTGGCGACGCCGGCAAGGGCGGTGAGAAGGCGAGCGCGGGATGGCATCACCCGACCTGCGGGACTTTCCTCGGCGCGCGCCTCAGCGGATGGCGAAGGGCACCAGCGCGATGTTGCGCGCGCGCTTGATCGCCCGGGCGAGCTCGCGCTGCTTCTTTGTCGAGACCGCAGTTATGCGGCTGGGAACGATCTTGCCTCTTTCGGAGACGAAGCGTTGCAGCAGGCGGACATCCTTGAAATCGATGGTCGGCGCGTTGGGCCCGGAAAAGGGACAGCTCTTCTGGCGCCGAAGGAAAGGCCGCCGGCTCATTCTTTGGTCTCCCCGTCATCGGCGGCCGGCGTCGCGGCCTGACCTTCGCCCGTGTCGTTGGATGCCGCGCCGTCCGCCCGCCGCGGCGCGTCGTCGCGCTGGCGCGGTCCGTCGCGTGGTCCATCCCTGCCACGCCCGCCGAACCCGCCGCGCCCGCGGTCCCGGCCCCGTTCATCGCGCCCGCCGCGCGTCATCATGATCGAGGGGGTGTCGTCCAGCGCCTCGACCTTGACCGTCAGATAGCGCAGCACATCCTCGCTCAGCCGCATGTTGCGCTCAAGCTCGCTCAGCGCATCGCCCGGCGCATCGAGGTTCAGAAGGGAGTAATGACCCTTGCGGTTCTTCTTGATCCGATAGGCGAGATTCTTGAGACCCCAGTACTCGTTCTTGGTCACCTTGCCGCCATTCGCCTCGACGATCTCGGTAAGGCGCTGGGTCAGCGCCTCGACCTGGGCCGCCGAAATGTCCGGTCGGGCTATGTAGACGTTTTCGTATAATGGCACGGTGCGGCGCTCCTCGATCCCCGCCTGATCGGTTACGAAACCGGGCCGACCGCGCGAACTGCGATATGGCGCCTTCGATCGGTTTCTGAAGATCTCAATGTCGGTCGAGCGCGCAGCACCGCTGCGTCCCTGCCGACGGCGGGCAGCCATTATACACGTCTCCCCCCGATACGCAAGCCGCCGCCGGGGCGGTTCCGGGGCAATCGTATATCAGGGCATCGCATATGACGAACGGGCGAACCGCTTCACGGGTGGTCGTCCCGGACCGACGGCGCCCTGGATACCGCCGCCGGCGGATCCGGGCGCCGTCTTGACAGGACTCCTGACCCGGTGTCTGTTGCCCGAGGCCGTGCTCGCGGCGGGCGCACTCCACGGAACGGATCATCCAGTCGATGACGATCGCCTTCGTTTTCCCGGGCCAGGGCTCGCAGGCCGTGGGAATGGGCTCGGAGATGACTGATGCCTTCCCGGTCGCGCGGGAGACGATCGAGGAGGTCGATGACGCGCTGGGCCAGAACCTGTCGCGGCTGATCCGGCACGGCCCGGACGAGGCGCTGGTTCTGACCGAAAACGCCCAGCCGGCGCTGATGGCCGTCAGCATCGCGATCCTGCGGGTCCTCGCCGCCGAGGCTGGGCTCGACCCCAGGACCGCCGCCGCCTTGGTCGCGGGCCACTCGCTTGGCGAGTATTCCGCGCTGGCCGCGGCCGGCGCGCTCAGCCTGTCTGATACCGCGCGGCTGCTCAAAACCCGCGGCCGGGCCATGCAGGAGGCGGTCCCGGTGGGCGCCGGCGCGATGGCCGCGCTGCTCGGCGCCGATCTCGATCGGGTGCGGGAAGTCGCCGCAGAAGCGGCCGAGGACGGCGTGTGCGATACCGCCAATGACAACGCGCCGGGTCAGGTCGTCCTGTCGGGCGATGTCGCGGCGATCGACCGGGCCGTCGGGCTGGCCAAGGAGAAGGGCATTCGGCGGTCGATGAAGCTGCCGGTCAGCGCGCCATTCCATTGCCGGCTGATGCAGCCGGCCGCCGAGGTGATGCAACAGGCGCTCGGCGCGGTCGACATGCGCCCGCCGGAGCCCCCGGTGGTCGCCAACGTCTCGGCCGGGCCGGTCGACGATCCCGACGAAATCCGCGAGCTGCTGATCGAGCAGGTCACCGCGATGGTGCGCTGGCGCGAGTGCGTGCTGGCGATGCGCGATGCCGGCGTTGTCGTTGTCGTGGAGATCGGCGCCGGCAAGGTCCTGTCGGGCCTGGTCAGGCGGATCGATCCGGACTTGGCGGCGATATCGATCGAAACGCCGGCCGATATCGAGAAGCTGATAAAGAGTCTCTAACGGTCGGGGCGTTGGATAACCGCTCATGTTCGATCTGAATGGCAAACGGGCACTGGTGACCGGCGCGTCCGGCGGCATCGGCGGGGCGGTGGCGGCGGCGCTGCACGAGCTTGGCGCGACCGTCGCGCTGACCGGACGCAATCTCGATGCGCTGCACGCTCGCGCCTTGACGTTGGGCGGCGAACGCTGTCACGCGCTGAGCGCCGATCTCGCCGATCCCACCGCCGCCGAAGGCTTGGCCGGGGATGCCGCGGCCGCGATGGGCGGCATCGATATTCTGGTCAACAACGCCGGCATCACCCGCGACGGCCTGTTGTTCCGCGCCAGGGACGAGGACTGGCAGGCGGTGATCGATCTCAACCTGACTGCCGGGTTCCGGCTTGCCCGGGCCAGCCTGCGCGGCATGATGCGCGCGCGCTGGGGCCGGATCGTCTCGATCACCTCGATCGTCGGCCAGACCGGCAACGCGGGACAGGCGAACTACGCCGCGGCCAAGGCCGGCTTGACGGGGCTGACCAAGTCGCTCGCCGCGGAGGTGGCGTCGCGCGCGATCACGGTGAATTGCGTGGCGCCCGGCTTCATCGACACCGCGATGACGAGAGGATTGGGCGAGGAACAGACCGCAAGGCTCGTCGAACGCATCCCGGCCGGCCGACTGGGCACGCCGGAGGACGTGGCGGCGTGCGTGGCGTTCCTGGCCAGCGACGAAGCCGGTTACATCACCGGCCAGACCCTGAGTGTGAACGGCGGCATGGCCATGCTATAGCAGCGCGGGCCTTCCGGCGGGCATGCTGGTCACAGGGGGACGATTGTGATACCACACGCCCCTGGTCGGACCACCAACCTGCCCACCCGCGGCGCCCGCGTTTCCGGGCCCGGTCCATCGCTTACCATTCCGAGGAAAACCGACATGAGCGACACCTCAGACCGCGTAAAGAAGATCGTCGTCGAGCATCTTGGCGTCGACGAGGGCAAAGTCACCGACAACGCGAGCTTCATTGACGATCTCGGGGCCGACAGCCTCGACACGGTCGAGCTCGTGATGGCCTTCGAGGAGGAATTCGGCTGCGAGATCCCCGACGCCGCCGCCGAGAAGATCCTGACTGTCAAGGACGCGATCTCGTTCATCGAAGAAAACGCTAACGCCTGAGCCTCGTGCGCGCGATGCAGACATTTCGCCGTATCCGAACATGAGACGCGTCGTCGTCACCGGTCTCGGACTGGTTACCCCGCTCGGCGTCGGCGCCGGCCATGTCTGGAAACGGCTGATCGGCGGCGAGTCGGGCATCGGCGCGATCCAGTCCTTCGACGTCTCCGACCTGCCGTGCAAGATCGCCGGCCAGATCCCGGTGGGCGGGGCCGCGCAGGGCCAGTTCGACCCCGACCAGGTCAGCGATGCCAAGGACCGCCGCAAGATGGACGATTTCATCGTCTACGCGCTGGCGGCCAGCGCCGAGGCGATCGAGGATTCGGGATGGGCGCCCGATGACGAGGAGGCACGCGAACGCACGGGTGTGCTGATCGGCTCGGGGATCGGCGGGCTGCAGGTGATCTCCGATGGCGCGGTCACCTTGGAGCAGCGCGGCCCGCGACGGGTCACGCCGTTCTTCATCCCCGCGAGCCTGATAAACTTGGCCTCGGGGCAGGTCTCGATCCGCTACGGGTTCAAGGGGCCCAACCACGCGGTGGTCACCGCGTGCTCGACCGGGGCGCACGCGATCGGCGATGCCTCGCGGATGATCATGCTGGACGATGCCGACGTGATGGTCGCCGGCGGGACGGAGGCGGCGGTCTGCCGGCTCGGCCTTGCCGGATTCGCCTCCGCCCGGGCGCTTTCGACATCCTTCAACGGTACCCCCGAACGCGCCTCGCGTCCCTGGGACCGCGCGCGCGACGGATTCGTGATGGGCGAGGGCGCGGGCGTCGTCGTTCTGGAGGAATTCGAGCACGCCAGACGGCGCGGCGCGGCGATCTATGCCGAAGTGACCGGCTATGGCATGTCCGGCGATGCCCACCACATCACCGCACCGCCCGAGGACGGTAACGGCGGGTTCCGTTCGATGTCGGCGGCGCTCAAACGTGCCAAGCTGAACCCGTCGGATATTGACTACGTTAACGCTCACGGCACGTCGACGCCGGTCGGCGACGAGATCGAGCTCGGCGCGGTGAAGCGCCTGTTCGGCCAGCACGCTTACGCGCTTTCGATGTCGTCGACCAAGTCCGCAATCGGCCACCTGCTCGGCGCGGCGGGAAGTGTCGAGGCGATCTTCTCGATCAAGGCGATCCAAGAGGGCGTCGTTCCGCCGACGCTCAACCTCGAGAATCCGTCCGACGGGTGCGATGTTGATCTCGTGGCCGGGCAGGCCAAGGAGCGGCCGGTCCGCAACGCGCTGTCCAATTCGTTCGGATTCGGCGGCACGAACGCCACGCTGATCTTCACGGCCGCGCCCTGACCCGATCGCGCGGCCGATGCGGCGCCTGGCGGTCCATGGGCTCGTCTACCTCGTCCCGGCGCTGCTGGTCCTGGTGCTCGCCGTGGCCTGTTGGGGATATCTGAGCTTTACGCGCGACGGTCCGCTGGAGCGCGATCGGACGGCGGTGATCGCCAAGGGGGCGGGGCTCGATGGAATCGCGCGGACCCTGGAGACGGCCGGCGTCATCGCCGACCGGCAGCTCTTCAAGGCGGGGGCAAGACTGACCGGGCGGAGCCGCGCGATGCAGGCCGGCGAATACCGTTTCGCCGCGCGGATCTCGATGGACCGGGCGGTCGCGCTGCTGGTGGAGGGCCGGACGGTCAAGCGCCGGCTGACCATCGCCGAGGGCCTGACCGTGCGCCAGATCTACGCGCAGGTCGAAGCGGCCGAGGGCCTGACCGGCGATCTGCCGCCGTTCCCGGGCGAGGGGGTGCTGCTGCCCGAAACTTACTTCTATTCGCTGGGCGACGGCCGCGCGGCCCTGATCGGGCGGATGCGCGCGGCGATGGACAGGCTGCTGGAGGCACGATGGCGCGTCCGCGGCGCGAATCTTGCGGTCGCCACGCCGGCCGAGGCGCTGGTGCTGGCCTCGATCGTCGAGCGCGAGACGGCCATCGAGTCCGAACGGGCGCGGGTTTCGGCGGTCTTCCACAACCGGCTTCGACGGCGCATGCGGCTGCAATCCGATCCAACGGTGGCTTTTGCGGTCACCGGCGGCGAGGCTCCGTTAGACCGACCGCTGCGGCGCAGCGATCTGGAGATCGACTCGCCCTACAACACCTACCGCTATCGCGGGCTGCCGCCGGGCCCGATCGCGAGCCCCGGCGCGGCCTCGATCGCGGCCGCGCTCCACCCCGCCGAAACCCGCGAGATCTACTTCGTCGCCAGCGGCGACGGCGGGCACGTCTTCGCCCACACCCTCGCCGAGCACCGCCGCAACGTCCGCAAATTGCGCCGGATCGAGCGCCTGCGCCGCCGCGCGAACGGACGCTGAGCGCTTATTCCGCGGCCGCGCCTTGACGCGAATGCGGCCCGACGACGAGATCGCGGTCCTCGCGCGGCGGCCTGACATCGGTCTCGATCGGGATGAAATCGGCGATCCCGGTTTCCGCGCCCTCGACATCGAGGTCGGAGAATCGACGGGCCTGCGGCATGACCCGGCTCTCGAGGTTGCCGAGCAGGCTGTTATAACTCTTGGCCGAACGCTCGATGTCGCGGCCCAGCGTTGCGACATGCTCGCCCATGTTGGCCAGGCGGCCATACAGTTCGCGCCCGAGATCGGCGATCTGGCGGGCATTGTGCGCGACGCCCTCCTGTCGCCAGCCGAAGGCGACGCTCTTGGCGAGGCCCAGCATCGTCGACGGCGAGACGATGATCACGCGCCGCCTGAAGGCGTCCGAATACAGGGCCGGATCCCGCTCCATTGCCGCGGCATAGAAGCTGTCGCCGGCCACGAACATGACCACGTAGTCCGGGCTCAGCTCGATCGCGTCCTGGTATGCTTTGGAGGCGAGCGAGCGCATGTGCTCGCGCAGCAGCTTCGCGTGCCGCACCATGTGAGCCTCGCGCTCCTGGTCGTCGACGGCATCGATTCCGTCCATATAGGCCGACAGCGGTGTCTTGGCGTCGACCACCAACTGGCCGCCGCCGGGGAGGCGAATGATTACGTCCGGTCTCTGCGGACCGGCTTCCCCGCCGATCGTCGGCTCGACGACGAAATCGCAATGGGCCGTCATGCCGGACAGTTCGAGAATGTTCCGCAACGTCTCCTCGCCCCAGCGTCCGCTGCTCCTGGGCGCCGCGCGCAGAGCGTTGACCAGCCTGGAGGCCTCCGTGCGCACGCGTTCCTGGGCCTCGGCGACGTTCCTGATCTCTGCGCTCAGGCTGCCATAGGCCTGCTTGCGGCTCTGCTCGATCTCGTGGAGGTTCTTGCGATACTCTGCGAGCGACTTTTCCATCGGCTCGACCAAGCTCCTGATCGCCGCCTGACGCTGGTCGAGGTCGCCGGCGGCGAGCTTGAACCGCTTGTCCATGACTTCGTTGGCGATGGTGAGGAACGAAGCCTGATTCTCCTTCAGCGCCTGATCGGCCAGCGCCTTCAGGTCCTTGTCGATGGCCTCGCGCATGCCGCTCGTCGCCTCGAGCCGGGTGCGTGCCGCAGCCAGGGCGATTCGCTCGGCTTCGAGGTCGCGGCCGAGCGACTCCGCGCGTTCGCGCTCGGCATCGCGCGCTGCGGTCAGCCTGGCGATCTCGCCGTTGCGGGCGAGCCAGGCGGCGGCCGCACCGATGACGAGCGCGATCACCGTCAAAGCGATCGAAATCGGTTCCATGGAAGTTTCCTTTGACGCTCCGGGGCGACTCTAAGCGAGGCCGCGGCGCCCGCGCGAGCCGAAATTCCGCCGCCGGCTCAGTCCTTGCGCGGCGCCCGACGCAGGATCGGATCGACGACCGGCCCGGGCAGGGTGGCGAACAGCAGGATCAGGCCATAGAGTTGCCAGGGAAAGGCGATCCGCCCGCGATTCCGAGCGAGTCCGCGCCGGATGATCGCTGCGGCGCGATCGGCGTCCATCAGGAACGGCATGCGGAACCGGTTTACTGCGGTCATCGGCGTGGCGATGAATCCGGGGCAGATCACCGAGACCCGGATGCCGTCGGTCGCGTGAAGGGCGCGCAGCGATTCGCCCCAGACCCGGACCGCCGCCTTGGATGCCGCATAGGCCGGCGCGCCGGGAAAGCCGCGCAGCCCGGCCAGCGAGGACACGATCGCGATCTGGCCGCGGCCGCGGCCGAGCATCCGGTCCAGCGCCGGCAGGACCGTATTGACGACTCCATCGACATTGACCGCGAGGATCCGTCTGGCTTGGTCCGCGCTCTCGCCGCCGCCGCCCGTGCCGGCCGAGATTCCGGCATTCGCGATCACCAAGTCGAGCGGCGCCGTGTCGTCGGCGGCCGCGAGCCAGCGCGCGCTGGCCTCGCGGTCGGTCGCCTCGACCGATTCGGGCTCCGCCGTAGCGCCGGCGTTGCGGCAACCGGCTGCGACCGCGTCCAGGCGCTGCGCGTCGCGCCCGCCCAGGAACAGCGTCGTCCCGTGCGCGGCGTAGCACTGCGCCAGCGCCGCCCCGATGCCGCTGGAGGCCCCGGTGATCAGGATCGCGCGCGGCTCCGAATGGGACAATTTCGCCAGTGTGTCGAATCCTGTGAATGACGGCTGACCGCAATTCTACAGGTTGTGCCCGGGCGCAGGGAACGGCCGTGTCCGGGATAGCCGCTATCGGACGATCGGATCACGACGGGGCGGTCGTCCATCTCGCGCAGGCGGCGGGCGGGGCTACCGAAGGGTCTGTTCCGACCGTTATCCCATCACCGCCCGCGGCGAAATCGGCCCCGACGAGGATCGATTTGCCGGCACGGCGAATTGAACTATACAGGGTCGCCCCGACCGCCCGGCCTGCGCCGGGTCCCGGTCGGGCCGCCGGCGCAATGTGAACGGGACCGATGTCCGAGCGGACCGCGAAGAAGGGCGGCGCTGCAAACCGGCCGAATGCGGGCGCGGCGCTGCAAAGCATGACCGGCTTTGCACGCGCCGAGGGCGATTTCGACGGCGACCGCTGGGCCTGGGAGGTAAAGTCGGTCAACGCCCGCACCCTCGATGTTCGACTGCGCCTGCCCGGCGGCTACGACGCGCTGGAGCCGCGCGCCCGCACACTGGCCAATGAGCGATTCGCCCGCGGCGCGCTGTCCGTCCATCTGGCGCCCGCGCGGACGCGGCGCACGCCCAACGTCCGGGTCAACGAGCCGGTGCTCGACAAGCTGCTGGCGATATACGATGCGCTGCGCCGGCGGGTGGACGCGCCGCCGGCCCGGCTCGAATCGATCATGGCGCTGCCCGGGGTGCTGGAGACGCTCGAAGACGAGGAGGATCAACAGGTCCGCGAGCGGAAACGGGACAGGATGATCGACTCGCTCGGCGAGGCGCTCGATTCGCTCGCGCTGTCCCGGCGCGCGGAGGGCGCGCGGCTCGGAGCGCTGGTCGAGGGGCATTTGAGCGAGATCGCCGGCTTGTCCGCCGCCGCTGCCGCGATCGCCGCCGCCGAGCCCGAAGCCTTCCGTGCCCGGGTCCACGAACAGATTCGAGAACTTCTGGGCGCCGACCCGCCGCTGTCCGGGGATCGCCTGACCCAGGAAGTCGCCTATCTGGCCGGGCGCGCAGATGTCCGCGAGGAGATCGACCGGCTGGCTTCCCACGTCGTGGCCGCGCGCGAACTGATCGGCTCCGGCGGTGCGGTCGGCCGCAAGCTCGATTTCCTGTGCCAGGAGTTCAACCGGGAAGCCAACACGCTGTGCTCCAAATCCGCGAACCTCGAGCTCACCCGCGTCGGGCTCGATCTCAAGGCCGCGATCGAACGCCTGCGCGAGCAGGTGCAGAACATCGAATAGCGATGTCGGCAAACGGGATCCATCGGCGCGGGCTGATGCTGGTGCTGTCCTCGCCCTCGGGCGCGGGCAAGACCACGATCTCGCGTAAGCTCCTGAAGCGCGACGAGAACATCGAGTTGTCGATCTCGGCGACGACGCGGGCCAAGCGGCCGGGCGAGATTCCGGGCCGCGACTACGACTTCCTCGAGACCGGTACGTTCGAAGAGATGCGCGCGGCCGGCGCGCTCCTGGAACATGCCAAGGTGTTCGGCCACTACTACGGTACGCCGCGCGCGCCGGTCGAGGCGGCGCTGAAGGCCGGCCACGACGTCTTGTTCGACATCGACTGGCAGGGCACCCAGCAACTCGCGGAGACCGCGCGGGCGGATTTGGTGAGCGTGTTTATCCTGCCGCCGTCCACGACCGAACTGCACCGCCGGCTGCGCCGGCGCGCGCAGGACCCCGAGGAGGTCGTCGAGGCGCGGATGAAAAAGGCGCCCGACGAGATGAGCCATTGGGCCGAGTACGACTACATCGTCGTCAACCGCGACATCCAGGACAGCATCGCCGCCGTCCAGGCGATCCTCGCCGCCGAGCGTCTGAAGCGCGACCGCCAGGTTGGTCTGCCGCAGTTCGTCAACCGCCTCGCGCAGGGGTTCTAGGGCGTTTCCGCTCAGGCCCGGTCTTTCATAACGACATCTCGCCGATGACGCAGAACCGTTGCAGCAGGCGGGGTCGAAATCGGTTCGGCCGGGCCGCGTTTTCGGAGGCGCTCAGGGGCGCGCGGGCACCCAGATTTCGGCCTCGCCGTCGATCACGACGGTCTCGTCAACGGTGCAGACGGTCGACAGGCTCACGCGGTGCCTGTCGCGGTCGAGGCCGGCGATCGTGACGCGGGCGGTCACCGTATCGCCGAGGCGGACGGGCGCGGTGAAGCGCAGGCTTTGGCTGCGATAGATCGCCCCCGCGCCCGGCAACCGCGTCGCGATGACCGCCGAGATCAGGCCGGCCGTCAGCATGCCGTGCGCGATCCGCTCGCCGAATCGGCCAGCGGCGGCGAACTCGGCGTTGAGATGCAGCGGGTTGGTGTCGCCGGAAATGCCGGCGAACATGGTTACGTCCGCCTCGGAGATCGTCTTGCCGAAGGCCGCGGTCATGCCGACCGCGAGATCCTCGATGTAGTAGCCGTGCTGCTCGTTCGTGGCCGGTGGCGTGGCGATCGTGTCCATCTCAACGCTTTCTGTCGCTCTGTCTCTGTGCGCCGGGGGTTCGGTCAATCCTTGGGCTTGCCGAACCCCTGCATGAAGGCCTTCTGGAAAGTTTCCCAGGCCGGGGCGCCCAGCGGCATCCAGGCTTTCATCAGCGCGTCGGGATCCATCGCCGCGAGGTGCGCGCCGATCTGGTCCTGGACCTGGGCCATCATGCGTTGCTGGAACTCCGTGACGTCGGGAAGGCCGAGGAACTGCCGCGCCTCCTCGGGCGAGCAGTCGATATCGATCGAGAATTTCATCGGAGCCTTCCTGTCTTCGCGATCTCGTCAGGCGCGTTTCATGACATAGGTTCCGGGCGCGGGCTCCAGCACCGGCAGCGCGCCATCGCCCGGGATCCGCGCGGGCACCTTCCGGCCCGACCGGCGCGACAGCCAGCGGTGCCAGTCCGGCCACCACGAGCCCGGATGCTCGACCGCGCCGTCGCGCCAGGTTTCGAAGTCCGCAGGCAACGCACCGTCCTCGGCCAGCCAGTGCCGGTACTTGTTCTTTTCCGGCGGATTTATCACGCCCGCGATATGGCCGGAGCCGGCGAGCACGAACCGCTTCGGCCCGCCGAGCAGCCGGGTCGCCTTGTAGACCGACCCCGCCGGCGCGATGTGGTCCTCCCTGCTCGCCTGGATATATGCCGGGACGGTCACCGCGCCGAGGTCGACGCCCCGGCCGAGAAGCTCGAACCCGCCGGGTCGGGCCAAGTTGTTGCGCTGGTACATGTTACGCAGGTAGTCGATGAACATCCGCGCGGGGAAGTTGGTCGCATCGGCGTTCCAGTAGAGCAGGTCGAAGGCCGGCGGCTCCTTGCCCATCAGGTAGTTGTTGATCACGAAGTACCATATCAGATCATTGGCCCGCAGCGCATTGAAGGCCGCGGCCATCTTGGCGCCCTCGAGATAGCCTTTCTCCCGGACCTGGCGTTCGAGCGGTTCCATATGGGCCTCGTCGGTGAAGACGAGCAAATCGCCGGCATCCTCGAAATCGACCTGGGCCGCGAAGAAGGTCGCCGCCGAGATCCGATCATCGCCGGTGGCGGCCATGTAGCCGAGCGTGGCGGCCAGGAGCGTGCCCCCGATGCAATAGCCGATCGCGGTGACCTGACGCTCGCCGGTCGCCTTTTCGACCGCTTCCAGGGCGCCGAAGATCCCCTCGCGGACATAATCGTCGAAGCCGAGCTCCGCGTGGCTCTCATCGGGGTTGACCCAGGAAATCAGGAAGACGGTGTAGCCCTGCGCGGCCGCCCAGCGAATGAACGAGTTGTCGGGCCTGAGATCGAGGATGTAGAACTTGTTGATCCAGGGCGGGACGATGAGAAGCGGCTTCTTGTAGACCGTCTCGGTGGCCGGCTGGTACTGCAGGAGCTGCATGATCGGGGTCTGGAGGATCACGGCCCCGGGGCTCGCCGCGATATTGCCGCCGACTTCGAAGGCGTCCATATCAACCTGGCTGGGGCGCGGGCCGCGCCCGGCGTCCTGGAGATCCTCGGCGAACTGGCGGAAGCCGCGGATCAGGCTCTCTCCCTTGGTCTCGCGCATCTCGCGCATGACCGCGGGGTTGGTCAGCGGAAAGTTCGCCGGCGAGAACGCATCGACGATCTGGCGGCCGAAGAAATCGAGGGTGTCCGCCCCCCGCTTGTCGAGCCCCTCGACCCCGGCCAGGGTACGGCGCAGCCATCTCGCGTTGAGCAGATAGGATTGTTTGAGGAAATCGAAGACCGGGTTGTCGGACCACTCGGCGTCCTTGAAGCGGAAGTCGCCCGACTCGGGAGCGATGATCGGTCGCGCCTCCTGGCCCATCAGCCGCGCGGTGGCGCCAAGCGACAACGCCTGAAAATCGCGCCACAGCTCGATCTGGGCCTCCAGCACCTTCGCCGGATCGAAGCTCACCGCCCGGGGCGGCGCGTCCTGGCCGCTACCGGAGACGGCATTCAGCCAGTCCGCCCAGCCCTGCCGCCAGTCCTGCGCAGATTTTCCGAGCGCCTCGCCGAACCCGGCGAGCCACTCCTCGGCCTTGGGGGTCTTCTCATCGTTCACGGCGCACCTGCAAAGCGCAATCGCGACGCGGCGCCGGGCGCACGCCGTTCGTTGCCGACTCTAGGCAGTCCCGCCCGGCAACGGAAGCGGGCATGGCGGACGGCGCCGCATACCCGCTCCAGGACCGGTCGGCTAGGCCGTGTAGGGCTTGAAGAAGGTTTCCATCGCCTTGTCCATGCGCGCCTTGATCGGAGCGCACGCCCTGGTCACGGACTCGGTGGCGATCTGGTTCATCTTGGTCGTCTGCGTGATCATCCGGTTACCCGCGCGGCTGCACGCCTCGATCTGGATGTCGAAAAGCTCCAGGGGCGACTTGACCGCGATCGCGCGCTGCATCAGCTCCAGGTTCTCCGCCAGGGCGGTCTTGGTGTAGTCGGCCACCTCGGCGAGGCACGCCTCCGCACCGGCGATCGCGAGCGCCGAGGCTTCCGACATCGCATCGACGTTGTCGCGGCTGTAGCCCATGGTCTTGTCGTAGGCTGAGTGGGCCATGTCGGCCTGATCGCGGCCATAGGCGGCGGCGTTGCGGTAGCCCTCGGTCGCCGCGTCGGCGCCAATCTTCACCACCGTCTCCAGGGTCTCCTTGCCGACGCTTGCGATGGTCTCCACCGCCTCCACGGCGGCTGCCTGGGCGGTCGAATCGGTGCTCTTTCTGGTCGTCATGATCGGCTCCTTGGGGTGTTTCGCGTCATATGGTATTTTGCGTTGCATAGTGGTAAATGTAGCCATGTTCGGGTCTCTGTCAACGATCTTTTTGCAGTGCAAAATAACGGTGTTTTCGCATGACAAAAACATCGTCTCCGTGGCAGGCCGACCCAGCGCGTCCAGCACGCAGAGAGATGCCCGTGACCGAACAGGAAGCTGGGCCGCGCCGCCCGATCGTCGTCAAGAAATACGCCAACCGGCGGCTCTACAACACTGCGACCGCCTCGTTCGTGACCTTGGACGATCTCCATCGGATGGTGAGACAGGGTCAGGATTTCGTCGTGCGGGACGACAAATCCGGGCGCAATATCACCTCTTCGATCCTGGCCCAGATCATCGCCGAGGAGGAGACCAAGGGGCACGGTGTCCTGCCGCATGAATACCTGCGCCAGGTGCTGAAGGCCTATGGCGAGGGCGTGGGACCGCAGCTTGCCAGCTACCTGCAGCAGAGCATGGACGCATTCGCGAACCAGCAGCGCAGCTTCACCCGGCAGATGCAGGAGATGTTCGACGGCCCGAGCGCGGTCGAGCAGATTGCCGAGGCCTCACGCCGGAACCTCGAGGAGTTCCAGCGCTCCTTCGGCATATTCACGGCCGCGCGCCGGGCGCCGGAGGCGGCCGGGGAAGAAGCGACCGAGGCGCTGAAAACAAGGATCGCCGGGCTCGACGAGCGGGTCGCCAGGCTGGAGCGGCTGGTTGCCGCGCTGGCGTCCGGCAAGCCGGGCGGCCAGCCGGATTAGGGATCCGGCTGGCGCCCGCGACGCCTCAGTACATGTGCTGGCCGCCGTTGATCGACAGCGTCGAGCCGGTGATGAAGTCCGCCTCGTCGGAGACCAGGAACAGGACGCCGCGGGCGATGTCCTCGGCCCGTCCGAGGCGGCCGACGGGAATGCGGTCGATGATTTTCTCCAGCACGTTGGCCGGCACCGCGCGAACCATGTCGGTGTCGACATATCCCGGCGCGATGGCGTTCACAGTGACGCCCTTGCCGGCGCCTTCCTGGGCAAGCGCCTTGGTGAATCCGTGGATGCCCGACTTCGCGGCGGCGTAGTTGACCTGGCCGTACTGCCCGGCCTGACCGTTGATCGAGCCGATATTGACGATCCGGCCGAAATTCCTGTCGCGCATGGCGTTGATGACGCAGCGGCACATGTTGAAGCACGACCCGAGATTGGTGTCGATCACCGCCTGCCAGTTGTCCCGATCCATCCGGTGCATGGTGGTGTCACGGGTGATGCCCGCGTTGTTGACCAGGATCTCGACGGGTCCTTTCTCCGCGACGATTTGCGCTGCGCCGTCAACGCATTCCCGATATCCGGCAACATTGATCTTGTAGGCCGTTATGCCGGTCTCGTCGGAGAACGCCCGTGCGGCGTCCTCGTCATGGCCGTAGATGGCGGCAACGTCGTAACCGTTGTCGTTCAACGTGCGGCAGATGGCGGCGCCGATCCCGCGCGTCCCGCCGGTGACCACTGCAACCCGCCCCATGTCGTCCTCCCCAATTGCATGATTGTCTCTCATTGTGCAGCCGATCCGGTCTTCGCGTTGATGTGGTTGCGCAGCGGCGTCCGGACCGCCCGGGCGGAGTCGGCAGCCTCCACCCCAGTCTCCAAATACTTGAACCCGAGGTCGAGAGTCGAGCGCGTCCCGATGGATTTGAGGCCGTGGCCGGGGGCATGATCATCGACGCCGCGGTCCGGCCGATCCGGCAGACCCGCCCGCACGACGGCAACTCGCTCGACCCGACGATTCGACGAGAGATCCTGGCCGCCTCCGACAGCCTGGGGCGCGCGCCTGGCCGCGCTGGCCTCATCGGGCCGGACGGCTAAACTGAGCCAGTCCATTGGCAGGAGCAGCGACGGTGGCGAACAAGGATCTCAGGACTTGGCTGAAGGGCGTGGAGGCGATCGGCGAGCTCCGGACCATCGCCGGGGTCGAGCATCGCGAGGAGATCGGCGGGCTGGTCGACATCTTCCAGCGCAAGATGGGCAACCCGGCGGTGATGTTCGACGAGGTGCCGGGCTTCCCCAAGGGCCACCGGGTGATCGCGAACATCCTGACCTCGGTGCCGCGGATCAATGTCGCGCTGGGGCTCGATCCCGCCGCTTCCGAGTTGGACCTGATCCGCTGGTGGCGCGACTACATGGGCGAGGCGCCGACCCACGCGCCGCGCGCGGTAAACGGCGGCCCGCTGCTGGATAACGTCACCGAGGGCGAGAAGGTCGACATCACCTCGATCCCGACCCCCAAATGGCACGAGCACGACGGTGGCCATTTCATCGGCACCGGTTGCCTGGTGGTGATGAAGGACCCCGACAGCGACTGGATCAACTACGGCTGCTACCGCATTCAGTCGCACGAGCCGCGGCTTGCCAGCGTGATGATGTCGCCCGGCAAGCACGGCCGGCTGATCATGGAGAAGTACCACAGGCGC
Organism: Alphaproteobacteria bacterium; assembly: GCA_965202905.1. GTDB lineage: Bacteria > Pseudomonadota > Alphaproteobacteria > MPNO01 > MPNO01 > CAYFYS01. The sequence goes on along the minus strand of OZ241868.1, from coordinate 2,478,777 downwards.
GGCGCGCCCTGTCCGGTGGCCGTCGTCGCCGGTATGCACCCAGCCTTCATCATGGTCGCGGGCCTCGAGATCCCCTACGGCAAGAACGAGTACGACGCCGTCGGCGGGCTGATGAAGGAGCCGATCGAGGTGATCACCATGCCGGCGACCGGCCTGCCCGTCCCGGCCGGCGCCGAGATCGCCTTCGAAGGCTTCATTCGCCCGGACGACGAGGTCATGGAGGGTCCGCTCGGAGAATGGACGGGCTATTACGCCGGCGGCCAGCGCAAGGAGCCGGCGATTCGCATCGAGACCCTGATGCACCGCGACAATCCGGTGCTCACCGGCGCGATCCCGGCGGTACCGCCCAACGACAACACCTTCTACCTCGGCACCTACCGCTGCGGCGCGGTCTGGAGCCAGCTCGAAGCCGCGGGCGTGCCGGAAGTCAAGGGCGTGTGGGCGCACGAGGCCGGCGGCTCGCGCTTCTGGCTCACTGTCTCGATCAAGCAGATGTATGGTGGCCATTCCAAGCAGGCCGGCCTCATCGCCGCATCGTGCCACGGCGGCGCGTACTGCAACCGCTGGGTCGTGGTGGTCGATGACGACATCGATCCGACCAACATGAATGACGTCGTCTGGGCAATGTGCACCCGCTTCGACCCGCGCGAGGACATGGAGGTCATCCGCGGCGGCTGGAGCAGCCATCTCGATCCGATGTGCTATGACGACGAAACCGACCGGCGCAATTCGCGGGTGATCGTCGACGCCTGCCGTCCGTTCGCCCGGCGCGACAGCTTCCCCGTGGTCGCCCGGTCGTCGCCGGAGCTCGACGACAGGATCCGCGCCATGTGGTCGCATGTCCTTCCCAAATGACCGGCGGCGCGATCGATGTCGTCTGCAACGTCTTCACCCCGCAGGAGGTCGAGCGCGGGCAGTCCGGTATCGACGAGGCCTTCAAGGACCAGCTCCGCATGCCGCCGGAGATCCGCGGCGGGTGTCGATCGAGGACTATCTGGCCAAGATGGATCGCGTCGGAATCGCCCGTTCGCTGCTGATCGCGGTGCGGGCGGGCGACATGAACGTCGCCGGCTCGTTCGAGCTGCCTTACGAACGGGTGGCGGAGATCTGCGCCGCCCATCCCGACCGGTTCTCCGGCCTCGCCGGTATCGATCCGTTGCGCGGTATGCAGGCGCTGCGCGACCTCGAAGCCGCGGTGCGCGAGCACGGCTTCGTCGGCGCCCATCTCTACCCGCACTGGTTCGGGCTGGCGTCCGACCATGCCAAGTACTACCCAGTCTACGCCAAGTGCTGCGAGCTCGGCGTGCCGATCATGATGCAGGTCGGCCAGAGCCCCGTCTATCAGCGCGGCCGCAGGCTGCCGAGTGTCGGCTGGCCGATCTGCCTCGACCAGGTGGCGTGCGACTTCCCCGAGCTCAAGCTCCAGGGCATCCATATCGGCATGCCCTAGACCGAAGAGATGATCGCCATGGCCTGGAAGCATGACAACGTGTTCATCGGCGTGGATGCCTACGCGCCGCGCTACTGGCCGGAAGCGATCGTCCACTATCTGAACACCTATGGCCGCCTCAAGGTGCTGTTCGGCACGGACTGGCCGGTGATCGATCCCGAGCGCGCGGTTGCCGAAATCGAGGGCCTTGAGATCCGCGAGGAGGCCAGGCCGCTTCTGATGCGCGAGAACGCGCTCCGCGTCTTCCGGCTGCCGGAAAGTGCGCCAGATGCCGATCGCGCTGCCGGATAGCTACCGGCCGCTGACTCTCGCCTTCGGCGTCCATGCGGCGGCGGCGCGCACGCCGGACAAGATCGCCGTCCGCGAAGGCGGGCGCGCCTTGAGCTATGCTGCGCTCGGACGCGGCGCATCCGCCGGGTCACCGGCGCGGTGATCGGCGGGCTCGGCCTTTCCAAGGGCGAGAACCTCGCGATCCTTTCGCCGAACTGTCTGGCATCCGGAGATCGTCTGCGGCGCGGCCTCGGCCGGGGTCGCGGCGGCAACCCTCAATCCGCGGCTGATCGCCGACGAGGTCGCGTTCATCTGCGATGACTGCCGCGCGCGCCCTGATCGTCGCCCCCGAGCTCGAAGAACTGGCGCGCTCGGTTTCCTTTGCGACGGTCGAGGAGATCGTCGTCCTCGACGACCGCTATGAGGCTTGGCTCGCCGGGGCGCGCGAGACCGGGGAGCAAGCGGTCCAGGAATGGGATCCCTTTACCATCCCCTATACCGCGGGGACGACCGGAAAGCCCAAGGGCGTGGTGCTGCCCCACCGGGCGCGCACGCTGTGCTTTCTCGCGATGGCCTCCGAATACGGCTGCTATGCGCCGGATGACCGCAATCTGGTCACGGCGCCGCTGTTCCACGGCGCCGGGTTCGCGTTTGCCATGGCGACGCTGTTTCTCGGCGGCTACTACGAGATCCTGCCCCGATTCGATCCGGAACTCCTGCTGCGCCATCTCCATGCCGGGCACATGTCGACGACCTTCATGGCGCCGGCCCATTTCCATGCGCTGTTCGCGCTGGAGCCGACGGTGCTGGACCGCGACAGCGGCGTGGGCGCGATCATCTCGAATGCCGCCCCCTTGGCGGAGGCGAGCAAGGAACGGATCGTCGATTATTTCGGCGAGATCGTGCTGCACGAGACCTATGGCTCGACCGAGGGCGCGATCGTCACCAATCTCAGGCCCGACGACCAGCTCCGAAAGATCGAGTCCGTCGGCCTGTCGTTCGTCGCCACGCAAGTCTCGATCCGCTGCGAGGATGGCGGCGAAGCCGAGGCGGGCGAGGTGGGCGAGCTGTTCAGCGCCTCGCCCTATCTCTTCAACGGCTATTGGGAGCGCCCGGAGGAGACCGCGAAGACCATCATCGACGGCTGGGTGACCGCGGGCGACATGGCCGTGCGCGACGAAGAGGGCTTCGTCTATCTGATCGACCGCAAGACCGACATGATCATCTCGGGCGGGATCAATCTCTACCCGCGCGAAATCGAAGAGGTGCTGTTCCAGCACCCGACCGTCGCGGAGGCGGCCGTGGTCGACGTGCCCGACGAACGTTGGAGCGAGGCAATGAAGGCCTTCGTCGTCACCCGGCCGGGCGCGACGATCGAGCCCGATGCGCTGACCGCGCACTGCCGCGTGCGCCTGACCGGCTACAAGGTTCCCAAGACGGTCGAGGTCGTCGATGCCCTGTCCAGGAACGCCGCGGGCAAGGTGCTCCGGCGCGCGCTCCGCGAACCGGCGCGGTTGCCCCGACGCGCCGGACTTTGATACTGTGGCGTAGCCGTGTTGGCCCGTGAAACCGGTCCGTACTGGAGCCTCGCCATGAAGACGTTGAGACTGGAAACGACCGCGCCTTTCCAGGGACTCGCCGAGCTCGTCGCCGATGCCGAAGGGCTGTTCGAGGCGCAAGGGCTGAATATCGAGTGGGTCGCGCGCGACCAGGCGCCGCGCCGGACCGACACCCAGGCGATTTCGCCCGACGGGTTCTCCGCGTTCGCCAGCCACGGCAGCACCTTCGAGCAGGGCGGGGCGGACATGTACAACGCTTGCGAATGCGGCAACTACCGTCGGGTTCAGGACAGCAACGCGCGCGGCCGCCAGGTCGGCCGGCGCTCGATCGTGGTCTGCGCGGCTTTGGCGGTGCGGCCCGAGTCCAAGGTCTTCACCCCGCAGCAGCTCGCCGGCAAGCTGATCGGCGTGCCGTATTATTTCGGCACCCACTACCTCGCCATCCAGATGCTCGAAGGCTTCGTGCCGCGCGACATGATCAAGACCTGCCGGGCGCCCAACGGCTCGGCGGCGCGCTTCGAATCGATGATGAAAGCGGAGGTCGAGGGGACGACGCTGACCGAGCCCTACATCACCCTGGCCGAGAAGGCCGGTTGCCGGATCGTCCAGGAGGCGCTTTATCACGGCACCGAGGTGGTCTCCGACGCCGTCGATGCCGAGACCTATGCCGCCTTCAACCGGGCGGTGATCGAGGCGGTACGCCGGATCAACGCAGACAAGCGCAGGTATTTTCAGTACTTCATCGACTATCACAGGGACCAGCACCCCGGCATCGCCGACCTCACGGTGGACGACTTCCGACCGAGCCGCATCCAGGTGACCGACCCCGCGCCGATCCCCGAGGACGAGTTGACTCGCACCTATGAGTGGATGCGGAGCTGGAACATGCTGGACGACATCGGTGAGCAGAGTCTGATCGACGCCGTCCGCCAGTCAAAGGCGCACGACCTCTTGCAAGCCTGACCGCAGGGACGGACGCCGACGGATTTCCGGCCGGACTCCGACGAAGCGGCGCCCTGCGGGTCGTGTGCGGCTATTTCGCCGCCGTGACCATGATCTCGATCAGCAGGTCGGGCCGGGCGAGTTCGGATCGCACGCAGGCCCTGGCCGGCATGTTCTCCGGGTCGATCCAGGCGTTCCACACCTCGTTGAGTCCGCCGAAGTTCTCGAAATCGGTGATCCACAGATTGGCCGACAGGATCTTCGATTTGTCGGAGCCGACCGAGGCGAGCTGGGCGTCGATATTGTCCAGGATGTTCCGGGTCTGGGCCCTGATATCGTCGCCGGCCTGAGCGACCTGGCCGGCGAGATAGATCGTATCGCCGTGGACGACGATCCCGCTCATCGAGGGCATCTGCCTGCCGTTGACGACTTGGCCCGTCCTGGGTTGGTGACGCTCGATAGCCATGTTCTTCCCCTGGTCATGGTGATGGATTGCGCGTTAGGGTGACAGACCGCTCGGAGCGCCGCAACGAGACGCTGCGGGGCAGGGGAGGATGGATGAAGGTCGATCTGCTGGCCGTCGGCGGCGGATTCGCGGGGCTGGTCGCGGCCAACCGTGCGGCCGAGCTCGGGCTGTCCGCCGCGGTGATCGAGCGCGGCTCGGCCGAGGACTATATCTGCAACTCGCGGGTCTCGACCGGTGTCCTTCATTGCGGGCTTTGGTCCGTCGAGGAACCGCCGGACGTCCTCTACGACCGGATCATGGACATCACCGACGGCGAGGCCCGGCCCGATCTCGCCCGCTGCTTCGCCGGGAACACCAGGCGCGCCTTCGACTGGCTGGAAACCCACGGTGCCTCATTCGTTCGAAATCCGGGCGTGAACTACGGCCTGTTCCAAATCGCCCCGCCGCGCAGGATGACCGCCGGGCTCGATTGGCCGGAAAGCGGGCCGCACAGGCTGCTGCAATCGCTGACCGCTAGATTGGAAAGCGCGGGCGGCGCGATCCTGCGCGGTACCGAGGCGCTCGACCTCGTCATCGAGAACGACGCATGCACCGGCGTCGAGGCGCGCGGCCCCGAAGGCGATCTGCACATCGAGACGAACGCCGTCACCATCGCCGATGGCGGCTTCCAGGCCGATCCCGAGCGGCTCCGGCGGCACATCACCGGGCGTCCGGACCGCATCCGCCAGCGCAATACCCAGACCGGATGCGGCGACGGCGCCCGCATGGCCGAGCGCGCCGGCGCGGCGCTGGTCGGGCTCGACAAGTTCTACGGTCACCTGCTCAGCCGCGACGCGATGACTGACGAAGGCCTGTGGCCGTACCCGCAGGTCGACGTGATCTGCACCCGCTCGATCGTGGTCGACGGCATGGCCCGGCGCTTCACCGACGAGGGGATCGGCGGCATATGGATCGCCAATGCGATCGCAGCGCTCGATGATCCGCTGAGCGCGACGGCGGTCTTCGACGAGACCGTCTGGGACCATGCCAGGGACAGCGATCTGGTCCCGCCCAACCCGACGCTCGTCGAAGCCGGCGGGACGGTCCACGGGGCCGGCTCGATCGAGACCCTCGCCGGCCTTGCCGGGCTCGACCCGGGCGCGCTGGCGGCCGCCGTCGCAGGCTTCAACGCGGCGGTGCGCGGCGGGAAGCTGGAGACGCTGAATCCTCCGCGGCGCGACGGCGGCTTCGATCCGGCGCCGATCGAGACTCCGCCCTTCCGCGCAATACCGCTCGCCGCCGGGATCACGGTGACCATGGGCGGCATCGCGATCGATGGTGCGGCAAGGGTGCTGCGCCCCGACGACACGCCGATCGCCGGGCTCTACGCCGCCGGCTCCACCGCCGGCGGGATGGAGGGCGGGCCGCGCGCCGGCTATGTCGGCGGGCTGATCAAGGCATTTCTGCTGGGGCTGGTCGCCGCAGAAAGCGCGGCGACGGCCCGATAATCGTCATTCCAACCCCCCGAAGGGAGGTCATGCGATGAAATACGAAGCCCCCAGCGCCGAACGCGTGAAGGAGATGGCCGCCGATCTGGGATTCCCGGTCGACGAGGCGACGGTCGAACAGATGCGCAGCTTCTGGGAACCGTTCGTCGACGCCTATAACGCGATCGAGGAGATGCCCGACGACCTGCCGCCGGTAAAGTACGATCGCGGCGAGTGGCGTTTGCCGGGCGCGGCGGAGAATCCGCATGGCGGCTGGTACGTTAAGGCGCGGATCGAAGGCGCGCCGTCGGGTCCGCTGTCGGGCAAGACCATCGCCATCAAGGACAGCGCGTGCGTCGCCGGCATCCCGATGATGAACGGCGCCAGCGTGCTCGAAGGCTATGTGCCGGACATGGATGCGACGGTCGTCACCCGGGTGCTCGATGCCGGCGGGACGATCCTCGGCAAGTCGACATGCGAATATTTCTGCGTCTCCGGCGGCAGCACCACCTCGGCCACCAACCTCGTCGAGAGCCCGCGCAACCCGGGCCATACGCCGGGCGGCTCCTCCACCGGCAGCGCCGCGCTTCTGGTCGCTGGCGAGGTCGACATGGCGCTCGGTGGCGACCAGGCCGGCTCGGTGCGCATCCCGGCCTCGATGAGCGGGATCGTCGCGCTCAAGCCGACCTTCGGGCTGGTCCCCTACACCGGCATCATGGGGATCGAGACAACCATCGACCACGCCGGTCCGATGACGCGGGACGTCGAGAACAATATCGCCTTCCTGCAGGCGATGGCGGGCGAGGACGGGCTCGATCCGCGCCAGCGGGCGTCGAAGGTCGACACCTATGCGGACGCGCTGGGCAAGGACGTCCGGGGCCTGAAGATCGCGGTGATTTCCGAGGGGTTCGGCCGTCATGACTCCCAGGCCGACGTCGATGCCACGGTCCGCGCCGCGGCCAGGCATCTGGAGTCGATGGGGGCGGCGGTCGCCGAGGTCTCGGCGCCGATGCATATGGCCGGGCTCGCCATCTGGGGCGGGATCGCCGCCGACGGGATGTACAAGACCATGTATCGCGGCCGCGGCTTCGGCGGCAATGTCGGCGGCGTCTATCCGACCTCGCTGATCGACAAGATGGCCGATGCGGGCAGCCGCACAGCGGAGTTTCCCAACACCTTCCGGTTCGGCGCGATGCTCGGACTCTATGCCACCAAATATTACGGCGGGCACCACTTCGCCAAGGCAGCCAACCAGCGGCGCACGCTGCGCGCGGCCTTCGATGCGGTCCTTGCCGAGCACGACCTGCTGCTGCTCCCGACCACGGCGATGAAGGCCTCGGAAATCCCGGAGCCGGGTTGCAGTTTCCTCGAGGAAATGCGGCATTGCTGGGAGGCGATCGGCAACACCGCGCCGTTCAACGTCACCGGCCACCCCGCGATCTCGGTCCCCTGCGGCCTCGGCGAGGGCGAGCGCCCGATCGGCCTGATGCTGGTCGGCCGCCATTTCGACGAGCTCACAGTCTACCGCGCCGCCCATGCCTATGAGCAGAGCGTCGACTGGCAGACCCTGGGCGAGACCGGATAGCGCCGTAGCCGGATAGCGCCGTAGAAGGCGTCGGACGGCGCGTATCCGGCCAGGTTATCCGCCGGACCTTCAGCAAGTCCGAAGTGCTCAGCGGCGGCGCAGCAAGCCGCGCTGCGCGATCAGGCGCGCCGCGCCGCCATCGCCGCGGTCCCGCTTCGGGTACCACGCCAAGTGGTGGTGGTCCTTCGAGACCGGGCGGGCGTTGTCCTCGATCACGGTCCAGGACGCGCCGTCGTCCTCGCTGACATAGATCTCGCCGGTCGCGGTGCCCACGCCAGCATCATGCCGCCGTCCCAATGGTGCAGGCAGACCGCCTCGAACGCGCGGCGGCCACCGGGGTAGGCATGCCTGCCGTCGCCGAGCTCGAGCCAACTGCGCCCGCCGTCGGTGCTGCGCGCGATGATCGAATAGGCCATCGGGTCGCTGAACCACTTGCCGGGATCATAGCGCCCCCCACCCAGGAACAGCGTACCGTCGTCCCGCGGGTCGAAAAACAAGAAGTCCGGATAGCCGATCCGCCCGGATCGCGGCATCACATGCTCCCAGCTCTCGCCACCGTCATCGCTCGCGTAAAGCCCCTCGCCGGTCGCGAGGAAGAACGGGCGCGGGTTGTTCGGGCTGATCACCAGCCGGTGAACGTCGCGGTAGGGGGCGTCGTCCGGCCGGGCGTAGCCGGCAAGCTCGGTCCATGTCCGTCCGTCATCGTCGGTCCGGAGCAGCGCGCCCTGTTCGACCAGCGCATAGAGGGCCCGCTCCCGCGCCGGATGGAAGACCACGGATTTGACGTGGGGCAGATGCGGCGGCGGAAACGTCCATTTCCCGGCGCCCGGCGCCTCGCGCAGGCTTCTGATCTCGCTCCAGGTCTCGCCGAAATCCTCGCTGCGGTAGAGCGCGGCCGGCTCGGCGCCGGGGAAGATCGTCACCCGGTCGCCGCCGCGCCGCGCCGCGAGACCGTACATATGCGGCCAGTCGAGCCCGTCGGTGAGCTGGCGCCACGAGGCGCCCTCGCTGACCCACAGCCCGCCCGGCGTGCGCGCCGGCGAACAGCCGGCCCGAGACCGGCTCATAGAGCAGCGCTCCGACGTGCCGGTTCCCGAGCGAACGATCGGCGAGGCGTCAAGGCGCGTCCCGGGCCTCGCGCCGGAACGTCGCGACGCCTTCGACGGTCGCCACCGCCAGCCGCATGGCCGGCCTGTCGTCGCGGCTCAGGTTTCGCCGTTCGGGGAAAGATACGCGGTCGTCTCACCCATCGGTCATCCCTCCAATGGCCGTATCCCAATGGCCGTATCACCGAGGCGATTTAAGCACGGATTGCGCGGCCGCCGATACCGCCCGCGTCGTCCGGATGCGCACGGGGACAACCCGCATCGTTGTCTGCGACCTCGACCGCGAGGAGGCTGGAGTCCGCAGATCCCGTCCATACACACGCTGGACACACGCTGGGCAATTTCGCCTATAGTCCGGCCGGCAAACGGGACCCGGACAACGAAGGATCGACAGCCATGGCGACGAACGTCGAGGCCGGCAGCGGGCACAGCCCGCGCAAATGGGCCAAGGTCGATTGGCAGGACCCGCTTCTGTTCGAAAGCCTGCTCAACGAGGACGAGCGGCTGGTGCGCGACACCGCGCGACACTACGCCCGCGAGAAGCTGCTGCCCCGGATCATCGAGGCCTATAACGAGGGACGCTTCGACCGCGAGATCATTAACGAGATGGGCGCGCTCGGCTTCCTGGGCTCGACCATCCACGGCTATGGCTGCGCCGGCGCCGACTATGTCTGCTACGGGCTGATCGCGCGCGAGATAGAGGCGGTCGATTCCTCCTATCGCTCGACCTTGTCGGTCCAGTCCTCGCTGGTGATGTGGCCCATCTACAACTACGGCGCCGAGGAGCAGCGCCGGAAATACCTGCCCAAGCTCGCGACCGGCGAATGGGTCGGCGCCTTCGGGCTGACCGAGCCCGACCACGGCTCGGATCCCGGCGGCATGAGGACTCGCGCCAGGTCGGTCGACGGCGGCTATCTGCTCAAGGGCGCCAAGATGTGGATCTCCAACTCGCCGATCGCCGATGTGTTCGTCGTCTGGGCGAAGAACGACGAGAACGCGATCAACGGCTTCATCCTGGAGAAGGGGATGAAGGGGCTGAGCGCGCCCGAGCTCGCCGGCAAGCTGTCGCTGCGCGCCTCCGTCACCGGCGAGATCGTGATGGAGGACGTCTTCGTGCCCGAGGAGAATCGGCTGCCCCATGCCCGCGGTCTGGGTGGGCCGTTCGGCTGCCTCAACAACGCGCGCTACGGCATCGCCTGGGGCGCGCTGGGGGCGGCTGAGTTCTGCTGGCACGCCGCGCGTCAATACACGCTTGATCGCACCCAGTTCGGCCGGCCGCTGGCCGCCAACCAGCTCATCCAGAAGAAGCTTGCCGACATGCAGACCGAGATCGCCATCGGCCTCCAGGCCTGCCTGCAGCTCGGCCGGATGATGGACGACGGCGCCTGCTCGCCCGAGGCGATCTCCATGCTCAAGCGCAACTCGACCGGCAAGGCGCGCGACATGATCCGCGAGGCCCGCGACATGCACGGCGGCAACGGGATCGTCGACGAATACCACGTCATGCGCCACTTGATGAACATGGAGACCATCGTCACCTACGAGGGCACGCACGACATCCATGCCCTGATCCTCGGGCGCGCCCAGACCGGTATCCAGGCGTTCATGTAGACGATGGCGGGACCGCTGTCGGGGCTCCGGGTCCTCGATCTCAGCCGAATCCTGGCGGGGCCCTGGGCCGGGCAGACGATGGCTGATCTCGGCGCTGAGGTGATCAAGATCGAGCGCCCGGGCACGGGCGACGACACCCGTGGCTGGGGCCCACCTTTCATCAGGGGCCGCGACGGCAATGAGACGGCGGATGCCGCCTACTTCCACTGCGCCAACCGCGGTAAGAAGTCGGCGACGATCGACATCGCCAAGCCGGAGGGCCAGCGCATCCTCCGCGAATTGACACGACACTCCGACATCCTGCTGGAGAACTACAAGGTCGGCGGGCTGGCCCGGTACGGTCTCGGCTACGACGACCTCAAGGAAATCAATCCGGGGCTGATCTATTGCTCGATCACCGGCTTCGGCCAGACCGGACCCTATGCCGGGCGCGCCGGCTACGACTTCATGATCCAGGCGATGGGCGGGTTCATGTCGATTACCGGCGAGCGCGACGCGGAGCCCGGCGGCGGGCCGCAGAAGATCGGCGTGGCGCTGTCCGACGTCCTGACCGGGCTCTACACGACGATCGCGGCGCTGGCTGCGGTGCGCGAGCGCGACCGGACCGGCGAGGGCCGGCATGTCGACATGGCGCTGTTCGACGTCACCGTGGCGTCGACCGCCAACCAGGCGATGAATTTCCTGGCGACCGGCACGGCGCCCGGGCGCATGGGCAACGCGCATCCCAACATCGTGCCCTACCAGTCGTTCAAGACGGCCGATGATCATGTGATCGTCGCTGTCGGCAACGATGCCCAGTTCGACCGCTTCTGCCGCGCCGGCGGCCGGCCGGACCTCGCCGAGGACCCGCGCTATGCGACCAATGCCGGCCGGGTCGAGCATCGCGACGAGCTGGTCGCCGGGATCGCCGACATGATGCTGCAAAGGACCCGCGCGGCCTGGCTGGCCGGGCTCGAGGCGGTCGGCGTCCCCTGCGGGCCGATCAACGACCTCGCCCAGATCTTCGACGATCCGCAGACCCGGCACCGTGGCGCCAGAATCGAGCTCCCCCACGCCGAGGCCGGCGCGGTCCCGGGCGTCGCCAACCCCATCCGCTACGTCGGCCATCCCCACGACTACCCCGGCGGCGCCCCGGTTCTCGGCCAGCACACGGACGAGGTTTTGGCCGGTGTGCTGGGGCTCGACGCGAACGAGATTGCGAGCCTGCGCGCGGCCGGCGCCATCTGAGCGGGTGCTCCCAGGAGCGGATCTCGCCCCGCATGGTCCGCCCCGTTGTTCGCCGAACGCAAACCGGCGAAGCACAACCCGCTGAGATCACTCAATTCATTTCGGGCTGGAAACTTATTGTGGGCCGTACATCCAGGCGTAGAGCGCTTGGCCGCAGCCGGTGTCGAACCCCTTGATGGGCGCGTAGAAGCCGCGCTCGGCGGGGCGGCCGGCGAAGGCGCCCGCGAGCAGGATCCAGGCGCGGACCTCCGCGGTCGAACTGCCCGCCGCGTCCATCCGGAGATCGCTCAGCGCCGCCAGCGCCTCGTCCTCGCCGGCAGCGAGGCGGTCGAGTAACCATTCGTCGAAGGCGGCGTCGATATAGCCCTGGGTGGCGCTCCCGGCCGAGTGCGATAGCCCGCCGGTGGCCATGATCGCGACTCGCTTGTCGGCGTCCCAGCCCGTGATCGCCTTGGCCAGCCATCTGCCGACCGCGTGGCGGCACCGGGCCGAAGGCATCGGCTGCGAGCCGCAACTGACGAAGACCGGTACCATCGGCGCCGCGCCGTCGGGGTCGATCTTGTGCAGCGGCGCCATGATGCCGTGATCGGCCTTCCAGAACTCCGAGACCGCCCAGTCGACGCCGCCGCCCGGTTCGCCGTCGAGCCCGCGCTCGATCAAGTAGCGCGCGAAGCCCGCATCGCTCGGCGCCGTCCGCCAGGGATAGCCGAAGTTGCCGGTCCTGGACTCCACGGGCCCCACGAAGGATTCGAACAAGCCGATGCAGAAGGCCGGATCGGAGGACATGAAAGACTCCGAGCCGCAGAACCCGGCAAAGCGAGTGCCGTCCTTGAGGGTGACGAGAACCCATTGGGCGGACATGCTTTCAGATTTCCGATCCCAGGGGTTGGAATCACGTGGACGGGATTGAGGCCACACCATTGGAGGAAACGGCGGAACAAGTTTTTCTGGATGTTCACCCCGAGCAAGAGGCCGAACACTGCGGGGCCGACAAGAATCAGAGTGAACCAAGCCAGCGCCTTGTGATAGCCGGGTTCGTGTATCGACAGAACAAAATCAACGAAGGGAAGCGCCAGAGCATAGTAGATGACCGAGACGGTGAAATAGTTCAGAAGCGCTGCCGAATTGGGTGGGTTTCGTCCAGTCAAAAACTGTGACCGAACGGACAGCACAATAACGAGACAGCACAATGAGGCCGGGAACGAGGAAGCCTAAAATCAGGTAAAGATTCTCGAGGGATTTCAGATCCGGCACAGGTCGGACGCTCCTTCATGTCCGCGCAGACCGGGAGCCTCGTATTGGAGACTCGCAGACATCGCCAATAAAGGGATGAACACGGAAATCCGTAGTTGTGTACACCTACGACAATCCCCCCGCGAACTGCCGCCGATGCCCGGGTTACACACCGCGATGCGGTTCCAGCCGGCTCAGCACCCGCCGTTCATGACGCGGCCGGACGGGCGCCGGAGGCGTCAAGGTGGGTCGCGGCGGGATGCTCGACCACCGCCATTCTGCATGTCCGCCACATTGAGCGCCAGCAGCGCCCGCAACGCTTCGGCGTCGGGCGTGTCGGCGTTCCAGCCATAAGCCGCGGCGACGGCGGCGTCGAGGGCGGCGTGGGCGTCGGCGAGCCATTGCGGGCGGCCGTTGTAGAGGTTGGTGAGGGTGCGGGTCTTGAGTTCCGTCGCCGCCGCGTCGTCGCGGGCGACCGGGCGCTTGGGATAGCCGGGCGCCGGCTCATCGATCCACTCCACCCATTCGGGCGGGTTGAGCCAGCGGTCGCGGAGTTCAACGAGTCGCCGCGCGGCTTCGGCGATGGCGATCGCGCGCGGGTCGGCGGCATAGTCGGCGGCGGGAATGTCGGGCGACAGCCCTTCGGGGAAGGGGAAGGTCTCGAAGGTGGTGGTCGGGGTGTAGCGGGGATCGTTGCCCTTTCCGAGCCATGTACCCAACCGCAGCGACCACGCCTCGTGGAACCGGCTGTGCAGGATGCCGAAGGTCGTGTCGTCGTCGCGGGCGATGGCGATTAGCGCACTGTCGGGGCAGATACGGGTATCGAGCCAGACGAACAGCCGATGCTTGGCAACGCGCGGCGTCGCGATGTAGCGCGGCAGCCCGTCGAGGGACCGCCACATGCCGGGGCGCGGTGCTTCATGCCGCCACCAGAACTCCCGAACCCTCGCGGCGCGGTTGCGCCGCCGTGTCGGCCTCACATGCTCGACAGCATGGGAAAACGGCGCTTCGTAAAGCGCAGCGTCGGCTTCGTCCATTTCCGAACCGAAGTCGATGATCCATTTGCCGGCGGGACGCCGCGTCAGGTCCATACCGTTCCGCCACGGCATGAGAACATCGGCGTTGGCCCGTCCGTGCGGATTCGCGGGCAAGCGAAGCCACGAGCGGGCGAGGTCGCCCGGAACGTCGAAGGCGCCGTTCTTCGTATCGCCCATGAAAGACACACCGGCGTTCCGCCGCAGGCGGGCGGCACTCCCAAGATTCAAGGCGCTTGCGGTCAGGTCGGGCTGAATGCATTCCGCCGGAGCGCCGTTCAACGCGACGGGAAGCCCGGTTCCCGGGCCGGCGAAGCACACCAGCGAAACTCGCACCGCCGCGCCGTCGATCACCCAGGGTTCATCGGACCGGGCATCGAAGACGACGCCCCGTTCAACGATGCGGTCCAGCACCGAACGATTGCGCCCGCCCCGGATGGAGTTGGTCGCGACAAGTCCGGCGCGGGCGAGCCTGCCATCGGCGACCAGCCGGCCCGCCTTGTCGAACCAGTGGCAAACAAGATCGGCTTCGCCGTGAAGCCGCGCACCGTAGAGGCGTCGCAGGGATTCGACGTATTCGCCGCCAAGACCGCCGCGCAGCAGCTTGCCGCCGAGAAACGGCGGGTTGCCTATGACGACATCGGCCTCGGGCCAGCCGGGCTCTCCGCCGTCGGGCGTCAGGATCGCATCGCGGCATTCGATGGTCTCCAGCGGCTTCAGGATCGGATCGCGCGACACATCGAGCCCGTTGCGCCGCATCCACTGGATCTCGCCGATCCACACCGACACGCGGGCGAGCTCGGCCGCGTAGGCGTTGACCTCGATCCCCTTCACATTGGCCGGGCCGATCTCCGGGAACGACCGCTGCAAGCCCATCGCCTCGGCTTCCAACTGCACCCGGTGCTCCAGGTCCTTCAGCGCGTGGAGCGCCAGATGCAGGAAGTTCCCCGACCCGCAAGCCGGATCGAGCACGGTGAAGCCGCGCAACCGTTCGAGGAAGGCGCGCAGCTTGCGGTCCGCTTCCCCGTACCGCCTGGTTCGCGCCGCGGGCGACCGCGCGCCGTCCGCCCGTTCGAGCGCGGCGGAGATGTCGGCCTTCGCCGCCTCCCATTCGGCGAGCAGGGGACGGACGATCACCGGCTCGACGATCTGCATGATCTTGTCCCGGTCGGTGTAGTGCGCCCCAAGCTGCGCCCGCTTGTCCGGGTCGAGACCGCGTTCGAACAGCGTGCCCAGGATCGACGGGTCGACCTCCGACCAGTCGAGCGCCGCGGCCGTGAGCGCCGTCTCGATCTCGGGCTTCTCCAACGGCAACGCCGCGTCGTCGTCGAACAGCCCGCCGTTGAACCGCGCCACGGCCTCGAACCCGATCCGGCCGCCGGTGGACATCGCGCCGAACAGGGCGCGGGCGAGATCGGCGAAGTCTTCGGGCCGACGCCGCGCGTGTTCGAGCATCCGCGTGAACATGTCGTCGGGCAGCAGGCCTACATCCTCGGCGAACATGCAGAACACCAGACGGTTCACGAAATGCGCCGCCGCCTGCGGGTCATGGCCGCGTTCACGCAGCGATTGCGCCAGCGCCGCGAAGGTCGCCGCCGCGCGCTCGGTGAGCGCCTGCCGGCTCTCGCCCGGACGCAGCCGTTCGGGATCAGACATCGCCCATTTGAGCTTGTCCCGGGCGGCCGCGTCGGCGAGGTCGTCCAGACCGAACTCGTGGGTCTCGCTGACACTGTTGGTCCAGTTGGTGCGGATGCGGAACCGCGCCATGTCCGAGACGACCAGCAGCGGCGGGTTCTCCAGCGCCAGCGCGTATTGCCGCAACTGGTTGAACGCTGCGTCGAGGTCGGCGTGCTTGCCCTTGTACTCCCAGGCGAAGCAATGACGCTTCCACACGTCGGCCCAGCCGTCGCCGCCGCCGTCCTTCCTGGCGCCGCGCTCGAAGCAGTAGCGCTCGCCAGTCGGGTCGGCTTCAGCCGGCGTCGGCTCGCCCAGCAGCCGGCACAGGTCGATGAAGTGCTCCTGCGCCGCCGAGCGCTCCTTCAACTCCGACGCCCGCCACTTGGCGATGAATGCACCCGGCGTCACGCCGTCACCGACACGGCGGCGTCGCTCCCGAATGACGGCACGATGTTCAAACGCTCCCAACCCTGTTCCGGTCTCGTTCCTGGTCAAGATGCCTTGATGTCTCGCGCCCGGCAAGAGTTAGAGCATGGCGAACGTCGCCGCGGATGATGGCCCAACCGCCGCCGGCCCGCGGGTACCAGCGGCCGGACTCGAGCGCGGCCGGACTCGAGCGCGAAATGTGATTCGACCGGGGTCCGGGGCGACGGCGGCGGCCGCATTGCCACGCGCCGGGACCGCCGCCTGTCTCGTCGCCGCGTAATGCGTAGCGGTAACATGTGTGTGCCGGTCGGGTGCGTACAGGTAGCCGGTGAACGGATTGCTGCCGCCGGCGATCCGGCGAGGCGCGTCGTGTGGGTTGGTCGCCGAACCCTTGCCCGGCGCATCCCGTTCGGTTACCCGTCGCGCTCGGAAGGCGACGCGGAACGCGCTCGCGATCTTGGACCAATTGTCTCGCTCAGACGCCACCGCGATGGTTCCAAATCCTTGGGGCATGGGCCTTTCGCCCCAGACGCCTAGAAAAACTGCAGATAGCGCTCACGCTCCCAGTCGGAGACGTGGTTGAGGTAGCCGAGCCACTCCTGGCGCTTGCAGGCGAGCCAGGCTTCGAACATGTCCTGGCCGAAGACCGTCCTGGCGAGCGGGTCGGCCTCGAAGGCGTCCAGCGCCTCGGCGAGCGTGCGGGGCAGAATCTCGACGCCGGCCGCCGCGAGCTCGTCCGGAGTCTTCTCGTACATGTTGTCCGCCTGCGGCTCGCCGGGGTCCAGGTGCTCTTCGATGCCCTCAAGGCCCGCGGCCAGCACCATGGCGGCGCCGAGATAGGGGTTGCACATCGGATCGGCCGCGCGCAGCTCGACCCGGTCGCCGGCCAGTGGGATGCGCAGCGTGTTGGTCCGGTTGTTGCCGCCATAGCAGCGGAAGACCGGCGCCCAAGTGTAGCCCGACATCGAGCCCTGCAGGACAAGCCGCTTGTAGCTGTTCACGGTCGGGGCCGCCACGGCGACGATCGCCGGCAGGTGGCGCAGGAGGCCGGCGATGAACCGGTAGCCCAGCCCGGACATCTTGTTGCCGCGCGGATCGCCGGCGTCGCCGAAAACGTTGCGGCCGCCCTCGATGGCGTAGAGCGACATGTTGTAGTGCGAGCCGCTGCCCGAGTAGTTCATCATCGGCTTGGGCATGAACGACGCGAAATAGTCGTGCCGGCGGGCGATCTCGTCGGCCAGCCGGCGAAAGAAGACGAACCGGTCCGCCATCACCAGCGCGTCGGCATACTCGAAATCGACCTCGAACTGGCCGATCCCGTCCTCGTGGTCGAAGGAGTAGACGTCCCAGCCGCAGCCGTTCATCGCCTCGACCAGTTCACCGATCCAGTGGAAATTGTCGAGCAGGCGCGAGACATCGTAGGCCGGCTTGGCGAGATGGGTCTTCCGGCTGACCGGGACGAAGCCGCCGCCCTCGTCCCGGGCGAAGACGAAGAACTCCGCCTCCATGCCGAGATTCATGCCGAAGCCGATGTCGGCGGCGCGCTTGCGCACGCGCTGAAGGATGTTGCGGCTGCACGCCTCGAACGGCGCGCCGCGGCACATCAAATTGGAGGCGAACCAGGCGATCTCGGGCTGCCACGGCAGGATCAGGCAGGAGCCGGGGTCGGGGTGGGAGGCGACCTCCTCCTCGCTGACGTCCTGAGGAACGCCCTCAAGCGCGGCGCCCGTGAACAGCTCGGAGCCGGACAGCATCCGGTCGAAATGGCCGATGGGCACCATTTTCGCCTTGGAGGCCCCGTGCATATCGACATAGCTCGGCAGCAGGAACCGGATGCCGCGCTCGGCGAGCTCGGCCTTCAGCGCGTCGGCATCGCCGCCATCGGCCGCCGCCGGCCGAAAGGGAAAAGTACCCGATACTGCCGAGACATTCGCCATATCCACCGTGCTCCTTCGGGATGATTATTTCAGCATTTCAATTAATTAGCCTTTCCGGGCCAGGGCAATCAAGCCTTGCCTCGCACATGCGCGAGCGGCACCATGGCCGAGCGGGGGCAATCCCGCGGCGAGGCGGGGGCGAGCGATGTATTTGACCGAGGCATGGTATGTGGCGGCGTGGGATCACGAGATCGCCCGCGCGCCGCTGTCGCGGGCATTGCCCGATCGCCCGATCGTCTTCTGGCGCACCGGGGACGGGGGCGCCGTGGCGATGGAGGACCGCTGCCGCCGCCACCACGCGCCGCTCTCGGCCGGCGCGGTGACCGGCGACACCATCCGGTGCGGCTATCACGGGCTGGTGTTCGACCGCTTCAACACCCACGGCATCACGCCCGAGACCGCGAGCACGCGCCACCATTTCTGGATGTCGGCCAGGGACTCCTCGATCGACGACGAGGCCGTGACCGAGACGCTGGCGACGATCCGCGACACCTTCATGGAGGACATCATGGAGGACATCGAGATGGTCGAGGCGCAGCAGCGCTCGATCGCCACCGACCCCGATGCGCCCTCGATCGACGTCAACGCCGATCAGCCGACGATCCAGGCGCGCAACCTGATGGACCGATTGATCCGGATGCAGACCGAACCGGCCCGCCCGGCCAGGATCGCGCGGTCATGACCTCCTTGCCCCCGCCTTACCGCGCCGAACATATCGGCTCGCTTCTGCGCCCGGGCTCCTTGCGCGAAGGCTTCCGCCGGCTGTCCAGGGACGAGATCGACCAGGCGGCGTTCCGCGCAATCCAGGACGAGGCCATCCGCGACGCCGTGACGATGCAGGAATCGCTCGGCTTCCAGCTCGTCACCGACGGCGAGTTCCGCCGGACCACCTACATCTCCCACTTCGTCGAGTCCGTCGACGGACTCGACTTCGCGCCCTCGACCTTCCGGTTCTACGAGGACGACCGCACCGCGCATGAATTCGTCGCGCCGCGCGCCACCGGAAAGCTGAAGCGGGTCAAGTCGAACTCGGGCGAGGATCTCGATTACCTCAAGTCGGTCACCACCAGGACGCCGAAATCGACCCTGCCGTCTCCGGCGACAATGCATTTCCTGGCCGGGGCGGATGCGCCGCCGGCCGGCATCTATGCCAGCGAAGAGGAGTTCTTCGCCGATCTCGCGGCGTGCTACCGCGAGGACATCGCCGATCTCGCCGCGCGCGGCGCGCGCTACCTTCAGATCGACGATGTCCCGTTCGCGATGCTGTGCGACGCCTCGTTGCGGGACCAGGTTTCCGCGCACGGGCGCGATCCCGATGCGCTGCTGGAGACCTATATCGAGCTCACCAACGCCGCGCTGGCCGGCCGGCCGGCCAGCATGACCACCGGCCTGCATATCTGCCGCGGCAACCTCAAGGGTACCTGGCTGTCCGAGGGCGGGTACGACGCGGTCGCCGGAAAGCTGTTCGCGCGGCTTGCCGTGGATGCCTTCTTCCTCGAATACGACACCGGGCGGGCCGGCGATTTCTCTCCGTTGGCGGCGATGCCCGAGGACAAGCATGTCGTCCTGGGGCTGATCAGCAGCAAGATCCCGCTGCTGGAGGATATCGACGGGCTCGCCGCGCGGATCGCGGACGCCGCCCGCTACGTCCCGCTGGAGCGGCTGTCGATCAGCCCGCAATGCGGCTTCTCGAGCGCGGTCATCGGCAACCCGCTGACCCCGGAGGACCAGCGCGCCAAGCTGGAACTGGTCATCGAGACCGCGCGGCGGGTCTGGGACGGGCGTTAACGGGGTCCGGGCGCGGCGATGACCTGCACCGTCAAGATCGCCGGATGGGACACGCCGATCGAGGTCGAGCCCGGCCAGACCATTCTGGAAGCCGCGCTGGCGGCGTCCGTCCCCTACCCGCATGGCTGCCGGTCGGGGAATTGCGGCGCCTGCAAGTCGCGGCTGATCGGCGGCGATGTCGAGATGTTGCCGTTTTCCGAGTTCGCGCTGAACGAGGAGGAACGCGGCCAGGGCCTGGTGCTCGCCTGCCGCTCGGCGCCGTGGGAAGACGCCGAAATCGCCTGGCTCGACGAAGAGGAGATCGTCGCCCACCCGATCCGGCACATGACCGCCCGGGTCGCCCGGATCGATCCCATGACCCGCGATATCCTCCGCGTGCGGCTTGAGATCGAGTCCGGCGGCCCGTTCGTCTTCTCGGCCGGACAGTATTGCCGGGTGCGCTTCGCCGACCTGCCGGAGCGCGACTTCTCGATGGCGAACGTACCCGAAGACCCGCTGATCGAGTTCCACATCCGCCATGTGGCGGGCGGCGCGGTGAGCGCCTATGCCGCGGAGACGCTGGCCGTCGGCGAGGATGTGCGCCTGCAGGGTCCGTTCGGCGCCTCGTGGCTGCGCGCGGAGCACCGCGGGCCGATCTACGCGCTGGCCGGCGGCTCGGGCCTCGCCCCGGTCAAGTCGATCGTCGAGCACGCGCTCGACGCCGGCGCGGCCCAGGACATCTTTCTTTATTTCGGCGTCAGGGACGAGCCCGACCTCTATCTCGAAGGCCATTTCTCGGACCTTGCCGCCGCCCATCCCAACCTGCACTTTGTCCCGGTGTTGTCGGACCCCGAGGGCCCGACCGGGCGGCGGACGGGGTTCCTGCATAGCGCGCTCGATGCCGATGTCGCGGATTTCGACGGCTGCAAGGCCTACATCGCCGGGCCGCCGCCGATGGTCGAGGCCGCGACCGGGCTGCTGACCGGGCGCGGCATGAGGCGCGAGGACATCCATGCGGACGCGTTCTATACCGAGGCCGAGAAGGCCGGGGACGAGGGGGGCTGATGGCTGAGACCGGCACACTCGACGGACGGGTGGCGATCGTCACCGGCGGCGCGCGCGGCATCGGGGCGGCGATCTCCGGGATGCTGGTCGCGCGCGGGGCCGCGGTGATCGTCGCTGATAACGGGGCCGCGATCGACGGCCGGGACGCCGATCCCGCCATCGCGCGGGATTTCGCGGCCGGGCTGGGCGAGCGGGCCGTAGCCTATGGCGAGGACATGGCGAGCCCGGAGGCCGCCGCGGCTGCGGTCGAACTGGCGCGCGAGTCCTTCGGCGGCATCGATATCGTGATCAACAACGCCGCCATCCTGCGCGACGCCCTGATCTTCCGCGCCACGGCGGAGGACTGGGACACGGTGATCGCCAACAACCTGTCGGGCGCCTTCTACCTGAGCGCGGCCGCCACCCCGGCGATGCGCGATCAGGCCAAGGCCGGCCGCGGCGGCGAAGCCTGTGGCTGGGGCCGGATCGTCAACCTGGTCTCGACCGCGGCCTGTATCGGCAATTACGGCCAGGCGTCCTATGCCAGCGCCAAGGGCGGGCTGACCGCCCTGATGCGGATCACGGCGCTGGACATGGCGCGCACCGGGGTGACCTGCAACGCGGTCGTCCCGTTCGCCCGCACCCGTGTGACCGAGATGATCAAGCCGGCCAACGAGGAGCAGGCCGCCTACAAGGAGCGCGGGCTGAAGGTGCCCGCCGAACACGTCGCGCGCCTAGTCTGCTATTTGTGCTCGCCTGCGGCCCGGTCGGTCACGGGGCAGATTCTCGGCGTGCGCGGGCGCGAGGTGTTCGTCTTTTCCCAGCCGCGGCCGGTCGCCACCGTGATCGCCGACGGCGGCGCGTGGCAGGACGATGCGCTGGCCGCTGCCGTCGAGGCGGAGCTGCGGGCGCATTTCGCGCCGCTCGAGACCGATCTGGAGGTCTTCAACACCGAACCCCATGTCTGAGGAGGCCGGGATGGCCGATAACGGGAAGTTCGAGGTCAAGACGGTCGAGGCGTTCCAACGCCAGCCCGACGAATTCAAGCTGGCGGTGCGCAAGATCGTCCGGAGCCACGCGATCAACGAGCTTTATGGCTCCCGGGTCTTCGATGAGCCGGCGATCGCGCTGGCGCCGACGCCCTACGCCAAATGGCTGACCTGCCGGGTGGCGATGGAGGAGTACGGCCACCATGTCCGCTTCGCCGAGCTGGGCGAGGCGATCGGCATCGTCGCGCGCGACCTGGTCCCGCGCGACGGCGGCAAGCGCCCGCTCAGCATCTTCGACTTCCGGATGGAAACCTGGACGGAGTTCTGCGTGATCAAGGCGCTGGGCGATCTGGCCGAGATTCTTCAGGTCGAGGACCTGCTCCACTGCTCGTTCCATCCGCTGCGCAATCTTGCGCGCATGACCATGCCGGAGGAGCGCTTCCACGCGCAGTTCGGCGAGGATTTCTGCTCGGATCTGATGGAGGACGGCGCCGGCGATGCAATCCAGAAGGCGGTCGACCGAGTGTTCCCGATGATGACCCCGTTCTTCGGCGCCGCCGACTCGCGCAACAACGCGATGTTCCGCAAGTGGGGCATCAAGCTGCGTACCAACGAGGAGATGCGCGAGGACTACATCGGTCGGGCGCGGACTCTGGTCGAAGAGAAGTTCGGGCTGTCGCTGCCCGATCCGGTCGGGGCCGCCGCATGAGCCCGGCGCCAGGGCGCGCGCAGGGCTCGCCCGGCAGGCGCTCAAGACGCCCCGGCGCCGGAGACGACCGCCCGCCAACGGCGCAATATTGGCTCTTCGAGCGCCGGCGGTGGCCTTTGGCGGTCATTGGCAATAGGTTCGGCCTCTTCTGAACTTTCTGAGACCCCGCGTGCAGCCGACGGGTTGCGAGAGGACCGTCGTGATGAGCCAGTCGAGCATCGAGATGGGTACGCTGACCGAGCTCCTGGGCTATCATCTGCGCTGCGCCAATGTCGCGGTCTTCCAGCACTTCAACAAGACGCTCGGCGCCCACGGCATTTCGCCGCCGCAGTTCGGCACCCTGCTTCTTATCGAGGCCAACCCGGGCGTGAGCCAGAGCTCCGTCGCCGAAGCGCTGCGCTTCGACCGCTCGACCCTGGTCCAGATCATCGACCGTCTGGAGAGGCGGGACCTTGTCCGCCGCAGGCCGTCGGCCCAGGACCGCCGCAGCCACGCGCTGGTCCTGACCGAGGCCGGCACGGCGCTGCTCGCCGAGCTCAAGGCGCTGTCCGACGAGCATGAGGCGACCGTCGCCCAGCCGCTCGGCGATACCGAGCGCAGGACCCTCATGGCGTTGCTCGAACGCCTGCACACGCCGGCCCCCGGACGCGTATAGGACCGCGTGAGCACGGCCGCGAGACCGGAGTCCCGGCACGCCTGGTCCGCCGTCGCAGGCACCTTCGTCGTTCTGCTGCTCGGGTTCGGCAGCGCCTACAGCTTCGGGACGTTCTTCGCGCCCTTGCAAGGCGAGTTCGGCGCCTCGCGCGGCGCAGTGGCGCTTGCCTTCTCGGTCTCGGCCGCGGTGCTGTTCGCGATCGGCCCCGGCAGCGGCATGCTCGCCGACCGCATCGGCCCGCGGATGCTGACGGCCGGCGGCATCGCCCTGGTCGGCGCCGGGCTGATCGCCGCCAGCCGGGCCGACGCGCTATGGCAGGTCCAGGCCGCGTTCGGCATCGGCGCCGGCGCGGGAATCGGGCTGGCCTATGTGCCCGCGGTCGCCGCAGTCCAGAAATGGTTCGAGCGCCGCCGCGGGCTGGCCTCGGGGCTTGCGGTCTCCGGCATCGGCGCCGGCACGCTGGCGATGCCGCCTCTGGCCGCGCTGATGATCGCCGAGACCGGCTGGCGGACGGCATTCCTGGCGATCGGTCTTGCGGTGATCGTCATCGGCGGCGGAGCGGGCATGATGGTCACCGATCCGGCGCGACGGGGCGGGCGGAGCAGGGTCGCGCCCGGCGCCGGCGTATCGCTCGGCCGGGCCGTGCGCTCGCGCCCGTTCGCGCTGGTGCTGATCGGGTTTCTGTGCGCGTCCTTCGGGCAGTTCATCCCGATGGTGCACCTGATCCCCTTTGCGGAGGACCGCGGGATGGCGCCAGAGACGGCGGCGATCCTGCTGAGCCTGCTGGGGCTCGGCAGCACCATCGGGCGGTTCGCGATCGGCGGCGCGGCCGATCGGATCGGCCGCTGGCGGGCGCTCGCGCTGAGCTTTGCCGGGTTATCGGTGAGCTGCCTGTGGTGGCTCGTGGCCACCGGGTTCGCGGCGCTCGGCGGGTTCGCCTTCCTGGTCGGGACCTGCTACGGCGGGGCGGTGGCGCTGGCGCCGGCGGTGATGGCGGATTATTTCGGCACCCGCGCGCTCAGCGGAATCATCGGCGTGCTCTATACCGGGGTCGGGCTGGGCGCCTTCGTCGGGCCGGCGCTGGCCGGCGTTGCCTTCGACCTCTGGCAGAGCTACACCATGGCCATCGTCTTCAGCGCCGCCGCGGCCGGTGCGGGCGCGGCGCTGGTGTTCTCCGCCGAGGAGCCGGCGCGCTGGCGGGACAGGCAGCAATCCGGCAACGGAGAGCCGAAATGAACGTCTATCGCGACTTCGACCGGGCGAGCCTCGATGCGCAGTACAATGCGCGGGCAACGGTCCCGCAGGCCGCGTTCGACACGCTCGTCGCCCGCTACGGGTCCGACAGCGCGCGGGCGCGCGATGTCCTCGAATGCCGGGCCGACATCGCCTACGGCGGCCATCCCGACGAGGTCGTGGACATCTTTCCGGCCGGGCCGGCCGCGCCGGTATTCTTCTACATCCACGGCGGATACTGGCGGATGCTGAGCCAGAAGGACTCCGCGTTCATGGCCGAGACTTTCGTCGGGCTGGGCGCGGCGGTGGTGGCGGTCAACTATTCGCTGGCGCCCGGGGCGAGCCTCGACGCCATCGTCGGCCAGTGCCGCGCGGCGCTCGCCTGGACTTGGCGCAACGCGGCCGGCTTCGGCGGCGATCCGGAGCGGATCTTCGTTGCCGGCAGCTCGGCCGGCGGGCACCTGACCGGGGCCATGATCGCCGGCGGCTGGCACGACGGGCTGGGCGTGCCGGCCGACATCGTCAAGGGCGCCTGCGCGCTCAGCGGGCTTTACGACCTCGAGCCGGTCATGCTGTCGGAGGTCAACGAATGGATCGGGCTCGATGCGGACTCGGCGCGGCGCAACAGCCCGATCCACAACCTGCCGGCTGCCGGCTGCCCGCTGATCGTCTCCTATGGCGGCAACGAGACCGACGAGTTCAAGCGCCAGACCGACATCTTCGCCGAGGCCTGGCGCGAGGCGGGGTTCCCCTGCATTGCGGTCGACATGGACGAGACCAACCATTTCGACATCGTCTTCGATTTCCAGAATCCCGACGGCAAGCTGATGCGCACGGTCCGCCACATCATGGGGATCTGAAAAGACCGCAAGCGAGATCCCGGGCCGGGACCGGATCGAGGCCTCCGGGTGCGACGGTCGTGAATATCGGCCCCTGACGGGTAAGGAGCGCCCATGAGACGCCTTTTCGCCGTTTTGATCCTGTGCCTGATGTTTCCGACGCCGTCAGGAGCCGGCTTCTATGAAGGCGTGGCGGCGTTCGAGCGCGGCGACTACGCAACTGCGCTGAAGGAATGGCGACCGCTGGCCGACCAGGGCGGACCAGGGCAATGCCGCCGCTCAGTTCAATCTGGGTGTCATGTATTCCAAGGGCCGAGGGGTGCCGCAGGATCATGCGGAGGCCGTGAAGTGGTACCGGAAGGCCGCCGACCAGGGCTATGCCCGCGCCCAGAACAATCTGGGTGTCAGGTATGACAATGGCCGAGGGGTGCCGCAGGATGATGCGGAGGCCGTGAAGTGGTACCGGAAGGCCGCCGACCAGGGCTATGCCGCCGCCCAGTTCAATCTGGGTGTCAGCTATGACAAGGGCCGAGGGGCGCCGCAGGATCATGCGGAGGCCGTGAAGTGGTACCGGAAGGCCGCCGACCAGGGCGATGCCGCCGCTCAGTTCAATCTGGGTTTCATGTACGGCAAGGGCCAAGGGGTGCCGCAGGATGATGCGGAGGCCGTGAAGTGGTACCGGAAGGCCGCCGACCAGGGCTATGCCGGCGCTCAGCACAATCTGGGCACCATGTATGCCAAGGGCCGAGGGGTGCCGCAGGATTATGCGGAGGCCGTGAAGTGGTGGCGGAAGGCCGCCGACCAGGGCTTTGCCGGCGCTCAGCACAACCTGGGTTTCATGTACGGCGAGGGCCAAGGGGCGCCGCAGGATTATGTCCAGGCGCATATGTGGTTCAATCTCGCGGCAACCGTGGGCAATAAAGATTCCGTAAAGAACAGAGATATCGTTGCCGGGCGGATGACTCCCACCGATATTTCCAAAGCTCAGAGACTTGCCCGCGAATGGATGGCGAAATTCGAGCGGCGCGGAAAATAAGGCGGAGAGACCCTGACTCCTGGAGAATCCGAAAACGGCTCTCGTCATCGGGATTCGGATCGGTTCTTCCGGGGGAACGCGCTTCGCAGCGGATTCACGGGGTCCCGATAGCGGCGATGGAGCATCCAGGCGGGGCGTCATGGGGCGGTCCGGCAGGCGAAAGCCATCCCGCCTCCGGCCTCCGCTCCCGACGGCTTTGAGACTAAGCAGGATTCTTCAGCTTGGCATACATGATCTTGTGGGAATGGAGATCGAATAGCTAAGGATGATGGTCATCGCAGGTCGATGTCTCCATAGAAACATCGTATAATGTGTCATAAGCCAGACGATCCTGCTCAGGCTGCGCCGCCCGGCCGGCGGGTCGACAGGCTGACGCCGGCGATGATCAGCGCGCCGCCGATCAAATGGTAGCCGCCGATATCCTCGCCCAGCAAAGGAACGGCGAACACCGCGGCGAAGACCGGAACCAGATACAGGTAGAACCCCGCCCTCGGCGCGCCCAGCCTCTGGATTGCATGGTTCCAGCACAGGATCGCGATCACGGACGGGAAGATCGCGACGAAGACCAGGGCGACGATCGCCGGCAGGCTCGCACGGAACGGCTCGTCCGATACGATCTCGACGGCGAAAAAGGGCGCGTGGATCGCCGCGCCCACGGCGCACACCAAGCTCAGCAGCGTCAGCGGATGATAGCCGGTCGCCATCTTGCGCACGACGATGGCGTAGCCCGCAAGAGCCAGATTGCAGGCGATCAGGAGGGCGTCGCCGATGTTGAAACGCAGGTCGAGCAGCACGTCCGCCCGGCCGCGCGCGACGACGTAGAGCACGCCCGCAATCGCGATGGCCGCGCCGAGCCACTGGGCGCCGGACGTTCGCTCGCGCAGGATCAGTCGGGACAGGATGATGATGAAGACCGGCAGGGACGTCTGCAGGACGCCGCCGTTGATCGCCTCGGTGTAGATCAGCGCGACATAGGTCACGCCTGCGCCCATGAAGGGCATCAGAAAGCCGGCGAGCGCCACCCATGCCCAGTTCGCGGCGATCCACGCCCGGTCGCGCGCGATGAAACGCCAGGCGAACGGCAGCAGCACCAGACCGCCGACCGCCCATCGCGTGAACCCGAGCGTATAGGCCGGCACGTCGGCCACCGCCCAGCGGCCGAGCACATAGTTCACCCCGAAGATCAGCGCGGCCAGAAGCATCGCCAGATGCGCCGGCCCTTCGCCGCGATCGACCGGCCGGCCCGGCCCGGCGCGGTCACCCGGGCCGGTTGTCGAAGATGCTGACGCCGTAGGTTCGCTCAAGATACCGCCCGAATCGGAACTTGCTCTCCGGGCCGTCCATCGGCGGGGCGGGCAGGATTTCGCCGGCCGGCTCGATGTCCAGCACCACGAAGGACCCGTCGTTGGAGCACATCGCCTCGTCGAGCCCGGATTTCAGGTCGTCGACCGCAGCAAACCGGTGGACGTTCCGCAGGCCGGCCGCGCGCGCGAGACCAGCATAGTCGGTCTGCCCCCCGTCCGCCATCCCGAGCTCGCCGATCGCCCCATAGACGCCGTTGGCGACCAGGAAATGGGTCGGGTTGGGTAGCGCCATGCGGCGCTCGACCGTCAACATGCCGGGGTTCATCAGGAATGCCCCGTCGCCGGAGAACGCCCAGACCGAGGCCTCGAGGTAGAAGACCCGCTCGGTTTCGCCGGTCAGGCGCCACCACATCTCGGATGCGTCGCCGGCCGAAATTACGACCGCCTGATCGGTCCAGCGCGCGACCAGGGTCTCGAAGCAAACCTGCATGGCCATCGTCATCACGGGGTCTTGCCGTAGAGGAAACCGCGGGTGAAGCCGGCCACGACCGGCCGGGCGATGATCCGCGAATGGGCGTCGGCTCGCCGGATCTCGCCGATCTGATCGCGGCGCTCGACGACCGTG
Source organism: Alphaproteobacteria bacterium (assembly GCA_965202905.1). Classification (GTDB taxonomy): domain Bacteria; phylum Pseudomonadota; class Alphaproteobacteria; order MPNO01; family MPNO01; genus CAYFYS01. The sequence continues at coordinate 2,450,587 of OZ241868.1, read as the reverse complement.
TAGACAGGTCGATCGCGCGCATGACCGGCTCCAGATCCGGCTCCAGATGAAGAGCCCGTTGGAAACATGGAACCCGGCCCTGTCGCCCGGCCGTCCGCGCATCGTCACGAAGATCAGGAGCGGCGCCATGTTAGGTGTAGTTGATCTTGGTGATCGCGTAGATGCAGGCCATCAGCCCCGAGGCGCCCATCGGCGCCAGCGATCGCCGGCCGCCGAAGAACGAGCCCGAGCACAGCCCGATCGCCGACTCCTCGCGATTGACCGGGACGTGGTCGAACCGCTGGTCGGTCTCGAAGCGCTCGATCAGCCGGGCGATCCAGCCGTCGGGAAGGGACGCGACGAGCTCGATGCCGCAGCCGGCCGCTTCGTCCGCGATCGTGGCGGCGATTTCGGCGCTCGGCCCCGCGCCATCGACGGCTCTTCCTAAAAGGACGCCATGCCGGCGTTGACCACGAGGTACTCCCACGCCCGGGCGACCGACAAGTCGCTGGCGAAGGTCGCCGCGCAGAGCGCGATCTCGTCGTCGGACAGGAACTCGATCTCTCCCATCGCCATCGTCTCGCGCTGGAGCCTTGCCGCGACCTGCAGATAGACCGACGTCATCACCGATTGCCGGATATTGCCGCCGGCCACGGCGCAACCGTGCCCGCGCATCAGGACGACCTTGTTCTCGCCCAGGCGCTTCGCCAGATCCCGGCCCTGCTCCATGTTGACGACCAGGAGGTCGGTCGAGCCGAAATTGTCGCGGATGTCCCAGACCGGGATCTCGGTCCCGATCGCCGCGCCGACATGGACCAGCGGGCGCAGCTTGACCCCGGTGACGCCGAAGGGGATTACCGCGTGGGAGTGGTTATGGACGACGGAATGGACTTCCGGGCGCTGCTCGAAGATCGCACCGTGGATGAACCGTTCCGCATAGGGCGAGCGGTCGCGCGGATCGACGGCCTCGCCATCCAACGTGAACTCCATGATATCGGCCAGCTTGACCAGGCCCGGCGCGCGCGAGCACGACATCAGGTAGCGCTCGGGGTCGTCGGGGTGGCGGACGCTCAAATGACCGTAGGCATCGACCACGCCCTCGTTGGCCAGGATCCGGTTGCCGACGACCAGATCGCGCATCGCCTGGATCAACTCACTCATTCCCGCCGCCTCCCTCGATCGGCCGTTCCGCGCGAACGCGGTCATGCCCACGTGGAGCGTTCTAGCATGGCGCCCGCGACAGCGCGAGCCGGGCGCGGTCTCACGCCTCCAGGATCTCGGTCACGCCGTCGGCGGGCGTCGCCAGCGCCGCGATCGGGGTCCCGCCGAACCCCGCGCGTCCGTCGATGCTGGCGGTGTGCCCGGCCAGCAGAACGCCGCGCCGCGCCGGGTCGTAGCCGCGCACCACCTGGCGGCAGCCGAAATAGGGCCGGTCGATCCGGTCCCAGCTCTGCTGGGCCCACCAGAACGCGTCGTTCTGGGCGTAGAGCGGCCGCTCGGGATCGAGCCCGGCGTTGACGAAGATCAGCGCCCCGTCGTCGGTGTAGGCGGCCTGGCGCAGGCTGCTGAGAAAATCGCGGTGGCCGGGAACCTCGCCGAAGGCGGCCCGCAGGGCGGCGGTCCAGCGGTTGAGCATCATGGTCCCCTGGCGGGCCGCGGCCATCGCCTCGCGCGGGTCGCCGCCATAGGCCTCGATGGTGGCGCCGACGCCGTGATCGAGCATCCATTCCAGGACCTCGCTCGGGTTGACGGCGAATTGCAGTTCGAACAGCCTGGCCCACATCTCCTCCTGGGCGCCGCGCAGGATCGCGTAATCCTTCACGTCGTTGCCCGGGATGGCGAGAAACGCCCGGCGGAACGCCAGCACCTCGTCAACGGTCGCGCGCACCTCGCGGCCCCGGCCCAGGACATTGCCGAGATACACCAGGCGGTCGCCCTCGACGATGCGCGGTTCCAGCGCCTCGTGCAGCGCCGCAAGACCGCGCGCCTCGCCGTGGATCGATGAGACCGCCCACACCCGGCAAGGGGTCTCAATGACCGCGAAGTTTGCGATTTCGGCCATTCGTACTCCAAGCGTGCGCTCCAACCATACGTCAAGCCACCGTCGCTCGCGAACGATGGTGTCGACCGGCGTTACGTCGGCCCGCCCGGCGGCGCTTGACCGTCGGCCGCACCGGCCATAGAGTGCGCCGTTCCGCGGATCGTCTCCGATGGATCGCGCCTCAGGGTGCCCGCCAATCCACGCATAGCGTGCATTGGCGCACTCGGTGCTGGCTGAATCGGCGCTGGCTGAAACGGTGAACCGCAATGTTCGATGGCTTGAGCTCCCGGCTCGGTAGCGTACTCGACCGCCTGACGCGCCGCGGCGCGCTGAGCGAGGCCGATGTCGCCGAGGCGATGCGCGAGGTCCGCGTGGCGCTGCTCGAGGCCGACGTGGCGCTGCCGGTCGTCAAGGACTTCGTCGATGCCGTGCGCGAGCGCGCCGTCGGCCAGGAGGTGCTGCGCAGCGTCACCCCCGGCCAGATGGTCGTCAAGATCGTCAACGACCGGCTCGTCGAGATGCTGGGCACGACCTCCAGCGACATCGACCTCGGGGCGAGCCCGCCCGTCTCCGTGCTGATGGTGGGACTGCAGGGCTCCGGAAAGACCACCACCTCGGCCAAGCTCGGCCGCATGATCCAGGAGCGCCACCGAAAGAAGGTGCTCATGGCGTCGCTCGACATCCGCCGGCCGGCCGCCCAGGAACAGCTCGCGGTGCTGGGCGCCCAGGCCGGGATCGACACCCTGCCGATCATGCCCTTGCAGACCCCGCGGATGATCGCCGACCGCGCGATGGATACCGCCCGGCGCGAGGGCTACGACGCGGTCGTGCTCGATACCGCCGGCCGGCTGGCGATCGACGAGCAATTGATGGCCGAAATCGCCGAAATCGCCGATGCCGCCAAGCCGAAGGAGACCCTGCTGGTCGCCGACGCCATGACCGGCCAGGATGCGGTGACCACGGCGTCCGCGTTCCACCGGCGCGTCGGACTCAGCGGCATCGTGCTGACCCGCATCGACGGCGACGCGCGCGGCGGCGCGGCGCTGTCGATGCGCGCGGTCACCGGGTGTCCGATCAAGCTCCTGGGCACGGGCGAGAAACTCGATGCGCTGGAGGCCTTCCACCCCGACCGCATCGCTTCGCGCATCCTCGGCATGGGCGATGTCGTCAGCCTGGTCGAGAAGGCCCAGGAAACCTTCGACGAGGAGCAGGCTGCCCGAATGGCCGAAAAGGTCCGGAAGGGCCAGTTCGACCTCGAGGACCTCGCCGGGCAACTCCGCCAGATCCGCAGGATGGGCGGCATGGGAGGGGTCATTGGCATGTTGCCGGGCATCGCCAAGATGAAGGGTCAGATCGCGCAGGCCAATGTCGACGAGAAGGTGCTGGCCCGGCAGGAGGCGATTATCGGTTCGATGACGCTGGTTGAACGGCGCCGGCCAGAGCTCATCAAGGCCTCGCGCAAGCGCAGGATCGCCGCCGGCTCCGGCGCCACCGTTCAGGACATCAACCGGCTCATGAAGCAGTTCCAGGAGATGAGCCGGATGATGAAAAAGATCAACAAGCTCGGCAAGAAGGGGCTGATGCGTGGCGGGCTCGGCCATATCATGCCGCCGCCCCGCTAGCCCCGCCGCGAGGAGAACACACACATGTCGTTGAGAATCAGGCTTGCCCGCGGCGGCGCCAAGAAACGGCCGTTCTACCGCATCGTCGTCGCCGATTCCCGCAGCCCCCGCGACGGGCGGTTCATCGAGCGTGTCGGCACCTACAACCCGATCCTCGCCCGCGACCACCCGGACCGGGTGGTCATCAAGGAGGATCGGGTGCGGCAATGGCTGAGCCACGGCGCGCTGCCGAGCGATCGGGTCGCCAGATTCCTCGGCCAGGCCGAGATCGTCCCGATGCGCGAAATCCGCGAGACGCCCAAGAAGAGCCGGCCCAAGGCGAAGGCGCAGGAACGCCTGAAACAGGCCGCCGAAGCGGCGGCGAAACCGGCCGGGGGGCCGGGATCCGGGGAGTAAGCCGACGGCGAGCCGGGCGCGAAACCGCGGCGGCGGCAGGATCCTCACCGTGTCCGCGCTTTCAGTCGAGGGCGCCGCCGATGCCCATCGGGTCTGTCTTGGCGCGATCGCCGGCGCCCAGGGCGTCCGCGGCGCGGTCCGAATCAAGAGCTTCACCGCGGCGCCGCAGGACGTGGCGGCCTACGGTCCGCTCGAGGACGAGCCCGGCGAACGCCGCTTCGACATCGCCGTGGAAGGCGTTGCCCGCGATCTGGTCGTCGCGCGGATTTCCGGCATCGATGATCGCAGCGCAGCCGAGGCGTTGCGCGGCACGCGGCTCTATGTCGATCGCGCGAGGCTGCCACCGACGGCGGACGGGGACGAGTTCTACCACGCTGATCTCCTGGGGCTCGAGGCGGTCGACCCGGCGGGAGCCGCGATCGGCCGGGTTAGCGGGATCATCCCGGCCGGCGGCGCCGATGTGCTGGAAATCGCCTGCACCGGGCGGGCGCAGCCGTTGCTGGTCCCGTTCACCTGCGACGCCGTCCCAACGGTCGAGATCGCCGCGGGACGCATCGTCGTCGTCCCGCCGGATCGGGAAGATGAGGACGAAGACGAGGACGCCGGCGATGACCGGGCCACATGATCCGGCGCGGCCGGGGTTCGCCGTTCGGGTCCTGACCCTGTTCCCGGAGATGTTCCCCGGCCCGCTCGGCCATTCGCTCGCCGGCCGGGCGCTAAGCGAAGGGATATGGACGCTCGAAACGGTGGACATTCGCGACTTCGCGCGCGATAAACACCGTTCCGTCGACGACAGCCCTTTCGGCGGCGGCGCCGGCATGGTCATGCGGCCCGACGTGATCGGGGACGCGCTGGACGCCCTGCCGGGCGATCACGGGCCGGTGGTCTACATGAGCCCGCGCGGCCGGCCGCTCGACCAGGTGCGGGTCCGCGCCCTGGCCAAAGGCCCGGGGGCGGCGGTTCTGTGCGGCCGCTACGAAGGTGTCGACGAACGGGTGCTCGAGGCGCACGGGGTCGAGGAGGTGAGTCTCGGCGATTTCGTGCTGTCGGGCGGAGAGCCGGCGGCGATCGCCTTGATCGATGCCTGCGTCCGCCTGCTGCCGGGCGTGGTCGGCGCGGCCGGCTCGCTGGCCGAGGAGAGCTTCTCCGACGGCCTGCTCGAGTATCCGCACTATACCCGCCCGCAGACTTGGCGGGGTCGGGACGTGCCCGAGGTGCTGGTGAGCGGAGATCACGGGCGCATAGGGCAGTGGCGCCGCGCTCAGGCCGAGCGCCTGACGGGCGAGCGCCGGCCGGACCTGTGGGAAGGCTACCGGCGGAATAGAAGGAAGGACGACGACGATGAACACGATTGAGCGGCTCGAAGCCGAGCAGATCGCAAAGCTCACCGCCGACCGCGAAATCCCTGCGTTCGGGCCGGGCGATACGGTGCGGGTCCACTACAAGGTCGTCGAAGGCACCCGCGAGCGTATCCAGGCCTACGAAGGCGTGGTGATCGGGCGCGCAAGCCGGGGGGTCAACTCCGCCTTCACCGTGCGCAAGATCTCCTACGGCGAGGGGGTGGAGCGCGTCTTCCCGCTCTATTCGCCGCGCATCGACCGCATCGAGGTCGTGCGCCGCGGCGCGGTCCGGCGGGCCAAGCTCTACTACCTGCGCAGCCGGCGCGGCAAGAAGGCGCGGATCGCCGAGAAGGTCGAGCGTCGGCCGCCGCGCGGCGCCAAGACGGCCGAGGCCGAGCGGACCGCCGAGGAATAGCTGCGGCCGGATCGGCATAACGGCCACCCGCCGGCCTTGGACCGGCGGGCCGGGCAGAGGTGAGGTAAAGCAAGGGAGGCTGGGGATGTCGCAACCCAGGACGCTGTTCGACAAGATCTGGGAAAGCCATGTGGTCGATGTGCAGGACGACGGGACTTGCCTGCTCTATATCGACCGCCAGATCATCCACGAGATCACCAGCGCACAGGCCTTCGACGGCCTGCGCGAGAACGGCCGCGCCGTGCGCCGGCCCGACGCACAGCTCGTCGTGCCCGATCACAACGTGCCAACCACCGACCGCGCGTTGCCGATCGAGAACGAGGACTCGCGCATCCAGATCGAACTCTTGAAGGAGAACGCCGAGACGTTCGGCCTGCCCTATATCGACCTGCACGACATCCGCCAGGGCATCGTCCATGTGATCGGCCCGGAGCAGGGCTTCACCCTGCCCGGCCTGACCATGGTGTGCGGCGATTCCCACACCTCGACCCACGGCGCGTTCGGCTGCCTGGCGATGGGCATCGGAACCTCGGAGGTCGAGCATGTGCTGGCGACCCAGACCTTGATCCAGCGCCCGGCGCAGAATATGCGGATCACCGTCGACGGCGCGCTGCCGACCGGCGTCGTGGCCAAGGATCTGGCGCTTGCAATCATCGGCACGATAGGCACTGCGGGCGGCACGGGCTGCGTGATCGAATATGCCGGCCAGGCGGTCGAGGACCTGTCGATGGAAGGCCGGATGACCCTGTGCAACATGACCATCGAGGGCGGAGCGCGCGCCGGTCTCGTGGCGCCCGACCAGAAGACCTTCGACTACTGCAAGGGCAGGCCGCTGGCGCCGAAGGGCGCGGCCTGGGAGCAGGCCGAGGCCTATTGGCGCACCCTGCCGTCCGATCCGGGCGCGGCCTACGACAAGGAGGTGACGGTGCCGGTCTCGGGCATCGAGCCGCAGGTCACCTGGGGGACGAGCCCCGAGATGGTGCTGCCGATCTCGGCCTCGGTGCCCGATCCGGCCGGCGAGGCGAACGACAACCGCCGGCGCTCGGTCGAACGCGCGATCGAGTACATGGGGCTCGCCCCCGGCCAGCTTCTGACCGACATCCATGTCGACAAGGTCTTCATCGGCTCTTGCACCAATTCGAGGATCGAGGATTTGCGCGCGGCCGCCGCAGTGGCCAAGGGCCGCAAGGTCGCCGGCTCGGTCTATGCGATGGTCGTGCCGGGCTCCGGGCTGATCAAGGAGCAGGCCGAGGAAGAGGGCCTCGACGCCGTATTCAGGGAGGCCGGCTTCGACTGGCGCGAGCCCGGATGCTCGATGTGCATCGCGATGAACGGCGACATGCTGCGGCCGGGCGAGCGCTCGGCCTCGACATCGAACCGCAACTTCGAAGGCCGGCAGGGACCGGGCGGGCGCACCCATCTGGTCAGCCCGGCGATGGCCGCCGCTGCCGCCGTCAACGGCCGTCTCAGCGACCACCGGGATCTGATCTAGGGAGACAGCGCGCATGGAAAAATTCACGACACTCACCGGCATCGCGGCGCCCTTCCCGATGGTCAACGTCGATACCGACCGCATCATCCCGGCGCGGTTCCTGAAAACCATCAAGCGCACCGGGCTCGGCCGGAACCTGTTCAACGAGCTGCGTTATGCCGAGGACGGCTCGGAAAACCCCGACTTCATCCTCAACAAGCCGGCCTACCGCAGCGCCAAGGTTCTGGTCGCGGGCGAGAATTTCGGCTGCGGGTCCTCGCGCGAGCATGCGCCCTGGGCAATGCTCGATTTCGGCATCCGCTGCGTGATCGCGCCATCCTTCGCCGACATCTTTTCCAACAACAGCTCCAAGAACGGGATCCTCCTGATCGAGCTGCCGCAGGCCGAGGTCGACAAGCTGATGGCCGATGCCGAGAAGGGCGAGAACGCCCGGCTTTCGATCGATTTGCGAAAGCAGGAAATCACCCGGCCAGACGGCGAGGTCATCGGCTTCGACGTCGATCCGTTCAAGAAACATTGCCTGCTCAACGGGCTCGACGACATCGGGCTGACTCTCCGGAAAGAGGACAAGATCGCCGCCTTCGAGGCGGGCCACAAGACCGCCGCGCCCTGGGCCTGAGCACGCAGATGGCCGCCAACAAGAAGCTTCTGATGCTGCCGGGCGACGGCATCGGACCCGAGGTGGTGGGCGAGGTCCGCCGGGTGATCGACTGGATGGACCGCCGCCGCCACGTCACCTTCGATGTCGCCGAGGGCCTGGTGGGCGGGGCCTCGATCGACGCGGGCGGCGCGCCGCTCTCGGACGCGACGCTGGAAACGGCGATGGGCTCGGACGCGGTGCTCCTGGGGGCCTGCGGCGGCCCGAAATGGGCCGGCGTCGCCTTCGAGATCCGTCCGGAGGCGGGCCTTCTCCGCCTGCGCAAGGAGCTGGAGCTGTTCGCGAACCTGCGCCCGGCGCTGGTCTTCGATGCGCTGGCCGAAGCGTCGACCCTGAAGACCGAGCTGGTCGCGGGCCTCGACCTTCTGATCGTGCGCGAGCTGACCGGCGGGGTCTATTTCGGCGAGCCGCGCGGTGTCGAGACCCTGCCGGGCGGCGAGCGCCGCGGCGTCAACACCCAGGTCTACACCACCTCGGAGATCGAGCGCGTCGCCCGGGTCGCCTTCGACCTTGCGAGGAAGCGCGACGGGCGTGTGTGCTCGGTCGAGAAGTCGAACGTGATGGAAAGCGGCCTTCTGTGGCGGGAGGAAGTCACCCGGCTGCACGAGGCCGAATATTCCGACATCGTGCTGTCGCACATGCTGGCCGATAACTGCGGAATGCAGCTCGTGCGCGAGCCCGGGCAGTTCGACGTGATCGTGACGGACAACCTGTTCGGCGACATGCTGTCGGATGTCGCTTCGATGCTCACCGGCTCGCTCGGCATGCTGCCCTCGGCCTCGCTCGGCCCGGCGGACTCCTCCGGCCGGCGGCGCGCGCTCTACGAGCCCATCCACGGCTCGGCGCCCGACATCGCCGGCCAGAACAAGGCGAACCCGCTGGCGGCGCTGCTGAGCTTCGCGATGATGCTGCGCTATTCCTTCGACATGGAGGAGGACGCGGCCCTGCTCGAGGCCGCGGTCGAGCACACGCTGACCGGCGCGCTTCGTACCGGCGACATCATGCAGCCCGGCAAGACGCTCGCCTCGACCGCCCGGATGGGCGAAGCCGTGATCGCCGCGCTCGACCGGGCGGCGGCATGAGGACGTTCCGGCGAGGTGATGCACACGAAACCGCCTCCGACGGACCCGGCGCGGTTCAGCGCCATTCTGCTTGAATACCGCCTGTCCGGATGATCGCAAGGCCGGCTGCCGCGCCAACCGGGTGAGCCGGCGCGATGCAGGGAGGCCGCGCTGCCGAAGACCGCCGCCCGCTCCGATCGGCAGTCGCGTGCGCTCGATTTCGCGTTGTTGTCGTTATCGGGATCGGCCTATAGTGCAGGCAGTCGCTCACAGACCCTGGAGTGAGGATAGATGAAACAGTTGTTCGCCCTGATCGCCGTCGGCGCGTTTGCCGCCGCAGTGTCGACCTCGGCCTTGGCTTGCGGTTTCGGCAAGATCGCCCGGACCGAGCCGGCGCCGATCACCACCGCGCTCGACAACCAGCCGGTCACGCCCAAGCCCGAGACGAAATCGGGAAGCTGAGCGGTCGCCCGCAAGGGCCGCGCTTCGGCGCACGATAAGAGAGTTCGGCCTCCGGGCCAGGATCGGCAGCGCCTCCGTCCTGGCGGGGGCGCTGCCGTGTCTGCGAATGATCGGGAGTAGCAATCATGGGGTACAGAGTGGCCGTGGTCGGCGCGACCGGGGCCGTCGGCCGCGAGATGCTGCAATGCCTCGCCCAACGCGCGTTCCCGGCCGATGAGGTCGTGGCGCTGGCCTCCGAGCGCTCGGCCGGCCGCGAGGTTTCTTTCGGCGAGGACGACGAGCTCAAGGTCCGCGACTTGGCGACGTTCGATTTTTCGGGCTTCGACATCGCGCTGTTCTCGCCGGGTTCCAAGGTCTCGGCCGTCCACACTCCGCGCGCGGCCAAGGCCGGCTGCACGGTCATCGACAATACCTCGCAGTTCCGCATGGACCCCAACGTCCCCCTGATCGTGCCCGAGGTCAACGGCCACGCCATCGCCAAGAGCACCGGGCGTAACATCATCGCCAACCCCAATTGTTCGACCATCCAACTGGTGATGGCGCTGAAGCCGCTGCATGACGAGGCCCGGATCGACCGGGTGGTGGTCGCGACCTACCAGTCGGTTTCCGGCGCCGGCAAGGACGCCATGGACGAGCTGTTCGGCCAGACCCGCGGCATCTACGTCAACGAGCCGGTGGTCAGCGCGCACCACACCAAACAGATCGCCTTCAACGTCATTCCTCACATCGATGTCTTCATGGAGGACGGCTCGACCAAAGAGGAATGGAAGATGGCGGTCGAGACCCGCAAGATCCTCGACCCGGACATCAAGGTCGCCGCGACCTGCGTGCGGGTGCCGGTGTTCATCGGCCATGCCGAGGCGGTGAACGTGGAGTTTGCCGAGCCGTTCTCCGAGCATGACGCGCGGGAGGCCTGGGCTGGGATGCCGGGCGTCGCGGTGGTCGATCATCGGTCCGACGAGGGCTATGTGACGCCCGCGGAATGCGCCGGCGAGGACATGGTCTATGTCAGCCGGGTGCGCGAGGACCCGACGATCGAGCACGGCCTCAGCTTCTGGGTGGTCGCCGACAATCTGCGCAAGGGCGCGGCGCTGAATGCCGTCCAGATCGCCGAGGCGCTGACCGATACCAGGCCCGCCATCGCCGCGGCATAACCGGACTGCAACCAGGGAGACCGATCATGGTCGTCGAGATCGCAACGCTCTTTGTCAAACCCGAGGACGAGCAGGCCTTCGTCGCCGGCTTCGAGGAAGGCGCCGCCATCCTGCGCCGCCAGCCGGGCGTCCGCAACATACGCTGGGGCAAGCGCGTCGAGCCGGATCTCGCCTATGTGCTGACGGCGGAATGGAACGAGATCCAGGACCATTTCAATTTCCGCGAGACCGAGGACTACAAGCTTTTCGGCGCCAGGTTCCGCGAGTTCCTGGTCAAGCCGCCAGAGGTCGTCCATTTCGACCCCCGGGCATAGGCCCGACCGCACCACCGGGGCGCTGCTGCTGCTCTCCGCGCCGCTCCTGATCGCAGGCCTCTTGATGCCGGCGGTCTCGATCACCCGGTTCTCTCTGTTCGGCGAGACCTATTCGATTCTCGACGGCGTGCTGGCGTTCTGGTCGCAGCAGCGCTACGGCCTGTTCGCGCTGGTCTTCGCCTTTTCCGTGGTCCTGCCGGTCGCCAAGACCGCCGTGGCGATCTGGGCCTGGCGCCGGCCGCCCGCCGCCGACCCCGCGCTCGACCGGACGCTTCGGCTGTTCGCCGCGGTCTCGAAGTGGTCGATGCTCGATGTCCTGATCATAGCCCTCCTGGTGCTGGTGCTCGAAGGCAGCCTGATTGCCGCCGCGGACATCCACGCGGGGCTGGTGCTGTTCGCCGCCGCCGTCGTGACGTCCTCCATCGCGCTCCACCGGATGGTCGCGCGCGCGGCGCGATAGCTCGGATATTCCCGGCGATGTCCCGGCCGCCGGGGCGGCCGACTTTCTCACAACCCGGCGCGGCCTTACAGTGCGCGCGCCGGTTCCCGAGCCCGGATCATACCGATGCCTGCCCACGCCGACCGACCCGCCCGCCCGCGCCGCAGCGCGCTCTACATGCCCGGCGCCAACCCGCGCGCGCTGGAGAAGGGCCGGAGCCTCGCCGCCGACATTCTCATCATGGATCTCGAGGACGGCGTCCTCGCCGAGGCCAAGATCGAGGCGCGCGAGCGCATCCTCGCCGCGATTGCCGGCGGCGGCTACGGCGCGCGCGAGCTGGTGGTGCGCATCAACGGCGCCGACACCGAATGGTTCGACGCCGATGTCGCCGCGGTCGCCCGATCCGGCGCCGATGCCGTGCTTGTGCCGAAGGTCGACGGCCCCGGGACGGTCTTGCGGGTCGCCTCCCGTCTGGAAGAGGCCGGCGCGCCGGACGGTCTTGCGATCTGGTCCATGCTGGAGACCCCGATCGGCGTGCTGAACGCCCGGGAGACCGCGTTTGCCCATCCGCGGATGGGCGCGCTGACCCTGGGGACGGCCGATCTGTCGAAGGAGCTTCACGCCGATTTGCACGCGCCCGACCGGCTGCCGTTGCTGACCAGCATCGGGCTGTGCATCCTGGCTGCGCGCGCGGCCGGGCTGTCGGTGCTCGATGCGCCCCATTTCGATCTGTCCGACGATGAGGGGTTCGAGCGCGCCTGCCGGCAGGGCCGGACGTTCGGGTTCGACGGCAAGACCCTGCTGCATCCCAAGACCATCGCTGGAGCGAATGCCGCATACGGCCCGTCCGCCGGGGAGATCGACTGGGCGCGGCGGGTGCGCGAGGCCTGGCGGAGCGCAGCCGGGGAGGGCAAGGGCGTCACCCTGGTCGACGGCAAGCTGATCGAAGGGCTGCACGTCGCCGAGGCCGAACGCACGCTGGCGCTGGCCGAACGCATCGCCGCGCTCGAACGCGGCGGCGCCCGGTAATCCGACGCCGCTCAATTCATCCGCAAAACGGCCGCGGAATCGGGCCGTTCGGGGCGAAAATTGACTCGTATTGGGCTGCGGTCTAGACTGGGTGTCGCTGCGCGACCGGTGCGCAACTGGGATAGGATCGATGACCGAGACCGAAAGGCCGCTGTCCCCGCACCTTCAGATCTACCGCCCGCAAATCACCTCCGTGCTGTCGATCGCCCATCGGGCGACCGGGGTGGCTCTGGGCGCGGGCCTGCTGATGCTGGTGTGGTGGCTGATCGCCGGGGCGTCCGGGCCGGGACCCTACGACGTCTTTCAGGACTTCTCGGGCTCGGCGATCGGCCGGCTGCTGCTGTTCGGCTGGTCGTTTGCGCTGTTCTATCACCTGTGCAACGGCATCCGGCATCTGTTCTGGGATGCCGGGCGCGGCTTCGAGCTGCGCACGGTGCATGCCTCGGGCCGGCTGGTGGCGCTGGCCGCGGTGATCCTGACGGTCATCGCCTGGATCTGGGGGTATGCGGGCCTGGGAGCGTTCCGATGAGCCTGCGGTCCCCGCTGGGACGCGTGCGCGGCCTCGGCTCGGCGAGGGACGGCACGGCGCATTGGTGGGCGCAGCGCGTCACCGCGGTCGCCCTGGTGCCGCTGACGGTGTGGTTCGTCGCCGCGCTTGCCGCCAATACCGGTGCCGATCATGCCGCGTTCGCTGCCTGGATGGGCAACCCGCCGGTCGCGATCGCCATGCTGCTGCTGGTGCTGGCGGGCTTTCACCACGCCCAGCTCGGCCTGCAGGTGGTGATCGAGGACTACGTCCATGCCGAATGGCTCAAGATCGCCTCCATCCTCGCCGTCAAGTTCGCCGCCGTGGCGCTTGGAATCGCCGCGGCGTTCGCCATCCTGAAGCTTGCCCTCGGAAGCTGAGCGATGTCCAAAGCCTACGAGTTCATCGATCACACCTATGACGTCATCGTCATCGGCGCCGGCGGTGCCGGTCTGCGCGCGACCTTCGGCATGGCGGTCAAGGGCCTGCGCACGGCCTGCATCACCAAGGTCTTCCCGACCCGCAGCCACACCGTGGCCGCCCAGGGCGGCATCTCGGCCGCGCTCGGCAACATGGCCGAGGACGACTGGCGCTGGCACTTCTACGACACCGTCAAGGGCGCGGACTGGCTGGGCGATCAGGATGCGATCGAGTACATGTGCCGCGAAGCGATCCCCGCAGTCATCGAGCTCGAGCATTACGGCGTGCCGTTCTCACGCACGCCCGAGGGCAAGATCTACCAGCGCCCGTTCGGCGGCATGACCACCCGGTACGGCGCCGGCCCGCCGGCCCAGCGCACGGCCGCGGCCGCCGACCGGACCGGCCATGCGATCCTGCACACGCTCTACCAGCAGTCGCTGCGCCACGAGGCGGAGTTCTTCGTGGAGTATTTCGCGATCGACCTGATGACCGACGAGGCCGGCAGGTGCCGTGGGGTGGTGGCCTGGAATCTCGAAGACGGCGCTATTCACCGCTTCCAGGCCCAGATGACCGTTATCGCGACCGGCGGCTACGGGCGGGCCTATTTCTCCTGCACGGGCGCCCACAGCCAGACCGGCGACGGCAACGCGATGGTTCTGCGCGCGGGCCTGCCGCTGGAGGACATGGAGTTCATCCAGTTCCACCCGACGGGGATCTACGGCGCCGGCTGCCTGATCACCGAAGGCGTGCGCGGCGAGGGCGGATACCTCACGAACCGCGAGGGCGAGCGCTTCATGGAGCGCTATGCGCCGAACGTGAAGGACCTCGCCTCGCGCGATGTCGTCAGCCGGTCGATGACCCTGGAGATGCGCGCAGGCCGCGGCGTCGGGCCCGAGAAGGACCACATCCATCTGCACATCGAGCATCTGGACGCGAACGTCATCGGCCAGCGCCTGCCGGGCATTGCCGAAACCGCGCGGATCTTCGCCGGCGTCGACGTCACCCGCGAGCCGATCCCGGTGCTGCCCACCGTCCACTACAACATGGGCGGGGTGCCGACCAACTATCTGGGCGAGGCGGTCGCGCCCAGGAACGGCGATGCCGAGTCGCCGGTTCACGGGTTGATGGCGATCGGCGAGGCGGCCTGCGTGTCGGTCCACGGCGCGAACCGGCTGGGCTCGAACTCGCTGCTCGATCTGGTGGTGTTCGGCCGCGCGGCGGCGGATCGCTGCGTGGAGATCATCGAACCCGGCGCCAACCAGCCGCCGATGCCGGCCGATGCCGGCGAGAACGCGCTCGACCGGCTGGACCGGCGCCGGCACGCCAAGGGCGGTACGCCCTGTGCCGCGCTGCGCCTGGAGATGCAGCAGATCATGCAGGGCCACTGCGCGGTCTTCCGCACCGGCGAGATCCTGGCCGAAGGCAAGGCCAAACTCGCCAGGCTATGGGGCGGGCAGGTCGACATGGCGGTCTCGGACCGCTCGATGATCTGGAACTCGGATCTGGTCGAGGCGCTGGAGTTCGACAATTTGCTCGCGCAGTCGGTCGTCAGCGTGGAGTCCGCGCTCAACCGCGAGGAGAGCCGCGGCGGGCACGCGCGCGAGGACTTCCCCGAGCGCGACGACGAGACCTGGATGAAGCACACCCTGGTGTGGCTGAACGAGGACGGCACATCGCGGATCGGCTACCGGCCGGTCCACACCAACACCATGAGCAACGAGGTCCAGGCGATCCCGCCCAGGGACCGGGTCTACTAGGGCGAGGAGCCCCGATGGTCGAGTTTGCGCTGCCCAAGAACTCCAGGATCCGCAAAGGAACGACCCATCCGGCGTCGGACGGGGCAAAGCGGCCCAAGACGTTCAGGATCTACCGCTACGATCCCGAATCCGGTGAGACGCCGCGGCTGGACACCTACACCATCGACCTCGACGCCTGCGGGCCGATGGTCCTGGACGCGGTGATCAAGATAAAGAACGAGGTCGATTCGACGCTGACCTTCCGCCGGTCCTGCCGCGAGGGGGTATGTGGAAGCTGCGCGATGAATATCGACGGCACCAACACGCTCGCCTGCACCAGGTATCTCGACGAGATCAAGGGTGACGTGAAGGTCTACCCTCTGCCCCACATGCCGGTGGTCAAGGATTTGGTTCCGGACCTGACGACGGTCTATGCCCAGTATGCCGCGATCGATCCGTGGCTGCAGGCCGACACCCCGCCGCCGCCCGATGCCGAGCGCCTGCAATCGCCCGGGGAGCGGGAGAAGCTCGACGGGTTGTGGGAATGCATCCTGTGCTTCTGCTGCACCACGAGCTGTCCGAGCTACTGGTGGAACGGCGAGCGCTATCTCGGGCCGGCGGTCCTGCTTCAGGCCCACCGCTGGATCGTGGACTCGCGCGACGAGCGGACCGGCGAACGGCTGGATGTGCTGGAAGATCCGTTCCGGCTCTACCGTTGCCACACGATCATGAACTGCACCCAGACCTGCCCCAAGGGCCTGAACCCGGCCAAGGCGATCGGCGAGATCAAGAGCCGCATGGTCGCGCGGCGCTGAGCGGCCAGATCGCGTCGCCCGACGTCAAGCCGGCGCTGGGTTTCGCGGCGCTCGCACTGACAATCTGCAGCCACGGGCTGGTATGGCCGCTGGCGCGCATGGGCGTACATGCGATGCCGCCGTTGTGGTTCGGCTTCGCACGCCTGCTGACCGCATCGATCTTCCTGTTCATCCTGCTTGCGCTGATGCGCCAACTGCGGATGCCGTCGCGCCAGGACGCGCCGATCATCGTCGCGCTGGGGGTGTTCATGATGGGCGTCTTCGTCAGCCTGTCGCATCTCGGCATGGTGGCCGTCGGGTCGGGCCGGGCGGCGCTGCTCGGTTATTCCACGCCGCTTTGGGTGACCCCGGTCGCCGTCCTGTTCCTGGGCGAGCGGCTGGGCCCGGCCAAGGGGGCTGGTCTTGCGATCGGCATCGCGGGCCTTGCTGTCCTGTTCAACCCGCTGGGCTTCGACTGGTCCGACATCGATGTCGTCATCGGCAACGCGATGCTGATGCTCGCCGCCTTCACCTGGTCGGGCTGCATCCTCTACATGCGAACCCGGACCTACCGCCTGACCACCATGCAGCTCGCACCGTGGCAGCTTCTGGTCGCGGCGGCGACGATCCTGATCTCGGCCGCGACGCTGGAAGGCGACCGATCGATCGAATGGACCCGGGACAACATCGCGCTGATCGCGCTGATCGGCCCGCTCGGGACCTCGGTGACCTTCTGGGCGCTGACGACGACGATGCGCTACCTGCCCGCGATCACCGCCTCGATCGGATTTCTGGGGGTCCCCGTCGGGATCACGATCACCTCGAGCTTTCTGTTCGGTGAGCCGCTGACGCTCACCCATTTCGCCGGGCTGGCGGTGATCACCGCCGGCATCGCGCTGGTCACGCTTGGCGAGGCGCGCGCCGGGCGGGCTTGACGATCGCCGGGAGCTCCGATGCGCGCCATGAGGCCGGAATTTGCTTGATCGCGCAGGCGGATCGGCTATCAACAGCGGTCATCGTCGCTGACCGTCCGCCACCGAAGCCGCCGGATGAGTGAAGGACCGCTCGCGGTCTGGCGCGCCCGCACCCGTGCCGGCGCGCTGAGACCCGATCCCGACCAGGCCCTGGCGGCCGAGAAGCTACAGAGCCTGCACAACGCGCTGATCGGCTACCGCCCGGAGACCGGGCGCTCGGGCTGGCGGGCGCGGCTCGGGCTCGCCCGGCGGCGCGAGGACCCGCCGCAAGGGCTCTACCTGTTCGGCGGGGTCGGACGCGGCAAGACCATGCTGATGGACCTGTTCTTCGGGTCCGTGCCGCTGGCGGCCAAGCGGCGCGCCCATTTCCACCCTTTCATGCTCGAGGTCCAGGACCGCCTGCACGCGCTGCGCGGCGACCGGCGGCGCGACCCGCTCAGCCGGGTCGCCGCGGAGGTCGCCGCGCGCGCGTGGCTACTGTGTTTCGACGAGTTCCAGGTCGAGAACATCGCCGATGCGATGATCCTCGGCCGGCTGTTCGAGGCGCTGTTCGACTGCGGCGTGGTGGTGGTCGCGACCAGTAACGTTCCGCCGGCGGATCTCTACAAGGACGGGCTGCAGCGCGATCGTTTCAGGCCGTTCATCGAGCTCATCACGGACCGGCTCGATCTCCTGGCGCTCGACGGACCGGTCGACTACCGTCGCCGGAAGATCGGCGCGCTCAAGCTCTATCACACCCCGCTCGGGGAGGCAGCCAATGTCGCGCTGGAGGCGGCGTTCGGCGCGCTGACCGAAGGCGCGGCGCCGCATGCGGCCCGGCTGGAGGTCCAGGGCCGGACGCTGCGGGCGCCGCGGGCGGCCCGCGGCGTGGCGGCGTTCACTTTCGAGGAACTCTGCGCCCGTCCGTTGGGTGCGGCCGACTATCTGACGCTTGCCCGCACGTTTCACACTCTGGTGATCGCCGGCGTCCCGCGCCTCGCCGCGGCCCGGGCCGACGAGGCCCGGCGCTTCGTTACCCTGATAGATACGCTATACGACCACCGGGTGAAGCTGGTCGTCTCGGCCGATGCGCCGCCCGATGCGCTCTATCCCGACGGCGATGCCGCGTTTGCCTTCAAGCGCGCCGTTTCCCGGCTGCACGAGATGCAGACCGAGGAGTATCTGGCCGCCGAGCACGCCGACCGACCGCCCGTTTAGAGCGTCGCGGCCGGAGAAGTCGCGACACCCCGGCGATCGTCTTGCGGACAGCGCTTTGCGGCGGCGAGGGCCGCACCGACATAGCGCTGTCCGGGCGGGCCAAGGAGCCGTTTCCGCGCCTGGGCGCGTGGGTTCAAGCAATTGTGCGGCGGGAGGTTTTCGGTCAGAATCGGGCCCGTCGAAGCGGGTGGGAGCGACGCGATGAGCAACTCCGGGCAGACGCCGTTTGCCGCGCCGGTGGTGGACCACCTGTCGGTGCGGGTCGTGGTTGATTCCCATTACGAGCGGTTTTTGCCGCGCGAGACTCATCGGCATGTCAAGATCGCGCATGTCGGCGGCATCCCGGGCCGGCAGATGACGACGCTGGCCGGCGAATGGGGGCTGGCGCTGCACCTCGAGAGCCGCGCCTCGGGCAAGAACGCGCAATACCTGCTGGATTTCGGCTACACGCCGGAGATCCTCAACCGCAATTTCAGCCTGCTCGACATCGACCCCGGCAAGCTCGACGGACTGATCCTGAGCCACGGCCATCGCGACCACTATGGCGGGCTCGACGGGTTCGTGAACCGGCACAGGATCGCGATGCGCGATGACGTCTCGCTCTATGTCGGCGCGGACGAGGCCTTCGCCGTCCGCTGGGTCCCCGATCAGCGCCCTGCCGAACCGGGCGGAAAGCCGGAGTTCGTCTGCTGGGGCGCGCCCGACCGGACAGCGCTCATGGCGCAGAACGTCGTTCCGGTGTGCTGCCCGTCCCCGCAGGCGCTGCGGGGCCCGTTCACCAGCGGCTATATCGAGCGTGACACCTTCGAGGTCGTGACCGGCGGCTCGATGCTCCAGAAGTTCGATCACTTCTCCGATGCCGAGCGCCGCGGCGAGTTGATGCCCGATAACCACCCGGAAGAGCACGCGACCTGCTACATCGTCAAGGGCAAGGGCTTGGTGGTGATCTCGTCCTGCGGCCATGCCGGGATCGTCAACTCGGTCAAGACGGCGATGGCGGTCTCGGGCATCGACAAGCTGCACGCGGTGATCGGCGGGTTCCACCTGACCACGTCCAAGCCGGACTACATCGAGCACACCATCGACGAGCTGGACCGGCTCGATCCCGACATGGTGATCCCGATGCACTGCACCGGCGTCGCGTTCACCGAGGCGATGCGCCGGCGCATGGCCGACCGGCTGGTCGGCTCCAACCTCGGCACGCGGTTCACCTTCGGGCTGTGATTGCCCGGCTTTGCGCTCAACGGCCGGTGTGGTCAGCCCCACCTCCTCATAGCCGCCGGGTCTCCCCGGCCCACATGTCCTCACGCCCGAGCGCCAGCAGACGGAAGAAAAACGGCGCGATCGCAATGTCGGCCAAGGTCAGACGCCCGCCCATCGGCCACGGCCCGCCGAAAGCGGCGATCATGGTCTCCATCTTGTCCAGAATCCCCTTGCAGAATCCCCTCGATGGTGCGGTTGCAGCGCTCGATCTCGTCGTCGGAGATCTCGCCCCTGACGCCGCGGCCGTGGACGTCTTTCAGAAACTCGGTCGGCCTGCGCCCGGCCTGCTTTCTCAGCTCTTCCTCGCCCCAGCGGTTCTTGAGCTTGGGCAGGATGTACTTGACAAAGATCGGAAAGACGATCGCCGGAAATTTGTCGTCGCAAAGCCGGATGAACTCCCGCATTCGCGCGCGCTCCATGGCGGTGTCGGGCTTGAGCGCCAAGTATTCCGGCGTCATCTGGTCGAAGCGGAAGATATCGGTATACCGGCTCTCTCAGAAAACGCCCTTCGCTTCCAGCGCCATCCGCGCCTTCACCGAGCACGCCGAAGACCAGAAGTGATAGTGATAAAGCTCGACCGCCATCGCTCGCGCTCCCTTCGCCCGTGGTTCGACCGCCTTTCGGCGGATCCTACACGAGGACTTGACATTATTGCAACCGCAATTATATTATTTGCAATGATCGAACGGACCGCAAACCAGACCGCCGAGGCCGGCGTATCGCTGCAACCGCGGACCGGCGGCGCCGCGTTATCCGATGCCGGGGCCGGGCCCTGCGCGCTGAGCGACTTCACGCCTTATCTGATCGCCCGCGTCGGCTCGCTGATGGAGCGGACGATCGCGCCCAGCCTGCGACGGGCCGGGCTGACGATCGACATGTGGCGCGTCATGATGGTTCTGCGGACCAACGGGCCGATGAGCCTGATCGCGCTCTCCGGTATCACCGGCGTGACGAATTCGACGCTTTCGCGCCTGGTCGGGCGGATGATCGAGATGGGGCTGGTCTCGCGCCGGCGCTCGACCGGCGACACCCGCACGGTCCGGGTCCGGCTGCGCGACAAGGGCGAGGCGCTGTTCGAGGAGCTGTGGCCGACCGCGGCAAGACTCGAAGCGCTGGCGACGGCGGATTTCGACCAGGCAGGCTTGACCCGCTTCAAGACGGATCTTCGGACGATCGAAGCCGCCCTGGTCGGCGAGATCGAGGCCGGGTCCGGGCGCAAGCGATGGGAGAAGTGAGGGAGACATCATGAGCACCGCAACGGCCGTCGCACCGACGGCGGACATCCCGTCCTATGACGAGTTGATTGCGGGCGCGCACGCGATGGTGGGCGATGTCGCCGAGCGGGCCGTCCAGTGCGAAGCCGACCGCCGCGTTTCCGAGGAGATCATCGCGCGTTTCAAGGCGACCAACCTGCACAGGACCATCCAGCCGGCGGCCTATGGCGGCTACGAGATGGGATTCTCGGCGCTGATCGAGACCAGCTTCACCCTCGGCAGAGTCTGTGCCTCGACCGCCTGGGTGTGCGGGCTCTACATGGCTCATGGCTGGCTCGCCGGGCTCTATCCGAAGGAAGCCCAGGACGAGGTGTGGGGCGCGGACCCAGACGCGGTCATCTCCGGCTGCTACGCGGCGGTCGGCAAGGCGACCGCGACGGCAGGCGGCTACCGGCTGTCGGGACGGTTTCCGTTTTCCAGCGGCGCGCCGTCGGCTGACTGGAACCTCTGCGGCGTGATGCTGCCGCTGGGGCTGGAGGGCGGGCCGATGCCGTGCTTCGCGCTGGTGCCCAAGGCGGACTACGCCATCGACTGGCAGAGCTGGCGGCCGGTCGGGCTTGCCGGTACGGGGAGCTTCGATGTCGTGGTGGATGATGTCTTCGTGCCGGACCATCGGGTGCTGCGCATTCCCGATGCGGCCGGGAGCGCCGCGCCGGGCGCCGAGGTCAACGCCAACCCGCTCTACCGGATCTCGCTGCTGACCTCGGTGCCGTTTGCGCTCGCCACGCCGTCGCTCGGCGCCGCGGCCGGTGCGCTGGAGCATTTCATCGTGGAGAACCGGGTGCGCGAGACCCATGGCGCGGTGGTCCTGGGCGGCAAGCGGATCGCCAGCTTCCAGACCGTCCAGAGGCGTATCGGCGAGGCCGCCGCCCGCATCGACGCCGGCAAGGCGCTCGCCGAGCGCGATGTGGTCGCGGCCGAGGACGAGGTACAGCGCGCGGGCGCGACCTCGATGGACCGGCGCCTGCGCAACCGACTCACCCAGTCCTTCATGGCGCACGAGGCGCAGACGGCGATCAACCTGGTCTTCGATGCCGTCGGCGGCCGCGCGCTGCAGCGCGACCATCCGATCCAGCGCGCCTGGCGTGATGTCGCGGCGGTCAACCACCACATCAGCCTCAACTTCGATGCGGTCGCCTCGATGTATGGCCAGCACCGCTTCGGCCTGCCGCTGGAAGGGCAGTATTAGCGCATGTCCGTTTCGCGCCGCCCCATCCCACACCCCCGCCCGACCACCCAACAACGGCAATCTGGGGACGCGCGACGGCGGGGCTGAACGAGCTCACCGCGATCGAGATCGCGCGCCGGATCGACGCCGGCCAAACGAGCTGCGAGGCGGTGGTCGCCGACTACATCCTGCGCATCGAGACGCGCGAGCCCGACATGCAGGCCGGGGAGTATCTCGATCCGGAATACGCGCTGAACCAGGCCCGCGCGATCGACGCCGGACCGCCCTGCGGGCCGCTTCATGGCATGCCGATCGGCGTCAAGGACATCTACGACACGGCCGACATGCCGACGACCCGCGGTTCGCCGATCTATCGGAACAACCGGCCGGCGATGGATGCCGCCGCGGTCGCCCTGCTGCGGGCGGCCGGCGCGCTGATCCTGGGCAAGACGGTCTCGACCGAGTTCGTTCCCTGGTCCACATCGTCATCAGATCGCCGATATTGACGACGAAGGCGTCGGCCGGCGGAACGGCGTCGACCCATTCGCCGTTCCTGGTGCGGACCTGCAACCCGCCGGGCGCGTCATCGGTCAGAAGGATCGTGTGCGCGCCGCAGCGAAGCTGGCCGTCGGGCGGGGCCTCGTCCTGTGCCGGATAGTGCAGCACGCGCAAGGTGCTGGCGTGGCGGTCGTACTTGTCGCGGAAAAAATCGATGGGAAGCCCAAGCGCAACGGCGAAGGCCCGCATCAGCCGGGTGTCGAACCCCTCGAGCGCCAGGTAGCAGGCCTTGAAAGCTTCAACCAGGCCGGGGACGGACTCGGGCCAGATATTGGCCTGAAAGGCGAAGGCCGCCTCGGACGCGATGTAGAAGGGGTTCATCCGGCCGGTCGAAGGGTCCGTATATGAAGCCTTTGCGCAAATCCGCAAGCGCCTTGTCGTCGCCGGTGGAGCCGTTGTACTCCCCGAGGAAGGGCGTGTAGCCGCGGTTGAGGCCGTTCGACGGGTCGAGGTAGTCGAGCCTGGCCTCGACCGGCAGTTCGAACAGCGCCCATGCGCGCTCACGCATGCGCTCGATCGTGGCCTTCGGGACGCCGCGCCCGGTCACCGTCGGGAAGCCGATTCCTTCGACCGCGCGGGCGACGGCGACGGCCGTCCGCACCGTTGCGTCGCCGGTCTCGAAGGCGCCGACGTCGATGACGGGTATGTCGTTCATGGCTCGCGCCTCATCCGTGGGCCGGCAGCGCGGCCGCCGCGCCGCCGGTCCGTGGCAGGGGGCGGTCGTCGATCGGCATGTGGAGCCCGGCCGCGACCACGCCGAGCGCCACGCCACCCCAGAAGATCGGATCGTAGTTGCCCATCGCGTCGTAGACGATGCCGCCAAGCCAGATCCCGAGAAAGCTGCCGATCTGGTGGCCAAGGAAAGTGAGCCCGACCAGGGTGGCGAGAAACTGGGCGCCGAAGATCCTGGCGACGATCCCGGTGGTCAGCGGCACGGTGGCCAGCCACAGCAGCCCCATGACCGACGTGAACAGGATCACGCTCACCGGGCCGATCGGCGCCAGCATGAAGACCGCCATGCACACCGCGCGCGCCAGGTAGATGACCGAGAGCAGTTTTTTCATGCTGTAGCGCGCGCCCAAATTCCCCCAGACGATGCAGCCGATGATGTTGAAGCCGCCGATCAGCGCGATCCCGGTGGCCGCCAGCCACGGCGGCTGGCCGAGGTCGCCGAGATAGGCCGGCAGGTGAGCGCCGATGAACATGGTCTGGAAGCCGCAGACGAAATAGCCGGCGATCAGGAGCTTGTAGCCGACATGCCGGCCGGCCTCGCCGAGCGCCTCGCCGATGCGCTGGTTCGACGGCTCGTCGACCCCGAGCCTGTTGCCGCCGGCAAGCGCGGCGGACAGCGGCACGACCAGCGCCACCATGACCGCGATGATCACGAGCGATGTCGTCCAGCCGTAGGCGGACAGGAACGTTTGCCCGACCGGAACCAGGATGAGCTGGCCCGAAGACCCGCCGGCCGAGGCGATGCCGAGATAGACGGTGCGTCGTTTCGGGCCGGCGATGCGGCTGACCACCGACAGGACGATCGGGAAGCCGGTCATCGACATCCCCAGACCGGTCAGCACGCCGATCCCGAGCGTGGCGTCGATCGGGGCGCTGGCCTGGGACATCACGAACAGGCCTGCGGCGTAGAGCATCCCGCCGGCGGCGATCACCTTGGCCGGGCCATAGCGGTCCGCGACCCAGCCGAAGAACGGCGTGGACACGCCCCAGACAAGGCTCTGGAAGGCCAGCGCGAAGGCGAACACCTGGCGGTCCCAGCCGAGATCGGTGCTGACCACCCCCATGTAGAGCCCGAGGTTCTGGCGCAACCCGAACGAGATCAGCAGGATCGCCATCCCGCAGGTCAGGATCGTCATCGGCGTGCGCCAGGGGGCGGAACTCATCGACTGCCCCTCCCGGGGGTAACATGTCCCTTACTCCGGAGACGCGGACGGTCTATAGCACGGGATGCGCGAATACCGGCATTTTGCCGCAGGCGCCCGCCATGCAACAATCGGGGCCGGCGCTTCCATGTTGCGAGGATCGTTGGTTTGGCTCTTGACGCGGATGGCGGGATCGTCATCGTCCACAGCTCCGATATCCATGTCGATGACGGCTACACCGCCCGGGCGCATGGCGGCGACGGGGTCAGGGGGCTGCGCTGCGTGCTCGCCACCGCCCGCGGGCTGGGCGCGGATCTCGCGCTCCTGGCCGGCGACGTGTTCGAGCACAACCGCCTGCCCGGGCCGCTCTTGGAGCAGGCCGTCCACGTGCTCGAGGAGGCCGGGATCCCGATCGTCATCCTGCCCGGCAACCACGATCCGCTGACCCCGGGCTCGGTCTACGAGCGCGGCGCCGTCCACGGCCCGGACAACGTGCACGTGATCGGCGTCACAGCGGAGGATGCGGTCCACTTCCCCGATTTCGACCTCGAGATCTGGGGCCGCGCCCACCGCGATTACGGCGACATGGCCCCGCTCGCCTCGACGCGGCCGCGCACCACGCGCTGGCAGATCGTCATGGCGCACGGCCACTACGAGGCGGCCGGGGAGGTTGGCGGCGCCCACCGCCCGTCCTGGCTGATTTCCGATGCGCAGATCGCCGCGACCGGGGCGGACTATGTCGCGCTCGGCCACTGGAACCGGGCCGTTCGGGTCGGCAACGGCGACGTGCCGGCCTACTACTCCGGCTCGCCGGATCTCGCCAACACCGTCAACGTGGTCCGCCTCGATGCGGACGGCGCCGTCGCGGTCGGACGCGAAGACATCTTTTGGGACTGACTTTTGGGACTGACGCGCGTTGCCGACAACGCCGCGGTTGCCGAAGTCCCGACCGTGGCCGCGCGCATCGATGTCCGGGAGGCCGCCGGCCGCGCGGCCGCGCGGCCGGCTCAGTCGACGCCTTCGATCACCCGGAAGTCGCGCTCGGCGGCGCCCTCGAGTTTTTCGAGCGCGGCCTGGTAAGCGGCGCCGTCATGGGTCGCAAGCGCCTGCTCGAAGCTCGGGAACTCAACGACGACCGTGCGCTCCTTCACGCCGGCCTCGAAAGCCTCGATCCGTCCGCCCCGGGCAAGGAAGGCGCCGCCGCCTTCGACAATCGCCGGCCCGGCGAGCTTGGCGTACTCCGCCAGCGCATCGGGATTGGCGATCGCCCGATAGCAGCTCACCCAATAGCCCTTCGCCATGACACTCCCCCTGTCGTCGTCGTCCGCCGGGAACTTGGCTCGAATGCGCCGGCGGCGCAAGCCCTCCGCCGCGCCCCTCGTCTGCCGCGCCGTGTCCGCCGCGCCGTTGCTCAAATCGTGCAGATCAGGTTGCCCAGGCGCTCGGTGAGCTTGCGGTTCTCGGCGTAGTCGACCGGGACGGCGACAAGCGCCGGGCCGGGCTGGCGAAAAGCCTCCTCGAGGGCCGGCCTGAAAGCGTCCGGCGAGGCGACGGTCTTGCCCCAGACGCCGAAGGCTTTCGCCAGGGTCTCGAAGTCCGGGTTGCCGAAGGCGAGGTCGGAGTGCTTTCCGGCGAAGGCGTTCTGCTGCTTCCACTTGATCAGCCCGTAGCCGCCGTCGACCCAGACAACGACGACGATGTTGACGCCCAGCCGTTGCGCGGTCTCCAGGTCCTGGACGTTCATCAGGAACCCGCCGTCGCCGCAGACCGCGAGCACCCGACGGTCGGGAAAGGCGAGCTTCGCGCCCATGGCGCCGGGCATGGCGAAGCCCATCGAGCAGAAGCCGTTGGAAATCAGGCAGGTGTTGGGCTCGTAGCACTGGTAGTAGCGCGCGACCCACATCTTGTGGGCGCCGACGTCGGACAGCAGGATGTCGGCCGGCCCGAGCACCGAGCGGATATCGCACAGCAGCCGCTGCGGCTTCATCGGGAAGCTCCGGTCCTCGGCCTCGGCGGTCAGGTCGTCCCAGATGGCCTGACGCAGCGCGGCGCGCCCGGCGATGTCGAACAGCGGCAGCTTGCCGCCATAGCGCTCATCCAGACCCTCGTTGATGTGCCACAGCGCATCGGCGATGTCGGCGACGATCTCGACCGCGACCGGATAGCTGTCATCGACCTCGGCCGGTTCGAAATCGATATGGACGATCGTCTTGTCGATCCCGACATTCCAGAACCGCGGCTCGTACTCGACCAGGTCGTAGCCGACCGCGACGATCGTATCGGCGGCGTCGATCGCCGCGTTGATGTGATCGCGCCCCTGCAGACCGATGGTGAACAGGCAGTGCGGATCGTCGAGCCCGACCGCGCCCTTGCCCATGAAGGTGTTGACCACCCCGACCCCGGCCTTCTCGGCCAGCAGGCGAAGCTGTGTCGAGGCGCGTTTCCGGACCGCGCCGTTGCCGGCCAGGACGATCGGGTTCTTCGACCCGGCGATCGCATCGATCGCCGCGGCGACCGTCTTGTGGTCGGCCGCCGGGCGGCGGGTCCTGTAGGCCTCGATCGGCCGGGCCTCGACCGCGCAACCGGCGATGTCCTCCGGGAGCTCGATCACGCACGCGCCGGGCTTCTCGGCGGTGGCGATCTTGAAGGCCTTACGGACCACTTCGGGCACCACCTCGGCCCCGGCGATCGACTGCGACCACTTGGTGATCGGGCGGTACATCGCCACCGAGTCAATATTCTGGTGGCTTTCGCGGTGGAGCCTCGTGGTCGCCGCCTGACCGATGATCGCGACGACCGGCGCGCGGTCCATGTTGGCGTCGGCGATCCCGGTCACCAGGTTCGTCGCGCCGGGCCCCAGCGTCGCCAGGCACACGCCCGGCGCGCCGGTCAGCCGCCCGTGAGCATCGGCCATGAAGGCCGCGGCCTGCTCGTGACGGCACAGCACGAATTCGATCGGACTTTCGGTCAGGGACAGCATCACATGGGCGTTCTCCTCGCCGGGCACGCCGAAGATGCGGCTCACCCCTTCGCGTTCGAGGCACCGGACGAAAAGATCGGATGTCTTCATGTGCTGCTCCCGGGGACAGGCGACTCTCGGCTATCTGGGTTCGGCGGCCGGCAAATGCAATCCCCTGCGGCGCGCCCGGCTACGGCCCGGCGCCGAAGATTTCCCCGGACGGGCGCAGGATCTCGCGGACATCGCCCCGGCGCCGGGTGAAGCGGACCCGATCGAAATATTCCAGCACCTCGATCGCAAGGTTGCGGCCGATGCCGGCATGATCGCGGAACGCGGCGGCGGTGATCGCGCCGTCCTTCGCCTCGGCCGCGGCGTCCTCGGCGCTCTCGGCCAGGCGCCGCAGCGCCTGGGGCGGGTAGTAGCGGTTCCTGGTGGCGCCGACCACCATGCCGAGTCTGGCCGCGCGGGCGAGGAACGTCTCGACCCGGCGCAGTTCGACGCCCGTGGTCTCGGCGAGTTCACGGACCAGCGGCGGGCGGGCGCCGGCCTCGTCCAGATGGGGCGCCAGCCGCAACCACAGCGCCTCGTCCTGGGCGGTCATGCGCGGGCGGTGCCCGGGCAGGCGCAGCCGCGCGCCCTCGCGCACCACGACGCCGTCGGCTTCGAGCCGGGGAATGGCGAGCGCCAGGACCTCGCCCGGCAACCGCGGCTCGATCGCCGTGCGCACACTGGCCTCGGTCGGGCCGACCGCGTCGGGATTCCTGGTATGCCAGTCCGCCAGCACCCGGCGCAGCGAGTCGCCGAGAACCGCCCAGCGGGCCGCCGACAGGGCGATGCGCCCGGCGCCCGCACCCAGCGCGATCATCTCGGTCGCGGCGAACGCCTCCTCGGCGGCTTCGTCTTCGAGGTTGCGGACGCGGGCGAATTTGTGGAGCGAGACCGCGCCTTCGGCGGACTCGATCGCCTCCTGCAGCGCGGCGCGGTGAACGGGATTGCGCATCGCGTTCAGGTAGGCGAGCCGGCCCGGCCGCGCACGGCCGCGGCCCGGCGGCAGGACATCGACCACCGCGCCGCCGCCGATGGTGCGCCGGGCCGACTGGTCGCGCAGCACGAAGCGGTCGCCGTGCAGCGCGCCGATCGGCCGGTCGAGCACGAGTTGGACCATGCCGGAACCGCCGGGCGGAATGGATTTCCCGTCGAGGATCGCGACCCGGCCGGTGACGTCGGCCGAGGCGAGATGAACATGGACCGGCGACCAATGGGCGAGCGGCCGGTCCTCGTCCTCCAGCAGGCGCACGGTGGCGTCGATCCGCCGGGTCGGCAGGTGGGCGCCCGCCGCCAGCACCCAGTCGCCCCGCCCGATGTCATGCCTGCCGAGCGCGCCGCCGGCGATGTTGAGCGCGCAGCGGTCGCCGGCGACGCCGCGCCCGGCCTTGCGGTCCTGGGCGTGGATGCCGCGGATGCGGATTTCGGCGCCGCGCGGGGAAATCAGGAGGCGCTCGCCGACCGCGGCCGATCCTGAGAAGACCGTGCCGGTGACCACCAGCCCGGCGCCGACGACGGTGAACGCGCGATCGACGGCGAGGCGGAAATGGCCCGTTTGCGCGCGCGCGCGGGTAAGCTGCGCGACGGCGCCCAGGTGTTCGCGCAGGCTCTTGATCCCCTCCCCTGTCATCGCCGAGACCGAAAAGAACTCGACCTCGGCGAGCCCGGTCCCGTCGATGTGCAGCGCGACATCCTCGATCACCGCGTCGATGCGGGCGGGCTCCACCCGGTCGGTCTTGGTGATCGCCACCGCGCCCGCGGTGACCCCCAGGAGGTCGAGGATCGCCAAGTGCTCGCGGGTCTGGGGCATCACGCCGTCGTCGGCGGCGACGATCAACAGCGCATAGTCGATCGCGGCCACGCCGCACAGCATGTTGCGCACGAACCGCTCGTGGCCCGGCACGTCGATGAAGCCCAGCACCGTTCCGTCGTCGAGCGGCAGGTAGGCGAAGCCGAGATCGATGGTCAGGTTGCGCAGCTTCTCTTCCGGCAGCCGGTCGGTGTCGACGCCGGTCAGCGCCTTGACCAGGAGGGTCTTGCCGTGATCGACATGGCCGGCGGTGGCGACGATCATCGGGCCAGCCGGTCGAGTTGAGCGATAAAGCCGGCCTCGTCCTCCAGACAGCGCAGGTCGAGGGTGAGCGCGCCGTCCCGGATGCGGCCCAGGACCGGCGCGGGAAGCGCAGCGAAGGCCGCGGCCAATCCCTTGAGCGCGGCGCCGGCGCCCTTCTTGCCGGCAAGTGCCGGGGCGATCGAAAGTCCGCGGCTCGGCAGGCTGTCGATCGGCAACGCGCCGCTGCCGATCTGGCTGCGGCATTCGATGACGGCGACGGTCGCGGTCTCGCCCAGCGCCGTGGCGACCGGGCCTTGCAGCCGGCCGGCGCAGGCCGCGATTTCGGCTTCCGGCCGCGCGAGCTGGCGCAGGCCCGGCAGGCGCTCGGCCAGCCTGTCCGGGTCGAGATAGAGCGCCAGCGTCGCCGACAGCGCGGCGATGGTCATCTTGTCGACCCGGAGCGCGCGCTTGAGCGGGTTCTCCTTGAGCCGGGCGATCAGATCGGCGCGACCGGCGACGATGCCGGCCTGCGGCCCGCCCAGCAGCTTATCGCCGCTGAACGTCACGAGGTCGGCGCCGGAAGCGAGGGTCTCGCGCGGGGTCTGCTCGTGCGGCAGGCCGTAGGCCGCCAGATCCGCCAGCGCGCCGCTGCCGAGATCGACGGCGAACGGCACGCCGCGCGCGGCGCACAGCGTGGCGAGCGTGGCCTCCGGCACCGCGGCCGTGAACCCTTCGATCGCATAGTTGCTGGCGTGGACCTTCATCACCAGCCCGGTGTCGGCGCCGATCGCGGCCTCGTAGTCCTTGAGATGGGTACGGTTGGTGGCGCCGACCTCGCGCAGCCGGCAACCGGCCTGGGCCATGATGTCGGGCATACGAAACGAGCCGCCGATCTCGACCAGCTCGCCGCGGGAGACCAGAACCTCCTTGCCGGGCGCCAGCGTGTTGAGCACCAGGAGCACCGCGGCGGCGTTGTTGTTGACCGCGGTGGCGGCCGCCGCCCCGCTCAGCCGGCAGATCAGCGCGTCCGTGTGCGCATCGCGGTCGCCGCGCCGCGTGTTGGCGATGTCGTATTCCAGATTGGTCGGCCGGCGCGCGGCCGCGACGACCGCCTCGACCGCCGTATCGGCCAGCACCGCGCGGCCGAGATTGGTGTGCAGCACCGTGCCGGTCAGGTTGAAGACCGGCTTGAGCGAGGGCGCGCGCACGGCCTCGGCGCGGGCTTCGATGCGGGCGATGAGCGCCGCAGTCTCGACGGTTCGGCCGGCGCCGGCCTCCTCCCGGGCCTCCGCCAGCACCGCGCGCGTGCTGTCCAGCATCAGCGCGCGCCCCAGCCTCTCGCACGCCTCGGCCAGCGCCGGCGCGCCGAGCAGCCGATCGACCGAGGGGATCGCGGCCCGCGCGTTCATCTTGTCGTTCGACATGGCCCGGACGTTACCACGGCGGATTTTCGGCCGGAAGCGCGCCGGCCTCGTCGAAGTCCCTCACCGCGCCGCCGCGGATGACCGCCCGGTCCCGGCGCTTGCTGTCGGGCTGCTGTTCGGGCATGTCTGGGTCCGTCGTGATGAAGGGCGGGCGAGCATAGCAAGCGGCGCGCGGCGCGCGAAAGGGGCAGGCGATGGACGATGAGGCGATCACCCGGGAGATTCTGTCGATCCTCACCGACCTGATCGCCATCCCCTCGGCCTATCCGCCGGGCGACACAAGGGCGATCTGCGCCTATGCCGGCGACCGCCTTGCCAAGGCGGGCTACGCGGTCGAAACCGCGTCGCGCGCCGAGGGGGTCGAGAACGTGGTGGGCCGGATCGGCGCCGGGACGCCCTCGGTCGTCTTCAACGCCCATGCCGATACCGTGGGCGTCGGCGACCGCGGCGCGTGGCGGACCGATCCAATGGTCGCGACCGTGGCCGAGGGGCGCGTATACGGGCTGGGCGCGGGCAACTGCAAGGCCTCGATGGCGGTCCAGCTCTGGCTTGCCGGGCGCGTCGCCGCAGCCAGCGGGCCCGCCGCGGGCGAGGTCGTGTTTACCTTCGTCGGCGACGAGGAACGGCTGGGTCCGGACGGGCTCGCCTACCTGCGCGAAACCGGCGCGGTCAGGCCCGACATCCTGGTGCTCGGCGCCCAGACCCGGGTTCAGATCTGCGCCGAGGAGCGCGGCGTGTTCTGGTCGCGGCTTACCGCCCGCGGCAAGGCCGCGCACGCCGGCGATCCCGCGGCCGGCGACAACGCGATCCTCAGAACGATGCGCCTGATCGCCACGCTCGAGCGTGAGCTGGGGCCGCGGCTCTCGGTCCGCCGCCGGGGCGCGCTGCAATCGACCGTCAGCATCGGCGCCATCCGCGGCGGGCACAACATCAACACCGTGCCCGACGATTGCGTCATCGAGATCGACCGGCGGGTGCTGCCCGGCGAGACGGTGGAGACCGCCTTCGCCGAGCTCACGGCGCTGCTGGAAACCGCAGGCGAGCCGCTCGACAGCTACGACCTGGAATTCATCACCGGCACCAACGGCTTCGCTTCCGCCTCCGACGGACCGGCGATCGCGGCCTTCCGCCGCGCGATCGAGGCCGTCACCGGCGCGCCGCCACGCGACATAGTCGCGGTCGGCGCCAGCGACGGTCGCCACTTCGCCGATGACGGCATCGAGATTCTCACCTTCGGACCCGGCAGCGCCCATGACGGACACGCCGCCAACGAATCCGCGCCGCTGGCCGACCTCGCCCCCTGCGCCCGCATTCAGCTTGCGGTCATCGAAGATCTGCTGGGCTTCGCCGACCCGGGCTGAGCCGCCCGCCGCAGTCGCCCGCCGCGCGGACGCATGCGCCGTCAGCGCCAGCCGCCGCCGCCGCTGACATAGATGGTGTCCGCGGTCATGAAGCCGCAGGCGTCCGAGCAGAGGAACAGGACGAGTTCGCCGATCTCTTCGGGGGCGCCGAAGCGCTTCATCGGGACGTCTTCGAGCATGCGCCGGGCGAGTTCGGCCGAGGTCGCCGCGGCGGCCTGGAAGGGGGTGTCGACCGGACCGGGCGAGATCGAGAGGCAGCGGACGCCCTTGTCGGCGAATTCGCGCGCGACGCCCATGGTGAGCGTGACGACCGCGCCCTTGGCGGCGGCGTAATGGACCGAATGGCCCGGCCCACCGCGGCGGTGGGCCATGGATGCCATGTTGACGATCACGCCTGCGCCGGCCGCCAGCATGTGCGGCAACGCCGCCTGGATCGCGTTGAACGCGCCATCGACGTTGAGCGCGAACGCGTGGCGCCAGAGATCGGCGTCGATCTCCAGGAACGGCGCGCGCCGGCCGGCCGCCCCGGCGCTGTTGAACAGGAAATCGATCCGCTGAAAGGCGGCGATCCCGGCTTCCACCGCCGCATCGACCGCGGCCCGGTCGGTCACGTCGGCGGTGACCGCTATCGCTTCGCCGCCGGCCTGGCGGACCGCGTCCGCGCAGCTTTCCGCGCCGGGCCCGTCAATATCGGCGGCAATGACCCGCGCGCCCTCGCGGGCAAAGATCCCGGCGGTCGCGCGCCCGATGCCCGAGGCGGCGCCGGTAATCAGGATGGTCTTGTCGCGGAAGTAATCGGGGGTCTTGGGCATCACGCGACTTTCGCCTGGATTCGGGCCCAGGAATCGCGCAGGCCCACGATACGGTTGAAGACCGGCGCCCCGCGGCGTGAATCGGGATCGGGCGCGAAATAGCCCTGGCGCTCGAACTGGACCGGTCCCGCCGGCGCCGCCCGGGCCAGGTCCGGCTCCAACCGGGCGCGGTCGAGGACCGTCAGCGAGTCCGGATTGAGATCGTCCAGAAAATCGCCCTCCGCGCCGGGCTCGGGGACGGTGAACAGATGGTCGTAGAGGCGGATCTCGGCCGGGACCGACTCGGCCGCCGAGACCCAGTGAATGGCGCCGCGGACCTTGCGACCGTCGGGCGCATCGCCGCCGCGGGTCGCGGGATCGTAGGCGCAGCGCAGCTCGGCGACGGCGCCCGATGCGTCCTTGACCGCCCCGATGCAGGTGACGAAATAGGCGTAGCGCAGCCGCACCTCGCGTCCGGGCGACAGGCGAAAGAACTTTCCCGGCGCGTCCTCGAGAAAATCTTCGCGCTCGACGAAGATCTCGCGGGAGAACGGGATCCGCCTCGTGCCGGCGGCCGGATCGTTGGGGTTGTTGAGGGCCTCCACCATCTCGGTCCGGCCTTCAGGGTAGTTCTCGATCACGACCTTGAGCGGCCGCAGGACGGCCATCCGGCGCTCGGCGGTCGGGTTCATGGTCTCGCGCATGCAGTGCTCGAACAGCGCCATGTCGACCAGGCTGTCGGCCTTGGCAACGCCGATGCGCCGGGTGAATTCGGCGATCGCCTCGGGCGGGACGCCGCGGCGGCGCAACCCGGCCAGGGTCGGCATGCGCGGGTCGTCCCAGCCGGCGACATGACCGTCTTCGACCAGCCGGATCAGCCGGCGCTTGGACAGCACGGTATAGGCGAGGTTGAGCCGGGCGAACTCGTACTGCCTGGGCCGCGAAGGCGCCGGCAGATTGTCGATCAGCCAGTCGTAGAGCGGGCGGTGGTCGGCGAACTCCAGCGTGCACAGCGAATGCGTCACGCCCTCGATCGCATCGGACTGGCCGTGCGCGAAGTCGTAGGTCGGATACAGACACCATTCATCGCCGGTGCGCGGATGGACGGTATGCAGGATGCGGTAGAGCACCGGGTCGCGCAGATTGATGTTGCCCGAGGCCATGTCGATCCTGGCGCGGAGCACCCGCGCGCCGTCGGGGAACGCGCCCGCCCGCATACGGCGCAACAGGTCGAGATTCTCCTCCATCGACCGGCCGCGCCACGGGCTCTCGCTGCCGGGCTCGGTCAGCGTGCCGCGGGTCTGTCGGATCTTCTCGGCGCTCTGGTCGTCGACATAGGCCTTGCCGTCGCGCACCAGGCGCTCGGCCCAGCCGTAGAGCCGCTCGAAATGGTCCGAGGCGAAGTACAGATGGTCCCCCCAGTCGCAGCCGAGCCAGCGCACGTCCTCCTTGATCGCCTCGATGAAGGCGGTCTCCTCGCGCACCGGGTTGGTGTCGTCGAAGCGCAGGTGGCAGCGCCCGCCCGCCCCGGCGGCCACCCCGAAATTGAGCATCATCGACTTGGCGTGGCCGATATGGAGATAGCCGTTGGGCTCGGGCGGAAACCGGGTCACCACGGTCCCGATACGACCGGCGGAGAGGTCGTCCGCGACGATGTCGCGGATGAAATCGGCCGGAGCGCCAATGGCCGCGGGCGCGGCGCGGGCCATCGAGGGTCAGCCCCGGCCGCTCGGGGCTAGACCCACCACTGCAGGACGTACTCGTACGGCCCCTCACGGTTGACGAGGTCTACGCGCTGCAGCGCGATCCGGTAGCCGTCGGCGGTCGTTTTCCTGAGATAGTGCCGGTACTTGCCGGTGAAGCTGCGCACATCGTAGCGCAGGTACTCCGCGCAATGGAAGCGCGAGCGGACCACCACGTCGCCGTTGGCGTCTTCGGATTCGATGATCACGTTGGAGACGACATGGCACAGCCGGTTCTGCGGCGCCTGGCTGTGTGCGCGGGGATGGCTGTTCCGCCCGATGCGGATCTTCATCGTGGCGAGGTTTTCCCAGAAAATGTTGGGAACCCCCTCGCCGTCCTGCTGGTCCTCCTCGGCCGGCATCCAGTAGTGGCCGTCCTCGGTGAACAGCGCGAGCCAGTCGTCCCACCGCTTCTCGTCGAGGATCTCGGCCTGGCGGTAGAGAAAGCGCTCGACCGCAAGCTGGGTCTCGACGCTGACGTCGGCGACGGCGAACGGATCGCCGGCCGCCAGCTTGACCGCGGCTTCGCCCATCGCGCTCAGCCCTCCTTGCCGTTGGCGGTCATATAGCCCTTCCAGGCCTCGGCCATCGAGCGCAGCGGCAGCTCGCTCATCGAGGCCGGCGCCGACCTCATGATTCCGTCCTCCATGAAATCCTGGCCGGCGTTGCGGTGCAGGCTGACCCATTCGCCGCCGCTGCTCTCGAGCCCGTGCTGGCATTTCCACCAGTTGAACAGGTCGTCGGCATTGATCATCGTCGAGGGCGAATTCACCAAGTAGTAATAGGCGAGCGAGCGGTCGTAGATCGCCTCGGGGGCGCCTTTCAGCCGGAACTGCCAGATCTCGCTCAGCGTCCTGTCGGGGCCGATCGGCCGGATCGTGCGGAGTTGCTGCAGCGGCGGCTGGACGGAGTTGCACGGGTAGATCAACACATGATGCAGGTTGACGCCCAGGATCTCCTCGGCGCGCTCCTCGCCATAGGCCGCGTACATCCGCCGGACGTATTCTTGGGTGTCCGGGTCGTCCGGGCGCAGGCCCATATAGCCTTCAAGCGTGCAGTGGCCCTGCGGGTGGCCGGTGGTGCCGAACTTGTCCCAGCCCTCATAGCCGAACCTGGCGAAGTCCGAGATGAAGCCGTAGCCCATCGGCGGGGTCTCGCCCGACTTCTTGATGTCGTTCTCTACCGCGCGGGCGGCGGCGCCGGCCGACTCGTGGGTGACGCCCGGATGGGAGACGTCGATCTGGTTCTCCAGAAAGATCTTCCAGTTGGATTGCTGGATCATTCGGAAGCAATCGCCGACGACCTCGGTCTCGCCGCCCGGCGCCCGGTCGATGAGCTGGTCGAAGGCCTCTTTCGCGCCGCCCAGATGAGTCTGGAGATCCGGCGCGTCCTCGTTGACCGAGGCGAACCAGAAGCCGCGGTAATTCTCCGCCCGCGGTGCCTTGCGCATGTGGAAGGCGGGGTCGTTCTTGTCGAAACGGGTGCCGTCGTAGCCGGCGGCCGCGGGCACGGCGTCCATCCCGCCGTCGAGGTTGAACGTCCAGGCGTGATAGGAGCACTGGAACAGCTTGCCGGCGTTGCCGCGGCGCGCGGTGCAGAGCTGCGCGCCACGGTGCGGACAACGGTTGTAGAGGACATGGATCTCGCCGTTGTCGTCGCGCACCATGATCATCGGCTGGCGCCCGACCTGCGCCAGATAGTAGTCGCCCGGCTGCTTCACTTGGCTCTCATGGCCGATATAGATCCAAAGGCGCTCGAAGATGCGCTCCATCTCGAGCGCGAAGATCTCCGGATCCACATAGGCCTTGCGGTGGACCCGATCGGGCTCGACCAGAGCCGCGATCTCGCTGTTTGACCAGGTCATCATGTCCTCCCGTTCGGCGCGCGCGCCTCGTCGGTTGCGGCGCCGTCGCTGCCGTCGCGATAGTCCGATCATCGCCAAATGCCGGGCGATTGAAAAGCCCTTCCGACCGCTGCGGGACGGATGGATGAGCGAGACCGGAAATCCCGGGCGTGGCGGCCTCCCCGGCCGGTTCGCCGACGCGTCGCTCCCGGTCGGGCGCCCGCGTTGCGCCCGCCCGCCGCACCGTGTAGGCAGGCCGGGCGATCGGAAAGGCGACGGACATGGCGGATTTCGACGACCGGGTCACTCTCATCACCGGACCCGCCAAGGGTATGGGCGCGGCCGTCACGCGGGGCTTCGCCGCAGGCGGATCGGACCTCGTGCTGGCCGGCCGCGATCTCGCGGCGATCGAGCCGGTAGCCGAGGAAGCCCGCGCGATGGGCCGCCGCGCGACGGTCGCCGCCTGTGACGTCACCGACCCGAAAGAGGTTGACGCGGCGGTCGCCCGGGGCCTGGACGCCTTCGGCCGGATCGACATCCTGGTCAACGTCGCCGGCGGCAGCGGGCCGCTGGAAACCATGTCCTGGGAGACCGAGCCCGAGGATTTCGACCGGATCGTCGAGCTCAACATGAAGGGTTGCTATCTGACCATGCGCGCGGCGCTGCCCGGCATGATCGAGCGCGAATACGGCAAGATCGTCAATGTCGGCGGCACCTTCGGGCTGCGCGGCCGCGCCGGGCGCATGGCCTATTCGGCATCCAAATGGGGCCTGCGCGGCGTCACCAAGTCGACCGCGCTGGAGGTCGGCGTCCACAACATCAACGTCAACTGCGTCTGCCCCGGCATGGTCGACGGGCCGCGCTTCGAGCGGGTCTGCGCCGAGCGCGCCAAGGCGCTCCGCATCACGCCGGAGCAGGCGCGCGCCCGGTACGCGGCCGAATACGCGCTGAGGCGGGTCTCCACCGACGCCGATGTCGCCAACGCGGTGCTGTTTCTGGCGAGCGAGCGGGCCCGCAACATCACCGGCCAGGACCTCGCCGTCGACGGCGGCTGGGTCATCTGAGGGATCGAGACATGAAACAGGTCGATCTGCTGATCCGCGGCGGCAAGGTGGTCTCGCCTGCGGCGACGATCGAGGCCGACATCGCGATCGACGGCGAGCGCATCCTCGGCGTCGCCGCCGGCGAGATGTCGCCGCCGGCGCGCGAGACCGTCGATGCTTCGGGGCTCTACGTCCTGCCCGGCGCGGTCGACAGCCATGTCCATTTCCGCGAGCCGGGCTACGACTACAAGGAGAACTGGGAGACGGGCACCGCGGCCGCGGCCTGCGGCGGCGCCACCTCGGTCTTCGAGATGCCCAACACCCATCCGCCGACCGGCACGCTCGAGGCGCTGCGCGACAAGCAGGCGCGGGCCCGGAGGCAGGCCCATGTCGATTACGGCATCTACGGCCTGTTGGACGAGGACAACATCGATCGGCTCGAGGATCTGGCGAAGGCCGGCGTCAGCGGCTTCAAATGCTTCATGGGCAACACGTTCGGCGACCTTCCGGCGCCGTCGGACGGAGCGATGCTCGAAGGCTTCGAGATCCTCGCCCGGCTCGGCCTCCGCTGCACGGTGCATGCCGAGAACCCCTCGATCATGGCCCGGCGCGAGGCGCAACTCAAGGCGGTCGGCCGGAACGACGCGCGCGCCCACTTGGCGGCGCGGCCCGAGATCTGCGCGATCGAGGCGGTCGGCCGCGCGATCGCGTTCGCCGAATGGACCGGCGCCAGGCTCCACATCGCGCACAAGAGTTCGGGCGATGCGCTGGATCTGGTTCGGTCCGGCAAGGCGCGCGGCGTCGACGTGACCGTGGAGACCTGCCCGCAATACCTGATCTTCACCGTCGACGACATGGACGAACTCGGCGGGCTGCTGCGGGTCAACCCGCCGATCCGCGAGAAGGGCCACGGCGATGCGCTGTGGGCGGCGCTGCACGACGGCGCCATCGACATGATCGCCACCGACCATGCCCCGCATTTGCCCGAGGAGAAGGCGTCCAACTCGATCTGGGATTGCGACTGCGGCTTCCCCGGCGTCGAGACCCAGATGCCGATCATGCTGACCCAGGTCAACGCCGGGAAGGCGACGATCAACCAGTATGTCCAGTGGTCCGCCGCGGCGCCGGCCGCGGCCTGGGGCTGCTACCCGCGCAAGGGGCTGATCGCGCCGGGCTCGGACGCCGACATCGCGATTGTCGACATGGACCACGCCTCGAAGATCTCCCGCGACAGGCTTCATTCCAGATCCCGCGTGACTCCGTGGCACGGCTTCCGGACCACCGGGCGGGTGGTCCATACCCTGGTGCGCGGCCGCGTGGTGGTGCGCGACGGCGTGCTGGTGGGCGAGCCGGGTTGGGGCCGCCCGGTGATCCAGCGGATGCCGGAGCCCAACCCGCGCAACACCGACAAGACCAGCGCGGCGATCGCCGCCTGCCGGCCGGGCTGAGCAGCCCCGCCCGGCAGGTCTCAGCCGAGATCGAGCTTGAACAGCTCGATGGCGTTGGTCCGGCCGATCCTGGCCCGGTCGGCTTCCGACAGCGGGGCGGCGTCGAACCAGGCCGCGCCCATCGCCATGTCCTCATAGGGATAGTCGACCGAGAACATGATCCGGTCCGCGCCGAGCGCGGCGAGCGCGCAGGCGAGCGCCGGATCGCTGAAGTTCCCGGAGGTGGTGATGTGGAAATTCTCGCGCA
Source organism: Alphaproteobacteria bacterium (assembly GCA_965202905.1). Classification (GTDB taxonomy): domain Bacteria; phylum Pseudomonadota; class Alphaproteobacteria; order MPNO01; family MPNO01; genus CAYFYS01. Next base: position 2,411,445 of record OZ241868.1, on the reverse strand, counting down.
GGTAATCGCTCACCGGCCGCCTGGCGCGGTAGTCGAAGGGCAGTTCCGCCACCCAGCGATCGATGCGCCACATGTCGTAGGGGATACGTTCGCCCATATGGCCGATGACGACGCGAAGGCCCGGATAGTCGTCGAACAGCCCCGAGCCGATCAGCCTCAGCGCATGCAACGACGTCTCGCCGGCATAGCCCCAGGCCGCGCCCATCAGCCATTCGTGGCCCTCATAGCCATGCGCGCGGGTTGGGATCTGGAGGCGCGGATGGAGGTAGAACGGCGCGTCGAGATCCTGGACCGCAGCCCAGAACGGCCGGTATTCGGCGATGTCGTAGTAGATCGCCGAATCGGGCGCGTCCTTCTGGGTGAAGCCGTAGACCATCGCGCCCTTGAAGCCGAGATCGCCGATACAGCGGGCGAGTTCCGCGGCCGCCGCCTCGGGGTCCTGCATCGGCAGCGCCGCGTAGCCAGCGAACCGGTCGGGCCGCCTGGCGACCTCCGCGGCGAGGAAATCGTTGGAGCGTCGGGCCAGGGCGATCGCCTCGCTGACGTCGAGGACGCGCTGCACCGTGGGCGTGTTGAGCGACAGAATCGCGAATTCGATCCCGTTGGCGTCCATCTCGCGCAGCCGGACGCCGTCGAAGTCGAACAGCCGGCCGCGGAGATCGTCGATCTTGTCCGCCGGCAGCGCGTCGGGGACCGAATCCCGCCAAGTCTCTTCCAGCGCGAAGTGCTCTTCCAGGATGATCTTGCCTTGCATTGTCCGGGCCTAATCGAGGTCGAGCTCGAACAGGTCGATGGCGTTGGCGCGGCCGATCCTGATCCTGTCGGCGTCGGCGAGCGCGGTCTCGTCGAACCAGGCCGAGCCCGGCGCCATCTCCTCGAAGGGATAGTCGATCGAGAACATGACGCGCTCCGGTCCGACTCCGGCGAGGGTACATTGAAATGCCGGATCGCTGAAATTGCCCGAGGTCGTGAAATGGAAATTCTCGCGCAGATAGGCGCTCACCGGGCGCTTGCAGGGATAGTCGAAGGGCATGGCCTTCACCCGCGCGTCGATCCGCCACATGTCGAAAGGAATGCGTTCGCCGAGATGGCCGAGCACGATCCGGAGCCCCGGAAAGGCGTCGAACAGGCCCGATCCGATCAGCCGCAGCGCATGGATCGAGGTCTCGCGCGCAAACCCCCAGGCCGCGCCCATCGTCCACATCTGGCCGCCATACGCGCCGGCCCGCGGCGGGATCTGCATCCGCGGGTGCATGTAGAACGGCACACCGAGCTCTTCGACGGCGGCCCAGAATGGCCGGTACTCGGGGATATCGTAGCAGACCGCGGAGTCCGGCGTCTCCTTTTGGGTGAAGCCGTTGACCAAGGCTCCCTTGAAGCCGAAATCGCGGACGCAGCGGGCGAGCTCCGCCGCGGCCGCATCGGGGTCCTGCATCGGCAGGGCGGCGAACCCGGCGAACCGGTCGGGCCGCCCGGCGACCTCCTCGGCCAGGATGTCGTTGGACTTCCGGGCCAGCGCGATCGCGGCTTCGGTCTCCAGTACGCCCTGGACGGCGGGCGCGTTCATCGACAGGACCGCAAGCTCGACCCCAGAAGCATCCATGTCGCGAAGCCGGTGGCCGTGGAAGTCCAGCAGCCGCGCGTGGAGATGCTCCGTGAGCTTCGCGGGCAGGCCCGGCGGCGTCGATTCGCGCATGGTCTCCTCCAGCGCGAAATGCTCCTCCAGCGCGATCTTTCCATCCATTCTGCGTTAACTCCCGTGCGGGCTTGCCGATCGGCGGCGCACCGCTCCCGGATTGGACCGGAAGGGCGCGGCGGCGTTTCCCGCGGTCGCCGCCGCCCGATTTGAACCCTCCGGCCGAGAGTGAAACAATACTCCCGGCTCCAACGGAATCGGGAGTATTTCCATGGCCTGCAGCGCGCCGCCGCCCGGATGGCCGGCCGACCGGCCTCTGGCGGTCTGCTTCCACATCATGTGCGAGGCCTGGACCGACGACGCCGCGCCGGGCGTCGGGCCGATGGGCAACCCGCTGAGGCCGGGCGTCCTGGACACCCAGGCCCGGTCCTGGGCGCGCTACGGCATGACCGAAGGCGCCTGGCGGCTGCTCGACATCGTGGCCGCGGGCGGTATTCCGTGCAGCGCCTACGCCAGCGGGATCATCGCCGAGCGCTGGCCGGAGCTGTTGCGCCGGATCGATGCCGACGGCCATCCGATCGGCGCCCATGCCTGGGCGCAGAACCTGCTGCCGGTCTATCAGGACCGCGCGGAAGAGGAGGCGGATCTGGTCCGCGGCGTCGAGGCCTTCGAAAGCTGCTTCGGCAAGCGGCCGCACGGCTTCATCAGCCCGCGCGCGACGAATTCGCAAAACACGCTGGAGCTCCTGGCCGGGCGCGGCTTCCGCTGGACCGCCGATGTTTTCGACGCCGATCTGCCCTACCTGATCGAGACGCCGGCCGGGACGCTCGCCGGGGTGCCGTTCACCATGGAGGTCAACGATTTGCCCATTACCATGCGCTACGGCCACGAGCCGGCGGCGTTCACCGCGACGCTGCGGCGGATCCTCGAGGGCTGGGACGGGATCGGCCGGCCGCATGCGAGCCTCGATGTGACCGCCCACGCCCATGTCTTCGGCCGCCCGTCCGGCGCGATCGAGTTCAAGGCGGCGATCGAGACGGTCAAGGCGCTCGACTGGGCCTGGATCACCACCCACGAGCGGCTGGCGGGGCTGGTCCTCGACACTCCGTGATTCCGGTCCATCTCATCACCGGGTTCCTGGGCAGCGGCAAGACGACGCTGCTCAACCGCCTGCTGCGCGATCCCCGCCTCGGCGACGCCGCCGTGGTGGTCAATGAGTTCGGCGAGATCGCCATCGACCACGCGCTGGTCAGCGCGGCCGAGGAGGACCTGACGGTCCTCCGGTCGGGCTGCATATGCTGCTCGATCCGGGGCGATCTGGTCGATGCGCTCTCGGATCTTGCCGGGCGCAGGGCGGCGGGCGCGGCGCCGGCGTTCTCCCGCGTGCTGCTGGAGACCACGGGTCTCGCCGATCCCGGGCCGGTTCTCCAGACCCTCATGACCGATCCGGCGCTTCTCGGGCGCTATTGCGCGGGCGCCGTCATCACGGTGGTCGATGCGGTCCACGGCGCTGACCATCTCGCGCGGCGGCCCGAAGCGGCCCGCCAGGCCGCGTTCGCCGACCGGATCGTGCTCAGCAAACGCGATCTCGCCGGCCCGCCGGACGACGTGACGGCGCGGCTTCGGGCGATCGACGAGACCGTGCCGATCCTCGATGCGGCGGATGTCGAGCCGGCGGCGCTGCTCGACGGGACCCCGCCGCCGCCCTCCGGCCGGGCGAGTCTCGATGCGCCGGACATCGAGGCTCATTGCGCAGGCCATGCGCCGGACATCAAGGCGCATTGCATCGTCATCGACCGGCCGCTCGACTGGCGGGGCCTGGTGCGCTGGCTCGACGCCCTGACGTCGCTGCGCGGGGGCGATGTTCTGCGCATCAAGGGAATCGTCCGGGTGCGCGGGCGGAAGCGGCCGGTCGCGATCAACGCGGTCCATCATGCGCTGTACCCGCCCGTAGCCCTGGAGGGCTGGCCCGACGGCCGGAAGGAGACCCGGCTGGTGGCGATCACCCAGGGGATCGGGGCGCTCGATCTTCAACGCGCGCTGGAAGCGGCCGGCGCGCTCGACGCGGAGGCGTGAATGGAACGGGACGAGGCGCGGAACATGAGGCTCGTCGCCCAGGACCGGCTCAACGGCTGGGGCGGCTTGGGCGAAGGCATGGCGATCCAGCACGCCGCCGGCGGACGGCGCATCATGTGGCTTGCCCACGAGGGTCCGCCCAAGAATTTCACCGGCGTCGACGTTTCCGATCCGTCCCGGCCCAAGGTGATCGTGCAGACCGATCTGGCGCACCGCCGGATGCGGTCCAACTCGCTCGATCTCGTGGGCGACATCCTGGCGGTCGCCTATCAGACCCGCGGGCCCGGCGGGCTCGTCGATCCGGGGTTCGGCGTGGAGCCGGCCGGCATCGAGATCTTCGATGTCGCAACGCCCGAGGCGCCGCGCTCGATCGCCTTCTACGACTGCTCCGGACCGGGCTCGATGGGCGTCCACCAGCTCTGGTTCGCCGACGGCAGATATATCCATTTCGCCGGCGGCGCGCCCGACTTCGAGCCTGTCAACCCCAACGATTGCCAGTTCTACCGCTCGATCGACGTGAGCGAGCCGACGAAGCCGGTCGAGGTCGGAAGCTGGTGGCTGCCGGGCACGCGCGTGGGCGACGACGCGCCGCCGCCCAAGCGCCATCCGCGCTTCGACATGGGCTTCCGGGCGCACAACACCAACGTCTATCCCGAACGCCCCGACAGGGTCTATCTCGCCTATCTCGACGCCGGGATCTTCATCCTGGACATCGCCGACATGGCCAACCCCGTCGTGGTCGGAAGCTGGAACCCGCACCCGCCCTATCCGGGGTTCAGCCACACGGTGCTGCCGATCTTCGACCGCGATCTGCTGATCGTGACCGACGAGTGCATTCGTGACGGCGGCGAGGACTGGCCCAAGCTCACCTGGGTCATCGACGCGCGCGACGAGACCAACCTGGTGCCGATCTCGACCCTGCCGCTGCCGCCGGTCGAGGAGTTCGGCCGGCGCGGCGGGCGCTACGGCTCGCATAACCTGCACGAAAACCAGCCCGGCTCCTTCCGTTCCAGCACCTTGATCTTCGGCGCTTATTTCAACGGCGGGCTTCGGGTGCATGACATCTCCGATCCCTATCGCCCCGAGGAGGTCGCCTGCTATGTGCCCGCCACGCCCGAGGGCAGCCGCGCCGGCGCGGTCCAGATCAACGATGTCTTCGTCGACGAAGCCGGGCTGGTCTACGCCGTCGACCGCCACACCGGCGGGCTCTACATCCTGGAGCTGAATTTGTAGCGGCCCGGCGGCTGGGCTGCGGATTGCGGCCGCTTCTCGATCTGCTACACTTGATCGCCATGTGCCGCGATAAGCGACGCCGCTGCGGATTGCGGCCGCTTCTCGATCTGCTACACTCCATTCCTGCCTCCTTAGACCTACGCTTTCGCTGCGGATTGCGGCCGCTTCTCGATCTGCTACACTTCAGGCCGCCTTCGATCCTTTCGATTCCCATGCTGCGGATTGCGGCCGCTTCTCGATCTGCTACACTCTGAATGTCGCGACAAAACGACCGTCGATGGCTGCGGATTGCGGCCGCTTCTCGATCTGCTACACTGGGGAGCGCCGGGGAGCGCCGTGGCTAGCCGCTGCGGATTGCGGCCGCTTCTCGATCTGCTACACTTTGCGAATCCTTGCTCAACGCTTTCATAGAGCTGCGGATTGCGGCCGCTTCTCGATCTGCTACACTTAATCCTCCGGCATTGAATATAGCCAGAGGGCTGCGGATTGCGGCCGCTTCTCGATCTGCTACACTATCGGACCGGCGTTCGTAATAGTCCGTCAAGCTGCGGATTGCGGCCGCTTCTCGATCTGCTACACTCCTGAGCCAGCAAGAGCTTCATACAATCACGCTGCGGATTGCGGCCGCTTCTCGATCTGCTACACTCGGCATCATCGGCCTCCGCGCGGGTTTTGGGCTGCGGATTGCGGCCGCTTCTCGATCTGCTACACTCTTCGTCGCTTCGTCTATCCGGGTTATTTCGCTGCGGATTGCGGCCGCTTCTCGATCTGCTACACTGGAAATTCCAAGATCGGCCACAGCCTTCGTGCTGCGGATTGCGGCCGCTTCTCGATCTGCTACACTGGTGGAACGGACCGTATGGTCGTCGGTCTGGCTGCGGATTGCGGCCGCTTCTCGATCTGCTACACTACATCGGCGGGCGGTAGATGCTGCGGAGACGCTGCGGATTGCGGCCGCTTCTCGATCTGCTACACTCCAGGTCGGCGCCTTCGTGAGGTCATCGAGGCTGCGGATTGCGGCCGCTTCTCGATCTGCTACACTCCAGCCCGCCGTCGGATCGCCAGCCCGCCGGCTGCGGATTGCGGCCGCTTCTCGATCTGCTACACTGCCATAGAGAGCGGCGCGAATACCTTCCTCGCTGCGGATTGCGGCCGCTTCTCGATCTGCTACACTCTTCCCTTGTCGGTGGGTTCACGGGCCGGGGCTGCGGATTGCGGCCGCTTCTCGATCTGCTACACTCCCTAACGCCGGCACAATCAGGATTGGCAAGCTGCGGATTGCGGCCGCTTCTCGATCTGCTACACTATGAAGCTGTCGAGCAATATCAATCATTGCGCTGCGGATTGCGGCCGCTTCTCGATCTGCTACACTCGAGACCGCGCAGTCGCCGAAGCTCACCGGGCTGCGGATTGCGGCCGCTTCTCGATCTGCTACACTCTTCGGTGTCCAAGTACTCGAAACGATTGGGCTGCGGATTGCGGCCGCTTCTCGATCTGCTACACTCGGATATCGCGGGTGGCCACGCGGCTGTTGGCTGCGGATTGCGGCCGCTTCTCGATCTGCTACACTTCGCCCGCGGGGATGAACGCAACCGGCGAGGCTGCGGATTGCGGCCGCTTCTCGATCTGCTACACTGCCAACGACAAGTCGCTGCGCGTGGACACGCTGCGGATTGCGGCCGCTTCTCGATCTGCTACACTCCGGCTGGCCCCGGCTAGCCACGGTTGGCCGCTGCGGATTGCGGCCGCTTCTCGATCTGCTACACTTCACGTCCGGCGACATCATCATGCCGCCACGCTGCGGATTGCGGCCGCTTCTCGATCTGCTACACTTCGAGGAGGTGCCGGGAGTCCTCCCGGCTGGCTGCGGATTGCGGCCGCTTCTCGATCTGCTACACTCGTTCTTTGCTTTGCCCGCCATGATCTCCCGCTGCGGATTGCGGCCGCTTCTCGATCTGCTACACTCGTAGCCATGACTTGCTGAAGTACATCGCTGCTGCGGATTGCGGCCGCTTCTCGATCTGCTACACTCCCGGCGACCTCGCGAGTTTGCCCCGAGACGCTGCGGATTGCGGCCGCTTCTCGATCTGCTACACTTCTGCCTTGAGGGTGTATTCCGGTACGTTCGCTGCGGATTGCGGCCGCTTCTCGATCTGCTACACTTTGTCGGCGCGGTAGTTCCATTGCGCCAGCGCTGCGGATTGCGGCCGCTTCTCGATCTGCTACACTTCGCCGCGCTCGCGCGCCTCGGCTAGATACGCTGCGGATTGCGGCCGCTTCTCGATCTGCTACACTCACACTCGCAGCCGAAGGCATGGCCCCTTCGCTGCGGATTGCGGCCGCTTCTCGATCTGCTACACTTAGTCCCAAGACAGAACCGCGCCGGCCGCGGCTGCGGATTGCGGCCGCTTCTCGATCTGCTACACTAAGGAATACGAATGACAGACACACGCTTCGGCTGCGGATTGCGGCCGCTTCTCGATCTGCTACACTCCTTTCCTCGAATTTATCACCGACGATCCCGCTGCGGATTGCGGCCGCTTCTCGATCTGCTACACTTCCATCGAAGTCCATGTTGCCGGTAACCTGCTGCGGATTGCGGCCGCTTCTCGATCTGCTACACTCCGTCGATGGTCTCGTTCATCGCCATCGAAGCTGCGGATTGCGGCCGCTTCTCGATCTGCTACACTGCCAGCCTGGGATAAGCCATTCCCGGTCCGGCTGCGGATTGCGGCCGCTTCTCGATCTGCTACACTTCCGTGGCACAGGCCGATTATAAAGTTCTGGCTGCGGATTGCGGCCGCTTCTCGATCTGCTACACTGCAACGTGTTGGCGAAGATCCCGGCAGGCGGCTGCGGATTGCGGCCGCTTCTCGATCTGCTACACTCGTACTCTGCGAGGGGTATGCGACCGGGCTGCTGCGGATTGCGGCCGCTTCTCGATCTGCTACACTAGACCGGCGGGGAATCCCGGGACGGTCGAGGCTGCGGATTGCGGCCGCTTCTCGATCTGCTACACTATTTTGATTTTAGGAACTTGAACCGAGAAGGCTGCGGATTGCGGCCGCTTCTCGATCTGCTACACTTCTAACGGTGAAATTAAACGCATCAGAGTGGCTGCGGATTGCGGCCGCTTCTCGATCTGCTACACTTGGGGAGCCAGGAACCCCTTCGCGGCTTGCGCTGCGGATTGCGGCCGCTTCTCGATCTGCTACACTTGCGTCATTGGCGATCCGACGAAGTTGATGGCTGCGGATTGCGGCCGCTTCTCGATCTGCTACACTCTGACGGACTATTACGAACGCCGGTCAGACGCTGCGGATTGCGGCCGCTTCTCGATCTGCTACACTCGCCAGCCCGCCGGCTGGCCCCGGTGCTTCGCTGCGGATTGCGGCCGCTTCTCGATCTGCTACACTTGAATATATTCCAATATATCCGCGCGGATCTGCTGCGGATTGCGGCCGCTTCTCGATCTGCTACACTTGTTCCACCCATGAAAGATACCCCGTCGGGCTGCGGATTGCGGCCGCTTCTCGATCTGCTACACTCTGGCCCCGCGCACGCTCGACGGTGAGGTGGCTGCGGATTGCGGCCGCTTCTCGATCTGCTACACTGCCCGTCGCGCAGGGCGTTGAATGAACGTCGTTTTCGTCCGCCCGCTGGTCAAAAGAACTCCAGCTGGGCGGGCGGATTCGGCGGCGCCTCGCGGGTTTTCCCGACATAGGTCTCGATGCGGCCGAACTGCTTGTCGGTGATCGTCAGGAAGCGAACCTCTCCGGCCGATGGGACGCGGCGGCCCATCCGGGCCGCGTGAACCCTGGCGTTCTCGATCGACGCGCAGTGCCGTATGTAGACGGAGTATTGCATCATCGTAAAGCCGTCGTTGAGAAGGTCCTTGCGGAACGTGGAATAGGCCCTGCGCGCTTTCGGCGTGCCCGTGGGCAAGTCGAACATCGCGATAACCCACATTGTACGCCAGCCCCACGGAATCGCTTTCATCCCCCCCCCCCCCGCGACCGGGTTGTCAACCGATTTCCGCGGCATCGACCAGATCGGGCCCCACCGGAAGCCCTTCGGGAAGCGAGAGGCTCCGCTCGCCTCCGGTCAGGGTTCGACACAGGGACGCCGCGCTGGTATGCAGGGCAAGCAGCAGAGGTTCCCGGCCTCCGCCGACGCGCACGGTTTCGTTGAACAGGGAAAGAAGTTCGGCGCGGGTTTCCCGTTTCGAGAGATCAGCCGCGGCTTCCGCATCGTCACGGGTCATCTGGCGGACCCGCCAATCCACATAAGGCCGGTATGGTTCCAGCAGATCGTCCGCCAGACAAAACGGATTGCCGCGATGCCGATGATGCACGCCGAGCGAGGGAATCAAGCCGGCCGCGACCACGGCGCGCGCCACCGCCGCCCGAACAACGGCATAGCCGTAGTTCAGCAGCGCATTCACGCCCTCGGCCTCGCGGTCCCGGCGGAACGTCTTGCCGAACAGGCGCGGCCAATATCTCTGTGCGGCCTGGGCTTCGAGATTGTCCGGGTCGCCCGAGCGCACCCGGCGAGCCATCGGAACGAGCCCTGCATGGGCGCCGGTGAAGTGAGAGAGCACCGTCGCCTGCTGTTCGATCTTGGCCCGCACGAGCGCCTGCCACGCCCGCTTACGGACCGGCGTGCCGGTCTCGATCTGCGCGCGGTGCCGTTCGGTCTGGACGTGATGCGCATCGAGGGGAAGCATCATGCCGGCGGGCAGATGATCGCGGCCGGTAACCAGGACAGTAGCGCCCGCTTCCAGGAGGGCGAGAAAGACCGCCTGTGTGTAGGTCGCCCGGACATCGTCCACGATCACCACACCCAGATCCTCGATCGGGAGCGTCGCCCTTGGCAGGTCGGGCCGCTCGACCACGAGCTGGCGATGCGCGACGGACAGGCGGGTGCCCGGAGTCGAGAATTCCACAGTCTTGCGGATCATCGCCGCCAGACAAGCTCAGTCGTTCGCCGGCCGGACGCGGCCTATCGGATCGACTGAGACCTTTCTTCCGCCGTCCGAGAAGATTCTCTTCGCGCGCGGATGAAAGACCGTCGTGCCGGCCGCGTCTTTGTGGTCGATCATGACGATCTGACCATTGCTTTTGACACCCGTGACGACTCTTAACTCTGTCTCGTCCTCTTCGGTGAACTGCAACGAGTCGCCGGGAGACAACGACATCACGAATCGCGCGCCGTCGCCGCGTTCGCGCCTGACGACAGGCTCCCGCCGCGCGAGCCGCCGCGACGCCTCCAGCAAGCTGACCACTTCGTAATCGACGCTGTCATTCGGCAACCGATAGATGGCGATGTGATGGTTGTTGCCCAGATCGGCATAGCCTGTCGAAACGCGCGCCATCAGATCGACTTGCTGTTTTATGCGCAGGCGGACCTTGCGGATTTCCGGGCCCTTGCGTCCCCGCTTCGGATAGGGCGGAAACGCTTTCTTCGGATCGCCGCCGCGCTTGTTCACCCACGCCTCAACGAGTTCCCGGACCTTCTGTTCCGGCCAGAGATCCATGTTCTTCTCGTCGAGATAGTACTTGCTGAGATCTTCGAGTTTCTTGCGCGCGACAAAATAGCGGTAGGTCGTTCCGCCCGTGCCCGCGACATCCTCGCCCGTATCGCCGTAAACCGTCTCCTTGTGGAGCGGTCCGGAGACTTTCCTTCGGACACGATGGGACACGACGATGGCTGCGACCTGCTTTTCCGCATCGCTTCGAATCGAGTCCCACGGCGGAGGAAGGCGCGGCTGCGGCGCGCGGGGATTGTCCTCGTCCCGCCAGTAGCGCGCGAGTTTCTGCGTCATCCCCGGGTGGCAGCACGCGACCGTCAGCGCATCGATCGCGTGATGGCGGTGATCGGCGCGGGTTTTCTCGCCGTCATCGGCCAGAATGTTGTTCAGGCCCCACAGCCGGCGAAGATGCGCCGTGACCCGCCCCGATACGGCGTCAACCTTCACCGGCGCGTCCGGCCCGTAATCCGGCCAAAGCCTCTTCAGATAGGCGGCGGCCTGACGGGCGGCGTAACCGGTGTCGTTCAGTTGCCGGGAGTCAAAACCGTCGGGGATGGAGTCGGCGAGGAATCGCCTGATCTTGCCGGGAGACATGCCGATTCCGCCCTTGGACGCCTTCATGCGGGAGAGTCGGCACGCCAACGCCGCCCAGTCTTCCGGACTGTTTTCAAACAACTCGAACGGGATCCGGTTGCCCTTCCGGGCGTTCAAATCCTTGCGGCACAGGGTCTTGTTCCTGAAACTGTCGTCGAGTGAGAGGGACCGCGGCCAGATGTGCTCGACTTCGAACTTTCCGTCCCTGAACAGACTGTCGAACGAGATGGAGTCTCCCGAGTACGGACAGGTGTGTCCACACTCTTCCCAGAGCAGCCATTTCTCGACATCCTCCCGTGACGGCTCGGCGATACCTTTTCCCTGGAGATTCTTGCGCGCTTTCTCGCGCCGCCTCTCGTGGAGGCGAATGCCGTCCGCCTTTTCCTCGCGCTGGCGTTTCGAGTTGCCGACATCGCGCGCAAACTCGATGCGGATCAAGTCCGGCTTGCCGAACATGTCGATCAGATTATTGACGACCTTGCGCAGTTCGTTGCGGGTGCGCGCAACCGTAGGGTTACGCAACCCGGCGACGCGTCTGCTTTCTTCCCGGTCGGCGGGGCTGGGAAGGCGGTCGAGCACTTCGCCGGTCGGTTGCTCGCGATCGGGAAACGTTCGGCTTCGCCATTCGCCCCAGTCGGGGCCGTTGACGATCTCACCGAACCTTACCCCGGCTTCGAGGTGCGGCAGCATCGCCCGAAGCGCGTCAATAGAATAGGGCTCCCAGCCGGACGGCAGTCGCAACGCCTCGATCTTGCCGGCGTGGTCGCCCGACAAGCCGAACTCCGCGACGCACTTGCGCGCGGCCTCCGCCCTGCGCGCCGCGCGCTCGGTCGCGGGAAGAATGATCACGCGCCGACCGCCCACTTCGTCGTAGTCCGCCCGCCAAAGAAAATCGGGGATCGACTCGCGAAGTTCCTGCTTGCGCGGATGGCCGCGCCAATCGGCGCCGAAGATGTCCGCCAGCTTCGCCTCGACGGCGTTGCCGAGTAGTTTCTTCTCCCCGCCTTCCTCCAGATTGAACTTCAGCGCCTTTTCCTCGCCCGATTCTCCGCGGGTCCGGTACAGCGGCGCAAGCGCGCGCCGAACGCCCGGCCATGTCATCGACGCCTGGGTTTGCAGCCTGGCGAGTATCTCCCGGCGTTCGTCGTCGTCGAGACGACGCTGGTTGCCGCCGGCGACCGAGAGGTTGTTGAGTTTTTCCAGCATGCGCCTTTGCTGGGAGAGCCACGAACCCTTCGGACAAAGACGCGCGCCGGGAATGAATCGACAGTCGCCAAGGGTATTCAATCGCCAGAAGACCGGCCGCTGGGCGAAGATCGTGTCCCGAACCGAGGAGCGGAACCGCTCCGGCACGAGCGGACACCAGATTTTGTCGAACTCATCCTCGACGATTTTGCGTGTCGCATGTTCGCCTCTCTTGCGCTCGTGCGGTCCGCGTCCCGCCAGCCAAGCGCCGATGGTCTTGCCTTCGCGCTCCAAGGCCTGAACGGTATTCTCTCGCGCCGACGTCGCTTTCCTGTCGGCCGCATCACTGCCGGCGGGTTCGGCGTCGTCCGCAATCTCGTCGATATCGCGGCCCTTGAAGTGACGGCGCTGCGCCAGGTGATAGACGGCCCGACCGATTTCGTGCCGGGACAGGCTCTCCTCCTCGAACGCTCGCTTGCGAAGATCGTAAGGATCGTGCTTCATCGCTTCATACCAGTCCGATGAATCCCGTGCGGGCAGCAATCCGGCTTCGCACAGAAGATCTCCGAGCAAGCGGCGGCGTTCGCGCCGGCGACGCAATTGACGGCGGCGGAGCCGCGCTTGCCGCCGTTCCTGGTTGAATGGCGCGCCCTTCGGATCGCGGGCTTCAGGAAAGATGCGGACGCCGAGACGGTGGATTTTCCCTGTGCCGCGCTCGACATCGTTGTCGATCGCCGCGTATCCGATCGAAGTGGTGCCGATATCTAGACCGAAAATCAGAGGCATGCGACATTTCCCCTTGCGTTCTTCGCGCCAAATGCTAACATCATCCCCGTAGCAGATCGAGAAGCGGTCGGTTTCCTTTTCGTAGCAAATCGACCCTTTGCGTGGGCTCGGTGTCCCAAGGTCATCCACCGGAATCTCAAGCCTCCGTCTCAGGATGGAGGCTTTTCTTTTGGGATGGCGGGCGTTCGATCTCTTGAAGGGGCGTCGGTCGCCCCGAAGCGATGGGCTGCGCCGGTATTCACGCCGGCGCGGCCGCGAAGGCCTCGATTCCGGTCGCCTTGAACGGTCCCGATGGCAGCGCGACGCCGTCCCAGAAACGCGGGAAGAGGTCCGGCGGGCCCTCCGATCCAAGCGTCTCGGCGTCCAGCGGAACGATCGTCGCGCCGGTCTCCTCCAGGCGCGCGAGCGCGGCCAGCCGTTTGGGATCGGCGGCGCCGCGACCGACGAGTTCGATCGCCGTGACGCCGCGCCCGGTCCAGAAGGCGCAGTGCAAATGAATCCTCGCGCCGTCGGGCAGTTCCGGCCACGCTTGCGGCAGAGGGCGCGGCGCGGCGAAGGCGAAGGCGCGGTAGTCGAAGACCGCCTCCAGCGGGCCGAGCGCGCCGCGGAGCTCATCGGCGGCCGCCTCGATCCGCGCGCGGACCCGATCGAAATAGAGCGCGATCAGGCGCGCCTGGGCCTTCGACCAGGGATCGGCGCGCGAGACCAGGTATCGTTCGACGAAGGCGAGTTGTCCGGGAACGTCGAGCCCCGCCGGCGGCGGGCTCCGAAAGGCGTACTGGCCGTCCTGCAGCCGCAGCGGCCGTCCGCCCGGCTTGCCGGTCTCGACATGGGGGACCTCGACATGGGGGACGACGCAAACCGGCGCGCCGTCGGCGCCCGGGCGGATCCACGCCTCCCGCCACCGGCCGCAGCCGTAAGGGACGATCAAGCCGGCCCGCGCCCGGCGCCGGCCGGCGCGCAGACCGTGTTGGCGCGGGTGCCCGAGATCGGGGCGCGGGCGCCGAAGACCGGCTCGCCCATCGGACGATTCCCGTATCGCCGGGCGATCACGTCAGCCCCGATATGTCCGTATCGCTCAATCGAGCACCGCGATCGCGTTGACCTCGAGCATGCAGCGTGGATCGGTGGCGAGCTGGACCACCTGGACCGTGGTCGTGGTCGGCTTGTTATCGCCGAAATATTCCGCCCACACCCGGTTGAGCGCGTCCTGATCGGAGAGGTCGGTGACGAACCGGTTGGCGCTGACGATGTCCGCGAAGGTCCCGCCGACCGAATCGAGGCTGCGCTTGAGGTTCTCCATCGCCGCCCGGGCCTGGCCCTCCATGTCGGCCGGCATCGTGTCGAACTCCTCCGGGCGGTGCGGATGGTGGTGATAGACCGGCGCCGCGGTCACCCCGGCGAGGAAGGCGGTCCTGCCGCCCTGCACGGCGATCGCGGGCGCATACGGCATCCACATGTCCGGCGCGTCCGGCCAATGCACATGTTCGATCGATTTGGCCATCGCGGCCTCCCTGAATGGTCATCTCATGGACATTCCAGGCGGTCCTTGCGGCCACCCGGTCATAGAGCGTTCGGGCGCAGGCGTTGTACAGCGCACGCCGGATGGCTTTATGGTGCGCCGCGGCCGGCGCGATCGTTGCCGACGGATCGGCCATCAAGCGGGTCCCCGAGGCCCGGGGTGATCTACTACCCTGGGACGATCCACTATGCTCCACTATAGGGAAAGAGCAATGTGGCGAAAGACCCTGGCGCGGGCCGATATCTGCGATCTGGAGGTCTCGGCCGTCGGGCTGGGGTGCAACAATTTCGGCCGCCGGCTGGATGCGCGCGGCTCCGCCGCGGTGATCGACGCGGCGATCGACGCCGGCGTCACCTTCTTCGATACCGCCGAGGCGTATGGCGACGGAGAGTCCGAGGATTTCATCGGCCGGGCGCTCGGCGGCCGGCGGCCGCAGGTCCGGATCGCGACGAAGTTCGGCCTGTCGGGACGCGCGACGCCGTCGCGGATCGCCAGCGCGCTGGAGGCGAGCCTGCGCCGGCTGCGCACCGACTACGTCGATCTCTACCAGATCCACCGTCCCGACCCGAACACGCCGATCGAGGAAACCCTGGCGGCGATGGACCGGCTGGCGGCGGACGGCAAGGTGCGCTGGATCGGTTGCTCGAATTTCTCTGCACAGCAGATCCGCGCCGCGCACGAGGTTTCCGGCGCGCGCGGCCTTGCCCGGTTCGTCACCGCGCAGAACGCCTACAGCGTGCTCGACCGCGCCGTCGAGACGGGGTTGCTGCCGGCCTGCGTGGAAGCCGGCGTGGGGCTTTTGCCCTATTACCCGCTCGCCAACGGCATCCTGACCGGCAAGTACCGCCGCGGCGTCCGGCCGCCGGCCGGCGCAAGGCTGGGGGACGGCCGCGCGCGGGGGACGGCCGGGCTGAACGATGCGGCGTTCGACAAGATCGAGGCGTTGGCGCGGATCGCGAGCGAGCGGGGCTACGAACTGCTCGATCTTGCGATCTCGTGGCTCGCCACGCGCCCGGGCGTTTCCAGCGTCATCGCCGGCGCGCGAACCCCGGAACAGGCGATCCGCAACGCCGCCGCCGCGGCGTGGCGGATGGACGAGGCGGATCTCGCCGCGATCGAGGCGGTCGCGGGAGGGCGGCGGGCGCCTCCGGGCCCGGCGCCTAGTGGCGCGGCCGCGGATGACCACACCGGGATCGAATCGAGGGCGCGCGGAAGCGGAAAGGGCGCGGGCGATGGATGAAGAACGGACGAGATTTCAATCCGAGGCGCCAGTCAACCTGCCGCGCAACCGGATGGACGCCGAGTACGGCTCGGACGTGATCTGCGACCTGATCCAGGCGATGGGCTTCGAGTATGTGATGCTGACGCCGGGATCGAGCTTCCGCGGGCTGCACGATTCGCTGGTGAACCACACCCGAAACAGCCGGCCGCAGATCATCCTGTGCGGCGCCGAGGAGGTGGCGCTGCACATGGCGCAGGGCTACAGCAAGGTCACCGGCAAGGCGAGCCTGGTGGTGCTGCACGACCTGGTCGGGTTGCAGCACGCGATGATGGCCTTCTACAACGCCTGGTGCGACGAGGTGCCGATCCTGGTTCTGGGCGGCTCCGGGCCGATCGATCCGGCCGACCGCCGGGCGATCGACTGGCTGCATTCGGCCAACACCCAGTGCGAGGCGGTCAGGCCGTACACCAAATGGACCGACGAGCCGCCAAGCCTGGCCGCGACGCTCGACTCGATGCTGCGCGCCCGGCGCATCGCCGAGAGCGCGCCGACGCGGCCGACCTACGTCTCGATCGACGCCGGCCTGCAGGAAGCGAAGCTCGAGACCATCCCGGACCTGCCCGATGTGAGCCTGCCGCGCCATCGGCCGGCGCCGCCGCTCGCCGCCCCGCAGGAAGTGGTCGAGGCCGCGGCCGACCTGCTGGTCGACGCCGCCTGCCCGCTGGTCTTCGGCGGCCGGTTCGGCCGCCGGGAAGGCGTCGACAAGCCCCTGGTCGAGCTGATCGAGCTGATCGGCGCGGCCTACCAGGACGGCGCCGACATCGTCTGTGCGCCCACCGCCCATCCGCAGAACATGAACGCCGGCTACCGCGGCCCGCGCGATGAGATCCGCACCCTGTCCGATGTCGTGCTCGGCATCGACTGCCCGGATCTGACCGCGCTCATCGGCGGCTATGCCGGCGCGCGCGGCGACATGCGCAACGCTACCGCCGGGTCCCGCAAGGTGATCGACCTGTCGGTCAACGATCTCGCCGTCGATCACTGGTCGAACGCCGGCGGCGCGGGCTCGCCGGCGGATGTCCTGCTGCTGGCCGATCCCGTCCACGGGCTCAATCAGCTCCTGGCCACGCTGAAGAGGCGCGCCGAAGCGGCGCCGCCGTGGCTCGACCGCGCGCGCGAACGCAAGGCCGGGCTGGCCGTCCGCCACGAGGCGTTGCGCGAGGCCCAGCGCGCGCGAGTCGCGGTGGGCTGGGACGATGCGCCGATCACCGTGCCGCGGATGATGTCGGAGGTCTGGCAGGCGGTCCGCGAGGAGGATTGGGTGCTCGTCGCCCGCAACGGCCGGAGCTGGTACGAGGGGATCTGGGACTTCCCGGGCTCGGGCCGGCTGCTCGGCCACAACGGCGGCGGCGGCGTGGGGTACGGCCCGGGCGGCGCGGTCGGCGCGGCGCTGGCGCTCAAGGATACCGGCAAGATGACGCTGGCGATCCTGGGCGACGGCGACTTCACCATGAACCCGTGCGCGCTATGGACCGCGCGCCACTACCGGTTGCCGCTGCTGATCGTGCTGCACAACAACACGTCCTTCGGCAACGACGAAGAGCATCAGATCGCGCTTGCCGGGCAGCGCGGACGTCCGGTCGAGAATGCATGGATCGGCCAGCGCATGGTCGCGCCCGAGCCTGACTATGCGGCCATCGCGCGCGGCTACGGCGCCTGGGGGGCGGGCCCGATCGTCGAGCCTCGCGACCTCCCCGGCGCGATGAAGGACGCCGTCGCCGAGGTCCGGCGCGGCGGCGTCGCCCTGGTCGACGTTTACACCCGTCTCAAATGAGCCCGAGGGCGGAGCCGGCCGCGGCCGGGCGCTCGCGAGCGGGCGAACCGCCGCGGTTGAGGAAAGCGCGGTTGCGGAAAGCGTATGCCATCCGCGCCACCCGTGCGTTGGCGGCGATCCGGTTTTCGAACTCGAGGTTCGAACTCGAGGGGAGTGAAATCGTCCAGCCGCCCCGACGCGGGGGAAATTCGCCCGCGCGATCCTGTCGCAGTGTCATCGTGTCAGGGAGTCTAGCCTCCTCGGGGCGGCGAAGCGCCGGTGCCCCCGGTGTCGGGTGCGCCCGGTGTCGGGGCCCAGCGTCGGGCCGGCCGATCCGATCAGTTTCCTCCGATCAGTTTCCCACGACCAGATTTTCCGCGGAGGTGCGACCGTTGCGCCCGGTCACGAGCTCGTAGGTAATCTTCTGGCCTTCGCGCAGTCCGGTCAACCCGGCGCGCTCGACTGCGGAGATGTGTACGAAGGCGTCCTTCGTGCCGTCGTCGGGCACGATGAAGCCAAACCCTTTGGTTGCGTTGAACCATTTAACGGTTCCACTCGGCATTCCAGCTCCTTTCAAGCTGATCACATTTTCAGGCTGATCGCACGGGAGTCCGCTCATGATTTGCGCCGCAAATCGTTGCCCTGAAGTTTCCATATGCGGCGCCAGCGCCCCCCGGTCGCGCACCCGACCCCGCCGCCAATGCGTCGAGGCGCCGGGACGCGCACCCGTATCATTCGCAGTTTGTCACGATTCCGCAAGGATCATTTCCGCCAGTATGGATCGCGCCTGAAGCTGGGCGTTGTCGGCGTTGATGTCGATCAAGCCGTCGAACGAGCCGCCGGCCAACCGCTCCTGCTGCGCGGCGATCATCTCGACATCCTCGTAGAACGTGTCCCGGGAGCCCTCGTACATCCGCTCGGTCAGCGCCCGGTCGTCGAGCCGGAAGTTGCGGGCATAGGCCCAGTGATAATAGGTCGTCGTGTCGGTCTCGGGGGTCGCCAGATGGGTCGACCAGATCGAGATCCCCTGGCTGCGGTCGCCCTCCGGCGCGCCGGAGCCGGTCGTCGCGCATCCGATATCGAGATAGACGTTCGAGGGCGGCTGCCAGGTGACCAGTTGCCAGCGGTCGACATTGGTCTCGAATCCGCCGATTTCGGCGAACAGCGGCGGCGGGGCGATGTCGATCATCCAGCGGCCCACCGTCACCCGGTTCCCCAGCCGCCCGGTCCTGGTCGGCGTGACCGCCTCGGCCGGATCGCGGCCGATGGTGTTCTTGTGCAGGTAGATCACGTGGGTGAGGTCGAGCAGGTTGTCGACGATGAGCCGGTAGTCGCCGGCCATATGGAAGTGTCCGGGCGTGGCGACCCATCCCGGATCGTCGAGCCAGAACAGCTCGGGGATCAGCGCCTCGTCGGCCGCTTCCGGATCGCCCATCCAGATCCACACCACGGCCCACTTCTCGCGCAGCGGATAGCTCCTGACGGCCGCGCCGGGCGGCACCGTGGACTGGCCGGGCACCACCGCGACCGAGCCGTCGGGGTCGTATTGCAGGCCGTGATAGCCGCACTCCAGCCGGTCGCCGATGCAGACCCCGCGGGAAAGCGGCGCCGCGCGGTGGCGGCACCGGTCGGCCAGCGCCACCGGCTCGCCGTTCTCCTTGCGGTACATCACCACCGGCTCGTTCAGCAAGGTGCGGGCGAACGGGCCGCGGCCGAGGTCCTTGGACCAGGTCGCGGCGTACCAGCAATTCCTCAGGAACATCCGCCGCGCCCGGCTAACGCCGCGAATCGGCGGCCATCGACGGCCGGACCACGCCGTCATCGACCTGCCGGATCCCATCGACCAGATGCCATTCGGAGAACCGGTTGTTGCGGAACGCAGAGGGCTTCCAGTTCCCGGTCACATGGTCGGAATCGGTGTAGTACTCTACCGCACCCTCGCACGGGCTCTTGAAATACCAGAAATAAGCGGAGGACACGGGGTGGCGGCCCGGCCCGACCTCGGTCTCCCAGCCCTGGCGGTCGAAGTGGAGCCCGCCGGCGAAGACCTCATGGATGTCGCGCACCTCGAAGGCGACGTGGTGGAATCTGGTCGGCCCGCCGCGGCTGTTGATCAGAAACAGATTATGGTGGTCCTCTTCCGGCGCGCAGCGCATGAACACCGCCGCCCCGCCGGCATAGCGGTCCGAGATCGGAAAGCCCAGGCGCTTGTGATAGAACGCCTCGGCCGCCTCGATGTCGGGCAGGACGAATCCGATATGGCCCATCCGGATCGGGCTCGCCCGGTCGTAGATCGGCGCCCGCCGGTCGACGCGCTCGATGCTGCCGAAGCCGTTGACGGCCGCGCGCGGCGCCTCGATCCCGGGCTTCTGCTTCCACACCCGGAACCCGACCGCGAGGTTGCAGGGATCGACGCAATGGATCGTCCCGTCGGCATCGACGGCGACTTCGCGGTCCCTGGCGATCTCCTCGTGGACGGCGGCAAGGTCGCGCCCGGTCGCCACGCCCCAGATCATCTCGCGGAAATGCATGCCCGCCGCCGCCGGCGGCGGCAGCGTCCCGGAGTCCGGCGGGCGGACGACGATCCGCGAGCCGACCGCGGTCTCGAAAACCGCGCCCGCGCGGCCGTCTTCGACCTTGGCCAGCCCCCAGTCGGCGTAGAACCGCCTGGCCGCCTTCATGTCCGGGCTCGAAAAGACGAGCGTCTGGATGCCGGTGAAGTTCATCTCGTCGATACCTCCCCCGGCCAGTCGCGGCCGGCCGCGGCCGGGACGAATCCGATCCTGTGGTGGGCCGCCCGCATCCGCTCCGACGGCGGATCGGTCACCCCCCAGCGGTCCGACCGACCCGCGGGGAAGCCCCAGTCGTCCGGCCCGCCGGTCGGATAGCCCTCGTCGACCTGCTCGACCTCGGCGGTGTATTCGATCACGAAGTCCTCGGGTCCGAGAAAATAGGCGAAGACGTTGTTGCCCGGTCCGTGGCGCCCCACGCCCCACTCGATCGGATAGCCGGCGTCGCGCAGCCGCCCCGCCCCGCGCATCACCGAGTCCAGGTCGGGCATCTCGAAGGCGATATGGTGCAGGCTCGACCCGTGCCCGTCGCCCAGCGCGATCGAATGGTGGTCGGCGTTGCACCGCAGGAAGGACAGCACCCGGGTCCGGTCGCTGACGACGAACCCCAGGCCGTCGGTGAAGAAGCGCACGCAAGCCTCCATGTCGCCGGTCGTCAGCACGCAGTGCGAGATCTTGCGCGGCCGGTCCCCGACATCGGCCGCATCGCGATGGACCGCGGCGCCCGAGACGATCGAAAGCGCGCGGCCTTCCGGGTCTTTGAAGTCGAATCCGTAACCGCCGCCCGGCCGGCCGACCGGTCCCGGCGCGCCGACGAACGGCAGCCCGAGCCCGGCCAGCCGATCGTGCAACGTATCGACGGCGGCCTCGTCGGGCGCGGTCATGTTGACCCGGACCAGCCCCGAATCCCCGCTGGGATGCAGGACCAGGATATGATGATCGGGACCGGTGCCGCGGAAATACCGCGCGCCGCCCAACTCGGCCGCCGGCTCGAGCGCCCAGACGTCGGTGTAGAACGCGGCAGCCGTTTCCATGTCGCGGACGGCGAACTCGACGCTGGACACGCCGGTGACGCGTGGTTCTGTCATGGCTGGCCTCACCCCATTGCGATCGCAGGCGCCAGATTAACCTGAGCGATGGTAAGTTGGAACGCAACCCACGCGCAACCCACGCGCAACCCACGCCCAGGGGCGGCGACCGGCCGGGAGGCCCAGGGGCGATCGGCCGGGAGAGAGCCATTTTGGATGCGGAAACCATTCTTGCCGCCGCGCGGTCGATGCTACCCGACCTGCGCGAGCGCGCGGCGGAGACCGAGGCCAGCCGGCGCCTGCTGCCCGAATTCGACCGGCGCTTCCGCGACGCCGGGTTCTACCGGGTGATGCAGCCGCGCGGCTTCGGCGGGCTGGAACTGCCCTTCGGCATCCAGACCGATCTGTCGATCGAGCTCGCCCGCGCCTGCCCGTCGAGCGGCTGGGTGGCGGCGATCCTCGCCTGCCACGCCTGGATGCTGGGTATGCTGCCGGGCGAGGCCCAGGCCGATGTCTGGGGCGACGCGCCCGACGCCACGGTGGCCACATCCTTCCTCTGCCGGGCGCCGCGGGTCGAGCGGGCGCCGGGCGGCATCCGCCTGACCGGGCGGTGGGAGTTCTCCAGCGGCGTCGACTATTGCGGCTGGACGATGCTGCTGGTCCGCGCGCCGGCCGGGGACGACGGCCCGCCGACGGCCTGTTTCGCGCTGGTCCCGCTGTCGGATTGCCGGATCGAGGACTGCTGGCATGCGACGGGGCTGGCGGGCACGGGCAGCAACGATGTGCTGCTGGAGAACGTGTTCGTGCCCGATTACAGGCTCGGCGACATGCGCGACATGTGCGACGGCAACGGGCCGGGCCGGGTGGTCAACGACGGCTATCTCTACCGCCTGCCGCAGCTTGCGGTGTTCTCGTTCAACCTCGTCGGCACGGCGATCGGCGCCGCGCGCGGCGCGCTCGAAACGGCGGTCGCCGCGCTCCGCGACAGGCGGTCGGGCGCGCAAATCCGCATCGCCCGGCAGCAGAGCGTTCAGCTTCGCGTCGCAGAATCGCTGGCCGATATCGACGCCGCTTTCGCGCTGGTCGACCGCAACCGGCACGAGATCGTCGCCTGGGGTGAGGCCGGCGACATCCCCCCGATCGAGCAGCGCGCGCGCTACCGGCGGGACAACGGCTATGCGGCGCGGGTGTGCTGCCGGGCGATCGACCGGATCCTGCCGCTCACCGGCGCCGGCGGGCTGTCGGTGGGGGATCCGGTCAACCGGGCGTGGCGCGACGCCCATGCGGTCGCCCGGCACATCGCCCTGACCTGGGACATCCAGGGCGCGATCCACGGCGCGGTGGTGCTGGGCGAGCCTTGTCCCGATCCGTTCGTCTGAGCCGGCGCCCGGATATTTGCGCATCCAATGCGCGCTCCGGCGCCGTCCGGGCGGTCGTCCCCGGATGAAAGCGGCCCCCGCGGAGCGCGACCGGGGCGATCGGCGCGACCGCCGCCCTGCCGGGCGCCTTACTTGCCGGCGCCCACCCAGCCGTTGTGGGAAATGTCGAAGATGACGCCGTTGGGGTCGCGGTACTTCTTCTCGTAGTAGAGCGACTCCTTGTCGACCGGCAGGTCGAGGAAGAACTCTCCGCCATGCGCCTCGATCGTCTTTTCGGCGTCTTCGAGGCTGTCGACCCAGAAGCCGAAATGGTGCACCCCGACATAGTCCTTGCCGCGCTCCCTGCCGGCCGCTTCGTCGGTCTTGTAGTCGAGGATGGCGAGATTGATCACCCCGTCGGACAGATAGATCCCGTCGGCGATCGAGGATTCGGTCGCCCCGACCCGTTCCATGCCGAAGACGTTCTCGTAGAACTTCGCCGTCTTCTCCACGTCGTCGCAGGCGATCGCGATGTGGCGCAGCTTCGCCATGATCCGTCCTTTCTCCATCCTTTCCGGCCCCATCCTTTCCGGCCCCATCCTTTCCGGAGCGTCCGGCCGAGCCTATGCCGGACCGTTCCAGCCCTCAATAGCCCAGCGCACAGCCGTTGAACCGGGGTCAGGTAAACCGATCGGGCCAAAACGTTCCCGACGGCGAATCGTCGGCGCTTTGACCGGAACGGCTGGAATTGGTACTGGTTTCCGAGGCGCCTGGGGGAGTTCGGGCGGCAGATCGGCGATCCAGCCGGGCGCCTGCTATCGGAAGGCGACTCATGGCGCGGCGAGGCGATCCGGCTGGGCGGGACATCGAGACCTGCGCGCACGCCGGTAAGGAACGCGTGAACAACCCGCCCGTCGGGCTGGTCACGCCGGAGACGGATCGGGACGCCGGCGGCAAGACCTACGCCCATGACCCGCATC
Organism: Alphaproteobacteria bacterium; assembly: GCA_965202905.1. Lineage (GTDB taxonomy): Bacteria > Pseudomonadota > Alphaproteobacteria > MPNO01 > MPNO01 > CAYFYS01. The sequence continues at coordinate 2,387,912 of OZ241868.1, read as the reverse complement.
TCGACCCGCAGCTCTCCTGGGCCGGCAAGGCGGAACACATTTCGTTCGAGGCGCCGACGGTCTCGCTGCACGTCCACGAGCGCATCGACCCGCGCACCGTCGTCGAGGCGGTGCGCAAACGCACCGGCGCCGGGCCGCAACTCTCGCTGTTCGCCGCGCCGGAGTTGCGCTGTCGTTACGAACCAGGCACGGGCTGGGATGGGGGTCCGGGGGAAGGGGTTACTCACGGATGGGCAAGACATTCGATGCGCTCGAGACCAGCGCGGAGTTTCTCAAAGCCGGCTTCAATGACGATCAAGCCAAGGTCCTTGCACGCACGATGCACCACGCCATCACCGATGGCGTTGCGTCCAAGGCCGACCTGCGAGCCGAGATCAACGCCGCCATTGTCAAGATGATGCTGTCCCAAGTGGCCGTCGCCGGCGCGCTGTTCGCTGCGATCAAGTTGACCTGAGCTTGGGGACCCCTGCCCGGCTGGCCACCGCGACGGCGTCACGCCGAATGTCGCCGGGTTGATGACCCGCCTTGCCGACCCGGACGACCCCGCCCTCAATAGCCCAGCGCGCAGCCGTTGAACCGGTCAGGTAAACCGGTCGGGCCAAAACGTTCCCGACGGCGAATCGTTGGCGCTTTGACCGGAACGGCTGGAATTGGTACTGGTTTCCGGGGTGCCTGGGGGAGTTCGGGCGGCAGATCGGCGATCCGGCCGGGCGCCTGCTATCGGAAGGCGACTCATGGCGCGGCGAGGCGATCCGGCTGGGCGGGACATCGAGACCTACGCGCATGCCGGTAAGGAACGCGTGAACAACCCGCCCGTCGGGCTGGTCACGCCGGAGACGGATCGGGACGCCGGCGGCAAGACCTACGCCCATGACCCGCATCTCGACCCGCAGCTCTCCTGGGCCGGCAAGGCGGAACACATTTCGTTCGAGGCGCCGACGGTCTCGCTGCACGTCCACGAGCGCATCGACCCGCGCACCGTCGTCGAGGCGGTGCGCAAACGCACCGGCGCCGGGCCGCAATTCTCGCTGTTCGCCACGCCGGAGGAGAACCCGCCGCTCCGCCAGGCCATCGAGTTCTACAGGCACCGGCACAGCTGGACGAACCGGCTGATCGCCGGCGACAGCCTGCTGGTCATGAACAGCCTGATCGAGAAGGAGGGTCTCGGCGGGCAGGTGCAGACCGTCTATATCGACCCGCCTTACGGCATCCGCTACGGCTCCAACTTCCAGCCCTTCGTGAACCGGCGCGAGGTCGCGGACGGCAAGGACGAGGACCTGACCGGCGAGCCGGAGCAGATCCGCGCCTTCCGCGACACCTGGGAGCTCGGCGTCCATTCCTATTTGGCCTATCTGCGCGACCGCCTGCTGCTGGCGCGCGAGCTTCTGCACGAGAGTGGAAGCTGTTTCGTGCAGATCGGCGACGAGAACGTCCATCGCGTCGGCGTGCTGATGGACGAGATATTCGGCGCCGGCAACCGGATGGCGACCATCTCCTACGCCACCACCGGCGCGAGTTCGTCATCGACGCTGCCGGAGGTCGCCGACTATCTCCTGTGGTACGCCAGGGACCGGAAGCAGGTGAAGTACCGGCAGCTTTACGAGCCGCTGACGCGGGCCGACGTGATCGAGTTCTTTAGTTCCTACGCCATGGTCGAGTTGCCTGACGGTGAATGCCGCAAGCTGACCCCGGAAGAACGCTTCGACCCGAGCAGGCGTTTGCCGAAGGGCGCGCGAATCTATTGCCGCATGCCACTCGACTCCCAAGGCGCCTCCACGACCGGTCGATCGGAACCTTATGAGTATGACGGGCACATGTTTCGTTGCCGCGCGGATCGGCAATGGGCGATCTCCCGTGAGGGAATGGACCGGCTGGCCGAGCAAGGCCGACTGGATACCCCGGAAAACCGGGATTCGTTGAGGTGGAAACTATATGAGAAAGAGGTTCCGGGACGCCGCATCAACAACATCTGGGCAGCGCCGATGTCGCCTGCGGACAAGCATTATGTAGTCCAAACCGCTCCGAAGATTGTCCAACGCGCCATTCTGATGACCACCGACCCGGGCGACCTCGTGTTCGACCCGACCTGCGGCAGCGGGACGATGGCCCATGTCGCCGAACAGTGGGGCCGGCGCTGGATCGCCTGCGACACCTCGCGCGTCGCCGTCGCCGTCGCCCGGCAACGGCTGATGACGGCCAATTTCGACTATTACGAACTCGCCCATCCCGCCGAAGGCGTCGGGGCTGGTTTCCGTTATCACGGTGTGGCTAAAGTGTCGCCGCGAATTCTAGGTTACGACGAGCCGCCCAACGAAACGATCCTTTACGACCAGCCGCACGTCGACCGCGCCAAGGCGCGGGTGACCGGCCCGTTCACGGTCGAGGCCGTGCCGGCGCCGACGGTGAAACCCCTGGACGACATCGAGGAGTCCGGCAGGACGCCGGCGGACGACTCGGTGGCGCGCACGGGGGCGACCGCGCGGCAGGGCGACTGGCGCGACGAACTGCTCAAGACCGGCATCCGCGGCAAGGCGGGACAGCACATCTCCTTCGCGCGGCTGGAGCCGCTGCCCGGCGCGCGCTGGCTCCACGCCGAGGGCGAGACACGACCCGACGACAAGGGGGCGGACGGCTTCAACGACCCCGCCACCGCCTGGGAGCCTGCCCGAATCGTGGTCTCTTTCGGGCCGGACCACGCGCCGCTGGAGCAGCGCCAGGTCGACCGCGCCGTCGAGGAAGCGCAACTCCTGGTCCCGAAACCGGAGGTCATCGTCTTCGCCGCCTTCCAGTTCGACCCGGAGGCCGCCAAGGACATCGACGAAACCCACTGGCCCGGCGTCGCGCTGCTCAAGGCGCAGATGAACGCCGATCTGCTGACCGACGACCTCAAGAAGAAGCGCGCGAGCAACGAGAGCTTCTGGCTGATCGGCCAGCCCGATGTGGCGGTCGAGCGCATCGCCGGCGGCGAGGATGCGGGCAAATTCCGCGTCTCGGTCCAGGGCTTCGACTATTACAACACCAGGACGGGCAACGTGGATTCCGGCGGCGCGGACCGGATCGCGCTCTGGATGCTCGATCCCGACTATGACGGGCGCAGCCTGTTCCCGCGCCAGGTGTTCTTTCCGATGGCCGGCGCCGGGGACGGCTGGGCAAAGCTCGCCCGCAACCTCAAGGCCGAGATCGACCCGGACCGGATCGAGGCTTATCGCGGCGCGGTCTCCCTCCCCTTCGAGCCCGGCGAGCACAACCGCGCGGCGGTCAAGATCGTAGACGACCGCGGCGTCGAGAGCCTGAAGATCGTGGAGCTGGGGTAATGGCGCGCCCGACGAAAGCAAAAGCTCTTGAACGCCTGCGAAAGGCGCTGAATGAGGCGTCGGAATTGAAAGAAACATCTCTTACATCACCCGCATTCGTGAAATGGCGCAGAGATACAGAGATAGCCATCGTTAATACGTTTGTAGATAACCCAGACTATATTAAACAATTCAGATTTCAATTACTTCATTCAGATAGAGAAAATCTCTTGAAAAGGATTAGATCATTTCTCGAATCTATGATAGATGAAGTTAAAGAATATTGGAACGAAGAAGAAACATCATCCAACACCCCAGATAAGAAACCCGATATCCGTTACGATAATAAAAAGATCTTTGTTATCCACGGTCGTGCTGAAGCCACTCGGGAAACAGTCTCCAGATTCTTGGAAAGACTGGGATTCGAACCGGTTATCTTGCACGAGAAACCGAATCAGGGCCGCACCATCATCGAGAAGTTCCAGGATTACGCAGATGTCGGTTTTGCCGTGGTCCTGCTGACGCCGGACGATGTGGGCGCGCTTGCCGGAAACGAGGATGAGCTCGAACCCCGCGCCCGGCAAAACGTCATTCTCGAGCTGGGATTCTTTCTCGGGAAGCTCGGTCGGGACCGGGTCTGTCCCCTCGTCAAAGGCGATGTGGAATGGCCGTCGGACTACGACGGAATCGTCCATACCAGGTTCGACGACGGCGGCGGCTGGAAGATGAAGCTTGGTCAGGAATTGAAAGCCGCGGGCTTCGCTGTCGACATGAACCGGGCGTTTCAGACATGACCGCGCGCATCTCCGTACACTCCGGCCGGATCGCCGCGTTCTGCGAACGCTGGCGAGCGGCGGCGCCGGCGCCGTCCGGTTTCGTCCTGCGGGACGGTTTCGGCCCCGGGAGCAATGCGGACGCGCTGATCGGGTTCGGGGAAGGCGCGCGTCCTTACCTGTTCGGCATGGTTCGGATGGAGCGGGACGTTCCCCATCCTGTCTCGCAGCCCGAACGTCTGGTCCCGCCGGAGTCGGGGTAGTGGCCCAGGCGACCATCGACCGCCTGATCGTCAACTCGCCCTACGAGGAGCCGGCGCGGCATTGGCTCTACGACCGGGAGACGCGGCTCTTCGATCTCGCGGACGGCCGCCGCCCGGCGGGATACGTCGTCGCGTCGGGCGACTCCAAGGCTTTCGACGATCCCGGCGTGTTCATCGAGATTCCCCTGGTCAACCGGATTCGGGAGCGCGTGCGCGCGTGGCGCAAAGCCGGGTATCCCGGCGTCACGGGGATCACGAAGCGCCTGCTGGAGCACTGGAACGATCCCGAGGAGTTCGAGACCCGGCGCTTCTTCTTCTGCCAGATCGAGGCGGCGGAAACGCTCATCTGGCTTGCCGAGGGACCCGCGGCCGACCGGGTGGGCGTCGATATCCCGTCCGACGGCGGGGCGTTCGAGCGCCTGTGCGCCAAGATGGCGACCGGCTCCGGCAAGACCGTGGTCATGGCCATGGTCGTCGCCTGGCATGTCCTCAACAAGGTCGCCAACCCGCGCGACGCCCGGTTCGCCAGACATGTTCTGGTCGTCGCCCCCGGTCTCACGGTGAGGAACCGCCTGGCCGTCCTGGAGCCGTCTCATCCGGAGAACTACTACGACGCCTTCCGGGTCGTGCCGTCGGCGCTGCTCGACAAGCTGCGCCGGGGCAAGGTGGTGATTCGCAACTGGCACGCGCTCAATTGGGAGACGGAGGAGAAGATCGCCGGCAAGCGCGGCGTCGACAAACGCGGCGCCAAGAGCGACGAAGCCTATGTCCGCGACGTGCTTGGCGACATGGCGAGCGCGCGGAACGTGCTTGTCATCAACGACGAGGCGCATCACGCATGGCGGGTCGGCGCCGAAACCGGACTCAAGGGCGTCGCCAGGGGCGCCGTCGAGGAAGCGACCAAATGGGTGGGCGGGCTGGATCGACTTCATCGGGCGCGCGGCATCCTCGCTTGCTACGACTTCTCCGCCACGCCCTCCGCGCCTTCCGGCAGGCGGAGTTCGGAGGAAGCGTTGTTCGGCTGGATCGTGAGCGATTTCGGCCTGAACGACGCCATCGAGTCCGGTCTGGTCAAGACGCCGCGGGTGGTGATCCGCGACGATGCGGCGCCCGACGCCGGAACCTACAAATCCCGTCTCTACCACATCTACAACGACCCCGAGGTCAAGGACGATCTGAACCGGCGGGCCGCCAGGCCCGAGGAGCCGCTGCCGGATCTGGTGATGAACGGCTATTACCTGCTCGGCTACGACTGGCGCGAGACCGCCAGGGATTGGGCGGAGCGGAAGAGCGCGACCGGGCCGGTGATGATTACCGTCGCCAACCGCACCGAGACCGCGGCGCGGGTCAAACATGCGTTCGACAGCAACAGGGTTCGTATCGACGAACTCTGTGACCCGGGGCGGACTCTCCACATCGACTCGAAGGTGCTGGAGGCGGCCGAGGCCGCCGAGGAGCCGATCGCCGAATTTTCCGGCGGCGAGGCCGGGAGCGCCGCCGCCGATGGCCGCGCGCGCAAACCGACCAGGAAGCAGCAGGCCGAGTTCCTTCGCTTGCAGGTCGACTCGGTGGGCCGGCCGGGCAAGGAGGGCGCGGAGATCCAGAACGTGATCTCCGTCGGGATGCTGTCGGAAGGCTGGGACGCCAAGACCGTCACCCACATCATGGGGCTGCGCGCCTTCACCAGCCAGCTTCTGTGCGAGCAGGTCGTGGGGCGCGGGCTGCGCCGCACGTCTTACGAGACGAACCCGGATACGGGGCGGTTCGAGCCGGAATACGTCAACGTCTTCGGCGTGCCCTTCACCTTCCTGCCTCACGAGGGCCGGGAGAACGGCCCGCCCCCGCCGCCGGCGCCGAAGACCGCCATCGAGCCGGCGGCGGAGAAAGCGGCTTTCGAGATTTCATGGCCCAACGTGGTCCGCATCGACCACAGCTACCGTCCGCGCCTGTCCCTGGACTGGGAGCGGGTGACGCCCCTGGCGCTCGACGCCGGCAAGACCGTCCGGCTCGCGGAGCTTGCCCCCATCGTCGACGGCAAGCCGGACGTGACGCAGATCGACTCCATAGACCTGGAGACCCTGGCGCGCGAGTTCCGCACCCAGCGCATCGTCTTCGAGACCGCGCGGAACGTGTACGACCAGATGCAGAAAGACTGGACCGGCGACCGGATGTTCCTGCTGGCGCAGCTGGTGCGGCTCGTCGAGCAATTCATCCGGTCGGACAAGATCGACGTCGCGCCCGCGCTGTTCAACCGCGACGACCTGAAGCGCCGCCTCACCGTCACCCTCAACATGACCAGTGTGACGCAGCACATCTGGGAAGCGATCCGCCACGAGAACGCCGAAAGGCTGGAGCCGGTGTTCGACCGGGACCGGCCGATCCGGGCCACCGGCGACATGCGCGCCTGGTACACGGGCAGGCCCTGCGAACGCGCGGCGCGCAGCCACATCAACTTCTGTGTTTTCGACAGCGCATGGGAAGCGTCGGAAGCCTGCGCCCTCGACCGCGCTCCCGAAGTGGACGCCTGGGTGAAGAACGATCATCTCGGCTTCGAAGTGTTCTACGTTCATCGCGGCGTGGTGCGGAAATACCGCCCCGACTTCCTCGTCCGTCTGATGTCGGGCGACATGCTGGTGCTGGAGACCAAGGGCCGGGACAGCGACCAGGACAAGACCAAACGCCGGTTCCTCGGAGAATGGGTGCGCGCCGTCAACGCGCATGGCGGGTTCGGCCGTTGGTCCTGGGACGTGTCGAGGGCCCCCGGCGACATCCGGGATATTCTCGCGCGGCACATCTCCGCCTCCGCTGCCTGAACGTCCCGGCAAGCCGGGCGCCGTTCGCGACCGCCCTTGGCGAAGCGGGTGCGGCGAAGCGGGTGCGTGGATGCGCAGTGCGCCGCCGCCCGACCGCGCCCGCGCCGGACCGTACCCGCCCTCAATAGCCCAGCGCGCAGCCGTCCTTTCGGGGGTCCGACCCGCCGGTCAGGACGCCCGCGTCGGAATCGATGACCACCGCCTGGCCGCCGCCGAACGGCGCGCCGGCCCGGCGGACGTCGTGGCCCATCTTCGCCAGCGCCTCGGCAGCGGCGGCGGGCACGCCGGCCTCGAGCGCCAGCACGCCGTCGAAGTGGAAGATGCGCGGCGCGTCGATCGCCTGCTGAATGTCGAGCCCGCAGTCGATGACGTTGGTCAGCAGGTGGGTGTGGCCGAAGGGCTGATAGTGCCCGCCCATCACGCCGAAGGGCATGGTGGCGCGGCCGTTCCGGGTGACCATGCCGGGCATGACGGTGTGCATCGCGCGCTTCGAGGGGCCGATGGCGTTGGGGTGTCCCGGCCGGAGCTGAAACGAGCTTCCCCGGTTCTGAAACAGCACCCCGGCTCCGGCGTCGGCGACGCCGGAGCCGAACAGCGCGAACAGCGAGTTGATGAAGCTGATCGCATTGCCGTGCGCATCGACGACGGCGAGATAGACGGTATCGGACCGGCCCGCCAACGTCGTCTCGGGCAGCGGCCCCATCGCCCGGCCCGGGCTGATGTGGCGGCGCAGCGCCGCGGCGTAGCCTTCCGAAAGCAGCTCCTCGACCGGGATCGCCAAAGCCGCCGGATCGCCCAGATAGCGGTCGCGGTCGCGATAGGCGAGCCGGCCCGCCTCGGCCTGGAGATGCAGCCGCAGCGGGTCCATCGCCGCGCGCCCGGCGAGGTCGAACCCGGCGAGGACATTGAGCATCAACAGCGCCGTCAGCCCCTGGCCGTTGGGCGGGCATTCGTGGACGACATGGCCGCGATAGCCGGTCGAGATCGGCTCGACGTAATCGCCGGTATGGGCGGCGAAGTCCTCCATCGTGTGCAGCCCGCCGTATCGGTTGAGCGTCGCCACCATCGACTCCGCGACCGGGCCGGTGTAGAAGGCCCGCGCCCCGTCCCCGGCGATGCGCTCGAGGGTCGCCGACAGCGCCGGCTGACGGTGAATCTCCCCGGCGCGGTAGGCCCGCCCGCCGCTCAAATAGATCTCCCGGGTCTCGGAAGTGGCGTCGAGCATGTCGACGCAGCCCGCCCAGTCATGGGCCACCCGCGGATGAACCGGCGCGCCGTCCGCGGCGAGCCGAATCGCCGGCTGCAGCAGCGCGCCGATCTCCTTGCGGCCGTGATCGGCGCTCAGCCGCTCCCAGGCCTCCGGCGCGCCGGGCACGGTCACCGTGTGCGGGCCGATGGCCGGCATCGCCGGATACCCCTGGCGGACATACCAGTCCAGCCCGGCCGCGGCCGGGCTGCGGCCCGATCCGTTGTAGCCGATCACCTCGCCGCCGGCCGGCGCGTAAAGCGCGAAGCAGTCGCCGCCGATCCCGGTCATGTGGGGCTCGACGACCGCCAAGACGGCCGCGGCCGCGACCGCGGCGTCGACCGCGTTACCGCCCGCCTTCAGCGTCTCGACCGCGGTGAGCGTCGCCATCGGGTGCGAGGCGGCGGCCATCGCGCGCCGCGCATAGACCGCCGAGCGGCCGGGAAACTGGAAGTCTCGCAACGGCCTGCGCCTTTCGATCAGTAACCGACGGACGGATCGACAACGTCGATCAGCGGCTCGCCCGCCCGGCTGCGGCGGATGTTTTCGGCCACCTGCTCGACCACCGTGCGCGGGTCGGCGACGCTGGCGACATGCGGCGTGATCGTGACCGCCGGATGGGTCCAGAAGGGATGATCCGCCGGCAACGGCTCGGTGCGGAAGACATCCAGCGTCGCCGCCGACAGCTTGCCGCCGTCCAGCGCGGCCAGGAGGTCGTCCTCGACCAGGTGCCGGCCGCGGCCGACATTGACGACCACCGCGCCGTCGGGCAGGGCGGCGAAAAGCCTGGCGTCGAGGATGTCCTCCAGCGCCGGGGTCAGCGGCAGCATATTGATCAGCGCCTCGCTTCGGCCCGCCATCGCGATCAGCCCGTCCGCGCCGTGGAAGCTCTCGACGCCGGGCGGCGCCTTGGGTGTTCGGCTCCAGCCCGCGACGTTGAATCCCAGCCCGGCCAGCGCGGCGGCCGCCGCCCCGCCCAGCACGCCCTGGCCCAGAATGCCGATCCTGCGGTCCGAGGACGCCGGCTGGATGCGTTCCTCCCACTTCCCGGCCGCCTGGAAGCCGGCATAGGCCTCGTGCTGGCGGTGCCAGCGCAGCACATGGAACAGGACGTATTCGGTCATTCGCCCGGTCAAATTGACGTCGACCAGCCGGGTTATCGGCACCGTCCTGGGCAGGCCGGGATCGGCGAACAGGTGGTCGACGCCCGCGCCCAGCGAGAAGATCGCGCGCAGGTTCGGCAGGCGCGCCAACATGCCGGGCTCCGGACGCCAGACCAGCGCGTACTCGATGTCCTCCATATCGCCGGCATCGGGCCAGACGCGGACCTCGAGCGCGGGCATCCGCCGGGCGAGCTCGGCCCGCCACCAATCGGCCGGATCGACTTCGGACTGGAACAGCAGCGTCATTCGATGGACATCATTCGATGGACATCGTCCGATCCGAATAGCTGACGCGGACCGAGAACCCGCCCTCGTTCATCGACCAGCGCTCGATCGTGTACGCGCGCAGGCCCTGGGCGTGAAACGGGTCGGAGTCGGCGATCTTCCTGGCCTCGGCAAACGAGCCGGCGCGGATGATGATGAGCCCGCGGCGGTCGTCGTCCTCGGTCTGCAAGGGGCCCGCGGCGAACAGGACGCCGTCCTGCTCGATCCTGACCTGGTGCTCAAGATGGGTCGGCAGCACCGCGGCGAGCCGTTCGGGGCTTACGCCGGGCTTGGGCGCGGTGTGGATCACGTACAGGGTCTTGCCCAGGGTGTCGTGGGTGTCCATCGGCGGGGGTCCGTCGGTCATCTTCACTCTCCTTATTCTTCAGTCTCGGCTTCTTCAGTCTCGGTCCAACAGGAAATCGAGATGGATGCGGTTGAAGGTCGCCGGGTCCTCGAACTGAGGCCAGTGCCCGCAGTCCTGCATCACCGCGAACCGGGCGCCGGGGATCATGGCGGCAAGCTCCTCCCCGACCGGGACGGCGGCCGTCGGGTCGTGCGAGGTCCACAGCACCAGGGTCGGCGCGGTGATCGCACCCCATTGCGCCGGCGTGACGGCGAAGGCCTTGCGGGCCTCGACGGTGTGCAGGCACAGGACCCGGCGGATGCCCGCTTTCATTTCGGGCGCGGAATAGATGCGCTGACGGCTCGCCACCAGATCGTCGTGGACATCGGCGGGATCGAACATCAGCCATTCCAGGCGTTTGCGCACCCGTTCCCAGCTCGGATCGTCGACCGACTCCCGGGTCGAGGCGCGCAGGGCGGCCAGCGCGTCGGGCCTGACCTTGTCGGCGCCCGCGGTGTTGAGCACCAGCCGGTCGACCCGCCCGGGATGGGCGACGGCGAAGGCGCCGGCCACCCAGCCGCCCAGCGACTCGCCGGAGAGCGAGACCCTGTCGATCCCCACCGCGTCGATGAACGCCAGCAGGTGTTCGATATAGCGCGGGATCTCGTAGTCGTAATCCGGCTTGTCGGTGTAGCCGTGGCCCAGCATGTCGATAGCGTAGGTGTCGAAATGGGGCGCATGCGCAGCGAGGTTGCGGACATAGGCCTCGGCATGCCCGCCGGTGCCGTGGAGAAAGATCAGGCCGTGGCCGCCGCGCGCGCCGGCGCGCAGGTAGCGGGTCCTGATCCCGCCGGCATCGGCGTAGCCCTGCTCCAGCGCCACGCCCTGCAGATCCGACCACACGCTCTGAAAGCCGCCGTCGCCGCGGCCGCCGACCATAGCCCGCCTCCCATTCGCGGTTTCCGCGACCACGCCCAAGTTCGGCCTTGCCTGTCAAGAAAGAAAGCAATTGACCTTCCGGGAATGCGACGGCCCGGGAATGCGGCGGCCCGGGAACGCGGTCAAGCGGGTCGCGCCGCGCGGTCTCCGCGAGCCCGGCCCGCCCGAGCCCGGCGCCGTTTCCACGCGGCGGCAACTGCTTTAGACTGCACGGACCGAACGCGCCGCAGGGAGGGCCACCGATGGCCGAGCCGATTACCTTGGAAGTCTTCACCGACTACGTCTGACCCTGGTGCTATCTCAGTACCGTGCGTATCGAAAAGCTCCGGGAAGCCTATGACATCGATGTCAGGATGGTGCATTTTCCGCTGCACCCCGAGACGCCCGCCGAGGGCATGACGCTCGAAGCGCTGTTCGCCGGGCGGAACGTCGATCTGGAAGCGTCGTATGCCCGCATGAAAGGCCTGATGGACGCGGAGGGCCTCGACTACAACCGCCGCACCCACACCTACAACAGCCGGCTCGCCCAGGAGCTCGGCAAGTGGGCCGACACCCGGGAGGGCGGCGAGGCGCTGCACGATGCGCTCTATCGCGCTTATTTCGTCGACGGCCGCAACATCGGCGATGCCGACACGTTGATCGCCATCGTCGAGGAAGCCGGGCTGCCGGTCGAGGACGCGCGGACGGCGCTCGAAGACCGCAGCTTCAAGGACGCTATCGACGAGGATTGGACGCGGTCGCGCGACGTGGGCGTGACCGGGGTTCCGACCTATGCGGCTGCCGGCTACGGCGTCGTCGGCGCCCAGCCCTACGAGGTGCTGGTGAAGCTGATGGAGCATGCCGGCGCCATGCCGCGGGCCGGCTGATACGGGAAGAGCGATGGACGAGGATGTCGATTTCGGCAACATCGATTACACACGGATCGACGTTGACAAGACCGCGGCCTATGACAGCCTGAAGGATCGGGTGGCGATCATCACCGGCGGCGGCCAGGGTATCGGCCGCGGCTACGCCCATTATTTCTCCGCCCAGGGCGCGATCCCGGTGATCGCCGAATTCGACGGCGCCAACGCGGCCGGCGTCGTCGCCGAGATCGAGGAAAAACAGGGCCGGGCGCTCGCGATCGAGACCGATGTCGGCGACGAGGCCTCGGTCGGGACCATGGCCGCCAAGACCCTGGAGGCCTTCGGCCGGATCGATGTCCTGATCAACAACGCCGCGGTCTTTTCGCGCATCACCATGGCGCCGTTCTGGGAGCTCCCGGTGGACGAGTGGAAGGCGGCGATGGACGTCAATGTCACCGGCTCGTTTCTGTGCGCCCGCGCCGTCGCGCCGGCGATGATGGACGCGCGCTGGGGGCGGATCATCAACGTCTCGTCGGGCACTCACGTCAAGGGGCGGCCCAACTACCTCCACTACATCACCTCGAAGTCGGCGGTGGTCGGCATGACGCGGTCGATGGCGCGCGAGCTGGGGCCGTGGAACATCACCGTCAACACCTTCTGGCCCGGGGTGATGCAGACCGAGATCGACCGCCCCTCGGTGCCCAGGCGCATGTTCAAGACCATGACCGAAGCCCAGGCGGTCCAGCGCCAGGGCACGATCCACGACCTCGCCAAGGCGATGGTGTGGCTGTGTTCGGAGGAGTCCTCCTACGTCTCGGGACAGAACTTCGTGGTCGACGGCGGGTCGAGCTTCATCTGAGGCGATGGAGCGGATTCCGGGGTTCATAGAGCGCCACGGCCTGTGGACCGCCGCGCAGGCCGCGCGCGCGGCCGAACTGCCCCGCCTGATCGAGCGGGAGAACCTGCACCTGATCCGCATCGTCTGGGCGGACACCCACGGCGTCGCCCGGGCCAAGGCGCTGAGCCCGCCGGCCTTCGCCGATGCGCTGCGCAACGCCTACAACATCAACGTCGCCTCGGCGACCCTCGACGCCTCCGGCGGGCGGGTATTCGCCTCGTTCACCCGCGGCGGCGGCATGGGGCTCGACGAGATGACCGGCTCGCCCAACCTGGTCTACGCGCCCGATCCGCTGACCTTTCGCATCCTGCCCTGGGCGCCGGGCGTCGGCTGGGTGCTGGGCGACGAGTATTTCCGCGACGGCCGGCCGTTCCCGTTCTCCACCCGGCGCCTCTTGAAGCGCCAGGTGGCGCGGCTGGCCGGGCGCGCGATGGATTTGATCGTCGGGCTCGAGGTCGAGTGGCACCTGGCCCGCATCCTCGACGACCGCATCGGGCCGGCCGAGACCTCTCATCAGGGCAAGCCCGGCCGGCCGATCCCGACGGCCCCGGCGGAGCCCGGGTTCGCCTATCACAACGAGACCAATCTCGATCTCATGCAGCCGGTGATGAGCGAGCTCGTCCGGAACTACCGGGCGCTCGGGCTGAACCTGCGCTCGATCGAGAACGAGTTCGGCCCAGGCCAAGTCGAATGCACATTCGCCGCCGCGGACGCCATGCGGGCGGCCGACGACTATGTGCTTTTTCGCACCGCCACCCGCCAAATCTGCCGCCGGCTCGGCCATTTCGCGAGCTTCATGTGCCGGCCGGCCTTCGAGGGGTTTTTCGCCAGCGGCTGGCACCTGCATCAATCGCTCGCCGACCGGCGAAGCGGACGCAACCTGTTCACCCCCGATAACGACCCGGAGATGCTGAGCCCGTTGGGCCGGTCCTTCCTCGCCGGGCTGATCGCCCATTCCGGGCCGGCCACGGCGTTCGCCGCGCCCACGGTCAACGGCTACAGCCGGTTCCGGGCGAACTCGCTCGCTCCCGACCGTGCGAGCTGGGGCTACGATCACCGCGGCGCGATGGTGCGCGTCCTCGGCGCGGCGGGCGATCCGCAGACGCGGCTGGAGAACCGGGCGGCCGAGCCCGCCGCGAACCCCTATCTGTTCATCGCCTCGCAGATCGCCGCCGGGCTTGACGGGATCGAGCGCGGACTCGCCCCGCCGCCGGCCGACGACGAGCCGTATGCCGCCGAGCGGCCGATGCTGCCCGCGACGCTCGATGCGGCGATCGGGGCGCTGGACGGAGAGACGATTTTCCGCGACGCGTTCGGCGCCGGTTTCGTGGACTATTTCATCGCGCTCAAACGCGCCGAGATCGACCGCTTTGAAGCGGCCTGCGCGAATGACGGCGATGCGCGCGTCAACGGCGTCACCCGCTGGGAGCAGAACGAGTACTACGATTTTTTCTGATCTCCGAATCCCGGGTTTCGCGCGGGTTCCCGCCGATACCGAGACCCGTACCGAGACCCGATTCCTTGCGCCCGATTTCCTGCATCCGGCTTGTCGCGCCTCGCCAAGCCCCTTCGTGCGCTGTATCCTCGCTGCGGCCAGGAGAGACACGGAGCGGCCTGCCGCCGACGATTCCGCGACGGCGCCGGAGAACCGACGCCATGAAGTCGATCGCGCTGGAGAACTTTCGCTGCTTCCACGAAAACCAGACCGCCCGCTTGGCGCCGCTCACCCTTCTGGTGGGCGAGAACAGCACCGGCAAGACCTCCTTCATGGCGATGATCCGGGTCCTCTGGGATGTCTCGCATGGCGACGGCGCGCCGGATTTCAAGGACGATCCCTACGATCTCGGGAGTTTTGACGAGATCGCGCACCACAGGGGAGGACGGGCCGGACGGGCGGAAGCCTTCCAGGCGGGGTTCGGCGACGACGGTGAAGACGAGCCGTACCGCCTGGAGATAACCTTCAAAAAGAAGGGCGTCATTCCCGTAATCGAGAGAAAACGTCTGTCTTCGAACGAAAACTGGATCGAAGCATGCTTTGACGACGATCGTTCCATGAACCTGCGCGTGGGCACATGCAACGGCGCCTGGAAATGGCAGGCAGATTCGGAGTCCGATACACTCGCAAGGTTGCTTGAAAGGAGCGCTGTCCCGTCATTTGTTTTTTTCCTGCTGCGGCTCCACGTCGAAAACGGCGACGTGCCAAAACTCAAGCCGGAAGGTGGATCTCCAGGATTGACGCCGGGAGAGTGGGAAAAAATACACAAGATCTTCATGCTCGCCGGGTCGCAGGAAGACCCCTTTCGGCGAATGCGGCCCAATGAAGGCAGGCCTTACGCCAGCGCGCCGGTCCGTTCCAAGCCGCGCCGCACCTACGACCCCGCCCGTTCGGCGCCCGACCCCGAAGGGGATCATGTCCCGATGTATCTGGCCAATTTGTCATTCCACGACAAACGCAAATGGTCACGCTTGAAGAAAGGCTTGGAGAGGATCGGAATAGAAGCCGGCCTTTTCGATGAGGTCGCTGTAAGGTCGCTCGGGCGGAAGGAAACCGAGCCATTCCAGCTCCAGGTCAGGAAGTCGGGGGGCGGCCTGAAGGGGCCGTGGCGTAACCTGATCGATGTCGGCTACGGGGTAAGCCAGGCGCTCCCGGTGATCACCGAATTGCTGCGTGAAGACGCGGCCGGCATGTTCCTGCTGCAACAGCCGGAAGTGCATCTCCATCCCCGCGCCCAGGCCGCCCTGGGGAGCCTGTTCTGCCGGGTGGCCAGGAACGACCGGCAACTGATCGTCGAGACTCACAGCGACTACCTGCTCGACCGCGTCCGCATGGATGTTCGCGACGAGCAGACGCCGTTGGGGCCCGAGGATGTGTCCATTCTGTTCTTCGAACGCGGCGATCTCGATGTCCATATCCATTCGCTACGGCTGGACGAACAGGGCAATGTCCTGGACGCGCCGGACAGCTATCGCAAGTTTTTCATGGACGAGGTCCAGCGGTCGCTGGGGCTCTGACGAGAATGTGCGCGATTGTCGATGCAAACGTGGTCCGCGAGGTGTTTCAACCCAACGGCCCCGCCGCCGGGGCGAAATTCTTCGAGTGGATCAACGTGGGACCCGGGCGCATGGTAGCTGGCGGCGAGCTCCTCGATGAACTTTACAAGACGCAATCGTTCCGCATCTGGGCGAAAGAGGCAGTTTCCTCGGGGCGGCTGAAGGTCGAGGACAAAGAAGCAGTCGATACGCGGACGAACAGGCTTCGGGACGGAAATTCGTGTGTGTCGAACGACCACCATGTCATCGCATTGGCCCAGATCAGCGGCGCCCGATTGTTGTACACCAACGACAAAAGCTTGACGGACGATTTCAAGAACAAGACGCTGATGGACCAGCCGCGGGGCAAGATCTACTCGACGATCGGGGCTTCGGATTTCAAGACCGGCCACAGGCGCCTGCTCGCCAACAAAACCCTGTGCGGCGGATGATTACCGCTGGCCGCGGATGCCGCGCGAAGGCGCGGGGTTGCCTGTCGGCGCCCGGCCGGGCGGTCATGGGCCGCGAGATCACGGAGAAAAGGTCATGGACGGAGAAAAGGTCATGGACGGAACCAGCGGCCTGCCCAACGGAGCGCCGGCCTACGACTACGAGGCGCTGGTCCGCGAGGACCGGGTCCACCGGCTGCTTTACACCGACCCCGCCATCTTTCGCGAGGAAATGACCAAGATCTTCGGGGCGGTCTGGGTCTATCTCGGCCATGAGAGCCAGATCCCGGAGAACGACGACTTCGTCCGGACCCGGCTCGGCCTCCGGCCGATCATCCTGGTGCGCGATTCCCAGGGCGTGATCCGCGCGCTCTACAACCGCTGCACCCACCGCGGCTCGACCGTCTGCCGCCGGGACCGGGGCAGGGCCAAATCCTTCATGTGCGGCTATCACGGCTGGAGCTTCTTCAACTCGGGCAAGGTCCAGGGCGTGCCGTGGGCCGAAGGTTACGCGACCGATTTCGGCGACGAGACCTTCAACCTGGCCCAGATGCCGCGCGTCGCCTCCTATCGCGGGTTCGTCTTCGGCACGCTCAATCTCGATGCGCCCGGCCTCGTTGACTATCTCGGCCCGGTAGCCGGGCCGATCGACGAGTGGCTCGATCGCCACCCCGGCGGCAAGCTCGCGGTCTGCGAGGCCAACCGGCTGAAGTTCAAGGGCAACTGGAAGCTGCTCTACGACAACTCGGCCGACGGCTACCATGTGCTGTTCTCCCACCAGTCGCTGCTGGCGATGGAGAACCGCATGGCGGACGACGCCGACAAGGGCATGGCGTTCTACCGCGGCAACCCGGACGATGCGGCGATGTACGTCCGGTGCTACGCCAACGGCCACCACTACAAGGACAAGCGGCCCAACATCGAGCAGCGCCCCGGCGCGCTCTGGGAGATCGAGGGACCGCATCCGGGCATGGAGCATTTCGAGGCCTCGCTGCGCCAGCGCCTGGGCGAGAAGGCCGACTACGCGCTCGACCTCGCGTCCTCGGAGCCGGTGAACATCAACGTCTTCCCCAACCTCCACATCCTCGGCAACCACATCCAGGTCTCCCATCCGATCTCGGTCGACGAGACCGACACGACCTGGTACGGCACCGCGGTGATCGACGACGACGGCGTGCTCGAAGGCGCGGTCGATGACGTCAACGCGCTGCGTATGCGCACCCAGGAATCCTTTCCCAATTTCGGCGAGGTCGACGACCTGGCGAACTTCGAGCAGATCCAGGTCGGGCTCGCCGCCGAGGAGGACGAGTGGGTCTACATGCATCGCGGGCTCGGCCTGCCCGGGCGGATCGAGGTCGACGCGCGCGGGGTGATCACCGGCCCCTCGACCGATGAAGTCTTCATGCGCGAGCACACCAAGGTCTGGAAGCGCCTGATGACGGCCGCGCCGCGCATCGCGGTCACCCGCGCGCCGTGAGCCCGGCGATGCCCGAGACCCCCGACCCCTCGCGCTCGTCCTACTATGTCAGCAACGACTACTATGACGGGCTGATCGAGGCCTTCGCGGACTGGCGGCGCGAGGACCGGGAGATCGCCGATCCCGGCGCTCGCGACGCGCTTCGCCGCGTGCTGGAGCGCGAGGCGCGCGCCCTGGACGAGAACCGTCTGGAGGACTGGCTCGCGCTCTATGCCGGCGAGTGCGCCTACTGGGTGCCGGGCACCGCCGGGGGCGGCGATCCCCGGCGCGAGATCGCGATCGCCTTCGACGACCGCAGGCGGCTGGAGGACCGGATCTACCGGCTCGGCGCCGGAACCGCCTGGTCCCAGACCCCGGCCTCGCGGACCGCGCGGCTGGTGTCCAATATCGAGGCGTACCGGACCGGCGATCCTGAGATCGTCATGGTGCGCTCGAACTTCCTGATCAGTGAGTTCCGGGCGGGCGAGACGCGCATCTGGTCGGGCTGGGCCGGGCACCGGCTGCGGCGGCGCGGCGCCGGCTGGGAGGTGCTCGTCAAGCAGGTCAACCTGATCGACCACGACCAGAACCTGCGCAACCCCTCGATCATCCTCTGAGGACCGAACGGCGATCACTTGGCGTCCGCGGGATCGCCGCGCCGACGCCCTGGCCCGGAGTCTTCGCCGAATTCGCGGTGACCTCCCCGCTCGGGCTCGTTATCCTGGCCCGGATCACAGCACATAGCGGCCCGGCGATCGGGGTGATCGGAGCAATCGGAGAGATGGGGATGACGGCAATTGTCGGCGTGATCGGCGCGGGCGCCATGGGCGGCGCGATGGCCAGAAACCTGATCGCGGCCGGGTTCCAGGTCATCGGCCGCGATCCTTCGGCCGAGCGCGAAGCGGCGCTCGCCGAGGCCGGCGGGCGCATCGCAGCAAGTCCTCAGGCGGTCGCGGCCGAGGCCGGGATCGTCATCACCTCGCTGCCCAGCATCGCGGCCTTCGAGCAGGTGACCGGCGGCGCGGACGGGATCGCGGCCTCGGGAAACGACGGGCTGATCGTCTGCGAGACCAGCACGCTGCCGATCGCGGTGAAGGAGCGCGGCCGGGCGCTGCTCGCCGAGGCCGGGATCGTGCTGCTGGATACCCCACTCAGCGGCACCGGATCGCAAGCCGCGGTCAAGGACCTGGTGGTCTATGCCAGCGGCGACAGCGCGGCGATCGGCCGCTGCGCGGCGGTGTTCGACGGGTTCAGCCGGCTGCATCTCGATGTCGGTCCGTTCGGCAACGGCAGCCGGATGAAGTTCGTCGCCAACCTTCTGGTCGCGATCCACAACGTGGCCGCGGCCGAGGCGATGGTGCTCGGCATGAAGGCCGGCCTCGATCCGCAGACGATCTACGACGTTATCTCGGCCGGCGCGGGGACCTCCCGGGTTTTCGAGATACGCGGGCCACTGATGGTCGCGAACGACTATGAGCCGCCGACCATGTCGATGGGGCTGTGGCGAAAGGACATGCAGATCATCGGCGACTTCGCGGCCCAGCTCGGCTGCACCGTGCCCCTGTTCGAGGCCTCGGACGGCGTCTACCGCGATGCGCTGGCCCAGGGTCGCGAGGGCCAGGATACCGCTTCGGTCTGCGCCGTCCTCGAGCGCCTGGCAGGCATCGAGCGCTAGCCCGCGCGCGGCGGCAGAGCGCGTGATGCGCCGTCTGGCGCCGGTTCTGGTGGGCCTCGTCTTCCTGACCGGCTGGGAAGCCGCGGTCCGCGTCTTCGAGGTCAGGCATTACGTTCTGCCCGGACCGCTCCTGATCGTCGAGACGCTGTTCCTCGACTGGCGGACGCTGCTCGGCTCGCTTCTGAACACGCTGCAAACCACGATCGCGGCGTTCCTGCTGGCCGCGCTCGGCGGGCTCGGGATCGCGGTCGTGTTCGCCCGTTCGAAATGGGTGGAGGCGAGCTTCTTTCCCTATGCGGTGATCCTGCAGGTCACGCCGGTGGTCGCGATCGCGCCGTTGATCATCATCTGGGTCAAGGACATCGAAGCCTCGCTGGTGGTGTGCGCCTGGATCGTCGCGTTCTTTCCGGTGGTGGCCAACACGACGCTCGGGCTCAACAGCACCGATCACAACCTGCTCGGCCTGTTCGAGCTCTATGGCGCGAGCCGGGCGCAGATCCTCTGGCAGCTCCGGCTGCCCGCCGCGATGCCGTACTACCTGTCCTCGCTCCGGGTCGCCGGCGGCCTCGCCCTGATCGGCGCGGTGGTCGCCGAATTCGTCGCCGGGACCGGCGGGACCGCCTCGGGGCTCGCCTACCGGATCCTCGAATCGGGCTACCGGCTCAACATCCCGCGCATGTTCGCGGCCCTGTTTCTGATCTCGCTGGCCGGGATCACGATCTTCGCCGCGCTGACCTGGCTGCAGAATGCGGTCCTGCGCCACTGGCACGAAAGCGCCCGCGCGCGGGAGAGCTGAGTAACCGGGGCGCGCCGGGATCGCCGCCCGGATCGCCGCATCGTCCCTTCTTGCCGCCGGCGCAGGGGTGTTACATTTCGTCAGCCAGGACGACCGAACGGCCGGAGGACAACGTAATGGCGAGCCGGGACATAATCAGCATCGAGCAGGTCGACCATCTGGGCATCCGGGTGAGCGATCCCGACCGGGCGCAGGCCTTCTACAAAATCCTCGGGTTCGAGTTCGAGCACCGGTCGTTCAACGACGACGTGATCGTCATCAGGAACCCGCAGGGGGTGGAGATCAATCTGATCTTCAACGCCAACGACGTGAACCAGGGCCGCAACATCCTGATGGACGTCAAGGGCGCCAAATATCCGGGCTTCACCCATGTCGCGCTCCGGGTCGCTTCGGTCGAGGCGACCATGAAGGCGCTGGCCGCCAACGATATCGAAATCCGCCAGGGGCCGGTCCAGTTCGGCCAGGACGGCCACGTCTCGCTGTTCGTGCGCGATCCGGACCTCAACGTGATCGAACTGCGCGGCCGGTCGGAGGATCCCTCGAAGCTCCCCGGGATCACGATGTACGCGCCCGACTGAGCGCCTTGTCCGACGGCTTGCGCATCGCTAGCGTGACCGCCCGAGCGAACGATCACTGCAGGATACCGCATTCGAATGGCGCAGGACCTTCCGAGTTACCTGGAACGCGTAAAGGCTGAGCGGCCCGAGGAGTTCATCTCCGTCTCGCGCGAGATGGATCCCGGCCATGAGATCACCGCCGCGGTGGTCAAGATCGAAAGAGAGACGCGCCGCCGGCCCGTGCTCGTGTTCGACAACGTCAAGGGCGCCGCGTTTCCTGTGCTCACCAACCTCCATGCCAGCCGGTCGCGATTGGCGATGGCGATGGGTACGGCGCCGGACCGGATGCTGCGCAAATATCTCGATGCGATGGACAAGCCGGTGCCGCCGCGCGAGGTCAACACCGGGGCCTGCAAGGACGTGGTGCTCAAGGGCGCGGATCTGGACATGCGCGCGCTGCCGCAGATCGAACATCACCAGGGCGACGGCGGCGCCTACATCACCGCGGCGATCAGCTTCGCCAAGGACCCCGACAGCGAAATGTGGAACTGCGCCTATAACCGGCTGATGATCACGGGACGGGACAGCACCTCGATCCACCTGACGCTCGGCAAGCACCTTTGGGAGTACTACCAGATCGCCGAATCACGCGGCGAGCCGCTGCCGGTGGCGTTCGCCGTCGGCGTCCATCCGGCGATCGCGCTGGGCTGCCTCGCCATCGGCTCGATCGACGAGGACGAGCGCGGCATCATGGGCGGGCTGCTGGGCGAGCCGCTGGAGCTGGTGCGCTGCGAGACCTCCGACGTGCTGGCGCCGGCCCAGGCCGAAATGATCATCGAAGCCGAGATCCTGCCGCGCCAGCGCGTCGCCGAAGGCCCGTTCGGCGAGTTCACCGGCTACAGCCTGGGCGCGCGCGACCGCGAGGTGGTCAAGGTCAACGCGCTCACCCACCGCAAAGGCGCGATGTTCCACGACATCTCGGTCGGCCATCTCGACCACATGCTGCTTTCGACCGTCCCGATGGAGGCCAATCTTTACCGCGCGGTGCGGGCGATGATCCCCTCGGTCACGGCGGTGCGGGTTCCGAGCCCGTTCACCTGCTACGTCTCGATCGAGCAGCGGCTGCGTGGCCAAGCCAAGAACGCCATCCTCGCCGTCCTCGGCGCCGACCTCTACATCAAGCGCGTCGTGGTGGTCGATCACGATGTCGATGTCTTCAACGACCGGGAAGTCAACTGGGCGATCGCCACGCGCTGCCAGCCCGACAAGGACCTCACGGTCGTCACCGGCGCGCGGGGCTCGGACCTCGACCCCTCGACCGCGGGCGATGACGGCTTCACCGCCAAATGGGGCGTCGATGCGACGGCCAAGCCGAGCCTCGCCGCCTACACCCCGCGCCACAGCTTCCCCTCCGAGGTGTGGGACGGGATCGACGTCAAGGCGCTCCTGTCCTGAGCGGCGATGTCGGCCAATTTCGCCCGCCTGCTCGAAGAGACCGCCCGGCGATGGGCCGATAAGCCGGTCCTGATCTCGGGCGCCTCGGCGATCGACTGGACGGGCTTCGAGGAGCGCGCCGGCGCGCTCGCCAAAAGCCTCGCCGATGACGGCGTCGGACCCGGCGACCGCCTTGCGATCGGTCTGGAGGACCCGGCCGAGCTGATCATCGCCGTGTTCGGCGCGCTCAAGACCGGGGCGAGCGTCACGCCGCTCAACCCGCGGCTGACCGGGGACGAGCGGGCCAGGATCCTGGACGACCTCGAACCGGTCCGTGTCGTCGAGACCCTGGCCGACGGTGCGGCGGACTTCCCGGCGCGCGCCGTCGATCCGGGAGACTGCGCGATCATCCTCTATACCTCCGGCAGCACCGGAACGCCCAAGGGGGTGCGGCTGTCGCACCGTGCGAGCGCATTCGCGCTGATCTCCTGGCGCGATCCGGTGATGGACCTGAGACCCGGGGATGTCGCGCTGTCGGCCCTGCCGCTCGCCCATTCGCTCGGGATCTTCGGGGCGGCGTTCGCGCCGCTGCTCGCCGGCGGATCGGTGGTGTTCCTGCCCCGCTTCACGCCCGAGGACTCGCTGGCCGCGATCGCCCGGCACCGGGTGACGGTCTTCCCCGGGGTCGCGACCATGTTCCGCCGCATCCTCGAGACGCCGGCGGTTGCCGAGGCCGATTTCGCGAGCCTGCGTTACGCGCTGTCCGGCGCCGCGCCGTGCCCGTGGGACCTGGCGGAGGCGTGGCGGGCGACCACCGGGGTGCGGATCGTACGCGGCTACGGCATGACCGAGCTGTTCCGGCCGATCTCTTACCGGGCGGCCGATCCGGCGGACCGGGCCGAGTCCATCGGGCGCGCGGTGCCCGATGTCGATCTGCGCGTGGTCGACGAGGACGAGACGCCGCTGGCTGCGGGCGAGACCGGCGAGCTGTGGATCAAGAGCCCGGCGCGGATGAGCGGCTATCTCGGCCGGCCGGAGGAGACGCAAGCGGTGCTGGCCGGCGACTGGTTCAGGACCGGTGATCTCGCGGTCCTGTCCGAAGACGGCTATGTGCGCATCGTCGGGCGCAAGAAGGACCTGATCCTGCGTGGCGGCTATACCGTAGCCGCGGGCGAGGTCGAGGCGATGCTGCTGAGCCATCCGGCGATTGCCGAGGCCGCAGTCATCGGCGTGGCCGACGGCGATGTCGGCGAGGAGATCGCGGCGTTCGTCACGCTCAAGCCGGGCGTCGATCCGAGCGCCGGGGAGATCATAGCGTTCTGCCGCGAGCGCATGGCCGGCTACAAGTATCCGCGCTACATCCGCATCGCGCCCGATCTCCCCAAGGGTCCGGCGGGCAAGATCATCAAGGCCGGGCTGCGGCTCTGACGGCGGCATCGGCGGGCATTTTGCTTAAATCTCGGCCGCTTCGATGGCCGCGCGGACCCGGCGCGGGGTCAGCGGGGTCTCGTTGAACGCGATGCCGCGGTCCCGGAACGCGTCGGCGAGCGCGTTGGCGAGCGCGGCCGGCGGGGCGATCGCGCCGCCCTCGCCCATGCCCTTCATGCCGAACCGGGTCGAGGTCGCCGGCGTGACCATGTGGCCGATCTTGATGTCGGGGATCTCCGCGGCCCCCGGCAGCAGGTAGTCGGCGAGCGTCGTCGCCAGCGGCTGCCCGTCCGCATCGTAGACCACCTCCTCGAACAGCGCGGTGCCGATGCCCTGGACGGCGCCGCCCAGGATCTGGCCGTCGACCACCATCGGGTTGACCACGGCACCGCAATCCTCGACCACCGCGTAGTCGAGGATCTCGACCGCGCCGGTCGCCGGATCCACGGCGATCACCGCCGCGTGGGTCGCGTAGGAGAAGACACCCGCCGACTCCGCCGGCTCGTAGGTCGCGGTCACGTCGAGCACGGGGTCCATGCCATCGGGAAGCTGCTCCTGGCGCAGATGGGCGATGCGGCCGATCTCGGCCAGAGTGATCGAGCCGGACGGGCCGTGCGCGGCGCCGCCTTCGAGGCGCACCGCCCCGGCTGCGCATTGCAGATGGTGGGCGGCGATGCCGGCCATCTTCTCGCGCAGCGCGATGCAGGCGTTGGAGACCGCGCCCCCGCCCATGACGATCGAGCGCGAGGCGAAGGTGCCCATGCCGAAGGGCGAGACCGAGGTATCGCCGAACCGGACCGAGACGTCGTCGGGGTCGATGCCGATCTCCTCGTGCGCGATCTGGGCGAGCGTGGTCTCCATGCCCTGGCCGTGGCTGTGGATCGCGACCAGCAGGTGCAGAGAGCCGTCGGCGTGCATCCGCGCGGTCGCGGTCTCGTAGCCGGCGACGATCGGGGTGCGCCGCTTGACCCATTCCTCGGCGCCGTGGGCGGACTGCTCGGTGAAGCTGCCGAACCCGACGCCGATCAGCCTGCCATCGGGCAGGGGCGCGCCCTGGCGGGCCCGGATACCGTCCAGATCGACCAGCGCCGCCGCTCTGCGCACCGCCTCGGGGTAGTCGCCGTTGTCGAACTTCATGCCGGCGACCGACAAATACGGCATCGCCTCGGGCGTCACCATGTTGTCGATCCGGACCGCCATCGGATCGCGGCCGACCGCGCGGGCGACCTCGTCGACGGTCCGCTCGATCGCGAAACAGGCGCCCGGCCGGGCGACTCCGCGATAGACCCCGAGCGGCGCCTTGTTGGTCGCGACCGTCCAGGTCCGCGCGCGGTAATGCTCGATCCGGTAGGGACCCGTCAGGTTGCGCGCGGCCATACCGGTCTCCATGAACGGGCCGGTGTGCCAGAGCGCGTAGGCGCCGCCGTCGACAGTGATCTCGGCGTCGATCCCCTCGATGAGTCCGCTTTCGTCGGCATAGGCGGTGATGCGGTAGACGTGCTCGCGCGCCTGGCAGGCGGCCTGCAGGTGCTCGCCCACATCCTCGATCCAGCGCACCGGCAGCCCGGTCCGAAGCGCGACCGCCGCGACCGCGATGTCCTCGGCCATCAGCCGCGCCTTGCCGCCGAACCCGCCGCCGACATCGGGCGAGACGATCCGGACCTGACGGACCTGCAGGCCGAGCGTCTGGGCGAGCCCGTAGCGGATGATGTGGGGAATCTGGGAGGTGAGATAGACGACGAGCTCGTCGTCGCGCTCGTCCCAGTGGGCGAGCGCCGCCCGGCCCTCCATCGGCATCGTCGACTGGCGGTTCATGCGGTAGTCGCGCGTGACCACGACCGGCAGATCCCGCACCGAGTCAATATCGCCGCCGGAAAACGTCGCCTCGACGAAGACGTTATCGCCCCAGGACTCGTGGACCAGGGCCGCCGGATCCCGGCGCGCGGCCACCGGCTCGACGATTACGGGCAACGGCTCCAAATCGGCGATCACCCGCCCGGCGAGGTCTTCGGCCGCCGCACGGGTCTCGCCCAGACATGCGGCAATCGGCTCGCCGGCGAACCGGACCTTGTCGCGCGCGAGCGCCCAGTGATCGGACGGCTTGAAGCCGGCGACATCGGGCGCCACGCGGACCGGCGCGATCCGCGGCAGATCATCGGCCAGGAACACGCGGTCGCCGCCGTCCCCGGGCCTTGCGATGCGGCGTATGCGCGCATGGCCCAGCGGGCTGCGCAGGAAAGCGACCTCCAGGGCGCCGGGGATCTGGATGTCGGCGACGTAGCGCCCGCGCCCGCGCAGGAAGCGCCTGTCCTCCTTTCGCGGCAGGCTCGCGCCGACGCCCTTGCCCGTTCCCGTCTCGCCGGTCATCCCGCAGCCCCTCGTCACGCCGTTTGCCGGTGTGCGATCTAGACATACCGGGACCCGCACGCCAAGCTCCGGCGAGCCGGGAGACAGCGTGAGATCCGAAGAATTTTCCCGCGGCATCGTCCTGATGACGGTGTCGCTCTGCACCATGCTCTATGTCGCGACGCTGACGATCGTCAACGTCGCGCTGCCGCAGATGCAGGGCGCCCTGTCCGCGACGCCCGATCAAATCTCATGGGTGGTCACGCTCAACGTCGTGGCCACCGCAGTCGCCACGCCGATGACCGGCTGGCTGGTCTCGCGCTGGGGCGATCGTCGGGTGCTGATCTGGTGCATCGTCGGCTTCTCGATCAGCACCTTCCTGTGCGCGACCGCCGACAACCTCACCGCGCTGCTCGCCTACCGCATCGGTCAGGGCGCGTTCGGCGCGCCACTGGTGCCGATCTCCCAAGCGGTCCTGATCGCGGTCTATCCGCCGGAGCGCCGCGCGTTCGCGCAGAGCGTCTTCGGGCTTTCGGTGGTGATCGGCCCGGCGCTGGCGCCGGCGGTCGGCGGCTATCTCGCTGAGACCTATAACTGGCGCTGGATCTTTCTGCTGCTCCTGCCGCTTTGCGTGCTGGCGCTGATTTCGGTCCTCGCCTTCATCAAGAAGACCGGGAACGACCGCGCCACGCGGCTCGACTGGACCGGGTTCGTGGCGCTGTCGATCGCGGTGACCGGCCTGCAGTTGCTGCTCGACCGGGGCGAGCGGCTGGACTGGTTCGAAAGCCGCGAAATCGTCGTCATCGCCGCGGCGATGGCGGTGGGCTGCTACATTTTTGTGGTCCACACCGCGACCCACGAGCGGCCCTTCATCGACCCGGCGCTGTTCCGCGACATCAATTTCGTCGTCGGGCTGCTGCTGGTTTTCGTCTACGGGATGCTCAACGTCACCCCGACGGTGCTGCTTCCGCCGCTGTTGCAGAACCTCAAGGGATTTCCGGATTCGACCATCGGCTGGATCCTGGCGATGCGTGGTCTCGGACTCGCCGTCGGGTTCTTTGCCGCGGCCAGGATGGGCCGGCTGGATCCGCGGATCGGCATCTCGATCGGGCTCGTGGCGGTGGGCCTCAGCGGGCTGAAAACCGCGGGCTTCGATCTCAACGTGACCGCCTGGGAGGTCGCCTGGACCGGGGCGCTCCAGGGCTTCGGCTGCGGCGTCATGTGGGTGCCGGTCTCGCTGATCGCCTTCTCGACGCTGGATGCCCGGCTGGTGCCCGACGCTTCGGCGATCTTCCATTTGTTGCGCAATTACGGTTCGAGCATCCTGATCTCGCTTTCCATCATGGTGATCGTCCGCACCACCAAGGTGAGCTATTCCGACCTTGCCCAGACCGTGAGCCCGTTCCGCGAGGCGCTCGGATTCGGCTTCGTCACCGGGTCCTGGAGCATCGACACGCTGACCGGGCTGACCACCCTCAGCGGAGAGATCACCCGCCAGGCGGCGATGATCGGCTACATCAATGCCTTCGTGCTCTACAGCGCAGCCTGTGTGGTTGCGCTGCCGTTCCTGCTGCTGGTGCGCCCGCACCGGGCCTGATATTCACTCTTTCGGACAAGGAGCGCCGGTCATGAGCGAAAACACGGTCGTGAAGATCGATGGCGTCCCGGTCATCCAGCGCGGCGGTGGGGTGGAGACCCGACCGCTGATTACCCGGGCCAGCGCGCCCGCCAGCCTGATCACCACGGGGATCACCAGCTTCCCCAAGGGCGAGGGCGCCCGGATGCACACCCATAACTGCGATGAGCAGGTCACGATCCTGGCCGGGCAGGGGCTCGTCGAGATCGACGGCAAGACCACCGCCGTCGGGCTGTACGACACCACCTATATCCTCGCCGGCCGGCCGCACCGGTTCGAGAACACCGGCGAGGGGCCGCTGACCATCCTGTGGATCTATACCAGCGAGGATGTCACCCGGACCTTCGCCGATAGCGGCGAGACCGTGCCGCATCTGTCGGACAGGGATCTGCTGGCCCCCTGACATACCCGCGCCGCTGTCGATGAGTTCCGCCCTCGCGCTGCGCCGCGACCTGCGCGTCATGACCCTGATCGGCACGGCGCACGGCTTCAGCCATTTCTACCAGCTCGCGCTGCCGCCGCTGTTCCCGCTGATCCACCGCGACCTGGGGCTGAGCTTCACCGAGCTCGGCGCGCTGGTGATGGCGATGTTCTTGTCGTCCGCGGTGCTGATGCCGCTGGCGGGCGTCCTGGTCGACCGCATCGGCGCCCGCTTCGTGCTGCTCGCCGGGTTCGGCCTGATGGCCGGCGCGACGCTGGGCTACGGCCTGGTCGACGACTACCGACTGCTGTTCGCGCTGGCGGTCCTGGCCGGCGCCGGCAACGCCGTCTTCCACCCGTGCGACTATTCGGTGATGACTGCGACCATCGCGCCCGAACGGCTGGGGCGGGCCTATTCCGCGCACATCTTCATCGGCTATCTGGGCTACGCCTTTGCCCCGATCGCAATGGCCGGCATCGGCGCGCTGTGGGGCTGGCGGGCCGCCATCGTCATCGGCGGGCTGGTCGGCTTCGCGGCAGTCGCGCTCGTCGCCGCGGCCAGCGGCGATTTCCGCGACAGCACGCACGAGCGGGCCGATCGTCCCGCCGTCGGCCGGTCGCGCGCGACGGCGCGCGGCCCGCTGACGGTGCTGTTCGGCGCGCCGATCCTGTTGTGCTGGACGTTTTTCCTGCTCGTCTCGATGGCCCAGATCGGGCTTTCGACCAAGGCCACCAGCCTGCTCACCCTGCCCGGGACGTGGCGCATGGACCTCGGGACGGCCGGCCTGATCGTCTCGATCTTCCTGTTCGCGGCGCCGGCGGGCGTGCTCGGCGGCGGGCTGATCGCGGACCGCACACGGCATCACCAGACGGTGGTCGCCATCGGCTACGGCGTCGGCGCGGCGCTGATGTTCCTGATCTGGCTTGCCGACCTGCCGGTGATCGGTATCGGTGCGGTCTTCCTCGCCTGCGGATTGCTGTTCGGCCTCGCCTACCCCTCGCGCGACCTGATCGTGCGCGCGTCCACGCCCCGCGGCAGTTCGGGCACGGTCTTCGGCTTCGTCTACTCGGGCATGGACGTGGGGGCGCTGGCCACGCCGGTGGTCTTCGGCTGGTTCATTGACACCGGCATCCCGCGGGAGTCCTTCCTTTGCGTCGCGATCCTGTGGTTCGCCTCGATCTTTGCGCTCATGGCGACGAAGGCAATGACCGCGCGAAGCCCGCCCGCTCCGGCGTAGCCGGATTCGGGACGGCGCGCCGGTTTTTCCCGCGCCGCGGCCCGTTCAGCTTCCCTTGGGCAGATCCTTCGCCCACTTCCTGCGCATCTTCTCGTCGAGTTCGGCGGATGAGCGGGCGACGATGGGGAACGTGTCGCGGCGGTTGAACGGGCGGCAGGCGTCGATCACTAAGCGGGCATTACGCGGGTCGTCGTGGCTGTAGGCCATGGGATCGAGATGGGTCGACCAGCAGCCGCGCAGGGTCTCCATCCCCTCGCGCGGGTCGAAGCGGGTGCACATCGCCCAGACGACGTCGTTCATGTTGGCCGGGTTGATGTCGTCATCGACCACCACGACCCAGCGGTTGGCGTAGGCCCCGGCATGGCATTGCGAGGCGATCAGCCCGGCCTGCTTCGCATGGCCGCCATACATCTGCTTGATCGAGACCGTGAGCCACATGCGCGAGCCGCCGGCTTCGTGCGACCACACGCCCTTGACCTCGGGCACGCCGGCCGCTTCGAGCTGGTTCCACACCGCCCCGCAGCGATAGGTGCCGCGGAAGAAGGTGTCATCGTTGGGCGGCACCGCGGGGATTGCCCCCAGCAGGACCGGGTCGTTGCGGTACATCAATGAGGCGATGCGAATCGCCGGCTCGGGTCGCTGTCCGCCGGCGTAATAGCCGGTCCATTCCCCCAGCGGGCCCTCATCGACCAAATCGTCGGGATGCACCCAGCCCTCGAAGGCGATCTCGGCGTTGGCGGGGATCGGCAGGCCGGTATGCGGGCCGTTGATCACCTCGACCGATTCGCCCAGGACGCCGCCGGCGGCATCGTACTCGTTCTTGCCGTAGGGGATTTCCAGGCCCGCGATAGTGAACAGCACCGGGTGCATACCGACCACGACCGCGATCGGGCAGGGCTCGCCGCGTTCGTGATAGCGCCGCATGATCAAGTTGCCGTGCTTGCCCTTGGACGTCATCACCGAGGCGACATCCTTGTCATGGGCCTGGACGCGGTAGGCGCCGTAGTTGATCCAGCCGGTATCGGGATCCTTCATGATCACCATGCAGCCGGTGCCGATGTAGTAACCGCCGTCGTGCTCATGCCACTTCGGCGACGGGATCACGCCGATGTCGATGTCCGCGCCCTCGTGGAAGTTCTCCATCACCGCGCCGCCGTTCACCGCGGTCGGCGGGATCGTGGGCGCGTCCTTCATGTAGTCGCGCCAGTAGCCGATCAGCTCCATCTCGGAAGCCTCGGCCGGCAGGCCCAGGGTGATGTTGATCCGGGGGATCGAAGTCAGCAGGTTCGACAGCACCCGATGGCCTTTCGGGTATCCCGGGATGTCGTCGAACATCACCGCCGGATTGCCCATCTTGCGCTGGTAGATGTCGGTGATGCCGCCGATCTCCTCTTCGCGCCCGGCGCCCGAGACGCGCCGCAGCTCGCCCGCCTTGTCGATCTCCGCGATCCAGTCCCTGAGGTCCTTGTTGGCCATCGAGGTCTCCCGGCCTTACGCCTTGCTTTCCCGCTTCAGTATGGTCTTGAGCCGCTCCGGCGTCACCGGCAGGCGGGTGACCGCGCCGGAAACGCCGATGGCGGCGTCGATCGCCGCGGCGATCGCGGCGCCCGCCCCGTTGATGCCGCCTTCGCCGGCGCCCTTGACCCCGAGCCCGTTGAGCGGGCTCGGCGCGTCCTCGGTCAGCAGAACGTCGATCTCGGGCGTCTCGGCCATGGTCGGCAGCAGGTAGTCGGCGAACGTCACCGCGAGCGGCGCGCCGGCCTCGTCGTAGGTGAACTCCTCGTAGAGCGCGCCGCCGATCCCCTGCAGGCAGCCGCCCTGGAGCTGGCCTTCGAGCATCATCGGATTGACCGCCCGGCCGACATCGAAGGCAATCGCGAATCGCTCGATCTCGACCGCGCCCGTCGCGCGGTCGACCCGGACGACGGCGCTATGCACACCGTAGGGATAGGCCATCAGGTCGGTGCGGAACCAGCCTTCGGCGAACAGGCCCGGACGCACGCCGCCGACCAGCTCGGAGGCGGGGGTGAGCGTCCGGGCGATCTCGGCGAGCGAGATCGCCGCGCCGCCGTCGGCGGCGACCACCTGACCGTCGATGACATCGAGGCTCTCTGCCGGCGCCTGTAGCAGCGCCGCGGCGACCTCGATCGCGCGTGCGCGCAGTTTCGCGGCGCCGATCCGCGTCGCCTCGCCGGTCATCACGGTGGCGCGCGCGGAATGGGCGCCGCCGCCGTAGTCGATCACGTCGGTGCGGCCGTAGATCACCCGCACCCGGCGGTAGTCCACGCCGAGCGTGTCGGCGCAGATCTGCGCCATCGCGGTGGCGAATCCCTGGCCGAGCGACGCGCCGCCGGTGACCAGCTCGACCTCGCCGGTGACATCGACCCTGAGCCGCACCCCGTCGGCCGGCCCCGGCGCGCTCTTCTCGACGAACAGGCCGATCCCGGCGCCGACCAGCTCGCCGTCCGCCCGCCGTCCGGCAAGGTCCTCCTGGAGCGCGTCCCAGCCGAGGCGGTCGAGCGCCTTGTCGAGCAGCAGCGCGTAGTCGCCGGAATCGTAGACCACCTCGTGGTCGATGACCTCGAAGCCCTGCGCGTAGGGCATGTCCGCGCGGCTCAGCAGATTGCGCCGGCGCAGCGCGATCGGGTCGATCCCAAGCCGATCCGCGACCGCATCCATCAGCCGCTCGCGCACGAAGGTCGACTCGTAGCGGCCCGGCGAGCGGTAGGTCGCGCACGGCGTCTTGTTGGTCAGCCGCACATGGCCGGTCACCGCATAGGCCGGCACCCGGTAAGGGCCGGGCAGCATCCCGGCCGTCATGTCGGGCACGCGCACGCCGTGGGTGCGGATATACGCGCCCTGGTCGTGCCAGAACGTGTCCTCGATGCCGAGCAGGCGGCCGTCTTCATCGACCGCCGCGCGGATTCGGTGACGCTGCTCGCGCGAGTGGTTGGCGGCCTGGAGGTTCTCCCAGCGATCCTCGATCCACTTGACCGGCCGACCGAGCCTGAGTGCGGCGAGACAGACCAGGTAATCCTCCGGATAAAGCTCGCCGCGCACGCCGAATCCGCCGCCGATATGGCCCTCGTAGAGCTGGATCGAGGCCTGGCTGCGGCCGAGCGCGCGGGCGAGTTGATCGCGGTTGAAATGGGGCCGCTTGGTGGCGCCGTACAGCTCGAGCACATCGCGCGCGGCGTCGTAGCGAGCGATCGCGCCGCGAGTCTCCATCGGCGCGGCGGAATGCCGGCCGATTGCGAGGTCGAGTTCGACGATCGCGTGGGCCACATCGAAAGCCCGCTCGATCGCGCCGCGGCTTTTCTTCAGCACATGCGCCTCGGTGTCGCGCGCGTCATCGAACGTCCCGGGCGGCGCATCGGCGGCGAGGATCGGGGCCAGATCCTCGATAGCGACAAGAACCTGCTCGGCGGCGTCCTCGGCGCGGTACGGATCGTCGGCGAAGACCGCGGCCACCGGCTCGCCGACATAGCGAACGGTCCCGGTCGCCAGGATCGGCTGACGGTACGGCTCGAGCCCCTTGACCCGGGTCGCGCGGAACTCGATCGGGCCGATGTCGGCGACCTCGGCGGAGGTCCACACCGCCGCGACGCCGGGCGCGGCCAGCGCCGCCCCGGCGTCGATCGAGACGATCCTGCCATGCGCCCGGTCGGCGCGGACGATGCGCATGTGAAGCTGGTGAGCGAAGGCGGTGTCGGCCGCGAACCGCCCGCGGCCGGTGACCAGCGGCCCGTCTTCCAGGCGCGTGACCGACCTGCCGATGAAACGCCCGGCCCGGCGCGCGGTCATTCGGGCCTGCCCGCCAACGCGGCGGCGGCGGCCTTCACCGCCTTCAGGATGTTGACGTAGCCGGTGCAGCGGCAAAGATTCGACGACAGTGCCTCGCGCAAATCCTCCTCGCCGATGCCCGGCTCCCGCTCCAGGATGCCGGCGGCGAGCATCAGAAACCCCGGGGTACAGAAGCCGCATTGCAGCGCATGGTGCTCGATGAAGGCGCGCTGCAGGGGGTGAAGCGTCTCGCCTTCGGCCAGCCCCTCGACAGTGCGCAGCGCGGCACCGTCGGCTTGGACAGCGAACATCAGACAGCTCCGGATCGGCGCGCCGTCGAGCAGCACCGTGCACGCCCCGCACACCCCATGCTCGCAGCCCAGATGCGTGCCGGTCAACCCGCAGCTCTCGCGGATCGTATCGGCGAGCGTCCGCCGCGGCTCGACCTCAATGTCGTAGACATGCCGGTTGACCGTAAGGGTGATCGCGACCTTGCCACTCACGGGGCCGCCCTTTCCAGCGCCCGGCCGACCATGGCCCGGGCCAGCTCGCGGCGGTAGAGCGCGCTCGCCTGGTTGTCCTCCATCGGATCGAGCGCGGCGGCGGCGGCGGCGGACGCCTCGGCGAAGAGCGCGGCGCCCGGCGGCCTGCCGTCGAGCACGGCCTCCGCCTCGACGATGCGCCGCGGACGGCCTTCCGCGCCCCCGACGCCGATCCTCGGCTCGGCGATCGCGCCGTCGATTTCGCGGTAGACCGCCAGCGCCATCGCGATCGCGTAGTCGCCCGCCCGGCGGGAGAACTCGCAGAATCCCCAGCGCGTGTCGGGAGGGAGCAGCGGCAGGCTGGCCGAGACCAGAAGCTCGTCGTCCGCGAGCGCGGTGAGCATCGCCCAGTCGAAGAAGTCGGCGGCGGCAACCGCCCGCTCGCCGCGCGTGCTCCGCGCGGTCATCGTGGCATCGAGGGCGGCGGCCACCAGGCACCATTCCGAGGCCGGATCGGCATGGGCGATGCTGCCGCAGAACGTCCCGCGCACGCGGATCGGATAGTGCGCGATGTCGCGGACGACTCGGGCAAGCAGCGCGCCCAGAGGGCCGTCCGTGACCGGTCGGTGAAAGGCCGCATGACGTGCGGTCGCGCCGATCGACAGCATTCCCGCGCCGGCCGTGATGCGGTCGAGCCCGGCGATCCGGTTGATGTCGACCAGATGGGCCGGTCGGGCCAGGCGGAAGGCCATCGTCGGCGCAAGGCTCTGGCCGCCGGCCAGAACCCGCCCGTCCTCGGGTGCGACCTCGGCCAGGATGGCCACCGCATCATCGACGGTGGTCGGCGCATGATAGTCGAACGGCGCGGGCTTCATGGCTGCGTATTATAGCATGGACCCGGCTTGTGCGATCGCCGCCTGCGGCGCGCCGGGCGCGGCGAAACGACGCCCGGCTTGCGCGCGGGACCGGCTTGGCCGAAGCTGTCGTCTCGGAGGTGCGCCCGGAGATCCGCCGTGCAGCAACGAACGATCGAAATCGCCGCGCCGTCCGGCGCGATGGAGGCCTTCGCCGTCGAGCCGGCGGGCCTCGGCCCCCATCCGGCGGTGGTCGTCTTCCAGGACATCTGGGGCGTACGCGAGGAGCTTTGCGGCGTCGCGCGCGACCTTGCCGCTTCCGGCTATTTCGCGCTGGTGCCCGATTTCTACTACCGCATGGGCAAGGTGCGGTTCGCTTATCTCGATGATGACGGGCGGATGATCTCGCTGCATCTGCTGCCCGAGGACACGCAGCGCGAGATAGTCGCGACCGGCGAGCGGCTGAGCGACGAGATGGTGGTCGCCGACCTCGACGCCATCATCAGCCACTTGGCGCTCACCGAGCCGGTCGACGTCTCGGCGATGGGCGGGGTCGGCTACTGCATGGGTGGCCGGCACGTTTTCTTCGCCGCCGGCCATTACCCGGACAACTTCCGCGCGGTGGCGAGCCTGCATGGGACTTCGCTGGTCACCGACGGCCCGGGCTCGCCCCATCTGCTGGCGGCGCGGATGACGGGCGGGCTCTATTGCGGCTACGGCGAGCTCGACCGCTTCTCGCCGCCGGAGGTGATCGAGGCGATCGGCGCCCTTTGCGCGCCGCTCGAAGTCGAGTACACCCATTCGGTCCATATCGGGGTCGATCATGGCTATGCCCTGCCGGACCGGGATATCCACGACGCCGAGGCGACCGCCGGGGACTGGGCCAGGATCATGACCATGTTCAAGACCCATCTGATGGGCCGATAGGCCGATAGGAAGGAACGGCGGTGAACGAAAGCGATCTTGCACCGGGCTTGGCGGAGAGGATCGTCAAGGTCCGCGGCCGGCTGCACCCCTTCGAGTCCATCGAGCCGGCGAAGACCGCGCTGGTGGTGATAGACCTGCAGAACATCTTCATGGCCGAGTGGTCGAACTATGCCGTCGCCGATGCGCGGACGATCGTGCCGGCGGTCAACCGGCTGGCCGGCGCCTTGCGCGCGCACGGAGGCTCCGTCGCGTGGGTCCGGATGACCTACGACCCGGCAAGCCCGTGGCGTTGTTTCTACGAGGAGATGATCCGTCCCGAACTTGCCGGAGAGCTCAAGGCGGGGTTCACGCCGGGCTCGGACGGCCACGCGCTGTGGCCGGAGCTCGCGGTCCGGGACGGCGACATGATCGTCGACAAGACCCGGTTCAGCGCCTTCCTGCCCAACAGCTCCGACATTGCCGGGCGGCTTCATGGGGCCGGCATCGACACTGTGCTGGTCGCCGGCACGGTGACCAACACCTGCTGCGAATGCACCGCCCGTGACGCGATGATGATGGATTTCAAGACCATTATGATCTCCGACGGCTGCGCCGCGGCCGTGCCGGCGCTGCATGAGGCCACCCTCGGGAACTTCATCCAGGTCTCGGGCGATGTGCGCAGCACCGATGAGGCGATCGCAATGATGGGCGAGACCATCGCGATGATGAGCGAGACATCGGCCGCCGCGGCGGAGTAGTCAGCGCCGCCGCCACCCAAGCCCGCCGAGCGTCAGCGACAGCAGGACGATCGTTGCGATGAGCAGCGCGCCGGCGCTGAGCCCCAGCGACCAGTGGATGCCGATGAGGCTGCCGCCGAGCCCGACGGTGATGCCGCTGAACGCGCGCAAGCCCAGCGAAGCCATGTTGTAGAGCCCGACCACCCGGCCGCGGATCTCGGCCGGGGCGTTGAGCTGGACCAGCGTCATGGCCATCGAGTTGTAGGAAAGATCCAGGAAGCCCGCGACGAACAACAGACCAAGCGCCAGCGGGTAGTTGGTCGCGGTTGCGAAGCCGGCGATCGCCACGCACCAGATGAGCACCAGGATGAAGGCGGTCCTCGGCCGCGCGGTCAGAAGCCCCTTGCTTTCGAGCACGATCCCGGCAATGAGCGCGCCTGCGGCGTTGGCGGCCAGGAGCGCGCTGTAATGCAGCCCGCCGCCGCCGTGGCCGAGATCGCGGGCGAACTGGGGCATTTGCGCCTGATGGGCGTTGCCGACCAGGAACGAGGCGCAGGCGGCCAGCATGACCATCGAGAGGACGGTCTTGTCCGAGGCGATGGAGCGCAAGGTCGCCAGGATGTCGGCAAACCCGGAGATCGCCCGGCGCGCCTTCCGCAGCTCGCCGCGAAAGCCGGGTCCGTAGGGCGCCTTCCAGAGCCACAGCGTCAGCGGCAGAAAAATAAAAATGTTGATGAGGATGCCGTAGGCCGGGCCGAACGCGAGCATCAGCGCACCGCCGACCGCGGGGCCGAGCAGCACGCCCAGCATCCGGCCCGAGGCGATCATCCGCACCGCGCTCTGGAGCTGGGCGGGCCCGACGATGTCGTGGACCAGGAGCTGGGCCGCAGGCGCCCAGATGACCCCGGCGAAGCCGTGGACGACAAGCAGGACGGCCGCATGCCACATCTGGAGCGAATCGGTCAGGAACAGGATGCCCCAGGCCAGGGAGACGCACATGAACAGCACCATGCCGACCTGGATGATCCGGCGCGGATCGAACCGGTCGGCGAGCGCGCCGGCATAGACCGAGAACAGGAGGAACGGCGCCCAGTGGGAGAACACCGCGAAGCCAGCCAGTGCCGGGGATTCGAATTTCTGGAAGATCATCCAGTAGCTGATCACGTGCTCGATGTTGTCGGCCATCATCGCCAGCATCGCGCCGCCCAGATAGGCGCGTCCGCCGGGATGGCGCAGCGCCGCGAAGGCTTGGGGCTTGGTCTCGTTCATGGGTGTCTGGATAGCGGCTGGCGGGTTGACGATCCGGACTCCGGCTCATCATAGTAGACGATCGAGCGATGGAGGCCCCCATGCCGTCGATCACGGTCTCCCGGAATGTCTTGCAACGGCTTCGCGCGCTGCGCCGGACGGCGGGCGAGACCGACGACGAGGTGCTGGCCCGCCTTCTGGCGCAGGCCGAATCGGCCCGGGAAGAGCGCCTGCGCGCCTACGAGGCCCAGGAACCGGACACCCACTCGACCAATTGAGGCCGGCGGCCTGGCTCAGACGCCGACACTCAGACGCCGACAGCGGCCGCAGCCAGCGCGTCGGTCTCCATGTCGTCGTCGCGCACCGCGCCGATCAGATCGGTGACCCGCTCGATGCCGCGCTCCTCGCACCAGGTCTCCAGGTCATCGACGATCGCGGTCAGCGCCGTCGGGTTGCGGAAACCGGCATAGCCGATCCCGACGCCGCAGGCGCCGGCCAGCATGTACTCGACCACATCCTCGGCCTTGGTCACGCCGCCGATGCCGATCACCGGCACCGAGACCTCCTTGGCGACCTGATAGACCATCCGGAGCACGATCGGCTTCAGCGCCGGGGAGACCAGCCCGCCGAACTTGTTGCCGAGCGCCGGGCGGAAGTCGTCGGTGCGGATCTTGAGCGACAGGAAGGTGTTGGCGATGACCAGCGCGTCGGCCCCGGCCTCCTCGGCCGCCAGCGCGATCGAGACGATGTCGCCCGCGTTCGGCGACAGCTTCGCCCAGACCGGGTGGTCGGTCGACTCGCGGATCAGGCCCATGACGCGCCTGGTGTGCTCGTCATGGAGCGCGAAGTTGCCGCCGGTGGCGTTCCGCGTCGGACACGAGATGTTGACCTCCAGCACGTCGATCTCGGGCACCGAGAGGATCTCGCACATCTCGGCGAACTCCTCGGCCGTTTC
This sequence comes from Alphaproteobacteria bacterium, assembly GCA_965202905.1. GTDB lineage: Bacteria > Pseudomonadota > Alphaproteobacteria > MPNO01 > MPNO01 > CAYFYS01. The sequence continues at coordinate 2,349,639 of OZ241868.1, read as the reverse complement.
GGCCGAGACGGAGGCGATGAACGGCGGGGAGAACTTCTTGTATTCCGGCACGATGTGATCGAGGAAATAATGCACGCCCTTACCCGGCAGGCCGATCGACTGGATGATCCCGGCCTCGGTCTCGGCCATGCGCGGCGTCGGGTTGCCGTTGCGCGGCTCCTTGCAGATGGTCTTGGCGACCAGCCCGCCCAGCCGGTTGAGGTCGATCGCGTCGGCATATTCCCAACTGAACGCGCCGGATGCCGGCATGATCGGGTTGGACAGCAGCATGTCGCCGATCCGAACCGAAAGATCTACCATCCCACCGCCTCCTGCAGGTTGAACACCGGGCCTTCGCGGCAGACTCGCTTGAGGACCTTCTCGCCCTCGACCTCGAAGGTGCGCACGCAGATGTAGCAGGCGCCGAGCGCGCAGCACATGAGCTGCTCCATCGCGACCTGGCCCGGCACGCCGTGCGCGGCGCCCAGGCGCTGCATCAGCTTGAGCAGCCGGTTGGAACCGCAGGTGAAGAAGGCATCCGCCTTGCCGTCCGCGATCAGGCGTCCGAGGATCGCCTCGACGTTTGCGACATCGCTGCTGCCGTCGGTATCGATGACGGCGATCACGTCCGCCCCGAGGCCTTCGAACAGGTCCTCGGACATTATGACCCCGGTGTCCCGCGCGCTCAGGATCGCGGTGATGCGCGCGCCGCGCGCGGCTGCAAGCTGGGAGAGCGGCGCCAAGGTCGCAAGCCCGACGCCGCGGCCCAGGACGACGATGTTCCGCCATTCGGGCAGCAGCCGAAACCCGATGCCGAGCGGGCCGAAGATGTTGAACTCATCGCCCGCGCCCAGCAGGCCCATGCCGACGGTGCCGCGGCCCTCGCACTTATAGAGGAATTCCAGCCGCGCGTCGGGCCGGTTGACGCGATAGACGCTCATCGGCCGGCGCATCCACACCTCGGCGCCGTCGGGCGTCGGGCACAGCAGGTGGAAGAACTGCCCGGCCTGCGCGGTCAGCGCGCGCGCCGGTGCGTCGAGGACCATCAACCGGTACTCGCCGTTGACCCAATCGTTCGACACCACATTGCAGATGAACTCGCCCGCCTTGCGGTCGGGGTAGGGGTCGGGCCGGCCCAGGCGCACCGGGGCTGCCGGGTACTTGTCGGACGCGGTCAGGTCGCGCATCTGGCGAAGATCTCCGATTTTCGAGCCGGTATAATAGCCAAGTATCGTACCAAAAAAAGTATTATTCCCATTTTTATTACAGATTCAAGCCCGCGCGCTCGCCGTAAAGCAGCGTTATGTTGATGCGGTGGGTCTCGTAGCCTGGCCGGAATCGCACGGCGGCCGACTCGTGGAACAGGTCGGACCGGAACAACGCGGCCCGGTTGGCCGCATAGGGAATCTCTACGGCGCCGTCGTCGCTGTCGGCAAGCAGGCCGCGGATGCGGCCGATGTCTTTGCCATAATCCTCGACCGCCCAGTCTTCCGGCGGCCTCATGCGGTGGACGATCAGCCCGCCGGCGCCGGGTTCGAGGTTCGCCGCATCGGGCGTGATCCAGAAATTCACGCTGACCGCGCCGGCATCGGCGTGGACATCGATGCCCTGTGCGCCGGTCAGTCCCTTGAACGCCCAGGCCTGCCGCAGCGGATGGGGACCCAGCAGGCCGGGCAGCGCCTCGCGAAGCTCGACCGCGATCTGAAGCAGAACCGGGCTCGCCAGCCCGTCTTCCAGATAGGCGGCGAGAAAGCCCGCGATATGGCTGAAATCGTGCCAGATCGTGCTTGTCAGAAGGTGCCGTCGCAGAGTCTCCAGCGCGGCGGGCTTCAGCAGGCCGTCGATGACGGCGATCCCCGGCCCGGCTTCGATCCCGGGCCGGAGGGCGCCGCCCGCTATCTCGGGGGCGGGATCGGCATGGATCGGGCGGTTGTAGCTATCGGCCAGACGGTCGCGCCAAGCGGACGGAATATCGATTGCTGCGGCCGGATCCTCGGGCCAGGCGATGTCCGCGACCGCCGCTTCGTAGAGTCCGGCAAGCCCGGTCTCGATGCCGCGGGCTTCGAGATGGCGGAGCTGCGCCGCATCGTGGACGAGCTTCAGCCGCGAGGTCCGGGCGAACGAAAGGTAAGCGGAGCCCATGACCGCCGGGTCGCGCCGCAACGCGCGGGTGCGACCGAAATGGGCCAGCGCCTCCCCGCGCCGGCCGATCGCGAGCAGGACCGAACCGCGGCGGAGATGGATTTCGTAGAGGTCGGGATCGAGCGCCAGCGCGGCGCTGTAGGCCTTTTCAGCCTCGGCGTAGCGGCCGAGGCTTTGCAGCGCCCCGCCACGGTTGACGTGGGCGTGGATGTAACCCGGCCGCAGCGCGAGCGCGACATCGAAGCGCGCGAGCGCGGCGACGGGATCGCCCGCCCGGGCGAGCGCGACCCCGAGAGTGTGCAGCGCCGCGGCGCGCGCGGCCGCGTGATCCCCGTCCATGACCGTCCGCAATTGACAGCCCAGCGCCGCACAGTGCCACATTGCCGCGAAACGGCAAGGGGGCAGAGGTGAGTGCCCCGGCGCCGGCCGCGGGCGGACAGTCCTCAAACCGGGGCGACCCTGTCCGCCTCCATCGCCTGCGCAAGCCGCGCCGAGACTTCGCGACAGTAGCCGTTATAGGCCTCCGACATGCGGAAGCCTCGCGCGCGGGGATAGGGCTCGGCGATCGGGATCTCGGCGATCACCCGTCCCGGCCGGGCGGTCATGACCAGGACCCGGCTTGCGAGATAGACCGACTCGAACACCGAGTGGGTGACGAAGACCACCGTCCAGCGGTGGCCGCGCCACAGCGCGAGCAGGTCGTCGTTGAGCCGCATCCGGGTGATCTCGTCCAGCGCCGCGAACGGCTCGTCCATCAGCAGGAGCGACGGGCCGGTGACCAGCGCGCGGGCGATCGAGACGCGCATCCGCATCCCGCCCGACAGCTCGCGCGGATAGGCGCCGGCGAACCCGTCGAGCCCGACCATCGCCAAGGTCTCGTCGATCCTGGCCCGGCTGTCCGCCGCCGGCCGGCCGGCGAGCCGGAGCGGCAGGCGAACGTTCTCGAACACCGTCGCCCAGGGCATCAGGGTCGGTTCCTGGAAGACGAAGCCGATCGGCCGCGGAGCCTTCGCGATCGCGCCTTCGCTTGCCGCCGCCAGCCCGGCGATCAGCCGCAGCGCGGTCGACTTGCCGCAGCCCGACGGACCCAGGAGGCTGACGAACTCGTGCGCGCGCACGGTCAGATCGAGCCGCGACAGGGCGAGCGTGCCGTTGGCGAAGGTCTTGGAGACCCCGGACATCCGCACGGCCTCGTGCGGCCCGGCCGGATCCCGGCTGATTTCGGCGGTCACGCGGCGCTGCCTCCCGCCGGCATATTAGAGCGGCCGGACACGATCTTCGATATCATTCGCCGGGACGAACGGAAGGGGGCAAGCGATGAGCACGGGGCACAAAGACAGGGTCGCTGTCATCACCGGCGCGGCCAAGGGAATCGGCCAAGCCTACGCCAGACGCCTCGCCGCGGACGGCGCCCATATCGTGATTGCGGACACGGACTCGACCGCGGAGACCGAGGAGGTGGTCCGCGCCGCCGGAGTCCGGGCGCTGGGGGTTGCGACCGACGTCGCGGATCCCAACGGCGTCGCCGCCCTCGCCGCCGCGGTCGACGAGGCGTTCGGGCGCTGCGACATCCTGATCAACAATGTCGGGATCTTCCCCAACGCGCCGTTCGCGGACGTGCGCTTCGAGGACTGGCGGCGGGTGTTCTCGGTCAACCTCGATTCGATGTTCTTGACCGCCAAGGCCTTCGTCCCGGGCATGACGGCGCGCGGCTGGGGCCGGGTGGTCAACATGGCCTCCAATACGGTGGCGACGCCGGTGACCGGCTACACGCACTACGTCGCCAGCAAGGCGGGGGCGATCGGTTTCACCCGCGCGCTGGCGAGCGATCTGGGCGAGACCGGGGTGACCGTCAACGCGATCGCGCCCAGCTTGGTGCGCACCCACGGCACGACGGTGACCGAGCCGCGGTCGGAGGAGCGGTTCGCCACCGTGGCTGCCAACCAGGCGATCAAACGCCAGGAGGCGCCCGACGACCTGGTCGGCGCGATGTCGTTCCTGACAAGCGACGACGCCGCCTTCATGACCGGCCAGACGCTCTACGTCGACGGCGGCTGGGTGCGGAGCTGAGCCCGGTCCGCCGCGCCCGCCTTCGGGCTGCGATGCGCGGACGTTACGGATCGCGGCATCAAGCGGCGGATCGATCGCCAGCGTCTCGCCCGGCTCGTTCCTGGTCTTTACGGTGAATTGCATGTGGTGGATGTCGTTCCAGCCCTTGGCGCTTGACCGGACGAAAATTGTCGTCGGCCCGTGCTTTGCGGCCGACGCAATGCGCGATCCGGGCTTCGAGGCCATCGCGTGGCACTGCTACGCCCGCACCGACCGGTCCCATACCGAGGACGCCGCCGCGACCGCGAACCAGCAGCGCGGCCTCGCTTCGCCCCACGCCTGGCCCGGCCGGTACAGCCACCGCGAGGCCGGGGTGCACGCGGTCGACAACTGGATCCTCGACCAGGTGCTCGACCCACGATGAACACGTCCCTGGCCTCGGGCGCGCTCGCCCGGCGGTGGACCGGCCTGCCGGGCAATTTGCGCGGCATCGTCTGGCTCTCGATCGGCGGGTTCGCGCTCTCGGTGGCCGATGTCTGCGTCAAGGCGCTCGGGCGCAAGTTCGACCCGCTGGAGATCACGCTCTTCCGCTACGCCGTCGGCATGATCCTGCTCGCGCCGGTCTTCATGCGGATGGGCTGGGCCGACCTCAGGACCGAGCGCATCGGGATGCATCTGTTGCGCATGTCGGTGGCGTTCCTCGCCCAGCTTGGCGTTTTCCTGTCGATCATCTACCTGCCGCTGGCCGACGCCACGGCGATCATGTTCTCCAAACCGCTGTTCACCACCGTGGTCGCGGTGATCGTCCTCTCGGAGATCGTCGACAGGCGCCGCTGGACCGCGACATTCCTCGGCTTCGTCGGCGTCCTGATCATGATCCGCCCGGGCAGCGAAGGGCTGGATCCGATGGCGCTGGTCGCGGTCGGCGCGGCCTTCGCCTTTGCCGTCGCCAACGTGCTGATCCGTGTGCTGGCGCGGACCGAGCCGACCAACCGGATCCTGTTCTACTACCATATCGGCGGAATCCTGGTGTTCGCCGTCCCGGCGTGGCTTACTTGGCGGACGCCGGTCGGCGTCGAGTGGATGATGATGGCGGCGATCGGCGCCCTGACCACGGCCGGCATCTTCTGCTACCTGCGCGCGTTCTCGGTCGGCGAGGCGAACGCCGTCGGCCCGGCGGAGAACCTGCGGCTGATCTACGCGGCACTCTTCGGCTATTTCCTGTTCAGTGAGATTCCTTCGATGTGGACCGCGGCCGGTGCGCTGATTATCGTTGGATGCACTTGTTACATCGCCCGCGTCGAGGCTCGAAAATAGCGAATTCCCGGATACAGTAGCCCGCGCCACGGCCACGGAGCGCGCAGACGATCCGCCGAAGCACGGCAACATCGAACCCATAGGGAGAAACCAAATGGCGAGACTGGACGGACGGGTGGCGATCGTCACCGGCGGCGGCCGGGGCATCGGCGTCGCCTATTGCAAGGCGCTGGCCGAAGAGGGCGCGAAGGTCACGGTGAGCGACATCGTCGATACCCGGCGCACGGTCGACATCATCAGCCAAGCCGGCGGCGAGGCGATCGGAATGCATTGCGACGTCACCGAGCCAGACCAGATCAAGGCCATGGTCGCGAAGACGGTCGAGACCTATGGTAAGGTCGACATCCTGATCAACAACGCCGCTCTGTTCGCCGATGTGAGGCTGAAGTCGTTCCTGGAGATCGACGAGGCCGAGTGGGACCGCATGATGGAGATCAACACCCGCGGAATGTTCAGCTGCGCCAAGGCGGTCGTGCCGGAGATGAAAAAGCAGGGCTACGGCAAGATCGTCAACATCGCGTCCTCGACCGTGCATAAGGGCGTGCCGCTGCTGCTGCATTATGTGACGTCCAAGGGCGCGGCGATCGCGTTCTCGCGCTCGCTGGCGCGCGAGGTCGGCGACGACGGGATCTGCGTCAACTCGCTGGCGCCCGGGCTGACGATCAGCGAGAAGGTCGCCGAGGACGACCAGTGGGAGCCGTTCCGGGACCGCAACGTCGAAACGCGTGCGATCAAGCGCGAACAGGCGCCCGAGGACCTGATCGGCGCCATAATCTATCTCTGCTCATCGGACAGCGATTTCGTCACCGGCCAGTGTCTGGTCTGCGACGGCGGCTCGGCGATGTCTTGAGCGCGGCCGGCCGATGCAGACCAGACCTCTCGTCGGGTCTCTGGATACCCGTTTTCTGACCGAGACCCTGGTCGCGCTCGCCAAGGCGCCCGCCGACGTGCCGATGGGGACCGAGGTCTTCATGGCGCCCGACGATCCCAGGCTGGTCCACTACGTCCAGCAGGTGCTGCGGCCGCGGCTGGTCGAGATCGGCGCCTGCGATCTGATCGATGTCCCCGGCAACCAGATCGTCGCCCGGACCGGCCTGGGCCGGTCCGATGCGCGCCTGCTGATCCAGGTCTACACCCCGGTACAGCACCACAACCAGATGGCCGATCCCTGGTCGGGCAAGATCGCCCGCGCGCCGCAATGGGGCTACGACGAGCCCTGCGTATTCGGCCAGGGCGTTACCCAGAACAAGGCCCACCAGGCGATCGCGCTTGCGGTCCTGAAGCTCCTGCTCGACCATCGGGTGGATGTGCCGGGCACGCTCTACGTTGCGATCAATAACGAAGGCCGCAGCAGCCATGCCTGTTCCGAGGCGATCCTGGCGGCGCTGCCCGCCAAGCCGTCGTTTGCGATCCTGATGACCAACACCGGCCAGCGTATATCCGTGGGCAATCGCGGCCGGGTCGACGTCAATGTCACCGTGCACGGCAAGGCGGTCCATTCCAGCGTACCCGACACGGGCCTCAGCGCCATCGACGGCGCCTACGAGGTGATGCGCCGCCTGCGGCAGATGGACCTGCCCGGCAGCCACGAGCAACTCGGCGGCCGGCACGCCATTCCCTATCAGGTGACCTACAGCCCGCTCGCCCCTCACACCTTGCCCGATACCGCCTTCATGCGGATCGACCGGCGGCTGCTGCCGGGCGACGACCCGGCCGAGGCCACGAGGGAGATCCGCGCGGCGATCGGCGACCTGGCGCCCTATGAGCTCACCGTCGAGCAGGGCAACCACATGTGGCCGGCCCTGGTCGATCCGGACCATCGCGGCGTCCGGCTGCTGGCCCGGGCCCACGCCGCGGTCCATGACGAAGAGCCGGAAATCTATTACGGCCAGGGCACGTTCGATGCTGGCGGGCCGTGCGCAGCCGGCGTCCCGGCGGTGATGTACGGCGTGGGCGGCGGCGCGGGCGTGCTCGATGACGATTTCGTGCCGCTCAGCCACCTCGAGAACGTGGCCAGGGTCGTCACCCAGACCATCCTCACCTGTCTGGAGTAGCAATGGCGAGCACCACGCCGGTCGCAATGAAGGCGAAGTTCGGCCTCAGCCTGTCCACCAGGGCGGTGCTGTTCGACTGGGGCACGCTGGACGACCTGCTCGACATGGCCGGGATCGCCGAGGAATCCGGCTGCTTCGACGGCGTCTGGGTCGGCGACAACCTGCTGTCCAAGCCGCGCATCGAGGCGATCGTCACGCTGTCTGCGATGGCCGCACGCACCCGGAAGGTTCGGTTGGGCACGGTCTGCCTGGCGAGCTTCCCGATGCGCGATCCGATCCTGTTCGCGCTGCAATGGGCAAGCCTGGACGTGCTGTCGAAGGGCCGCACGATCCTCGCGGTCTGCAACGGCGGCTCGATGCATGACGGCCCGCAATTCGCCCACGAGCTCGAGGTCATGGGCGTAAGGTCCGGCGAACGGCCGGGGCGCGTGGTCGAAGGCATCGCGATCCTGCGGCGGCTGTGGGGCGACGGCCCGGTGAGCCATGCCGGCAGGTTCCACCAATTCTCCGAGGTCGACCTGCAGCCCAAGCCGATCCAATCGCCGATGCCGATCCATCTCGCCGTCAATCCAAAGGGGGATGAAGTCGACGGCCGGACGATGGAACGAATCTTGCGGCGGGTGGCCGCGCACGCCGATGGCTGGCAGACCGACGGCACGCCGGCAGAGACCTTCCGCACGCGCTTCGACAGGATCCGGGACTATGCCGCCGAACTCGGCCGCGATACCGCGGCATTCGACGGCTCGCTGCATATGATGGTCAACATCGAGGAAGACCGCGACCGGGCCTTCGAGGAGGCGACGACGTTTCTGACGTCCTATTACGGGGCTGGGCACATCAGCCGAGACCGGGCCGAGACGTGGCTTGCCTACGGATCGCCCCAGCAGGTCGTCGACAAGATCGCCGCCTACATCGAGGCCGGCTGCACGATGCCGATCCTGCGGTTCGTCTCGGCGCGGCCGCGCGAGCAGCTCCAGCGCTGCATCGAGGAGGTGCTGCCGGCCTTCCGCGCCTGAGTCGGTCAAGCCGCCCGGTCGTGCCTGCGGCCCGGCTTCGGGCCGATCGGGAGATAGCGGGCCGGTTTATTCCGGCGCCCGGACCACGGCGTCATAGGCTTCCATCAGCGTCCGCGTGACCGGACCGACCTGGAAGTTCAGATCGTCGATCTCGCCGACCGGCGTGACCTCCGCGGCCGTGCCGGTGACGAAGATCTCGTCGGACTTGGCGAGATCTTCGGGCATCACCACCCGCTCGATCACCTCGATGCCACGCTCCCTGGCCAAGCCGATCACGGTCCGCCGGGTGATGCCGTCCAGGAAGCAGTCCGGGATCGGCGTGTGCAGGCCGCCGTCCTGGACCAGGAACATGTTGGCGCCGGTGGTCTCGGCGACTCGCCCGCGGTAGTCCAGCATCAGCGCGTCGTCGTAGCCATTGGCCTCGGCATCGTGCTTCGACAGCGTACAGATCATGTAGAGCCCGGCGGCCTTGGAATGGACCGGCGCCATGTCGGGCGCCGGGCGCCGCCATGTCGCCGTGCGCAGCTTGATGCCCTTCATCCGCGCCTCGGGCGAGAAATAGGACGGCCATTCCCAGACCGCGATCGCCAGGTGGATCGATGTGTCCTGGGCGGAGACTCCCATCATCTCGCTGCCGCGCCAGGCGATCGGCCGGACATAGGCGTCCGCAAAGCCTTGCGCGGCGACCGTATCCAGCGTCGCCTGCTCGACCTCCTCGGGCGCGTAGGGAATGACAAAGCCTAGCGCGGCCGCCGAATCGAACAGCCGCCGGGTGTGCTCGCGCAGCCTGAACACCCGGCCGGCATAGACCCGCTCGCCCTCGAAGACGCAGCTCGCATAGTGCAGCCCATGGCTCAGCACATGCAGATTGCAGCCGCGCCAATCGCGCAACGCGCCGTCGAACCAGATCTTTCCGTCCTGATCGTCGAAGTTCAGCATGCTCGCCTTCCCGGCGTCCATCGGGCCCCGTTTCGGGCCACGCCGTCGCGGCAAGCACCGTCCTGGGACATATTATTTTTTCAGATACTCTTGCTAGGATAACATTTGCAATGCATATAAGTCAATATGCCTGACATAAAATCCGGCTTCAATCCGCTTTTTCTGCGTGAGGAGGATCTGCGTCAGGGCATGGAACTGCTGTTCTACGCCTATCGCGACTTCACCTCGGAGCCGGATGCGATCCTGACCGAGTACGGCTTCGGCCGCGCCCACCACAGGGTGATCCATTTCGTCGGCCGCAACCCGGGGATCACGGTCTCTGAGCTGCTGGACATCCTGAAGATCACCAAGCAGAGCCTGTCGCGGGTGCTCGGCCAGTTGATCCGCGAAGGGTTCATCGTCGCCAGCCCGGGTACGCGCGACCGCCGTCAGCGTTTGCTGGAGCTCGCGCCGAAGGGCGTGGAGCTCGAACGCCGGCTGTCGGAGAGCCAGCGCGCGCGCATTGCCAGCGCCTATCGCGACGCCGGCGCCGAAGCGGTCGAGGGATACCGCAAGGTAGTGCTCGGCATCATCAACGAGAGCGAGCGGGAAAAGGTTCTGGACCGGCTTGCCGCCACCGGCCCCGGCGCGGAGCCCAAGCGCCGCTGATCAGTCGAACCGCGCGACGGTATGGCCGTGCCAGACCGGGCCGTGGCCCGTCCCGATGCCGGGCGCCGCGGCGATTGCGGCCTGTACGTAGGCCTGGGCGCGCGCCGCCGCACGATCCAACGCGATCCCCTGGCCGATGCCGGTCGCGATCGCCGATGCGAGCGTGCAGCCGGTGCCGTGGGTGTGGGCGGTCGCGATCCGCGTTCCGGCCAGGACCAACGCGGACCCGCCGGTCATCAGAAGGTCCTCGATCCGCGGACCCGGCAGGTGCCCGCCCTTGAGGTAGACCGCCCGGCAGCCGGCGCCCAGGAGGACGCCGCCCGCCTGGCGCATTGAGGCCAGACCGGCGATCTCGATCCCGGTCAGCGCCTCGGCCTCCGGGACATTGGGCGTGAGCACCGCGGCCAGGGGAAGCAGCCGGGCCTTCAGGGTCGAGACCGCGTCCGGCTCGAGCAATGGCGCATCGCCCTTGGCGACCATCACAGGGTCGACCACGACCGGAACGTCGGCGATCTCGTCCAGCACCTCGACCACCGCCTCGATCACCTCGGCGCTGTGCAGCATACCGGTCTTGACGCAGTCCACGCCGATGTCGCCGACGACCGCCCGCATCTGCTGCTGGATGAACACGGGCGCGACCGGCAGCACGCCGTGCACGCCGGTGGTGTCCTGGGCGGTCAGCGCGGTGATCGCGGTCGCGGCGTAGCCGCCCAGCGCCGTGACGGTCTTGATGTCGGCCTGGACGCCCGCGCCGCCGCCCGAGTCCGAGCCAGCGACGATCAGGATCCGCGCGGGCACCGCGGCCTCAGGCCGCGGTCCGCTCGATGGCGTCGACGATCTTGCCGACCACCGCGGCAATCAACGTCTCGTCGCGACCCTCGGCCATCACGCGGATCAGCGGCTCGGTGCCGGACTTGCGGATCAACAGCCGGCCGTCCTGGCCGAGCTTCGCTTCGCCTTCGCGCACCGCGCTTTGCACCGACTCGCAGTCCAGCGGGAAGACGCCGGCGAACCGGACATTGTGCAGGAGCTGCGGCAGCGGCGTGAACACCCGGCAGGCTTCGCTTGCCGGACCGTTGGACTGAACGATGACCGCCAGCACTTCGAGCGCCGCGATCAGCCCGTCGCCGGTGGTCGTGTAGTCGTTGAGGATGATGTGGCCAGACTGCTCACCGCCGACGTTGAAGCCTTGCTCGCGCATGTGCTCGACAACGTAGCGGTCGCCGACACGGGTGCGCTCGGTCTTGAGCCCGCATTCGCGCAGGAAATGCTCCAGGCCGAGATTGGACATGACGGTGGCGACCAGACCGCCGCCCTTCAGCCGGCTGGACCGGTGCCAAGCACGCGCGATCGTCGCCATGATCTGATCGCCGTCCAGCAGCGCGCCCGTCTCGTCGGCGATCTGCACCCTGTCGGCATCGCCGTCGAGCGCAATGCCGATATCGGCGCCGTGAGCGCGCACCGTTTCCTGCATCGCCGCGGTATCGGTGCTGCCGCAGCCCGCGTTGATGTTGAAGCCGTCGGGTCTGACGCCGATCGGAATGACATCGGCGCCAAGTTCCCAAAGCGCCTTGGGCGCCACCTCGTATCCAGCGCCGTTGGCGCAATCGACCACCACCTTCAGCCCTTCGAGGCGCAGCCCCTTGGGGAAGGTGTTCTTGACGAACTCGATGTAGCGGCCCTCGGCGTCGTCGAGGCGTTGCGCGCGGCCGAGATCGGCGGACCGGGCATGACGGGCGCTGAGATCGGAGTCGACCAGGGCCTCGATCTCAGCTTCGGCCGCATCGGAAAGCTTGTAGCCGTCCGGGCCGAACAGCTTGATGCCGTTGTCCTCGAAGGCGTTGTGCGAGGCCGAGATCATCACCCCGATATCGGCGCGCAGGCTGCGGGTCAGCATCGCGACCGCCGGCGTCGGCATGGGGCCAATCATGGTCACGTCCATGCCCATGGCAAGAAAGCCCGAGGCCATCGCCGGCTCGAGCATGTAGCCGGACAGCCTGGTGTCCTTACCGATGACCACGCGATGGCGGTGATCGCCGCGGGTGAAGATCCTGCCTGCCGCCATACCGACGCGGAGTGCGGTCTCGGCGGTCATCGGTTCGACGTTCGCCAAGCCTCTGATGCCGTCGGTGCCGAAGATCTGACGTGTCATAGTCTATTGTGTTGTTTGATGAGTTAGCTCATGGCATTGACTGCGGCCGAAATTCGCATCAGGCTGGCCGTCCCCCAGTCGCCGATCATAGTACGCCGGTTCCGCCGAGCCTTGCAACGACCGCGAGCGCTTGGCGGGTCTCGGCGACGTCGTGGACGCGGAAGAGCTGGACGCCCTGGAGCGCGGCGGCGGCAAGCGCGGCGATCGATCCCGCAAGCCGCATCTTGGGGTGCGCCACCCGGGAGACGCGGCCGATATAGCTCTTGCGCGAGACGCCGAGCGCGACCGGGCAGCCGGTGGCATGGAACAGCCCGATCCCCGCGATCAGGGCGCTGTTATGGCGGTCGTCCTTGCCGAAGCCGATGCCTGGATCGACCGCGGCGGCGCCCGCCGCATGGCCCTGGGCCCGCAGCGCCGCGGCGCGGGCATCGAGATAGCGGAAGACCTCGTAGGGCGCATCGGCATAGCGCGGCGCGTGCTGCATCGTTGCCGGCGCGCCTTGCTTGTGCATCAGGATGACCGGCGCGCCGCTCTCCGCGGCCAGCCTGAGCGCCGCCGGATCGTCGCTCAAGGCGCTGACATCGTTGATGACCGCGGCGCCGGCGTCGAGCGCCGCCCGCATGACCGCGGCGCGCCGGGTATCGACCGAAACCGCGATGCCGCGCCGGGCAAGCGCCTCGATCACCGGCCGGACGCGCGCAGCTTCCTCCTCGACGGACACGGGGGCTTCCGCACCCGGGCGGGTCGACTCGCCGCCCACATCGATCAGGTCCGCGCCGGCCTCGGCCATCGCCGACCCGGCCTTGATCGCGGCTTGCGGATCGAGCCGGTCGCCGCCGTCCGAAAAGCTGTCCGGCGTGACGTTTATTACCCCGATCACGCGCGCCCGGTCGAGCCGCAGCCCGGCGAAGTCCGGCCGCGGCCGCGAGATGCGCTCGATCCGGTCGGTGAGCGTGGCCTCCAGAGCTGCTGACTCGCCGCCCAGCCAGTCCGCGATCTCGGCAAGGCGCGCGCCCGCCCGCACGAGCGTCCGGTCGTTGCCGAGCATAACCACGCAGCCGGAAAAGGCGACTGGCCCGCCGGCCACCGGCCGGGCGGATCCCGCCAGGACCGCCGCTTCCGCGGCGTCGCCGGTAAGGAAACCGGTCGGTTGCACCGCGACCGCGCTGTCCGGCGGCCCGTCAAAGACAAAGCCCCGGGGCAACCCGGGGCTCCATTGAACGGAAAACGCCGCGGCGGCCGGACGCGCGCTCACGAGCCCGGTTGAGGCTCGGGCTCCATGCCGCCGTCGGGCTCCTCGCTCTCGTCCTTGCTCTTGGTGCTGCCGGACGACGGCACGCTGGACCGCCGGCCGGCATCGGAGCGGGTCTCGTCATCGGACGGACGGAAGATCGATTCGCCGCGCAGGATGGCCTGGATCTCCCCGCCCGAGAGCGATTCGTATTCGAGCAGCGCCTCGGCAACCTTGTCGAGCCCGTCGCGGTGGGCATTCAGGATCTCGCGTGCGCTGGTCTCCGCTGTATCGATCAGCCGGCGGATCTCCTCGTCGATGATCCGGGCCGTCGCATCGGAGATGTTCTTGCGCTGGGTGACCGAGTGGCCGAGGAAAACCTCCTCCTCGTTGTCCGAATAGCGCAAGGGGCCGAGCTTCTCGCTGAAGCCGAACTCGGTGACCATCCGGCGCGCCCATTCGGTCGCCTTGCGGATGTCATCGCCCGCCCCGGTGGTCACGTTCTCAACGCCGAAGACAAGCTCCTCGGCGACCCGTCCGCCGAAGACCATCGCCAGCCGGGACTCCAGCTCGATCTTCGAGTGGCTGTACTTGTCCGCCTCAGGCAGGGACATCGTCACGCCCATCGCGCGGCCGCGCGGGATGATGGTGACCTTGTGCAGCGGATCGTGCTTGGGGACGTGGAGCGCGACCAAAGCGTGGCCCGCCTCGTGATAGGCGGTCAGACGCTTCTCGTCCTCCGACATCACCATCGAGCGGCGCTCGGCACCCATCAGCACCTTGTCCTTGGCGTCCTCGAACTCCGCCATGGTGACAAGCCGCTTGTTCTTGCGCGCGGCCAGAAGCGCCGCCTCGTTGACCAAATTGGCGAGGTCGGCGCCCGAGAAGCCCGGCGTGCCGCGCGCGATGACCCGCGGGTCGACATCGGGCGCCAGCGGCACTTTGCGCATGTGCACCTTGATGATCTGCTCGCGCCCCAGCACATCGGGATTGGGCACCACCACCTGGCGGTCGAAGCGGCCGGGACGAAGCAGCGCGGGATCGAGCACATCGGGCCGGTTTGTCGCGGCGATCAGGATCACGCCCTCGTTCGCCTCGAAGCCGTCCATCTCGACCAGGAGCTGGTTCAGCGTCTGCTCGCGCTCGTCGTTGCCGCCGCCGAGTCCGGCGCCCCGGTGCCGGCCGACCGCGTCGATCTCGTCGATGAAGATGATGCAGGGTGCGTTCTTCTTGCCCTGCTCAAACATGTCGCGCACCCGGCTTGCGCCGACGCCGACGAACATCTCGACGAAATCCGAGCCCGAGATGGTGAAGAAGGGGACGTTCGCCTCGCCGGCGATGGCGCGCGCCAGCAGGGTCTTGCCGGTGCCGGGCGGGCCGACCAGCAGCACCCCCTTGGGAATCTTGCCGCCGAGCCGCTGGAACTTCTTCGGGTCCTTGAGGAAGTCGACGACCTCTTCGAGCTCCTGCTTGGCTTCGTCGATGCCGGCGACATCCTCGAACGTCACCCGGCCGAGACGTTCGGTCAGAAGCCGCGCGCGAGACTTGCCGAAGCCCATCGCCTTGCCGCCGCCCGACTGCATCTGGCGCATGAAGAAGATCCACACGCCGATCAGCAGCAGCATCGGGAACCAGGAGATGAGAATCTGGAACAACGATGGGGTGCCGTCCTCCCCCGGGATGGCGTTGATCACCACCCCGCGCGAGTGCAGCCGCTCGACGAGCTGCGGGTCGTCCGGCGCGAAGGTCTTGAATTCGCGCCCGTCGCCGTAGACGCCGGTGATCTCCTGGCCCTTGATCGTAACCTCGCGGATTTGGCCGTTCTGCACCTCGGCGAGGAAATCGGAGAACGGGATGCCGACTTGTCCGTCCCGGCTCGAAGGCTGCTGGAACAGATTAAAAAGCGCCACCAACAGCAAGCCGATAATGACCCAGAGCGCCAGATTTCGACCGAAATTATTCACTGCTTCGCATTCCCGGGTGACGCCGGCGCGGCGCGCGTCCGGCGACCGACGACGGGCCACGACAGAACGCCGCTGCTGCAGAAGCATTAGATAATGCGGATGGAAAATTAAACAACCGAAAACTCCGCTGCCGCAAGCTGCTGCGCGGGCGCGAAGGCCAGCCGATCGACCAGCGGGCCGCGCCCCCGAACGTAGCCCATATGGGGGACTTCCAGCAACCCCTGGCGATCCCACAGCGCCGGCAGGCCGGGTCGTGCGGCCGGCGGGATGCGGCGCGCCGCCGCGGCCGGCCCCGCCTGTCGGACCGTTCGCCAGCCGGGGATGCCCAATGCGGCGATCCGCAATCCGCAGCCGGTTTCGGCCGCATCGGAGATGCGCACCCGGAAGCGGCGGTCCCAAAAGATCTCGGTCGCGGGGTCGGCCGGCATGTCGGCGCCGATCGCCGCGGGCTCGCGTGCGACCAGGAGGTCGGCGCCTTCCGCGCGGACGATGCACCCGCCGAGCGTGCGCGCCCGTACGCTGCCGGTGCCGCGCGTCACCTCGAACAGCTTCTGGAGCCGCTCGCGGCGCGGTGGGTAGTCGCCGGCGCCGATCGTCCGGATCACCCGTTCCAGGGCGCGCCGGGCCTGATCGGCCGGCGCCGCGGCGATCGCATCACGCTCCAGGCGCGCGAAGCCCGCCGGATGGATCCAGACGCAGGCCGCAAGAAGCGCGGCGGTGGCGGCTTCGAGCGCGGCCCGCCCCTCGCCGAGTCGGCCGGCGGTCCGCGACAGCCGGGCGGCATCCAGCCCCTCGACGGCCAGGATCGGCGCCGAGCGGCGCAATCGCACCCGGGCAAAGGTTTCATCGGTGTTCGACGGATCCTCGATCCAGCCGACGCCGCGTTCCCTCAGCGTGGACCGCAGGCGGTCGCGCGGCACCGACAGCAGGGGACGCAGCAGCCGGCCCCAGCGGGTCTCCTGGACCGCCGGCATCGCCGCCAGCCCGTCGAGCCCGCTGCCCGCGGCGAGCCGCAGCAGCACGGTCTCGGCCTGATCCTCCCGGTTATGGCCGACCAGAAGGTGGAGGACCCGGTGCGCGCCGCACCACTCGCCCATCAGGCGATAGCGCGCCTCGCGCGCCGCCGCCTCGATCCCGGTCTGCGGCGCCCTGCCCGTCCGGGTCAGGATCACCACCGGAATGCCGCGATCGCGCAGCAGCCTGGCGGCGCGCCGGGCCTCGGCGGTTGAGTCGGGGCGCAGCCGGTGGTCGACCACCAGCGCCGCGACCGATCCGCCCACCGCCTTCGCCCAAGCGGCCGCGAGCACCGCCAGCGCCAGGCTGTCCGCGCCGCCTGAGACCGCCGCGGCCAAGCGCGGCGCCGGCTCGAACGGGCCCAAAAGCGCCATCAGCCGGGCGAATTCCTCTTCGCCCAGCGGATCTCCCCCGGCCGGGCGGGCGGGGGCGCTCAGGCGCATTTCAGGCGTTTGCGCTGCCGCGAGATCCGGGTCTTCAGGGTCCGATTGGGGTTGGGGTAGGTCTCCAGCAGCCGGCTGAAAACGGTGCAGGCCTCGCGGGTCTCGCCCAGCCTGCCGAGCGAGTCACCGAGCTTGTAGAGGGTCTCCGGCACCTTCTTGCTGCGCGGATGTTTCTGGACTCCGGCGGCGAACGCGAATTTCGCATTCTTGAAGTCCTTGCGGGCGAAATGGGTCTGACCGAGCCAGAAATAAGCGTTCCCCGCGAGATCATGCCCGGGATGAGAGGCGATGAAGGCGGTGAAGGCCTTCTCCGCCTTGGCGAAGTCTTGCTCGTTCCGGATCAGCGACAGCGCATGGTCGTACTGCTCCTTGGGTTCGCCCTCGGGCAGGATCGGCGCGGCCGATGCGACCTGGGCGTCTCTTTGCGCGCCCGGCTGGCCGGGCCTGCTCAGCCGCAGCGTGCCGAGCGGTCTGGGCGGGGCATCCGCCGCCTGCGTGCCGCCGATGATCGTGGTGGCCAGCGCCCCGCCATTATCCGCGGCTGCCGCATCGGCGACCGGCGGGGGCGACGCCCCGCCCCGCTCAAGCATCCGCAGCCGGTGTTCCAGGTCGGCCGTCATTCGCTCGAACCGGCCCTTTGCGCGGTGCCCGGCGATTTCGAGCGATTCAATGCGCCGTTCGAGCCCGCGAAGCAGCGCTTCGAGCTCGCCCAGGCGAACCTCGACGGTGGCCGCGAACTGGGCGCCGGACGCCGCCGGCGCCCTCGGCGGCGTCGCGCCGCGGTAGACGGACCGCTGCAAAGTCTGAAGCTCGCGCTGCAGACGGTCGATCCGCTGGGTCAGTTCGCCAAGCCCGCCCGATTGCGCGAACCCAGGTCCACCGCCGGCAAGAAAAAGGGCAAGCGCGCAGAGTGCGAGTCTGCCGGTGGACGTTTTCCGCAGCGGCCGGCCGGAATGCTTGTTCATCAGGATCGCCCTTCCGTCCTGCCCAGCGCCGAACGGCCGGCGCCGGAATGCGAGGTTGCGGCACATTTCCGGCGTTCTTGCGGCGGGGCGCACGCGGCGCTCCCGCCGGCCCGGCGCCCTCAGTTGGACAGGCTGAGCGTCGCGTCTTCGATCTGGGTGACGCTGCGGCGGTTTTTGGCCCAGGCCTGTTCGTCCGACCGCGCATCGACCGGACGTTCCTTGCCGTAGCTGATCGTCCGGATGCGCCGCGAATCGACGCCCAGCGCGACCAGATAGTTCTTCACCGCGATCGCCCGTCGCTCGCCGAGCGCGAGGTTGTATTCCCGCGTCCCCCGCTCATCGGCGTGACCGGCGACGGTGACGCCGATGCTGGGATACTGGTTCAGCCATTGCGATTGACGGCGCAGCACATCGCGCGCATCGCCGGCGAGATCGAACCTGTCGGTGCCGAACAGAACGCGGTCGCCGACATTTACCACGAAGTCTTCCACCGTGCCGGCCCGGACGTCCTGGGCCTCGCCGGTGGTTTCCGAACTGACCGAAGGCGACCGGGAGCCGGCGCTGTCGGCCGTCGACGCGGGCGCCGACTTGGTCGCCGCATCGCCCGAGGTCGCCATCATCTCCGACTCGTCCGAAGTGGTGCCGCACGCCCACAAAATCGAAGCGGTCATGGCGACAGCCACAATCCTAAACAACATATGACATACCCCCGGATCGCGCGCCCCGCCCTTGATCCGGCAGCGCGGCATCGGAAGGAAGATATTACGCCCGAACCGGCGAAATTCAACCGGCAACAACGAGATAGACGCTGTTTTTCCGCCACCTTGTCAACAAAATGTGAATCGGCACGCCGAGCGACGGATCGGATCCTGCCATTAGGGTTTCAAAGGCGACCATGCCGGATCCGATCCGTCGCTCGGCGTGCCGATTTCGCGCTCGTTGAAGCCTGTCAGATCAATCGAATAGAGCCTCGGTCCCGGCTTCTTCTTACCGGCTTCCTGGCGCGGCTGACGGAAGAACATCAGTACCCGCCCGTTCGGCGCCCAGGTCGGGCCCTCCACGAGGAAGTCGGTCACCAGGATGCGCTCGCCGGCGCCGTCCGGGCGCATGACGCCGATGGAGAACCTGCTCCGGTGGATCTTGGTGAACGCAATCAAGTCGCCGCGCGGCGACCACACCGGGGTGGCGTAGCGGCCCTCGCCGAAGCTGATGCGCCGCGCCGCGCCGCCATCCAGGTTCCTCACGTAGATCTGCTGCGACCCGCCGCGGTCGGAGTTGAACACCAGGCGCGCGCCGTCCGGCGACAGCGACGGCGAGGTGTCGATCGCCGGATGCGTGGTCAGCCGCCGGGTCCGGCGGGTCCCCAGATCCATCAGGTAGATCTCGGAGTTGCCGTTCTGGGCCATCGACATGACGACCTGCTTGCCGTCGGGCGAGAAGCGCGGCGCGAACGTCATGCCGGGGAAGTCGCCCAGCACCTCCTGCTGGCCAGTGTTGATGTTGTAGATGTACACCCGCGGACGGTTGCGTACATAGGACAGGAAGGTGATCTCCTGCTCCGTCGGCGAGAAGCGCGGGGTCAGCACCAAGTGATCGCCGTTGGTCAGGTAGCGATGATTCTGGCTGTCCTGGTCCATGATCGCCAAGCGCTTGATCCGGCGGTTGGGCGGCCCGGACTCTGAGATGTAGACCACGCGGGTGTCGAAGTAGCCGTCCTCGCCGGTGATCCGTTGATAGACCTTGTCGGCGATCCGGTGCGCGACCTGACGCCAGTTGTCCGGCTCGGTGCGGTAGCGGATGCCGATCAACTGCTTCTGGGCGAAGATGTCCCACAGCCGGAATTCGACCGCCAGGCGTCCGTCGGCCGTCAGGTCGGCGCGGCCGTTGACCAGCGTCTGGGCATTGATCAGCCGCCAGTCGGCGAAGCGCGGCTGAATGCCGATCGCATCGGGCGACTGGATGAACGCCGCGCGGTCGATCGCGCGAAACAGGCCGGAGCGCTCCAGATCGGCGGTAATCACCCGGCTGACCTGGCGGCCAAACGCCTTTTCGTTGTCGGCGGCGCCCAGGAAGTCCGGGATCGCGATCGGCAGGGGCTCGACATTGCCGCGGGTGATATCGACGCTGAGCTGGGCTTGGGCGGCACACGGGGCGGCAAGGCTCAGGACAATCGCCGCCAGAACGTGCTTGACGGTACGGCGGCGGCGTTCCGGCGGGGTCGGGATCTTCACTGCAACAGCTCCGTCAGCTCGAAATCGAACGAAATCTCGCGCCAAGTCTCGTAGCTGACCAGCGGAAGGCGAAGCGGGCTGCAACGCGGGTTCCGCAGCGCCCGAATCGCGCTCTCGGCAAAGACCTGGAACGCGGGATCGCGGTTCACGCGATCCCGGTCGACGATAGACGGTCTGCCGATCAGCGTCCCGTCCGGATTGAGCCTGATCCGTATACGGACGCGAATCTCGCGGGCGTCCTTGGCGCCGGTCGGCGGATTCCAGCAGCGCCGAACCTGGGTCTGGATATTCCTGACCAGGGCGGCGACGACACGCTGGCGCTCGACTCTCGATTCCGCGCGCCGCTTGGGCCGGTCCGAACGCCGTAGCTGCGGCGCCTCCTTGCGTTCCTTCGCCGCCTTGGCCACGACCTTGGCGTGTTGCCGGCGCTGCTTATCGAGATTGCGCAGCAAGGTCTCGAACGTGTCCGGCGGCGTCTCCGGCTTGCGCCGCGGCGGCGCGACCCGGCGGGCGGGCTTCTTCGGCTTCGGCGTCTCTGGCTTGGGCTCGACGGCGGTCTCGGGCTTGGCCTTCGGGGCGACCGGCGGCGGTGGCGGCTTGGCGGTGACCGGTTTGGGCGGCGGCGCTTCCGGGACAGGCTCGACGGTATCGGGCTCCGGGACCAGGATCGGCGCCGACTCGGGCTGCAAGGAGGCAAGCTGCGGCGGCGACGGGGCCGGCCCGGCCGCAGGCGGCGGCTTCGGGGTTTCCGCGCGGGCGGGCGGAGGCTTCCGGGCGGACTCCATCGGCTCCATCTTGGGCTCGGGCTTTTCGATCTGGCTCTCGTCGACCGTCACCACGTCGATGACGATCGGGGACTCCAGCGGCGGGTCGAGATCCAGAAGCTGGGGCAGCCCGGTGATCGCCACGGCGACGATCCCGACATGAAGCCCGGCGGACATGAGGATCCCCTCGCGCATCGGCTAACGTTCCGCATCGCGGCGGCCTGCAGGCGTCTCGCCGCGGCGCGGCAGCTCGGTGATCAGGGCGACGCGGTCGAACCCGGCAAGGTTGACCGAGCCCATCACCTCCATCACCCGGCCATAGACGATCGCCTTGTCGCCGCGCACGAAGATCCGCGTCTTCTTGCGGTTCTCGGTGATCGCGTTCAGCCGGGCGCTCAGCTGCGACATGTCGATCTCGGTATCCTGGATGAAGATCTTGCCGTCGGCGCGCACGGTGATCACCAGCGGCTCGTCCTGGCCGACGATGCGCGAGGCTTCGGTCTTGGGCAGGTCCACCGGCACGCCCACGGTCAGGAGCGGCGCAGTGATCATGAACACCACCAGCAGCACCAGCATAACGTCGACCAGCGGGGTGACGTTGATCTCGCTCATCGGCCGGTAGCGCCGGGCGCCGCGCCGCGGCCCGCCGTTGCCGCCGGTATGGAGCCCGATCGCCACCGATCAGGCCTTCACGTCCGCCTGGCGCGACAGGATGGCGCCGAACTCGCCGGCGAACGCCTCCAGCCGCCCGGCATAGCGGCCGATGTCGTTGGACAGCTTGTTGTAGGCGATCACAGCCGGGATCGCCGCGATCAGCCCCAGCGCGGTCGCGAACAGCGCCTCGGCGATCCCCGGCGCGACCACTGCAAGCGACGTGTTCTTGGTGAGCGCGATGGCCTGGAAACTGTTCATGATGCCCCAGACGGTGCCGAACAGGCCAATGAACGGCGCGGTCGAGCCGACCGAGGCGAGGAAGCTCATATAGCGCTCCAAATGATTAAGCTCGCGTCCCAGCGTGATGTCCATCACCCGGTCGATTCGCCCGGTCAGGGACAGGCGCAAGTCCTCGCCCGCCGCCCCGTGCGTGGTCGAGCGCCGCCACTCCCGCATGGCGGCGATGAAGATCGCGGCCATCGGCTCATCCGGGCGCTGGCCGATCCGGTCGTAGAGCTCGTCCAGCGAGCCGCCCGACCAGAAGCTCTCCTCGAACTGCGCCGCCTGGCGGTCGAGCCGGCGCATCCGCAGCGTCTTCTCGAAGATGATCGCCCAGCACCAGAACGAGGCCAGGATCAACAGCAGTATGACGAGCTGGACGATGATGTCGGCCTGAAGGAACAGGCCCCAGATTGAGAGGTCGGTCGAAATCGATCCGGCAAGGTTGTCGGATTGGAAGGGCCGCATGGTCAGGCTCGCTGTTGCTGGACAGATATGAAATCGGACCCCGTGCGCGTGAGCGCCGAGCACACGGTGCGCGGCAGGCGGGCCGGTCGGCCGGCCGCATCGGCGTCCTCGTGACAGATCCGCAGGCCGCAGACATGGCGGGAACCGTCGAACCGGCCGGGCTCAGGCGTCATCGGCCGTCTCCGCACCATCCAGCAGGTCGAGCTGATCGGCCGCGCGCACCGGCGCGGCGCGGCCCAGGCGACGCCAGCCGGCATCGCCCAGCACCCGCCCGCGCGAGGTGCGCTGGACCAGGCCCTGCTGGATCAGGAAGGGCTCGATGACCTCCTCGATCGCGTCGCGCTGCTCGGACAGGGCGGCGGCCAGCGTGTCCGCGCCGACCGGCCCGCCGCCATAGTGGTCGGCGATGGTGGTGAGATAGCGCCGGTCCATCATGTCGAGCCCGAGCCCGTCCACGTCGAGCCGGCGCAGGCCCTCATCGGCGACCGCCGCGTCGATCCGCGCCGCGCCGTCGACGGCGGCGAAGTCGCGCAGGCGGCGCAGCAGCCGCCCGGCAATGCGCGGTGTGCCGCGCGAGCGCCGGGCGATTTCCGCCGCGCCGTCGGCGGCGATGTCGACCCCCAGCAGACCGGCGGCGCGGGTGAGGATCACCTCGAGTTCGGCGACGGTGTAGAAATCCAGTCGCAACGGGATGCCGAACCGGTCGCGCAGCGGCGTCGCCACCAGCCCTGACCGGGTGGTCGCTCCGATCAGGGTGAAGCGCGCCAAGTTTATCCTGACCGAGCGCGCCGCCGGGCCCTCGCCGATCATCAGGTCGAGCTGGAAGTCCTCCATCGCCGGGTAGAGGATCTCCTCGACCGCTGGGTTGAGGCGATGGATCTCGTCGATGAACAGAGTGTCGCGCGGCTCCAGGTTGGTCAGCACCGCGGCCAGGTCGCCGGCCTTGGCGAGCACCGGGCCGGAGGTTGCGCGGAAGCCGACCCCGAGCTCGCGCGCGACGATATGGGCGAGCGTCGTCTTGCCGAGCCCAGGCGGGCCGGACAACAGCACGTGGTCCAGGGCGTCCGCCCGGCCGCGGGCGGCCTCGATGAACACCGCCAGATTGCGCCGGAGCCGGGCCTGGCCGACGAAGTCCGCGAGCTCGCGCGGGCGCAGCGCACCCTCGCCGAAATCGCTCTCTGCATCGAAGCCTGCGGCGATCGGGCGGGGCTCGCTCACGCGCCGAGATCCCGCAGCCCGGCGCGGATCAGCGTCTCAACCCCGGCGGCCGGGCCGAGGTCGTGGGCGGCCTGGGCGACCGCGCCGAAGGCGGCGCCACGGCGGTAGCCGAGATTGACCAGGGCCGAGACGGCGTCATCGAGCGCGGCCGGCCGCTCGGCCGGCGGCGCCGCGGCGAGCCCGGCCGGCGGTCCGTCGACCGCCCCGATTTTGTCCTTGAGCTCGGCGACGATCCGCCCGGCGAGCTTCGGACCGACGCCCGGCGCCTGGGTCAGCATCGACTTGTCGCCGCCGATCAGCGCATCGGACAGCCGCTCGGGGCTGAGCGCGGACAGGATCGCGAGGGCCACGCGGGCGCCGACCCCCTGGACCGTGGTCAGCAGCCGGAACCATTCGCGCTCGGCGGCGGTCGCGAAGCCGTAAAGATGGATGTGGTCCTCCCGGACATGGGTCTCGACGTGCAGGCGCATAGGCTCGCCCGGCGCCGGCATCGCCTCGCGGGTACGCATCGAGCAGAACACCAGATAGCCGACGCCGCCGACATCGACGATCAGCGACTCCTCGCTTGCCGAATCGAGGATGCCGGAAAGCCTGGCGATCATGTCCGCGCCTCCGCCGGGACCCGCGCCCAGCGCTGTCGGGTGGCCCGGTGGTGCGCATGGCAGATCGCCACCGCCAGCGCATCGGCGGCATCGCTCGCCAGCGCGCCAGCGCCCGGAAGAAGCGCGCCGACCATGGCGGCGATCTGGCGCTTGTCGGCATGACCGGCGCCGACCAGGGACTTCTTGACCACGTTCGCCGGATATTCCGCCACCGCAATCCCCGCCCAGGCGGGCGCCAGCAGCACGACGCCGCGCGCTTGGCCGAGCAGCAGCGTGGACGACGGGTTGCGGTTGACGAAGGTCTCCTCGACCGCGGCCTCGTCCGGCCGCTGGGCCTCGATGATTTCGGCCAGCGCCCGGTAGAGCGTGGCCAGACGCTCGGCCAAGGTGCCCGCGCGCGGCGGGCGAATGGTGCCGTGGTCGACATGGCGCAGCCGGCTCGCCGCCGTGTCGATGACACCCCATCCGGTGGCGCGCAGGCCGGGATCGAGCCCAATGAATCTCATGCCAAAGGCCCGCCGCCCTTCATGAGCTTAGTCCGTCAGCTTCGCCATGACGTCGTCGGAGACACTGAAATTCGCCGCGACAGACTGGACGTCGTCGTTCTCCTCCAGCACCTCGAGCAGCCTGAACAGCTTGCCCGCTCCGTCCTCGTCGAGCTCGACCGTGATCGAGGGCCGCCAGGCGAGCTCTGCGCTCCCGGCCGTCTCGAAGCGGCTTTCGAGCGCCTCGCGCACCTCGTTGAAGTCCTCCGGCGCGCACAGCACCTCGTGACCGTCTCCGGACGTGTCGACCTCGCTCGCCCCGGCCTCGAGCGCGACCTCGAACATCTCCTCGGCCGAGGCCTTGTCCGGCGGGAACTGGATCGTTCCGACGCGCTCGAACATGAAGGAAACGCTGTTGGTCTCGCCCAGCGTGCCGCCGTGCCTGGCAAACGCCGCGCGGACCTCGCCGGCGGTCCTGTTGCGGTTGTCGGTCAGCGCCTCGACGATGATCGCGACCCCGGCCGGCCCGTAGCCCTCGTAGCGGAGCTCGTCATACTGCTCGCCCTCCTCGGCGCCGGAACCGCGCCGGATCGCGCGCTCGATCGTGTCGCCGCCCATGTTGGCAGCCTTGGCCGAAAGCACCGCCGCGCGCAGCCGCGGGTTCTGCTCGGGATCGGGCAGACCGGACCGGGCCGACACGGTGAGCTCGCGGATCAGGCGGGTGAACAGCTTCGATCGCTTGGCGTCCTGCGCGCTCTTGCGGTGCATGATGTTCTTGAATTTGGAATGACCGGCCATGCAACCTCGAACCGCTTGGGGATTCCGGTATTCGGTCTTGGAGGGCGGCACGGAGACTACACCACTCCGGGGTTTTTCGGAAACCGCGAGACAGGCGCCATGCTGGTATCCGGTCAATATGGCAAGAATTTGGCTTTTCGGTAGTTCGCTGTTGCAAAATAACGAATCGGCTCAGCCGGGTGCCGGTCCGGGCATCGATTCGGCCAAGCGCCCGCCCAAGCGCACCGGAACGATCCGCCTCACAAGGCCCGAGGCGTCGTCGAGTTCGACGAAGGTCGCGCACAGCGTCGCCGGGCCGTCGGCCGCCTCCAGCCGCTGGGTCGGCATCTTGCGCACGAAGCGTTCGACCGAGACCGCCTTCTTCATGCCGATCACCGAATCGTAGTCGCCGCACATGCCGATATCGCTCTGATACCCGGTGCCGCCGGGCAGGATCTGGGCATCGGCAGTCGGCACATGGGTATGGGTGCCGACGACCAGCGAGACCCGACCGTCGAGGAAATGGCCCATGGCCATCTTCTCGCTCGTCGCCTCGCCGTGGAAATCGACCACGATGGCGCGCACCGTGCGCGCCATCCCGTCGCGCTCCAGCGCGGCGGCGGCAAAGGCGAACGGGTCGTCCAGCGGGTCCATGAACAGACGCGCCATCATGTGCAGGACCAGCACCTTGCGCCCGCGCCGGTCCGCGAAGACGCCGGCGCCCCGGCCGGGCGTTGGTTTGGGGTAGTTGTCGGGCCGGAGTAGCCGCGGCTCGCGGTCGAAATGGGGGATGATCTCGCGCCGGTCGAAGACGTGGTTGCCGGTGGTGATCGCATCCGCGCCGGCGGCGAACAGCTCCTCGCAAATCTGGGGCGTGATGCCGAACCCGCCGGCCGCGTTCTCGCCGTTGACCACCACGAAATCGAGGTCCAGGGATTGCCGCAGCTCCGGCAGCCGCCGGGCCACCACCGTGCGCCCGGACCGCCCGACCACATCGCCGCATACCAGTATGCGCATTCACTCTTCCTGAAGTGGCGCGGCGCAGCGCACCGCGCGCGTCTCGCTCAGCACCCAGTCGACCCGCTGATCGCCGGTGTCGGCCGGCACGCCGGGGCGGATCTGAACATCGTAACCGATCGCAACGACTGTGACCGCGGCGGTCGCGCGCAGCGCATGAATGGTCCGGTCGTAATA
Organism: Alphaproteobacteria bacterium; assembly: GCA_965202905.1. Taxonomy (GTDB): domain Bacteria; phylum Pseudomonadota; class Alphaproteobacteria; order MPNO01; family MPNO01; genus CAYFYS01. Next base: position 2,323,054 of record OZ241868.1, on the reverse strand, counting down.
CCCCCCCCCATAGCCCAGCCTGCGCCCGGCCGGATCGGCCGCGAGCATCGGGGCGACGACCATCGCGGGGACCGATTCCGGGGCGTCCGGGCCCGGCTCGCAGAGCCGAAGGCCGGAGGCGATCAGCCGATCGCCCGGCTGCCAGCACCGGAAGTACAGCGGCTTGCCGCGCCCGCGGACAACCGGCAGCGCGCATGTCCAGCCGCGCGCGCAAAGCGCCTCCAGCAGGGGCCGGGGGTCGAGCTCGTCGCCGATCGGCCAGTAGCCGGAAGCCGCGGAGGACGGTCGGGCATCCCCGAACAGCGCCAGAAACCGGTCGCGCACCGCCAGCGCGGCGGCCGCGCCATCGCCGCCCCGGGCCGCGCGGGCCGCACGCATCTCCAGCCGCAGCGCCTGCTTGGCCTGCGCGACGTTCGCGACAGGGATGCGCCGACTCCTTTCCCGACAAGGCGACGATACGGCGGGCGGAGCCGCGGCGGCCGGCCTGCCATATGTGCCCTCTGCGGCCTGCGTTAGCAGGTGGGCGCCATATACCGAGGCCGCAACCCCGGCAGGGACAGCTCCCGAGAGGTAGATATTGGCCCCAGGGACAAATGGTTTCGCGAACCGCGCAGCCCCGCCCGCGAGATGTTTAGGCCCGCTCGAGTTCGGCCGCAACACTCTCGATCCGCTCGGCGATCGCCTCGATGCGCTCGGCGACCGCGGCGTCGCGCTCGCGGATCGAGATCGCCGGCGCACCTTCTTCCCGCGGCCCGAGCCCGGCTTCGGAAAGCATCGAATAGGCCTCCGACAGCTCGTCGGCGACCAGAAGGCTGGTCATCACCAGCAGCCGCGTGTCGCCCACCTGACCGATCGCGGCGACCAGTTCCTGCACCCGGTCGTCGACATAGCCTGCCAGCTTGGACAGGTGATCCTCCTGGCCCTTTTCGCAGGCGATCCGGTAGTTACGTCCGTTGATGGTCACGTCGACCTGCGGCATCGCGGCGCGCGCCTCCGATCAGCGCGCCAGCAGGCCGCGCACCCGCTCGATGGTCCGGTCGAGGCGCTCGGACACAGCAAACGCCTCGCCGTGCAGCCGGTCGTAGCGCGATTTGGCCTCGGCGAGTTCGCCCTCCAGCGCCGCCGCCTTGGCCGCCGCGCTCGCTGCGCCGGCGATCGAGGGCCGGTCGCGCGAGGCCGTCTCCAGCCTGGTCAGCGCCCGGGCGAGCTTTTCCTGAGCTTCGTCGAGTCGCGTCATGGACCGGTTCGGCGGATCGAACGGGGTTGCGGGAAGCCGCCACATTACGCGCGCGGCGTGCGCGGGGTCAACAAACGTGACGGCGTTGCCTCGCGGCAAGCGTTGATCGACCGGCGCCGCGCGGCCACCCTGGCGCGATGGGGCAGACGCCGCGCACCGTCATCGTCCACAGCATCGAGCAGGCCCGCGCGGCGGCGGCGGCGGCCGCCGCCGCGGGCCATCCGGTGCGGCTGTTGAGCGCTCCCGGCGCGGCCGGCTATGCGGGGCCGGCATGGTTCGCCGAAGTGATCGCCCGGACTCGGCGCGAGCATCCGACGGCGGTGCTCGAGGCGGTGCTCGACTGCGGCGACTCGCCGGGCGACGTGCTGGCGGCGCTGCGCCGCGGGATCGAAATCGTCCGCTACGACGGCCCCGCCCCGATGCGGCGCAAGCTGGCGGCGATCGCCGCGGCGGCGGGCGCGCGGCTGGACCGCGTGCGGGGGCCTGCGCTAGACCTCGACGGTGCAGGCGACCCGGCGGGCGCGGTCGCCGCGTGGCTGGCCGAATCGAGCGGCGTGGGTTAATAGTTTTTAATGCATAGGCGTTGCTCGGCGCGGTCGTCAGCGACGGCAACATTCTCGATGGAGGGAGGCCCCGACATGAAGGTGACGCAGAAGGTCAAGAAGATCCTTGCCGGCTACGAGAGCGACAACCCAGGCACCAAGGCGAACCTTGCCAGGATCCTGATGCACGGCAAGCTCGGCGGCACCGGGCGTCTGGTGATCCTGCCGGTCGACCAGGGCTTCGAGCACGGACCGGCGCGCAGCTTCGCGCCCAACCCGGCGGGCTACGATCCGCACTACCACTTCCAGCTCGCGATCGACGCCGGGCTCAGCGCCTATGCCGCGCCCCTGGGCATGATCGAGGCCGGCGCGGACAGCTACGCCGGCGCAATCCCGACCATTCTCAAGGTCAACAGCGCCAACAGCCTGTCGACCAACAAGGACCAGGGAGTCCACGGCTCGGTGGGCGATGCGCTGCGGCTGGGCTGCGCGGCGATCGGCTTTACCATCTATCCGGGCTCCGAGGACCAGTACGAGATGATGGAGGAGATTCGCGAGCTGTCCGAGGAGGCCAAGACCGTCGGGCTCGCCACCGTGATCTGGTCCTATCCGCGCGGCGGCGCGCTGTCGAAGGAAGGCGAGACGGCGATGGACATCTGCGCCTATGCCGCGCACATGGCCTGCCTGATGGGCACCCATATCGTCAAGGTCAAGCTGCCCACCGATGCGCTGTTCCTCGACGCCGCCAGGAAGGTCTATGAGACCCAGCGGATCGAAATCGCCGGGCTGTCGGCCCGCATCGCCCATGTCGTGCAGTCCTGCTTCAACGGCCGGCGGATCGTCGTCTTCTCGGGCGGCGAGGCCAAGGACCTCGAAGGCATTTACCGCGAGGTGCGGGCGATTCGCGACGGCGGCGGCAATGGCTCGATCATCGGGCGCAACACCTTCCAGCGGCCGCGCCAAGAGGCGCTGGCGATGCTCGGGTCGATCATCAGGATCTACCAGGACAAGGCTCATCCAACGGACTTGCAGGCTGTATCTGATCACGCCGCCTGACCTCGGGCCGGGCGGCCCGGCCGCGTTCGCCGGGACCTTGGAAGCGGCGCTGGATGCAGGCGATGTGGCCTGCGTCCAGCTCCGTCTGAAGGACGCGGACGAGGCGGCCGTGATCGAGGCGGCGCGAATCCTCGGCCCCCTCGCACAGTCGCGCGAGGTCGCCTTCATCATGAACGACCGGCCGGATCTCGCGAAGCGGACCGGCTGCGACGGCGTCCATGTCGGCCAGGACGACGCGCCCTATGCCGAGGCCCGCGCGATGCTGGGCGACGAGGCGATCGTCGGCGTGACCTGCAGGAACTCCTACCACCTGGCGATGGTCGCTGCCGAGGCCGGCGCGGACTATGTCGCCTTCGGCGCCTTCTTCGCCAGCCGGACCAAGGACGTCACCGCCCCGGCGAGCCTGGAGATCCTGGAGATTTGGCAGGAGGTGGTGACGGCGCCGTGCGTTGCCATTGGCGGCATCACCGTGGAGAACTGCAAGCCCGTGGCCGCGGCCGGCGCGGATTTTCTGGCCGTCTCATCCGGGGTGTGGGATTACGCGGATGGCCCGGCCGCAGGCGTCAGGGCCTTCGAGCGGACGATCGCCGAGGCCCTGGCCGACTTGGCCGCGCCTGGGTGAGGCGGGCGGGCAACTCTCCATTCGGCGCGCTTCCGGGGTGGACCCCGACGGCCCGGTTGATGGCGCCCGATAATCGTCAACCGTCTCCGGTTTCCGCGTCCCCGGTTCTCGCCGGCGATGCGGCTTCTTACTGCGCGGTGGCCGCAGTCACGCCGTCGAGCGCAGCGGCGCGAAAGCCCGGCTGGCCGGACGCGACGGTGTCGTAGCTGTCCCGCCGGGCGGCGAACTGGTCCTGGAAATGGGGGACCACATGGCGGGCGAACATCTCGTAGCTGCGCCGCGTCGCCGGCCAGCCCGCCCAGTCGTGGCACATGAACATCACCACGCCGAATCCGCCCGAGCCGGCCTGCATGCGCTCGATCTCGCGGATCGCGTCCTCGGGCGCGCCAACGATGGTGCCGCGATTCTCGACGATGAATTCGCCCACGTTGCACACATCCTTCGGCACCGGGCCGATCGGCAGCACGTCGCGGGCATAGCCGCCCCACGCCTCGACGCCGAACCGGATGTCCTTCATCGCCCGCTCGCGGGTCTCGGCAATATGCATCTGCACCGCGATGCGGAAGCCGCGCCGGTCCGCCTGGCGGCCGTGCGCCGCAGCCGCCTCCTCGCAGATCCGCCAGTTCCGGGCATAAGCTTCCAGCGCCTGATCCGAATGCCCGCCGAGCGACAAGAGCCCGAGTCCATAGCGGCCGGCGAGCAGCGCGCCCGCCGGCGAGCGGATCGAGGTGACCGCCATCTCCATCCGCGGCCTTGTGTAGGAGGTAATCTGAAGCTTTGCGTCCTCCAGGGTGAACCAGTCGGTCTTTGAGCTCACCCGCTTACCTTCGAGCAGCGGGACGATCGCATCGAGCGCCTCGTTCGCCATCCGCCGCGTCCGGCGCCGCGATGATCTCGAACCCGCCCGAATGGTGTTCGCCGATCCAGGCCTCATCGAAGCCCAGCCGGTCGAGCAGCACCATCAGTTCCAGATCGCGCTCGAGCATCAAGGTCGGGTTCTCGCTCAGGGTGTGGAAGGGACCGAGAAAGACCCCAAAACGCGTCATGGCATCGGTCATGGCTAGGCGCCTCGGCAGTTTCGCCGATCATATCAAACACGCGGCCGGGTTGTGGGTTCGCGCGCGGGCCGCGGTGCCGGCTCGGAACGGCGGAAGGCGGAATACTTGCGCGCTGATCGGGCGGGGGATAGGGTCGCGCCAGCCATGCTACCGCCTGCCGCGCCGCTGCGCGCCCCTTTCCAAGCCGCGAGCCACGTCGACCATGCAAGTGATCCTCGGACCTCTTTTCGGATTGACCGATATCGTTCTCGGGCTGTTCGTCTGGGTGCTGATCTTCGCCGTGGCGATGAGCTGGCTGATTTCCTTTAACGTGGTCAACACATCCAACCGCGTAGTCTACATCATCGCCGACCTCCTCTATCGCCTGACCGAGCCGTTCCTGGCGCCTATCCGCCGGTTTTTGCCGAATTTCGGCGGGCTGGACATCTCGCCGATCGTTTTGCTGCTGGGAATCTGGTTCGTCCGCGACGTGCTGCGCCGATTCGCCTTCGAGATCGGGGTGTGAGGCGGGGTTGTCCTTCAGCCGGGCCGCCGCCGGCGCGCGTGCGGGCAAAGCCGCGAATGGCGATGGCGGCGATCGTATCATGGCTGGAGGAGACCGTTGGACGAAGCAACGCTGATTGACGGCAAGGCCGCGGCCGCAACGCTGCGGGGACGGGTGGCCGAAGCCGCCGTTGCGCTCGCGCCGGGCGGCATCACGCCGGGGCTTGCGACGGTGCTGGTGGGCGAGGATCCGGCGAGCCAAGTCTATGTCCGCAACAAGGTGCGCGCCTGCGCGGAGGCCGGGCTGCGCTCGATCGCGCACACTCTGGAGGCCGGCACGTCCCAGGACGAGCTGCTGGCGCTGGTCGGGCGCCTCAACGACCATCCGGAGGTCGACGGCATCCTGGTGCAGCTCCCGTTGCCGCCAGCGATCGACGCCGACCGGGTGATCGAGGCGATCGACCCGGCCAAGGACATCGACGGCTTCCACCCGGTCAATGTCGGCCGGCTGGCGGCCGGGCGCGAGGCGCTGGCGCCGTGCACGCCGCAGGGCTGCATGATCCTGCTGCGCGGCGCGTGCGCCGACCTGACCGGGATGGACGCTGTGGTCGTGGGGCGCTCGAACATCGTCGGCAAGCCGGTCGCCCAGCTTCTGCTCGCGGCTCACTGCACGGTGACCATCGCCCATTCGCGGACCCGCGACCTCGCCGAGCGCTGCCGCGCCGCCGACATCCTGATCGCCGCGGTGGGCCGGCCGGGCATGATCGAAGGCGGCTGGATCAAGCCCGGCGCGGTGGTGATCGATGTAGGCATCAACCGGATCGGGGCGCCCGACGGCAAGACCAGGCTGGTCGGCGACATCGACTTCGAGGCCGCGCGCAAGGTGGCCGGCGCAATCACGCCGGTGCCGGGCGGGGTCGGGCCGATGACCATCGCCTGCCTGCTGCGCAACACGGTGATCGCCGCCTGCCGACGCCGCGGCGTCGAACCGCCCGGCGAGATCGCCGCGTGACGGTCTCTCGTTATGACGGTCGATGGCGGGCGGCTTGTCCGGCGTCGCGGTTTGCGCGGCTCAGCCGGCGCGGCGGTTCAGCAGCTTCAGGCGCAGCGCATTCAGCCGGATGAAGCCTTCGGCGTCGCGCTGGTCGTAGACATCGTCCGCCTCGAAGGTGACGTGGGCCTCGGAATACAGGCTCTTGGGCGAGCGCCTGCCGGTCACCGCGGCGCTGCCCTTGTAGAGCTTGAGCCGCGCCGTGCCGGTCACGGGCTGCTGGCTCGCGTCGATCATCGATTGCAGCATTTCACGCTCGGGCGCGAACCAGAAGCCGTTATAGACGAGCGATGCGTAGCGCGGCATCACCTCGTCCTTCAGGTGCGCGGCCTCGCGGTCGAGCGTGATGCTCTCGATCGCCCGGTGGGCGACACTCAGGATCGTCCCGCCGGGCGTCTCGTAGACGCCGCGCGACTTCATTCCGACATAGCGATTCTCGACCAGATCGAGCCGGCCGATCCCGTGCGCCCCGCCGAGCGCGTTCAGCCGCCCCAGAAGGGCCGCCGGCGACAGTCCTTCGCCGTCGACCGCGACCGGATCGCCCCGCTCGAAGTCGATCTCGACGGTCTGCGCCGCCTCGGGCGCCGCCTCGGGCGAGACGGTGCGCAGAAACATCGCCTCGTCGGGCTCGACCCACGGGTCTTCCAGCGCACGGCCCTCGAATGAGGTGTGCAGCAAATTCGCATCGATCGAGTATGGCGGCTCGCCCCGCTTGTCGCCGGCGATCGGGATCTGATGCTTCTCGGCGTAGTCGAGCAGCCTGGTGCGCGAGTTCAGCTCCCATTCGCGCCACGGCGCGATCACCGTGATGTCGGGGTTGAGCGCGTAGTAGCCGAGCTCGAAGCGGACCTGGTCGTTGCCCTTGCCGGTGGCGCCGTGGCTGACCGCGTCGGCGCCGGTGATCCTGGCGATCTCGATCTGGCGTTTGGCGATCAGCGGCCGGGCGATCGAAGTGCCCAGCAAATAGGTCCCCTCGTAGAGCGCGTTGGCGCGGAACATGGGAAAGACGAAGTCGCGGACGAACTCCTCGCGCAGATCCTCGATATAGATCTCGCGCACGCCGGCCGCCTCGGCCTTCTTGCGCGCCGGCTCGACCTCCTCGCCCTGGCCGAGATCGGCGGTGAAGGTGACGACCTCGCAGCCATAGGCTTCGCGCAGCCAGCGCAGGATGACCGAGGTGTCGAGCCCGCCGGAATAGGCGAGCACCACTTTGCTGACCGACCGCGGCATTGATGTCCTTCGGGGTGGCGGGATGCGGCGCCGGAGTGTATGCAGGCGGGACCGCCCCGGCAAGGCGCGGTGACCCGTGCGGGCGGGCTGGCGTACGCTGTCACAGGCCCGCGCGCGACATTCCGGTCCGGGCCGCGTGCGACCATCAGCCTGCCGACGATCGCGATGGCCGAGAAGACCGTTTGCGCTATGAGCACCGCCCCGGCATGACAGCGGCCCGCCAGACATGAACCGTCGCTGGGGGCGGTTCGCCGTCATTTGGATCCTGATCCTGGCGACGATCTACGTCGCCGACCGGTTCGTGCGCAACGTGTTCCTGACCGCCGAGACGCCGCGCGCCGTCACCCCGCGCGGCGATCTGGCGGCGGTGGAATCCTCGACCGTCGCGCTGTTCGAGACCGCCGCGCCGTCGGTCGTCTACATCTTCACCAGCGGCGGCGGCGGCGGTGCGGGCTCGGGCCTGATGTGGGACCGGGCCGGCCATGTGGTGACGAACAACCATGTCGTGGAAGGCGCGCGGGACGTCTCCGTCCGGCTCGACGACGGCGAGGCGGTGAACGCCAGGATCGTCGGCACGGCGCCCGACTACGATCTTGCCGTGGTCCGCCTGGCCGACACGCGCGCCGCGCTGCGCCCGATCTCGATCGGCACGTCGGCGGACCTCAAGGTCGGCCAGGCGGTCTTCGCTATCGGCAACCCGTTCGGCTTGGCCCGGACGCTGACGACCGGGGTGATCAGCGCGCTCAACCGACCGCTGCCCACGGCCAACGAGCGCGTGGTGCGCGGCGCCATCCAGACCGACGCGGCGATCAACCCAGGGAACTCGGGCGGGCCGTTGCTCGATTCCGCAGGCCGGCTGATCGGCGTCAACACGGCGATCCTCTCCGATACCGGCGCGAACTCGGGGATCGGGTTCGCGGTGCCCGTCGATATCGTCAACCGGATCGTCCCGCGCCTGATCCGCGACGGCAAGGTCGCGCGGCCGGGCATCGGAGTGGTCGTGATGGGCGAGGATACCGTCGCGCGGCTGGGCGTGAGCGGGCTGGTGGTCAGCCGTGTGCTGCCGGGCTCATCGGCCGAGCGAGCCGGGCTTCAGCCGGCGAACCTCGAGCGTCGGATGCTCGGCGACATCATCACCAGGGTCAACGGCGTCGCAGTCCGCTCGGTCTCCGATCTGGCGAGCGAGCTTGCTGCGGCGGGCATCGGCGCCCAGGTCGAACTGACCGTCGTCAACCGGGGCCAGCGCCGCACGGTGTGGATCACGGTGATGGACATCTCCTGAACGCACAGGCCTTCGGAGGGCGCGATGTTTCTGACGGACTATTGGTACGTGGCGGCAAGGGCGGACGAGGTCTCCGAGGCGCCGCTAGCGCGGATTTTTCTCGGCCAGCCGGTTGTGCTCTATCGCGGCGCGGACGGCCGGGCGGTCGCGCTGGAGGACCGCTGCTGCCACCGGCAGCTTCCGCTGTCGATGGGCCGGACCGACGGCAACCGGCTGCAATGCGGCTATCACGGCCTGGTCTTCGCGCCGGACGGGGCCTGCGTCGCGGCGCCGGGCCAGACCGCGCCGCCGCCCGGCGCCCGGGTGCGGGCCTACCCGACAACGGAGCGCTGGGGCTGGGTGTGGATCTGGATGGGCGAGGCGGAGGCGGCCGACGAGGCGCCGATCGCGGACTTTCACGAGCTGGACGATCCAGGCTGGCGCGCGCGCGGCAGCCGCATCCCGATGGTCTGCGACTATCGCCTGGCGGTCGACAACCTGCTCGACCTCTCGCACCTGGCCTATGTGCACCGCACGACGCTCGGCAACGCCGCAGTGGTCGAGGCGGCCGAGGTCAGGACCGAGCGACACGGCGACGGCGTGCGGGTGACGCGCTGGATGATCGACGTCCCGGCGCCGCCGATGTACCGCAGGCTGATGGACTTCGAGGCCAACATCGACCGCTGGCAGATCATCGACTTCACCCCGCCCTGCTTCGTCAAGCTCGACCTGGGCGGGGCGCCGACCGGAACCGGCGCCCGCGAGGGCGACCGCAGCCGGGGCTTCGAGCGGCGCAGCCTGAACGCGATCACACCCGAGACCGCGACCTCGGCGCACTATTTCTGGGCCGATGCGCACAATTTCAGCCTCGACCGGCCGGCGGTCACCGACCTGCTGTTCGAACAGGTGCTGGAGGCGTTCATGGAGGACAAGGCGGTGCTGGAGGCTCAGCAGGCCGCGCTCGCCCGCTCGCCCGGCTGGGTCGGCGTCGACATCAACGGCGACGCCGGCGGGCTCGAGGCGCGCCGGATTCTCGACCGTCTCGCCGAGGTTCAAGCCGCACCCTTGTAGCCGGTCGGGGCGAGGATCGGGCAATCGCCGCCCGAATCGAGGAAAATCGCGCCGCACTCGTGGCTGGATTGCACCATCGCAAGGCCGAGGGCGCGGCGAATCGGTAACGCGGCGTTTCAGCCCGCGCGGCCGAAACCGAACGTTACAAATCTATCCTTCGTAGAGCCCCAACCGGCGGTGCCATTGCTCGATCCCTTCCTCGGGGTAGAACTCATGACGAGTGTTGTCCGGCCCCTCGGGCGCCGGCACCCAGGCGGCCTTGTAGCCGAGCATGTTATGGGTACGCGCCGGGGCTGCGGGCAGCGGGGTGTCGATCGCGGTCGCACACGGATAGACCGCATCGGGGTAGCACGGGTTGTAGATCCACAGGGGCGTTCCACAGGTCTTGCAAAAGCTGCGCCGCGAATAGCCCAGCCCGTCTTCCTCGTAGAGGCCGCGGTGGTTGTTGCGCGAGCGGTAGACCGAGATGTTCTCGCGACCCGTGACCGTGAGCGTGGCGTACTCGCCCATGATGTTGATGCCGTATCCGCCGCCGCCGGTCTTGCGGCATTTCGTGCAGTAGCAGAGGTTGAACGGATAGGGCGTGCGCGAGTTGACCGTAAACGTCACCGCGCCGCAATGGCAGGATCCTTCAAGCAGCATGGATCGGGCTCCCCGAGACGAAGGGGGCGCCCAGCCCCCCTTTCCAGTTTCGAACGAGGTCGGGGAGCGTGGCATTTACCGCGGCCCGCCGCAACCGGGCGCGGCGCTGACAATTCCAGCCGATCGGCGTACACTCCCCCGGGCTGCGCTCTCCCCTGAGCTGCACCGATGAACCGGAGAACCGCCATGGCTGGCCACCCCAGCGTGAGTCGTGACGAATGGGTTTCCGCGCGTAAGGCCCTCTTGGCCAAAGAGAAGGAATTCACCCGGTTGCGCGATGAGCTCAGCCGGGCACGCCGCGTTCTTCCCTGGGAGAAGGTCGAAAAGGACTACATCTTCGATGGACCGGCGGGGAAGGAGAGCCTGGCGGATCTGTTCGGCGACAAGAGCCAGCTTCTCCTCGACCACTTCATGTTCGGCGTGGACTGGGAGGAGGGCTGCCCGAACTGCTCGCTGATGGCCGATCACATCGATCCGGCGGTCGTCCACCTCAACCAGCGCGACGTGGCCTTCGTCGCCGTCAGCCGTGCGCCGCTCGACAAGATCGCGGCCTTCAGGAAGCGCATGGGCTGGTCGTTCAAGTGGGTCTCCTCGTCGGGCACCGATTTCAACGCCGACTACGGTGTCTCGTTTACGCCCGATGCGGTCGAGCGCGGCGAAGTCGAGTACAACTACACGACCGGTCGGTTCCCGAGCACCGAGGCGCCGGGGCTCAGCACTTTATTCAAGGACGGGCCGGATCTTCCACGCCTATTCGACCTACGGCCGCGACGTCGACCTGATAATCAACGCCTACAACCTGCTCGACCTCATGCCGAAGGGCCGCGACGAGGACGGGCTCGACTTCCCCATGGCCTGGGTGCGCCACCACGACCGATACGGCGCTTAGAGTCGTTCCGGACCGGGCGGCGATCATGCCGGAGCCAACGGATTTCTTTACCGATGGCGCGGCCCCCGGGACGCCGACCGGCGGTTGCCGCAACCGGGCCTCTTGCGGCCCGAGGCGGGGGGCAGCGGCTGCGGCGGGAAGCTACTCCGCCGCCGCAGCGTAGCCGATCCCGCCCTCCTCGGCCTCGCGCAGCTCGCGGTCGAGGCGGATGCCGGCATGGGCGCGGGGCGGCGCCAGCGGCGCGACCAAGCTGTAGATCACCGGGACCAGGACCAGGGTGAACAGGGTGGCGATGCCCAGCCCGCCGAACACGACCCAGCCGATGGCGCGGCGTGCTTCGATGCCCGGCCCACCGCCCAGGATCAGCGGCAGCGCGCCCAGGACCGTCGACAGCATGGTCATCATCACCGGGCGCAGACGGGTGATGGCGGCCTCGCGCACCGCCTCCGTCACGGCCAGCCCGCGGTCGCGCAGTTGGTCGGCGAACTCGACCACCAGGATCCCGTTCTTGGCCATCAATCCGACCAACATGATGAGGCCGATCTGGCTGTAGATGTTGAGCGTCGTGCCGGTGAGCTTGAGCGCGAACACCGCCGCGGCGAGGCCGAAGGGCACCGTGAGCACGATGACGAGCCCGCTGAGCACGCTCTCAAACTGCGCGGCGAGCACCAGCAGCACCACCAGGACGGCGATCGCAAACGTGATCGCGACCTCGTTGGAGGTCTCTTCCAGCGTGGCCGCCTCGCGCAGGAAGCGCAGGTCGGTTCCCGGCGGCAGAACATCGTCGGCGATCCGCTGGATGTCTTGCATCGCCCGGCGCATCGGGTAGCCGTCGGGCAGCGCCGTGTCGATCTCCACGGCGCGCTTCTGGGCGGTGCGGTCGAGCTCGGCGGCAACGCCGACTTCGTGCAGCGAGACGAAGGCCGACAGCGGCACCAGCTCGTCCCGGTCGGTCGACACGAACAGGTTGCTCAGGTCGCTCGGGTCGTCGATCGCGCCGGCCGCCGATTCGAGCAGCACCGGGATCGACCGGTCGTCGACGTTGATCTCGGCCACCTCGTAGCCGTCGACCATGGCGCGCAGCGTGTTGGCGATCCCCCCGACCGGCACGCCCAGATCCTCCGCGCGCCGCCGGTCGATCTTGAGCGAAAGCTGGGGCTGGGTCTGCTGGAACTCGATGTCCGGGTCGTCGAAGCCCGGCAGGCGCTCCTGCATGGCGGCGCGGAAGTCGTCCGCCGCCGCCGCCAGGTCCTTGTAGTTCGAACCGGTCAGCGCGAACTCCAGCCGGCCGCCGGAACGGCGCAGATTCAGGCTATTGGGCTGGCGCAGGCGCACGATGGCCCCGGAGATCGCCTTGAGCGGCCCGCGCAGCTCGCGTGCGATCTCGTCCTGGCTGCGGCTGCGCCCGGTCCACGGCGCGAGGGGAGCGACGATCCAGACCCGGTTGAGGTCCCATCGGCCGACGATCGACAGCGCAGCGGTCACCTCGCCACGATCCTGCAGCGGCTTGAGCAGCGCTTCGGCCTTAGCCGCCTGGCGGTCCATGTAGTCGAGCCCGACGCCGTCGGGACCCTGCATCATGATGTAGATCGCGCCGCGGTCCTCGCGCGGCAGCAGCTCCTCGTCGATCGTCGGGAAGAGCGCGAGCGCGGCCAGCGCGGCAACCCCGGCGCCGCCGAGCACAAGGAGCCTTGCCGACAGCGTGAAGTCGAGGAAGCGCCGGTAGAGCCTCTCGACGCGGCGACCGGCGGCTGCAAAACGGCCGGACGCCGGTCCCGGCCGGTCCCCCTCGCCCGCCCGAATGCGCGAGGCCAGCATCGGGCACAGCGACAACGCGACGAAGGACGAGATCGCCACCGCGATCGCCAGAACGAACCCGAACTCCGCGAACAGCCGGCCGGCGTCCGACGGTAGGAACGCGATCGGCAGAAAGACCGATATCAGCGTCGCCGATGTGGCGATGACCGCGAAGAAGACCTGTCTGGCGCCGACCGCCGCCGCCGCGAGCGGCCGCAATCCCAGGCCGCGGTGGCGGTGGACATTCTCGACGACGACAATCGCGTCATCGACGATCATCCCGGTGGCCAGCACCAGGGCAAGCAGTGTCAGGATGTTGATCGAGAAGCCGAGCAGCCAGATTGCCGCGATGGTTCCAATCAGGGCGACCGGGATCGCGACCGCCGGTATCAGGGTCGGGCGCAGCGCGCCCATGAAGACGAAGATCACCCCGGTCACCACGCAAACCGCGATGGCGAGGCTCGCGATCACCTCGCGCACCGAGCCGCGGATGAAGCGCGCGTCATCGGAGATCTTGACGATCGTGGCGTCGTCGATGCGCCGGTTGAGCCGCTCGACCGCGTTGTCGACCGCATCGGAGATCGCGATCGTGTTCGACTGGGCGCGCCGGATGATGCCGAGTCCGACGACCTTGCGGCCGTTGAGCAGGCTGTAGCTCTCGGCCTCCGCCGGCCCGTAGAAGGCCTGGGCGACATCGCCGAGCCTGACGTCGTCGCGCAGCTCCAGCGCCTCGACTTCGGCCGGCCGCCAGACCGAGGCATCGGCACGGACCAGCAGCAGCAGGTCGTTCGACTTGAAGCTGCCCACGGGCACGTCGAGGTCGGTCGAGCGCAAGGTTTTCGCGATGTCTTCGATCGACAGCCGGTAGCGGGCGAGCCGCATCGGCTCGACGACGATTCGCAGCACCCGCTCCTGGTCGCCGAAAAGCTGAACCGTGGCGACGCCGGGGATCGCCGCCAGTTCCGGGGTCACGTCGTCCTCGGCAATCCGGGTGAGCGTCTCCTGCGGCAGCCGGTCGCTGACCAGCGCCAGGCGGATGATCGGCGAGGCGTCGGTGTCGGCCTTGACCACCGTGACCTCCTCGACGCCTTCGGGGAGCTGGCGCGAGACCCGGGCGACCGCCTCGCGCACGTCGTTGGCCGCGACATCCAGCGCCATTTTGGTCGTGAACTCGACCCGGATGCGGGCGTTGTTCTCCTCGCTCGCCGAATTGATGGTCTTGATGCCGGAAACCCGGGCGACCGCGCCCTCCAGCACGCTGGTGACCTCGGCGTCCATCATCTCGGGCGAGGCGCCGTCGAAGAAGGCGCGCACCATGACCACCGGCCGGTCGACGTCGGGCAGCTCGCGGACCTCGACGCCGAACAGCGCCGAGAGGCCGGCAATGACGATCAGCAGGTTGATCACCACGACGAGCGTCGGCCGCCGGATCGACAGGCCGGGCAGATCACTGAGCCGCGCGCTCAAGACGGCTTCCCGGCGCGGCGCGGCGGGGCGGCCGGATCGTCGCCGCCGATCGGGGCCGGATCGAGTTTCTGGCCCGGGCGCAGGCCCTGGACCCCCTCGACGACCACCAGATCGCCCGTACTCAGCGGCCCATCGACCAGAATGCGGCCGCGGTCGCGGCGCACCAGCTTGACGAAGACCTTTTCGGCCTTCTCGGCCTTGGCGCGCCACAGATAGGCGCCGTCGCGGCTCCACATGACCGCGACCTCGCGGACCGTGGGATAGGCCCGGCCGGTGAAGGAAAGCTCGACCTCGAACGAAGTGCCCGGACGGACGCTGTCGTCGGTGTTGGCGATCCTGGCGCGCACTTTGAGCGAGCGCGAGGTAGTGTCGATCCGGCTGCCCATGTCGAAAATCGTGCCGCGAACGACCCGTCCGGAGTCATTGGACGGCCGCAGGGCGATTGGATCGCCGGCCTTGACAGCGGCCGCGTAGGTTTCCGGCAGGCTGAACTTCACCAGGATGGTCGATCGGTCGTCCAGCGTGGCGATCATCGTGTCCTCGTCGATGCGGTCGCCGACGTTGATGTCGGTGAGGCCGATGACGCCGGCAAACGGCGCGCGGATCGTGCGGTCGGCGAGCGCGGCCCTGGCCTGGGCGAGCCGGACCGTGGCGCGTTCGAGCTCGGTCCGGGCGGTATCGAGGCTGGTGCGCGAGGCGTGGCCTGAAGCGGCGAGTCGCTTGAGCCGGGCGGCGTCGCGCCTCGCCTTGCGCAGCGCCACATCGGTCAGCCGGATCGCAAGCTTCTGATGCGTGTCGTCGAGCCGCACCAGCACCGCATCCTTGGCGACCCGCTGTTCGGCCTTGAACCGCATTTCGACGACCTCGCCGGCGACTGAGGGGTGGATCGCCGCGGATTTGAGCGCTTCGCCGGTGCCGACGGCCCGCACGACGACCCGGTTTGGCGCGAGCGCGACAGGCTCGACGAACACGCGCGTGCCGCTGTCGCGCACGCTCCGGCCGGTACGCGACTCCGCGCCGTCCTCGGTGCCGGCGAGCCACACCCACCCGCCGGCGAACGCCGCGGCGAGAACGGTCGTGATTGCGATCTGTTGTCGCAGCTTCATTCGCTTCGACCCGATTCGGATACGCCTAACCGCATCCGGAGCGCCCGATGGGTCCAAAGTCTAGTCCACGTCCCGTCCCGGGCCTAACGGGTCGTCGCGCCCGGGACTGCCCATATGTCGCGCCCGGGACTGCCCATATCAGGCGTTGCCGCGGACCTCGCGGAACCAGCCGAGCCGGTCGTGGACGGGTTTGTCGGAGAAGCTGAACAGAAACCCGTCGCCGTCGGCCTCGTGGCGGTGTCGGCGCCACGCCGGCACGACGAAGGAATCGCGCGGCCCCCATTCGAACGTCTCATCACCGATCACCGTCCGGCCGGCGCCCTCGACCACCGAATAGACCCAGGCGGCCGTCGACCGATAGGTCTCGGTGGCGAATCCCTTGGGCAGGTACTGCATGTAGGTCCCGAGCGTCGGCATCGTCGGCCCGCCATTGGCCGGGTTGACGTACTCCATCTTGACCCCGTGACAGGGATCGACGTCCTGGGCCCTGGCGCAGGTCTCCAGCGCCTCGCGGGTCTTGGCATAAGGGTAGTGGAAGACCGGCGAACTCTTCCGGTCCTTCAGCGCCGCGCCGAACGGCAGCATGTTGGCGCCGTAGCGGCGCCGGTTGTCGCCCGCCGGGCTGCCGGGGGCGTGGTAGTGGTCCGGGTGCGGCTCGGCGAAGACCGGGCCCATGAAGCGGATCATCGGGATGTCGAGCCCGTCGAGCCAGACCACCGGCTCGGTCCCCTCATGGCCGTGGTCATGCCACACCCAGGACGGCGTCAGGATCAGGTCGCCGGGCTCCATATAGGCCTTTTCGCCGTTGATTGCGGTGAACGCGCGGCTGCCCTCGACGATGAAGCGCAGCGCCGCCGGGCTGTGGCGGTGGGTCGGCGCAGCCTCGCCCGGCATGATGAGCTGGAGCCCGGCATAGAGCGCCTCGGTGATGCAACCCTTGCCGCGCATCGAGGGGTTCTCGAGGATCAGCACCCGCCGCTCGGCCTCCTCGGTCGAGATTATCCCGGCCGATTCCATCAGCGCCGGGCGCAGGCCTTCATAGTTCCACAGATAGGGCGTCGCTTCGGTCACCGGCTCCCTGGCGAGCAGCGTGTGCAGAACCTCCCACAGCGGCGCCATGTGATAAGCGTCGATGCGGCCGTAATAGTCGGCGCGTGCGTTGGTCGTCTCCGGCTTGGTATCGAGCGCTCTGTTCATCTCCGGACTCCTGTCGCGCCGCTTGCGGCGGGCATTGACGGCTCCTGCGATCATAGTCGGGGGCCCGACGGCCGTACAGGCCCGGGCTGTCCGGGTCGGTGCGCCGGTATGCGATTCCTCCACATCCTGGACCGTTCGATCCCGTTGCGGAGCCGGCGGCGCATTACCAATCCTTCATCTTGCGGTAAGGCGCCGTCCAGACGCGCGCACCATCTCGAAATGCGACACAAACCAGGAGATCTGCCATGCCCACAGCCAGCCTCATCGACGGCAGGGCCGTCCAACGGGTCGTGATGCCCGGCGCCTTGGCCGTTGCCGCGACCCTTGCCTTGGCTTCCTTCGCCCAGGCGCGGCCGGCGCCGGCGACCTTCGCCGACATCGCGGCCAAGGTCGGCCCGGCGGTCGTCAACGTCACCGCGGAGCACAGCGGCGGCGCGCGCGCGATGCCGTCGCCGGGGAACCCCGGAACGCCGTTTTCCGAAGGCCCGTTCCGCGACTTCATGGAGCGGTTCTTCGGCCGCGGGATGCCGAAGTTCGGCGCCCCCATGCCAGCGCCGCCGCGCGGCCAGGCGCAGGCCGCAGGCTCCGGCTTCATCATCGACCGCGAGGGCTACATCGTGACCAATAACCATGTGGTTGCCGGCGGCGGCAAGATCCGCGTCCGGTTGCACGAGGGCGCGGCGTTCGACGCCAGTCTGATCGGCAGGGACGCCCGCACCGACCTGGCGCTCCTGAAGATCGATGCCGGAAGGCCGCTGCCCTTCGTCCGCTTCGGCGATTCCGACCGCATCCGGGCCGGCGACTGGGTGATGACCGTCGGCAACCCGTTCGGGCTCGGCGGCACGGTGACAGCGGGCATCGTGTCCGCGCGCGGGCGCGATCTGCCCGGCGGTTCGCTGGTCGACTTCCTGCAGATCGATGCGCCGATCAACCAGGGTAGTTCCGGCGGCCCGGCTTTCGATGCCGACGGCAATGTGATCGGTGTCAATACCGCGATATTTTCGCCCAACGGCGGCAATGTCGGGATCGGTTTCGCGATCCCGTCGAACACCGCCAGGAAGGTCATCGCGGACCTGCGCGCCGACGGCAAGATCGAACGCGGCTGGCTGGGCGTGCAGATCCAGCCAGTCACGCCCGACATGGCCGAAGGGCTGGGGCTGCCGGCCGCCGCCGGCGCGCTGGTCGCCTCGGTGCTCGCCGACGGCCCCGCCGGCAAGGCCGGCGTCGCCCAGGGCGACGTGATCACCAAGTGGGACGGCAAGACAGTCGAGCGGCTGCGCGACCTGCCCCGGCTGGTCGCCGACACCCCGATCGGCAAGTCCGTGACGGTCGAGACGATCCGCGCCGGCAAGACCCGCAACGTCACGGTCAAGACCGGCAGGATGCCGCACCCGCAGAAGGTGGCCGCCGCGGCCGCCCCGAGCGGCGCGGTGGCCGGCACCGGCATCGCGGTCGCAGACCTCGATACGGCCAGCCGGTCCCGGTTCGGCCTGGACGGCAAGGTCACCGGCGCGGTGGTCAGCCGTATCGAGCCCGGCAGCCCGGCGGCCGCCAAGGGGCTGCGCCGCGGCGACGTGATACAGCGCGTCGCGACAATGGAGATCCGCAGCGCCGCAGACGTCGTGGACGCCATCGCCAAGGCCCGCAAGGACGGGCGCAAGACGGTCACGCTGCTGATCGACCGCAAGGGCGAGGATCGCTTCGTCGCCATCCGGTTCGCCGACGTCTGAGGCTTCGCATCGAGGCGGCGGGCGGAGCCGGGGTCGCGGCCCCGGCTTCACCCTGTCGCTTCCGCCCTGTCGGCTTGACCCGGCGGCTGCGGCAGCCGAAATACTGGCGGGAGCGGACGGCATCATGCGCGCATTGATCATCGAAGACGACGTAGAGACCGCCGGGTTCCTCGCCAAGGGTCTGTCCGAAGGTGGCTTCGTGGTCGATGTCGCGACAAGCGGGCGCGATGGGCTGGTCCGGGCGGTGGCCGCCGACTACGATGTCGCGGTCATCGATCGTATGCTGCCCGGGGTCGACGGGCTGGCGGTCGTCGAGGCGATGCGCCGGGCGGGCCGCCTCACCCCGGTGCTTTTCCTGAGCGCCAAGGGCGAGGTTGCTGACCGGGTCGCCGGACTCGAGGCGGGCGCCGACGACTATCTCGTCAAACCGTTCGCCTTCTCCGAACTGCGCGCGCGGGTCGATGCGCTACTGCGCCGCCGCACCGGCCAGGCCGCAGAGGTCACCGTGCTCAAGGCGGCCGACCTCGAGATGGATCTGCTCGCCCGCCGGGTCAGCCGCGCCGGGCGGACGATCGACCTTCAGCCGCGAGAGTTCAAGCTGCTCGAGGCGCTGCTGCGCAACGCCGGGCGCGTGGTGACCAGAACGATGCTGCTGGAACAGGTCTGGGACTATCATTTCGACCCCCAGACCAACGTCATCGACGTCCATGTCTCGCGGCTGCGCCGCAAGGTCGACCAGGGGTTCGAGACACCGCTGATCCACACCGCGCGCGGAGCGGGCTATGTCATCCGCGATCCCGGCTAGGCCGCCGCTCCGGGCCGGCGCCTTCAGCCGTCTGGTGCGGACCTCGACCTTTCGGGTGGTGCTGGTCTATCTGGGCCTGTTCAGCGTCTCGATCGTGGTCGTGCTCGGCTTTCTCTATTGGTCGACCGCCGGGTTCATGTCGCGCCAGACCGACGAGGCGATCGAGGCGGAGATCCGCGGGCTGTCCGAGCAATACGCCCAGTTCGGCGCCATCGGCCTGGTCCGCGCGCTCAACCGGCGCACAGCGCGGGCGCGGGCGACCCGCGGGCTTTACCTGTTGGCCGACGCCGCCTACCGGCCGGTCGCTGGCAACCTGACGAGCTGGCCGCAGGAGCGCGCGGATGCGCAAGGCTGGCTGACCTTCCGCCTGGAATACGCCGATGCGCGGGGCGCGGTCGATTTCGGCCGGGCCCGGACGTTCGCGCTCAGCGGCGGTCTGCATCTCCTGGTCGGCCGCGATATCCGCGAACGGGTGGAGATCGCCCATCGGGCGCGCGGCTCCGTCGGCTGGGGGCTGGTGCTGGCGATTGCCCTCAGCCTCGCCGGCGGGCTTCTGATCAGCCGACCGATGCTCCGGCGGATCGATGCGATCAACGCCGCCGGCACGGAGATCATGGCCGGCGAGCTCGACCGCCGGATTCCCCTCAGCGGCACCGGCGATGAGTTCGACCGGCTGGCGGAGAATCTGAACGCGATGCTCGACCGCATCGCCGGCCTGATCGACGGCGTGCGCGAGGTCTCCGACAACATCGCCCACGACCTGCGCAGCCCGCTCGCCCGGCTGCGCGGGCGGCTGGAGCTGGCGCTCGACGGACCGGCCGACGAGGCGGCCTGCCGCGAGGCGATCGAGCGCACCATCGCCGAGGCCGACGACCTGCTGAAGACCTTCAACGCGCTGCTCAGCATCGCGCGGCTGGAGGCCGGCGCCGAGGAGACGCGGATGGGGCCCTTTCCGCTGGACGGGCTGCTGACCGATGTCTGTGAACTCTACGCGCCGCTCGCGGAGTCTGCGAAGATCGCGTTCAAACTTGGGCCGCCCGGCGGGCTGAACGTTCGCGGCGACCGTCATCTCCTGTTCCAGTGCGCCGCGAACCTGATCGACAACGCGATCAAGTTTTCTCCCGAAGGCGGGGAGATCGACGTTTCCGCGGCGCTCGCCGCCGATCCCGGCATGATCGAGGTGGCGGTGGCCGACCGCGGCCCCGGCATCCCGGATGCTCTGAAGCAGCGCGTGTTGGAGCGCTTCTACCGCATTGAGGCCGCGCGCAACCGGCCGGGCTCCGGCCTTGGGCTGAGCCTGGCCGCGGCGATCGTCATGCGCCACGATGGCGCGCTGGCGCTGGAAGACAACCACCCGGGCCTGCGCGCGGTGCTCAGGCTGAAGCGAGGCGACGATGGCCGATGAACGGCTGGGCCGGACCCAATTCGCCCGTCTCGACGAGAGCCCGGACACGGACTTCTACGCGATGGCGCGGATGGTCGCCCATATCGACGATCCGGTGCGCGCCGCGCTGGCCGCCTATTTCGCCGATAACCTGCCGTCCGGCGGCAGGATTTTCGATATCATGTCGAGCTGAGTGTCTCACCTGCCGGGCGAGCCCGGCTACGGGATGGTGGTCGGCCTCGGACTCAACGCGGCCGAGCTCGCGGCCAACCCGCAGCTCGATGCCGCGCTGGTCCAGGACGTCAACGCCGTCCGCGGCCTGCCGTTTCGCGACCATGCCTTCGATGCCTGCGTCCTGTCGGTCTCAGTCCAGTACCTGACCCGGCCGGTCGAGATCTTCGCCGAGATCGGCCGCGTGCTGGCGCCCGGCGCGGCGTGCCATGTCAGCTTCTCCAACCGGATGTTTCCGACCAAGGCAGTCGCCGTTTGGCGGGCGGCGGGCGAGCGCGATTACGCCCGGCTGGTCGGCTGCTATTTCGTCGAATCGGGACTGTTCGGCGAGCCCCGGCTGGCCGACATCTCGCCCGCGCCGAGCCGTTCGGACCCGCTGTTCGTGGTCGCTGCGGACCGGCGCCAAGCGCCTTGAACGTGTCTACACCCTTTGGCGATAGCGTCTAGGAATCGTCCGATTTGGCTGTCCTTGCGATCGGAACGCGCGCTGGATCCATCCGGCCGGCCGGCTTGCAAACTCGGGCTTCCATGTCCATATCGGACAAGATGGCGTCGTCTGGGCCGTTCCCCGTGGATGCCGTCCGGGTCTGCGGGGCGCTCGAAGCTGCCCCGCTCGCGACGAGGAGGCCGAACGATGGCGCGTATGTCGGTTTTCAACAGCCCCTTCCTGCTCGGTTTCGACCAGTTGGAGCGGACGCTGGACAGAGTCTCCAAGACTTCCGCGGACGGCTACCCGCCTTACAACATCGAACAGACCGGCAAGGATGCGATGCGGATCACGCTCGCCGTCGCCGGCTTCACGCGAGAAGACTTGCTAATCACCGTCGAAGACTCGCAGTTGACGGTGCGCGGCAAGCAGACCGAGGCCGGGGGCCGGGTCTATCTGCACCGCGGCATCGCCGCGCGGCAGTTCCAGCGCTCGTTCGTGCTGGCCGAGGGTATCGAGGTCGTCGGCGCGGAACTGTCCAACGGCCTGCTGAACATCGATCTGGCCCGGCCGCCGCCGGCCAGCCGCGAGCGGGTGATCGATATCCGCACCGACTCCACCGAGGCCGAGGCCGGGGACAACCTGCGGACCCTCGGCGCCAAAGCGTCGCGTCGTCCCGAGTAAGCTCCGGGCGTGTCCGGAAGAGGAACCGTGTGATGGAAACTGCCGAACGACTTCGTGGATTATCTGGGCGCGACCTCGCGAATCTCGGGGTTCGCGCGGTCGCCTATATCAAGCCGGTCAGAGTCGACGGTGAGCCGGCCTTTGCGATCCACTCGGCCGACGGCCGGGAGATGGTGATCATCGCCGACCGCGAGATCGCGATGGAGACGGTGCGCCAGAACGACCTGGAGCCGGTGAGCGTCCACTGAGCGGCCGGCCCGGCGGACCGACAACAGCCGCAATCGTTACGGATTTGAGAACGGCTCAGGCTGCGCTGCGCCGTGTGTCTGTCGTCAGGATCGCGTACAGCGCGCGGGCGTTGGAAGCCCGGCGAAGTTCCTCGCAGACCGCCGGGTCGCGCAGCAGCCGGGAGACCCGCGCCAGCGCCTTGAGGTGATCGGCGCCCGCGCCCACCGGCGCCAGCAGCAGAAACACCAGATCGACCGGCTGGTCGTCGACCGCATCGAAGTCGATGGCATGGTCGAGCCGCGCAAAGAGGCCGTAAAGCCCGTCGATCGCTGCGGTCTTGCCGTGGGGGATCGCCACGCCGTGTCCGACGCCGGTGGTGCCCAGCCGCTCGCGCTCGAGCAGAACGTCGAAGACCGCCCGCTCGTCGAGCCCGACGATCGCGGCGGCGCGCTTGGCGATCTCCTGAATGACCTGTTTCTTGCTCGCCGCGTGGAGGCGGTCGACGACCCGATCCTTAGTCAGCAGATCGACGATTTCCATCCTGTTCCCAACCTCTCACGTTGTCGCACACCTGCGTCGGCCCGGGCCTAACGCCACGACGCTGCGCCAATGACCCGCATGTTCTACGCTGCTCGCTGCGATATGCGCCCTGTGGACGGCCGGCTCTCCCATAAGGGCCGAAGTCAGGCCCGTTCGTCCCTTGTCGTCGCGCGGCTTAACGAGGCGGCGCGACGGTATGGCTCACCGGTTTCGGCGAGTCAACACGCGGTTCTCCAGTCCCGATCGAACGGCCGTTCGGGCGCTCAGCGCTTTCTCCCGGCGACATTGTCCCGAGGACGGACCCTGCATCGATTCGCGGGGCTTCGCAACCGTCCGTCGCGCGATGTCGACGCCGACGGCGCGCAGGATCCTAACGATCCGGCTTTCGTCCTCGCCGGGGCGGACCAGGACATCCGGCGTAACCGGCGGGGCGAGAACCGACCGCAGGTCGAAATTTGGGCCTGACGCCATTGTTCTTTGTCCTGCGGTTGCTTGTCTCGAAATTTTACAGGCTGAACCTTTCGCCCAGGTAGACACGTCGGACTTCCTCGTGGGCGACGATTTCCAATGGCGTGCCGTCCATCAGCACGCCGCCGTCGTGCAGGATATAGGCGCGATCGACGATCTCCAGAGTCTCGCGGACGTTGTGATCGGTGATCAGCACGCCGATGCCGCGGTCCTTCAGGTGACTGACAAGGTCGCGGATGTCATTGACGGCGATTGGGTCGATCCCGGCGAACGGCTCGTCGAGCAGGATGAGCCGCGGCGCGGTGGCCAGGGCGCGGGCGATCTCCACGCGCCGGCGCTCGCCGCCGGACAGCGCCAGTGCCGGGGTGCGCCGGAGATGGCCGATCGAGAATTCGGCCAGCAGGCTCTCCAGCCGGGACTCGCGGAGGTCCCGCGCGTCTTCGGCGACCTGGAGCACCGCGCGGATGTTGTTCTCCACCGTCATGCCGCGGAAGATCGAGGCCTCTTGGGGCAGGTAGCCGATACCGAGACGCGCGCGCCGATACATCGGCAGGTCGGTAATGTCATGCCCGTCGAGCGAGATCAGCCCGGCGTCGGGGCGGATCAAGCCGCTCAGAATGTAGAAACAGGTGGTCTTGCCGGCGCCGTTGGGGCCGAGCAACCCGACCGCCTCGCCGCGATCGAGCCGAAGCGAGACGCCGCGCAGCACCGGGCGCTTCTTGAATCGCTTGCCGAGGTCGGACGCCTCCAGCCCACCGACGGGGTCGACCAGCCGGAGACCGCCTGTGGCGGCAGGGCCGGCCGCGTCGTCGGGCGCGCTCATCGCGCGATCCCGGGCTTCAGGGACGCCGGCGGCGCCGGACGCCGGGCCGGCGTGGGCACGAAGATGCCGCGCGCCCCGCCCGGTCCGCCATAAAGCCGGCTCACCCCGGTATTGAGGTCGATTTCGGCCGAGCGGCCGTTGAGCTGGGCCGTGCCGCGGGTGAGCCTGACCGATCCTTCGAGTTGGACGAGCCCCGTTTTCAGATCGTAGACTCCGCGGTCGGCCCGGACGATCTCGTCGTCGGTCGAGATCAGCACGTCCTCGAACGCGTCGATCCGCTTCACCCGCGATTCGCCCGATTCCGCAGTCTCGAAGGTGGCGCTGAGAACGCCGGCCCGCAGACGCCTGCCGTCGCGGACCGCCGTCGCGTTGCCGCGGGCAACGGCGAGATTCCGGTCCTGCCAGAACTCCAGGCTCTCCTCGGCGGCGATGCGGTCCCGCGCGGTCTCGAGCTTCGGCGCGCCGGTCAGGACCAGCACCCGCCGGTCGACATCGTAGACCCCGTTCCCGGCGGTGGCCCGGCGGTCGGGCGCGGTGATCTCCACGCCGCCGCTGGCGTTGATCCGCCAGATTTCGGCGCCGCCCCGGGCGCTGTCGCGATAGTGGGCAGTCATCGCCTCGGCGCGCACCGTCACGTCGCCCTGGCTGGCGCGCGCGTTGCCGCGGGCAACGAAGGTTCGTGACGGCTGGTGCCACTCGATCCCGACGTCGGCCTCGATGGCGATCGGCCCGGCGCCGTCGCGGAACGGCAGCCCGCCGGTCTGCGCCGGCGCACCGCCCGTCATCGCCGCCAACGCCGCCGCGGCCAGGGCAAGCCCGCACAACCGGCTCACTTCCGGGCCGCCGCGGGATCGCCGAACAGCACCACGCGCGCGGGCCCTGTGAACTCGATCCTCCCGTCGTCGCGCAGGATACGAAACCCCGCGGCCTCAAGATGAGCGGCCGGCCCCTGGCCGGTCACCTCGGTGTCGGAGACCGCGGTCGAGCGCGCGAAGTCGATCGTTGCGCCGTGGGTCCGGAACCCGTAGCCCGAATCGTGGAACAGGCTCACCCCGCCCTCCAGGACGATCTTTCGCTGCTTGCGGGCGAAGCTGCCGCGCGGCGCGGAGACCGCCACCCAGGCGCCGTCGCCGGTGGTGAAATCCGCTTCCGGACGGCTCAGCGTGACCACGTCGCTGCCGGGCGTCTTCTGCACCGCCGCCTCGGCGGTCAGGGTATAGGGGTTGCGGTCCCGGTCGGCGCCGGTGAACCGCACATTGGTCAGCCGGTGGCTACCGGTCTCCTGGCCGCCCATCCCCTGGCCGACGAACCCGGTCGTGTCGGGCTGGAACCGCGGCGGGCCGTCATCGAACTGCGGCCAGGCCACCAGCGTGACGATCATGGCCATGGCGACCAGCGGCATGACCAGCTTCATCAGCTTGACAAAACGCGAATAGCCAAGGTCGGTCCTCTTCGGCCGGAGCCGCGCCGACATCTCGTCTGTGTTGCCGAGGCTCGCCATGGGCCGTGCCCGCTCAGTCAACGCCCGCGCGCAGGCAGTCATGGATATGCAGAATGCCGACCGGCCGCTCGCCCTCGACCGCGAACAGGCAGGTGATGGCCAGCGCATTCATGATCGCGATCGCCTGGACGGCCAGCATGTCGGGCGGGATGGTTTTGGGATCGGCGGTCATTACCGTCCGCGCCGGCCGCTCAAGCAGGTCGCTTCCCATATTCCGCCGCAAATCGCCGTCGGTGACGATGCCGACCAGCCGGCCGTCGTCCTCGACCAGTCCGATGCATCCGAAGCTCTTGGACGTCATGATGATCAGTGCGTCGGCCATCGCCACATCGGCCGCGGCCAGCGGCAGGGCCGGGCTGCGGTGCATGATGGCGTCGACTTTGATCAGCCGGCTGCCCAGCTTGCCGCCGGGGTGGCGCAGCTTGAAATCCTCGGGCGAGAACCCGGTCCGCTCCAGGAGCGCGACCGCCAGAGCATCGCCTAGCGCCATCGTTACGGTGGTCGAGGTCGTCGGCGCAAGCTTGAGCGGGCAGGCCTCTTCGCTGTCGGGGATAGCGAGCACCACATCGGCCGCCCGCGCCAGCGCGCTGTCGCGCCCGCGGGTGATCGCGACCACCGGGATCGACCGGCGCTTGGCATAGGCGACGATGTCGCCGAGCTCCGTCGTCTCGCCCGAGTTCGAGATCGCAAGGACGGCATCGGCGGCGGTGACCATGCCCAGATCGCCGTGGCTCGCCTCGGCGGGATGGACGAACTGGGCCGGCGTACCGGTGGAGGCGAGCGTGGCGGCGATCTTGCGCGCGATGTGGCCCGACTTTCCCATTCCGGTGACCACGACCCGGCCGCGGCCATGGGTCCTTTCCATCAGCGCGACCGCGTCCGAGAAGCTGTCGTCGAGCAAGCCCGCCATCGCGTCCAGCCCGGCGCGTTCCGTCGCCAGCACGCGATGCGCGACGGCCAGATCCGAAGCGGGCGTATCGGCGTTCGGCGCGAAGGCCCGATCGAGGCGCGTCTTAGCCTTGGCAATGGACATGACGGAGTCCCGGTTCCCGACCCTGCTGATGCCGGTATGTCCTACTGTAGCGGCTTTCGGCCTGAAAAACAGGTTGATGGCGGTGCCGCACGCTCAGGGAGCCTCTGAAACACCGGCGTGACAGTCATGGGCGTCGTCTGTCCGGACGGCGTCCAAGGGGAGACGACCGGGGCGACATGAGAACCGATACCGACCCCGCGACCGCGCGCTCAAGGCGCGAACGCCCGACCAACGGCAAAATCTTCACCGTCGTGGAGAATACCGCCCAAATCTAGAGAGTCCTCAGGAGAGCGCCGGCATGACGTCTTTCGCGAACAGCTCGAGCGTCCGCATCTCCTGCTCGCCGAAGGCGAACTGGAGCAGCAGATAATCGATGCCGGTCTCGGCGATGTGCTCGCCAAGCGCGTCGCGCACCGTATCGGTCGTGCCGGCGACGATGGCGCCCATCCGGCGCGCCTGGTCGTAGCCGGGCGGCACGAACATCGTCCGATGGCCGAACCGCTCGCTGAGGTGCTCAAGGCTCGCGTACCAGCGGTCGCGGGCCGTTTCCGCGATCTGGTGGGCATTTCTGTCGGCCTCAGCGAGGACGACCTGGCGGACCGAGGCGATGATGGGCCGGCTTGGCGCGTGGGCGCGGAGTGGATCGTCGCGGCGCCGCTCCCAGGCTTCGAGGTAGAGCTCCTTCGCCTCCTTGACGCGCGCATTGGGCGCCCAGCCGGTGACGAGATGCATGCCGTGCCGCGATGTATTCGCGGGCCGCGCCCGAGGTCGTCGGATACCAGAGCGGCGGGTGGGGCCGTTGCAGCGGCCTGATCTCCATCGGCACGTCATGGTAGCGATAGCGCCGGCCGAGATAGGTCACCGTGTCCAATGTGAAGGCCTGTAGCATGACCGCGAGGGCCTCCCGGAACAGATCGTGCGTCTCCGGCATCGGGATGCCGAACATCTGCAACTCCCACGGCGAAATGCCGCGTCCGATGCCGAGGTCCAAGCAGCCGTCGGACAGGTGGTCGAGCATGCAGATCTCCTCGCTCAACATGAGCGGGGCATGGAATGCGAGCGCGTATCCCATTGGACCGATCCGGTGGACCGATCCGGATTCGGCTGGTGCGCTCGGCGACCGCCGCGAGGAAAATGCCCGGCGCGGGGCCAGCCCGACCGGGTTCCAGTGACGCTCGGCGATGTGATAGCCGGCGTAACCGTGCTCGTCCGCTGCGGCGGCCAGTTTCAGCCGGTCCTTGTAGAACTGGGCGAGTGGCCCGTCCCGTCTGTCCAAGTGATCGAAGATCCCGAATTTCATCGCCTTCCCTCCCGGTTCGGAGGCCGCCGGACCCATATATGCGGCGGTCATGGTAGCGGTATCCCGGGCATGGCGGCAGGTGATGTGACGGCGCGCCCTGGCGTCGCGACGTTCAATCCGCCGGCCATGCCGAACCGACATCGCCGCTCCGAACCGCAACGGCTGGGCATCGAGCCGATTTCGGAACTCTGGGCATTGCCCCGCACCTCCGCGTACCATGCGGCCGACAACGCACATTCGGGATGGGGCAACCGATGGCTGAACAGATATCGCGAGGCAAACCGCCGTATCGCGCCGAGCACATCGGCAGTCTGCCCAGACCGGAGCGCCTGATCGGCGCGCGTCAGGCGCACGCCGCCGGCACTATGTCCCCCGCCGATCTACGCGCGGTCGAGGACGAGTGTATTCGCGAGGCCATCGCCCTGCAAGAGCGCATCGGTATCGGCGCCATCACGGACGGCGAGTTCCGCCGCGCGTCGTGGCGCGATGCGCCATTCGAGCATTTCGACGGCTTCACGCAGGAACGTTACGAGGCCGACTTCACATTCACTCTATTCGACGGCTCGACCCGAAAGGCTACCCCGGTGCCCGAAACCGTCGCCGCGGTGCGCCGGCGAACCGCAATGGCGGCGGAGCATTTCGCGCTGTTGAAATCGACGACCAAGGGAATGCCCAAGGCGAACCTGCCGACCCCGTCGGTCACTCATTTCTTTCGAGGCGACCGCGGGATCGACCGCACGGCGTACCCTGATATGGACGCTTTTTTCGGCGACGTCACCCGCGCCTATCGCGAGGAAGTTGCCGAGCTTGCCAGTCAGGGCTGTCGCTATCTGCAGATGGACGAGGTGCCGCTTTCCCTGCTGTGCGACCCGGCCAACCAGGAAATCGTGCGTCGGCGGGGCGAGGATCCCGCGCGGCTCATCGACGCCTACATCGACGCGATCAACGCCTCGATATCGGATCGCCCCGCGGACATGACGATCTGCGTCCATATGTGCCGCGGCAATATGGGCCACGGTATGGCCGATGGCGGCTACGAGGCTATCGCGGACCGCATGTTCAACCGGCTCGACGTTGACGGGTTTTTCCTGGAATACGACACCCCGCGGGCCGGAGATTTTGCGCCATTGCGGCACATACCCGCTCCCAGGAAGGCGGTGCTGGGCCTTCTATCCACCAAGGTAGCCGAGGTGGAGAGCGTGGACGAGCTGATGGCGCGAATTGACGAGGCGAGCCGGACGATCGACATTGACCGGCTGGGCCTGAGCCCTCAATGCGGATTCTCGAGCAATGTCGGGTCCGGACAGTTCTCAATGGGGGAGGTCGAGCGCAAGCTCGCCCGGCTCGTTGAAGTGGCCGACCGGGTGTGGGCCTCGTGAAGGTGCTGCGCCGAAGGCGTCGAAGACCATGTCCGTGAAGCGACCGTGAGACCGTTGCGTCTGCCCGGCGCGTCCGGAATCGGGACGGCGGCGGGGCGGGAAGTCCCGCGCCGGAATCCGCCGCGGGCAACCGGCCCGTAAGCCCGATCGCTCATACCGACGGCGAGTGAGTTCAGTCCACATGTTGCGACCCCGGTCGTTCTGAAATCGCTCAAATCTTTTCGGGCCGGACCCTCAGCCAGGCGCCATGCCTTTCTTTTCGAGCTGTTCGATGGCGTTGGGCGTCTTCTCCAGCCGGTCGAGCCCCATGCCCTTCAGCACATGGCCGGCCTTGGTGAACTGAATGTCGTCATAGGGCACGACCTCGACGCGGTTGCCCCAGGGGTCGCGGAAGTTGAGCCGGTCGCCGATCAGGGGCACGCCGAGCGTCTCGAGCGCCGCGCGGATCGGCCCGCGGTCGTCGACGACAAAACCGAAATGCCGCTTCCGATCGGGTGCCCGGTCGGCGTTCTCGGTTAACTGCAGAAACTGATCACCCATGTCAATGAAGGCGTTGGTCTCGCCCTTGCCGCGCAGTTCGAAGTCGAAGATGGCGCCGTAGAACTCCAGCGCCTCCTCGATGTTGCCGACTTCCAGCACGACATGGTTGATGCCCAGTGCGCGGGCCTTCTTCGGCGCCTTTGCCATCTCGGGCGCCTCCTGTCGCCGATCAGCGCGGCGGCAGGCGGACCGCGCCGTCGAGCCGGATGGTCTCGCCGTTCAGCAGCGTGTTTTCGACGATATGCTGGACAAGCTGGGCGAACTCGTCGGGATTGCCCAGGCGCGGCGGGAACTGGGTGAGCGCGAGCAGCCCCTCGCGGACCGCATCCGGCACGCCGTCGAACATCGGGGTCTCCAGGATGCCCGGCGCAATGGCGCATACCCGGATGCCCGCGCGGGCGAACTCGCGCGCGGCGGGCAGGGTCAGCGCGGCGACCCCGCCCTTGGACGCCGAATATGCGGCCTGGCCGATCTGGCCCTCGAAGGCCGCGACCGAGGAGGTGTTGACGATCACCCCGCGCTCGCCGGTCTCCTGCGGCTCCGTCCCGGCCATCCCGGCCGCGGCCAGCCGCATGACGTTGAAGGTGCCGATCAGGTTGACGTTGATCGCCCGGGCGAAGTTCTCCAGCGCCATCGGGCCGGCGCGCCCGACGATGCGCTCGGCCGGGCCGACGCCGGCGCAGTTGACCAGGATCTGCGGCGTGCCCACCGCATCGCCGATCTCGGCGAGCGCGGCCTCGACGGCCCCGGGCGAGGCGACGTCGCAGGACACGCCGATCCCGCCCAGCGCTTCGCCGGTCGCCTTGGCGCCGTCGGCATTCAGGTCGATGACCGCGACTTTCGCGCCGGCGCCGGCCAGCCGTTTGGCCGTCGCCTCGCCCAGCCCCGATGCGCCGCCCGTCACCAGCGCCGCTACATCCTTGATCCGCATACCGGTCGTCCCCACCGTAATCGCCGCGAGGGTCAGTTTACACCACGGCCCACTGTCCTTATAGCTCGGATCGGGTGGCGCAAAGCGGAGATGAGCGTGGCGACCTTCGAGTCCGAGTTCCTGGCCTTCGAGATGCGCGGGCGGATCGCCGTGCTGACGTTGAACCGGCCGGAGAAGCGAAACGCCGTTCGAATGGCGATGATAGAAGACGTCGACCGGTTCTTCAACGCGCCGCCGGAGGGTGCCCGCGCCGTCGTGCTGGCCGGCGCCGGCGATCATTTCTGCGCAGGCCTCGACCTCTCCGAGCACAAGGAGCGCGACGTCAAGGAGGCGCTCGCGGCGTCCCGCTTCTGGCACCGCACGCTCGACAGGATCCAGTTCGGCGGCCTGCCGGTGATAACCGCCATGCACGGCGCGGTGATGGGCGGCGGGCTGGAAATCGCGGTCGCCACGCATGTCCGCGTCGCCGAGCCGTCGGCGATCTACCAGTTACCCGAGGGCCAGCGCGGCATCTTCGTCGGCGGCGGCGCCTCGGTGCGGGTCTCGCGCATCATCGGCGCCGGGCGGACGACCGAGATGATGCTCACCGGCCGCCGGCTCGATGCCGCCGAGGGCCAGTCGCTGGGCCTGTCGCACTACCTGGTCGGCGCCGGTAAGGCGTTGGACAAGGCGGTCGAGCTCGGCGAGGCGGTCGCCAGCAACGCACCGCTGGTCAATGACGTGATCATGCTGGGCATCGAGCGCATCGCCGACATGTCGATGACCGGCGGGCTCTATACCGAGGCCGTCGCCTCGGCCCTGACCCAGACCAGCGCGGACGCCAAAGCGGGGATGGAGGCCTTCCTGCAGAAGCAGAAGGCCAGGTTCGGCGCGGATTAGGCCGCCCGGCGCCGGCAACCGGGCGGTGCGCGATGCCACACTGATCGGGGTCGAACATGCAAGGCGCACCTGCTCACACGATCTGGCCGGGCCTGCTCTGCGCGCTCACGCTGTCCCTTGCCGGTTGCGAGGACGAACCGGCAAGGGAGGTCGAGCGCGTCCGCGCGATCAAGCCGTATTACGTGGCCGAGCCGGCCGGCGGAGACGTGCGCCGGTATTCGGGAAAGATCGTGGCCTCCAACACCTCGGCGTTGAGCTTCGCGGTCTCCGGAACGGTCGCGACCGTGACCGTCAGGAAGGGCGAGCGGGTCAAGGCCGGCGTGGTGCTCGCCAGCCTCGATCCCAAGCCGTTCAAGCTCGATGTCCAGGCCGCGCAGTCCCAGGTCGCCTCGGCACAGGCGGGCTTCGCCGAAAAGCGGACGGAGCACGATCGCAAGAAAAAGCTCTTCGAGCGCGGCTGGGTCGCTCGCTCAGCGCTCGACCAGGCCGCGGCGGCGTTCGATGCGGCGCGCGCCGATCTCGCCCTCGCCCGCTCGCGGCTCGGCAGCGCCAGACGCGACCTTGCCAAGACCCGGCTCGCCGCGCCCTTCGACGGCGTGGTCGCCGGCCGCGATGTCGAGCCGTTCCAGGAGGCCGCGGCGGGCCATGTCATCTTCCGGATCGACTCCGAAGGCGCGCTCGAAGTCGATCTGTCCATCCCGGACACGGCGATCTCGCGGGTCGCGCTGGGCGCGCCGGTAACGGTCGACGTCTCGACCGTCACCGGCTGCGGCTGCCGCGGGCGGATCACCGAAATCGGCGCCACATCGGGATCGGCCAACGCGGTGCCGGTCACCGCCGCGCTGCTGGAGAACCGGGACGGCCTGATCGCCGGCATGGCGGCCGAAATCGGCGTCGTCCTGTCCGGGGGCGCGGAGCGGCGCGGTTTTCTGGTCCCGCTGACGGCGATCGCGGCCGGCGACGACGCGGCTCAGGGCTATCTGTTCAAGTACGACTCCAGGGCGGGCCAGGTGCGCAAGGTGCCGATCCGGGGCAGCGGGAGCGTCGCCGAGAATTTTGTGGAAATCACCGAGGGCGTCGCCCCCGGCGACATTCTCGCCGCAGCGGGCGTCAGCTTCCTGCGTGACGGCCAGCGCGTGAAGCTGTTGGGAGAGTAAGGTTGGAGTCCCGCTGGCCACGGAGACCGAGGCGGTGAACCCCGCTAGGCTCGCGCTGAAAAACTCACGGATCACCGTGATCGCGATCGCGCTCATCACGGCCGTGGGGATCACCACCTATCTGAACTACCCGAGCGCGGAAGACCCGACGATTACGATCCGTCAGGCGAGCGTCACGGCGTCGTTCCGGGGGATGTCCGCAGAGCGCATCGAGGACCTGATCGCCGAGCCGATCGAGGCGGCAATGCGCGAGATTGCCGCGATCGACGAGATCGCCTCGGTCTCAAAGACCGGATCGGTCAAGATCGAGTTGACCATCCGCGACGATGTCGGCGCGCTCGACCCCGTTTTCCAGGATATCCGCAACAAGGCAAGTGACGTCAAGCCGGAGCTGCCGGAGGGAACGCAGGGGCCTTTCGTCAACGACGAGGTGGGCCTGACCGCAATCGCGACCATCGCGCTGTGGTCCGACGGTTTCTCGCTGGCCGAAATGCGCGAAGTCGCCCGCGATACAAGGGAGCGGATTTACACGCTCAAGGGAGTCAAGAAGGTCGAGATCCTGGGGAGTCAAGGCGAGCGGATCTACCTCGAGACGGAGCCCGCAAGGCTCGCAGAGTTCGGCGTCTCGCCACAGGAGATCTTCGGTGTGCTGGCGCAGCAGAACATCATCGAGCCCGGCGGAGAGATCGTCGCCGACGGCCGGCGGGTGATCCTGGAGCCCTCGGGAAACTTCGATTCGGTGGCCGAGATCGCCGCGGTCGTCTTCCGGATTCCCGGCACCGACCGCGTTCTTCGACTCGACGAGGTGGTCACCGTCCGCCGTGACTATGCCGATCCTCCGCAATTCCCCGCCTTCTATAACGACCGCCCGGCGATCGTCCTCGCCGTCTCGACGATCGAGGGCACCAACAACATCGCCTTCGGGGAGCGGCTGACCGCGCTGCTGCGGGCGGTCGAACAGGAGCTTCCGATCGGCTACGTGCTCGACTACGCGACGTTTCAGCCCGATCTGATCCGGGCCGCCGTCGGAGACGCAGTTTCCAACGTCTATCAGACGCTGGCGATCGTGCTGGCCGTGGTGATGGTGTTCCTGGGGCTCCGGACCGGGCTGATCGTCGGCTCTTTCGTGCCGCTGACGATGCTGCTCGGCATCGTCGCGATGCGCTTTTCCGGCATCGAACTGCAGCGGATGTCGATCGCGGCCATGATCATCGCGCTGGGGCTGCTGGTCGACAACGGCATCGTGATCGCCGAGGACATCCGGGTTCGGATGGAGCGCGGCATGGAGCGTTTCCAGGCCGCCGTCGCGTCGGTCCGCAGCCTTGCGGTGCCGCTGCTGACATCGTCCCTGACGACGATCTTCGCCTTCATGCCGATTGCGCTGATCGAGGGCAGTGCGGGCGATTACGTCCGTTCGCTCGCCCAGGTCGTGGCCCTGCTGCTGCTGGGCTCCTGGCTGCTGTCGATGACCGTGACGCCGGCAATGTGCGCATGGTTCCTGAAGCTGCGGCCGCGGGACGAGGCGGACCGCTCGGGCGAGCGGGCGAACGCGGTCTATGGCGGGCTGATATATCGCCTCTATCGGCCGATTCTCCGGCTCGCGCTGCGCGCGCGCGTGGTAACGATCGCGGCGCTGATCGGCCTGCTGGCCGGCGCGGTTTACATACTGGGCGCCGTCAAGACCGAGTTCTTTCCCCTCGGCGATCGGAATCAGTTCCTCATCCATCTGGATTTCGAGACCGGAACCGACGCGCGGGAGACCGGGCGCGAGCTCCGAAAGTTGACCGCCTGGCTGGCCGACAAGGACGCGAATCCCGAGATCACCGGCCATGTCGCCTATGTGGGCTTCGGCGGCCCGCGCTTTTTCCTGGCGCTCAGCCCCGTCGATCCGGCCCCGCACCGCGCGTTCGCGCTGGTCAACACGCGCAGTGTCGACGATGTCGGGCCCGTCCGGGACCGGGTCAACGCTTTCCTGGACCAGCGGCTTCCGACCGCGCGCGCAGACGCGAAGCGAATGTGGTTCGGCTCGACGGAGCCCGGGATCGTCCAGATCCGGCTGATCGGGCCCGACGGCAACGTGCTCTTCAAACGGGCCGAGCGGGTCCTCGCGGCGTTCCATACGGTGCCGGGCACGGTGGGCGTCAAGCATGACTGGGAAAACAAGATCCTCAAGCTCCTGATAGATGTCGACCAGACCCGGGCGCGCCGCGCCGGGGTGACCTCTCAGGATGTCGCGCGCTCGCTCAACGCGACCTATGCGGGAGAGGAGATCAGCATCTTTCGCGAAGGGGAAAACGCAATCCCGGTCGTGCTGCGCGGAACGGAGGGCTTACGCTTTTCACTCGCCGCGCTTCAGCGTGTCAGAATCTATTCCACGGCGCGGGACGCGTTCATAAACCTGGGCCAGGTGGCGTCGGTGCGGCCGCAATGGCGGTTCGGGCTTATCCATCGCCGCGATCAGCAGCGCACGCTGACGGTCGAGGCGCGCAATCCGAACCTGCCGGCGCCGCGGCTGCTTGCAGCCGTCGAGCCCGCCCTGGCCGCGCTCGATCTGCCCGCGGGCTATCGCTGGGAGGTGGGCGGCGAGCTCGAGGATCAGGCTGACGCCAATGGAAAGCTGTTCCGGTTCCTGCCGCTGGCGCTTGCCGGCATCGTCGTCCTGCTGATCGGGCAGTTCAACTCGATCCGCAAAGGCGGCATCATCCTGGCCACGATTCCCCTGATCCTGATTGGCGCCACACTGGGGCTGGTTGTGATGGGCGCGCCTTACGGTTTCATGGTCCTGCTGGGCCTGTTCTCTCTGGCGGGCATCCTGATCAATAACGGCATCGTCCTGATGGACCGGTTCCAGACCGAGATTGAAGCCGGCCGCGAGCCTCTTGAGGCCGTCGTCTCGGCCTGTCTGGCGCGACTGCGCCCGATTCTGATGACCACGCTGACGACGGTGCTGGGCCTGGTCCCGCTGATCCTGTCCGGCGGTGCGCTGTTTTACGGGATGGCAAGCGTCATCGCCTTCGGGCTGGTGATCGGAACCGTGCTCACGCTGGGCTTCGTTCCGGCCCTCTACACGCTCCTCTACCGGATCCCGACGCACGGCGCGGTCTGGCCGACCGCCGGGGAACTCCGGCCGGCGCCCGAGCAGTAGCGGCTATCGGCGTGGCGAGAGGAACTCCGCATGGAGTCCGGGGGCAGTTGAGCCCCGCACACCGTCATCGGTCGGAACATCCGACGGCCTCAAGGGGTCATAGACGTAAATAGACGTGTCGAGCGCAGTGCGGAGGCGACCGATGCGGGCG
This sequence comes from Alphaproteobacteria bacterium, assembly GCA_965202905.1. Lineage (GTDB taxonomy): Bacteria > Pseudomonadota > Alphaproteobacteria > MPNO01 > MPNO01 > CAYFYS01. The sequence continues at coordinate 2,287,009 of OZ241868.1, read as the reverse complement.
CCTGCACGAAGCCGGGCCCGTATCCGAATGGGAGCCGGACGGGGCCATCGGCAACGGTGACGCGCGCCGTGCCGATGGACGTGCGGCATTTGCGCACGGCCGGATGCACCGGACAGGCCAGAAGTTAAGCGAGAACGACAGCTTGATTGCATCGCAAGTACTGCGTGGGACACAGGCCGGTACGGGCGGGGCATGGCCGTGGCGAGCATCACGATCCGCAATCTGGACGAGGACGTAAGTAAAGAGACGGCTTCGCACGCGGGCGGCGGGCAATGGCCGGTCCGCTGTGGGGGAACGGAAGTCTTTGTGAATCCGGAAGAGGGCGGGAAGAAGGCGGAAGAGGGCGGAAACTCAAGGGGTCGGGGGCGATCGGGCGGGGGTTCGGGGCGGACGGAAGTCTTTGCGAATCCGGGCTCGGACGGGGCTCGGACGGGGGTTTTCGGGGCGTTTCAGGGGCGCTGAAACGGCGGTAAATCCGGGCGGTTTCGCGGGGTCGGATCGGCCGTCCATTTGGCCTCCTGAATCTTCGGTCTTGAGATCGAGGCCGGCGGCGCTTGGAGTGGCGGCGGCGCCGGAAGCAATCCGCAATCCTCTCATGCCTTCGGGCGAGCGCGGGGTTTACGACCCGCCCGGCGCCATTCGCCCTTTTCGCTCGATCCTCTTCCACCTCCGTCGGGCTGCATCGAGGTTGTGCGGTTGCGCCCGGTGCGTCGGTTGGTCCACGGCCGGGTAGCGCCGGCGCCCGGCGGCGGGCCGTCGGAGGGGCGGTATCCGCCGAACTCCTCGAGATCGTCGTCGTCGAGTTGCTGGACGAGGCAGGTGACTTCGAGGATCTCCGGTTCGGGCATCAGCCGGCCGGGGCGCCGCCGGCGAGCCCGGCGGCGCCGGGCGGTCAGGCCACCTCGAACAAGGCTGCCGCGCCCATGCCGCCGCCGATGCACATCGACGTCACGACATGGCGCGCGCCTCGTCGTTTGCCCTCGATCAGGGCGTGACCGGCCAGCCGCGCCCCGGTCATCCCGTAGGGATGTCCGATCGAGATCGAGCCGCCGTTGACGTTGTACTTGTCCGGATCGATGCCGAGCTTGTCGCGGCAGTAGAGCGCCTGACAGGCAAACGCCTCGTTCAGCTCCCAAAGGTCGATGTCGTCGATCTTCAGGCCCGCGCGATCGAGCAGCCTGGGAATCGCAAGGACCGGGCCGATCCCCATTTCCTCGGGAGGGTTGCCCGCGACCGCCATGCCGCGATAGACGCCGAGGGGCTCGATCCCGCGCCTCTGCGCCATCCGGCCTTCCATGATCACGCAGGCCGAGGCGCCGTCGGAGAGCTGGCACGCATTGCCCGCGGTGATCGATCCGCCGTCGATGACCGGGCTCAATCGTCCGAGCCTCTCGACGGTGGTGTCGGGGCGGTTGCCTTCATCCCTGTCCAGGGCGACGTCACGGTAGCCGACTTCGCCGGTTTCCTCGTCCTTGATCGCACGGGTCGCCGTGATGGGAACGATCTCGTCGTCGAATCGCCCGGCCTGCTGCGCGGCCGCGGTCCGACGCTGGGACGATGCGGCATAGTCATCCTGCGCATCGCGGCCGACATGGTAAGCGTTGGCAACGTGTTCGGCGGTCTGCAGCATCGGCATGTAGACATGCTCGGCGTTGGCCTGGGCATTCTCATCCTTCTCGTCGAGCGCCCATTTGAAATAGTCGTGCTGCACCGCGGAGATGTTCTCCTGCCCGCCGGCGACGGCGATGAACTGCCCGTCGACCATGATCTGCTTCGCCGCCGTCGCGATGGCCATCAGGCCGGATGAGCATTGCCGGTCGATCGTTTGCGCCGGAACCGATACGGGCAGCCCGGCGGCAAGCGAGGACAGGCGGGCGACGTTCATGCCCGCCGTGCCGGCGGTCAGAACCGAGCCGATGACCACGTCATCGATCTCATCGCCCGCCACGCCGGCGCGCTCGACGGCATGGGAGATGGCGTGGCCCATCAAGGTGGGCGACTTGATGTTGTTGAGCGAGCCTTTATACGCAACCCCGATCGGCGTCCGCGCGGTCGATACGATGACGGCCTCTGTCATGTCCTGATCCTTTTGCTCGTGCGTGTGCTCGTGCGTGTGCTCGCGGACCCCGTCGGCCGACGAGATGTTCGGCCGGGAAACCGGCTATGGGCAAGCGGGTTGCGCTCATCGCTCGCCTCCCCTTGCACGGCCCGTGCGACGGAACGGGCCGGCGGGCTTGCGCAGGCGAACCGTGAAGACCGCGACGATCACGAGCGCGGCGCCGAGAAGCTGCGGCCGGGTGAGGCTCTGGCCCAGAATCGCGAAGCCGGCGGCAATGGTGAAGACCGGCTCCAGGTTCATGATCAGAGTCGCACGGATCGAGCCGATCATCGAGATCGCAGCGAAGAAGCAGATCGTCGACAGGGCGTAGAAGGCCGGCAGCGCGGCATAGCCGATCCAGCCCTTCGTCGTTGCCGGCAGATCGACGCCGCCCTTCAGGACGCAGACGACGAGGTAGATCGTCCCGGCCGCGACCTGCATGTGCAAAGTCATCGGTCTCGGGTCCTGATCGCGCATCAGCCGCGCGCCGATGACCGCGATCGCCGCCCAGGTGACGGCGGCGCCGAGCGCGAGCCCGGCGCCGTGGAGGGTCATCCCCTGGCCGTCGAGGTTGAAGACCAGCGCCAGTCCGGCGAAGGCGGCGAGCAACGCCAGACCGATCGCCGGCGTCATGCGGTCCTGACCGGTCGCCATCGCGATCAGCGTGACCAGCATCGGATAGATGTAGAAGATCGCGAACGTCAGCCCGACCGGGATGAGGGCGAAAGAGTTGTAGAGACAGTAGGACTGCAACGACAGCAGGCAACCCAGGCCGAGCGCGAGCATGCGCTGTCGCGGCGGCAGCCAGAGCGGGATTCCCACCAGCCGCAGGACGCCGGCCAGCACGACGATGGCGCCGGCAAACCGGATGGTGATCGCCGCCAGCGGCTCGCCGCCGCCTTCGTAGGACCACACGGTCGCGACCGTGGAAACGGTGAACGAGGCCGAGGACAGGACCGCCAGTCCGATGCCGGTCAGCCCACGCCGCCGGTGGGCGTCGCCCGACACGAGGCCCCTCTAGTCGAGGTTCAGGAGCTTCCGTGCGTTGCCCTCGTAGAGAGCGCTGCGCTCGGCCTCGCCGACCTCGAGCTCGTCGAGGATCCTGATGGTCTCGCGGATGTACATCGGCCCGCCCTCGGGGTCGAACGGGCAGTCCGAGGCGAACAGGCACTTTTCGACGCCGAAGAACGCGAGCCCGCAATCGGTCGCGGCGCTCGAGCCGAACGTCGCGGTGTCGGCGTAGAACATCTTGAAGTAATCGACCGGCCGCTTCTTCATCGAGGCGAGCAGCGCCTCGTAGTCCTCATCGGCGGTCCGCGTGCCGAGCTGGTCCCAGCCGGGCCCGACGCGGCCTTCGAAATAGGGGATCATCGCGCCCAGGTGATGGGAGATGATCTTGATGTCCGGCAGCTTGTCGAAGATACCGGAAAAGACGATCCGGGCCATCGCCGCCGAGGTCTCATAGGGCCAGCCGAAGGTCCACCAGATCTCGTATTTGGACTTGTTCTCGGTCAGGTAGTCCGGGTGGTTGGCGCCGCGCGCCGGGTGCAGCCAGATCGGCTTGTCGAGCTGGGCCATGCGCTCGAACAGCGGATAGAACTCGGGCTCGTCCAGCGGCCGGCCGTTTACGTGGGAGAAGATCTGGACGCCGCTGGCGTCGAGCTCGCCGATCGCGCGGTCGATCTCCCCGATCGTCGCCTCCATGTTGTTCATCGGCAGCGAGGCGATGAAGCCGGGGAACCGGTCGGGGTGCCGGCGGCACAGATCGGCCATTCCGTCGTTGACCAGCCGGGCGAGCCCCGGGGTCGCGTCGGGGCCGGCGATGAACTCGATCGGCGGCATGGAGTTCGACAGGATCTGCTGGTACTCGCCGAAGGTCTCCATCATGCGCAGGCGCGCATCGACATCGTAGAGCACCGGGATATTGAGCCAGCGCTTGATCGGGCGCTGGTCGGGGATCACCTCCTGCATGCGCTCGAAATAGGGCTTGGGGAAGATGTGGTTGTAGATGTCGAGCTTCATGGCTGGACCCCTCATCCATCGATCGTCTCGGCGATTGGCCGCAAGCCAGTCATCGCGCCGCCGCGGCATTATGTCGGGACCCATCGTGGCTGCCAAGCACGCGCCCGCAGGCCGACTCGACGCCGCTTCGGTAAGCGCGGCCGCTTCGGTACGCGCGATGGCGCGCGCGCGCCGCTTCGATCCGGCCGACCGGCGCCCGGTGGACGAACGGTCGGCCGCTCCGCCCTGAATGCTCTCGACACGATAGCCCAGCGACACGATAGCCCGGCCGGGGTTGCCGTGTCGATCCGCCGGGGTTGCCGTGTCGATCCGAAAGTGATGTTCTGCGCGGCCGTAAGCGGCCGTAACGGGAGGGGATGCGCATGTCTCGGTTCGTCGGTTCGGTCCTCGGGATTGTTTCGGTCCTCGGGATTGTATTGGCTTGTGCAGCGCCCACGCCGGCCTGGGCGGCAGCGGAGGCGGCGGAGGCGGCGGTCAGCGCCGGCGACAGCGCATGGATCATCGTCGCGAGCGCGCTGGTCCTGTTGATGACCCTGCCGGGCCTGGCGATGTTCTATGCCGGCCTGGTGCGCTCCCAGGCCGTGCTGTCGGTGATCATGCAGTGTTTCGCGATCACCTGCCTCGCCAGCCTGCTCTGGCTGGCCATCGGCTACAGCCTGGCCTTCGGCGACAGCGTCGGCGGCGTCATCGGCGGGCTCGGCAAGATGTTCTTCGCCGGCGTGACGCCCGAGGCCGCGAAGGACTCGATCCCCGAGATCGTCTTCGCTGTTTTCCAGATGACCTTCGCCATCATCACGCCGGCCCTGATGGTCGGCGCCTATGTCGAGCGCATCAAGTTCCAGGCGGTGCTCATAGTGAGCGGCGCCTGGCTCATCCTGGTCTACGCGCCGGTCTGCCATTGGATCTGGGGCGGCGGCTGGCTCGGCGCGCTCGGGGTCAAGGACTTCGCCGGCGGCCTGGTCGTGCACTGCACCGCCGGCGTGTCGGCGCTGGTCATCGCCGCGATGCTGGGCAGCCGTCGCGGCTTTCCGAACCAGATCTATCCACCGCACAACCCCGGCATGACGGCGGCGGGGGCGGCGATGCTCTGGGTCGGCTGGTTCGGCTTCAACGGCGGCAGTCAGCTGGCCGCGGATGGCGGCGCCGGCATGGCCATCGCCGTGACTCACATCGCCGCGGCCGCCGCGGCCGTGACCTGGTCGGCCATCGAGTGGATCAAGTTCGGCAAGACCTCTCTCGTCGGGGCCGCGACCGGCGTCATCGCCGGGCTCGCTACGGTCACGCCCGCCTCGGGTTACATCGGCCCGGTCGGCGCCCTGATGCTGGGCGGGATCGCGGGCGCGATCTGCTTCTTCGCCACCGAGGTGGTCAAGCGACATTGGAAAATCGACGACTCCCTCGACGTCTTCGCCGTGCATGGCGTCGGCGGCATGTCGGGCGCGCTGCTGGTCTCCGTGCTCGCCGTCGGGGCCTTGGGCGGGGGCGGCCTGGGCGAGGACCGCCTGGGCGAGGACATGACGATCGCCAAACAGCTCGGCGCGCAAGCGGCCGGCCTGGTCGCGACCGCGTTGTGGTCGGCGCTTGCCACCTTCGTCATCGTGAAGGCCGCCGCGGCGCTCACCGGCGGGCTCCGGGTCGACATGGAAGACGAGATGGTGGGTCTCGATCTTGCCACCCATGGCGAACGGGGCTATGACTTCTAGCCGGGCACAGGAGGCTGGCCGGGCACAGGAGGCGCGAAGCCGATGAAGCTGATCAAGGCGGTGATCAAGCCGCACAAGCTCGACCCGGTGCATGAAGCGCTGGTCGAGGTCGGGGTCACCGGCCTGACCGCGAGCGAGGTCAAGGGGTTCGATCGGCAGATGGGTCACTCCGAGATGCACCGGGGCACGGAATACAGGATCGCCTTCATGCCGATGGTCACGATCGAAGCGGTGGTGACCGACGAGTTGGTCGAACCGGTGATGGAGGCGATCCGGCGCACCGCCGCCACCAGCCAGGACGACGACGGCAAGATCTTCGTCTGCGACGTGGTCGGCGCGCAGCGTATTCATAGCGGCGAAACCGGCGAGGCGGCGCTTTAACCGTCGCGAGGCGGCGACATACCCGGCAGTCGAGGCAGTCGGGAAGAAAAAAGGAAATGGCGATGGAAGTGAGAACCGAACGAGGGAAAGGAGCCTTGATCGCAGAGGTGGAGGGCCGCATCGATGGCGTCACCGCCCGCGAGTTCGAGGATACGATGAAGTCCGCCATCAGCGCGGAAGACGCCGCCGTCATCGTCGATCTCGAAGGCGTCTCCTATGTCAGCAGCGCCGGCCTCAGAGCGATTCTGTTGATCGCCAAGGATCTCGGGAAACGAGACGCGAAATTCGCCCTGTGTGCGCTCACGGGACCGATTCAAGAGGTCTTCGACATCGCCGGATTCGACAAGATCATCAAGATCCACGGCACCAGGGCGGAGGCGGTGACGGCGGCCGGCGGCTGAGCCCGGCCGCGACCTGCGCCGGGCCGACCTACGCCGGGCCGGACAGCGGCAGGGCCGCGTCGGCCGGCAGTTCGATGATCATCTCGGTAAACGCGCCGGGCTCGGAATCGACCCGGATGCTTCCGCCGTGCTGGCGGACGATGTCGTTGGACAGGGACAGGCCCAGCCCGGTGCCCTGATCGGTCGGCTTGGTTGTGAAGAAGGGGTTGAATATCTTGTCCGCGACATCGGGCGGGATGCCGCCGCCGTTGTCGCGGATGCGGATCTCGATCCGGTCCGCCAGACGCCGGGTCGCCAGAAGCAGCCGCGGCTCGTAGGATGCCGCCGCTCCGCCGGCGGCGTCCGTCGTCGCGGCGCGGCGCCTCTCGTCGGTCGCGTAGCAGGCGTTGGTCACCATATTCAGGAACACCCGGCCGAGATCCTGGGGAACGACCTCGCTTTCGCCGAGCGCGGGGTCGAGCTCCTCCTCGACGTCGATGCGGAAGTCCGGATCGCTCACCCGCGCGCTGTGATAGGCGAGCCGGGCGTGCGCCGAGAGCAGGGCGTTGATGTCGGTCGGCTGCCGCTCGCCCGAGCCGCCGCCCATCATCAACATGGACTGCACGATCCGGTTGGCCCGTTCGCCATGCTCGCGGATGCGCTTGAGGTTGCCGGTGAGGTCGTTGCCGATCTCCGCGATCAGCCCCCGGCTGTCCTCGTCCGGCTCCGCGTCGCCCGGCTCCGCGTCGCCCGGCTCCGCGTCGTCCGCGCCGCGCGAAATCTCCTCCAGCAGCTCTTGCAGCAACTCCTCGGAGACCTCCGAGAAATTCTTGACGAAATTGAGCGGGTTCTTGATCTCGTGGGCGACTCCGGCGGTCAGCTCGCCGAGCGCCGCCAGCTTCTCGCGCATGACGATCTGGTCTTGCGCCCGCTGCAACTCGGCCAGGGCGTGCTCGAGCTGGTCGTTCTTGCCGCGCAGTTCCTCCGCCAGTTTCTCGACCAGATTCAAGCGTTGAACCTCCAGGGCGTGACGTCGGAAGACTTCGAGCGCCGCGGCCATATCCGCCACCTCGTCGCGGCCGCCGATCTCGACCTTCCCCTCGAGGTCGCCCTCGGCCATGCCGCGCATCCGATCGGACAGCCGTCCGAGACGACGCGACAGCACCCGACCGACGAACAGCCAGGCAACCAGCGCCGCGCCGATGATGCTGGCCGCGCTGATCAGCAGCAGCAGATTGCGCCCGGCGAGGATCGCCTCGGTCGAGGCGCGGGTGGCCTCTCCGGCTCTGGCGCGGGCGACATTGACCAGACCCTCGGCCTCGGCCACGAGTTCGATGGCGAGCGTGCGGTTGCGCGTCAACAGATCTCTCTGCCGCCGTTCGAGGGCGATCTCTCGCGCCCGCAGGCCGAAACCGCCATCGGGTCCGGCGCCCAGCTCGGCCAGACGGGCGAAGGGCGGCGCCAGTCGGCGGCGCAGGGATTCCGTCCCGGGCTGGGACAGACGGCGTTCGATGCCGCGGGCGGCGGCTTCGAAACGCTCGCGCAGCGGCTCCAGCAGGGCGGCGTCGGAGACGTTGAAGGCGGTCGCCAGAAGCTGCGCCGCCAAGGTGGCGCCGGCCCTGAGCTCCGCCAGATGACGGTAGCGGCTGAATTCGATTTGCGAGAAGTGCCGCCGCGGCGGATCCGGCGGCGCACCGAGCGTGCGATAGCCGGTCATGGCGTAGAATAGCTGGTCGTCGATCAGCGGGATCAGAAGGCGGTTCAACTCGCCGCGCAGCGCCGACAACTCGCCCCGCCGCGTCAGCCGCAGCCCGGACAGGGCAAAACGCTCGGCCATCGAGTCCTCGATCGCCTCGATGTTGCCGATCAGCGCGTCGCCCCGCTCTCGGAGCGAGCGTGAACGCGGCGCTTCGCCGCCGAGCCTCGCCAACGCACCGAGCTGCGTCTCGAAAGCCATGCGGTCTTCGGCGATCTTGCTGGCGATACGGGCCAGCTCGCCTTGCGTCGCGGCGGTGGTCAGGCGCGGCGCGGCGGCGACCAGGGCGCCGCTTTGCTGCGCGACCGCGAAGGCGGCGGCCATCTCTGGAACGCTGCCCTCGTTCACCCGTCTCTGGACCTCGCCCACCCGGTCGAAGGAAATCCAACCGACCAGGCTGGCGACGATCGTGAAGACGACGCCGCTGCCGATGCCGAGATAGAGCTGCGTCGAGATGCGGAAACAGCTTTCGAGCAGGCGTTTCGGCAAGCCGATCATCGCAGCGGCCGGTTCCTCAGCGTTTCGATCGGATGATAGTTTCCGTCATCGCCGATGACGGTCAGAAAGACCGCGTCCGAGCCCTGATTGTCGCCGGGGCCGTAGCGGAGCTCGAAACCGTCGAGGTCGACGACATCGAGGATGCGCAGGCTGTCGAGAAAGCACGCCCGATCGGGCTCCCGGCCGCAGAGCTCGAGCGCGACGATGGCGAGGCGGCCGGCGAGATAGCCTTCGAAGGAGACGAAACCGGGGCGCGCGCCGGGCGCGTGCGCCGCCAGGGCCCGGCGATAGGCGGCGGTCACGGGCGGGTGGTCGGCCCTCGGGGAGGGCACGACCTGGGTGACGAAGACGCCGGTCCCGGCCGGGCCGAGCGCGCGCACCAGGGCGTTGCTGCCGACGAACGAGATGGTGAAGAATACCGGATCGAAGCCGATGTGGCGCGCCCAGGCGATCAACGTCGCGACCGGCTGATAGGCGCCGACCAGGATGACCGCGCCGGGCTCGCCCGCGCGCAGGTCCAGCAGAGCGGTCTTGACCGCGGTGGTGTTGCGCGGGTAGACGCCCGTTGCCACCGGCTTCAGGCCGCGCCGGCCGAGCGCCTGGCGCACCCCGCGATAGCCCGCCCGCCCGAATGAATCGTCCTGGTACAGCACCGCGATGCGGCCGATGCCGAGATCGCCGATCAGCCGGCCGACCATCTCCTCGGTCTCCTGGAAATAGGAGGCGCGCAGGTTGATGACGTTTCGCCATTCCGCCCGGCGCAGAAAAGCGGCGCCGGTGAACGGCGCGACATAGGGCGCGCCGGCGGCCGCGGCGACCGGCGTCGCCGAGCGCGAGGTCGGCGTACCGACCGCGCCGATCAGGGCGAAGACGCCTTCCTCGACGACCAGCCGGCGGGTGTTGGCGATCGCGGCTTCCGGCTCATAGGCGTCGTCCAGCGACAACAGTTCGAGTCGGCGGCCGAAGACGCCGCCCCGCGCGTTCGCCTCGCCGAACGCCGCCTCGATCCCGAGCCGCATGTTCTTGCCCAGATCCTCGGCCGGGCCGCTGAAGGCGGCGGACTGGCCGAACAGGATACGCCCGTCCGAGACCCCGGGCGCATCGGCCAGGGCGGGCGCATCGGCCAGGGCGGGCGCATCGGCCAGGGCGGGCGTCGCCGTGGCCAGGGCGGCGGCAAGAGCAGCGGCCCAGCGCCGGCCGGGCCGGCCGCGCCGCTCTGTCATTCATCCCTCCGCTTGACCAGGGTCAGGCGGTTTCGGCCCCCTTCGCGGCGATAGCTCGCTTCATCGACCATGACGCGAACCAGATGGATACCGAGCCCGCCGATCGGGCGATCCTCGATCGCCGAGTCGGTATCGGGCGGCGGGGCCTCGCTCAGCGGATCGAATGGGCGGCCCCCGTCGCTGAACTCGATCCTCACCCGGTCGGGATCGGACACCAACTCGATCCCGGCCGCCACGCCCTCGGCGCCGCCGTGTTTGACGACATTGATCGCCAGTTCCTCGATCATCAGCTTGACCTGATATTCGAGCCGGGGCGACCAGCGCTCCTGCCGGGCGAAGGCCTCGATCGCGGCGTGGATGCGGGGAAGCTCCTCGATCGTCGCCTCCATGCGCAGCGACAGTTCCGCGCTCACGGCTGATCCTCGCCGCGCCACAGCGTCAGACAGGTGATGTCGTCGAATTGGGGCGCGCCGTCGGCGAAGGATCGGACCGCCTCGAACACCGCGGTGGTGACGCCGCGCGCGTCGCCGGGCGCGCCGGCGGCGAACACCCGGCGCAACCGTTCGAGGCCGAACTGCTCGCCCCGGCGGTTCTCCGCCTCGGTCACGCCGTCGGTGTAGAAAACCACCGCCTCGCCCGGCGACAGAGTCACCGAGCCCTCGGCGTACTCGATTTCCGGGGCGACGCCCAGCGCGACCCCCTCGATCGCGGGCAGCAGCGCCGTCGTTCCGTCGGTCCGCAGAACCAGCGGCGGATTATGTCCGCCGTTGGCATAGACGAGCTTGCCGCTGGCCGGATCGAAGACCGCCAGGAAGACGGTGACGAACATCGCCGCGTCGTTGTCCTCGCAGAGCAGTCGATTGACCTCGCACATCATCTCGCCCGGATCGGAATGACCGATCGCCGCGCCCCTGAGCAGGGTGCGGCTGGACATCATGAACAGCGCCGCCGGGACGCCCTTGCCCGAAACATCGGCCACGGCGAGGCCGAGGCGGTCCTTGGGCAAAGGCAGTATGTCGTAAAAATCGCCGCCCACGTTGCGCGCCGGCTCCATGCTCGCGAACACCCGATACCCGGCGGTCTCGGGGAAGCTCGTCGGCAGGATCGATTGTTGCATCCGGCTGGCCAGGTCGAGTTCGTTTTCCAGCGCGACGAGCTTGTCGCGGGATTCGAGGGCCGAGCGCCACAGCGCGAGGTGCTCCAGGGTACGGCTGATGGTCAGCCGCAGGTCGTCGAAATCGATCGGCTTGGTGACGAAATCGAAAGCACCCCGGTTCATCGCCGTGCGGATGTTCTTCATGTCGCCATAGGCGGAGACCACCACCGAGCGCACATTGGGATCGACCGCCGGGATCTGCTCGAGCAGCGTCAGGCCGTCCATCTCGGGCATGTTGATGTCCGAGAGAACCATGTCGATGTCCTGGTGCTCCTTCAACCGCACGAGCGCTTCGACCCCGTTGCGTGCGAAGACGAATTCGTACTGGCCGCCGCGAATCTCGCGGCGCATCCGCTGGCGGACGAGCTGTTCCAGGTCGGGCTCGTCGTCGACCACCAGTATCTTGCTGGGTTTTCGCTTTATCGTACTCTCCCAGGTTTCCCTATCGAGTTTCCCTGTGGTGGGATCGATTGCTTTCTCATTGTGAACCGCCGGCTCATTGTGAACCGCCGGTGAGATTGACGTCAACCGCCGGTGAGATTGGCGGCCCTCCTCTCGTTATCGCCGCCGGCCGGCGACCGCCCGGCGCCCGGTTCCGGGATATCGGGAGGCTCATCTCGGCGGCTGGACGCCGTATTGACGCAGCGTGCCTTCCAGGGTCGGCCGACCGAGGCGGATCCGGTCGTCGTTCAACAGGTAGGAGAACACATAACCCAGACCGAGGATCAGCACGCCGATCAGGAAACAATAGGTGACGGCGCGGTCGGGATACTGGTCCTTCAGATAACCGACATAAAGCGGACCGAAGATCCCCGCCGCTGCCCAGGCGGTCAGCACCGCCCCGTAGATCACCGACATCCGCTTGCCGCCGAAAACGTCGAGAACGAAGGACGGCATCGTGGCGAAGCCGCCGCCGAAGCACAGCAGCACGTAACAGACCAGCACAGAGAAGATCCACGGATCGCGTTCGGTCATCAGAACCCCGAAGACGACCATCTGGCTGGCCAGCAGAATGCGGAACACCCGGATGCGGCCGATGCGGTCCGACAGCAGCCCCCAGAACAGCCGTCCGACACCGTTGCACAGCGAGCTGACGGCGATCAGGGTGGCGCCGTATTCGGCCAGGGTTTGCGGCTCCATAGTCGGATCGGCGAGCTCCCAGACATCTTGCAGCAGCACCGACTGAAAACTGATGACCGAGATCCCGGCCGCGATGTTGAAGAAAAAAACGAGCCACATCATCGCGAATTCCGGTGAGCGCAGGCACAGCCCGATCGACCCGTCCTCGTCGTCCGGCGCGGCCCCGGGCGCGTTCGCCGCGGCGGCGAAATCCGCCGGCGGATCGCGCAGCGCGAGGCTCGAAGGGATCAGGATGGCCGCAAAGACGACGCCGAGCGAGACGAAGACCAACGGCAGGTCGCCCTCGGTCCGCAGCACCAGCAGGGGCGCCAACAGCTTGCTCAACAGGAACGCGCCGAGGCCGAAACCCATGACCACGATCCCCGTCGCCAACCCCTTGCGATCGGGAAACCATTTGGCCACCGTGGCGACCGGCGTCACGTAGCCAAGCCCGATGCCGGCGCCGCCGATCACGCCATAGCCGAGATAGAACATCAAAATGGCGTCCAGATGCAGGGCCAGGCCGGCGATCATATAGCCGCCCGAGAACAATACGCTGCCGGCGAGCGCCAGCCGGCGCGGCCCGAGCCGGGGCAGCGCCGCGCCGGCCCAGGCGGCCGAGGTGCCGAGCGAGAAGATGGCGACGCTGAAGGCAATCGCAGTTTCGGTGAACGACCAGCCGAGTCGAGCGACCAGGAGCGTCTGAAAGAAGCTCCACGCATACACCGTCCCGAAGCAGACCTGCAGCATGGTGCAGAGCAGCACGATGACCGTGCGCGGGATCATCGCCGGCTTCCGGACCCGGCCCGCGGCGCGCCGGGATCAGCCATGACCGCCCGGTCGCGCGTCCCCGGCCGCGGGCGTCCGAACCGGACCGGCGACATGGACGAAAAGGCGGGCGAGTTCTCCGATCTCGTCGTTGCGGGCGAGCAGCCGGTCGTCGGTCGCTGCGCGGCCCTCGCCGGCGAGGCGCACGGCATAGGCGAGAAGCCTTTCGATCGGCTTGGCGGCGAGGCCGACGAACCAGATGGTGGCGAAGACGCCGACGACGAATATCGTCGAGATCAGATAGACTTGCTGGCCGATCGCCCGCTGTATCTTCAGGGCGATCAGCCCGATGTCCATGCCGATGTGAACGCTGCCGGCGACGCTGGCGAGAATCGGGCTGCTGACCTCCACGAAGTCGCCCATCCCGGGCAGGCTGCGCTCGACGGTCGCGGTGCTGAACGGATCGCCGTTGCGGATCTCTTCGGGAATGCCGGGCACGAAGGTGTGCGCCAGAAACTCGCCCGATTCGTTTGTGATGTAGATGTAGCTGATGCCCTGAATCTCGACGAATTGGTCGATCAGGGATTGCAGCGACGACAGGTCGCGATTGAGGAGGATATCGACGCTGGCATTGGCGATGGTCTTGGCAATGCCCTTGCTGTTGCTCTCGTATTCCTTCGAGAGCTGCGATTCGACCGTGTAGATGCACAGAATCGAGGTCGATACGCCGATCAGGCCGAACAGCAGGAAAATGCCGAACAACGTCTTCTGGAAAAGCTTCTGGATTCTCATCTCACGAAAACCTGTCTTCCCAATCGTTCAGGGTGACGAAACGATCCGCCTCGACGACGGTGTAGTAGACCCGTTGCAGGCCCTGCCGGCGGGTGGCGCTGAAAGAGACCCGCTCGTCGATGCCGAGATCGAAGTCATCGACCGTGAATACGGCGCTCTCGAGCCGGCCGCGCCGCGGTTCCTCGCCGAGGCGATGCAGCACCTCGACCATCAGCTTGGCGTCGAGGAAACCTTCGAGGCTGACGAAGCTGTGCGCAAACGGCGCATAGCGCTCCTTCTGCAGAGCCCGGGGCGCCTGGGGATCGTAGCGCCGCATCAGCTCGCGGTATTCGCGCACCGCAGGGATCGAAACGTCCTCGTAGGACGGCACGACCTGCGAGTTCACCAGAAGCCCGGTGTAGCGCCGGCTGTCCTCGCGGCCCTCGGTGATCAGCTTCAGCAGGTTCTCGCTGCCGACGAAGGAGAGGTTGGCGATCGGAACCCGCAGGCCGAGATCCACGGCGTCGCGAAGGAACGCCGCGCAGGCCGCGTAGGCGCCGATGCAGATGACCGCATCGGGCCTCGACGGTTTCAGGATCTCGACCTGTCGGCGCATGCTGCCGGTGAACTTCTCGCCGCGTCGGTAGGTGGCCTCGCCGACGATCCGTTCGCCGTATTTGCCGAGCGCCCGCCGCACCCCGGCCCAGCCGCTGCGGCCGTATGCGTCGGCCTGGTAGAACACGGCGATGCGCCGCCGGCCGATGGCGACGAAATTGTCGACCAGGCCGGCGGTTTCCTGACGGTAGGAGGCGCGCAGGTTGAAAGCGAACTCGCCATAGGGCGGCTCGCGCTGCGGCTGGGCGCCGGTGAACGGAAAAAACAGATAGACCTTGTGCTTCTGGAACTTCTTGAGCATCGGCAGCACCCGGGTCACCGTCGGCGTGCCGACATAGCCGAACAGCGCGAAGACCCGGTCTTTCAGCATCAGCGTCATCGTGTTCGCGACCGACGGGTCGGGCTGGTAGCCGTCGTCATAGGTCTTCAGGACGACCTTGCGGCCATGCACGCCTCCGGCCCGGTTGACATGGGTGAAATAGGCGCTGGCGCCGCGGTAGAGTTCGATGCCGAGCCCTCGCGACGGGCCGGAGAACGCCGCAGACATGCCGAGGACGATCTCCGCCTCGCCCGGACCGTCGGTTTCCGCAGCCATGGCGAGAGCGCTCGACAAAGGCGCCATCAGACATCCGCCAAGACCGGAGCGGAGCATCGTTCGCCGCGTCATCCGCTCCATCGCGCGCATCCTCCTCCCGGTTTGCCGATTGGGAATGGAAGCAAAGTTACCCGACTTTACGCCAATCCTTCGAATCTGTGGTTCAGAAACCTGCCGCGTTCAGGGGCCGCGTTCAGGGGCCGCGTTCAGGGGCCGCGTTCAGGGGCCGCGTTCAGGGAAAGCGCCGGCGCGACCCGAGGGTTCGGGAAATCGTTTGCGCGCGCCGCTCCCGGGCGTGTTCGTCCTCATCGGGCGGATGCGACCGCCTCGAACGCCCCGGCATCGACCGTCTCCGGCGAGCGCGATGTCGAGGACGGCGCGTTCACCCGCACCCCGGACCGGCGTTTTACCGCGATCGGTCGCCGGTATCGGTCGCCGGTATCGTCTGCGCCATTGTCTGCGCCGCCGGGCTGGTCGAAAATGATTTGCCCGATGCGCGGGCCGAGCGGCGAACCAATCCGGGAGAAGAATCCGTGACCGTGACGCACTCCACCTACGACGCACCGATCCAGACCACCGCCCTGCCGTCGACATTCGCGAACATGAACAGCAACGTGCTGGATGACGCCATCCTCAAGAAGCTGGTCGATCCGGAGATCTACTACGCCTTCGCCCGTTGCCGGGCGACCGGGCTGCCGATGGAAAAGGACGAAGCGAACGCGCTGGCGCTGTCGATCCGGGAGTGGGCGCAGTCGAAGGGCTGCATCGGCTATTCGCATTGGTTCTCGCCGATGCGCGGGCCGATTCACGGCGAGAAGCTCGAGACCTTCGTGGCGGTGGATTTCACGACCGATCGGCTGATCATCAATCTGACCGGCTCCGAATTGTTCCAGACCGAGACCGACGGATCGTCCTTCCCGAACGGCGGCCTGCGCGAAACCAACGAGGCGGCGGCTTATATCGGCTGGGACACGGGCTCGCCGCCTTTCGTCTATCGCGAGACGCTCTATATCCCGTCGGCCTTCGTTTCCTGGACCGGCGAGGCGCTCGACCAGAAGACGCCGCTGTTGCGCGCCGACATGGCGGTCAACGAGCAAAGCTTACGGCTGTTGCACCATCTCGGAGACACCGCGGCCAGACAGGTCGTGTGCAATGTCGGCTGGGAGCAGGAGTTCTTCCTGATCGACCGGAAAGTATACCTGGAACGGCCCGACCTGATGGCCTGCGGACGCACGCTGCTGGGCGCGCGGCCGCTGCGCGGCCAGGAGATGTCGACCAACTATTTCGCCAGATTGACGCCGCGCGTGAACCGCTACATGGCCGAGGCGCGGGAGAGGATGTGGGTGCTCGGCATCTCGATCCACTGCACCCACAACGAGGTGGCGCCGGCGCAGCACGAGATCTCGCCGATCTTCAGCCTGGCCAACCTCGCCGCCGACACCAACGTGCTGGCGATGGACGTGTTACGCGATCTGGCGTTCGAGCACGATTTCGCCATCCTGTTTCACGAGAAGCCGTTCGCCGGCATCAACGGCAACGGCAAGCACAACAATTGGGGGCTGAACACCGACAGCGGGGCGAACCTGTTCGTGCCCGGCGAGATCGAGAGCGAGAATCGTCGCTTCATCGCCTTCGTGGCGGCGCTCTTGCGCGGGGTCAACAAGCACGGCGACCTCTTGCGCTGCGGGGTGTCGACCGCCGGCAACGATCATCGGCTGGGCGCACAGGAGGCGCCGCCGGCGATCATCACGCTCCATCTCGGCCGGCTCCTGGAAGAGCATGTGAAGAAGGTCGCCGACGGTGGCCTGTTCACCGCCTATAGCACGCAACACAAGCAGATCGAGATCTCGGCGCCGGTCGCCGACATCAGGGCCACCCTGGAGGACCGCAACCGCACCGCGCCGTTCCCCTGGTGCGGCAACCGATTCGAGTTCCGGGCGGTGGGCGGCAACCAGCACATCGCCTTCCCGCTCACGATGGTCAACGCCGCGCTCGCCGACAGCCTGAAGCATATGTGCGATGAGATCGAAGCCGGCAAGGAGGTCGATCGGGTCATTCGCGAGACCATCAAGGAGAACCAGGGTGCGCTGTTCAGCGGCGACGGCTACTCGGAGGAACTCTACCGGCACGCCGCGAACAACGATCTGATCCATCTCAAGAGCAGCCCCGAGGCCTATGAGACGCTGACCTCGGCCAAGAACGTCAAGCTGTTCGGCGACCTCGGCATCTTCAGCGAGAGCGAGATCGCGGCGCGGCAATGCATCTTGCAGGAGGCCTACGCGACGGAGCTGTGGATCGAGGCGGGCGCGTTGTTGAGGATCCTGCGCACGATGATCATTCCTGCGGCCATGGAAGATGCGCGCGCGGGCGCCGAATCGGGTTACGCCGCCAGGCTGTTCGACGAAAAGAAGGATCTCGTCCAAGAGCTCCTCACAGCGACCGACGAGCTTGCGCAGGCATTCGACGACGTCACCGACGACGACCCCGCGCGCTCGGCGGCCTATGTGCATGAGAGCCTGAAACCGCTGATGCAGGCGGCGCGGGATGTCGCGGACCGGCTCGAAGTGCTGATGGACAGCCGTCTGTGGCCGTTACCGACCTATACCGAGGCGCTGCTCGGGCACCAGTGAGCAAGGCCGGAAGGCCGGACGCGGGCGTCGTCCAAAGCCGGACGGCGCACGCGCGCCAAGGGCCATGACGCCACTGCGGCGACGACACTGCGGCGACGACACTGCGGTGGCGCTCGAACTGCCGGGCGTGGATGTAGCGGCCCGCCATCGGCGCCGACGGGATCGGCCGGTCCGCGGTGCGGCGCGCCAATGCGCCCGCAGGGCTCATCGTTGCTCACCGTTGCTCGCCGGTCGTTACCGCGCCGCTATCGGCGGCGAGAGGGGGCTCCGTATCGGGAGTCCCGGCCGGGGACGGGACAGGGGCGCCGGAGACGCCGATCGCGAAGATCGACGGGCTCGACATCAACGACGAGATCGTCGGCGCCGACGGCCCGCCGGTGGCGTTGACGGCCTGCCGGTGGCGTTGACGACCCGCCGGTGGCGTTGACGACCCGCCGGGCGGCGAGGCTATGCGGAGTTCCTGCAGCTCGCGCGCATGATCGCCGCCGAGGGCTTCAGGGTTTTCCTCCACGACCGGCGGAACACCGGCGCCTCCGGCATCTCGCTCGACGGCGAGGAGGTCGAGGAGATCGTCCGGGCCGACGACCTTCATGCACTGCTGGCCCAGCATGACGCGCCGCCGGCCTGTATCGGGGCTCCTCGGCCGGTGCGCGCACCTCGATCCTGTTCTGCCTGCGCCATGCGCAAGCCGTGCGCGGGCTGCTGCTGATGCGGGTGACCGGCGGGCCGTTCGCGGCCGGGCGCCTGCCGGAGACCTACTACGGTCGGTTTATCCGCATCGCCAGAGAAGGCGGCATGGAGGCGATCTGCGCGACCGGGCAGTACCGGGAGCGCTTCGCCGAAAACCCCGCCAACCTCCAGGTGATGAAGTCGATGGGCCCGGAGAAGTTCATCGCCGTGCTCACACGATGGCGCGAGATGTTCCTCGCCGGCGCGCAGACCGAACCCGAGGCATCCAAGGGGCGGATCGAGCCGAACGGACGATCCGCCGGGCCTCGGTCGAAAGCGCCGCGATCCCCCCCTATCGTCGCTGGTGCTGTCGCTGGCGCCGTCGCTGGTGCGCCCGCAGCCGGGCGAGCAGGGCCAGCTCGACCGCGCAGACCGCGCTCAACAGATAGAGCGGGACGGCGAAACCGCCGGTCGCCTCGGCCAGCACGCCGACGCTGAGCGGGCCGAGGACGCCGCCGACCTCGCCGGCGGTGAAGTAGAGCCCGCCGGCGGCCCCCATGCGCTCGGCGCCGACCGAGTCGGTCTCCATCAGGAGCAGGATCACCACGGCCCCGAGCGCGCCGCGCACGACGCCCTGCAACACCAGCCCGGCCGTCAGCACCGCGCCGCTTCCGGCCTGGATCAGGAGCGCCGCCAGCGCGCCGCAGACGAGCAGCGCCGCGATGATCGCCATCCGCCGCGCCGGCGCCGCCAGCCGCGGGACGGCCAGCGCTGCGGCGATCGCCACCAGCGTCGGCGCCGCAGCCCAGTATCCGGCCGCGATCGGGCTCATGCCGCCGGCGCGCAGGATCTCCGGCATCCAGTTGTGCAGGCCGTGGCCGAAGAAGAAGGCGAGCACCGCCATGGCGAGGATCAGCCGCACCGGGGGCAGGGCGAGCAGGTCGATGAAGGCCGAAACACGCGTGTCGGCCGAGGCCGAGGCCTCGCGCTCGGCGCTGCGGCTTGCCGGATGCGCGGTGATCGCGAGCCAGATCAGGCAGGCGGCCAGCGTCAGGCCGGCATAGCCGGCGGCCACGCTCCGCCAGTCGCCGCCGGCGAGCGGCATGGCCACGCTGTGGGTCAGCGAGAACGCGAGCGCCGCCCCGAGATAGGGTCCGGTCAGGCAGGCGCCCAGCGCGAAGCCGCGCTCGGGCCCGGCGAACCACTGGGCGATCGCCTTGGGCGCGCCGACCGAGACCAGCGGCCCGCCGAGCCCGAAAACCGCGACGGCGAGGAACAGGCCGGTCGCGTCTCCGGCCAGCCCGCGCAGACCGCCGGACGCCGCGATCACCGCCGCCCCCAGGGTCAGGCTCCAGCGCACCCCGATCCGGTCGACCAGCATTCCGCAGGGCAGCGCGGCGAAAATATAGACCAGCGGCCAGGCGCCGAGCACGCCGCCCATCGCGGCATTGCCGATGCCGAGATCGGCCTTGATCGGCGCGACCAGCGGCGCCAGCGACGCGGTCGTCATGCCGAAGCAGAAATAAACCGCCCACACCCCGGCCAGCATCGCCCAGCGATAGGGATGCCGGCCCGGCGGGTTCATCGACGATGCGGCCTGCGACGATGCGGCCTGCGACGATGCGGCCGGCGACGATGCGGCCGGCGCCGGGTCTCAGCCGCCGGCCGCGATCTGGGCCTCGATCGCCTGTTCCCAGGACTCCGGATCGAAGCCGAACGGGCCAGCGTCGCCGGTATAGGCGATCCGTCCGTCGCGGTCGACGACGAACAGCCGGATCGGGGTGGCGATGTATTTCTCTTCCACGTCGTTGCCGACCCAGTCGATCAGCATCGGCAGCCGCAGGTCCATCGCGGTGCGGCAGGCCGCGGCGATCCCGGTGCGCGCCGCGTCGGTCTTCGGCTCCTCGTAGAGGATGTGCTCTTCGAGGTTCTCCGGCACCTGCCAGCCGTCGGTCGGATGGGCCTCGCGGATGTAGATCGCGAAGAACCGGATGTTTGCGTCCTTGTGGCGGTCGTAGATCTCGTTCAGGCGCACGGCCCAATTGCGATAGGGGGGTCAGGTGTAGGAGCCGAAGACCAGCGCAACCGGCGCGCCCTTGAGCGCGGACAGCCGCACCCGCTCGCCGGCGCGGGCGCCGTCGGCGCCGAGCGCCTCGAGCTCGAAGTCGGGCGCCGCGCTGCCGGGTTGCGGCACCCGGGCCTGACGTTCCCGCCGCCAGTCCTGGTAGGCGTCGAACTCCGCCTCGTCGATCGCGGAGATCGACAGCCACATCTTCTTCCGTTCCTCGGGCGTCATCTGCGCGCCCTTCATCGCCCTCTGCTCGACAGAGAGGTCTTGATCGACCATCACCCGGTCCTCGTTCGGTTGACATGCAGTAGACGCAGTCGATCACGGCCGGCCGAGGCCTGTCAAACCGGGGTAGCGTCCCGGCTTGGATCGAATCGCTTCGGCTTCGTCGCCTGCGCGTCGATCGAGCAGAGGATCCATTCCCCGGTGATCCATTCCCCGACGATCCATTCCATGTCCCGCAGCGTTTCCGATACGCCCGCCGCCATCGCCGGGGCGCCTTTCAGCGTCTCGTGGATGCGCGCGAAGTCGTCGTGTGTGAACCGGAGAAATCCAGGGCCAACCCCCCGCCTTGGCCGAAACTCCCGCGGCTGAAACTCCCGCCTTGGCCGGAATCTCCAACCCCGACGAAAATTCGGGCCGGGATCGGGCTGTAACCGGCCCTGGAGAGCGGCGGGTTCGGATGCGGGGGCGCGCTCGGATGACCGCCTGCGGCGGGACGCGGGCGCCGCGCTGCAGGCCGGACCCGGCCACGGCTCTGAAGCGTCGGGCGAACCCGGTCGTAGCCGCCCGTGAACCCGCGCCCGCAGACCGGCTTCCCGTGCCCGCTTCCCGTGAAAGGGCTTCACCGCGTCGTCCCAGTACCGTCGTCCCGGCGCCGCGCGTCGAAAAGCGCCGGCGCCGACATCGCCGTATCGGCCGGAACCCGGTCGCCGGCCGGGCGCCCGAGGCGGCGGTCATGCGGCGGTCATGAAGCCCCCGGCGCCTTCCGCCTCATACCGGTCCTCCCCCACCCGGTCCTCCCCCACCCGGTCCTCCCCCACCCGGTCCTCCCCCACCCGGTCCTCCCAGTAGCGTAACGTGGCGGCGGGACGCCCAAGGGACGCCCAACGCCTCCGCCGCCGGCTCCTGCGTCGGCCCCCGGGCTTGCCGCCTCGAATGAAGCTCCTCGAACTTCATCGCTCGTCGTCCTTGCAAGACCTCCGCCGGCTTCATGGCGCCGCCTCTGCGAGGCGACGGCGAACCGGACGGATCGCCCGGACGGATCGCATGACGCCTGCGCCGGACATGACGCTCGTTAGCGGCGCCCCGCTTGACGCGGCCGGAGAACGCGCATAACATCTTTAGGTTCGGAGTACCGCGCGATAGCAGCGAGACCGGTCGAAGCCAGAAAGGAAACCGAGACATGAGCGACGGCGTGAAGAAGACTTTCAAAGATTACCCCCCGCAGGATGAGGCGCCGACGCGCTGGACCCGGCCGACGATCCGCGAGCTGGGCCGCGTCCAGGGGACGGAAGGCGGCGACTTTTCTGGGGTAGCAGAGGATATAGCTTATTATGTGGTTGGCTCCGGCCTCGGCCCCTTCGGCGGCTCCTAAGACATCATGACGCACGGCCGCCGTCAGTCTGCGGAGAGCGCGGCGCTGGGCTGACGAAGGCATCCGGGCCGAGGGCGTCGGGACGCTGCGGCGGCGGTATGCCGGCATACCCGACAAAGCGAATCCGGTGCGGTTGCGGGGATTGCGCAGGCGCGCGGCGCGGTTGATTAGGGCGAATGCGCCGGTCGAGCGCGCTCCTTCGCGCGCCGACATCGACCTCGGCGTCGACCAGGGCGCTGGTCGTGGAGGCCTTGCCGCCGTTCCCGGTAGCGCGGCTACCGGGCGAGCGCGCCCATGCGCCGCTGGCGTCGCCGGCTGGAGGTCCGTAGCTGGAGACCCGTATTCGCGCCGGCGACGGCGCAGGTTGGACGGCCCCGACCTCGCCCGGCGCGGGAACCCGGCTGGCGGTCATCGGTTCGTCCCCATCGGCGCCGTGCGCGCAATCAACGCTCCGAGCGCCCGCATCGCTTCGTCGTGGCTGGCGGCGTTCGCCTGCATGGCCTCTGCGTGGCGCTGGTCATCGGCGACGCGCCCGGCGTCGCGCGCGCTGGCGTTCTGCTGCATCAGCCGCAAGCCCCAGGCGATCAGGAGGCATTGCGCGATCCCGATGGCGACGCCGCCCCGACGGTGGCCCATGCGGAGACTTCCTGCCAGCCCAGCGAGGCGGCGTGAAAGGCCAGCGTGGCGGTTTCGAACCCGGTCATGGCGGACCCCCTCGTTCCGATGATGCTCGTTGGCGACGGACGGCGCAATTCGATGTTGACCGGCAGGCCGTCGGTAAGTACGATCGGCGTGTGCTGGATGTGGATCGCTCGCAGGCGGTTGACGGCGAGATACGGCGCGACAGAGCCCGACTCTTGAACTCAGGGAGTGAAAACATGCCCGACCACCGAGACGCCCTTGTCCCCCCCCCCCCCCCCCCCCCCCCCCCCCCGCAGGATGAGGCGTGGAAACGCTGGACCCGGCCGATGATCCGCGAGCTGGGCCGCGTCCAGGGGACGGAAAGCGGCCCCCATGTTGAAACTTTTGAGAATGACACATATCGCGACGTCAACGCATCGTGACGCACGGCCGCCGTCAGTCTGCGGAGCGCGCGGCGCTGGGCTGACGAAGGCATCCGGGCCGAGGGCGTCGGGACGCGGCGGCGGTATGCCGGCATACCCGACAAAGCGAATCCGGTGCGGTTGCGGGGATTGCGCGGGCGCGCGGCGCGCGGTTGATTAGGGCGAATGCGCCGGTCGAGCGCGCTCCTTCGCGCGCCGACATCGACCCCGGCGTCGACCAGGGCGCTGGTCGTGGAGGCCTTGCCGCCGTTCCCGGTAGCGCGGCTACTGGGCGCGTGCGCCCATGCGCCGCTGGCGTCGCCGGCTGGAGGTCCGTATTCGCGCCGACGACCCGCTGCCGGAGGGTGGCCCGCACGGGCGCGCGGCGCGGCGGCGCGTTGCCGGCGCAAGCGCTGCATCTGCAAGCCCGGTCGCCGCTGGCGACGGCGCAGGTTGGACGGCCCCGACCTCGTCCGGCGCGGGAACCCGGCTGGCGGTCATCGGTTCGTCCCCGTCGGCGCCGTGCGCGCGATCGACGCTTCGAGCGCCCGCATCGCTTCGGCGTGACGCTGGTCATCGGCGTCGCGCGCGCTGGCGTTCTGCTGCATCAGCCGCAAGCCCCAGGCGATCAGGAGGCATTGCGCGATCCCGATGGCGCCGCCGCCGACGGTGGCCCATGCGGAGACTTCCTGTCAGCCCAGCGAGGCGGCGTGAAAGGCCAGCGTGGCGGTTTCGAACCCGGTCATGGCGGACCCTCTCTGTTCCGATGATGCTCGTTGGCGACGGACGGCGCAATTCATGTTGACCGGCAGGCCGCCGGTAAGTACGATCTGCGTGTGCTGGATGTGGATCGCTCACAGACGGTTGACGGTGCGATACGGCACGACCGAGCCCAACTCTTGAACCCCGGGAGAGAAACATGTCCAACCACCGAGACGCCCTTGTACCCCCCCCCCCCGCAGGATGAGGCGTGGAAACGCTGGACCCGGCCGATGATCCGCGAGCTGGGCCGCGTCCAGGTGACGGAAAGCGGCGCCCATTCTGATGTTGCTGAAAATCAAACATATTACACCCTCACCCAGTCATCGTGACGCACGGCCGCCGCCCGGTCGGCGGGGGAGAGACCGAGACCTGCGCGCC
This sequence comes from Alphaproteobacteria bacterium, assembly GCA_965202905.1. Lineage (GTDB taxonomy): Bacteria > Pseudomonadota > Alphaproteobacteria > MPNO01 > MPNO01 > CAYFYS01. The sequence goes on along the minus strand of OZ241868.1, from coordinate 2,262,777 downwards.
GTTGCCCCCGCTTGACGCGGCCGGAGAACGCGCATAACATCTTTAGGTCCGGAGTACCGCGCGATAGCAGCGAGACCGGTCGAAGCCAGAAAGGAAACCGAGACATGAGCGACGGCGTGAAGAAGACTTTCAAAGATTACCCCCCGCAGGATGAGGCGCGGACACGTTGGACCCGGCCGATGATCCACGAGCTGAGCTGCGTCCAGGTGACGGAAGGCGGCCCCCATTCGGGGCTTAATGAGGATGACACATATCGCGACATCGACGCATCGTGACGCACGGCCGCCGTCAGTCTGCGGAGAGCGCGGCGCTGGGCTGACGAAGGCATCCGGGCCGAGGGCGTCGGGACGCTGCGGCGGCGGTATGCCGGCATACCCGACAAAGCGAATCCGGTGCGGTTGCGGGGATTGCGCGGGCGCGCGGCGCGCGGTTGATTAGGGCGAATGCGCCGGTCGAGCGCGCTCCTTCGCGCGCCGACATCGACCCCGGCATCGACCAGGGCGCTGGTCGTGGAGGCCTTGCCGCCGTTCCCGGTAGCGCGGCTACCGGGCGAGCGCGCCCATGCGCCGCTGGCGTCGCCGGCTGGAGGTCCGTATTCGCGCCGACGACCCGCTGCCGGAGGGTGGCCCGCACGGGCGCGCGGCGCGGCGGCGCGTTGCCGGCGCAAGCGCTGCATCTGCAAGCCCGGTCGCCGCTGGCGACGGCGCAGGTTGGACGGCCCCGACCTCGTCCGGCGCGGGAACCCGGCTGGCGGTCATCGGCTGGTCCCCGTCGGCGCCGTGCGCGCGATCAACGCTTCGAGCGCCCGCATCGCTTCGTCGTGGCTGGCGGCGTTCGCCTGCATGGCCTCTGCGTGACGCTGGTCATCGGTGGCGCGTCCGGCGGCGATCCCGGCGTCACGCGCGCTGGCGTTCTGCTGCATCAGCCGCAAGCCCCAGGCGATGTTGACCGGCAGGCCGCCGGTAAGTACGATCTGCGTGTGCTGGATGTGGATCGCTCACAGACGGTTGACGGTGCGATACGGCACGACCGAGCCCGACTCTTGAACTCCGGGAGAGAAGACATGACCAACCACCGAGACGCCCTTGTACCCCCCCCGCAGGATGAGGCGCCGACGCGCTGGACCCGGCCAATGATCCGCGAACTGGGCCGCGTCCAGGGGACGGAAAGCGCCCTCTCTAGTGGTTCGACTGAGAATACCCAATATTACTTCGTAGCGTCGTAGACCCGACTCTCAGACATCGTGACGCACGGCCGCCGTCACTCTGCGGAGAGCGCGGCGCTGGGCTGACGAAGGCATCCGGGCCGAGGGCGTCGGGACGCGGCGGCGGCGGTATGCCGGCATACCCGACAAAGCGAATCCGGTGCGGTTGCGGGGATTGCGCGGGCGCGCGGCACGGCGGCGCGTTGCCGGCGCAAGCGCTGCATCTGCAAGCCCGGTCGCCGCTGGCGACGGCGCAGGTTGGACGGCCCCGACCTCGTCCGGCGCGGGAACCCGGCTGGCGGTCATTGGTTCGTCCCCGTCGGCGCCGTGCGCGCGATCAACGCTCCGAGCGCCCGCATCGCTTCGGCGTGGCTGGCGGCGTTCGCCTGCATGGCCTCTGCGTGACGCTGGTCATCGGTGGCGCGTCCGGCGGCGATCCCGGCGTCGCGCGCGCTGGCGTTCTGCTGCATCAGCCGCAAGCCCCAGGCGATGTTGACCGGCAGGCCGCCGGTAAGTACGATCTGCGTGTGCTGGATGTGGATCGCTCACAGACGGTTGACGGTGCGATACGGCACGACCGAGCCCGACTCTTGAACTCCGGGAGAGAAGACATGACCAACCACCGAGACGCCCTTGTACCCCCCCCCCCGCAGGATGAGGCGTGGAAACGCTGGACCCGGCCGATGATCCGCGAGCTGGGTCGCGTCCAGGGGACGGAAAGCGCCCTCCATGATGGTCTTCTTGAGAATGACACATATTTCGACGTCAACGCATCGTGACGCACGGCCGCCGTCAGTCTGCGGAGCGCGCGGCGCCGGGCCGGTTGCGGACGGCCGCCGCCCGGTCGGCGGGGGAGAGGCCGAGACCTGCGCGCCGTTGCCCCCGCTTGACGCGGCCGGAGAACGCGCATAACATCTTTAGGTTCGGAGTACCGCGCGATAGCAGCGAGACCGGTCGAAGCCAGAAAGGAAACCGAGACATGAGCGACGGCGTGAAGAAGACTTTCAAAGATTACCCCCCGCAGGATGAGGCGCGGACACGTTGGACCCGGCCGATGATCCGCGAGCTGGGCCGCGCCCAGGAGACGGAAAGCGGCGACCAAGTCCGCGAGACCGAGTCTACTTATTTTACACCCGTATCTGAGACGTCATGACGCACGGCCGCCGTCACTCTGCGGAGAGTGCGGCGCCGGGCCGGTGACGTGAGCTCCGGAAACGGAGCGTTCGGTCTCCGGGCCGGGCCTGCCTCGCGTTCGCAAGCCGGCCGCACGGCTTCGTCGACTTGGTCTGGCCCCCTGGTCTGGCCCAAGGCGATGCCGGCCCGGCTCCCGGTCGGCCACGCGATCGACGCTCGCTGCGCTTGAGAACGTGTCAGCGGACCGTCTTGCCCTCTCGTGGATGAACCGGGGGGATGAACCGGGGAGACGGGGCCGCCGCTCCATTTCGGGCCGCTTGGCGTTCGGGGCGCGGGTGCGGCGACGGTGGGCTGCAATGCCACGCTTGGCCGGTTGCGGACGGGCGCCGCCCGGTCGGCGGGGGAGAGACCGAGACCTGCGCGCCGTTGCCCCCGCTTGACGCGGCCGGAGATCGCGCATAACATCTTTAGGTCTGGAGTACCGCGCGATAGCAGCGAGACCGGTCGAAGCCAGAAAGGAAACCGAAACATGAGCGACGGCGTGAACAGGCCGGCGAGGAAACCGATGTGCGGTTGGTCAAGAATGGGGCCGCCCAAGCCCTTGACGCCATTCGGCCGTCACACTCGGCCGACCACGCCAAGGTGTTCGGCGGATTGAAAGGCCAGCAACTCGGCCGTCGCTTCGCCAAGGCCGCCAAGATCGCCGGGGTCGAAAACGTGACGGCGCATAGCGGCCGGGTCGGGCACGCTTCCGAGCTTACCGCGCGCGGGGCCAGCACTACCGAAGTGATGTTGAGCGGCGGGTGGAAAACCCCAAGAATGGTCGCGCATTATTCAGCCGGCGCGCGTGCGGAAAAAGGGGCCGTGGCAAAGTATCTGTAAAAGGAACGATGATGACGGAATTTCAGATTGCCACCTTGAGCCTTCAGAACACCACCATGATCCTTCAAGCGCTTGGCGTCGCCGTCGGGATCGCGCAATGCGTGCTGATTGCTTGGGGCTTGCGGCTGATGCAGCAAAACGCCACAGCGCGCGATGCCGGGATCGCCGCCGGGGCAAAGGCCGACGATCAACGCCACGCGGAAACGATGCGCGCGCTGGAAGCCTTGATCGCCCGCACCTCGCCGGCCGGGACAAGCCCGTGATCGCCCCGGATCTTGCTGTCGGCCGAGCTCGGGCCAGCATCATGGATCGTCCCTAAGCCGCTTCGCGCGGGGTTTCGTCGCGCCGGGTCCCCGCTGGGATTATCTCCAGCGTGATTTTCTCGGGCTGGTCGGTGATCGATCCCGAGTGCTCGATAGTCGCCGGGGCGCGCCCATAGGCTCGGTCGAGCACCTCACGGGCAGCGGATACCTTCGCGCCCGCCGGGGCTTCGGGGTCCGCCAGCACATCCCGCAATGCCTCGATCGCTTGATCGACCAAGGCAGACATTCGCCTCCGGCCGTCCTCGATCAGGCCGGCCGTCGCCGCCCGAACGGCTTCAGCGAAGCGAATCAAACGGCTCATTTTGAGCCCTTTGAATTGCGCCTGTTCGCGTTTTCCGGCCCCTACACGCGCATCGAGCGTCCGCCGGCATGATCTACGCGCATCAGTCACGCTCGCGCATCACGGGGACGTTACACGCTATCGCGGTCCGCCGCACGTCAAAGATCCTGCCCCGTTTCCGGGCGGGGGGAAAAGATTTGGGTCCGGCCCTCGATGGCACCGGCCGACAAACAATCCGGCTAGCGAGACAGCCGGCATTCTTCCCCCCCGCCCCCGTAACGATCACTCTTTGCAAGCGCGGGGCCGCTCTCCCTAAGCGGCCCCCGCTCTGCCCCTTAGGGACCATAGGGTCATGAAGACTTTCAAAGATTACCCCCCCCCCGCAGGATGAGGCGCGGACGCGCTGGACCCGACCGACGATTCGCGAGCTGGGCCGCGCCCAGGAGACGGAAAGCGGCCCCGATGCCAGCCTGACCGAGACTACTTATTTTATACCCGAATCTCAGACGTCATGACGCACGGCCGCCGTCAGTCTGTGGAGCGCGCGGCGCCCGGCCGGTTGCGGACGGGCGCCGCCCGGTCGGCGGGGGAGAGACCGAGACCTGCGCGCTGTTGCCCCGCTTGACGCGGCCGGAGAACGCGCATAACATCTTTAGGTTCGGAGTACCGCGCGATAGCAGCGAGACCGGTCGAAGCCAGAAAGGAAACCGAGACATGAGCGACGGCGTGAAGAAGACTTTCAAAGATTACCCCCCGCAGGATGAGGCGCCGACGCGCTGGACCCGGCCGACGATCCGCAAGCTGGGCCGCGTCCAGGGGACGGAAGGCGGCAGCCTTCCTGGGGCAGAAGAGGGTTCAAGTTACTATTTGGTGGGCTCCGGCGGTCCGACAGCTAGCTCTTAAGACATCATGACGCACGGCCGCCGTCACTCTGCGGAGAGTGCGGCGCCGGGCTGACGAGGGTATCCGGGCGGCGCGCCGCGTGGCCGCGGCATGTCCGGGATCCCGGCCTGCGACGCGGCCCTGGTCCGCGTCGCCCGCTCGGGCGATGTCGAGGCCCGTGTCACCGTGCCGGCGATGGGGCGGCTCCCGTTCAATTCGATGCGCGGCATCCTCGTCCGGTGGCTTGGCGGCCCGGGGTGGCCGGGGGCAGGATCACCGTCCGGTGCGCGGATGCCCTGGCGACGCCGCACGGCTCCGGCGCCTTCGGCAGCCGGAGCTTGGCATCGGGCGGCGGCGCGTTGAGGCGTGCACGGTTGGAGGGCGGATGCGGCGACCGGGCGCGTTCCTTACGCCGCCCTGTGCCGAGGAGGCCTTGGCGGCGCGGCCGGCCGGTGAAATGGACGCAAGACCGGATCGAGCACCGTCTGGCCCAAGGCGATTATGGCCCAAGGCGGCACCGGCCCGGCTCCTGGTCGGCCACGCGATCGACATTCGCTGCGCGAAGCGTTGCCGGCCCTGCGCTTGAGCACATGTCCGCGGACCGTCTTGCCATCGGGTGGGGCGGCGTGGGCGGGGCGATCCCGGCCTCCAGCGCGCTTCCGGATGGCGCTTCCTCTGCGAGGCGACAGCAAACCGGACGGATCGCCCGGACGGATCGCCCGGACGGATCGTATGGCGACGGGGCCGGACACGAAGCTCGTTGGCGACGCTCGTTAGCGATGCCCGGTGAAGTTCTCGTTGACAGGCGGGCCTGCCGGTGAATACGGTTGACAGAGTGCTGGGTGCGGGCCGCTCGCAGGCGGTCGAGGGCTTGGCCGGAGCCAATTTCTGACCTCTGGGAGAGAAAACATGCCCGACCATCGAGACGCCCTTGATACCCCTCCCCCGCAGAATGAGGCGCGGACACGCTGGACCCGGCCGATGATCCGCGAGCTGGGCCGCGCCCAGGAGACGGAAAGCGGCGACCAAGTCCGCGAGACCGAGACTACTTATTTTACACCCGTATCTGAGACGTCATGACGCACGGCCGCCGTCACTCTGCGGAGAGTGCGGCGCCGGGCCGGTGACGTGAGCTCCGGAAACGGAGCGTTCGGTCTCCGGGCCGGGCCTGCCTCGCGTTCGCAAGCCGGCCGCACGGCTTCGTCGACTTGGTCTGGCCCCCTGGTCTGGCCCAAGGCGATGCCGGCCCGGCTCCCGGTCGGCCACGCGATCGACGCTCGCTGCGCTTGAGAACGTGTCAGCGGACCGTCTTGCCCTCTCGTGGATGAACCGGGGGGATGAACCGGGGAGACGGGGCCGCCGCTCCATTTCGGGCCGCTTGGCGTTCGGGGCGCGGGTGCGGCGACGGTGGGCTGCAATGCCACGCTTGGCCGGTTGCGGACGGGCGCCGCCCGGTCGGCGGGGGAGAGACCGAGACCTGCGCGCCGTTGCCCCCGCTTGACGCGGCCGGAGATCGCGCATAACATCTTTAGGTCCGGAGTACCGCGCGATAGCAGCGAGACCGGTCGAAGCCAGAAAGGAAACCGAGACATGAGCGACGGCGTGAAGAAGACTTTCAAAGATTACCCCCCGCAGGATGAGGCGCCGACGCGCTGGACCCGGCCGACGATTCGCGAGCTGGGCCGCGCCCAGGAGACGGAAAGCGGCCCCGATGCCAGCCTGACCGAGACTACTTATTTTATACCCGAATCTCAGACGTCATGACGCACGGCCGCCGTCACTCTGCGGAGAGCGCGGCGTCGGGCTGACGAGATCTCCGGGCCGAGGGCGTCGGGGCGCGGCGGCGCGGGGATATGTCGCCACACCGACCCGGCGAATCCGGTGCGGGTCTCGGGTCGGTTCCACCATCCGCGGATCGCGGCGTCGCCGCCCGGATGCGGCGGCTGCGTCGCCGTCCACGACCGGTGCCCAGACCGGCGTCTCTTCGCCGGGTCAGGCGCCGCACATGCTGCGCGACGGGCTGGCCGGACGGCGCCGCCTCTGCGAGGCGACGGCGAACCGGACGGCGGTGAATGGCGGTTACGGCGGCGTTCAGCCGGCCCGGCGTATCCTGGTCGGGGCGCGCGGACCGCGTTTCGCTCAGTCCTCGTCCGGCGCGTTCGCTCAGTCCTCGTCCGGCGCGATCGGGGGGACGCCCTGCGCGCCGTAGTCGAACTCGCCGTAACGCATCTCGGTGCGCGATTCGATCAGCGCCAGCAGGCCGTCCGCGTCCTTGGCGTCGCGGATGTCGCGCGCGGTCGGCTTGAAGCTGTCCGCGAAGATGCTCTTGGCGTTGAACGGGCAGACCATCAGGCAGATCTTGCAGCCGTAGAGTTTGTGGAACCACGGCTCGCAGGCCGGCCGGTCGATGATCCATCGCTCGACCCCGGCGACGGTCCGTTTGTCGGGCTTGATCGCATCGCCCGGGCAGAGCCGGGTGCAGACGTTGCATGAGGCGCAGACCTCGTCGATGCCGGCGTCCTTGGGCCCGTCCGGCGTCAGCGGCAGGTCGGTGGTCACCGCGCCCAGCCGAAACGACGAACCCAGCTCGGTCGAGATCAGCGAGCCGTGCTTGCCGAGCTCGCCCAGCCCGGCGAGCCACGCGAAGGGGACCAGCGGGATGTCGCCGCCATTGGCCTGCATCCGCGCGCGGTAGCCGAACCCGCCGATCTGGTGGGCGAGCCGGACGCCGAGGTCGTCGAGCCGGTAGTAGATCCGGTGGACCTCGTCCTGGGACCGCGGGCCGATATCGGCCATGTAGTCGTATTTCATCGCCATCGCGAAGACGATGACCGAGCTGTGGCCGGGCTGCTCGGCCTGCGCGAAGGTGAAGCGCTCGTCGTACTCGGCGATGCCGACCGCATCGGCGCCGGCCTCCAGCGTCCAGTCCTTGATCCAGCGCGCGGTCGCATCCGCGTCGATGTCCCCGGTCCGGTCGGGATTGACCGGCGTGTCGCGGCGGGCGTGCAGCACATGGTCGCGGATGAACAGGTGGCGCCTGGCCGCCGGCGGGAAGCGCGCGCGGAATTGTCCGGCGCGCTCGACATCGACGCCGCCGACCCGCGTGCGCGCCGGCCGGCCCGCATTCGTGATGTCCGGCTTGCCCATGGCGGTCCCTGCTTTCGGCGATCCTTCTTTTCGCACCGGTCAGAGTGCCATACCCTCTCGCGCCGGAGAAGGCGGTTTCGCCAGAGAAGGCTGTTTCGCCAGAGAAGGCTGTTTCGCCAGAGAAGGCTGTTTCGCCAGAGAAGGCTGTTTCCCGTCCCGCCGGCTATGGCATCATGGCGGCAAGCGGACGGGTCGTTGGTCGGGGAGCGGTGAGGATGGCGCAGGCGCGGCGCGGCTATGCCGATTTGCAGGAGCATCTGGAGAGGCTCGATGCGGCCGGACTGCTGCTCAGGATCGACGAGCCGGTCAACAAGGACACCGAAATGCACCCGCTGGTCCGCTGGCAGTTCCGCGGCGGGCTGGACGAGAGCGAGCGCAAGGCCTTTCTGTTCAACACCGTCACCGACAGCCTGAACCGGCGCTACGACATTCCGGTGGTGATCGGCGCGCTCGCCGCCAACAAGGCGATCTACGGCCAGGGCATGAGGGCCGAGGTGGCCGACATTCCCGCGCGCTGGGATCGCGCGATGGCGAACCCTGCGCCGCCGCGGCTGGTCGACGAAGGGCCGTGCCAGGAGGTCGTCATCGAGGGCGAGGCGCTGCTGGGCGAGGGCAACGGGCTCGACGCCCTGCCGATCCCGATCTCGACGCCCGGCTTCGACAGCGCGCCGACCCTGTCGGCGACCAACGTGATCACCAGGGACCCCGAGACCGGCATCCAGAACATGGGCACGTACCGCGCCGGGCTGAAGGCGCCCGACCGGCTGGTGGTGCGCATGGCCACCCGGGTGGGCGGGGCCGGCGGTTATGCCCATTGGAAGAAGTGCAAGGCGCGCGGCGAGAAGTTGCCGTGCGCGATCGTGCTCGGCTGCCCGCCGCTGGTCGCGTTCATGGGCCCGCAGAAACTGCAGATCGACATCGACGAGTTCGACATCGCCGGCGGGCTCGCCGGCGAGCCGATCAATGTCGTGCGCGCGAAGACCGTCGACCTGCTGGTGCCGGCCGAGGCGGAGCTGGTGATCGAGGGGACGATCGACACCACGATGCTCGAGCCCGAGGGTCCGTTCGGCGAAAGCCACGGCCATGTCGCGCTCGAGGAATTCAACCTGCCCATGCGGGTGAGCGCGATCACCCGCAAGGCGCGCCCGGTGATCCCGTCCTATATCAGCCAGGTCGCGCCCAGCGAGTCCTCGGTGATCAAGCGCGTCGCCTACGAGCCGCTGTTTCTTTCCCATCTGCGCGACCGGCTCGGGGTGAAGGCGGTCACCGGCGTCGCGCTGCACGAGAAGCTGACCGGGCTCCTGCGGGTGACCGTCGTCACGTTCGAGCGCGGCGCGCCGCGCACCGAGATCTGGCGGGCGCTCTACGGCGCGGCGAGCTTCAAGGGCGACTGCTCCAAGATCTGCATCGCGGTCAACGACGACATCGATCCCGACAACGCCGATGCGCTGCTCTGGGCGATGGCCTACCGGCACAACCCGACCGACGACATCGCAATCCTGCCCCACCGCGGCCAGGGCCACGGACCCAGGCGCGAGCACGCTGGCGAGGAGGATTCGACGCTTCTGATCGACGCGACCATGAAATCCGGTATGCCGCCGCTCGCCCTGCCTGCGCGGGAATACATGGAAGGCGCGCGCGCCCTGTGGCGGCGGCTGGACCTGCCCAGGCTCAAGCCTGAATCGCCCTGGCACGGCTATAGCCTGGGCGACTGGACGGAGGAGTGGGATCGGGCCGCCGGGCGCGCCGCGGAAGGCCGCTATCTGGAGAACGGACGGCGCACGCTGCAACGCCAGCAGCCCGATCTCGCGCCCGAAACCTCGGTGCGCGACGTCGAGAGCGAGAAGGGCTGACATGGAAGGCGCCGCTGTTTCCGCCGCGAAGCGGGAGATGCAGGACCGGCTGATCGCTCGCGCCGGGGCGATGGTCCCCGACCTGCGCGCACGCGCGGCCGAGGCCGAGGCCAACCGGATGATTCCCGGGATCACCCACCGGGAGTTCGTCGAGGCCGGCTTCTACCGCATCTTCCAGCCGGCCCATTTCGGCGGGCTGGAATGCGACTACCGAATTCTGGTCGACTTGTCGGCGAAGCTCGGCCGGGGCTGCGGGTCGAGCACCTGGGTCTTCACCAACCTCGCCGCCCAGTCCCTGATCCTGGGCTGCGGCTACGAAGAGGCCCAGGACGATGTCTGGGGCGACAACCCCGAAGCGCTGATCGCTTCGGGGTTCGCCGTGGCCGGCGGCGGCGCGAAGCAGGTCGACGGCGGCGTCGTGCTCGACGGGCCGTGGAGCTTCTCCTCGGGCGTCGACTACTGCGACTGGCTCAATTTGCAGATCTTCCTGCCGCGCGAATCGGGCCCGCCCGAGCACCGCTTCGCGCTGGTCCCCCGGGGCGCATTCGAGGTGATCGACGACTGGAACGCGACCGGGCTGCTCGCGACCGGCAGCAAGTCGGTGCTGCTGAAAGACGTGTTCGTCCCCGACTACCGCACCCTGCCGTCGGCCAACCTGGCGGGCGGCCGCTCGCTGAGCCCGGAGCGCAACGCCTCGCCGCTCTTCCGGCTCTCGATCTGGTCGACCGGCACCCAGATCTTCTCCGCGCCGGCGCTCGGGATCGCGCGCGGCGCGCTCGAATACGTCGAGGACCTGTTCGGCGACCGCGCCGGGGTGACCGGCGCCAGGCTCGCCGAACTGCCGACGGCGCAAATCCGGGTCGCCGAGGCCGCCTCGGAGATCGACGCCGCCGAGGCCCTCTTGATCCAGTGCGGCGAGGAGTCGATGCGCTACGCCGAGGCCGACGAGCATCCGGAGCTGCCGATCCGCGCCAAGTGGCGGCGCAACAACGCCTACGCCACCCAGCTCTGCGTCCGCGCGGTCGAGCGGCTCTACCCGCTGCTCGGCGCGCGCGGGCTCGACCGGACCAGCCCCTTCATGCGGGCCTGGCGCGACGTGCATGCGGTCTCGATGCAGATCACCCAGGCCTGGGACATTCAGTCGGTCAACGCCGGGCGCATCCGCTTCGGCCTGCCGTCGCTCGACCCGCGGCTTTGAAACCGGATTTCCGGGCAGGCCGCCGAGCGCCTCACCGCGGACAACAGCGCCTCACCGCGGATAACGAGGAGCGCCGCGCAGACCCCCCCCCCGGTCGCCATCTCCGCAACGGTCGCGGCGCCTCAACGCCTTACTCGAGACGCGTCGATCAGGATGGCGGCCAGACGGCAGGGGCCGCTGCCGGTATTGCGCCAGGCGTGGTTGGCGCCGCGCTGGACCAGGCAGTCGCCGGGGCGCAGGGGAATTTCCGAATCGTCGAGCACCAGGTTGAGCTCGCCCTCGATCACCACGACGTAATCGATGGTCTCGGTGGCATGCATCTCGAGATCCTGGTCGGGCTGGAGTTCCATGACGCGGAAGATGGTCCCGCCCGGCAGCGGCGGGCGGCCGATCCGGCGCGCGCCGGCATCCTCACCCCCCTCGTTCGGCGGGCTCTCGCCGTCGGTCGTCCAGACCACGCAGGACTCGTGTCCCGGCCGGCGCGACGTGCGGTTCCGTGCGGTATCGTCGATGATCGCCACCGACTTCCCCGCATCGTCGTGGCCGGTGACGACCCGGCGGACATTGATCGACATCGGCGCCTTCGCAGTGTCTCGGTTTGGACGATAAATCGTTGTTTCCAAGGTTGTTTCCAAGGTTGTTTCTACGGTGGAAAATTTTCAGACCAAGACGCTGCCGGGCGGAGTCCGGGTGGCTGCTCACAGGGTGATGGGGCTTGACGAACATCAGGCCTGTCAATAGATTTTACGCATAAGTCTGAGTCTAGAGAAGGAGACTGGACGGTGCCGCAAGGAGCAGGCGACCGGCGGAGACTCGCCGATCCGTTTGATGAGATCGTGCAGCTTCGGATGTCGCCATGAACGGAGAAGACGCCTGTTTCGACACTCAGGATGACGCACTCGACGAGGTGCGCCGCCGCCGGCGGTCGGACCCGGACAAAGCAGATATGATCGTCCGTTGTGAGCAAACCGGTTACGGCAACTGGCTGGTCCGCTCGATCCCCGCGGATCTCATCGTAGAGGCGCTCGCAGATGGGCCGTCGGTGGATATGACTGCATTCGGAACCCGGCAATCGAAATCCGCTTGGGCGAGGTAGTGGCCGCCGCCGACAAATCGCGCGCCGACAACGAATCGCGAGAAATCGTGCCCGCGGCGGGAGGGACGGTGGACGGCGAAAACGGCTCCCCACATGAATTGGTCGACCGACTGGTTCGGTTAGAACGAGAACGCATCGACAGCCAGAATCGCCGCACGGATGTCGCGCTGCAAGCCGTTGAGATGAGCGATGCCGCCGACCGGAGGCAATACCAATACCGTAATGGGGATGATGGGCCGAAATGGGCCGAAGCCGTAAATGGAGAGCCGTCGATGAGCTACACGCTTGAGGATCTTGCCGCCGACTGTCATGCCGCGATCGCCGGGGACCAGGGACCGCCGGGCCGCGAGAAGGTGCGTCAGTGCGTCGAAAAGGCGCTCAAGGACCAGGACTTCGTCGCCAGCCAGTTCGGCCCCGGGAACCTGGACGAGCGCAAGATCGTCTACCGGGACCCCGAGTTCGGTTTCTGTATCCTGGCCCATGTCTACCAGGGCGCCAAAGGCAGCAACCCCCACGATCACGGCCCGTCCTGGGCGATCTACGGCCAGGCGGTCGGACAGACCGAGATGACCGACTGGCGCAAGATCAAGGCGCCCGAGGGCGATGAGCCGGGCCTGGTCGAGCGGGTCCGGGTCTACGCGCTGCAGCCCGGCGTCGCCCATCTCTATAACGAGGGCGACCTCCACTCTCCGCGGCGCGAGGACGACACCAGGCTCATCCGGGTCGAAGGGATGAACCTCGCCGGCGTCGAGCGCGACCGCTACGTCGTAGCCGCCTGATCGGCGCCGCGCCGGCCTCGACGGTCGCGAAGAAGTCGGCAAGGGCCCGGTTGAACGGCGCCGGCTCCTCGAAATCGACGGCATGCCCAGACCCGGCGCCCAGACTTGGATGCCCAGATTTGGACGCCACCCAAAGGGCGGCCGTGGGGATGGTGCGCTCGGGGAAGATACCCGGGCGCCGGTCGTCCTCGTCGCCGGCGATCGCCGGCGCGGGCGGCGACATCTCCTTCAGCCCGTCCTCCGGACGCCACGGCGAGGGATGGCGCTTCTGCACTCCGCGAATGGTCCGGGCCGCGCGAATGGTCCGGGCCGCGCCGTCGGCACCGGCATCGGCACCGGCAAAGACATCGGCACCGGCAAAGACATCGGCAAAGGCCATTTTCCGCTTCCCCGTCCCGTCGCGGTCGTCCTGTCGCGGTCCTGGCCGGGCTGCATGGCCCGGCCTTGGTAAACCGGTTGGGCAAGCCTGTACACTCGTGGCAATGGCGGCCCGGGGAGGGAACCGATGAGCGATCAGGCCGTGCCGACCGTCGATCTCGGGCCCTTTCTGGTCGGCGCCGCCGCCGACCGTGCGGCGGTCGCACGCGCGATCGGCGCCGCCTGCGCCGAGATCGGGTTCTTCGCGATCACCGGCCACGGGATCGCGGAGTCGACGATCGCGGACATGCGGGCCGAGGCGATACGGTTCTTCGCCCTGCCCGAGGCCGACAAGGAAGCCGTCATGCGGCCCGACAGCCGGGCGAGCCGCGGATGGTACCGGCCGCGCGAGCGCTCGCTCGCCTATTCGCTGGGCGCGGAGACCCCGCCCGACCTGCAGGAGAGCTTCGCCATGGGCCCGCCGAGGGCGCCGGACGAGCCCTATTTCACCTGCGCGCGGGCGCGGACATTCTTCGAACCCAACCTCTGGCCCGCGGCGCAGCCCGGTCTCGAAACGCTGATGAGCGCTTATTTCGCGGCGATGGAGCCCTTGGCGCGCGCCTTGATGCAGGCCTTCGCGCTCGCCCTCGGGCGGCCGCAAGGCTTCTTCGAGGACAAGATCGACCGCCATACATCGAGCCTGCGGCTGATCCGCTATCCCGGGGCCGTCGATCCGGTGGCCGGCCAGCGCCGCGCCGGCGAGCACACCGACTACGGCTCGCTCACCATCCTGCGCGGCGACAACCTGCCCGGCGGGCTTCAGGTCAAGCTGCGCCACGGCGACTGGACCGACATCGTCCGGCCCGAGGGCGGCTTCGTCTGCAACATCGGCGATGCGATGGCGCGCTGGACCAACGACCGCTGGGTGTCGACCTTGCACCGCGTCGGGATCCCGCCTGCGGACGCGGCGGCCGAGGACCGGATCTCGATCGTGTTCTTCCACAATCCCAACTACGACGCCGAGATCGAATGCATCGCCACCGGCGGGGAGGCCGCGATCTACCCGACGGAGAGCTTCGATTCCTACTACCTCGACAAGCTGAGGCGGGGCTCGCTGGGCAAACGAGGCATGGCCGGGGAGGCCGCCCGGCCGGGCTGACGCCGCGGTCGCAAAATAGCGGTGTTTCGCAGGTGAGCCGAACCGCTATAATACTGCCCTGTGGAACCTTGCGGAAATCGCGGAAATCAAGGCCATGGCACCGAAACCTCTGGGAGGAGGACGACTGATGACAGGACGCAGATCGATTCCGGGCGCGGTTGCTACGATCGCAGCCCTCGGGCTGGGTGGGCTGGGCGTCTGCGCGGCAGGCGCAGCCGAGGTCACGCTCAAGGGCGCGAGTTGCTTTCCCATCGGCAGCGTGGTCTCCATCGGCTTCGAGAATTTCGTCAAACGGCTGAACGAGGAGGCCAAAGGACAAATCCAGATCAAGATCGTCGGCGGCGCGCCGGCCATCGGCAGCCCGTTCACCATGACCCGGCGCATGGCGCGCGGCATCAACGACTATGTCAGCTGCCCGGACGCCTATTACGGCAACATCCTGCCGGAAGCCCCGGCGACCCGGCTCAGCGACTTCAAGCCGGCGGAAAACCGCAAGAACGGCGCCTGGGACTATTACGGCAAGCTGTTCGAGGAGAAGAACGTCAAGTTCGTCAGCCAGGTGATGGATAACGGGCCGTTCTTCCTGTGGCTCAACAGGAAGATCACCAAGCCGGACCTGACCGGGTTGCATCTTCGCGTCGCCCCGGTCTATGTGTCGTTCTTCAAGGCATTGGGCGCAACGGTGCAGCGCTCGAACTTCGCCCAAGTCTATACCTATATGGAAAACGGCACCGTCATCGGCTTCGGTTGGCCGGGGCTCGGCTGGCCCGACGCCTGGGCCAAGGTGACCCGGTACTGGGTCGATCACGGCTTCTATCAAGCCGGTATCTTCGGCCTGATGAATCTCGACAAGTGGAAGGGGCTGACCAGAGCGCAGCAAGACGCGTTCATGAAGGTCTCTCTGGCGCATGAGGCCGACACCGAGAAGCTGCTCGACACCTGGCCCGGGCGCAAGACGTGGCTGAAGGAGAACGGCCTCGAGCCGATCGTCTTCCACGGGGCGGATCGCGAGAAGTGGGTCAAGACGGCCGCCGACGCGGCCTGGCAAGAGGTGATCGACAAGAGCCCCGAGCACGGCGAGAAGCTGCGCAAGCTGTTCACGCGGCAGTAAGGCGACCTCGCGGCCAGGACTGCCGGCGGGATCGGGCGGGGTCTCGCCGGCAGGCGGCCCGGTCGCGGGGGCGCATCCGCCTGGTCTCGATCGGACGCCTGGATGAGCGACTTCGTTGATCGGTTCGAAGCCGGATTTCACCGCCTGAACACATTCCTGGCCGGGCTGGTCGCGCTCTCGATCGGGTTCATGGCGTTTCTGATCCCGCTCGACCTTCTGATCCGCAACCTCCGATGGGGCAACATGCCCTGGCTCTACGAGGGGATCGAGTACGCGCTGTATTTCGGGATCTTCCTCGCCGCGCCCTGGGTGCTCCAGCACGGCGCGCATGTCCGGGTCGACGTATTGCTGACCGCCCTGCCCGCCTCGCTCGCCGCCCGCCTGGAACAGGCGATCGACATCGCCGGAGCGCTCCTGTGCGCGGCGCTCTGCTATTACGGCATCGAGGCGACGATCCTGCATTACGTCGAAGGATATCTGCCGGACAAGCTCCTGGTGCTCGCCAACTGGTATCTGATGACCGCGTTTGCGGTCGCCTTCGCCATGCTGACGATCGAGTTCCTGCTGCGCGCGCGGCGCGCGCGCGCAGCCGTGGAGGAGGAGGCCGACCCGACCGCCAAGGCGGGGTTCTGAGGATGGAGTGGTATTTCGCGCTGATCTTGCTGCTGGGCTCCGTGTGCGTTGCAATGTTCCTCGGCATGCCGGTCGCGTTTGCGTTCTTCGCGACCAACATATTGGGCACCTATTTGTTCATCGGCGGCAGCCTCGGGCTCGAGGAGATGCCCATGGAGTTCCAGCTCGCGGTGACCAAATTCATCCTGACGCCGATCGCGCTGTTCCTCCTGATGGGCGAGATCCTGTTGCACACCGGTGTCGCCTTCAAGGCGATCGGCGCGATCGACCGGCTGATCGCCCGCGTGCCGGGCCGGCTCGCGGTGGTCTCGATCGCCGGCGGGACGATTTTCTCCTCGCTGTCGGGATCCTCGATCGCCAACACGGCGATCCTGGGCTCGGTGCTGCTGCCCGACATGGTCCGGCGCGGCTATGCGAAGACGTTTGCGATGGGCCCGATCATGGCGGTCGGCGGCGTCGCGGTGCTGATCCCGCCGTCTGCGCTTGCGGTCTTGCTGGCAAGCCTCGCCGATCAGTCGATCGCGAAGCTGCTGATCGCCGGCATCGTGCCGGGCCTGTTCATGGCGGCGCTGTTCTTCACCTACGTCATCGGCCGTTCGATGATCGACCCGACGCTTGCGCCGGGCTACGAGCTCGATCTGAGCTACCTCGAGGAGCCGATCGCGTTCGAGATCCATTGGCGCGGGGCGCGCCGATACCGCCGTGTCTATGACGGACCGGCCAGGCGGGCGCTGAACCGCTGGCTGCCGTTCACCGTCTACATCGCGCCGTTGTTCATGATCTTCGTGGTCGTCGTGGGCTCCATCTTCATGAAGCTCGCCGCGCCGACCGAGGCGGCGGCGCTGGGCTGTGTCGCCGCCTTCGCGCTTTGTTACCTGTTCCGCATGTTCGGGACCGTCTTCCGGGTCACCGGGGTCGAGGGGGCGGAGTTCACCTGGCGCGAGATGTGGAAGGCGCTGATGGAGACCGCGAAGATCAACACGTTGATCCTGTTCATCATCGCCGGCTCCCTGGTCTTCACCCAGGCGCTGGAGAGCTCCGGCGCGACCCAGGGACTCCTGCGCGAGATCATCGCCTTTCGGATGACCCCGCTGACCGCGATGATCCTGATGATTCTGGTGCTGCTCTTCATGGGCGCGTTCATGGACCAGGTCTCGATGGTGCTGCTTACGCTCCCGTTCTTCGTGCCGCTCGCCCAGGCCCAGGGGATCGACATCATCTACCTGATGGTCCTGATGCTGATCGTGATGGAGATCAGCCTCCTGACCCCGCCCTTCGGACTCCTGCTCTACGTCATGAAGGGCGTCGCGCCGCTCGACGTCACGCTCGGCGAGGTCGTCCGCGCCGCGGCGCCGTTCATCGTGATCAAGCTGATCGTGCTGCTGCTCCTGATCTTCTTCGACGACCTGGCGACCTGGCTGCCGAGCCAGATCCGCTGAGGGAATGTCTCGCCTCGACCCGGCCTCTTCGAGCCGCGGCCTCGCCGATGGGCCGCGAGCGGCGCGCGCAGGCGATCCCGACCGGGATTGCCGGGGCAGTACACGAAAAGTTCGACGGGTGCGCAGCGGCGATCAGATTCCCAGGAGGCGCCTGGCGTTTTCCTTCAGGATCAGCGGCCGGACCTCCGGCTTGATGTCGAGCTTGTCGAAATCGCTCAGCCACCGGTCGGGAGTGATGACCGGCCAGTCCGATCCGAACAGCACCTTTTCCTTCAACAGCGAGTTGGCGTAGCGCACCAGGATCGGCGGGAAGTATTTCGGCGACCAGCCGGACAGGTCGATGTAGACATTGGGCTTGTGGGTCGCGACCGACAGCGCCTCTTCCTGCCACGGGAAGGAGGGGTGGGCCAGGACAATCGGCATGTCCGGAAAATCGACCGCCACATCGTCGAGATATAGCGGGTTGGAGAACTTCAGCCGCATGCCGTTGCCGCCACGCATGCCCGAGCCCACGCCGGTCTGGCCGGTGTGGAACAGCGCCGGCACGCCGGCTTCGGCGATTGCCTCGTAGAGCACATAGGCGCTGCGGTCGTTGGGATAGAAGCCCTGCATGGTCGGATGGAACTTGAAGCCCTTGATGCCGAAATGCTCCACGAGGCGGCGGGCCTCCCGCGCGCCGGCCTTGCCCTTGGCCGGATCGATGCTGGCGAACGGGATCAGGATGTCGCCGTGCCCGGCGGTGAGTTCGGCCATCTCCTCGTTGTTGTAGCGCCGGAACCCGGTCTCGCGCTCGGCGTCGACGGGAAAGATCACCGCGCCGATCTTGCGCTCCCGGAAATAGGCGGCGGTCTCCGGGATGGTCGGCGGATGCATGAAATCCATCTTGAAATAGGCCGACATCCCGGCCTGGAATTCCTCATAGCCGTCATCGAGATGGGTGCCGCAGGGTTCCTCGGCGTGGGTGTGGATGTCGATGGCGATCATCTTGTCGGGGTCGAACAAACGCCTGCTCCCGTAACTCTTTCTCGGCCCGGACGCCTATTCCGCCGCCTGCGCGGTCTGCGGCGGGCAGATGTCGCGGAGCAGCCGACGATCCGGCGCGATGGCGGCGATCCGGCCGTTCGAGACCGCGATCTCGGCCGGGCCGCGGAAGCCGCGCGCGGGGTCGATCACGTCCCGGCCGGCGATGACGAGGTCGTAGCGCGGGCGGGCGGGCTCCGCCATCGGTCGGCCTACCCGGCGGCCCCGGCCCCGGCCTCGTCGGCGGCGGCCTCGGCCGGGACGACCTCCTTGACCGCGCCTTTCCAGCCGTTCTGGGTCAGATCGAAGATCTGGCCGAGCGGGTCGCGGTACTTCACCTCGTAGAACGTGTCCGGGTTGTCGGTCGGCTCGCCCATGACATGCCTGGCGCCGGCAGCCTCGACCTTCTCGCAGGCCTCGTCGATGTCGTCGACCCAGATGCCGAAATGATCGATGCCGTAGAACGGCTCCTCGCCCTCGTAGCCCAGCGGTCGCCCCTGGCGCGCCAGAAGCGCGATGTTGACGGTGCCGTCGGACATGTAAACGCCGGTCGCGGCCTTGCCGACCATCTCCATGTCGAAGGCCTCTTCGAAGAACTTTCTGGCGGTCTCCAAATCCGGGACCGACAGCGCGATGTGACGCAGCTTCGCCATAGCCCGCTCCCTGGCGTGCGGATGTTCGGGCGATGCTCTCAGGGCGGGGATCGGGTGTCAACGGCTGACATCGGACGCCGGGCGATGGCGAGACATGGCAGGCGCTGGAAGCCGGCCTGCCGGCGGAGATGGAGGTCCGCAGCATCGCGAGTGTCGGGGGACGGAAGTCTTTGTGAATCCGGAAGAGGGCGGGAAGAAGGCGGAAGAGGGCGGAAACTCAAGGGGTTGGGGGCGATCGGGCGGGGTTTCGGGGCGGACGAAAGTCTTTGCGAATCCGGGCTTGCACGGGGCTTGCAAGGGGGATTTCGGGGCGTTTCAGGGGCGCTGAAACGGCGGAAAATCGGGGCGGTTTCGCGGGGTCGGATCGGGGCGGAAAATCCGGCGGGCGGCGCGGGTCCGTCGCGCCGGCGCCCGGCCGTCAGAACACGCCGAGCGAGGCGATGCGGCCGTCGGCGGTGTACCACACATCCCAGCCGGCGCCTTCGACCGGCGCCGTAAGGGTGAGCTCGCCGCCGTCCATTTTGCCGAGGTCGGCGCCGTCCGCGCCCGTGAGGAAGACGGGCCGGTAATCCTGGAAGCCGCTCGGGTAGGTCACCACGACGCCGCCGTCGTAGTCCATGGGCGGCAGTTCGACGCCGTCGAAGATGGCGGGCAGCGAGGAGCGCAGCGGCTCCCGGAGCACCGGCCAGTAGGCGTTGCCGAGGACCGCCAGGAACTCGGCGGGGTCGTGGGCCGGATCGTGCAGGGTCCATGTGCCGCCGTTGCTGCCCACGGTGACCGGCTTCGCGGCGGCGAACGCCCGGCGCAGGCTCGCGACATTCCAATGATCGCCCGAGACGGTACCGGCCTCATCGTCCCAGACGATGGTGCGGAGTTCGCGGCCGCGTACCCGGTCCGGTATGGTGATGGTGTGCTTCGCCATGTCAGTCCGGATCGTAGTGGAACAGGACGCCGAGGACCAGATCGAGCATCTCCGGATCGTCGCGCGCCAGCTCGATCAGATATTCCTCGCCCCAGACCGGGTGGAAGAGCTGCTGCACTCCCATCGTCAGGACCTCTTGGGGCAACTCCTCGTCGGTGTACTCCCGACCGGCGTAGGCGTGGACGTACTGGTCCTCGCGGCCGAGATCGGTCGGCCCGCCGACCTGGACGCGCGGTTCGCCTGCGGTCCGGCGGCGGTGGAGTTGGTGGAACAGGGCGTCGAGGCCGGGCATCGCCCTCTGTAAATGGTGGACGTACTCGTGCAGCGGGGTGCCGACATCGCTGTCGAGGCTGATCTCGGCGATCGGCTGCCGCTCCCGCGCCGCGCTATAGAAGCCCCGGGAGGAATCTTTGATGGCCAGCAACGGGAGGGCGTTGCCCCGGCGGACCCACGTCTCCGGGAGTTTGCTCGCGGCGAGGCGCACGCGCTCCGCCGCTTTCTTGTTGTCGGGTGAGGCGGCGACGATCGCCTCGGTTTGGCCGGCGCCGCGCTCGGTGCGCAGGGCGTTGCGCAGCCGGGCGCGGAAGCGGCCGACGAAGCCCGGGGCTGCGGGATTGCCGCCTGCGGCCTTGACGAGATCCTGGCGGTGCTTACGCCCGGCGATGGTGTAGTCGTTGACGCCGACCAGCCTGGGCGAGGGGTCGTCGGCCCTCGCGCGGAGGAGGCTCTGCGCATGGTCGACCGGATCGAGGGCGCCGACATTGTGGTTCCATCCGGGGTCGATGCCGACCGGGATCTGGACGGTCTCGCCGGTGCGCTTGTTGGTCCACGGCCGGGTGAACAGGGAGTCGGGCGGCGGTCCAGCGGAGGGCTCGAAGCCGAAGCGCTCGAGGTCCTCGTCGCCGAGCTGGACGACCGAGCATCGGCAGTTCCAGCCGTTGGGCGGGTAGTGGGTGCGCCACCAGGGGTGATCCCAGCGCAGGACGGTGCCGTGCCAGGCGAGGTGTGCGGGCCGTGTGTGTGCGTCGCCGATGGCGACGTAGCGGAGCCAGGGCAGCGCCTCGGCGGTGCGCTCGATGCGTTGCCATTCGCCGCGTGCGTGCGCGGTGGTCAGGTTGGTGCGGAAGATGGTGCGGAGCCGGCGGGCGGAGCCGAGCTGGACCTCTTGCGCCTCGCCGGTCAGGGGGTCGATGAGGGTCTGGCGTCCCCACCAGCCTTTCTTGCGGAGCAGGGGTTCGAGCCCGTCGCGGAACGTCTCGAACGTCGTGCCGTCGGCGAGCGGGTCCGCGAGTCGAACAATGCGATCGTGAACTATGAGTCACGATACGACGCATGTCTCACACGCCGCCGGCTTGAATATGAGACATTCATCATGAAATGATTCCGGTAGGCGAGACGCCCTGACCGCGATACGTCTTTAATATGTCTTTCACGGAATGGAGACGGCTCGGATCAGGTTCGTCGCCGCCATTCGCGACAAGCCGATGGCGCGCGATCTGCCGGCCCGCGCAGACCCCGCCAATGAAGACGATCTGGAAGACGATCTGGCTGGAAGACGATCCGACGGCGGCGTTCGCGGAAGACGTGTGGGCCGCAGCCGGATCGGGCGAGATGGCGTTCGAGGCGGCGGCGGATTTGCGCGTCGCGATCCCGCGCTCGACGCCGCCGCGCTGGGCGCCGCCATCCGGTCTGGTCTGCATCCGCGCGGCGGGCGATTCGGTGACGCCGAGACGCCGACCCTGAACGACGGCGACATGATCCTGCTGGATCGCACGCACGCCGAACCCGGGACGGACGGGTCTTCGTACTCCACACCGACGACGGTCTGGCGGTGAAGCGTTTGCGCGAAGACGATGACGGCTGGCGGATGACCAGCGACAACCCGGCCTGGCCGTCGCGGGCGCTCGGGCGAAACGGGCCGGGTGGCGTGGTCGGGACCGCTGCGCACGACCGAAGCGCATGGCGGTTGGCGCCGAAGCCGAAACACGAAAGGCAGTGAACCCATGCGGCGCCTCATTTCGATCTTGATCCGGTTCGGCCTGCTGGTTGCGCCTGCCCTCCTGGTCTCGACTGCGTGCGCGCCGCCAACCGCGCCGCCGGTCCCGGTCCCGACGGTGACTGTGTTCGATCCTGCTACGGTCGCCTGGAGCCTGGTTGATGGCCAGAATGAGATCCGAGGCCAGGGATTCCTGCGCCAGCGCGGCGGCGGCGTCGTGACCTGCGCCGGAGAGGAGGCGTTCTTGATCCCCCGCGGCCCCTATGCGGAAGAGCGAATCCGCAACATCTACGGCCAGACGACCCGCCCGGCGCGGGCGATCGCCCTCGCCGACGTGGCGGATTGGAGATACGAGCAGAGCGTGCGCAGGACGCTCTGCGACGCCGACGGTCGTTTCGCGTTCACGGCCGTGGCCGACGGCCTCTACTTCGTTGTCACGTCCGTCACATGGGAGGCGGCGACCGGGGAGATCCAGGGCGGCCCTATCATGGCCCCGGTGGAGGTGATCGTCGCGCCATGATAGGCTGAGCAGTCGCCGTATGGGCGATCCTGTACGCCGGCGTGACCGCTTCGGCCGCCGCCGACTACACATGGCCTGTGGTGCGGGTGATCGACGGGGACACGGCGGCGATGAATGCGCCGGCCGATCCGCCGCCAGAACTGGCCGACTTCAAGGTTGCGGCGGAACGCGCGGCCGGGAGGGCGGCGACGGCGTTCACGCGGGCGGCAATCGCCGGTGCGGGCGTGATCGCGATCCAGGACCCCGAATGGGAAAAGTGGGGCGGCCGCGTGATCGCGGACCTGATCGTTGACGGCCGCTCGTTGTCGGCGGCGCTGACCGCGGCCGGGCACGGGCGGATATATGGCGGCGGAAAGCGGGCGGGGTGGTGCGGGTGAGGCGCAAAGCAATTCTGTTGCCGGACCGACCCAATGCCCGCATGACGCCCACCTCGCCGCCTGTAGAGGGCTCGCCAATTGGAATTGCTTGAGAGCCCGGTTTTCTGGTTTGCCAGCATTGTGGTGGCGCTGCTCGGCGCGCGGCTGAAGGGTCTCTTCAACCTGCTCTTGCCGTCGCCGTCACGGGCATTGCTGGCCATCGAGAATCTTTTCCAAGCCAAAGCGTCGCGCCCCGAGGACCGCTTCCGCGTCGTGCTGTGCTGGCTTGCGGACGACGCCAGTGGGCGCGACACGAAAACCGTCGCCGAGGCGTTCATAAACGTTGAGGGCATCGAGCTCGTGCGCTCCGCCCGCCTCGTGAAGGCTGGAGGCGCTGCAGACGATTGGCGGCCGAAGACGCGGGGAGGAGCCCGCGCTGCTCTGAATGACTGGAATGCCGATGTGGCCATCGTCGGCTCAGTCAAGAAATCCGGTTCAGCGCTCAGTCTGTGGTTCGTGCCGCGTGCGGACGACGGGACGCTCGATCGTGGCGATACCCCCTACATCCTGAATCATGTGACGCTCGGGGAGGACTTCCGCGAAGACCTCCGCGCACAACTCACGGCCGCTGCGCTGAGCGCCGCGGCGCCGTTCGCGGACAACGAAGCGCGCGGTCGAGTGCTGGAGAGCGGGCTGAAAGATGTTGCCGGGAAGCTCGCCGCGCTGCTCGGCGGCAACGCAATCGTGGGCCCTGAGTGCAGAGACCGTGTGCGCCGCGCTGCGCTGCATCACGCGCTCGGCAACGCTCTTGTGGCCCTGGGCGAGCGCGAGGGCGGCACGAAGCGCCTTGAGGGGGCGGTCGACGCCTATCACGAGGCGCTCGAGGAGCGCACCCGCGAGCGCGCACCGCTCGAGTGGGCAATGACGCAGAACAACCTCGGCAACGCCTTCCGGGCCTTGGGCGAACGCGAGGGCGGCACGAAGCGCCTTGAAGAGGCGATCACCGCCTATCACAAGGCGCTCAAGGTGTTTGCCCGCGAGCGCGCATCGTTCGAGTGGGCCGTGACGCAGAACAACCTCGGCGCCGCCCTCCAGGCCCTGGGCGAACGCGAGGGCGGCACGAAGCGCCTTGAAGAGGCGATCACCGCCTATCACAAGGCGCTCGAGGAGCACACCCGCGATCGCGTACCGCTCGATTGGGCCATGACGCAGAACAACCTCGGCAACGCCCTTGCGGTCCTGGGCGAGCGCGAGGGTGATACAGCGCACCTTGAGGAGGCGGTCGACGCCTATCACAAGGCGCTCAAGGAGCGCGCCCGCGATCGCGTACCGCTCCAGTGGGCCATGACGCAGCACAGCCTCGGCGCCGCCCTCCGGGCCCTGGGCGAGATCAAGGACGACACGAAGCGCCTTGAGGAGGCGGTCGCCGCCTTCCGCGCGGCGCTTGAGGAGCGCACCCGTGATCGCGTGCCGCTCCAGTGGGCCGCAACGCAGAACAACCTCGGCGTCGCTCTTTGGACCCTGGGCGGGCGCGAGGGCGGCACGAAGCGCCTTGAGGAGGCGGTCGCCGCCTATCGCGAGGCGCTCGAGGAACGCATCCGCGATCGCGTGCCGCTCGAGTGGGCCGCAACGCAGAACAACCTTGGCATAGCCCTTTGGGCCCTGGGCGGGCGCGAGGGCGGCACGAAGCGCCTTGAGGAGGCGGTCGCCGCCTATCGCGAGGCGCTCAAGGAGCGCATCCGCGATCGTGTGCCGCTCGAGTGGGCCGGCACGCAGAACAACCTCGGCGCCGCCCTTTGGACCCTAGGCGATCTCGAGGGCAGCACGGCGCGCCTTGAGGAGGCGGCCGACGCCTACCGCAACGCGCTCAAGGAGCGCACCCGCGATCGCGTGCCGCTCCAGTGGGCCGTGACGCAGAGCAACCTCGGCAACGCCCTCCGGGCCCTCGGCGAGCTCGAGGGCGACCCGAAGCGCCTTGAGGAGGCGGCCGACGCCTACCGCGACGCGCTTGAGGAACTCACCCGCGAGCGTGCGCCGCTCGATTGGGCCAGGACGCAGAATAATCTCGACGCTTTGCGCCGGCTCCGGGGCGCCGCGCCCGAGCCGCCGGGCTGAGGCTCGACCACACGATTATCTGCCTCCGCCGCTGATGAAGGGTGGAGCGGCCTCCGGGGGTTGAACCCGGCTCACGGGCGTAGGGTCGCCTTCGTCGCTTCGACAGGCCACGCTGTGGGTTTGAGACAGGGCCGGAGGGATAGCTTGAGATTGCGCTTGAGGAAGCGGATATAGCGGTATTGCGGGAGGCGCCTCCTTTCGGCGCCGGCGCAGCGCGCAGGACGGCGCGTTGCGCACCTCGGGTGACGGCGGTTGCCGCCGTGGCGCTCGGCTGCCGCCCCTGTTCACGCCGTCGACTATTCCTGGCCGGTGGTTCGCGTGATCGACGGGGACACGGCGGCGGTGGATGCGTCGGCCGAGATCTGCCGCCGGGACTGGCCGATCTCAAGGTTGCGGCGGAGCGCGCGGCCGGTAGGGCGGCGACGGCATTCACGCGGGCGGCGGTGTCGCGGACCGGCCGGATTGCGGTTCGCGATCCGGGCTGGGGCAAGTACGGGGGCCGCGTGATCGCGGACCCGATCGTTGACCGGCCGCCGCTGTCGGCGGCGCCGATCGCCGCCGGTCACGGGCGCGCCTGTGACGGCGGGAAGCGGGGGAGCTGGTGCGCCCTCGGTTCGAGATGAGCAGCGCGCCCGCGCGCCTTGTGGCCTTGGTGTTTCCCGACGAGGCGAAAACTGTCGGCCGGGCGGCGTGGACGGCGAGGACGCCGGTCGGGGGAGACGGATGATGGAGTGGTTGAAAAAGCACGCAACGAAGATCGCCTTCACCGTGCCTGTCTCGCTCACACCGTTTCTAATCTACTGGATGCTCCACGAGGCTCTGTGGTCAACCGCTGATCGTACCGGCCTGTCGTATGGAGAGATCGTTCGCAATTACGGTCTCATCATAGCCGCTTGTTGGGGTCTGCCGCTCGCCGTATGGCGAAGCGGGATCGCCGAGCGGCAGGTTGACGAACAACGCGAGGCAGTCGAGGCACAACGCGAGGCAACGACGCAATCCGACAGGCAGCACCGGCAGTCGCTTTCCCAGACCCGGTTATTCCAAGCGGTCGACCTGCTGAAGGACAAGGACGAAACGGTCAGAAAGGCGGGAGCCAGAACCCTGGGACGGCTAGTTCATGACGAGGACAACCCGTACAAGGAAGATGCGCTCCGAATGCTGGAGGAATTCGTTCGGTCGCACGGTTCCGTCGGAGAGACAGAAGCCGCGAAGACCCGGACGGGAACGGAAATCCACCCGCTGGTGCAGATCGCCGTCCATACCGTGGCCGAGCAAAAGTTGCCGGATATTCTGAGGTTCGACCTTCACGAGATAAATCTCGCCAACGCGTCCCTCGGTTACGCGCACCTCACCCGCGCAAACCTCTTCGACGCAAAACTCACCCGCGCATACCTCGGGGGCGCACACCTCAGGGGCGCAACCCTCTTCGGCGCAAACCTCGCCGGCGCATTCCTCACCGACGCAAACCTCGCCAGCGCAAACCTCGCCAGCGCAAACCTCGAGGGCGCACACCTCATTAGTGCGAACCTTGCCAGCGCAGACCTTGCCTCCGCAGACCTCACCTCCGCAGCCCTCATTAATGCGAACCTCGCCGACGCACGCCTCGTTAGTGCGAACCTCGCCAACGCGGATTTTGATCGCGCGAAAGGACTTACCCAAGAACAACTCGACGCGGCCGGGCAGCGTCCGGACGGCCCCCCACCGAGGAATCTGCCGGATGGCCTTACCTGGGACGAAGAAGCAGCCAAAAAAACCTGGGACAAAGAAGCAGCCAAGAAACGGTGGCAAGAAAGGCGCGGGGTACAACCACAGCGCTGACCCGCCCTATCCCCGGCCACCCGAGACGAGCAGCTCCCGCGCCCTTCGCGTTGCCCTGGCGTTGGCTGAGTATCGGGTCTCCACTTCCTCGACCTCGAAGCCGACGAATAGCTCCCGGACTTCCGGCGCGTCGTTCATTGACATGCCCGAGTTGCGCGGGAAGCCCGGGACGCGCTCGAAGCGCCGCCGGGAGGGTTGGGCGCGACGGTTGTGCTGGACGGGCCGGAGCACGGCAAGTATGCGGGCCGGGTCGTGGCGCGCGTGATCGGCGCCGACGGTGGCGACGTAGTGTGGCGACGTAGCGGAGGCGCTGCGCCAGGCCGGCCATGGGCGGGCCTGTGACCGGCGGAAAGCGGGCGGGGTGGTGCGGGTGAGCGTGTTTCGGGCGGACTGCCTGCGTCGCGCGTGCGGTACTCGATACAAACGACATCGGTGAGACAATTCTGATGTGGATCAAGAAATTCTGGAATTGGTTGAGTGACGCCGGCAATTATCGGGCATTAATGATCCTTGTAGTAGTGTTGAGCCTTTCTTTGTCGGTTGTTTCTTTTGTTTTTCTTTCTCCCTCTCCATCGCCTCCGAACGGCGGCAGCGTTGGCATGTCAGTCGAGAGTTTCGAGGCTGCGTTGCAGCGCCGGGAGCAGGAGGTCACGAGGCGCCTGCGCCACGCGAACGACGATGAGCGGAGGAAGCTGGAGAAGGAGAGAGAGGAGATCGCGCGCCAACTCTCCGACATCGAGACCGCCTATGCCGAAGCGCAGTCAAAAATCAGCGCTCTGGCGAGGGCGCTGGCCCGCTTCGGCGACGACATCGGCGGCGACCGGCTGGAGGAGGCGCGCGCGGCGCTCGCAAAGGGCGATTTCTCCAAGGCCGACGCTCTGTTGGCCGAGACTGAAGCCCGCGCGGATGTGGAGGTTACGAACGGCATCGTTGAATCAATCCTGATGGGGCTCAAGCAAGTTTGGGATTGGTCGAAGATCTCCGGGAATAGTGGGGCCTTACTGTTATTCATAGCAGCGGTGACCTTGTTCTGGAGGATTTCCAAGATCCGGGGGAAGCCGAAGACACACGCCGCGCAACCCCCATTCCCTCCATCGCCTTTGCCCTCGCCACCGCCTCCAGCGCCCTCGCCACCGCCTCCAGAGGGCGGCAGTGTTCACATGTCAGTCGAGGATTTCCAGGATGCGTTGCTGCGCCGGGAGCGGGAGGTCACGGAGCGCCTGCGCCACGCGAACGACGATGAACGACGGAAACTGGAGAACGAAAAAGCGGAGATCGCGCGCCAACTCTCCGACCTCGAGACCGCCTATGCCGAAGCGCAGTCAAAGATCAGCGATCTGGAGACGGCCCTGGCCCGCTTCGGCAACGATGTCGGCGGTGACCGGCTGGAGGAGGCGCGCGCGGCGCTCGCAAAGGGCGATTTCTCCAAGGCCGACACTCTGTTGGCCGAGATCGAAGCCCACGCGGACATGGAGGTCGGGCGCGGCGCCGAGGCGGCCTTCCGGCGAGGGGAGATCGCGGCCCTTCAAATCAGATGGGGTGAGGCGGCGGCTCATTTCGAGAAGGCCGCGCGGCTCGGCCCGAGCTACGCGCATCTCGGCAAAGCAAGCGAGTTCCTGTGGCGCGCCGGTCGGTTGGACGCCGCCCGGCAATCTGGACGTAAGTTCCTGGCGCTCTCGCGCCGCGATTACGGGGAGAAGGCGCGCGAGACCGCCGTAGCGCTCGACCAGCTCGGCCGCATTCTCAATGACATGGGCGAATATCCAGAGGCGGAGCCGCTCTTCCGGCAGGCGCTGGAGATCGGTCGCGAGACCCTCGGCGAGCGGCATCCGGACTACGCTGCTGGCCTCAACAACCTCGCCGGCTTGCTGCAGGCCACGGGCCGGTATGAGGAGGCGGAGCCGCTCTTCCGGCAGGCGCTGGAGATTGACCGCGAGGCCCTCGGCGAGCGGCATCCGGACTACGCCGCCCGGCTCAACAACCTTGCCGGCTTGCTGCAGGCCACGGGCCGGTACGAGGAGGCGGAGCCGCTCTTCCGGCAGGCGCTGGAGATTGACCGCGAGGCCCTCGGCGAGCGGCATCCGGACTACGCCGCCCGGCTCAACAACCTTGCCGGCCTGCTGCAAACCACGGGCCGGTACGAGGAGGCAGAGCCGCTCTTCCGGCAGGGGCTGGAGATCGGTCGCGAGACCCTCGGCGAGCGGCATCCGACCTACGCTGCTCACCTCAACAACCTTGCCGGCGTGCTGCAAACCACGGGCCGGTACGAGGAGGCGGAGCCGCTCTACCGGCAGGCGCTGGAGATTAACCGCGAGACTCTCGGCGAGCAGCATCCGACTTATGCCACTGGCCTCAACAACCTTGCCGGCGTGCTAGAATCTACGGGCCGGTACGAGGAGGCGAAGCCGCTCTTGCGGCAGGCGCTGGAGATTTTCCGGGCCGCCTTGGGCGATGCACACCCGAACACGCGGCAGATGGCAGAGAACTACGCGGGGCTGCTGAGGGTCCGGTTCCCGGACCACCCGGTGTTGGTCGAGCTGCGGGCGGCGTTCGGGGAGGAGATTGGGCGGCCTTGAAGGCTCAAGGCGTTTGCAATCCGGCCTGGGGCAAGTGCGGGGGCCGCAGGCCGCCGTCCGGGATCTCACTCATGGGCCGCTCTGAACATCCTCGAGCCCGAGAGAGTGTGGAGCGGCCTCCGGGGGTCGAACCCGGCTCACGGGCGTCGGGTCGCCATCGTCGCAACGGACAGGCCGCGCAACGACAGGCCGCGTTGTGGGTTTTGGATATGGGGGTATGGGGAGGTGGAGATATCTGGCGCAGCGCGGGTGGAGCGGTCGCCGGTAGCGGAACCGTCGGTATTGGCGCCGCGTCGCGGGTTGTCGCGGAGATATTGCCCGCGCCGTCCGCCCTCGAGGTGGGCGGCGCCCGGCATGTCGTGGCGGCATGTCGCGATGGCGCTCGCCGTCGAGTTCCCGGAAGGTCGTGCGATGGCGTCCGAGGTAGCGGAACCCGCTGGCCCGATAGACGACGCCCCACCCGCCGCAGCGCTCGTCGGCGAAGGGCTGTATCCAGCGGATGCGGGGCGGGACGCGGCGGATGTACTCGACGGCGCAGGAGAGGGCGCGGGATTCGCTGTTGCGCGGGGCGCGGTCGGACAGCCGCATGCGGTCGAGTTCGAGATAGTCGTCGATCCGCGTTCCGGCCGCGACCTCGTCCATCGACCGGGGGTCGAGGGCGTAGCCGTTTGCGGGACGCCGACCAGCCCGTGGCCCGGCTCGTGGCCCAGTCCGTGGCCCAGATCGTAGCGCTGCAAGACGCCGGGATGGAGGGCGCCGTCGTCGACCGCGCTCCGGCTGTAGCGGCGGTCGCGGATGACGCCGCGTGCGACGCGGCGATCGAGGGGCTCGACGTAGAAGGCGGCGACGCCGAACCCTACGGGCGCGCCGGTGCGCGGGCCATAGCCGGGCGCGTTCCCGGGGTAAGGGGCCGGGCTTCGACTCGACGCGGGGGTTGCATCCCACGATCATGCGCCCGCCGCGCTCCCGCCCGTCCCGCCCCTTGGGGGGCAGGACGGGCGCGATGCGGACGGTTGCGGTCGTGGGAGGGGGGCGATCGCGGACGGCCGGTCGTTGGTCCGTGTTTCTCAAACCCTGGTGGGAGGCGGCGACGCTATTCATTTTGGCGGCGTTGGGGTGTGGGAACAGGGATGGTCGGGGCGGGTTCGGTTCAGAGGCGCGTCGATGCGCCCGCCGGAGGGCGGGGATACCGGTCCGGCGCCGTGCCTGTGTGCGGTTGGTGGGCCTGTGTGGTTGATGGGTGGGTTTGTCGCAACCGCCTGCACGGCGGCGATCGAGGCCCGGCCGGCCCGCCCGTGGGGTTCGGCGTCGCCGCCCCGAGCCTGCGAATCGCGAATTGCACCTTACATCGTGACGCGTCAGTACGAGCGTATACACTCTCACTTTCTGCGCTAATGGTTTTACCGGTATAGATGCTGGCGGCGTCCGTCCCTGTCATGCCGTCCCATTCGCGGAATGTCGGCCTGGTCCGGCGTGTCGACTCCGCGCTGCCGTCCTTCGCGGCGGAGCGCGGCCGGGAGGGCGGCGACGGCGTTCACGCGGGCGGCGGCAGCGTCGGCCCGCCCGGTCCGCGATCCACGATCCGGGCTGAGGGAAGTACGGGGGCCGCGTGATCGCGGACCCGATCGTCGGCTGCCGGCCGCTGTCGGCGGCGCCGATCGCGGCCGGCCATGGGCGGGCCTATGGCGGCGGGCGGCGCGGGTTGGTGCGAGTGACCCGAAAGACCCGCGTCATCTAAGGGAGGAGCTCATGGACCATTCGCAAACGCCGCAGGAACTGATTTCCCGTATAGAATATTTCTGTAAAGGTGAAGAATATTTCTTCAGAGGAACTAATCGTCAATTCAGAGAATTAAGTTCTGGTCTTTATAGAAAACACGAAAGAGAATGTTTATTTAATGAAAATTTTCGACCCGTCGATATCGAGAAAGAAATCGTAGAAAACTCCAGAGAGCAATTCCCGGATGCCACGAGCAATAAGGAGATACTCACGGACCTTCGCCATTTTGGCGCTGACACAACCCTGATCGATTTCAGCCGCAGCCTGTTAGTGGCACTCTTTTTCGCCTGCAACGGCGAAGAAAGGGAGAGGGACGGGCGCCTGATTGCCCTGAAAACCGACGGCATCGACACTGTCGGCGACATTGAATACGAGCCCCGCCCGACGCAGATCCGCGTCCTCGATCCCGCCCGAACTCCGCTCAGCAGGGCGCGCGTCGAGTTTCAAAGCAGCGTTTTCGTACATGCGCCGGAGGGCGTCGTTCCGGAACGCCATTATAAATCGTTCCGCGTCCCAAAGGAAATAAAGAGAGATTGTCGCCAACATCTTCTGGAGTTCTACAACATTCGTGATAAAACTATATACAATGACTTGTTTGGGTTTATTGGCAACCAAGAAAACTTCAAAACAGCTAATCTTTTATTCTATCGTGGAATTAAGGCAGCAAAGTCCGGGGACCACAAGAAGGCGATAGAGCACTACAATGAGGCCATCAAACTACGGCCCGGCTTTGTGGAAGCCCACAACAACCGGGGCAACGCGAAGGCTGGATGCGGCGACTTCGAGGACGCCATCGCCGACTACGATGAGGCCATCAAACTGCGGCCCGGTTATGCGGAAGCCTACTACAACCGGGGCAACGATAAGAAGACACTCGGCTGCTTCGAGGGCGCCATCGCCGATTTTGGTAAGGCCATCAAACTGCGGCCCGACTTTGCAGAAGCCTACAACAACCGGGGTGCCGAGAAGGCGAGACTCGGCCGCTTCGAGGACGCCATCGCCGACTACGATGAGGCCATCAAACTGCGGCCCGACCTTGCGGTAGCCCACAACAACCGGGGCGCCGCGAAGGCGAGACTCGGCCGCTTCGAGGACGCCATCGCCGACTGCAATGCGGCAATTGGCCTGCGGCTCGACTATGCGGAGGCCTACAACAACCGGGGTCTCGCGAAGGCAAGACTCCGCCGCTTCGAGAACGCCATCGCCGACTACGATGCGGCCATCGAACTGCGGCCCGACTATGCGGAAGCCTACAACAACCGGGGCAACGCGAAAGCTAAACGCGGCGACTTCGAGGGCGCCATCGCCGACTACGATAGGGCAATCGAACTGCAGCCCGACTTTGCGGTAGCCCACAGCAACCGGGGCGCCGCGAAGGCGAGACTCGGCCGCTTCGAGGACGCCATCGCCGACTACGATGCGGCAATTGGCCTGCGGCTCGACTATGCGGAGGCCTACAACAACCGGGGCGTCGATAAGAAGGCACTTGGTGACTTCGAGGGCGCCATCGCCGACTACGATAGGGCAATCGAACTGCAGCCCGACTTTGCAGAAGCCTACTACAACCGGGGCCTCGCGAAGCATGGGCTCGACGACTTCAAGGGTGCCATCGCCGACTACGATGAGGCCATCAAACTGCGGCCCGTCTATGCGGAAGCCTACTACAGCCGGGGCGACGCGAATATGGCGCTCAACAACACCGACGAGGCGCGAAGCGATTTCAAGAGGGCGCTCGATCTGGCAATGGCGCAAAATCTCCCCGAGATCGCAGAAGCGGCGCGGAAGCGCCTTTCAGAGCTGGACGGCCCGGGCTGAAGCGGCCTGCCCGCCCGAGATCAACGCCTCCCGCGCCCGCCGGGCGGCCTTTGCGTTCGCGGAGTAGCGGGATCTCCACTTCCTCGACCTCGAAGCCGGCGAATAGCTCCCGGCCGGCTTCGTAAGTTCCTCCTGCGCACGCATGTCCTTTCCGTAATCGTCCTTGAGCCCGGGACAGGGTGGAGCGGCTTCCGGGGGGTTGAACCCGGATCACGGGTGTTGGGTCGCCTTCGTCGCGTCGAGCGGTATTGCGGGATGCGGCCTCCTTTCAGCGCCGGCGCAGAGCGCGCAGGACGGCGCGTTGCGCGCCTCGCGTGCGGCGCTTGCCGCCGCGGCGCTCGTGTTCGCCGCCGCCCCTGTTCACGCCGTCGGCTATTCCTGGCCTGTGGTGCGGGTGATCGATGGGGACACGGTGGTGGTGGATGCGTCGGCCGATCCGCCGCCGGAGCTGGCCGACCTCAAGGTTGCGGCGGAGCGCGCGGCCGGGAGGGCGGCGACGGCGTTCACGCGGGCGGCGTCGGCGTCGGGCCCGCCCGGTCGTGATCCAGGATCCGGGCTGGGGCAAGTACGGGGGCCGCGTGATCGCGGACCCGATCGTTGACGGGCGGCCGCTGTCGGCGGCGCTGATCGCGGCCGGCCACGGGCGGGCTTACGGCGGCGGGCGGCGCGGGGGTTGGTGCGAATGACCCGCGAGACCCGGCATGGGGGCCGGCGCGATTGCGTATTACCTGGGCCATCTTGCCTGCAAAGAATTGCATTACCTTCTTA
The DNA here is from genome assembly GCA_965202905.1 of Alphaproteobacteria bacterium. GTDB lineage: Bacteria > Pseudomonadota > Alphaproteobacteria > MPNO01 > MPNO01 > CAYFYS01. The sequence goes on along the minus strand of OZ241868.1, from coordinate 2,228,962 downwards.
CCCCGAGGCTTGACGAAGGAGCTTCAGCGCGCGCCCGTAGACGGAGCCGGGTCCGCAGCCTGAAAATCAGGGCGTCCATGCCACGGGTCATGTCTCACGACCGCGATTCGGGGGTGGGTGCCATCATGGCCTTTAGCGAAAATCTTGACGCGGCGAGGGCGCCGATCGGGGGAGACGGATGATGGAGTGGACGAAAAAGCACGCAGCCGCCGTGCTCGCCGTATGGCGAAGCCGGATCGCCAAGCGGCAGGTTGACGAACAACGCGACGCAACGACTGGCCTGCGGCCCGACGATGCGGCAGCCTTCTACAACCGGGGCACCGCGAAGGATGACTTCGGCCGCTTCGAGGACGCCATCGCCGACTACGATACGGCTATCGAACTGCGGCCCGACCTTGCGGAAGCCTACTACAACCGGGGCAACTCGAAGATGGCATTCCACCGCTTCGAGGACGCCATCGCCGACTACGATGCAGCAATCGAACTGCGGCCCGACTATGCGGGTGCCTACTGCAACCGGGGCAACGCGAAGATGGTGCTCGACAAAACTGACGAGGCGCGAAGCGATTTCAAGAAGGCGCTCGATCTGGCGACGGAGAAAATATCCCCAAGGTGATAGAAGCGGCGCAGCGAAGCCTTTCAGACCTGGACGGCCCGGGCTGAAGCGGCCCGCCCGCCCCGAGATCAACGCCTCCCGCGCCCGCCGGGCGGCCTTCGCGTTAGCGCGGAGTAGCGGGTCTCCACTTCCTCGACCTCGAAGCCGGCGAAGGGCTCCCGGCCGGCTTCGTAAGTTCCTCCCGCGCGAACATGTCCTTTCCGTAATCGTCCTCATGCCCAAGCCTCGTGCCCGAGAGAGTGTGGGGCGACCTCCAGGGGTTGAACCCGGCTCACGGGCGTAGGGTCGCCTTCGTCGCGCCGCCACGCCGTGCGCTGCTGGGCGGCGATCGGATCCTCGCTCACCGGACGGGCGCTGGATGCGTAATCGATCTGCTGCGCGAGCGGCCGGCCCTCCCATTCGATTTGCGTCATGGCAGGACAGCGCGGGCCGCAGTCGAAGGGGGGCGTCCGCCGAGGGCCTTCAGGGCGTCGGCGTCCAACGCCTGTCCGTCGTAGAACTCGTAGCGCCAAGCCCTCGATCCGCGCTATCCGCGGATCAAGGGCGGCCGTGCGTCATGATGTCTGAGAGTCGGGTCTACGATGTTTCGAGGACATAGTGAGTGCCCTCAAACCTGTAAGGATTTTCGCCGCTTTCCGTCCTCTGGACGCGGCTCAGTTCGCGAACGATCGGCCGGGTCCAGCGCGTCAGCGCCTCATTCTGCGGGGGGGGGGGGGGGGGGTACAAGGGCGTTTCGGTGATTGGGCACGTTTTCTCTCCCGGAGATCAAGAGTTGGGCTCTGTCATGCCGCCGGCCGCCTGTGAGCGATCCGCCTTCGACACGCGCTTATCATACTTACCGGCGGCCTGCCGGTCAACATGAATTGCGCCGTCTGTCGCTAACGAGCGTTACGTCCGGCGCCGGCGTCATGCGATCCGTTCGGGCGATCCGTCCGGTTTGCCGTCGCTTCGCAGAGGCGGCGCCATGAAGCCGGCGGAGGTCTTGCAAGGAGGTCTTGCAAGGACGACGAACGATGAAGTTCGAGGAGCTTCATTCGAGGTGACAAGCCCGGGAGTCGACGCAGGAGCCGGCGACGGAGGCGTTGGGCGTCCCTTGGGCGTCCCGGCGCCACGCTACGCCACCACGTTACGCCATTGGGAGGACCGGGTGGGAGGACCGGGTGGGAGGACCGGGTGGGAGGACCGGGTGGGAGGACCGGGTGGGAGGACCGGGTGGGAGGACCGGGTGGGAGGACCGGTATGAGGCGGAAGGCGCCGGAGATGTCGATCGCCCGTCGGGCGCCGCCGAACCCGTTGCCGTCGAACTGCCCGGCGGCGAAGTCGATGGCCGCGCCGGGTCCGGCGCCGTCGGAAGAGCGTCGCGGCAAGTCCATCGGGGTTTTGGCGCGGGGTTTTGGCGCGGGGTTTTGGCGAACGACGCTGCGGAGGCTGGGCCGTCGGTCATCGTCCAGTCGATCGCCGGTCAGTCGGCCTGTTCGGCCCGACCGCTCGACACAGGCGACCGTTATCCGCCGCGCCAGGCCCGCAAGCCCGAGGTAATCGCGCGGATCGCCTCGGGATGGAGGTCGGCACCTTGGCGTAACCCTCGCGTTGCAGGCTGTACACATAGCCGTCGATGCCCAATGCCGTCGATGCTGCGTGAGGAGTCGACGGCGAGCACGGGTTCGAGATCGACCGCGGTCCCGGCCGCCGCCGGGCCGGCCAGGAAAAGGAGTCTCGGCCGCCGCGGCGAAACACACGAAGGTCATGGCGGCGTTGCCGGGACAGCCCCGGCGGGGGGATGGTCGGCGGGCGCAGCGGCGCCGCCCAATGTATCCCGGCAGCTCTCTCGGGCGGTTCCGTCTCATCGAACCCGGCGACCCGCCGGCCCCAGGAACCCGCCCGGCCGCCGCGGATGCCCCCGTCGCCGCCCCCGTGGCTGCGGATTGCGAATTGCGCCCTACATCATGACGCGTTGGTATTCATATAGCTGTATGTACCCTCATCTTCCGCAACAGTGTCTTTACTGGACGTGAAGACATCGCTCGTCGTCTCTGTCATGCCGTCGGCCGGCTTGCGGACGTGAGGCAGGCCCGGTCCGGGGACCGGACGCTCCGTTTCCGGAGAGTTTCCGGAGCGCGCGTCACCGACCCGGCGCCGCACTCTCCGCAGACTGACGGCGGCCGTGCATCATGATGCGTCGGGATTATTATAAGTACCCTCCCCCGTCGAAGAGTGTATGCCGTCTTCCGTCCCCCGGATGCGGCCCAGCTCGCGGATCGCCGGCCGGGTCCAGCGCGTCGGCTCCGCGCTGCTATCGCTCGCGGGGGAGGGGTAATCTTTGAAAGTCTTCTTCACGCCGTCGTTCATGTCTCATTCTCCCTCCTGACTTCGGTCCCGGCTTCGGCCGGTCCGGCTACTATCGCGCAGCGCTCCAGACTGAAGAATCCTATGCGCCGCATCGGGCCGCGTCAAGCGGGCTGTCGCTAACGAGCGTCATGTCCGGCGCCGGCGTCATGCGATCCGTCCGGGCGATCCGTCCGGGCGATCCGTCCGGTTCGCCGTCGCCTCGCCCGTCGGGGGCGGGGCCGGTCACGGCGTCATATCGCCGAAGATCGGATCGAAGCTCGGGTGACGCTCGAAGCCCACGCCCGGCGCGTCGTCGGGCGCGGCCAGCCCGTCGGAAACCTCGATTCCGAACGGAAGGTTTCCCAGCGGCGCCGATTCGTGCCCGCCGAGCCCCAGCCCGGCCGCGACGTTGAAGGCCAGCAGATGCCCGGCGTGGGGCAGGCATCGACGGCGCGACCAGCCGTGCGATTCGACGATCTCGAGGATGCGCAGATACTCCACGACGCCATAGCTCAGCGATATGTCCATCTGCAGCAGATCGCGGTCCGGGCGCAGCCCGGCATGGCGGATCAGGTTTCGGGCGTCGCTGGCCGAGAACAGGTTCTCGCCGGTCGCCAGCGGCGTCGCAGAGCCGTCGGCGAGCGCCTCGTGGGCGGCGAAATCGAGCGGATCGACAGGCTCCTCCACCCACGCCAGGCCGCGGTCGGCGACCGCGGCGATGAAGGATTCCGCAGCGGCTTGCGACAGAACGCCGTTGCAATCGACCGCGAGCGCGCCGCCACCACCGAGCGCGGCGAGCGCCGCATCGATCCGCCGCAGATCCTGCGGGAGCGGCGCGCCGCCGGCCTTGATCTTGACCGTCCTGTATCCGAGATCGAGACAGCGCCGGATTTCTTCGCCGAGCAGGGCCGGATCGTCGGTCTCCCGATCGCCGGCCTCCCGGTAGTGCCCGCCGCTGGCGTAGACCGGAACGCGCGGCGGCGCCGCCGCCGCCTCGCCGAAGCGCTCGGCCAGCACGCGCCACAGCGGCTTGTCCTCGAACTTGGCGGCGAGATCCCAGGCCGCCGCGTCGATCAGCCCGACGGCGCCGGGCCGTTCGCCGTGGCCGCCCGGTTTCTCGTCCCGCATCGCGATGTCCCAGATCCTGAAAGGATCCGGGCCGCCGCGCTCTTCGTCGCGACAGGCCTCGGGATCGGCGGCGAGCACGCGGGGAATGAACCGCTCGCGCAGCAATCCGCCATGGCCGTAGCGCCCGATCGAATCGAACGCCAGGCCGACGACCGGCCGGCCGTCGCGCACGACGTCGGTGATCATCGCCACCGCGCTGGCGGTCATGCCCTGGAAGCCGATGCCGGCGTTGCGCACGGTCGAGGACAACGCGACCGTCTTTTCGCGGATGTCGAGGATGCGCATAGCGTGCCCGCCCCGAATTGCCCCATTCGGCCGAGACCGGCCGCCATTCGACCGGACCCGCGCGATGCCGCGCGATCGCCGGAAATCACTCGGAAATCGAATGGCGACCGGCCGGAAACCCGCAAGAAACCCGCCAAAACCCGTCAGCCAGGATACCATCTTGCTCCGACGCGCGCGTCGCTTTGCGGCCGGGCGAACGGCGGGCGCCGGATCCCGACCCGGATCCCGGTCGCCGCAATGGCCCGGCCCTCCCACCCGGCCCTCCCAGCCGTTCCTCCCACCCGGTCCTCCCACCCGGTCCTCCCAGCGGCGTAGCGTGCGCGCCGGGACGCCCAACGGACGCCCAACGCCTCCGCCGCCGGCTCCCGGGCCTGCCCCGCCTCGCATGAAGCTCCTCGAACTTCACCGCTCGTCGTCCTTGCAAGACCTCCGCCGGCTTCATGGCGCCGGACATGACGCTCGTTGGCGACGCCCCGCTTGACGCGGCCGGAGAACGCGCATAACATCTTTAGGTTCGGAGTACCGCGCGATAGCAGCGAGACCGGTCGAAGCCAGAAAGGAAACCGAGACATGAGCGACGGCGTGAAGAAGACTTTCAAAGATTACCCCCCCCCCCCCCCCCCGCGAGGAATAGCAACGCGGAGTTGACACGTTGGACCCGGCCGATGATCCGCGAGCTGGGCCGCGTCCAGGGGACGGAAGGCGGCCAACGCATTTTAAGTGTGGAGAATGTTTATGAGCAACCCACAGTATCATGACGCACGGCCGCCGTCACTCTGCGGATAGCGCGGCGCCGGGGCTTGGCGCTACGAGTTCTACGCCAGACAGGCGGCGTTGGACGCCGACACCCTGAAAGCCCTCAACTGGCGGCTGCGTCGGCGGCCGGCTGCGTGCCGCGCTTCAGCTTTTCAGTTCTTCGCGATCGGTGAAGTGTTCCAGCGCCCCCCCCCGGGGTTGGCCAGCGGTTGGCCAGCGCGTCGATGTTCTCGACCTGCCGGCCGTGGACGACCTCGCGCGCGACGAGTTCGACGATCTTCCCGTCACGCTTGAAGCCCGTCACGCTTGAAGCGGAGCAGGGCACCGTAACCGTTCATGTCGCAAATGGCGTCGGGCAAATGGCGTCGGCGCAAAGCGCAACTCTTCCCCGTCTTTCCGCAAAAGGCGAAATACTCTCGAAATACTCTGCGGCGTTCCATCGTCGGCGCCATTGGCCGCGCGCTCCTGACGAGCGTGCGCGCCGGGACGCCCAACGGACGCCCAACGCCTCCGCCGCCGGCTCCCGGGCCTGCCCCGCCTCGCATGAAGCTCCTCGAACTTCACCGCTCGTCGTCCTTGCAAGACCTCCGCCGGCTTCATGGCGCCGGACATGACGCTCGTTGGCGACGCCCCGCTTGACGCGGCCGGAGAACGCGCATAACATCTCTGGGTCCGGAGTACCGCGCGATAGCAGCGAGGCCGGTCGAAGCCAGAAAGGAAACCGAGACATGAGCGACGGCGTGAAGAAGACTTTCAAAGATTACCCCCCCCCCCCCCCCCGCGAGGAATAGCAACGCGGAGTTGACACGCTGGACCCGGCCGACGGTCCGCGAGCTGGGCCGCGTCCAGGGGACGGAAGGCGGCCAACGCATTTTAAGTGTGGAGAATGTTTATGAGCAACCCACAGTATCATGATGCACGGCCGCCGTCACTCTGCGGATAGCGCGGCGCTGGGGCTTGGCGCTACGAGTTCTACGCCAGACAGGCGGCGTTGGACGCCGACACCCTGAAGGCCCTCAACTGGCGGATGCGCCGCTGGCGGCTGCGTCGGCGGCCGGCTGCGTGCCGCGCTTCAGCTTTTCAGTTCTTCGCGATCGGTGAAGTGTTCCAGCGCCCCCCCCCGGGGGTTGGCCAGCGGTTGGCCAGCGCGTCGATGTTCTCGACCTGCCGGCCGTGGACGACCTCGCGCGCGACGAGTTCGACGATCTTCCCGTCACGCTTGAAGCCCGTCACGCTTGAAGCGGAACAGGGCACCGTAACCGTTCATGTCGCAAATGGCGTCGGGCAAATGGCGTCGGCGCAAAGCGCAACTCTTCCCCGTCTTTCCGCAAAAGGCGAAATACTCTCGAAATACTCTGCGGCGTTCCATCGTCGGCGCCATTGGCCGCGCGCTCCTGACGCCAGTCCGTTTGCGACGATCGTCGCCTTGCAGGCGCCTTGCAGGTGAGGTGCTTCCCGCGCATCGCGCCCGCAGCAGAGCCCATCCGCCCGACCGTATCCACGCCCCGCACGATCCACGTCCCGCACATCGTGGCGGGCAGCGAAGTGGCTGACATGGCGGTGAAGGCGCTTCGGGCCGATCTTGCGATGAACGCCCTTGCAGGCCCGATGCAGGGTGGCCCGGAGAACACTCCATGCCATTGACGTAGACCACGCCGCGGACGAACTCGCCGGCGCTATGGCTCACCATCTCATGGTCGAAGGGGGCTCATGGTCGAAAGGGATCTCATGGTCGAAGGGGGCGCCCCTGTACGCCGCCGCCTCGTCCGTATGGACCCTGGCGTCGGGCCTGGCGTTCCCGGCGAGGAAACCATGCAGGGTCTTCGTGTCGGCGCTCTCGCACCGGATTCGCCTTGTCGGGTATGCCGGGTCGGTATGCCGGGTTTCCGGCCGCGTCAAGCGGGGCGTCGCCAACAAGCGTCATGTCCGGCGCCGGCGCCATGCGATCCGTCCGGGCGATCCGTCCGGGCGATCCGTCCGGTTTGCCGTCGCCTCGGCAGAGGCGGCGCCATGAAGCGGATGCGCCATGAAGCGGGCGGAGGTCTTGCGGAGGTGTTGCAAGGACGACGAGCGATGAAGTTCGGGGAGCCTTCCATTCGAGGCGGCTTCACGGCCACGTCAGCGCAGCCGCTTCTTCATGCGCTCGATCTGCCCGGGCGCGCGCCCTCGAAGGTGTAGCCGTCGCGGGTCTTCTTCATCTGCACGCCAGGACCGGCAGCCTTCTTCAGGCTGTCTTCGACATGCTTCTCCATGCTGCGCTCCAGCTCACGCTGAAGCTGGGCGGCGGAGGTGATCTTGCGGCCGTTGAACCGCATTCCGATACCGGCCATTCGGTCGTTCCTTTCGCGTCAGCCTTTCGGAGGGAAGGGATCGTTGCCGTAGGTGTTACGCTCGCGAATGCGACCGTTCCTGCCGTGGATCAGCATCTCGCTACCCTGACGAAGGGCGGTTTTACGCGCGACCGCGATGGCCTCACGCTGCGTCTCGTGGCGGGAAGATGCGTATTTATTCCCTGCCCCTTTCACGGCCCAACCGCCCCGATTCGGCACAACGTGCTGATTTTTCTTGGACATTTTGGATTCCTCGTGTCGATGTCGGTTGACGACTCGACAATTTTTTGACGATCCGACAAGCTCATGTCTAAATATGATTAGAAAAGGTCGCTTATCAACCACGATACAACCGTCGGGAGAGGGCCATGTTCGGACAAAGGCTCAGGCTGGCCCGCAAGCGGGCCGGTCTCTCCATGCAGGCGCTCGCAGACCGCGTGACCCCAGGCGTGTCGGCGCAGGCCATCAGCAAATACGAGGCGGGCAAGATGATGCCGTCCTCGGCAGTGCTGGTCGGGCTCGGCAAAGCGCTTGGCGCATCCCTCGACTTCCTGGTCGGGGGGCAGGTCGAAGCCCTGGAAAGCGTCGAGTGGCGGAAGAACTCGACCGCCTCGGCGCAGGATCGCGCGATGGCGGAAGCCCTCACGATGGAGAAGCTCGAAGACTATTTCGCCATCGAGGACATCCTCGACCTGCATCCGCCCGAAGACCCCTTCGCCGATTTGCGCGTAGAGCGGATCGCCGATGAAGAGGCTATCGACGCCAAGGCGCGCGAGGTTCGCGAGGAATGGAAGCTCGGGATCGACCCGATCCCGAGTATGACCGCGCTGCTCGAAGACAAGGGGCTGAAAATCATCGAGGCCGATCTCCCCGAACGCATCAACGGTCTGGCCTGTCATGTCGAGCGGGCGGATAACCCGCCAGCCGAGGTGATCGTGGTCTCGCTGCATACCACTGTCGAACGCAGGCGCTTCAACCTCGCCCATGAGCTCGCCCACCGGATCATCGCCGCCACCGGCAATGCGGCGCCAAAGAAAGAGCGCGCGATGAACCGCTTTGCGGGGGCGTTCCTCATCCCGCGCGAGCATCTGGAAGGGGAAGCCGGCCGGAACCGTCACAACATACCCGGGCCCGAGATCATGTGGCTCAAGCGCAGCTATGGCGTCTCCGCCGCCGCGATGCTCGTGAGGCTTGGACAGGTGGGCATCCTGTCGGAGAGCGCCGTCGGGTATAAGTTCAAGACTTATGCGAGAGGCTGGAGGCGCGAAGAGCCGGAGCCTCTCGGACCAGAAGAAGGCTTCGCGGCCTTCGAGAAGGCGCAGCGCTTCGAGCGGCTCGTCTGGCGCGCGCTCGGCGAAGAGATGATTTCGCCTGTGCGGGCGGCGCAGATGCTCGGGCGTTCCTTGAGCAGTGTCGAACGTGACATCAGGGGGCCGCGTGACCGGTGACCCGTGTCGTCGTCCCCGTGTCGTCGTCCCCGTGTCGTCGTCCCCGTGTCGTCGTCAATGACGCCTCCTGTCCGATCGACCTGAAGAAGGGGCGATTGCTACATATCCTGCTGCGGTTGCCTTATCGTTTCATCGTGATCGTTTCATCGCGCGCCCCTGCCGATCCGTGAGGAGGAGCTTCTCGATTTCACGGCGCATTCACGGCGCAAGAGTGGCGGATGCTCGAAGACGCTCGAAGACGGTGGTCTCGCCACCTGCGATCTGCCGGGTGAGGGTGAGGAGGTCGCGCAGGTCTCGGCGCTGCGCCGCGCCCGTAGCGGCCTTTCGGTCAATGACTGCTTCGCCCTGGTGACCACCGCCCGCCACGAAAACGGAATACTCCTGACCGGAGACCGCCGTCTGCGGAAAGTCGCAACGGCGCGCGGCGTGCGTGTTCACGGGGTTCTCTGGATCATTGACGAACTGCATGTCGCCGAAGTCTGCGAGGTCGGGCTTCTCATCTCCGCCCTGGAATCCTGGCGGGCGGATGATGCGGTCTTCCTTCCCGAGGCCGGGATCGACGAGCGGTTGCGCCGTCTTCGGGGCGCATAGCCTCGATTGGGCTTGAAGGGAGATTCTTCCCCCTGCCCTGTTTCAACTCCCGGTCTCGCCAGCCGCTGCTATCGGCCTGTCGCAACGGCGCTCGACGCCTACGAACCATCGGGCCTGTTATAGGTATTCTCACTCTCTTCGAGTTGGGGACCGCCTTCCGTCCCCTGAACGCGCCCCAGTTCGTGGATCGTCGGCCGGGTCCAGCGTGTCAACTCCGCGCTGCTGTCCTTCGCGGGGGGGGGGTGAAAGTCTCGACGATCTTTTTCATGCCTCATTCCTCCTTCCAAGCCTCGGTCGGTCTGGATGCCCCACACGGTGGGGCGCGACGCAGATCCGTAAGGTAAATCGTTGCTGACGCCGCCGCAAGCGTTTATCCGGGCTCTGTCGAGAACGTTCCGAGTTGTCCGGTACGGGTTCCCTGCCGTTTGTCCGCTTCTGTCGTTGTCGCCGCCGGTCGAACCGGGGGGGAGCGACAGGCGACCGCAGGTTTGGCCGGCGTCGAAGCGGTTCACGCCGCCCTTCCGGTATCGGTCTCCTGCCCGATCGGCCGCCCGCAGGCCCGATAGCGGCCGATGCACCCGGGGCCGTGGAAGATGGGCCGTGGAAGATGGCCAGCGTTCGGTCGGGATGTTCGTGGACCCGGACGCTTGCCTTGACGCAATAGCGGCGGCGGCGGCTTGCGGCAGCTTGCGGCGCGCGGCCCTTGTAGCGCACCATATCGTCGTTGCTGAACCTTTTTACCCCGAGGCTTGACGAAGGCGCTTCAGCGCGCGCGCGTAGACGGAGCCGGGTCCGCCGCCTGAAAATCGGGACATCCATGCCACGGGTCGCGTCTCACGACCCGCGGTTCGGGGGTGGGCGCCATCATGGCCTTTAGCGAAAATCTTGACGCGACGAGGGCGCCGGTCGGGGGAGACGGATGAAGAAGTGGGCGAAAAAACACGCAGTGGAGATCATCGTTTTCGCCGTGGCTGTAGTTCTGACAGCGCCTCTGCTCGATTTGGGTTGGGACGAGGCCAAGCGTTCAGCCGCCGACCATGGCGGCCCGTCGCATGGAGAGATCGTTCGCAATTACGGTCTCATCATAGCCGCGATCTGGGCCGCCGTGCTCGCCGTATGGCGAAGCCGGATCGCCGAGCGGCAGGTTGACGAACAACGAAAAGCAGTCGAGGCACAACGAAAAGCAGTCGAGGCACAACGAAAAGCAGTTGACGGACAACGCGAAGCAGTCGAGGCGCAACGCGAGGCAATGACGCAATCCGACAGGCAACACCGGCAGTCGCTTTCCCAGACCCGGTTGTTCCAGGCGGTCGAACTGCTGAAGGACGAGAACGAAACGGTCAGAAAGGCGGGCGCCAGAACCCTGGGACGGCTGGTTCATGACGAGGACAACCCGTACAAGGGGGACGCGCTCCGCATGCTGGAGGAATTCGTCCGGTCGCACGGTTCCGTCGGAGAGACAGAAGCCGCGAAGACCCAGGCGGGAGTGAAAGTCGACCCGCTGGTGCATATCGCCGTCCGTACCGTGGCCGAGAACGAGTTGCCGGACGATCTGTGGTTCGACCTTCACGAGATAAATCTCGCCGGCGCGAACCTCACCGACGGGAAACTTTCCCGCGCGATTCTCTCCGGCGCGATCCTCAACCGCGCGATCCTCAACCGCGCGGACCTCGCCGGCGCGAACCTCGCCGGCGCGAACCTCGCCGGCGCAACCCTCACCCACGCGACCCTCACCCACGCGACCCTCACCCACGCAACCCTCGCTCCCGTGAACTGCGTCCCCACAAACCTCGCCCACGCGGACCTCGCCCACGCGGGCCTCGAACTCGCCAACCTCTCCAACGCAAAATTCTCTGGCGCGAACCTCTTCTACGCAATCCTCACCGGCGCGAACCTCTCCGGCGCGAGGCTCACCGGCGCAGACCTTTCTGACGCGGACCTTTCCGACGCGAAAGGACTCACGCAGACGCAACTCAACTCCTGTAGTCAGCACCCGGACGGCTTCCCACCAACTCTACCGGACGGCTTTGACTGGGACGAAGATGCGGCCAAGGAGCGATGGCCCCGTTGGCAGAAACGGCGGCAGCGGAAGGGCTGACCTACCGTATCGCGAGCTCGCGACCGGCTGGCGGCCGTTAGATTGGGTCCGGCTGCCACCGCGCAGACGCGGCCAACCACCGGTCCGCGCCCATCCCTAATTTTTTGGCGCAGTCCTCCAGGCTGCAACCGCCGCGTCGGCGAGGCTCAACCTGGCGCCGTCCGGCCAGGGCAGATCGGACTCGCGGCGGAGTGCGGCCTCTGCCGCGGCGCGCCTTCGAGGACGCCATCGCCGACTACGATGCAGCAATATAAAAAATTATTAACAACCGTTGTTGGTATCCATTATTCTGTGCAATACTGTTGACGGGTAGCCGCTGTCGGCGGCGCTGGTCGCGGCTGGCCATGGGCGAGCTTACGGTGGCGGGCGGCGCGAGAGTTGGTGCGAGTGAACATCAGAGGCTGGATCGGCTGATCAATTCCCATTCTTTGAGGTGATTAGACAAGCTTGTAGGCCGCCACTCAAGGAGAATGCGATGCGTTATGCCATCTGGAACAACAAGGGCGGTGTCGGGAAGTCGTTCCTGACGTTCGTGTTCGCTTCGGAATACGCCGCGGCCAATCCGGACAAGAAAGTGTATGTCATCGACATGTGTCCTCAAGCGAACGTGTCGGAGATATTTCTCGGCGGCAACGGTCGTGGCGCGGATGAATTGGCGAAACTTCTAGATGGGCTGGAGAGACAGACTATTGGAGGATACTTCGATAGCAGGCTGAAGCAGCCTCATGAACCAACCGGCTCAGAGGCTGATTTTGCGATCGAGATACACAGACGGAACAAGAGAATACCGGAAAATCTTTTTCTGATCGCTGGTGATCCATCCCTCGAAGTACAAGCCGAGGCTATCAACCAGATCGCGACTCAGAGTCTGCCTCAAGATGCATGGAAAAATGTGCATAGCTGGTTGGCAGACTTGTGTGACGTTCTGGAAACCAACGAGCCGACTTCGACCATCTTCATCGACTGCAATCCCAGCTTTGCAGCTTACACTGAGCTCTCCATCGTCGCGGCAAACAAGCTCATTATTCCGTGCTCGGCGGATGGGAGCTCAGCCCGTGCGATCGACAACATCGGCCAACTCGTTTACGAGCACGGAGTTCCCGACCGATATAAAGGCGCGATGTTCTCCTCGCGCCTGAAGAAAGAAGGGCTGACCCCGCCCAGCATCAAGCTTATCCTTATGAACAGAAGCACACAGTACAATGCTAGAGCATCCAAGGCATTCGGGGCGATGTTTGGTGAAATCAAAAAAAGGGCCAAAAGACTTTTGGAGAAGGACGCTGCTCGTGGACCCGATTCTAGAGGAGGAGAGGATGAATACTTCTTCGACATTCCCGACACGCATTCAGTGGCAATTGTGGCGTCGCACCAAGGAATGCCTATAAGACAGATCAAAGTTGGCGCGTATGAGGTGTTCAATATAAAATCGCAAGTCAATAAAGAGCCCCTCGAGCGCTACAAAGAAGCCATCGAACGAGCGGTGGCTGTCCTGTAACTTGTGAAATCCTTACCCTTTGGGTAAATGGTTATCTCTCAATATCTTGAATCTGCCCCAGCAGGTAACCGGTGAAGGTGCCAGTGGTGGCGGGTTGGGCGTGGTCTGGAGCGGCCTCACGGCAACCGAACTGCGGCCCGACTCTCGGGAGGGGGCGTCCGCCGAGGGCTTGGTGGGGTCTGAAGGTACGGCGCCGGGCCGTTCGCTGTGGCCGCCCGGTTTCTCGTCTCGCATCGCGATGTCCCAGATCCTGGAAGGATCCGGGCCGCCGCGCCCTTCGTCGCGACAGGCCTCGGGATCGGCGGCGAGCACGCAGGGAATGAACCGCTCGCGCAGCAAGCGGCTGCGCGCCGCGCTTCAGCTTTTCAGTTCTTCGCGATCGGCGAAGTGTTCCAGCGCTTCGGGGTTGGCCAGCGCGTCGATGTTCTTGACCTGCCGGCCGTGGACGACCTCGCGCGCGGCGAGTTCGACGATCTTGCCGGTTCTGGTGCGCGGAATGTCGGGGACCTGAAGGATCCGCGCCGGCACGTGCCGCGGGGTCGCGCTGGCGCGGATCGCATCGCCGATGCGCGCGCGCAGCCCGTCGTCGAGGACCGATCCCTCCGTCAGGACGACGAAGAGCACGATCCGCGAATCGGGCGGCCAATCCTGGCCGACCGCGAGCGCCTCCACGACCTCGTCCATCGTCTCGACCGGGCGGTAGATCTCCGCGGTGCCGATGCGAATGCCGCCCGGGTTGAGCGTCGCATCGGAGCGTCCGTGGATGCAGGCGCCGCCATGTTCGGTCCATTCCATCAGGTCGCCGTGGCGCCAGACGCCGGGATAATGCTCGAAATACGCCTCGCGGTAGCGCGCGCCGCCGGGGTCGTCGAAGAACTCCAGCGGCAGCGACGGGTGCGGCCCGGTGCAGACCAGCTCGCCCTTGCGGCCCGGGGGCAAGGGGTCGCCGTCGTCGTCGAACGCCGCGACCGCCATGCCCAGCGCCGGCGCCTGCATCTCGCCCCGCCAGACCGGGCCGATCGGATTGCCGGTGAAGAAACCGCACATGATGTCGGTGCCGCCCGAGGTCGAAGAGAGTTGCACGTCGGCTTTGACGTTCTCGTAGACATAGTCGAAGCATTCGGGCGTCAGGGCGGATCCGCTGGTCATGATGAAGCGCAGCGCCGAAAGGTCGCGCGCGCGGCCCGGGGCGATCCCGGCCTGCTTGATCGCGTCGATGAACTTGGCCGAGGCGCCGAAATGGGTCGCCCGCGCCCGCTCCATGTAGTCGAACATCGCATCGGCGTCCGGATGGAAGGGCGAGCCGTCGTAAAGCAGCAGCGCGCCGCCGGCCAGCAGGTGGCAGAGATGGAGGTTCCATATCACCCAGGCGGTGCTGGTGAAGAACAGGATCCGGTCGCCGGGCCTGACGTCGTAGTGGAGCATCGTCTCCTTCGCCGTCTGCAAGATCACGCCGCCGGCGCGGTGGACGATGCATTTCGGCGCGCCGGTCGTGCCGGACGAGAACAGGATCGACAGCGGGTGGTTGAAGGGCAGGCGCCGATACGGCGCCTCGCCCGCCGGCTGCGCGGCGATGTAGTCGTCCCACAGGACCGCGTCGCCGGGCTGGTCGAGGGGCCGGTCGCCGCTCTGGTCGCCGGGCCGGTCGCCGGACGGGTCCGCCTCGATATAGGGAACCAGCACGGTGCGCCGGAGCGTGGGCAGGCCCTGCCGGATCTCGCGGACCCGGTCGCCGACCCGATGGACGCGGCCGTTATAGAGATAGCCGTCCGCCGCCAGAAGGATCGCCGGCTCGATCTGGCCGAGGCGGTCGAGCACGCCGCGCGGCCCGAAATCGGGCGAGCAGGTCGAGAACACCGCGCCGAGGCTGGCGGCGGCAAGCGCGGCGATGACGGTCTCCGGGATATTGGGCATGTAGGCGACGATGCGCTCGCCCGGCTCGATGCCATCGGCCGCAAAGGCGTGGGCCAGCCGTGCGACGGACTCGTTGAGCCCGGCCCAGCTCAGCGTCGACTCCAGGCCGGCCTCGTTGCGGAACATGATGGCGAGCCCGTCGTCGCGCCGCCTCAGCGCGTTCTCGGCGAAGTTCAGCCGGGCGTCGGGAAAGAACGCCGCATGCTGCTGGGTCTCGCCGCGGTCGAGGACGCGCTCGCCGCGCGTCTCGGCGACGATCCCGGCGAAATCCCAGAACGCGCACCAGAAGGATTCGATGTCCTCGACCGACCAGCGCCACAGCGCATCGTAGTCGGCGGCGTCGATCTGGCCGCGGGCGCGCAGCAGGTCGATGAACGCGCTCATGTTGGCGCCGGCGATCCGCTCGGGCGAAGGAGTCCAGATGGGGGTGGAGGGGCTCACGTCCCGGGCTTTCTCGTAAACGGGTGCGGTCGAAACGATCCTGTCGCACGAACTTATCCCGGACTCGCCGGGCCGGGTCCAGAATATTCATCGAGATCGCTCCAGGATCGCGGCCGACGGCGGCCGGCGCCCCTGATATTCTCCCGGCCGCGGCGCGGCGTTCGTCAGCGGCGTTCGTCCGTGGCGTTTATCAATGCGACTCGTTTATCAATGCGATTAAGGGGCGATTAAGGGGCGATTAAGGGAGCGGAAATGGTCTGCGATCTGGTTCCGGGGATGCTGGTGCGCCACCCCGGGCGCGACGATTGGGGGATCGGACAGGTGCAGTCGGTCGATGGCGACCGGGTCACGGTCAACTTCGAGCATGCCGGCAAGCATCTGATGAACACCGCGGTCGTCGCGCTGCGCGCGGTCGAGCGCGACCCGCCGCGCGGTCGGCGATAAAGGATTTGCCGCTTGTCAACGATCCACGCGTCCTGTGCTCCGACGCATGACCGGATGTGAACGGGCCACGATCATACGCTCGATCCATGCGCCCATCCGATATATTCAGGGGCCCTTGGCGCTATATTCAGAGGGTCCCCCGGGTCCGCGCCTTCGCGCGCGCAAGTTTATGCGGACTCCCCCGGCGCGAGCCGCTACCCTGGCGCCGGCGCATGGTTTGGGCGTCGGCGCATGGTTTGGGCGCCGGCGCATGGTTTGGGCGCCGGCGCATGATCGAGAGCACGAGGCTTACTCCCGAAGATGGCGAAGGGCGCCCATACCGTCCAGACGTTCGGCCATCCCGGCGCCGGCCGCCGCCGGGCGCGCCCTCAGACCAAGGGAAGGCGCGCCGATCCGGCGGCGCTCGCCAAGGTCCGGGCCCTGCTGGGCGACCGTCCGCTGCGCCGCGATCTGTTGATCGAGATTCTGCATCTGATCCAGGATTCCGAGCATTGCCTGCCCGCGGCGCTGCTGACGGCGCTCGCCGAGGAGATGGGCCTGGCGCTGAGCGAGGTCTACGAGGTCGCGACCTTCTATCACCATTTCGACGTGCTGGACGACGCCCGGATACGGCCGGCGCCGGTCACGATCAGGGTGTGCGACTCGATCACCTGCGAGATGATGGGCGCGGAGGCGCTGATCGCGGCGCTGCAAGATCGCGCCGACGCCGATACCCGTGTCGTGCGCGCGCCCTGCATGGGCGCCTGCGACCGTGCGCCCGCGGTCTCGGTCGGCCGCAACCCGATCGCCCCGGCCGATGCGAACGCCGTACTCGCCGCCGCCGGCGCGCGCGCGCTCACGCCCTCGTTGCCGGCCTATATCGGCCTGGAAGCCTATCGCGAAGCGGGCGGCTACGAACGCCTGGAAGCCTGTCGCGGAGGCGGACTCCCGGTCGAGGAGGTCATCCGGACCCTGGAGGAGTCCGGGCTGCGCGGTCTCGGCGGCGCCGGTTTCCCGACCGGGCGCAAATGGCGGTTCGTCCGCGCCGAGCCCGGCCCGCGCCACCTCGCGGTCAACGCCGATGAGGGCGAGCCCGGCGCCTTCAAGGACCGGCACTTCCTGGAGACCGATCCGCACCGGTTTCTCGAGGGCATGCTGATCGGCCAGTGGGCGGTCGAGGCCGGGACCAGCCACATCTATCTGCGCGACGAGTACCCGGCCTGCCGCGAGATTCTGCTGCGCGAAATCGCGGCGCTGGAGACCGCGGGCCTGGCGCCGCCGGGCTCGATCGCGCTGCGGCGCGGCGCCGGCGCCTATATCTGCGGCGAGGAATCGGCCATGCTCGAGAGCCTGGAGGGCAAGCGCGGCCTGCCGCGGCACAAGCCGCCCTTCCCGGCCCAGGTCGGGCTGTTCGGCCGGCCGACGCTGATCAACAACGTCGAGACGCTCTACTGGGTTCGCGACATCCTGACCAACGGGGCGGGCTGGCTTGCGGGCCGCGGGCGCAACGGACGCCACGGCCTGCGCTCGTATTCGGTCTCCGGCCGGGTCAGGGAGCCGGGCGTGAAGATCACCGACGCCGGGATCACGGCCGCCGAGCTGATCGAAGAGCATTGCGGCGGAATGGCCGACGGCCACCGCTTCAAGGGCTATCTCCCGGGCGGCGCCTCGGGCGGCATCCTGCCGGCGTCGATGGCCGACATCCCGCTCGACTTCGGTACGCTGGAGGAGCATGGCTGCCTCATCGGCGCGGCCGCCGTGGTGGTTCTCTCCGACCGGGATTCGGCCGCCGCCTCCGCGCTCAACCTGATGCGCTTCTTCGAGGACGAGAGCTGCGGCCAGTGCACGCCCTGCCGCGCCGGCTGCCAGAAGGCGGTCGGGCTGATGCAGGCGCCGTCCTGGGACCGGCCGCTGCTGGAGGAGCTGTCCCGGACCATGGCCGACGCCTCGATCTGCGGGCTCGGACAGGCGGCGCCCAACGGCCTCCTGTCGGCGTTGCGCTACTTTCCCGACGACGCGCCGGGCGGCTAGCCCATGCCCGGGGATGGCGAAACCGGCGTCGGCGTCGGGTTCACGTTGAACGGCCGGACCGTCCAGGGCCGACCCGGCGAGACGATCTGGCAGGTCGCCGGGCGGCTGGGGATCGAGATCCCGCATCTGTGCTACTCCCCGGCGCCGGGTTACAGGCCCGACGGCAACTGCCGGGCCTGCATGGTCGAGATCGAAGGCGAGCGGGTGCTGGCGGCCTCGTGCATCCGGGCGCCGGCCCCCGGCATGGTCGTCGATACGGCCTCCGCGCGCGCGGTCGCGGCCCGGCGCATGGTCTTCGAACTGCTGTTGGCCGACCAGCCGGCGCGCCCGGAGACCCACGACCCGGGCGCGAAGCTGTGGCGCTGGGCCGACAGGATCGGCCTCGCCGGGAGCCGGTTCCAATCGGCCCGCCGCCCCGAGGCGGACCCGAGCCACCCGGCGATGGCGGTCAATCTCGACGCCTGCATCAACTGCACCCTGTGCGTGCGCGCGTGCCGCGAAGTCCAGGTCAATGACGTCATCGGCATGGCGCACCGCGGCGCGCACGCCAAGATCGTCTTCGACTTCGACGACCCGATGGGCGAAAGCACGTGCGTCGCCTGCGGCGAATGCGTCCAGGCCTGCCCGACGGGCGCGCTGCTGCCGGCGAGCGTGCTGACCGCCGATCGGCCCGGCGTCATCGAGCCCGACCGCACGGTCGACAGCCTGTGCCCCTATTGCGGCGTGGGCTGCCAGCTCACCTATCACGTCAAGAACGACGCCCTGCTGAAAGTCGACGGCCGCGACGGCCCGGCGAATCGCGGCAGGCTCTGCGTCAAGGGTCGTTTCGGCTTCGACTACGTCGATCATCCCGATCGCCTGACCAGGCCGCTGATCCGCAAACCGGGGGTCGGCAAGGACGGTCTGGCGAGCCTCGATCCCGCCGATCCGTCGACCCATTTCCGCGAGGCGAGCTGGCGGGAGGCGCTCGACGCCGCGGCCGCCGGCCTCGCCCGCATCCGCGCGGCGCACGGACCCGCCGGGCTCGCAGGATTCGGCTCGGCCAAGGGCTCGAACGAGGAAGCCTATCTGTTCCAGAAGCTGGTCAGGGTCGGCTTCGGGACCAACAACGTCGATCACTGCACCCGGCTGTGCCATGCCTCATCGGTGGCCGCGTTGATGGAAACCGTCAATTCCGGCGCGGTCACCGCGCCGTTCTCGGAATGCGCCAACGCCGATGTGATCGTCGTCATCGGCGCCAACCCCGCGGTGAACCACCCGGTGGCGGCGACCTTCTTCAAGAACGCCGTCCGGGCGGGCCGGACCCTGATCGTCATGGACCCGCGCGGCCAGGCGCTCGCCCGGCACGCCACCCACATGCTGCAGTTCAAGCCCGGCGCCGACGTGGCGCTGCTGAACGCGATCATGAACGCGATCGTCGAGGAGCGGCTCTACGACCGGCAATACATCGAGACCTTCACCGAGGGGTTCGAGACGCTGCGCGCGCACCTCGCGCCGTTCACGCCCGAGGCGATGGCGCCGGTCTGCGGCGTCGATGCGCGGACCATCCGCCTCGTCGCCAGGGTCTATGCCGGCGCCGGCGCGGCGATGATCTTCTGGGGGATGGGAATCTCGCAGCACGTCCACGGCACCGACAACGCGCGCTGCCTGATCTCGCTGGCGCTGATGACCGGCCAGATCGGCCGGCCCGGCACCGGGCTGCACCCGCTGCGCGGCCAGAACAACGTCCAGGGCGCCTCCGATGTCGGGCTGATCCCGATGTTCTATCCCGACTACCAGCCGGTCGCCGGCAAGGACGCGCGCGAGGCCCTCGAATCATTCTGGCGGACCGGGCTGGACCCCGAGCCCGGCCTGACGGTGGTCGAGATCATGGACGCGATCCACGCCGGGCGGATCCGCGGCATGTACATCATGGGCGAGAACCCGGCGATGTCGGACCCCGATGTCGGGCACGCCCGCGACGGGTTGGCCAAGCTCGAGCACCTCGTCGTCCAGGACCTGTTCCTGACCGAGACCGCCCATTTCGCCGATGTCGTCCTGCCCGCCTCGGCCTTTCCGGAGAAAGAGGGCAGCTTCACCAACACCAACCGCCAGGTCCAGCTCGCCCGCGCGGCGCTGCCGCTGCCGGGCGAGGCGCGGCGGGACCTCGACATCATCCAGGAGATCGCGCGCCGGCTCGGCCTGGACTGGCGCTATGACGGACCGGCGGACGTCTTCGCCGAGATGCGCGAGATCATGCCCTCGATCGAGGGCATATCCTGGGAGCGTCTACAGCGCGAGGACTCGGTCACCTACCCGGTGGAGACCGAAGACCAGCCGGGCGAGGAGGTGATCTTCGGCGACGGATTCCCCACCGCCAGCGGACGCGGCAAGTTCGTACCCGCCGCCGTCGGGCCTCCCGACGAGGCGCCGGACGAGGATTATCCGATGATCCTGACGACCGGACGCATGCTCGAGCACTGGCATACCGGCTCGATGACGCGGCGCGCCCGGGTGCTCGACAGCATCGAGCCGGAGGCGATCGCCCATCTGTCGCCGCGCGACCTCGAGACGATGGGGCTGGCGCCGGGCGATCCGGTCCGGGTGGAAACGCGCCGCGGCGCCATCGAGATCAAGACCCGGGTCGACGCCGACGTGCCCGGCGGGATGATCTTCATCCCCTTCTGCTACGCCGAGGCCGCGGCCAACCTCCTGACCAACCCGGCGCTGGACCCGTTCGGCAAGATCCCCGAGTTCAAGTTCTGCGCGGCAAGGGTCGAGCCCGCACGGGCGTAAGCAGGCCCGAACCGATCCGCAGCCGCTGCGGGCCGATCGTCATCGAACATCGGAGTTTCGGGCCGGACTCCGATCCTGCGCTCCGGCCAAACCCGGGAGATGGCCAAACCCGGGAGATGCGCGAACGCCGGGCGGGACCGCCCTCGCGCTCCAGGATGCGGGCGACGACATCGGCGCCGTTCATGGCGGGACTCCTTCCGGGATCATGGCGACCGATCCCGGCGCCGCGGGGCTTCACAGAACGATCCACAGCACGAACGGGAGGAAGCCGAAAGCGAGCAGGGTCGACGTCAGCACCATGCCCGCGACGACGTCCGGCGCGCGGCCGTAGCGCTGGGCGAAGACATGGTTGTGGATCGCTACCGGCATCGAGCATTGCAGAACCAGGACGCCGCGGGCCGCTCCGGTCAGCCCGAACAGATCGGCCAGCGCGAGCCCGACGCCGAGGCCGATGACCAGCCCGAGCGCCGATAGCGCCAGCGCGCGGCCGTAGCCGCGCATCTCCAGCTTGGAGAGCGCAACCCCGAGAGAGATCAGCATGAGCGGGATCGCCAGGCCGGAGAAGATCGCAACGGTGTTCGACAGCCATTCCGGCGGCCCGATCCCGGCGGCCATGAACGCCACCGAGATCAGGATCGCGTACGCCAGCGGGTTGCGCAGCAGCGCCTCGCTTGCGGTGAAGCCGGCGTAGATTCCGCGGCCTATCGTGAGACCGCTGAGCGAGGCAATCACGAAGGCGCAGATCCCGAAGCTCAGCCCGGCCTCGCCGAAGGCGAACAGACAGATCGGCAGGCCCAGATTGCCCGAGTTGCGGAAAGTCAGCGCCGGCACATAGGTCCGCGCATCGAGGCGCAGGAGCCTAGTCAGCGCGGCCGCGATCGTAAGGAAGCAGACGAGGGCGAGCGTGTAGGCGCCGGCCATCTCGGCGAACGCATCGATCGAGACCTCGAGCCGGGTGAGCGTCGAAAAGATCAGGCAGGGCACGCCGAGATTGATCGCCAGGCCGGTGACCATCCCGGCGTCGAACGGCTTGTCCAGCCGCCCCCAGAGATAGCCGACGCCCGTGCAGACGAGCGGCGGCCCGGCGACGGAGAAGATGTCGGCAATCACGGGGCGTCGGGAGACCTTGCTCGAAGAAGCCGCCGCCGCGGCCCCCCGGCCGCGCCGTGCTCAGGCCATGCCGAGCTTCTCCGAGGCCATCCGCGTTCCCTCGACGCGCGCGGCGATCTTGCGGAAGGCGATGTCGCGCGCGGCGTCCGGCGAGCCGTGCCTGGGCTTCGCGTCGATGCTGAAGGGCGAGAAGCCGCAATCGTCGGTCGAGCCCAGCCGTTCCTTGGGGATGTATCGCGACGCCTGCATCAGGGCCTCGCAGACCTCCTCGGGGGTCTCCACCCGGGGGTTTTGCGGGTTGATCACGCCGATGAAGCAGATTTGCGGGACGCCGTTCGCGTCCGCCCGGCTGTGCTCGCCGATCAGCCGGTAGACCCGCTCCTTGTCCGCCTCGCTGGCGAGCTGGATCAGGAAATACCCGGCGTTCATCTCGAACATCGACGGCAGCAGTTCGGCGTAGTCGACCTCGGCGCTATGCGTCGAATCGCAGTCTCCGCCCGGGCAGGTGTGGATGCCGAGATTCCTGCGCTCTTCGGCGGAGAAACGGTCGATCACCCGGTTGTTGAGCTCGATGAAGAAATCCAGCATGCCGCGTCCCGTCCACGGGTTGCGCGGATCGTTCTTGTTGGCGAGCCGGCCCTCGGTGAAGTCGATCGACACCCGCGGCGCGCCGGCGTCGAAGCACATGCGGATGTCCTTCTCGCACTCGTCGCACAGATCCTCCAGGAACCGCTCGCGCGTGTAGCCCGGCACCTCGCCGTCCAGCGGATACAGCAGCGCCAGCATCGAGGGCGCGATCACCGCTTGCTTGAGCGGCCTGGCGGCGTGCTTCCGGGACAGCTCGTAATAGGAGGCCGCGAAGGTCTTGTAGCGGAACGGCCCGCCGGTCAGGCGCGGCAACTGTCGATGATGGCCGTCGTCGAAGATCGCGAAATACTGGCCGTCCCCGGCGAGATTTTCGGCGAGTCCGCCGCCCGCCAGCGTGTCGGTGATCGGATAGGTCGCGAAGCTCGAGGCCCGCTGCTCGCCGTCGGCGACGATGGGCGATCCCGTCGCTTCCATGCGCGCGATCGAGTCGCGGCACGCCTCGTCCTGCTGGGCCGCAAGTTCGTCCCAGCCGATCCTGCCGGCATCGTAGGCCTCGTAGGCGGCTTGCAACGTCGAGGGGCGCGGCAGCGACCCCACGGGCTCTGTCGGCAAGGGCATGGGCTGTCTCCTTCAGCGCGATCCGTTTCAGCGCGATCCGTTTCAACACGATCCGTTTCAACACGATCGGTGGTGCGATTGGCCGCGCAGACGCTGATTTATAGGGCAAGCAACGCCGGCGCGGCAAGGTCGCCTTCCGGCGCAACGGCCCCGTCGCAAAGGCGCCGGCGCGCCGCGGCCTTTCGGGGACCGGCCCGGCGGCTGCGTCGGGCGCGGCTTGAACGATCCGGCCGCATCGACCATCCTGGTCCGCGAGCGGGCGCCCGCGCCCCGGGAGCGGTCATGGTCAAACTCGACAGGATCTACACGCGCGGCGGCGACGGCGGCCGGACCTCGCTCGCCGATGGGACCCGCGTGGCCAAGCACGGCCCGCGCATGGCCGCGCAGGGCGATATCGACGAGGCCAATGCGGCGATCGGCCTCGCCCGGCTCCATGCCGCTTCCGGCGCGGCGCCGGAGATCCTGGTGCGGGTGCAGAACGACATGTTCGATCTCGGCGCCGACGTGTCGACCCCGGGCGGCGCGGATGGGGGCGGCGCGGATGGGGGCGGCGCGGATGCGGGCGGCGCGCTGCGCATAAGCCCGCGGCAGGTCGCACGGCTGGAATCGGAGATCGATTCGATCACCGCCGGGCTCGCCCCGCTGACCAGCTTCGTCCTGCGCGGCGGCAACCCGGCGGCCGCCCACCTGCACCACGCCTGTACGGTGGTCCGCCGGGCGGAGCGCGCGCTCGCCGCGCTGGCCGCCGCAGAGCCGGTCAATCCCGCGGCGCTCGCCTATCTGAACCGGCTGTCGGACCTGCTGTTCGTGCTGGCGCGCGACGCCAATCGGGGCGGGCGCGACGACATCCTGTGGCGGCCGGGACTGACCCGGGACTGACCCTGGGCCGAGCTCAGGCGACCGCCCGGTCTCGACGGCCGGGGGCGGGCCGGGGCGGCGATGTAGCGCGGGTTCGGGCCGGGGCCGGTGAGGACGACCGCCGTCTCGCCGGCCTCGACCCTGGACAGGCCCAGGATCCGGTTCCGCATCCCCTGAAGCTCGCTGTCGAAGCTCGCTGGCGCCGGTCGCCATCGTTCGGCCCCTCAGACCGCGAGCCAGCCGCCGTCGATGGCGAGCGTGTGGCCCGTGACCATCGAGGACGCCCTGCTCGCGAGATAGAGAATCCCGCCGGCCAGCTCTTCCGGCTCGCCGAAGCGGCCCATCGGCGTGCGCGCCTCGATCCGGGAGACGATCTCGGGACGGCGCCGGCGCATGTCCGCACCCAGGTCGGTGTAGAAGAAGGCCGGGGCGATCGCGTTCACCCGGATGCCGCGCGCGGCCCATTCGGCGGCCAGCGCTCTGGTCATGTTGACGATCGCGCCCTTGGTCGCCTGGTAGGGGAGGTGCGGGAAAAACGGATTGCCGCGAAAGCCCATGATCGAGCCGATCGAGACGACCCGCCCCTCGCCCCGCGGCAGCATGTGGCGGGCGGCCGCGCGGGCGCAGATGAAGGGCGCGGTCATGTTGACCTCGACCACCGCATCCCAGTCCTCGTCGGCCAACGCCTCGGCCGCGCCGCGCCGGGCGATGCCGGCGTTGTTGATCAGGATATGCAGACCGCCGTAATGCCCGGCCGCCCGATCGATCACCTGGTCGATGCGCTTGCGGTCCGCGACATCGAGCTCGAAGGATCGGGCGATCCCGCCGGCCTCGCGGATCTCACCGGCCACCCGCCCGGCCGCGTCCGGATCGATGTCGGTGACCGCGACGTTGGCCCCGGCCCCGGCAAGCGCGATCGCGGCGATCCGCCCCAGCCCGCCGCCCGCGCCGGTAACGAAGGCCGTGTCGCCGTCGATCCGGAACAGCGTCTCGATCGAGACTTTCCCGAAGCCCGCCATCTTCCTCTCCGTTTCCTCTCCGTCCGAGCCGCGCGCGCCATCTTGCGCCCCAAGCCGCGCGCCATCTTGCGCCCCAAGCCGCGCGCCATCTTGCGCCCCAAGCCGCGCGCCATCTTGCGCCGGAGTTCGGAGAAATGTCCAAGCGGGGAGGCCGGAACGCCGGGACCGGGATAGCCCGGATTTCTCAAACCCCGGATTCTCAAACCCTGGTGGGAAGCGGCGGCGACGCCGTGGCGGCGCTGTCGCAACCGCCTGCACGGCGGCGACCGCCGGGCGGCCTTCGAGGGGTTCAAAACTGAACGGATCCAGAGCCCCGACGCACCTTTTGGTTCGAGAGATCCGTTCCAACGGTTCGAATCTTTCGATTCGAACCGTTGGTTTTACGTTGATGAATCAACTTATCGAGACGTTTGAATGCGTTCTGATCGCCAGATCGTCATCGGCCGGAGGGTTCAAATGTCTCGGTCGATCCACTAGCCCTCCAGCGCGGCGACGCCCGGCAGGGTCTTGCCTTCGAGCCATTCGAGGAAGGCGCCGCCGGCGGTCGAGACGTAGCTGAACTCCGCGAGCACGCCGGCGTGCGACAGCGCCGCCACGGTGTCGCCGCCGCCGGCGACGGTGAGCAGCCCGCCCGCCTCGGTGAGCCCGGCCGCGGCCTTTGCGACCGTGTTGGTCGCGGCGTCGAAC
Organism: Alphaproteobacteria bacterium; assembly: GCA_965202905.1. Taxonomy (GTDB): domain Bacteria; phylum Pseudomonadota; class Alphaproteobacteria; order MPNO01; family MPNO01; genus CAYFYS01. The sequence goes on along the minus strand of OZ241868.1, from coordinate 2,203,423 downwards.
GGCGGGATCTCGAAGGCCCCCAGCGGGCCGTTCCACACCAGTGTCCGGCACTCCTCAAGCCGGGCTGCGAGGCCCCTTGCGGTTGCCGGGCCGAGGTCGAGGATCATCATGCCGGACGGAACCGCGGCCACCGGTACGGCCTCGCCCGCCGTACCGGCCGCGAATCTCCCGGCCACCACGACGTCGGACGGCAGCAGCACCTCGCAGCCTGCCGCATCGGCCCTGGCGAGGATGTCGCGCGCGGTCCCGGCCATGCCGGTCTCGCACAGCGAGGCGCCGACATCGGTGCCCAGCGCGTGCAGGAACGTGTTGGCCATCGCCCCGCCGACCGCCAGCATGTCGACCTTGTCCAGCAGGTTGCCGAGCAGGTCGAGCTTGGTCGAGACCTTGGCCCCGCCGACGATCGCGACCACCGGGCGGGCCGGGCTTTCGAGCGCGCCGGCGAGGGCGGCGAGCTCGGCCTGCATCGACCGTCCGGCGGCGGACGGCAGCAGGCGCGCGACGGCCTCGGTCGAGGCGTGCGCCCGATGGGCGGCGGAGAACGCATCGTTGACGTAGATCTCGCCCAGCGCCGCCAGCGCGGCGGCGAAGCCCGGGTCGTTCGCCTCCTCGCCCGCATGGAAGCGCAGGTTCTCCAGGAGCGCGACCTCGCCGGCGCCGAGCCCCTCGACCGCCGCGCGCGCCGCGTCGCCGATGCAGTCCCCGGCAAAGGCGACGGGCTTGCCGCCGAGCGCCTTGCTCAGCGGCCCGACCAGCGGCGCCAGCGACATCGCGGGCTCGCGCCTGCCCTTGGGCCGGCCGAAATGGGACATCACGACGACCGCCGCACCCTTCGCACAGAGATCCTCGATCGTCGGGGCCAACCGGTCGATCCGGGTCGCGTCGCCGACCGCGCCGCCCTGCATCGGAACGTTCAGGTCCGCGCGCAGCAGGACCCGCTTGCCGGCGACATCGAGATCGTCGATCGAGGCGGCCATCGCCGGCTCAGGCGAACTTACCCAGCATCGCCGCGACGTCGAGCATGCGGTTCGAGAATCCCCACTCGTTGTCGTACCAGCTCAGGACGCGGACCAGCGTACCGTCGACGACCTGGGTCTGGGTCAGGTCGAAGACCGAGCTCGAATCGTCGTGGTTGAAGTCGGTCGAGACCAGCGGCTCGTCGCTGGTGGTCAGAATCCCCTTGAGCCGGTTGGATTTGGCCGCCTTCTCGATTGCCGCATTGACCTCCTCCACGGTGGTCTTGCGCCTGGCGACGAAGTGGAAGTCGATCATCGAGACGTTTTGCGTCGGCACCCGGACGGCGGCGCCGTCGAGCTTGCCGTCGAGCTCGGGCAGGACCCGGCCGACCGCCGTGGCGGCGCCGGTCGAGGTCGGGATCATCGACTGGCCGGCCGCGCGCGCCCGGCGCGGGTCGCTGTGCAGGGTATCGAGGATCCGCTGATCGCCGGTATAGGCATGCACGGTAGTCATGTAGCCCCTGGCGATGCCGACCGCCTTGTCGAGCACGGAAGCGACCGGCGCCAGGCAGTTGGTGGTGCATGAGGCGTTCGAGATCACCGTGTGCGACTTGCGGATCTTGTTCTCGTTCACGCCGTAGACGACGGTGATGTCCTCGCCGGTCGCCGGTGCGGAGATCACGACCCGCCCGGCGCCGGACGCGATGTGCTTTTCGGCGTCCGCCCGCCTGGTGAACAGCCCGGTACATTCCATCACCACGTCGATATCGAGCTTGCCCCAGGGCAGGTTCGCCGGATCGCGCTCGGCGAAGACCTTGATCGAATCGCCGTTGACGGTCAGCGCCGCGCCGGATGCCCGGATCCTGGCGTCGAACCGGCCGTGGCTCGAATCGTACCTGAGCAGATGCGCGTTGACGTCGGGCGGGCCCAGGTCGTTGATCGCGATGAACTTGATGTCCTCGCGCCCGGCCTCATAGGCCGCCCTCAGCGCCAGCCGCCCGATGCGGCCGAAACCGTTGATCGCTACCCGCACTGCCATGATTGCCTCCTTCCAGTGGATCGACCGAAACATTCGAATTCCCCGGCCGATGACGACCTGGCGACCATAACGCATTCGAATGTCTCGACAAGTTGATCGATCGACATAAAACCAGTGGTTCGAAGCGAAAGATTCGATCCACTAGGTCGCCAGGAGCGCCCGCGCCGCATCCGCGACGGCGCCCGCCGTGATTCCGAAATGCCGGTAGAGCGCATCGTAAGGTGCGGACGCTCCGAACCCCGACATGCCGACGAAGCCGCCGCGCGTCCCGAAATAACGGTCCCAGCCGTCCCGCGCCGCGGCCTCGACGGCAATGCGGGCGGCTTCGCCGCCCAGCACCGCCTCGCGGTAATCCGCCGGCTGACGGTCGAACAGTTCACGGCAAGGGATCGAGGCGACCTGGGTCGGGACGCCCTCGGCCTGGAGCGCGGTCCGCGCGGCGAGCGCGATCTCGACCTCCGATCCGGTTGCCAGAATCGCCGCCCGCGCCGCGCCGCCCTCTGATTTGGCGAGGACATAGCCGCCTTTGGCGGCGAGGTTTTCGCCGGCGCCGGCGGTCCGGACCGCGGGCAGGCTCTGACGGGTCAGCGCCAGCACCGACGGGCCGCTCGCGTTCTCCAGCGCCAGCTCCCAGCATTCCGCCGTCTCGACCGCATCCGCCGGGCGGAAGACCAGCACGTTCGGCATCGCCCGCAGGCTCGCCAAGTGCTCGACCGGCTGGTGGGTCGGCCCGTCCTCGCCAAGCCCGATCGAATCGTGGGTGAGCACGAAGATCACCCGCTTTCCCATCAGCGCGGCCAGACGCAGCGACGGCCGCAGATAGTCGGCAAAAACCAGGAACGTGCCGCCATAGGGGATCACGCCGCCGTGCAGCGCCATGCCGTTCATCGCCCCGGCCATCGCATGTTCGCGCACGCCGTAGTGGATGTAGCGTCCCGAGAAGTCGCCGCGGCCGACGATGCCGGCCGCCTTGGGCAGGGTGTTGTTCGAGCCGGTGAGATCGGCCGAGCCGCCGATCAGCTCGGGGATCGCCGGCGCCAGCGCATCGAGCGTCAGCCCCGAGGATTGGCGCGTCGCGCGCCTGGGCGCCTCGGCGATCGCGGCCCGCTTGACCGCGGCGATCGCCGCCTTCCAGCCCTCCGGCAACCGCCCTTCGGCGAGCCTCGCGAATTCATCCCTGCGCCCGGCCGGCTGGGCTTCGAGCCGCGCGGTCCATGCCGCGCGCTCCGCCGCGCCGCGCGTGCCCGCCGCCCGCCACGCCGTAACGATGTCCGCGGGCGCTTCGAAGGGCGGCGAGTCCCAGGCGAGCGCCGTCCGGGCGGCGGCGACCTCGTCGGCGCCCAGCGGCGCGCCGTGGGAACCGGCGGCGCCCGCCTTGGTCGGCGCGCCGTAGCCGATGGTCGTCCGGCAGGCGATCAGCGAGGGCCGACCGGGGGCCTGCGCCGCCCCGATCGCCCCGGCGACCGCTTCCGGATCGTGGCCGTCGACGGCGGAGACCCGCCAGCCATAGGCCGCGAAGCGCGCCTGTGCGTCATCGCCGAGCGTGAGCCCGGTCGCCCCGTCGATCGAGATTCGGTTATCGTCGTAGAGCACGATCAGCTTGCCGAGCCCGAGATGGCCGGCGAGCGACGCCGCTTCGTGGCTGATCCCTTCCATCAGGTCGCCGTCGCTCGCAATCACATAGGCGCGGTGATCGACGATCGCCTCGCCGAAGCGGTCGGCCAGGAGGCGCTCGGCCAAGGCCATGCCGACGGCGTTGGCGAACCCCTGGCCGAGCGGGCCGGTCGTGGTCTCGATTCCCGCGGCGCGGCCGTATTCGGGATGGCCGGCGGTGCGCGCGCCGAGCCGGCGGAAGGCGCGCAACTCGTCCGCGGTCATGTCCGCATAGCCGGTCAGGTGAAGCAGCGCGTAGAGCAGCATCGAGCCGTGGCCGGCCGACAGCACGAAGCGGTCGCGGTCCGGCCAGTCCGGGGCGGTCGGGTCGAATTTCAGAAATCGGGTGAACAGCACCGTCGCCGCATCGGCCATGCCCATCGGCATGCCGGGATGGCCCGATTTGGCCGCTTCGACCGCGTCCATCGCGAGTACGCGGATCGCATTGGCCATCTGCGCGTGCGTGACCGGATTTGCGGAGGAGTTGGCGAACGGCATGCGGCTCTGCCCTGGCTGGTCCGGGTCCGGCTGCGCCCCGAAATCGGGCCCGGGGACTCACGTCTCGCGCGGGTCGGATGGGCGGGATCGCGACCCTGAGAGGCGCCACCCTGGGAGGCGCCACCCTGAGAGGGACTGCAATGTGTCCCCGCCGCCCGGGCGATGCAAGCCCTTTCAGGGTTATGTACGCTTCTACCCCTCCGCCGTTACCCCTCCCCTCCGCCGTTACCCCTCCGCCGTGCTTAGCGGGACGCCGAGCCTGGCGCGCCGGATCAGCCACGGGCTGGGGCGGTACCGGGGGTCCTTGTAGAACGACCAGAGCGCTTCCAGGATGGCGAGAACGCGGGCCGGACCCAGATGGTCGCCCCAGGCGATCGGGCCGCGCGGGTAGGCGAGGCCGAGCTCGACGGCCATGTCGATGTCGGCCGGCGCGGCGATGCGCTGCTGGGCGATCTCGCAGCCGATGTTGACGATCGTCGCGATCACCCGCTGGGCGACGAAGCCCGGGCTGTCGTGGATGACGCTGACCGGGGCGCCGTCGGCGGCGAACAGCGCATGGGCCTGGTCGCGAAAGTCCGACCCGGTGACCGGCGTGGTCATCAGCGTCCGCCGCCCCTCCAGCCCGAAGGCGGAATCGACCGCGACGGTGCGCTCGGGCGGGAGACCTTGCGAGAGAGCCGCCGTCGTCGCGTCCTCGCCCAGCGGCGTGACCAGGCACAGAGTCCCGGGCCCCGGCGCCGCCCCGCTCTCGATCGGCGCGATCTCGGCGATCACCGACATCACCGCCGCCTGGCCGGCCGGGTCGGTCGGGCTGACCCAGACCGCCTTGGGCCGCGCCGCGGGCGCCGGCGGCGCGGCGGCGACGACTTTCCTGTCGTCCTCGTAGACGTAGTAGCCGCGGCCGTTCTTGCGGCCGAACAGGCCGGCCGTCATGCGCTGACGGGTGAGTGCGACCGGGCGGAAGCGCGGTTCCTCGTAGAACTGGCGGTAGATCGATTCCATCACCACGCCCGAGACGTCGAGCCCGGTGGTGTCCATCAACTCGAACGGACCCATGCGGAACCGCGCGCCGCCCTCACGCAGGATCTCATCGACGGTCTGGGGTCCGGCGACGCCCTCCTGGACGATCCGCAGGCCCTCGGTATAGAAGCCGCGCCCGGCGTGGTTGACCAGGAAGCCCGGGCTATCCTTGGCGCGCACCGGGTTGTGGCCGCAGGCCCGCGCGACGGCCTCCAGCGTCTGGCCGACATGAGCCTCGGTCAGAAGCCCGTCGACCACCTCGACCACCTTGAGCAGCGGGACCGGGTTGAAGAAATGGCAGCCGGCGACGCGGCCCGGCGACTTGCAGCCCGCCGCGATGGCGGTGACCGACAGCGAGGAGGTGTTCGAGGCCAGGATGCAGTCGCCCGAAACGATCTCCTCAAGGGCGCGGAACAGGGCTTGCTTGGTCTCCAGGTCCTCGACGATCGCCTCGACCACAACGTCGCATCGGGCGAGCGCGCCCAGGCCGTCGACGATCTCGATGCGGGCGATTCCGGCCTCGGCCCCGGCTTCGGACATCGATCCCTTCCCGGCGGCGCGGCGCATCATGCGGGCGACGAACTCCCGGGCGTCGGCGGCCGCACCCGCGCGGGAATCGAAGACCAGCACGCGGTAGCCGCCGGCCGCCGCGATCTGGGCGATGCCGCGGCCCATGGTTCCGGCGCCGACGACGCCGATGACGAAATCGGGCGAATGCGGGTCGAGCGCCATGCCTCAAGCCTCCTTCAGCGGCGAAACCGGGGGGCGCGCTTCTCGGCGAAGGCGGTCCGGCCTTCGGCAAAATCCTCCGTCGCGAAGCACGAGGCCTGGCCCAGCGCCTCCATCTCGAGCGCCGCATCGAGGCTCACCGGCGCAAGCCCGATCTGGCGCTTGCACAGCGCGAACGCGTAGGCCGGCATCGCCGCCAATTCGCGCGCGCGCTCGAGCGCCAGCGCCTCGGCACCGCCGTCGGGCGCGATCTCGTCGGCAAGCCCCGCCGCCAGCGCATCGCGGCCGCGCAGCATGCGGGCATAGAGCAGGATCTGGCGCGCGCGCGCCTGGCCGACCCGACGGGGCAGCGAAAAAAGAATGCCGTAATCCGGCATCAGCCCGACCTTGAAGAACGGAAAGCCGATCGCCCCGGTCTCGGCCAGCACCACCGTGTCGGCGAGCAGCGCGAGCCCCGCACCGGCTCCCACTGCATAGCCTTCGACCGCGGCAATCACCGGTTTTTCGGACTCGGCGACGAGCCGGACCATGCGATGGTTCGACCTCATCCGCGCCCGGCCGGTCGCCGCGTCGAGCCCGCTCATCGAGGCGATGTCCCCGCCGGCGCAGAAATGCCCGCCATTGCCGGCAATGAGGATCGCATGCACGGTCTCGTCAGTCGTCGCCCGGGCCATCGTCTCGATCAGCGCCAGGCGCAGATCCGGGTCGAGCGCGTTGCGCTTCCCGGGCCTGTTGAGCCCGATCCTGACGATGCCGGTCTCCGGCCTCTCGATCGTGACGACCGCCGCGGTATCGCTCACCGTGCAGACCCTCCTGCTGAACCGGTCGGACTATCGCCATTCCGCAAAGCGCGGACAAGCGCGCGGTCCACGGCCAGCAGGTGGGCGGGACAGGTTCGGCAATCGCTGGCGCCGAAACGTCGGACGGGCGCCGTGGCCAGGCCCGCGGCCAGCGCCCGGTCGACGATCTCGCACTCGCGCGCGGCGGGCCAGGCGATCGTTTCTTCGATCGTTCCGACGGCGAGCAGGTGATCGACATGCCAGTGAAGTCGGCCGGTGCGCCGCAGGTGACGGCCGAGCCGGCTCCGGAGTCCGCCCGGCCCCCAGGCGCTGCCGGCATAGAGATAGAGCCCGGGTGGAAGCACCGGGTGGCGGAGGCTCGGGATCGCCAGCCGCACCGGCCGGTCGAGCGCGATGACGAGCGCATAAGCGCCCTTCGCGTCTTCCGTCAGACCGGGCCTCCGGCGGGATGCTGGTCGGCCAGCGCCTTCTCCAGCGCCGCCATCAGATCATCGGCGGCCACGCCCGCGAACTCGACGTCGCCGCGCGCCAGGAACGTCTCTACCGCGGCGCGTAAGGCGCCGGGCGCGGCGTCGATCCCGGTCAGCGTGTCTTCGAGCCAGGCGACGGCCTCTATGGGGCGCGGATGCCAGTCCCCGTTGACGATCGCGCCGCGCACCTTTCGGTCGCGGAGCGCGAGAGTCGCCCAGATCATACCGCCCACCGCTTTCTCGCGGCCGCGGCCGATCGTGGCGTCGCTGTCGAGCAGGCCGGCGAGTCGCGTCCGCTCGGATTTGCCGTAGAGCCAGTCGTCGGTGGCAAGCCCGGCCCGGAAGTCTTCGGCGTAGGCTCGCTCGCGCTCCGACAGCCCGTTGCGCACCAACTCCGTCTCGCCGAACGCGCGCGCGGTCGCCGCGATCGCGAAGGCGGCGAGCTCGGCCGCGTCGATCGCCCGCCCCGCTTCGCGCTCCAGCCAGGTGAAGCGCGATGTCAGGTCCTTGAGCGGCTTGTCGCGGACTTTTTCCGGGGCCATCGGCATTGCCTTGCCGGCAAGGTCAGTGTCGATCGGCTTGACGTTGATGACGATGCGAAAGGTCATCACCGCATTCTCGATCTTGACCGAGGTCGGCGCCAGCTTGCGCCCCTCGACCTGGATGTCGTTGAGCGGGCGGTACTCGGCAGGAAACCCGTAGCGTTCGGCCAACGCCCCGGCGACGGCGCCGAGGACCCTGGGAAAAGCCTCCGCGGTGGTCTCCGGCACCGCCGGATGGGAGACCGGAAGGAAAAACACCAGAAAGCATGAGCCGGCGCCGGCATAGATCGGCCCGCCGCCGTTCACCCGCCGGCGGAAGCTGATGCGCCGCCGGCGGCAGAAATCGAGGTCGAGCACCTGCTCGGGGTCCTCGTTGACCCCGATGGTGATCGAGTCCGAATCGAAGATGTTGAGAAAGACCGTCGGCGGGGCCTCGCCGCGCACCACCGCCTTCTCGACCGCAGGCGAGACCGAGACCGAGAAGTCGGCGTAGGAGCCCTCGTCGACGACCAGGCGCCAGCCGCTCACGCGCGGCCTTCCCGCCGGTCGATCACGTCCGGGCCGTCCTCCAGCGGATCGGCGAGCACGATCTCGTCGGCGGCGATCAGGGTCTGGTCCTTGAACCGCCTTGCGATCTCTTCCAGAGTGTCTTCGCTGGCCGCGCCCTCGATCAGGAGGGTCAGCCGGTCGCGGTCCGACGGCGCTTCGATGCTCAGCCGATAGCGCCCGCTGAGCCCCTTGAGCCCCAGGAGCACCGCGCGGATCTCCGAAGGATAGACCTTCACGCCCTTGACCTTGACCATCTCGTCGGTGCGGCCGAACACCACCCGCGGCAGGTTCACGGTGCGGCCGTGAACCGGCTCGGTCGTCCGCTTGAGGGTCAGGTCGCCGGTGCGGTAGCGGACCAGCGGCTGGGCCTCCTTGACCAGGTGGGTCAGCACCAGCTCGCCGCGCTCGCCGTCGGAGACCGGCGCGCCGGTCTCCGGGTCGACGACCTCGGCGTGGAGCAGCTCGTCGAAGACATGGACGCCGGCCCCTCCCGGGAACGTGCGGCCGACCGGCAGGACCTCCGACAGCGAGAACGAATCGATCAGGGTCGCGTCCGGCATCGCCGCCCGGACGGCTTCGTAAAGCGAGGCGTTGCCGGTGAACGGCTCGCCGCCGGCGAAAAACACCCGCGGCGGCGGCATCCCGGCCTCGATCAAGCGCAGTGCGAAGCTCGGGCCGCCTGCCAGGATCGTCACGCCGTGGTCGCGGCACACTGCGGCCGAGCGCTCGGCCTCGCCGGGACCCAGCGGGATGCAGGCGACGCCGTGCGCCTCCATCTGGGTCTGGTAGAACAGCCCGGCGACGAACAGGTGATAGCCGAAGGTCACCGCGCAGACATCGCCCGGCCCGATTCCGCAGGCCGCCAAATGCGCGCCGCAAGCCGCGATCAGGCGGTCGAGGTCGGACCGGGTCTGGAACACCGGCGCCAGCCCCGCGCCCATCGGGCTCATGTTGATGCGCACCGGGCGCACGCCGCCGAAGCCGCCATAGCCGGGCTTCGCCATCTCGGCGACCAGTTCCGCGCGCGACATGAGCGGGACCGAAGCGGCGAACTCGGCTTCGTCGGCGACCGCCTTGGGCAGCCGGCCGGCGTAGAACGGGTGGCTGCCGAGACGGTCGAGGACCGCGTTGAGCCGGTCAGCGCCTGGCATCGGCGAGCGCCGCGTCGTCGTCGTAGCTGGTAAGGACGTTGAGCACCGCCTGACGTTTCTCGATGTCGACGGCCTTGAGCGCACGCTCCAGCGCGCCGGGCAGCGCCGCGGCCTCGCCGACCTCCTCGCCGTAGCCGCCCGAGGCCTCGACCACCCGGTGATAGGCCGGGGCCGGCTCCAGATAGGTCAGCGGCGCGCGGTTGATCCGGGACGCCTCACCATCGGGGTGGAGACCGAGGGTGGCTTTGCGGACCGATCCCCACATGCGGTTGTTCATGATTACCGTGAGCGTCGGCAGGTCGTTCGCCGCCGATACGAAATGAGCAGGTGTTGGGTTGCCGAACATGTAGGAGCCGTCGCCGACGACGCAGAACACCCGCCGGCCGCCGCCGTAACCGAGCTTGACCCCCAGCGCCGCACCCAGCCCCCAGCCGAGCCCGCCCGACGGGCTGGTGGCGAAATACGTGCCGGGCTCGGTCAGCGCGATGTTGCCGAGCGCAAGCTGGGATTCGCTGACCAGCGCGTCGTCCTTACCCTTGACTTCGTTCAGGCAGTGAGCAATCCAGGCGGAGTCCGCCGCCCCGCTCGCGCGCGCGGCCTCGATCCTGGCGGCGCTCGCCCCGGCGAGCCCGGCGCGCAGGTCCGCCACGCGCTTGCGGCGATCCTCGATGCGCGCCGCGCCCGCCTTGCCGCGCACTTCGATCGCCTCGGCGAGCGCCCGCAGCGCGCCGCCGGTCGCCGCGGTGATCGCCAGGTCGCACGGGAACCCGCGCACCGGATAATTGCTGAACAGCGGGTCGACGCCGATATGGACGACCCTGGCCTCCGGATTTGGCGTATGCAGGCTCGGGATCCACGGCACGTCGCAGTCGAGCGCAACGATCAGGTCTGCGTCCTCGATCAACGCGCCGGGCTCGAATCCGACATGCATCGGATGATCGCTCGGCAGGCAGACATAGCGCGGGCGGTAGGTGACCACCGGCAGCGCGAAACGCTCGGCAATCTCGGCGAGCGCGCCGGCGCTGGTCCGGTCCTGGCCGGTGCTGGCGGTGATGATCAGCGGGTTTTCGGCCGCAGCGATCCACGCGGCACACCGGTCGATCGCCGCCGGGTCGGCCGCCGGCGGGCTCGCCGCGTGGCGCCGCGTGGGCGATTCGAAGCTGAATCCGTCGGGCTTCTCGGCAAGCACCTCGCGCGGCAGGGTCAGGTAGACCGGCCCGCGCGGCTCGCTCATCGCCACCGTGACCGCGCGGTCGACGATGGTTTCGAGTTGGCGGGCGTTGCGCAGCTCGTAGTCCCACTTGACCATCTCGCGCACCACCCCGGCCTGGTCGAACATCTCCTGGCCCCAGTGGATGTAAATCGAGCGCGCGCCCGGCGCGCCTTCCTCGGTCAGCGGTGTCCGCCCCGAGGTGAAGATGATCGGCACGTTCTCGCGCGCGGCGTTCATGATGCCGCAGATGCCGTTGGCGGTGCCGACGTTGACGTGGACCATCACCGCCTGCGGCCGGCCGGTCGCGAGGAAATAGCCGTGCGCCATCGAAACCGCGAGGTTCTCGTGCGGCACGGTGATCGCTACCGGCGCCGGCGCGCCCTGGGTGACCGACTTGGACAGCGCCTCGATCACCGAGGCGAAGTCGGTGCCGGCGTTGCCGAACAGGTAGTCGACCCCGCGGTCACGCAGCAGGCCGAGATACGCTTCGGCCAAGCTGTCGACCTGAATGGTTTGCTGTGGCATGCGGCCCCTCCCGTGCGCGTGAGTGCGCGTTGAAATCACTATAGTCGGCGCACCGAGCGAGTGAAACGAGCGAGTGAAGTCGGCGCCGGAGAGTCGGGACGGGATCGGCGATGGCGTTGCGCCTTGCGTTCTTCTATGCCGCCGCGTTCGGCTTCGTCGGCGTCTCCCTGCCGTTCTGGCCGGTGTGGCTCGCCGACAAGGGGCTGGATGGCGCCGAGATCGGGCTGTTGATCACCGTCGGCGCCTGGGTGCGCATCGCCGCGCCGGCGATGGCCGCGCACATCGCCGACCGGCGGGGCGAGCGCAAGCGGGTCGTGGTCCTGCTGGCCGTGGCCGCCTTCGCGGTCCATTTGCTGTTCCTGGCGGCCGAGGGGTTCGCCGTGCTGCTGGCGGTCAGCGTCCTGGCGGCGGTCGCGTTCACGCCGATCGTTCCGATAGGCGAGAACCTCGCCCTGCTGCTCGCCTCGGAGGGGCGGATCGACTACGGCCGGGTGCGGCTCTGGGGCTCGGTCGCGTTCATCGCGGGCGCGGTGATCGGCGGGCGGATCCTGGGCGAGGCGGGTCCGCCGGCGATCCTGACCGTGATGCTCGCCTGCCTTGCGCTGGCGGTGCTGGCCGCGCTCGCCCTGCCGGATACGCGCCCGCCGCCGGCCCGCCGCCGGGCGCCGATCGCGGCCATGTTGTCGAGCCGGACGATGCTGGTCTTCCTCGCCGCGTCCTCGCTGATCCAGGCGAGCCATGCCGTCTATTACGGGTTCGCGACACTCGCCTGGCGCGCGGCCGGGATCGACGACCCGGTGATCGGGCTGCTCTGGGCAGAAGGCGTGCTGGCTGAAATCGTGCTGTTCGCCTTCGGCGGCGCGCTGGCCGCCCGGCTGGGCCCGGCACGGCTGCTCGCGATCGGCGCTGTTGCCGGAACCGTCCGCTGGACGGTGCTCGCGCTCGCGCCCGGATTGCCGCTCCTGGTCGCGGCCCAGGCGCTCCATGCGCTGACTTTCGGGGCCACCCATCTCGGCGCGATGCTGTTCCTCGCCCGCACAGTTGCGCCCGAGCACTCCGCCAGCGCCCAGGCGCTTTATGCCGGGGTCGCGATGGGCCTGGTGATGGGCGGGGCGACGATCCTCGGCGGCGCCCTGTTCGAAGCCGCGTCTCCGGCAAGCGCCTTCCTGGCGATGACGGGCCTGTCGGCTGCGGGTGCGCTCGGCGCGCTGGCGCTCCGCCGATGCCTGCGGGCCGCGGGTTCAGGCGGCGTCTAGGCCGGCCAGGAACCCGGCGACCGCCGCCGCCGTCTCCGCCGGCTTTTCGATGAACGGGATGTGGCCGCCGCCGGGGATCTCCCGGTAGCGTGCGCCGGGGACCGCATCGGCGATCTTTCGCGAGAACCGGGCCGGGATGAAATAGTCGTTGTCGCCGGTCACCACCAGGGTCGGGGTGCGCACGTCGCGCAGCCGCTCGGTGTAGAGCGGCCCGGGAGCCTGGCCCGGCAACCGTCCGCCCCAGCGCAGAATCGTGTCCAGAAAGGCGGTGTAAAGCTCGGGCGAATTGGCCGTCACGCCCTCCTGGTTGGCCTTCATCATGGCGAACCCTTCCCCGGTCTCCATGAACTCCCGGGTCATGGTCGACAGGCCCATGAAGTCGGCGAGTTCCTCGCCCATGCCGAGCTTGGCCACGATTTTCTTGCGCAAGGAAAAGTTCATCTCCATCGCCCGGTCGAGCTCGGAGAACCCGCCGATCACGATCAGCCCGCGCACCAGGTCCGGATGGCGGATGGCCATCGCCTGGGCCATGCAGCCGCCGAGCGAGGAGCCCAGCACGTCGACCTTGCGCCAGCCGAGATGGCGGGCGAGCGCGGCGAAATCATCGGCCCACAGCTCGGCCGTATAGGTGACAACTGCCGGGTCGTCCTTGCGCGACAAGCCGACGCCGCGCGGGTCGATCAGGACGGTCGAGGCGTGCTCCCGCAACAGCGGCTCGCCCAGCCGGTAGTAGCGGCGGTCGAGCCCGAGCCCCGGGAACAGCATCAGCGGATGGCCCGCGCCCCGGATCTCGTACCAGAGCGCCGTTCCGTTGACCTCGGCATGGGGCATGGCGGTCCTCCCATTCTTCGCCGTTCAGCTCAGCGCGCGATCGCAGCGCTCGCTCAGGGACCGGCCAGGACCTCGATGCCGAGCGGTGCCGACTCGCCGCCGTTGGTGGGCGAGGTGTCGGCCGGGCAGGCCGAAAAGGCCGCCAGCACGTCCATCCCGGCCAGCAGGTCGATGTGATCGTGCGGGCCCACCGCGCGGTCGGCAGGGTGCGGAAGCCGCCCTCGGTATCGAGCTCGACGTTCATGAAGACGTTGAGGGTGTCCATGACCTCGTCGCCGCTGAAACCGAAGGGCGCGAGCGCCCCGGCGAGGTTCTCCTGGCGCGAGCGGTGTCCGGTCAAGTCGTCGCGGCGCTCGTAGAGCCTGGTCGAGCAGTGCCCGCCCATGTTGCCCCAGTGATTGGCGCAGACGTCCGCAACCACGCTCAGCATGACGTTCTCGCGCGGCGGCTTGGAATAGAAGTGCTTGAAGGATTTCGCCGCGCCGGCGCCGCAGATCACGTTGGTCGCCCAGCTCTGGCCGACATGGAACCTTTCGTGGTGGTCGTTGGCGTTGTAGAAGACGCAGTCGCCGACCTGCCCGCCGGCGATCTGGTGGATGCGCAATACGGCCCCCTTCCCGACCACCAGCGCGCGGCCCTTGCGGGCCGGGATGACGAATTCCGAAAGAACGGCGCCCGCGCCCATCGCCTGATCCTGGCGCTTGATCGTCCATTCGTGCTCGGAGATGTTGAAGACGACGCCGTTGGGGTCCTTGAACTTGGCCTCGGTCTCGACGCCCGGATAGTCCCCGGTGAGATCCATGAAGAATTTTCCGCCCGCCTTCTCGATCCGAGCCGCGGTCGCATCCTTGTCGTCGACGACCATGCCGAAATGACGCAGGCCGGCCCAGCCCGGGCCGTTGATCCCGCCCACGGCGCCCTCCGGGAAGTGCAGCAGAAGTGCAGAAGGGTGAGGTTCATCAGCCCGTCCGACAGCATGATCGCGTTGCCGACCGGGCTCTCGGCCCCGGCCACGCGGTCGAGGCCGAAGGCATTCCGGTAGAAGGCGGCCGATTTCCCGAGGTCGGGCGCCTGCATCGCGACGCGGCGCAGCCTGGCCATGATCCGGCTCCCCGGGGATCGGGTTCACGGCCATTGTGGCCGCGCGACTTGGGCCTGTCCATCAAAGGCGGCGGACGGCCTGACCCCTTGCGGGATACGGACCCTTGCCGAATTCGCCGACGTGGCTAGAGTGTCAGTCCGCAAACTACAAGGGGAGGTCGGCAGTGAAGGCGCCGCGATTCGCCTATGTCCGGGCGGAGAGCCTCGATCGGGCTCTCGCGCTGCTCGCAGAGCACGGCGATGACGCCCGCATCCTGGCGGGCGGCCAGAGCCTGATGCCGACACTCAACATGCGGCTGTCGCAGCCGAAGCTTCTGATCGACATCAACGGGCTGGACGCGCTTTCGGGAATCGCCCTGGAAGGCCGGGAGGTCCGCATCGGCGCGCTGACGCGCCACGCCGACGTGCTGGCGTCGCCGGTCGTGGCTGAGCACTTGCCGCTGATCGCCGAGGCGATGACCCATGTAGCCCACGTCGCGATCCGCAACCGCGGCACCTTCGGCGGGTCCATCGCGCTGGCCGACCCGGCGGCCGAGCTGCCGGCGTGCGCGGTCGCGCTGGGGGCCTCTTTCGTGCTGGCCAGCACGCGGGGCCGGCGCACCGTCGCGGCCCGGTCCTTCTTCAAGGGGCTCTACGAGACCGAGCGGGCCGACGACGAGATTCTCATCGAGGCGCGCCTTCCGGCCCTTGCGCCGGGCTATGCGTCGTCGTTCATGGAGCTCGCCCGCCGCCACGGCGATTTCGCGCTGGCGGGCGTGTGTTGCCACGCGAGGCTCAACGGCGCGACCCTGAGCGATCTGCGGCTGGCCTATTTCGGCAGTGAGGATCGGCCGCGGTTTGCCGAAACGGCCGTCGTCGCGGCCGAAGGCAAGGCTTGGTCCGACGACGTCAAAGCCGCGGTCGCCGAGGCGCTCGGCGACGATCTCGATCCGATCGGCAATTTCCATGCCTCCGCGGCCACGCGCCTGCACCTCGCCAAGGTGCTGACCGGCCGCGCGCTGGACCGGCTGGTCGCACAGAACCAAGGCTAGGACCGATGGAAGAGCACATCGACATCACCACCGTCATCAACGGCGAGACCGTAACCCGCCGGGTCGAGGCGCGCCAGCATCTGGTCGACTTCCTGCGGCTCGATCTCGGTCTGACGGGCTCGCATCTGGGCTGCGAGCACGGCGTATGCGGCGCCTGCACGGTGCGCGTGAACGGCGCCATCGTCCGCGGCTGCCTCATGCTCGCCGTCCAGGTCGACGGGGCGGAGGTGTGGACCATCGAGGGTGTCTCCGACGCCGGCGAGATTGCCGATTTGCAAGAGGCCTTCATCAACCGCAACGCGTTGCAATGCGGCTACTGCACGCCGGGCATGCTGCTGACCGCGGCCGAGATGATGGAGCAGGGCCGCAAGATGACCCGGACGGAGATCCGCGAGTTCCTGTCGGGCAATTACTGCCGCTGCACCGGCTACCAGGCGATCGTCGATGCCGTCGAAACGGTGATGGAAAGCCGATTTGGCGGCTGAGGCCGGCGCAAACCCTTCCTCGCCGACATCCGTGCCCGCGACCGGACCGTCAGCGCCTGTTCGGCCTGCCGGCGGCCGCGATGATGATTGCGGCCAGCAAAGCGTTGCGTCCGATCGACGCGCGCATCGCCCGCTGGCCAATGACGCCCGAGACGGTGTTGAATGCGATTGCCGTCGCGCCCACATCAACGGGAGACGCCCGGCCGTCACCCAGGTGACGCTATGCTCAAAGCTCCGGCCGGGGAGGTACCCGTCATGGCTCGCATACTGGCCTTCGTCGGCATCATAGCCCTGTCCGCCGCGGCGTCGGCTGCGGCATTCGAGCCTGCCGATCTGCAGACGCTCAAGACGTCGCGGTCGTGCGTGAACTGCGATCTGCGCAACACGACCCTGGTCGGCGCGGATTTGAGGCAGGCCGATCTCCGGCGCACCAAATTCAGGGAGGCGGAGCTCAAGAACATCGACCTGACCGGCGCCGACCTCAGCGGAGCCGATTTCCGCCGCGCGACCGTCGAGAAGGCGCTGCTCACGGGCGCCAGGCTGGTCGGGGCCGTGCTCGGGCGGGCGGATTTCGAGAAATCCGACCTCAACGGCGCGGATCTGACCGAGTGCGATCTGCGCCGCGCGGACCTCAGCGAGGCTTCGCTCAAGAACGCGACGCTGGTCAAGGCCGACCTGCGCAGCATCGAAGCCAAGCGCGCCCGGTTCCAGAGTGCCGACCTGACCGGCGCCAGGCTCGACCGGGGCGATCTGGAGCGCGCCGACCTCAGCGGGGCAGATTTGACCGGCGCCTCGCTGAAGGGCGCCGATCTCGGCCGGATCGTGCTGGCCGGCGCCAACCTGACCCAGGCGGATCTGCGCGGCGCCAACCTCGCCAGGGCTGACTTGCGCGGCGCCAACCTGGCCGGCGCAAACTTCGCCGATGCGATCATCCGGCGTGCCAATCTCAGCGGTGCGAAGCTCGCCGATGCCGAAGGGCTCGACCAAAGGCGGCTGGACCGGGCGTGCGGCGACGCGCACACCGCGCTGCCGGCCGGATTCGGGATCAAGGCCTGCCGCCCGGTCGAATAGCCAGCCTGCCACGGGAGGCGGTGGAAGTTACCGTTTGTAAACAGCGCGCTATCAGGAATCGACGCGCCCAGGCGAGGGTGGACGGCGGGCATCCGCCGCACGTAGCGCGGTTTGTCGTTGCCGACGCCGCACTCCTTATGGATGGGAAGATGTCGCCCGGGGCGCCGGCAAAAGGGGACGACAGACCCTCGGCGCCCGCGGCCTCATAGCGATTAGCGATCGCGCCAGCGCCGCAAAATGCGCTCCGACACTCCCGGAACCTCCGCCGCCCCCGCCCGGCTCAACATCCCCGAGCCCGTGCGGCCGTCGACCTCTTCGAACTTCATCAATCAGGGCCTCCAGAACCGGACGGATCATCCGGTACAGGGACCGGACATACCCGGTGTTATCGACACACGGCTTGATGATGCGCTTGTTGGCGTCCGAACTCCGTGCGCCGATCGGCCGGCGATGCCAGAACTGCCGGATATCGTCATCTACATCGAATGCCTTGAACGCCGTATAGCGGGCGCGCGGCTGGACAAGGTCTCGGTGATCGGCCCCAACGTGTTGAAGACCTGTGACCCGCCGCTGAGCGGGATCTTCAGCTGCCGGGTTGTCGGCCTGCGCCGGATCGGCAAGCGCATCGCGATCGGCCTGGAGGGCGGGCCTCACCTGGTGCTGCACCTGATGATCGCCGGGCACCTGCGATGGCTCGACCCCGGGGCCAGGCCGCCGGGCCGGCGCGGGCTTGCCGCTTTCGGCTTCGAGACCGGAACGCTCGTCCTGACCGAGGCCGGCGCCAGGCGGCGGGCGTCGCTCCATGTCGTCGCGGGCGAGGCCGGTCTCGCCCGCGCTGGATGCGGGCGGGATCGAGGTGCTCACTGCCGGTCGGGATAGCTTCACCCAACGGTTGCGGGCGGCCAACCGCACACTCAAGCGCGCCTTGACCGATCCTTGAACCTTCAGCGGGATCGGCAATGCCTGTTCGGACGAGATCCTCCACCGCGCGCGGCTCTCGCCGGTGGCGATGGCCCGGTCCCTGAGCAACGAACAGATCGCAACGCTCCACGACGCGACCCGCCAGATGCTCGAGGTGTGGACCGAGGCGTTGCGCGCGCAGGCCGGCGCCGGCTTCCCGAAGAAGGTGACCGCCTTGCGCAACGGCATGGCGGTGCATGGCCGCTATCGCGAGCCCTGCCCGGACCGCGGCGCACCGGTGCAACGGATCGTGTATGCGGACAACGAAACCAACTACTGCGCGCGCTGTCAGACCGATGGCAAGCTGCTTGCGGACCGGTCGCTGTCCAGGCTGTTGAACAAGGAATGGCCGCGCACGATCGACGAGCTCGAATCCTTGCACGGTCCGCCCGATCGAGCGCGGTCCGGCCCGATGCGGCGATCGTATCGGGCGCTTGCGGCCTGCCGGCGGACGATCCGCGCCCGAAGGGTCCTCGAACAGGCCGTGGGGCCCGGCCATTGACCCCGCGGACAGGGCTCACTATTCCTGCCGGCGCACCAACAAACCGGGAGCGGGCCGGCGTTGAAGGCAATGATACCGCAACCCAGCGCGTTGACGGTCCTGGCGATCGTCGCCGCGCTGCTTGGCGGCTGCGCGAGCGAGCCCTCCGATCAGGGGCTCCTCGCCCACGCCTGCCAGACCCGGAACTGCACCTGCGAGGCGTTGAAGGCTGAGCTGCTCCGAAAAAGAGAAGCTGCCGAGGTGCTGTGGCGGCTGAACGGCGATGCCTACTGCCCCGAAGGCTTCATGTTGAAGAGGACCGACGCCAACTGAAAGGACCGGCGCTCAAGGCTCGGCCTTGACCGGGTTGGACAGCACCCCGACGCCCTCGATCTCGATCTCGCAGGTATCGCCGGGCTTCATGAAGATCGGCGGCTTGCGGACGAAGCCCACGCCCGCCGGCGTCCCGGTGACGATGATGTCGCCGGGCTCAAGCTTGAAGATCGTGCTCGCCTCCTTGATCAGCGTGGCCACGTCGAAAATCATCGCCGCAGTGGTCGAGGATTGCAGCACATCGCCGTTCAGCCGGCATTCGATCTTGAGGCCCTTGGCGCCCTTGGGCAGTTCGTCCGGGGTGACGATCTCCGGCCCGATCGCACCGCTGCTATCGAAGTTCTTGCCGATGGTCCATTGCGAGGTGCGCATCTGGAAGTCGCGGACCGAGCCTTCGTTGGCGACGGTGTAGCCGGCCACATGGTCGAGCGCCCTCGACTTGGCGATGTGGCGGCCTGCCTTGCCGATGACCACGACCAGCTCCGCCTCGTAGTCGAAGTGTGTGGACATCTTGGGACAAATCAGCGGCTGGCGGTGGCCGACGAACGAGGCCGGGGTACGCATGAACAGCACCGGATAGTCCGGCGGGTTCAGGTTGGCCTCGGCCGCATGGTCGCTGTAATTCAGCCCGACGCAGATGATCTTGCCCGGGTTGGCGATGGGCGGAAGGTAGCTCACCCGACCCTTGACGACCGCATTCTCCGGCGGCCGGTGCGCGGCGCGCGCGGTTTTCGCCATCGCGCCCTTGCCTGCGGTCAGAAGGTCGATCATGTCACGCGGCAACTCGGGCACGGCGACCGAAAGATCGACCAGACCCGCGCTGCCCCGAACGCCGATCGCAGCCTCGCGGCCGCGCTTGAAGCTCACCAGACGCATTCTTTATCTCCCTGGGGTTGGGCCGCGGCCCATGCTTTCGCGGCCTGGTTCTCCGGATCCCCGTCGGTCAGGTACTCCCACATCCGTTCGAAGATCCGGCCGGTGGCAACCGCCCGCGCGCGGGCTTCCTCCAGCGGAATCTCGATGGACTCGGCGTTGTCGCCAATCGCCAGCACTGCGAGCTCCGTGCGCGCGGCTTCTTCGAGGTAGAACGCCATGACGATGCTCTCCTCGACCGTCGCGCCGGTCAGGATTACGCCGTTGCCGCGCATCACGATCGCGCGCCGATCGCCCAGCGCCTCGGCCAGCCGGCTCGCCGCCTCGTCGGAACGCAGCAGCGCCGGGTCGTCCCACAGCGCGGGCGCCGGCGCGAAGTAGCAGCCGAAGCCGTGTCTGGCGCGCGGCGTTTTCCGGAATGTCGACAGCGTCATCGTCTCGCGCAGGAAAGTCCGGCAAATGCCGTTGACGTCCGGGCGTCGGCGATAGATCTGCTGGTGGCAGCGCACCTCGCCCAGGACCCCTTCGGGCAGCGCGCCGTCGAGCCCGACCACGGCGCCGTTCTCGCCGGGGCCGATCAGCCCCATCGGCCTGGCGGCGCAGACCAGGAAGCGCTCTGCGTCCAGGCGGGCGCTGACATGACCGTAGGCGTGGCCCAACTCGTGCCGGGCAAGCGCGCGGGCAGCCCTGCGGACGCGCCGCTGAGTGATCTCCAGCGGCTCACCGAGCGTTCCAAACGCCGTTTCAGCCAAACGTCTGCCTTTCTTTGCCTGGGCCGCCCGGACGGGCTAGCTTTGAAATTCCTGGATGTCGGGCTTGGCGCCCCACATGCAGAAGGACATGTCCTCGAACGGGAACTGGCGCGGCCGGTAGTCCGGGTCTTCGATCAGGCGCACGCCCTGGGAATATTCGTAGACCATCCCGTCGGGCCCTTCGAAATAGAGGAACCGGGCACCAGAGCTCGGGTGGCGTCCCGGGCCGAAGACGATGCGTATCTGGCGCTCGCCCAGAAAGTAGTGCGAGCGCATGATGTCATCGACCGACCCGACCTGGAAGTTGATGTGCTGCACGCCGGGGCCGTTCGCCGGAAACAGCGCCAGCCGGTGATGGACCTTGTCGAAGGACAACAGCGGCGCGGCGCCGATCCAGTCATTGGCCCGGATGTTGAACAGCCCGGTCCAGAACGCCTCGTCGCGCGGCGCGTCCGAGGTCCTGAGCCCGACATGGGAGAATTCCTGAATGCCGGCGTCCCGGCTGGGGAAATAGCGCTTTCCGCTGTGATAGGGTCGCATCACGACGTCGATGCTGTTGCCGGTCGGGTCGCGGAAATTGATGTAGTCGAGCACGCGCCGCGCGGCCGCGCCCTCCGGCGTTCCGCGGGTGAGCGCCACGCCGGCGGCCTCGAGCGCGGCCGCGGCGTCATTGAGCGAAGCATCCGGGTCGAGCTCGAATCCCAGTGTATGATCGCTCGGATCGCCGGTGAAGTAGCAGACGTTGTGATCGCGGTCGTCGCCGCGCAGATAGGCCGCCGCGTCGTCGCGCCGGACCAGCTCGAGGCCGAGGATCTCCCGCGCGTAAGTCACCGCGGCGTCGAGGTCGCCGGTGCCCATGCGCACATAGCGGATGTCGACGAGCTTGATCATTTCGCCCTCCCGGGCCGCGGCCGCGCTGATGAGAAGATCGTATCGCCGGCATGATACCCAGCCCGATCGACCGTTCCAACGGTTGATCGGGCCCGGGCGCGCCGGCGCAGGGTGCGCCGCATCTGCAGCGCGAGAGCGGCGCACCGGCGGCATTCCGAAGATCTGCCGGACGATGCTGACCGGCCGGACGCCTGTGATCGAGACCCGGCGCAACGCGACTGTCCGGCGCGGGCCGGGCAAACGGCTCGCGCGGAAACAGCCCGTCCGGGACCGCGTCGTTCAGACGAGGCGGATCACCTCGCCCGACTCCGCTTTGCCGTAGCGCCGCAGGAACCCGAGCTTGGCCAGCGTCGGCTCGTCGCTGACCACGAACAGGATCGCGTCCTCCCCGTCCGAGCCGTTGACGTGCTCGAACCACTCCCCGCCGGGCACCGCGATCGCATCGAACCGCTCCCATTCCAGCGTCTTGCCGCCGACGATGGACCGTCCGCTGCCATGGAAGGGAAAGCAGACCAGCGACGCGTTTTGCCGCTGCGGCTTGGTCCGTTCGCCCGGCCGTAGAAGCTGGCCGAAGAAGGCCATCGTCGGATAGGGCGGCTGGCCGGTGGTGGGATCAGTGTATTCGACCGTGATCGCGTCGTACGGGCTGCCAACATGGTCGCGGAACCGCTCCAGAAGCTCGCGGGTCTTCCCCCAGCGATAGACGTACATCGGCGAAGCGCGTCCGGCGCCGCGGCCGTGATCGACGAACCGCGGCATCAGCCCGCCCTGGCCGTAGACCCGGGCCGAGTAGTCGTCGGCATAGCGGGCCGTCTGCTCGCGCTTGCGCACGCCGTCCTCGGCGTAATCGTGCTCGAAGCCCGCGGAGTTCAGTACCTCGGACAGAGGCAGGTCGAGAACGCTGACATTGACCGCGAAGTCATCGCCGTGATTGCCGTGATTGTGCCAAGCGTCGGCCGGCGTCAGCACAAGGTCGCCCGGGCCGAAGACGATGTTCTCGCCCTCCACGCCGGTGAAGTTGTTGTCGCCCGTGAGCCCGATGCGCACTGCGTTGATGGAGTGGCGGTGCGGCGGCATGATCTCGCGCGGATCGTTCAGCCGGTAGGCGGTGTAGAGAGTGGAGACCGTCGCGCGGACCGGCGCCATCCCGGGATTGACCAGCACCACCGAGCGGCGCTCGGAGTCCTCCATGGAGACCAACTCGGCCGATTCGTAGAGGATCGGCTCGATGTCGCGGTACTTCCACACATGGGGCCGCGCCTTGCGCGCCTTGAGAATCTGGCCGTCCTCGTCGTGGTCGGCATCGCTCTCCACCGCCCAGTAGGGCGCCATGTCCAGCGCATTGAGTCTGCCGTAGAGGGCCGCCAGCCGCGCCGAGCGGTTCGCGCCGCCCTGTCCCGGATCGACGCTTGCCATGATCAGGTCTCCGTGTTGACTCCCGATTGGGCCGACGGTAGCACCGTGCGGCGCACGCGCGAACCCGTCATGGCGACCGCGAAGATCGGTTGGGGGGCAGGAGGCCGGACGGCGCCCGTCTCGGTAGCCGGTTACGGCACAAGGCGGTTCGCCGCGGCCAGGGGCCGCCGCACGGCCCATCTCGGGACCGGCGGATGCTGCGTTAATCCTTGTCGAGCGGGCTCAGCCTGGTCGACGGCGCGAACCGATCCTCCAGCCGGTTGGCGTGGCGGTGGATCAGGCGCCACTCGCCCTCCAGCAGTCGGAAGATGTGGGTGACCCGGTTGGACCATCGGGTGGGCGCGTCCATGCCGTCCATCTGAACCTCGAAGCTCTCGATGTCGGTGGCGTAGGCAAGCTCGCCCGTGACCACCTTGGTCAGTGTCGCGTAGCTGACCGTGCCGCCCTTGAACTGCCGGCCGGCCCAGTCCCAGCGCTCGGAGACGGCCTGCCAGCCCTTCTCGTACCCGCCCCAACCGTAGAAGCTCGTCGCCTCCTCGGACTGCGCGTAGAGCGCCTTGATGGCCGCCACGTCGCCGTTGGCGACATCGGCCAAGGCTGCGCGCAGCCGCGAAAGCGCGTCTTCGAAAGAGGCGTCGTCCGCCATGGTCCCAGCTTGGCAGGGTTTCGCCCGGCGGTCCAGCCCGTCACGGAGCCTTCGGCGATGTTTCCGCCGGCGAGGCGGAGTCGGCGCCGCCGCGCCCGGGAAAGTCCGGCGGCCGGTCTTACACCGCCCATTCGTGGCGGTCGATGCAGGTCGCAACCACCTCGTCCGGGTCGCGCTTCCACCAGTCGTAGCTGGAGAAGATCTCGACCTCGTTGAGCCCGGCATAGCCCGCGCCTTCGACCCAGCCGCGGATCTTGGGGATGTCGACGACGCCGTCCCCCATCATACCGCGGTCGAACACCAGGTCGCGGGTGCGGCGCAGCCAATCGTTGACGTGAAAGGCGAGGATGCGCCCCGATGCGCGGGCGATCTGCTCTTCGAGCGCGGGGTCCCACCAGACGTGGTAGATGTCGACCGCAACGCCGACGCCCCCGCGGCCGTCGGCGTCCAGGACATCGCACATGTCGTTGGCCTGGGCCAGTGTAGTGACGCAGCCGCGGTCGGCGCACGTCATCGGATGCATCGGCTCGATCGCCAGCGGCACACCGGCCGCGCGGGCCTCCGGCAGCAATACCGCCAGCGCCTCCATCGCCCGGGCGCGCGCGCCCCCCAGGTCCCTGGACCCTTCGGGCATGCCGCCCGCAACCAGAATCAGGCAGGCGGCGTCGATCGCGACCGCCTGTTCGATCGCCGTCCGATTGTCATCGATGGCGCGCTGCCGGCCGGCCGGGTTCGCGGCGGTGAGCATCCCGCCACGGCACAGGCCGGTGACCGTCATGCCGTGGTCGCCGAGCAGCCGTTTGGCCCGGTCGAGGCCGCATTCCTCCAGCTTGTCGCGCCACACCGTGATGCCGCGCACGCCGCACCGCGCATAGCCTTCGACCGCCTCGCGCAGGCCCCACTGATCGCGGGTGGTGATCTGGTTGATCGAGAGCTTGTCGATGCCGGGCATCAGGCGGCAATTCCGTGGACCGCCATGACGGAGCGCATACGGCCCGCGGCGCGCTCCGGGTCGGTGAGCAGCCCGGCGCGGTCAGCGAGACGGAACAGCTCGGCCAGATGCGCCGCGGACCGGGCGCTCTGCTGGCCGCCGATCATGGTGAAATGGTCCTGCAAACCGTTGAGATAGGCCATGAAGACGACGCCGATCTTGTAGAACCGGGTCGGCGCCTGGAAGATGTGGCGCGACAGCAGGACGGTCGGCGCCAGGATCTCGTGGAAGTCTTCCCTCCGGTTTCCCGACAGCGCGGCCAGCGCCGCCGAGGCTGCGGGCGCGATGGCGTCGAAGATCCCCAGGAGGGCGTCGCTGTAGCCCTCTTCGTCGCCCTCGACCAGTTCGGGGTAGTTGAAGTCGTCGCCGGTATACATGCGCACGCCTTCGGGCAAGCGGCGGCGCATCGCGATCTCCTTGTCCTTGTCCAGGAGCGAGATCTTGACGCCGTCGATCTTCTGCGCGTTAGCCTCAAGCACCTCCAGGCAGACATCCATCGCCTGCCAGTGATCGTCGTGGCCCCAATAGCCGGCGAGCGCGGGATCGAACATCTCGCCAAGCCAGTGGACGATCGCCGGCTCCGCGACCTGCGACAGGATACGGTCGTAGACCGCGATATAGTCCTCCGGCCCGCGCGCCGCGGCGGCGAGCGCGCGCGAGGCCATCAGGACAATCCGCCCGCCGAGCCCTTCGACCGCCACGCACTGGCTTTCATAGGCCGCGATCACCTCCTCGATCGAAAGCCCCGGATCGGGCGCGATGTGATCGGCGCCGGCACCCGAGGCCACGACCGCGCCCGGGATCGCCCGGCTGTCCGCGACCGAGCGCCGGATCAGCTCGAGCGATGTCGGCCAGTCGAGCCCCATGCCGCGCTGGGCGGTGTCCATCGCCTCGGCCACGCCGAGCCCGAGCCTCCAGAGGTGGTGACGGAAGGCGAGCGTCGCCTCCCAATCGATCGGCACATCGAGCCAGGGGTCGGCATCGGCGCGCGGATCGGCGACCACATGGGCCGCGGCATAGGCAATGCGGTTGAACGGGCGGTCCGGCGCCGGCTCGAACGCGCGCGGGCCGGTCATGACGAACGGCTCGACGGCGCCGGCTTCGGTCGGCAGGTTCAGGCTCGGCATGGTCAACCCTAGTGACGGGATGTCGATCCAGCGGCCTTCGGCCCAGCTCTGCATCGCGCATTCGGCGAGCTGGACGCCCTTGGCGCCCTCCAGCAGGGTCCAGGTGAACCGGCCTTCGTCATATGGTCCGGCCCCGCCACACAACTCAAGCTTCTCGTGGGTTTGTTTACTTAACACCCTTCAGGCAGCTTTTCAGGCCGAAGGCATAGACCTGTTTGCGGTACTCTTCCGGCTTGTCCTGAACGAATGGCAGAGAATCTTGATACAAACGATCCCCACCACTCTTTGTCACTCGGTCCTGCTTGAGAACCGAAAACATGAACTCAGGACCCAATTCCCCAGAGCTTTTCCTGGCGGCGATCTCACGGAGGCACGGGTCCAAAACGTACTTATCAAACTCCGCGCGATAGTTCGTAGGTATCTTGGTTCCTGCGGGGACGAAGTTGTCAAAGAACGATATTCCGCTCTCCGGGTTCGTCTTCTGGCCGGAACACCCCTTCTTGTAATCATAGTGCCCAATCATATAGCCTGAATCAGGGCAACTCCAAGCACGGTCATAGTCCCAATCGCCAGGTCCCGTCGATACCATTTCGACATACGGCGAAGGGCAGTAGTACTCTTCGGGGATATAGGAAAGGTTTGGGAAGGTTCCACAAGCCTCAGGTGTGTGCCCCTTGGACTTGTCAAGAGTGCGCACTTGTTCACGACGTTTCTTAATCTCGGCCCTATCCGAGATCTTGAGTTCGGTCCATATCGGATTGGTGCAGTTACGATCATACCAAGCCGGATCATACCAACTGCAACCATCGGGCGCATAAATAATGCGGCCTACGAATGTGGGGCGCTCATTTTCATACCCATACCACAAACGCACGGCTACTGCATGAGGCCGATCCTGCCTGTGCCGCTTGACAGCAGCGACCTTCATAACATGGATCTTCTCCTCCCTCGACCAACCCTTCTGCGCTTCGATTTCAATTTTGATTCCTCTTCTGGGACCGGCCTTCGGCTCCTCCTCATTCACGATGGTGTAGTTGACTTCAGCATTGGCGAGATCGTCCGTGGCAGAGTCATCTATCGCCTCTCCGCAGGCTGCAACGGTGAGCATGGTAGTTGCCAGCAGTGCGCGCTTCAGCATAGTTCTTTCTCTTGTTCTGGTATCGGCGGGCGAATGATTTAGCCTGCCACACAACTATATAGAGCGAGCGAATGAACATCTCTCACTCGGTCTTGAAACCGTTCTCGAAGGTCTCATCGCCGGCGTATTCGCGCCAGGCGTCGAAAAAGTCGATGGTCTGCGGCTCGTCGGGGTTCCAGACCGGCGAGGGCGTCGCATCGCGGTCCTGGACATAGCAGCGCGTGAGCCCGGCGACCGCAGCCCCCAGCACCCCATCGGCGTGGAAGGTAACGAGATCATCCTTGCGCACCCTTGTGCACCAACTGGCAAAGATCGCCGCGGTGGCGCCGTTCTCCAGCTCGACAAGCACGTAGGACGCGTCATCGGCATCGGCGTGGTTGCCTTGCCATCCTTGTCCCAGCGCTTGCCGAAATTAACCGCGCCTTTGCAGACCACGCGGCGCACATAGCCGAAGGTGTTGTCGAGCACATAGCGCCAGTGCGGCATCATGTCGAGGATGATGCCGCCGCCATCGGCCTTGCGGTAGTTCCAGGACGGCCGCTGCGCGGGGCGCCAGTCGCCTTCGAAGACCCAGTATCCGAAATCGATCTTGACCGACAGCAGCCGGCCGAGCGCGCCTCGTCGATCAGCCGTTTCATTTTCAGCAGACCGGGCAGGAATATCTTGTCCTGGACGACGCCGTGCCTGATCCCTGCGGCCTCGGCCCGGCGCCACACGTCGAGCGCATCCTCCAACGTGTCCGCGACGGCTTTCGCGATAGATGTCCTTGCTCGCATCGATCGCCTTGCGCAGCAGCCCGACCCGCAGATTGGTGCTCGCGGCGTCGAAGAAGACAGGGTAGTCGGGATCGGCGATCGCTCCGTCGAGGTCGGTGGTCCATTTCTCCAGCCCGTGCGCCGCGGCAAGGCTCGCGAGCTTGTCCTCGTTCCGTCCGACCAGCAACGGATCGGGCATGATCCGCCGCCCGTCGGACAGCGCGACGCCGCCGTCGGCGCGGATCTTGAGGATCCGCCGAATCAGGTGCTGGTTGGTCCCCATCCGGCCGGCCACGCCGTTCATCGCAATTCCGAGACGTTCCTGTGCCACCGCCTGCTCCCGCGTATCGCCGGCGAAAGCATCGCCGATAGGCCGGGCCGGATCAAATCCACCAGTTTGCGCTACAATAGCGCCATGAACGAGGACGCCATGAACGAGCCTGCCCCGCTTGCCGAAATCGCCGCGGCCGGGGCGGCCGTCCGGCCCTCGATCGCCCGCGCGGCGGCGATCGGCGACGCGCCGGGCCCGGCGCCGCCCGTCTCGCGCAACGATGCGCGATAAGGCGGGCGGGCCGATGTCTTCCCTGGAGCGGGTCGAGTGCGCGGTGATCGGGGCGGGGGTCATCGGCCTCGCGGCGGCGCGGCGGCTCGCCCGGGCAGGGATCGAGGTGATCGTGCTCGAAGCCGCCGAGACCATCGGTACCCAGACCAGCTCGCGTAATTCCGAGGTGATCCACGCCGGCATCTACTACCCCAGGGGCAGCCTGAAAGCGCGCACCTGCGTGGCCGGCAAGGAGGCGCTGTATCCCTATTGCGAGGCGCACGGGGTCGAGCACCGCCGCTGCGGCAAGATCATCGTGGCCACCGACGAGTCCCAGATGGCCGAGCTCGCGGCGCTGAAGGACCGGGCCGCCGGCAACGGGGTCGCGGATCTGCAATGGCTGTCGGTTGCCGAGGTCGCCGAGCTGGAGCCCGCGGTCTTCTGCGTCGGTGCGCTGCTGTCGCCCTCGACCGGGATCGTCGACTCGCACGGCCTGATGCTCGCCTATCGGGGCGATGCGGAAGACGCCGGCGCGATGCTTGCCTTCCACGCGCCGGTCAGGCGTGCGCGGATCGCCGATGACGGCATCGTGCTGGAGATCGGCGGCGCCGAGCCGACGGCGATCAAGGCCAACCGGGTGGTCAACGCCGCCGGGCTGTTCGCGCAGGCCGTGGCCCGGACCGTCGCCGGGCTGCCGCCCGCGACCGTCCCGAACGACTATCTGTGCAAGGGCAATTACTACAGGCTCGCCGGCCGGCCGCCGTTCACCCGGCCGATCTACCCAGTGCCCGAGAAGGCGGGATTGGGCGTGCATGTGACCGTCGACCTCGCCGGTCAGGTCAGATTCGGGCCGGATGTCGAATGGACCGATGAGATCGACTACGATGTCGATCCCGGCCGGGCCGACGCGTTCTACGAGGCGGTGCGGCGCTACTATCCGGGCCTTGCCGACGGCGCGATCCAGCCGGGATATGCCGGCATAAGGCCCAAGCTACAGGCGCCGGGCGAGCCGGCGGCGGATTTCGTGGTCCAGGGCCCGTCGGTGCATGGCGTCGATGGGCTGGTCCATCTCTACGGCATCGAATCGCCGGGGCTTACAGCCTCGCTGGCGCTGGCCGAAATGGTGGCCGAGGCAATGTCCGCGGGGGCTTGAAACGCCGCCTTTTCCTCCCAAATAAGTCACATCGGGTGCCGATGATCGGACCCGTCAGACCGGCCGACCCGATTGGGTGGCCACCGAACCTGCGGATCGCTCATGCTTAAGGAGGACTGTGGACATGCGTGACTTCGATTTCTCCCCTCTGTTCCGTTCCGCCATCGGCTTCGACAGGCTGCCGAGCCTCGTCGACTCCGCGCGACGCGGCGGCGTCGCGATTGACGCCTATCCGCCCTACAACATCCAGAAGGTCGACGAGAACGCTTACCGCGCGAGCATCGCGGTCGCGGGCTTCTCGGAGGCCGACCTTTCGGTCGAGGTGCGCGACGGGGTGCTCGTCGTCACCGGCCGGCGCAAGGAGGATGACGAGGGCGTGTCCTATCTGCACCGCGGCATCGCCGGGCGCTCTTTCGTGCGCCGTTTCCAGCTTGCCGAGCACGTCGAGGTGCGCAATGCGGCGCTTGCAGACGGGATGCTGATCATCGATCTGGTGCGCGCGGTGCCCGAGGCCCTCAAGCCGCGCAAGATCGAGATCGGCTGCAAGGCGCCGACGACGATCGAGGCCCCGCAAGCGGCCTGAGTTCCAGGCCGCCGACGGAAACCCCAGACGGAAACCCCTCACGGCAACCCGGGGGTCGGGCGGGATCGCCGCCCGACCCCTAAGCCGTTGCGCCGGTGAAGCCGTTGCGCCGGTGCGGAATTCGGCATCGCATACGCGATCGGCGCTTGACAAATCAGCCGTCGGAAACAAGTTTCCCGCGACCCGTAATCAGGGACCGTGCTGGCAGAGGCGGGATCGCGGCTTTCGCGTCGCGGCCGCTCATCGGAACCGGTGCAGGGGAGGTGATGTCTGATGAGCAAGATGCTCGAGGTCCGTGGGCTGATCAAGCGATTCGGACCCTTGACGGCCGTCGATGGCATCAGCCTGTCCGTGGACTGCGGCGAGGTCCTCGGTTTTCTGGGCCCCAACGGCGCCGGCAAGTCGACGACGATGAAGATGGTGACAGGCTTCCTGCCGCCGAGCGGCGGAACCGCGATGGTCTGCGGCTTCGATGTCGTGCGCGAGCCGCTGGAGGTCAAACGCCGGGTGGGCTACCTGCCCGAGGGCGCGCCGCTTTACGAGGACATGACGCCGCTGAGCTTTCTCAACTTCGTCACCGAGGTGCGCGGCATCCCGGCCGACAAGCGCGCCGCGGCGATCGAGCGCGCCGCGCAGACGATCAACATCGCCGAGGTGATGCACCAGCCGATCGGCACGCTTTCGAAGGGCTACAAGCGCCGCGTCGGGCTCGCCCAGGCGATCGTCCACGACCCCGAGGTCCTGATCCTGGACGAGCCGACCGACGGGCTCGACCCCAACCAGAAGCACGAGGTGCGCAGCTTGATCATCGAGATGGCCGCCAACAAGGCGATCGTGATCTCCACCCACCTTCTCGAAGAAGTCGATGCGGTCTGTTCGCGCGCGGTGATCATCTCGCGCGGCAAGGTGGTCATCGACGGAACGCCCGACGAGCTGGTCGCGCAGTCGCGCTATCACAACGCCGTCAGCATCCGCATCGCGTCGAACCGGCTTGCGGCGACCCGCGAGATGCTGAAGACGATCGACGGTGTCGGCAAGGTCGATCTGGTCGAGGAGGCCGACTCCCGCGCGCTGATCCTGGTCACACCGCAGAACGGCCAGACGATCATGCCGCAGATCAGCGAGCGAGTTCGGGCCGGCTCGCTGGTCGTCGAGGAGATGGTCGCCGAACGGGGACGCCTCGACGAGGTCTTCCGGATGCGCACGGTCGGCGACTAGGCAGGGCCATGCAAGCGACAACGGCAATCTGCAAGCGCGAGCTGGTGGCCTATTTCTCGACCCCGCTCGCCTATGTGTTCATCGTGATCTTCCTGGCGCTGACCGGGGCGGTCACTTTCTATTTCGGCGGATTCTTCAATCGCGGCCAAGCCGATCTTCAGGCGTTCTTCGCTTTCCACCCCTGGTTGTACCTGTTCCTGATCCCATCGATCGGCATGCGGCTGTGGGCCGAGGAGCGCAAGTCGGGCACGATCGAACTCCTGATGACGCTGCCGGTCTCGACCACCCAGGCGGTGATCGGCAAGTTCCTCGCCTCGTGGATCTTCGCCTCGATCGCATTGGCGCTGACGTTCCCGATCTGGATCACGGTCAACTACCTGGGCTCGCCGGACAACGGGGTGATCGTCGCCAGCTATTTCGGCAGCTTCCTGATGGCCGGTGCGTTCCTGTCGATCGGCTGTTTCGTGTCCGCGCTCACCCGCAATCAGGTGATCGCCTTCGTGATCGCCGCCGCGGTGTGTTTCGTGTTCATGATGAGCGGGCTCGAGCTCGTGCTTGCGGCCTTCAAGGGCTGGGCGCCGAGCTTTGTCGTCGATGTGATCGCCTCGCTCAGCTTCCTGTCGCATTTCGACGGCATCCTGAAGGGCGTCGTCGATCTGCGCGACGTGATCTACCTGCTTTCCGCGATTGTCGTCTTCTTGTTCGCGAACAAGCTGATGATCGACCTCAAGAGGGGAGCGTAAGGTGTATTCCTGGGATCAGCGCAAGCTGGGCATCGCCGGGCTCGCCCTTGCAATCGTCCTGTTTCTCGCGCTCAACATCTTCTCCAACGGCGCCTTCAGGAACCTGCAGGCCGATCTGACCTCGGACGGGCTCTATTCGGTCTCCGAAGGCACCGAGGAGGTGCTGGCCGCGCTGAACGAGCCGATCACGCTGCGGTTCTTCGTCTCCCGTTCGCTTCTGGACGCGAGCCCGGGGCTCGGGACTTACGCCACGCGCGCAGAGGAGCTGGTCCAGCGCTATGTCGACCGCTCGGGCGGGAAGATCCGGCTCGAGGTGATCGATCCCAAGCCGTTCTCGCCGGAGGAGGACCGGGCGGTCGGGTTCGGCCTCCAGGGCGTGCCGCTGAACGAGGCGGGCGAGCTCGGCTATTTCGGCATCGCCGGCACCAACACGACCGACGACCAGGACGTGATCGCCTTCCTGCAGCCCCAGCGCGAGCCGTTCCTGGAATACGATCTCACCCGGCTGATCCACAACCTCGCCAACCCCAAAAAGAAGGTCATCGGGTTGATCTCCGGCATCCCGATCGATGCCGACCCCGCCACGCAGTACAAGCCCTGGCGGGTGGTCGAGCAGATGAAGCAGTTCTTCGAGGTCAAGAGCCTCGGGCTCGATCCGAAGATTACCGACGACATCGATGTCCTGATGATCGTCCATCCGTTCGGGTTGAGCGACGACAGCCTGTACGGGATCGACCAGTTCGTGATGCGCGGCGGCAAGACGATGATCTTCGTCGATCCCTATGCCGAGGAAGGCTCGCGCTCGAATGCGGCCATGCGTCTGCCGCCGGACCACGGCTCCAACCTGGAGAAGCTGTTCAAGGCCTGGGGCGTCGAATACACGCAGGACCGGGTGCTGGGCGACCTGGGATCGGCCCAGCGGGTCTCCGCCGGCGTCGATTCGCGCGGCCGGCCGATCATTACCGATTACGTCGCCTGGCTGACGCTGCGGTCCGAACGCTTCAAGCCCGACGACGTGATCACCGGCCAGCTACGCCTTATCAGCGTGGCGAGCGCCGGGTTCATCGACAAGGCAAAGGACGCCTCGATCGCCTTCGAGCCGCTGATCACCTCGACCAAGGCCTCGGCTCCGGTGGAAGCGCAAAAGGTTCGCTTCCAGCCCAACCCAGCCGAGATCCTGAAATCCTTCGAGCCGAAAGACCGGTCGCTGACCCTGGCCGCTCGCGTCAGCGGCAAGCTCAAGAGCGCCTTTCCCGACGGGGCGTCCAAACCCGGGAAGGATAAGGAGGGCGACCGGGCCGAGGACGCGACGAAGCCCGCGCCCCATCTGACGGAGTCCAGGGAGGTCGTCAACCTCATCGTGGTCGCCGACAGCGATATCCTGGCCGATGCGTTCTGGCTCCAGACCCAGGACTTCTTCGGCCAGCAACTCGTCACCCCGGTCGCCGATAACGCCAACTTCGTGATCAACGCGCTGGACAACCTCTCCGGATCGAGCGCGCTGATCGGCCTGCGCAGCCGCGGGCTGTCCAACCGCCCGTTCGAGCACGTTCTGAAGATCCAGAAGGATGCGGAGATCAAATACCGTGACCGCGAGCGGGCGCTCGTCAAGCAGCTCGAGGATGTCGAAGGCAAGCTGAAGGACCTTCAAACCAAGGAGAAGGCCGGCGGCGGCGCAATCCTGTCCGACGAGCAGAAGAAGACGATCGAGCAGTTCCGCTTGGAGATCCGCAAGGTCCGCCGCGAACTGCGCGACGTGCGCCGCGAACTGCGCGAGGACATCGACACGCTCGACGCCTGGATCAAGGTGCTCAACATCATCGCGATGCCGGCCCTGATCACGCTGTTCGCGATCGTCTTCCTGGCCGCGCGCAACCGGCGAATGCACCGGCAAAGCGCCGCTCAGGCCGGCTGAGCGGCCGCGAGGAGAGCCCACGCCGATGAAACCCGGATCGTTCTTAAGCTTGGCCGCGCTGACGGCGATCGTCGTGGTCGCCGCGGTGATAACCGTCTTCGAGCAACGTGACCTGACCACCATTTCGACCGAGCGCGAGAGCGCCTTCGCCATACTGGCCGAACGGGTCAACGATGCCGCCGAGGTCGAGATCGTCTCCAACGAGGCCGCATTTGCGCTGGTCAAGACCGGCGAGGAATGGGGCCTGAAGGACCGCGCCAACTATCCGGTCCATTACGACAAGATCAAGCGGACCATCGTGGGGCTGGCCGATCTCAAGCTGCTCGAAGCCAAGACCGGCGATCCCGACCGCTACGAACGGCTGCAGCTCGACGAGCCCGACACGAAGGACTCCCAATCAGTCCGGTTCGCCATCAAGGATTCCAAGGGCACGGTGCTCGCCGCCGGCGTAATCGGCAGGCAGAACCCCAACCTGTTCGGCGAGAGCGGCGGCGGGACCTACCTGCGCCGCGGCCGGGAGGCGCAGGCTTGGCTCGCCGAGGGCGAGGTGGCGCTGGGCAAGACCCGCAACGATTGGCTAATCCGCGACATCGTCAATATCGAGGCCGAGGACATCCGCCGCGCGGTCATCCGCCAACCCGACGGGGCGGAGATCGCCGTGCGCAAGGACAAGAAGAAGAGCGGGAAGTTCACGCTGGAGGGCATCCCGAAGGGCCGCAAGCTCAAGGACTCCGCGGAGGGCAAGAACCTCGCCGGCGGCTTGTGGCGGCTGACCTTCGAGGACGTAAAGCCGGCCAAGGACATCGCCTTTCCGCCGGCGTTCAACACCGCCGAGTACGAGACCTTCGACGGGCTGAAGGTCCGGGTCGAGATGACCGTGGTCGACGATGTCGTCTGGGGCCGGTTCAGCGCCTCGGCCGACGGCGCGACCGGAGAGAAGGCCATGCAGGTCGAGAAGAAGGCCGAAGAGATCAACCGCCGCGCGACGGGCTGGATCTACGAGCTCTCGGCCGGCGAAGGCGAGAAGCTTACGACCAGGATCGAGGACATCCTCGAGAAGCCGGCCAAGAAGAATACCTGAGGCCGGCGCCAATCGGCTATTTGCCGCGCGCGGCCGGAGTCTTGAGCGTCCAGATAACGACCTGCTTCAGCACGCCGCCGAGCGCGGTGTCGAAGGCGGCGATCACCGATTCGAGATCGGTGAGGCGGGCGCGCGCGGCCCGCTCGATCGTCGTGGTCCCAATGATCACCCGCTCGGGCATCTTGATCAGCTTGGCGTTCAGCCGCACCCGAATCTCGGGCGGGCCGTCGCCGGAATACTCGGCCTGAAACTCGCGCAGGTCGGTGATCAGCACATAGTCCGGCCGCAGCGAGACCGACTGGCGCCCCACGCTGACGATCTTGTTCGAGTTATCGAAGCTTTCCACCAGCAGGGTCTGGATCATCGTCGGCGCGGCGTCGATCCAGTTCGCCTTTGCGTAGTATTCCAGCGATGTCGGGCTGCGCCGCAGTGCGATGCGCGCAACGTTGAGCCCCGCCTGGGCGACCGGCAGCTCGACGGTGAGCTGCCAATCGGCCCGCGGAAGATCCTTTGGATAGGTGCTCTTGGGCGTCAGCACATATAGCGGCGCCGGGTCGCTCGAGCCCGGCAGCAGAAACGAGCCGTCGCAGCCCGCGGCGAGCAAGGCCGCCGCGCCGAGCGCGGCGAAGGCGATTCGGGACTTGCCTCGCGTCATTTGGCCTCGAAACCTTTTTGGGTATCGCCAAAGAAGAAACGCGCCGGGTCGCGCTCGATCTGCGCGGTGAGCCTGGACAGGCCGGCGACGAGCACCCGGGCCTCGGTCAGAAACTGGGCGAATTCGTACAGGCCGTTGGACGAGAAGTCGCGCAGCGGCGTGCGCGCGTCCCCAACGATGCTGTTGAGCCCTTCGGCCACCTTGCGCAGTGACCGCGTGGCCGCGCGGATCTCGGCGAGCGTCGTCTTGACGTCGCCGATCACCTCGATCGCGCCGTCGGCGACCGGCGGCACCTTCTTGTGGAGCGTTCCGCTCAAGCCCCGCACGCCTTCGGATGTCTCGCGCAGCGCGGCCAGCGTCGCCCGGGCATCGGCGATCATCGCTTCGATCTTGTCGCCGTCAGCGGCGATCGAGCCGGTCAGCGCACGGATGTTCTCCAGCGTCTCGGACACCGCGTTCGCGTTCTTCTCGTCGACCAGGCGCGCAAGGCTCTCGAACAGCGCGACCGCGCGGTCGAGCAGTTCCGGGGCGCCGGCGAACAGGCGCTCGATCCCCGAGGTCTCCGAGGGGATGACGGGGATCGGCTGCCGGGCGGTGGGCTTGAGCAAAGGCGCCGCCCGGGTCCCGCCGCTCATGTGGATGAACGCGATGCCGGTGATCCCCTGAAAGCCGAGCGAGGCGACCATGTCGGTCTTGATCGGCGTGCCCTGGGCGATCTCGATCTCCACCAGGATGCGCTCGATGTCGGCGGGATCGAGCGCGATCCCGGTCACCGAACCGACGGGCACGCCGCGGTAACGCACCGGGCTGCCGACCGACAGCCCCGTCACCGAACCAGCGAAGAAGATCGCGTAGCGCTGGGGCGCCTCCTCGAACTCGACGCGGGCCATCCAGATGATGATCGAGAATGTCGCCGCGACCAGGGCCAGGACGAAAGCGCCGACGAGGATGTAGCTTGCACGCGTTTCCATCTGTTTCGATCAGCGTCCGAACGCCGCGCGGGCGCGCGGGCCCTGGAAATACTCCCGGATCCACGGATGCGGATCGACGAAATGCGCCTCGATCGGCCCCACCCGGATCCGTTTGTCGATGAGGACGGCGACACGGTCGCAGATCGCATAGAGGCTGTCGAGGTCGTGGGTGACCATCACTACAGTGAAGCCCAGCGTCTCCTGCAGGTTCCGAATCAGCGAATCGAAGGCCGTGGCGCCGATCGGGTCGAGCCCTGCGGTCGGCTCGTCGAGAAACAAGACCTCGGGGTCGAGCGCGAGCGCCCGGGCGAGGCCCGCCCGCTTGCGCATCCCGCCGGAAAGCTCCGAGGGATATTTCGGACAGGCATCGGGCGGCAGGCCGACCATGGCGATCTTGAGCGAGACGATCTCGCACAACAGGTCGTAGGGCAGATCGGCGTGTTCTTTCAGCGGCGCCATGATGTTCTGCGAGACCGTCATCGAGGAGAACAGCGCGCCGTCCTGGAACAGCACGCCCCAGCGCGACTCGATGTCTTCGCGCCCGCCGCGATCGAGCCTGGCGAGGTCCTGGCCGAAGATCTCGATCCGCCCGGCGGCCGGCTTGAGCAGTCCGATCATCGCGCGCAGCAGCACCGACTTACCGGTGCCCGAGCCGCCGACGATGCCCAGGACCTCGCCCTCGTGGATGTCGAGATCGAGCCCGTCGTGGATCACCGTCGGCCCGAGCTGTGTGCGCAGGCCGCGAACCCGGATCACCGCGGTCGCACCGTTGTCCATCTAGACGCCGATCGTCGAAAAGAAGACCGAGAACACGGCATCGACCGCGATGACCAGAAAAATCGAGACCACCAC
Organism: Alphaproteobacteria bacterium; assembly: GCA_965202905.1. Classification (GTDB taxonomy): domain Bacteria; phylum Pseudomonadota; class Alphaproteobacteria; order MPNO01; family MPNO01; genus CAYFYS01. Next base: position 2,166,428 of record OZ241868.1, on the reverse strand, counting down.
CGAGCGCGTGGTGTGCGTCCCCACGCTCTCGGCGCTGCCGCCGACCTTGAGTCCTTCGCGGCAGCCGACCAGTGCGATCAGCAGGCCGAAGATCGGCGCCTTGACCATGCCGACCCAGAAGGCGGAGATCGGAACCACCGTCTTGAACCGCTCGGTGAACTGGACGGTCGAGATATCGAGCACGCTCACGCACATCACCGCGCCTCCGAGCACCCCCATGAGGTCGGCGAAAACCGTCAGCAGGGGCAGAGTAATCGCCAGCGCGAGCAGCCGCGGCAGCACCAGCACGTCGAGTGGATCGAGCCCGATCGTGCGCATCGCATCGATCTCCTGGTTGACCTGCATGGCGCCTATCTGGGCGGCAAAGGCGCTGCCCGAGCGTCCGGCGATTATGATTGCGGTCAAGAGCACCGCCATTTCGCGCAGGATCGACACGCCCAGCAGGTTGACGGTGAAGATCTCCGCGCCAAACCGGCGAAGCTGGTCGGCGCCCTGGAAGGTGACGACCACGCCGATCAGGAAGGCGAGCAGGCCCACGATCGGCAGCGCGTCCAGCCCCGTCCGCTCGATATGGCTCAGCAGCGGGATTGTGCGGATCCGCCGAGGCCGCAGAACCGCGCGCCCGGTGGCATGGGCCGCGGCGCCGAGGAAATTGAGCAGGTCGGCGGCCTCTTCGGCCGCGGCGTAGAGCCCGCGCCCGAAGCGCTCCAACACCGCCAGCAGCGGCGACGGCTCGTCGCGCTCCAGCGGCTGATCGCGGTCGCATGCGGCGATCCGCTCGAGGATCGCCGCATGCGCCGGTCGCGCCGCCTCGTAATCGGCCTCGACCCCGTGTTCGCGCAGCCGCTTCCGGGTGCGGTGGAGCAGCCAGGCGCCCGCGGTGTCCAGTCGCGCGATCTCCGTCAGGTCGATCGCCGCCTGCCTTGCCCGGATGGGCGGCAGGTACGACAGCCTCTCGTCGAGATCGGCCGTCGCCGCCAGCACCCAGGCGCCGCCGGCGCGAAGGATGACACGGTCGCCCCGTTCTTCGGCAACGATCCAGCCGGGCTGCGTGGCCATGCCAGGCTCCGTTCCATTCCCAAGACCGCGGCCCGGAATACCATAGCCGCCAAGGGGTTGAAAGCGCCGGGCCGTCGTTGACACGGCCCCGACGGCCCGATTTCATGCGGCTCCGCAAACACCGATCGGATGGACGGCGTCACATGGGTGTCCTGTTGCTGCGGCCGGGCGACCTCCAGGGTCTGGTCGGCATGGAAGACGCAATCGACGTGATCGAGCAGGGCTATGCCGAGGCGGCGGCCTATCCGGTGATCAACGCCCCGCGCCGGCGGGTCCACTCGCCCGCGGGCGTCAGGCTCAGCAGCTTCCCCGGCGGCGTGCACGGGCTCGGCGCGATTGGCGCCCAGATCCGCGCCGAGCGGGTCGCGCAGACCGAGACCAACCAGAGCTATCCCTTTCGCGGGCCGCCGGTTCACGTGCTGAGCAGCTCGAGGACCGGCGAGTTGCTGGCGATCCTGATCGGCGAGATCGACGACAAGGAGCTCGGCCCGACCAGCCTGATGGCCTTCCGCACCGCAGCCGCAAGCGGCGTCGGGTTTCGCCACCTTGTGCGCGAGGACGCGCGGACCTGCGGGCTGTTCGGTTCCGGCGGCCAAGCGGCGAACCAGTTGCTGGCGCTGCTCACCACCCGGCCGGTCGAGCGCGTCAGGCTGTACAGCCGCGATCCCGGCAACCGGCGGCGCTTCGCCGAGACCTACGGGCCGCGCTTCGGCGTCGAGATCGAGCCGGTGGACAGCCCGCGCGCGGCGGTCGAGGGGGCGGACGTGATCATCGGGGCGACCAACACCAACGTGCCGCTGTTCGACGGCGACTGGCTGGCGCCCGGCCAACACGTCACCGGCATCATCGGCTCGAACATCCAGCTCGTCCAAGGCGGCTTCCTGAAGCGCCGGCGCCGGGAAATCGACGACAGGACCGCCGAGCGGGCCGACATCGTGGTCGTGAACCTGCGCGATTCGGTGCTGTCGGAGCAGCAGGGCGATCTGTTCGAGCCGATCGAGCGCGGCCTGATCGCGGCCGAGGACATCATCGACCTCGGCGATATCGCCCGCGGCGCGGCGCCCGGCCGGACCGCGGCCGGCCAGATCACCTATCACAAGAACAACAACGGCACCGGAGCCTCGGAGATCGGACTTGCGATGCGGGTCTACACGCTCGCCAGAGAGGCCGGCCGAGGCACCGAGATCGCCCTCGACCACGCGCCCGGCCCCGCCTGATCGGGCGCCGATGCTTGACCGGCTCGATTTCACAACGGGTGAGTTCGCGGCGATCGCGGCGGTCGCGCTGCTCGGCGGGATGGTGCGTGGCTTCAGCGGGTTCGGCGGCGCGCTGGTCATCACGCCGGTGCTCAGTATCGTCGTCGGCGCGCGCATTGCGGTGCCGGCGGTGGTGCTGATGATGCTCTTCAGCACGCTGCAGCTCGTTCCCAGCACTTGGCCGCACGTCCGCTGGCCGCGGCAATGGGCCTTGTCCGTCGCCGGATGCATCGGGGTCGTGCTCGGCGGATTCGTGCTGCTCCGGATCGACCCGGAGCTGCTGCGCCGCGCGATCTCGGCGATCACCGCGGTTTCCGCCCTGTTGCTGATGACCGGCTGGCGCTATGAGGGCGCTCATTCCAACACCGTGGCTGCTGCCGCCGGCGGGCTTGGCGGGTTCATTTCCGGCGCGGCCTCGGTCGGCGGCCCGCCGGTCGTGGCCTTCCTGCTCGCCGGCCCTGGCAGCCCTGCCGAAATTCGCGCGGCGATCTCCTACTACTTCGTCTTCACCCAGTCCGTCGGGCTGATCTTCTACGGCAGCACCGGCCTTCTCGGGCTACAGACCCTGATCGTCGCGGCGCTTATAACCCCGACCCTGCTGATCGGGACCTGGATCGGCGCCCGGCTGTTCGTTCTGGCGAGCGAAACGATCTTCCGCCGGTTCGCGCTGATCCTGCTGGTCGCGATCGGCTTGGTCACGCTGATGCTTTAAGACCGGCGGGCAGGGCGTGGACGCGCTGATCCGGGAAGCCTTCGGCCCGGATGCCTGGACGCTGGCGGTGACCTTCATTGCGTTCATCGCCTCGGCCGTGGTGCGCGGATTCACCGGCGGGATCGGCTCGAACTTCCTGACCTCGCCGGTCCTCAGCGTGCTCATCGGGCCGCGCGGTGCGACGCCGATCATCATTGCGCTGAGCATGGTCGGCAACGCCCAGCTCACACCGCGGATCCTGCCGCATGTCCGCTGGCGCGCCGGCTGGCCGATCTTCCTGCTGCCGGTGCTGACGGCTCCGCTGGGAGTCTGGGTGCTCTTCGCCGTCGGCGAGGATTCCATGCGGCGGGCGGTCGCCGGGCTTGCGGCGGGATTCTTGCTGCTGCTCCAAAGCGGCTGGCGCTAACGCGGCCGGCACATGCTAGTGGATCAACCGAGACTTTCGAATCCCTGGCCGATGATAATCTGGCGACCATAACGCATTCAAATTTCTCGATAAGTTGATCCATCAACATAAAACCCAGTGGTTCGAAGCGAAAAATTCGAACCACTGGTGGATTGATTTTATCTGATGGGTTCTCCATTGGGTCCTCTATGGGGTTTGGAGATAGTTCCTTTCCAGCGACGATGTGATGGATATGCGGGAAGGCGTTTCGTTCGCAGTGTCGCTTGGCGACCGTCAGCGTTTGCGGGAGATCGCGGTGGACGGGAACCGGACGCAGAAGCATGTGTGGCGGGCGCGGATCGTGCTGCTCAGCGATCCGGGGTTGGGCGCAATGGCGATCGTGGCCCGGACGGGCAAGTCGAAGAACTGCGTGCGGCGCTGGCAGGAGCGTTTCATGCGGGAAGGCGTGGACGGCCTTCCCGGGACCGGACGCGCCCATCCCGGCAAGACGCCGCTGGCGCCGGAACAGGGGGCCGGGATTGTGCGGCTGCCCCATACCCCACCACTCCGTGGAGCGACCCGCTGGACGCTGCGCGCGATGGCGAAGGCCGCAGGCGTTGCCGCATCGACCGTGTGGACGATCCGGCAAGCGCACGGGCTGGCGCCGCATCGCTGGCGGCAGTTCGAGCTCTCGAACGATCCCGCTTTCGTCGAGACGCTCACCGGCATTGTCGGCCTCTATGTCGCGCCGCCGGCTCACGCGGCAGCGCTGTCAATCGACGGGAAGCCGCAGATCCAGGCGCTCGACCGCACTCAGCCCGGCTTGCCGTTGAAGACGGGACGCGGCGCCGCCATGACGCACGATTACAAGCGTCACGGCGACACGACGCCGTTCGCCGCCCTGAACGTGCTCGACGGTGCGGTATCGGCCAGCATGACGCCCGCCATCGCCGCCAGGAGTTTCTCAAGCGCCTCGACCGGATCGAGCGCGCGATCCCCGCCGGCGCGCCGATCCATGCCATCCTCGACAACCACGCCACCCACAAACACAGCAAGGTCCGCGCCTGGCTCGCGAAGCCTCCGCGCTGGACTTTTCACTTCACCCCGACCTCGTGTTCGTGGCTGAATGCCGTGGAAGGTTTCTTCGCAAAGCTGACCCGGCGGCGGCTCGAGCATGGGGTCTTCCGCTCCGTCGGCGAACTCCAGGACGCCATCCACCGCTTCATCGACGAGCACAACACCGCCGAAGCCAAGCCATTCATCCGGACCGCCCAACCCGGGGAAATCGTCGCTGCAAGAAAAAGGAGGGGCCAAACGTTGGACTCAATCCAATAATGGTTCGAATTCCTTATCGTTCATGATGTGAGGCCTTCATCTGACGCACGGAAAATCTCACCATAATTTTGCCACCTGCTTGATAGAGCACGCATGGCGTGGACCGGCGCGAAAGGGCCTGCGGCCCATGGGCATAGTTCTCTCCAATGCTCCGGGAGCAGTACCTTACCTGCTTATCTCTGAAAGTCATCCTGCGATGAGCAGGCGGTATGGCATGGGCCGGGCATGCGGCGGGTTCCGGCGATCGCGCCCCCGATGTTGTCCAGCGTCGTGTTCGCCCGTTTGAACGGCACCATGCAGGCCGCCTTTCAGCCCGAGCCGGTCAGGATCGCCCGATCGCTGTCGGCGGCGACCTCCGTTCCGGGAGCCGGCGTCAGCTTGCGCGGCCAGCGCGGATGAGGAGGCGGGCTGCGCTGCCGCGAAATCGACTTTGACTACGGTGCTGCCAAGCCCTACCTTCAAAGCGTCGTAGCGGAGCGCCCTATGCTGTCGCGCATCGAACGGATCTGTCGCGAAAAGGGAATGAAGATGACCGACCAGCGGCGGGTCATCGCCCGCGTGCTGTCGGACTCCTCCGACCATCCCGATGTCGAAGAGGTCCACCGAAGGGCCGCGGAGATCGACAGCCGGGTCAGCATCGCCACCGTTTACCGGACCGTCCGGCTGTTCGAGCGGGCCGACATCCTCGACCGGCTCGACTTCGGCGACGGCAGAGCGCGCTACGAAGAGGCTGGCGAGCGGCACCATCACCACCACCTGATCAACCTCGACACCGGCGACGTCATCGAGTTCGAGAGCGAGGAACTGGAAGCCTTGAAGCGCGAGATCGCCCACGGGCTCGGATTCGAGCTGGTCGGCGAACGGCTCGAGCTCTACGGCATGCCGCGCAAGCGGTCCGGCCGAACCCAGAAGACCACCGGCAAGTAGGTCATTTTGAGCGCCAGCGGACCCTCGTCGTGCATACGCGACGGCGAACGGACCAAGCAAGCCGTCGAGCCGCCGCCGATACCCGACGCCGAACTGCCGCCGATCCTGCAAAGCGGGCTGGAGGCCCGGCTCGCGAATTCCGAAGAGGATATCGCCGCAGCCCAGGCGCTGCGCTACAGGGTCTTTTACGAGGAGATGCGCGCCAAGGCCTCGGCCGAGACCGCGGCGCTCCGGCGCGATATCGACAGCTTCGATGCGGTCTGCGACCACCTCCTGGTGATCGATCCTAAGCGCTGCGACCTCGCCGGCGGCGTGGTCGGCACCTATCGGCTGCTGCGGCGTGCGGAGGCCGACCGGAACGCCGGGTTCTATTCCGCCGACGAGTACGACATTTCCCACCTGGAACAATATCCCGGCGAGATCCTCGAGCTCGGCCGGTCCTGCGTCGAGGCGAGCTACCGCAACCGGCCGACGATGCAGCTCCTGTGGCGGGCGATCGCGGCCTACATCTTTCATTACGACATCGTCTTGATGTTCGGCTGCGCCAGCCTGCCCGGCACCGATCCCAAGGGAATGGGGCTGCAACTGTCCTATCTCTATTATTACCATCTCGCGCCGCCTGCACTGCGCCCGCGCGCGCTCGACGCCCGCTACGTCGACATGAAGATCGTCCCGCGCTGGGAGATCGACCCGCGCGCCGCGCTGTCGGAGATGCCGCCGCTGATCAAGGGATATCTCAGGCTCGGCGGGTTCATCGGAGATGGCGCGGTGGTCGACCATCAATTCAACACCACCGACGTCTCGGTCGTCGTCAAGACCGATCTGGTGACCGATAAATATCTGCGCCATTACGAGCGCGAGCGACGCTGAGCGCCGGCGCGGTGGCTTCCCCGGGGCGCGCTATCCTGCGGATATCGATCTACTTGGCGCTGACCATCGCAATGATTCCCGTGCAGGCCACGGCCTTGCTGCTCAGCCGGGCGATGGCCCGGCGGATCCCGCTGGTCTATCACCGTTGGTGCCGCCTGATTTTCGGCATCACGGTCAGGGTCCGCGGGACGCGCTCGCTCAACCGGCCGACGTTGTTCGTGTGCAACCACACCTCCTATGTCGACGTCACGGTGCTGGCCTCGGTCGTGCCGGCCTGTTTCATCGCCAAGGCGGACGTTGCGTCCTGGCCGTTGTTCGGCCTGCTGGCCAGGCTGCAGCGCACCGTTTTCGTCGAACGCCGCACCGGGCGGGCAGCGGATCAGCGCGACGCCATCGCCGGGCGTCTGGCGCGCGGCGACAGCCTGTTCCTGTTCCCCGAGGGCACCACCGCCGACGGCATGCGGGTGCTGCCCTTCAAGAGCGCGCTGTTCAGCGCGGCCCAGATCGAGATCCCCGGCCGCGATGTCATCGTCCAGCCGGTCTCGATCGCCTATACTGGATTGGACGGCATGCCGCTGGGACGCGGCTTCAAGCCGTTCGTGGCGTGGTACGGCGACATGGCGATGGCGTCCCACCTGTTCGACTTGGCGGGCCTGGGCAGGATAACTGTCGACCTGATCTTTCACCCGCCGGTCGCGCGCGAGACGTTTCCCAGCCGCAAGGCGCTGTCGATGCACTGCCAGGATGTGGTCGCGCGGGGCGTCGCGACGGCCAATGCCGGGCTCGCCCACGCCTTGGGAGGCTGAGCCATGATCTTTGCCGCCGGCACGGCCCATGCTAGGGTTTTCCGCCCGCGGCGCGCGGCCGAAACGCGCGGCCCTGCGTCCGCGGCAACCGCTTAGGGACCGCTCCTTGGTCAGGCAGTTGTTCATCAAGAGCTACGGATGCCAGATGAACGTCTACGACGCCGGCCGGATGGCCGACATCCTGACGCCGCTGGGCTACGCGCGCACCGATGCGGCCGATGAAGCCGACGTGGTCATCCTGAACACCTGCCATATTCGCGAGAAGGCGGCGGAGAAAGTCTATTCCGAGATCGGCCGGTTGCGGGCGCGCCGGCGCGGCCAGGCGCGCCCGGCGGACGGGGCGGAAGCGCCCGTCGTGGTGGTCGCCGGCTGCGTCGCCCAGGCCGAGGGCGCGGAGATCCTCAGGCGCGCGCCCTGGGTCGACGTCGTGGTCGGGCCGCAGGCCTACCATCGGCTGCCCGCGCTGATCGCTCGGGCCCGGGCCGGCGGGCGGGCCGTGCTCGACACCGATTTCCCCGCTGAATCGAAGTTCGACCACCTGCCCGAGGAGACCGGCGCGACCGGGCCGGCGGCGTTCCTGACCATCCAGGAAGGCTGCGACAAGTTCTGCGCGTTCTGCGTGGTTCCCTATACCAGGGGCGCGGAATTCTCGCGGCCGGCCGCGGCCGTTCTGGCCGAGGCCCGCCGCCTGGTCGCCGCCGGCGCGCGCGAGATCACGCTGCTCGGCCAGAATGTCAACGCCTATCACGGGGCCGCGCCGGGCGGATCCGGCGAATGGCCTCTCGCCCGGCTGATTCGCGCGATGGCCGGGATCGAGTCGCTGGAGCGCATCCGCTACACCACCTCGCACCCCAACGACATGGACGAGGCGCTGATCGCGGCCCACGCCGAGGTGCCCGCGCTGATGCCCTGCCTGCACCTGCCGGTGCAGTCGGGCTCCGACGCCGTGCTGGCGGCGATGGGCCGCCGGCATACCGCCGACGACTACCTGCGGCTGGTCGGCCGCCTGCGCGCGGCGCGACCCGATCTGGCGCTGTCGTCGGACTTCATCGCCGGTCATCCCGGCGAGACCGAAAGCGACTTTGCGGCCACCCTGGATTTGGTCCGCGCGGTGGGCTACGCGCAGGCCTATTCGTTCAAGTTCAGCGCCCGGCCGGGCACGCCGGCAGCCGCGCTCGACGGCCAGATCGGCGAGGCCGAGAAGGCCGACCGCCTGACCGAGCTTCAGGCCCTCCTGGGCGCGCAGCAGCGGCGCTTCAATGAAGCCTGGCTCGGTCGCCGCCTGCCGGTGCTGTTCGACCGCCGCGGGCGCCGGCCGGGCCAGGTGGCGGGACGTTCGCCGTTTCTTCAGGCGGTTCACGTGGATTCGGACGAGGATACGGCCGCGCGGATCCTCGGTCGGATCGTCGAGGTCGCGATCACTCAAGCCCGACCGAACTCCCTCACGGGCAGCTTCGGGCACGGGCAGCTTCGGGACGGCGACACCGGGCCGGGAGGGGGCGGACAGCGCCGTGCGAACACTTGACGCCTGACACGACCGGGATCGGCCTCGCCGGCGAGCAGATCGTCGTCAGCTTCGAGGACAACGCGCTGCTGCCGATGCTCTATGGCGAGTTCGACCGCAACCTCGCGCGGATCGAGCAGCAGCTTGAAATTTCGATGTCCTCGCGCGGCAATACGGTGGTCATCAGCGGCCGGCAGCGCCCGATCGAGGTCGGCCGCGCCGCGCTGCAGACGCTCTACGGGCGCCTCGAGAAGGGACTCGGCGTCGATCAGGCCGAGGTCGACGCGGTCGTCCGGCTGGCCGAAGGGATCGCCGACGACGCGCTGGCCGGCCTCGCTGATATCCAGGCCGAGGCGCCGGTCATCCGCACGCCGCGGCGTCACATCTTGCCGCGGTCACCGGGCCAGACCCGCTACATGAACGCGCTGATCGAGGCGGAGATGGTCTTCGGCATCGGACCGGCGGGGACCGGCAAGACCTATCTCGCGGTCGCCCGCGCGGTGGCGATGCTGCTGGCCGGCGCGGTCGACCGGATCGTCCTGTCCCGCCCCGCGGTCGAGGCGGGCGAGCGGCTGGGGTTCCTGCCCGGCGACATGCGCGACAAGGTCGATCCCTATCTGCGCCCGCTCTACGATGCGCTCTACGATGTCATGCATGGAGACCAGGTCGCCAAGCGGCTGAACTCCGGCGAGATCGAGATCGCGCCGCTGGCCTTCATGCGAGGCCGGACGCTGGGCAACGCCTTCGTCATCCTTGACGAGGCGCAAAACACCACCCAGGTTCAAATGAAGATGTTTCTGACCCGGCTTGGCCAGAATTCCCGCATGGTGGTGACCGGCGATCTGACCCAGATCGACCTGCCGCCCGGCATGACCTCGGGGCTGAAACATGCGGTGCGGACCGTCCGGGCGATCGCGGGGGTCCGCGCCGTGCAGTTCAGCGATGCCGATGTCGTGCGGCACGGGCTGGTCACGAAGATCGTTCAGGCTTATGAGGGCACGGATCGCAAGGATGCCGCCGTTTCGGCGGACACCGGGGACGTGTAGGGCGCCTTGAGCGCGGACGTGTCGATCGTAACGCACTGCCGGGGTTGGGACGCCGCCGTCACCGATGCGGCGGGACTCTGCCGGCGTGCGGCCGGGACCGCCTGGGCGATGGCGGCCGGGGACGCCGGCGGCGCGGCGGCTGGGCCGGAGATCGCCCTGGTGCTAACCGATGACGCCGAAATCACCCGCCTGAACCGGCGCTTTCGCAGCATCGAGGGACCGACCGACGTGCTGTCCTTCCCGACCGGCGAGGCCGTCCTGGCCGGCGAGACTGTCGCGGACGCGGCCGGCGACGACGGGCTGCCGGTCATGCTGGGCGACATCGTGATCGCCCTGGAGACGGCCGCCCGCGAGGCCTACCGGGAGGGCAAGCCGCTTGGCGATCACCTGCAACACCTCGTGGTCCACGGTCTTCTGCACCTGCTGGGATACGATCATCAGGGCGAGCGTCAGGCCGCGGACATGGAATCCCTGGAAGTGGAGATATTGAGCCGTCTGGGCGTCCCGGACCCCTATGCCGAAGGGCCGGCCGCGTCCCGACCGACACGCGATGAACGAACCCGCCGAGCCTAGAAGGCCCCGCAGTAACGGGGCCGCCACAGACACCACCGTTCCGACCAAGGGGTTGCGCCAATGGCTGCGACGGTTGTTGCGCGCCCGCAACGGCGCCGAATCGCTGCGCGAATCGATCGAGGAGCTGATCGGGCAGGGCGACCCGGCCGAGAGCGAGGCCGCCGAGGAAATCGTCTTCGTCCGCAATATCCTGCGGCTCCGCGACTTGACGGCCTATGACATCATGGTGCCGCGCGCCGACATCGTCGCAGTCGACATCAACACCATGCTGGCCGATCTGGTCGAGCGTATGAGCGGGACCGCCCATTCCCGTATGCCGGTCTACCGCGACACGCTGGACGACGCGCTCGGCATGGTCCACATCAAGGATGTCGTTGCGTGGCGCGACACCGACAAGCCGTTCCGTATCTCGACCATCCTGCGGCGAATCCTGTTCGTCGCCCCGTCGATGCCGATCCTGGAGCTGCTGTTGCAGATGCGGGTCAGCCGGACGCATATGGCGCTGGTGGTCGATGAGTTCGGAGGCACGGACGGTCTGATCACCATCGAGGATCTCGTCGAGGAGATCGTCGGCGAGATTCAGGACGAGCACGACGCGGAGCCTGCCCCGGCGATGGTCGATTCGCCCGACGGCTCGATCGAGGCCGACGCGCGGGTCGAGATTGAGAACTTCCAGAGTAAAGTCGGCGCCCTGCTGACCGAGGAGGAGCAGGATGCCGATATCGACACCCTGGGCGGGCTGGTGTTTGCCTTGGCCGGCCGCGTACCCGCTCGCGGCGAAGTGATCCGCCACCCCTCCGGCGCCGAGTTCGAGGTGCTGGATGCCGACCCGAGGCGAATCAAGCGGTTGCGGGTATGCCCCCCGCCAAAACAGGGCGTTTGAGCGCCGCCGGCGTCGCTATGACGGCGTGGTGCGCGCGGGCGGCGCGGGGGCTGGCCGATCGCCGCGGCTGGCGCGCTTGGCTGATCGCCCTCGCATCCGGGCTGCTGGCGGCAACCGCCCTGCCGCCGCTGGGCCTTGTGCCGGCGGTTTTCATCGCGCTGACCGCGCTGGTATGGCAGATCGACGGGACATCGGGCTGGCGCGGGGCGCTCACCCTGGGCTGGTGGTTCGGGCTCGGCCATTTCCTGGCCGGCACCTACTGGATCTCCAATGCGCTGCTGGTCGAGGCGGATCGCTTCTGGTGGATGATCCCGTTCGCGACGCTGGGGCTTTCGGCCTATCTGGCGCTCTACCCCGCCGCCGCCTGCGCGTTTGCCCGGCTGCTGCGGCCCGGCCCCGCCCGCATCGCGGGCCTGGCGCTCGCCTGGACGGCGATGGAGCTCTTGCGCGCAATGGCGCTGACCGGGTTCCCATGGAACCCGATCGGGTCGATCTGGGCGGGTATCCCGGCGATGATCCAGCCCGCGGCCCTGTTCGGGGTCTTTGGGCTCAGCCTGTGCACCGTGGCCCTGGCCGCCGCGCCCGCGCTTCTTGCGCGCGGTCGGGGCGCGGCACGGGCCGTGCTGATCGGCATTCCGCTGGCGCTCGCCGTGGCCTGGGCCGGCGGCGCGGCGCGGCTGGCCGGCGCCGACGATGCAAGCGTGCCCGGCATGCGCCTGGCGGTCGTCCAGCCCAGCATCGCCCAGCGCGACAAGATCGACGCCCGGCTGCGCAGCCGAAACTTCGCCCGCCATGTGCGCATGACCGCCCGCCGGGTCCGGCCGGGGACGACTCTTGTCATCTGGCCCGAAACCGCCATCGGCCTGCCGATCAGCCGCGCCCCGTCGCTCACTCGGGCGATCGCCGAGGTGATCCCCGACGGCGGTCACCTGATCGCCGGCGCGATCCGGGCCACCCCGCCCGGCGTCGTGCCGTTCAGGGTCTGGAACAGCCTGCACGCTTTCGACCGCCGGGCGCAGGTGGTGGCGAGCTATGACAAGGCGCATCTGGTGCCCTTCGGCGAGTACATCCCGCTTCGCTCGATCCTCGGCTTCGCCAAGGTGACCGCCGGCAGGATGGATTTCTCCGCGGGGCCCGGACCGCGCACCCTGGAGGTGCCCGGCATTCCGCCGTTCGGCGCGCTGATCTGCTACGAGGTGATCTTTCCCGGCGCCGTAGCGGCGCCCGGCAGGCGGCCGGCATGGCTGCTCAACGTGACCAACGACGGCTGGTTCGGCGCCAGCGCCGGCCCGCACCAGCATTTCGCCGCCGCCCGGCTGCGCGCGGTCGAGGAAGGGCTGCCCGTCGTCCGGGTGGCGAACTCGGGCATCTCCGGCGTGATCGATGCCTATGGCCGGGTTCGCGCCAGCCTCGGCATCGGCCGGGCCGGCGTGCTGGAGGCAGCGCTGCCGATGCGCCTCCCGGCGCCGCCGCCCTTCGCGCGGCTGTCCAACCTTCCGGTCGCAGCCGTGTCGATTTTGGGGATCCTGGCGTTGTTTCTGTACGCCAGACCCACCGCCGGATCGCGGCAAGCCGCCGGAACGGAATCCCGATAGACAAGACGAATTCATGTTGTATGCGTTCGCACCTCCGCCGTGCGGTCATGCGGTGGCGCAGGTTTCTCCCTTGCGTTCTACCGGCTTGGCGGGGTTTACAGAGTGCCGGCGAGCCGGCAGCGCGATTTCAACACATTCAACGCCAATAGATCCGACAATTAAGGGTACAAGGCGAAATGGCCGAAACAAACTAACCACCGCGAATCCGCCGGGCGCGGGGTACACGCGGAAAATCCAACTCCATCGACGCCCATGTCGGCAGCCGCATGAGGATGCGGCGGACGCTGGCCGGGTTGAGCCAGGAAAAGCTGGGCGAAGCGCTCGGACCGACCTTTCATCAGGTCCAGAAATACGAGCGCGGCGCGAACCGTATCGGCGCGAGCCGCCTGTATCAGATCAGCCGGGTCCTCGATGTCCCGGTCTCGTTTTTCTACGACGAGATGCCCGAGTCGATCAGCGAGGCGCCGGCCGGTTCGATGCCCCCTGGCCTTGCGGAGATCCCGGGCCATTTCGAGCACGACCCCCTGGCCATGCGAGAGACGCTGGAACTGGTCCGGGCCTATTACCAGGGTCGTCGATCCGTGGGTGCGCCGCCGGTTGTTCGATCTGGTCAAGGCAGTCGCGCGGGCAGAGGACCTGGAGGACTCCGCCGCCGACGGCTGACGCCGCCGTTCGAACGCGGTTGACGTAGCGTTGGAATCTCTGTCTAAACGGCCGCTGGCCTTAATGGCTGGTCATCCTTCCGTGAAGGTGCGGCAACGGGCGGCCGTTGCCTTCCGTCGCGGGCGCCGGTCCGCGGTTCATCGGGCCGACTCCGGGCCGCAATTGCCTGCGGACGAAATTCACCAGCACCAAGGGGCGCGGACGAGTGAACAATCGAGACTTCATCTTCACCAGCGAATCGGTCTCCGAGGGCCATCCCGACAAGGTCAGCGACCGGATCTCCGATGCGGTGGTCGATGCCTACCTGTCGGCCGATCCGCTTTCCCGGGTCGCTTGCGAGACGCTGACGACGACCAACCGGATCGTGCTCGCCGGCGAGGTTCGCGGCCCCGCCGGCATCGACCCAGCCCATATGGAAGACGTGGCGCGCGCCGCGGTCCGTGACATCGGCTACGAGCAGGAAGGTTTTCACTGGCGCCACGCCGAAGTCTCGGTGTTCCTGCACGCCCAGTCGGTCGACATCGCCCAGGGCGTGGACGCCAGCGGCAACAAGGATGAAGGCGCCGGCGACCAGGGCATCATGTTCGGCTTTGCCTGCGACGAGACCCCGGCCTATATGCCGGCCGCCATCCACTATTCGCACGCGATCCTGCGTTCGCTGGCCGAAGCGCGTCATTCCGGCGCGGTTCCGGGCTTCGGCCCCGACGCCAAGAGCCAAGTCTCGCTGCTCTATGCCGATGGCCGGCCGGTCAAGGCGACCTCCGTCGTTGTCTCCACCCAGCATGCCGCGCACCTCGACCAGGACGAGGTGCGCGAGATGGTCCGCCCGCACGTCGTTAACGTCCTGCCCGAGGGCTGGATGTGCCCGGAAGCCGAGTTCTACGTCAATCCGACCGGCCGGTTCGTCATCGGCGGCCCGGACGGCGATTGCGGGCTCACCGGCCGCAAGATCGTCGTGGACACCTATGGCGGGTCGGCGCCGCACGGCGGCGGCGCCTTCTCGGGCAAGGATCCCAGCAAGGTGGACCGTTCGGCGGCCTATGCGGCGCGGCATGTGGCCAAGAACATCGTCGCCGCCGGCCTCGCCGCCCGCTGCACGATTCAGGTCTCCTACGCCATCGGAATCTCCAAGCCGCTTTCGGTCTTCATCGACACCCACAAGACCGGCGCCGTCGACGACCGGAAGCTCTCCGACATGGTCATGGAAATCGTCGATCTGTCGCCGCGCGGCATCCGCGAGCGGCTGCACCTGTCGCGGCCGATCTACGCCCGCACCGCGGCCTACGGCCATTTCGGCCGCGAGCCCGACAGCGATGGCGGCTTCTCCTGGGAGAAGCTCGACTTGGCGGAGGACTTCGCGAGGGTGGTCACCTGAAGACCTGCCGCCGCGGCAGGTGAGCGCAGCGGCTCCCCATCGGATCCTCTACGGCCGGCGCAAGGGTCGCCGGCTGCGGCTCGGCCGGCGCGGCGTGCTCGAGGATACGGTTCCGGGGCTGCGGATCGCGCTTCCGTCGGGCACGGAGCTGCTCGACCCGCCCGGTCTTTTCGCCCAGCCGGTCGACCAGGTCTGGCTGGAAATCGGCTTCGGCGCGGGCGAGCATTTGCTGGCCCAGGCCGGGGCCAGCCCCGATGTCGGCATCATCGGCTGCGAGCCCTTTCTCAACGGCGTGGTCCGGCTGGCCAGCGGCCTCGATGCGTCCCGCGCCGGCCGGGTGCGCGTCTGGCAGGACGACGCGCGGCTGTTGCTGGAGCGCCTGCCCGAGCGCGCGCTGTCGCGGGTCTTCATCCTGTTCCCCGACCCCTGGCCCAAGACCCGCCACCACAAGCGCCGCATCATCTGCCCGCCGGTGCTGGACCACCTTGCCCGCACGATGCGCGCCGGGGCGGAACTGCGCATCGCGACCGACGACCCGGGCTATCTGGTGTGGATCGTCGAGCACCTCCAACGCTGCACGGATTTCGCGTGGACGGCCCGCGGGCCCGACGATTGGCGGAGCAGGCCCGACGACTGGCCGACGAGCCGATACGAGCAAAAGGCGCTCGCCGCCGGCCGCCGCTGCACCTATCTGCGCTATCGCCGCGTCGCCGCGCCGGGCGCGGATTTGCCAGAATCTCCTTGAAAATCTGCCGCCGGGCGCCTAGGGTCACGCCACGTTGGAGAATCAGCGCCTCACAAGAAGAGTGGGCCCGCCGCCCGCTTTTTTTGTTGGCGGCCGCGGCGCGGCCGTGCGGCGCGCATGTCACGGAGGACAGGAGACGACTTGCTGGCGATCGAGGCGCTGGAACGGCTGGTGGAGCCGCCGCTGGGCGGGCTGGGTTACGACCTCGTCCGGGTCCGGATCAACGGCGGCGCCGCGCGGACTCTGCAGATCATGGCCGAGCGCAAGGATCGCGCCGAGATGACGGTCGAGGACTGCGCGGAGATCTCGCGCGCGGTTTCCGCGCTGCTCGATGTCGAGGATCCGATTCCGGGCGCCTTTACCCTGGAGGTGTCCTCACCGGGCCTCGACCGGCCGCTGGTCCGGCTGGCTGATTACGACAGGTTCAGCGGGCGCGAGGCGCGGGTGGACACCGAACAGCCGATCGACGGCCGCAAGCGGTTCACGGGCCGGCTCGCCGGCGTGCGCGGGCGGACCGTGCTGATGATGTGCGACGGCGCGGAGCGCGAGATCGAGATACCGTTCGAGCGCGTCGCGCGGGCACAGCTGCTGCTGAGCGACGAGATCATCAGAGCGGCAATGAAGGGACAACACGGGTAGTGGCAATGGATATGGAAGCCGTACCGTCCTCCGGGATCGACCGGGTCGAGATCCTGCAGGTCGCGGACGCCGTCGCGCGCGAGAAATCGATCGAGCGCGACGAGGTGCTCGAAGCTATGGAGCAGGCGATTCAGAAGGCCGCGCGATCCAAATATGGTCAGGAGCACGACGTCAGGGCCCAGATCGACCGCCGGACCGGCGACATCAAGCTCGCCCGGCTCCTCGAGGTGGTCGAAGAGGTCGAGAACGAGGTCACCCAGCTTACCCTCGAACAGGCGCGGCGCAAAAAGGCCGGCGCGGAGATCGGCGAGTTCCTGGTCGACCCGCTTCCGCCGATCGACTTCGGCCGGATCGCCGCCCAGACCGCCAAGCAGGTCATCGTCCAGCGGGTGCGCGACGCCGAGCGCCAGCAGCAGTTCGACGAGTACCAGGACCGCGCCGGCGAGATCGTCAACGGCATCGTCAAGCGGGTCGAGTTCGGCAACCTGACCGTCGATCTGGGCCGCGCCGAAGCGGTGCTGCGCCGCGACGAGATGATCGCGCGGGAGTCTTTCCGCGCCGGCGACAGAGTCCGGGCGTATATCTACGATGTTCGCCAGGAGCCGCGCGGCCCCCAGATCTTCCTGTCGCGCACGCGGCCTGAGTTCATGGCCAGGCTGTTCGCTCAGGAAGTGCCGGAGATCTACGACCGCATCATCGAGATCAAGGCGGTCGCCCGCGACCCGGGCAGCCGGGCCAAGATCGCGGTGCTCTCCAACGACTCCAGCATCGACCCCGTGGGCGCCTGCGTCGGCATGCGCGGCAGCCGCGTCCAGGCCGTCGTCGGCGAACTGCAGGGCGAGAAGATCGACATCATCCAGTGGAACCCCGATCCGGCGACGTTCATCGTCAATGCGCTCGCGCCGGCGGAGGTCGCCAAGGTGGTGCTCGACGAGGAGCAAAACCGCATCGAGGTCGTCGTACCCGACGACCAGCTCAGCTTGGCGATCGGCCGGCGCGGCCAGAACGTGCGCCTGGCGTCCCAGCTCACCCAGTGGGAGATCGCCATCCTCACCGAAGACGAGGAGTCCGAGCGCCGCCAGGAGGAGTTCCGCACCCGCTCGCAGATGTTCATCGATGCGCTGGACGTCGATGACGTGCTCGCCCATCTGATGGTCACCGAAGGCTTTTCCTCGGTCGAGGATGTCGCCTTCGTGCCGATGGTCGACCTGATCAACATCGAAGGCTTCGACCAGGATCTGGCCGACGAGCTGCGCGACCGCGCGCGCCAGTATCTGGTCGAGGAAGAGGAGCGCCATACCAACCGGCGCCGCGAGCTCGGCGTCGCCGACGACTTGGCCGAGATCGCCGGGCTGAGCCCGGCGATGCTGGTCACGCTGGGCGAAGCCGGAGTGAAGTCGCGCGACGATTTCGCCGACCTGTCGGTCGACGAGGTGATCGATGTCGAGGAGGGGGTCCTGCGCGAGTACGGCCTGAGTGAGCCCGAGGCCAGCGATCTGATCATGGCCGCCCGCGCCCGTTGGTTCGACGACGAGGCGCCGCCTGCCGAGGCCGAGGCCGCAACCCCCGATCCGATGGCCTGAGGCCGGCCGGGCCGGGAGCGCAGCGACATGCAGGCGCAGGACGAGACCGTCTTTGCCGATGCGCCGCAGCGTCGGTGTCTGGTCACGCGCCGGAGCCTGCCGCGCGAGGTCATGGTGCGGTTCGTGCTGGATCCCGAAGGCGTGGTGGTCCCGGACATCGGCGCGCGTCTGCCCGGTCGCGGATTGTGGTTGCAGTCGCGCCGCGATATAGTCGAGCGCGCGGTCTCGGCGAACGCTTTCGGCAAGGCGGCGCGGCGCGATGTCAGGGCGCCCGCCGCGCTTGGCGATCAGGTCGAAGGGCTGCTGGCGGCCCGGTGTCTCGATCTGATCGGTCTCGCGCGCCGTGCGGGCCAGGTGTCGTCGGGGTTCGATTCGGTGCGAAGCGCGCTGCAACGGGGCTGGGCGGCGCTGCTGCTGGTGGCCGCTGACGGGTCGCCGCGCGAGCGCAGCCGGCTGCCGGCGGCGAGCGCGCCCGGGCCGATCGTCGATGTCTTGCGTGCGGCCGAACTTGGCAGGGTTTTCGGGCGCCCGCGCGTGGTTCACGCCGCGTTCCGCCACTGCCGGCTCGAAGGGCGTTTTCGCCTCGAGGCCGCACGGCTGGCCGGGTTTCGCTGAGCGCAGAAGAGTTGAACGGACATGAACGAACAGAAAGAAGAAGCAACGCCGAAGAAGAAGCTCGGTCTGTCGCAGCCCGGCCGGCTCGAGCTCAAGAAGACCGTCGATGGCGGACAGGTCCGCCAGAGCTTCTCGCACGGCCGGACCAAGGCGGTCGTCGTCGAGGTGCGGCGCAAGCGGATCTATACCCAGGCCCCGGACGGCGCGATGACCGAGACCAGCGCCGCCCGGGAGGCCGCCGCCGAGGCGCTGGAGGCCGCCGAGGGCGCGCCGGCCGCCGAGGCGCCGACCGAGGACGTGAAGCGCACGCCGCCGCGCGAGCTCACCCAAGGCGAGAAGGCCGCCCGCGCCCGCGCGCTGTCCGGCCTGAAGCACCTGGAAGCCGAGGAAGACGCCCGGCGCGATGCCGAGGCGGAACGCGCCCGCGCCGAGGCGGAAGCGGCCAGGCTGGCCGAGGAGGAACGCCTCCGCGAGGAAGAGGCGGCTAGGCGGCAGGCGGCCGCGGAGGCAGGCGATCAGGTCGAACTGTCGGCGCCGGCCGAGGCCGCGCAGCAGGACTCTCTGGCGATCGCCGAGGCGCAGGCCGCCAAGGCTGAGTCCGGGAACCCGCCCAAGGGGCGGGGCGGCGAGCCCCAGACCCCGGCCGGACGGGAAGAAGACACAGAGGGCGAGCGCGGCCGCGGCCGCCGGACCGGCCGGGTCGAGCCGCGCCGTATGCCGGCCAAACGGGGCGAGCCCAAGCGTCGCGCCGGCAGGCTCACCATTGCTCAGGCGCTCAACGAGGAGGAGCGCGTGCGCAGCCTCGCCTCGCTGCGCCGGCTGCGCGAGCGCGAAAAGCGCGCCCAGCGCAAGTCCGACGAGCCGGCCGGCAAGGTGGTGCGCGAGGTCGTGCTGCCCGAGACGATCACCGTCCAGGACCTCGCCAACCGGATGGCGCAGCGCAGTACCGATGTCATCAAGGCGCTGATGAAGCTCAACGTGATGGCGACCATCAACCAGTCGATCGACGCGGACACTGCCGAGCTGGTCGTCGCC
This sequence comes from Alphaproteobacteria bacterium, assembly GCA_965202905.1. Taxonomy (GTDB): domain Bacteria; phylum Pseudomonadota; class Alphaproteobacteria; order MPNO01; family MPNO01; genus CAYFYS01. The sequence goes on along the minus strand of OZ241868.1, from coordinate 2,146,822 downwards.
GAGTTCGGGCACAGGGCCAAGCGGGTCAGCGACGCCGATGTGGAGATCGGCCTCATGGGCGAAGAGGACGTGGATACCGACAAGCTGCCGCGCCCGCCGGTGGTCACCGTTATGGGCCATGTCGATCACGGCAAGACGTCGCTACTCGACGCGATCCGCAACACATCCGTCGTCTCCGGCGAGGCCGGCGGCATCACCCAGCATATCGGCGCCTACCAGGTTCGCGTCGACGGTGGCCAGACGATCACCTTCATCGACACGCCGGGCCATGCCGCCTTTACGGCCATGCGGGCGCGCGGCGCCAACGTCACCGACATTGTCATTCTGGTCGTCGCCGCCGATGACGGGGTGATGCCGCAGACCATCGAGGCGATCGATCACGCCAAGGCCGCCGGCGTGCCGATTATCGTTGCCGTCAACAAGATCGACAGACCCAACGCCGACGCCACGCGGGTGCGCAACGAGCTGCTCCAGCACGAGCTGGTGGTCGAGGAGTTCGGCGGCGACGTGCTGTCCGTCGAAGTCTCCGCGACCGAGGGCGTCAACCTCGACAAGCTGCTGGAAACAATCCTTCTGCAGTCCGAAGTCCTGGATCTCAAAGCCAACCCGAGCCGCTCCGCCGAGGGCATGGTGGTGGAATCCAGGATCGAGCGCGGCCGCGGATCGGTGACCACCCTGCTGGTTCAGCGCGGCACGCTGAACGCCGGCGACATTGTCGTCGCCGGTCAGGAATGGGGCCGCGTGCGGGCGATCCTCGACGACGCCGGAAGGCAGATCGACATGGCCGGCCCAGCGCTGCCGGTCGAGATCCTTGGACTCGGCGGGACGCCGACGGCGGGCGAGACGTTCGCGGTCGTCGAGAACGAGGCCCGCGCTCGCGAGATCACCGAGTTCCGCGAACGCCGCGATCGTGAGGCCCGGGTGAGCGTGGCCGCCCGCGGCTCGCTCGAGCAGATTTTCGAGCGCTTCGGGAAGGACGAAGTCAAGGAGTTCGCCGTCGTCATCAAGGCGGACGTGCAGGGCTCGGTCGAGGCGATCCGGACGGCCGCGGAGAAGCTCTCCAACGATGAGGTCGTGGTCCGGATCCTCCATGCCGGCGTCGGCGGGATCAACGAATCCGACATCACCCTGGCCAAGGCCTCGAACGCGGTGGTCTTCGGCTTCAACGTCCGCGCCAATCCGCAGGCCCGCGCGATGGCCGATCAGGACCATGTCGAGATCCGCTACTATGCGGTGATCTACGACGTTCTCGACGACATCAAGGCGGTGCTCACCGGTATGCTGGCGCCGATCAAGCGCGAGCGCTTCCTGGGCAACGCGGAGATCCTGCAGGTCTTCAACATCTCCAAGTTCGGGCGCGTCGCCGGGTGCCGGGTGAACGAGGGGCTCGTGCGCCGGGGCGCGCGGGTCCGGCTGCTGCGCGACAACGTGGTGATCCACGAGGGCGCGCTGTCGACCCTGCGCCGGTTCAAGGACGAGGTGCGCGAGGTGCGCGACGGGCTGGAATGCGGCATGGGGTTCGAGCACTACCAGGACCTCAAGGAGCACGACGTCATCGAATGCTTCGAGGTCGAGGAGGTCGCCCGGACGCTGTAGGGCGGAGGCTGTCGGCCGGTTGGATGGCGGCGGCCTGGGCGTCGGGACATGAAAGCGCAGACATGAAAGCGCACAGGCAGTCCGGACCGGGCCGATCGGGCGCGGCGCGCGGTCCATCGCAGCGACAGCTTCGCGTCGGCGAATCCGTGCGGCGCGCGCTGTGGGCCCTACTCGAACGCGACACGTTTCGCGACCCGGACTTGGCCGGGATCTCGATCACCGTGACCGAGGTCGCGATGTCGCCGGATCTGCGGGTCGCGATCGCCCATGTCGCGCCGCTCGGCGGCGTCGACGGCGGGCGCATCGTCGCGGCGCTCAACCGCGCGGCCCCGGCCGTCCGCCGGCTGCTGGCGCCGGCCAACACGCTGAAATTCCTGCCGACGGTGCGCTTTGCCCTCGATAAGACCTTCGATCAGGCCGACCGGATCGAGGCGCTGCTCGCCCAGTCGCGGGGCGGCCCCCCGCCTTCCGGCCCCGAGGGAAGCGATGGCGCGTAGGCGCAAGGGCCGGCCGGTTCACGGCTGGATCGTCATCGACAAGCCGGCCGGCATGTCCTCGGCCCAGGCCGTCGCGCGGGTCCGCCGCCTGACCGATGCGGCCAAGGCGGGCCACGCCGGCACGCTCGATCCGCTGGCGACCGGCGTCCTGCCGGTGGCGCTGGGCGAGGCGACCAAGACCGTCGCCTGGGCGATGGACGGCCGCAAGCGCTATCGGTTCACCGTCGCCTGGGGCGAGTCGCGCGATACCGACGATGCGGAAGGCGCGGTGATCGCGACCAGCGCGGTCCGGCCCGCCGCGGCGGCGATCGAGGCCGTTTTGCCGGGTTTTTGCGGCGCCCTGATCCAGCGCCCGCCGCGCTATTCGGCCATCAAGCTGGCGGGAAGGCGATCCTACGCGCTGGCGCGGGCGAATGTCGAGGCCGAGCCGCCGCCGCGCGAGGTTGAGATCGACGCGCTGGCGCTGGTCGCGGTCGTCGATTCGGACCATGCGGTCTTCGAGATGCGCTGCGGCAAAGGCGCCTATGTCAGGAGCATCGCCCGCGATCTTGCGGTCGCGCTCGGCGGCGTCGGACATGTCTCGGAGATTAGGCGCCTTGCGGTCGGCTGTTTCTCCGTCGAGACCGCGATTTCGCTGGATAAACTCGAAGCGCTCGTGCACAGTGTGGCGTCGCAGGAATACCTGCTGCCGATCGAGACAGCTCTGGACGACATCCCGGGGCTCGCCCTGTCGGAAACGCAGGCCCGCTTGCTCAGCCACGGACGACCGGTCCGGATCGAAGCCGCAGGGCGCCGGTTCGCGGCCACACAGGGGCTCGGCGAGGGCGAGACCGTCTTCGCCCGCACCGATGGCCGGCCGGTCGCGCTGGCGCGTATCGAACAGGGCGAGATCCGCCCGATGCGCGTGCTCAACATTTGAAGTCGGAGTCCACGATGTCGATCACGTCCGCTCGCAAGGCCGAGCTTGTCGACGAATACGCCACCGCTCCAGCCGATACCGGCTCGCCCGAAGTCCAGGTCGCGATCCTGTCCGAGAGGATCCGCAACCTGACCGAGCACCTGAAGGAGCACAAGAAGGACTTTCACTCCCGTCGCGGGTTGCTGATGATGGTCGGCCAACGGCGGCGGTTGCTCGATTATCTCAAGGGCAAAGACCAATCCCGCTACATGACGCTGATCAACCGGCTCGGACTCAGGCGCTGAGCCCGGCGGGGCGCCCTTGCCGATTCACCCGGACGCGATCGCGACCTGGCCTCCGGGCAGGGCGCCGTGCGCTTACGCGCAGTTTCGCTTTTGTCGACCTTGATTGGTCCGAAACGAGGTCCGTCGCACAGGGCGGCGGGCCATTGAAGGAAGGATAGTGAAGATGTTTTCCATCCACCGGAAGGAACTGACCTGGGGCGGTCGCCCGCTCGTGCTGGAGACCGGCAAGATCGCCCGCCAGGCGGACGGCGCCGTGCTCGTCACCTATGGCGAGACCACGGTCCTGTGCACGGCCGTCGCGCAGAAGGAAGCCAAGCCAGGGATCGATTTCTTTCCGCTGACGGTCAACTACCAGGAGAAGGCCTTCGCGGCCGGGCGCATTCCCGGCGGGTTTTTCAAACGCGAGGGCCGGCCCTCGGAGAAGGAGACCCTGACCTCGCGGTTGATCGACAGGCCGATCCGCCCGCTATTCGCCGACGGGTTCCGCAACGAAACGCAGGTCATCTGCACGGTGCTGAGCCACGATCTCGAAAACGATCCCGACATCGTTTCGCTGGTCGGCGCGTCGGCGGCGCTGACACTCTCCGGCATCCCGTTTCTCGGCCCGATCGGCGGCGCGCGCGTTGGCGTGGTCGAGGGCGAGTTCGTGCTCAACCCGACGCCCGGCCAGCTCGAATCCTCCGAACTCGACATGGTGATCGCCGGGACCGCGGACGCCGTCCTGATGGTCGAGTCCGAAGCCCGGGTTCTGAGCGAGGAGCAGATGCTGGGCGCGGTGATGTTCGGCCACCGCGAGTTTCAGCCGGTTATCCGCGCGATCATCGAGCTTGCCGAGGACTGCGCCAAGGAGCCCTGGGAGGTCGCGACGCCCGACCCGGCGGCAGCCGATCTCGCCGGGCGCGTGCGCGCGCAGGCCGAGTCCAGCCTGCGCGAGGCCTATGCCGAGCGGGTCAAGCAGGCCCGGGTCGAGAAAGTCGCCAACGTTAAGGCCCGGGCCAAGGAAACGCTCGCCGAGGCGTACGAGGGCGACGCCGTGGCCGGCGCGCTGAAGAGCCTTGAAAAGGACATCGTGCGCAGTGCGATCCTGGATACCGGCGTTCGCATCGACGGCCGCGACACCAGGACCGTGCGGCCGATCGAAGCGGAGGTCGGCACGCTGCCGCGCTCCCACGGCAGCGCGCTGTTCACCCGCGGAGAAACCCAGGCGCTGGTGGTGGCGACGCTGGGGACCGGCCAGGACGAGCAGATCATCGACGCCCTGGAGGGCGAGTACCGCGAGCGCTTCCTGCTGCACTACAACTTCCCGCCCTATTCGGTCGGCGAGGCGAGCTTCCTGCGCTCGCCCGGGCGGCGCGAGATCGGCCACGGCAAGCTCGCCTGGCGGGCGGTGCATGCGGTGATGCCGACCAAGGAGGAGTTTCCCTACACGCTGCGGGTGGTCTCGGAGATCACCGAGTCCAACGGCTCGTCCTCGATGGCGACGGTCTGCGGCGCCTCGCTCGCGTTGATGGATGCGGGCGTCCCGCTCCGCAGCCCGGTGGCCGGCATCGCCATGGGGCTGATCAAGGAGCAGGACCGCTTCACGGTGCTGTCCGACATTCTGGGCGATGAGGACCATCTGGGCGACATGGACTTCAAGGTCGCCGGTACGCGGGGCGGGGTGACCGCGCTACAGATGGACATCAAGATCACCGGCATTACCGAGGAGATCATGCGGGTCGCGCTCAGCCAGGCGCGTGACGGACGCATGACGATCCTTGACAACATGGACCGGGCGCTGTCGGCGGCGCGCGAGGGGATCAGCGACTACGCCCCACGGATCACCGCGTTCTCCATCCCCAAGGACAAGATTCGCGAGGTCATCGGCTCCGGCGGCAAGGTGATCCGCGAGATCTGCGAGGTCACCGGCGCCAAGATCGACATCGAGGACGACGGCACGATCAAGGTCGCCGCAGTCGACTCCGAGGCCGGCGCCAAGGCGATCGACTGGATCAAGAGCATCGTCGCCGAGCCCGAGATCGGCGTGATCTATACCGGCAAGGTGGTCAAGGTGGTCGATTTCGGCGCCTTCGTGAACTTCCTGGGCCCGCGCGACGGGCTGGTGCATATCTCCGAACTCGCCCCGCGCCGGGTCGCCAAGGTCACCGATGTCGTCAACGAAGGCGATGAGATCAAGGTCAAGGTGCTTGGCGTCGACGACCGCGGCAAGGTGCGGCTCAGCCTGAAGGCGGTCGATCAGCAGACCGGCGAGAACCTGTCGGAGCAGGCCCGGCCGGCCGAAATTGCCGCCGGCGAGGCTTGATCGCGCTTCCGGCCGTCATCGGGCGGCGCGGCGCGGTCGCGCCAGAGAACGCGCTCGACTTCTTCGAAGCGGCGGCGGACGGCGCGGGATGGGTGGAGTTCGATGTCCGGCTGAGTGCCGGCGGCACGCCGCTGGCGATCCACGACGAGAGCCTTGGCGCGAACCGCCGGGGTCGATCTCCGGATCGACGAGTCGCCCGAATCCGCGCTGCGCGCCGCCGGCCCCGCACACGCCCTGCCCGGCCTTGCGGACATGCCGGATTGCTTGGCCGATCCGGGGCTCGGCGGCAATGTCGAGATCGAGACCGGCCGCGGGCCGCCAGGGGGCTCGGCTGCGCGTCGATGCGTTGCGAGCACAGCGGCCTGTCGCGCCGTCGCGTGGCCGGCTGGCGCGCCGCCGGGCTGCCGACGGTCGCCTGCACGGTCAGCCGGCCGGCGCGTGCGCGGCGGCTTCCGTCCCGGGAGCCGGATACGGTGATCGCCGACGATCCGGCCGCGCTTCCGGCCCAGCTTCGATCCGGGGTCGGGGGCTGGTCGTTTGACGATCCGTTAATATATAGCGTTAGCAGGGTAGCGCCCAGAGCCCGTAACGGCCCGGCGAAATCTGGAGATTCTTCCTGAAACCATTGAATTCCCTTGTTGTTTCCGGAACGGACGTGCTGCCTTTGGTGGAGGGCGGCAAGGGCATCGCGGTGTCCAACGGGGAGAGCGCGGGCGCTTGGGCGGCCACCGGCGGGGTCGGGACGTTCTCGGCGGTCAACGCGGACGCCTACGACGCCCACGGCAAGCTGATCCCGGTGCACTATAGCGGGCGTTCGCGCAGGCTGCGTCACGAGGAGCTCGTGGCCTATGCCATCCAGGGCGGCATCACCCAGGCGCGCATCGCCTACGAGACATCGTGCGGGCAGGGCCGGCTCCACATGAACGTGCTGTGGGAGATGGGCGGCTCCGAACGGGTGCTCCACGGCGTGTTGACCGGCGCCAAGGGGCTGATCCACGGGGTGACATGCGGCGCGGGCATGCCCTACCGCATCGCCCGGATCGCCGCGGAGTACGGCGTCCACTACTACCCGATCGTCTCCTCGGCGCGCGCGTTCATGGCGCTGTGGAAGCGCGCCTATCACAAGTTCGCCGACTGGCTGGGCGGGGTGGTCTACGAGGATCCGTGGCGCGCCGGAGGCCATAACGGCCTGTCCAACGGCGAGGATCCCAACCGGCCGCAGGACCCCTATCCCCGCGTGGCCGCGCTGCGCAAGACCATGACCGGGATGGGCCTCGCCCGGACGCCCGTCTTCATGGCCGGCGGCGTGTGGTGCCTGCGCGAATGGGAAGACTGGATCGACAGCCCCGATCTCGGGCCGATCGCCTTCCAGTTCGGCACCCGCCCGCTATTGACCCAGGAGAGCCCGATCTCGCAGGAATGGAAGCGTCGGCTGCTGGCGCTCGAGCCGGGCGATGTCTCGCTCAACAAGTTCAGCCCGACCGGGTTCTACTCGTCAGCGGTGTTCAACGAGTTCCTCGAAGAACTGAAGCTGCGCTCCGAGCGCCAGATCGCGATCTCGGCCGAACCGGTCGGCGGGCTCGACGAGGAGCTCGTCGTCGGGCCGCGCGGGCGGCGGGTCTATGTCACCCACTCCGACCGCCGTCGGGCCGAGGCCTGGCTCAGCAACGACTACACCGAAGGGCTGCGCACGCCCGATTCGACGATGATCTTCGTCAGCCCGGACAAGGCGCGCGAGATCCGCGCCGATCAGGCGAACTGCATGGGCTGTCTCTCGGCGTGCCGGTTCTCCAACTGGTCGCAGGCCGAGACCGGCGCCACCGGGCGCAAGGCCGACCCGCGCTCCTATTGTATCCAGAAGACCTTGCAGGACATCGCCCACGGCGGTGCGGTCGACGAGCAGTTGATGTTCGCCGGCCACAACGCCTACCGGTTCCGCGACGACCCGTTCTACTCGAACGGCTTCGTGCCCACGGTCAGGCAGCTCGTCGAGCGCCTGCATTCCGGCGATTGAGCCGGATTGCGCGTTTTCCGTATATTCGACTTGTTCCAAACTGCCCTCGTCGCTATTGTAATAGAAGCGTAATAGCGTCGCGGTTTGGCGAGTCCAGTGATGCAGAGACCCTACACGCCGCTGATCGAAATGCTCAAGAGTCGCGGCCTGCGTCCGACGCGCCAGCGCTTGGCGCTGGCGCGGCTGCTATTCGGCGGCGCCAACCGCCACGTCAGCGCCGAGACCCTGCACGAGGAGGCCCGGCGCGAAGGGGCGAGCGTCTCGCTTGCGACGGTCTACAACGCCTTGCACCAGTTCACCGATGTCGGGCTGATGCGCGAGGTGATGGTCGATCCGAGCCGGTCCTATTTCGACACCAACACCGCCGAACACCATCACCTGTATTTCGAAGAGACCGGCCGGCTGGAAGACCTCGATGCGGCGGCCGTCCGGGTCGCCAACCTGCCCGCTCCCCCGGCCGGCGCGAAGATCAGCCGGGTCGATCTGGTCATCCGGGTCGCGCCCGACCGGGGCTGACCGGGCGGCCCGGAGCGGCGGGAATATTTCCTTAGAACGATTCCAATCTGTTGACTAGCCCGCTTCGGACGCATATGGATGTTTCAGTCGACCGCTCCAGGGGCGATCCCCGGGACGCCGAGATCCGTGGGCGGCCGGCGCGAACGCATGCTGAGGAGGGATGAATGCCTGCGCTCAAGGGAACCAAGACCGAACAGAATCTGAAGGACGCCTTCGCCGGCGAATCGCAAGCGAACCGGCGCTACCTCTATTTCGCCCAGAAGGCCGATGTCGAGGGCTACAACGATGTCGCCGCAGTGTTCCGCTCGACCGCTGAGGGCGAGACCGGCCATGCCCACGGCCATCTGGCCTATCTCGAGGAGACCGGCGATCCGGCGACCGGCGAGCCGATCGGCGCCACCTCGGACAACCTCAGGGCCGCCGTCGCCGGCGAGACCCACGAATACACCGACATGTATCCCGGCATGGCGCGGACCGCCCGCGATGAGGGCTTCGAGGAGGTCGCCGACTGGTTCGAGACCCTGGCGAAGGCCGAACGCTCGCATGCCGGCCGCTTCACCAAAGCGCTCAGCGAGATCGACTGATCCGCCGGATTGACTGAGCGGTGCGCGGGCGGCGTCCGGCCGCCGCCCGACGCCCACCGCCGGACACCCACCGCCCAACGCCGGATACCCGAAGCCGGACAATGGAGACAAGCCATGCGCGAAGGCGGGCTGGACGCGCCCGTGCGCCATCCGATCGGCTGGACCGACGAGGCGTTCTACGACTCCGAGGCGCTCGATGCCGAGCTGCGCCGGGTTTTCGACATCTGTCACGGTTGCCGGCGCTGTTTCAACCTGTGCGATTCCTTCCCACGGCTGTTCGACCTGATCGACGAGTCTCCGACCTTCGAGCTCGACGGCGTCGACAGCGCCGGTTTCAAGCCGGTCGTGGACGCCTGCACGCTTTGCGACATGTGCTTCATGACCAAGTGTCCCTACGTGCCGCCGCACGCGTTCGATCTCGATTTCCCGCACCTGATGCTGCGCTACCGCGCCGTCGAGCACCGGGCGGGGAAAGTGCCGCTGGCCACCCGCCAGATCACCGAGACCGACCGCAACGGCAGATTCGGGGCATCGATGGCGTCGCTGGTCAACTGGGCCGTGCGGACGACGAACGGGCTGACGCGGCCGGCGATGGAAGCCGTCGCCGGGATCGACCGCAAGGCGGCGGCGCCCGCCTTCCATCGCCGGACGTTCGCAGTGGAGGCCCGCGCGAACCCGCCCGCCGTCGACCGGTCCGCACCCGCCGCGGGCCGCAAGGCGGTGCTCTATGCGACCTGTTTCGTGAACTACAACGCGCCGGGGATCGGCCACGCCGCGCAGTCCGTGCTGGCGCGCAACGGGGTCGAGACCGAAGTGGTCTACCCGCGCTGCTGCGGTATGCCCAAGCTCGAGCACGGCGACATCGCCCGGGTCGCCGAGCATGCCAGGGCGGTCTCCGCCGAATTGGCGCCGTGGATCGAAAAAGGCCACGATGTGGTCGCGCTGACGCCGAGTTGCGCATTGATGCTCAAGTTCGAATGGCCGCTGATCTTGCCCGATGACGAGGCGGTCCGGCGGCTGTCCCGGGCGACCTGGGACATCAGCGAATATGTCGTCGACATCGCCCGCAAGGAAGGTTTGGCGCCCGGGCTGCGCGCGCTCGGTGGTGGGGTGAGCGTGCATCTGGCCTGTCACGCGCGGGCGCAGAACGTCGGGGCCAAGGCCGCCGACCTGCTGCGTCTGCTGCCCGACACCGAGATCGCGGTGATCGAGCGCTGCTCGGGGCATGGCGGCTCGTGGGGCATGATGAAGGCGAATTTCGAGACCGCGATCAAGGTCGGGCGTCCGGTCGCGCGGCAGGCGACCGAGCAAGCCCATGCTCATGTCGTCTCGGAGTGTCCGCTGGCCGGGCTTCACATCATCCAGGGGATGGAGCGCCAGGCCGGCGACGATCCGGACAAGGCCAGGGCCGCGCCCGAAACGGCGCCCCATCCGATCCAGCTCATCGCCCGGGCCTATGGCGAGGGCTGAGACCATGCACGCCAAACGAGAGATCGCGCGGGCGGACATTCTGCCGATCGAGGATTACGGCGCCCGGCGGGCCGCATTCAGGCGCGAGATCGCCGAGGTCAAGCGCGACCGTCGGGTCGAGGTCGGGCCGTTCGCCACCTTCTACTTCGAGAACTACCGCACGATGTGGCATCAGGTCCACGAGATGCTGTTCATCGAAAAGGGCGGCGAGGAGCAGATCGCCGACGAGCTCGCGGCCTATAACCCTTTGATTCCCAAGGGTGGCGAGCTGGTCGCAACGGTGATGTTCGAGATCGACGATCCCGACCGGCGGGCCCGCGCGCTCGCCGCCCTCGGCGGGGTCGAGCACAGCATGAGCATTACCGTCGAAGGCGTCGCCGCGGCCGGTATCGCCGAGGCCGACACGGAGCGGACCAACACCCGGGGCAAGGCCTCGTCGATCCACTTCGTCCACTTCCCGCTCAGCGCCGAACAAATCGCGGCGTTCCGCAGGTCGGGCGCACGGGTCGTGCTCGGCGTCGGCCATGCGAATTACGGCCACATGGCGGTCATGCCGGAGACCGCGCGCGCCGCGCTTGCCGGCGACCTCGATTAGCGCGCCACCGGTTCGGAACGAGGCGGTTCGGAACGAGGCGGTCCAGCCCGGCATGAGGGGGGTGCGCCCGGGATTCCCGGCCTCTCCCGGTTGCGTTCTATCGCAGCTTGGCGCCCGCACCCTCGATTCCCCACACTGCGCTTCGGTCGATCCAGCCGCGCCGGCCCTGGAGCTCGACGCGGCACCAGGCGGGCCGGCATTCGATCGGCCGGCCGATCACGCCGCGCTCGACGCGGGCGACCACCGGCGCGCCGCCCGAGGGTGCGCGCCGGAGCGCAAGCGGGCCGTCGAGGACGATGACGCTGCGCCGCCCGGACAGCAGCGACTGGTGGATCCAGCCCTCGGCGCCCTCCCAATCGCGGATTCGTCGCCAAGTCTCGAAGGCGCCGATGATCTGGACCGGCAGGCTGCGGCGCACGAACACCCAGGCGATGGGATAGCGCCGGCCCGGGCCGATCCGCACGTTGGCCTTGGAGGCGCGCAGCGAGACGAAGCGCGGGTAGTCCGGCTCGGCCGCCGCGGCCCGGCCCGGCGAGCCGACGCTCATCAGGACGGCCAGCGCCAGGGTCGGGAGCAGCAACAGGCGCATCGGCGGCGCTCGGCGAGTCGGTGGACCGGCAGATCGGAACCGGCGCACTATAGCCGGCGGGCGCGAATCGGCGCGCGAATCGGCGATGGCCGCTGGACATCGCCGCGCGGGGTTGATAGATCGCGCGGATGGCGTCCTCCAAGCCCGCCGTCGTCGTCACCCGAAAGCTCCCCCAGGACATCGAGACCCGCCTGAAGGAGCTGTTCGAGACGCGCCTGAACCCCGGCGACGAGCCGATGACCGCGAAAGCGCTGAAGGCCGCGGCAGCCGAGGCCGATGTGCTGGTGCCGACGGTCACCGACCGGATCACCGCTGACATCATCGCAGCCCTGCCCGACCGTTGCCGGCTGATCGCCAATTTCGGCGTCGGCGTCGATCACATCGACCTCGCCGCGGCCGCGGCGCGGCGGGTGATGGTCACCAACACGCCGGGCGTGCTCACCGAGGACACCGCCGATCTCACCCTGGCGCTGATGCTGTGCGCGCCGCGCCGGCTGGGCGAGGGCGAGCGGCTGGCGCGGACCGGCAGCTGGGCCGGCTGGTCGCCGACCTTCATGATGGGCCATCGGGTCTCCGGCAAGCGTCTCGGGATCGTCGGCATGGGCCGGATCGGCCACGCCGTCGCCCGGCGGGCGCGCGGCTTCTCGATGTCGATCCACTATCACAACCGCAACCGCGCGCACCCGGAGATCGAGGCCGAGCTCGAAGCGACCTGGTGGGAGGACCTCGACCAGATGTTGGCCCACATGGACTACGTCTCGATCAACTGCCCGCACACGCGCGAGACCCATCACCTGTTGAACGCCGCGCGGCTGCGCCGCCTCCAGCCGCACGCCTATCTGGTCAACACCGCGCGCGGGGAGATCATCGACGAGGCGGCGCTCGCGGCCTGCCTCGCCGAGGGCGCCTTCGCCGGCGCCGGGCTCGACGTCTTCGAGCGCGAGCCGAAGATCGAAAAGGACCTGTTGGGCCTGGAGAACGTCGTGCTGTCGCCGCATCTGGGCTCGGCCACCCGCGAGGGACGGATCGCAATGGGCGAGCGGGTCCTGATCAACATCAAGACCCTGGTCGACGGCCACACCCCGCCCGACCGCGTGATCGACCTCGACGGCGCCTGAGTCAGACGAACAGCATCTGCGCCTCGGCGCCCGCGGCGTTCAGGAACGTGACTGCGCCGGTCACCGCGATCGGCAGATCCCGGCGCAGGTCGGAAGGCGTCAAGCCGGCGGCGCGCAGCCCCATCTCGCAGACGGTGATCGCGACACCGAGTTCGCCACACGCGCTCAAGAGCTCCTCGAACGTCGCCAGCCCCTTGTCGGCAAGGTCTTTTTCGGGCGCGGCCCAGGCGCTCAGCGCGTCCGGCGGGCGCAGCGCCTTGCACGCCTGCATGGTGAAGAACAGCGTCACCGGCCGGTCGATCGCGGCCGCGGCCGCAGCGAGCACCAGCGCGTAATGGGCGCGATCGAAGGCGCCGGACTGGATGACGATCGCAAGCCCCGGCCGCTCAGCCATGCCCGGCCGCCGCGCCGCAAATCGCGCAGCCGGGCCGGGGCTCGAGCGTCATCTTGCGGATCGTCGCGGTGAGCGCATCGTAGAGCATCAGGTGGCCGGCCAGGCTCTCGCCGATCCCCATCAGCTCCTTCAGCACCTCCGTCGCCTGAAGGGAGCCCATCGTACCGGCAAGCGCGCCCAGAACGCCGCCCTCGGCGCAGGTCGGCGCCGCGCCCGGCGGCGGCGCCTCCGGGTAGAGGCAGCGGTAGCAGGGAAATTCCGCGCCGCGCCCCGACTTGAAGGTCGCAAGCTGGCCCTCGAAGCGCAGTATGGCGGCGGAGACGAGCGTCTTGCCGGCTTCATGGCAGGCGTCGTTCACCGTGAAGCGGGTCTCGAAATTGTCGCTGCCGTCGGCGATCACGTCATAGGGCGCGATCAGTTCGGCGACGTTGCCTTCGTCGAGCCGCACGCGATGGGGCGCCAGCCTTACCTCCGGGTTGACCGCTGCGACCGCCAGCGCGGCGCTGTCGACCTTGGCCATGCCGATTCGCCCGGTCGCGTGGATGACTTGGCGTTGCAGGTTGGACAGATCGACCGCGTCGTCATCGACCACGCCGATGGCGCCCACCCCGGCCGCGGCGAGATAGAGCAGCAGAGGCGCGCCGAGTCCGCCCGCGCCGACCACCAGCACGCGGGCCTCGATCAGCCTGGCCTGGCCGACGCCGCCGATCTCGGGCAGGACAATGTGGCGGGCGTAGCGCTGGAGCTGATCTTCGGTGAACCCGGACACCGGTCCGCTATTTCCGCGCGGCGACTGTCGGGTATTTCCGCGCGGCGCCGGTCGAGCCGAACCCGCCGGCGCCGCGCCCGCTATCGGGCAGCGCGGCGACCTCGACCCAGGAGATCCGCGTGACCGGCGCGACGACGAGCTGGGCGATCCGCATACCGCGCTCGATCCGGAACGGCGCATCGCCGAGATTGGCGAGGACCACCTCGATCTCGCCGCGGTAGTCGGCGTCGACGGTGCCCGGGCTGTTGAGCACCGTGACGCCCTCGCGCGCGGCGAGGCCCGACCGCGGGCGGATCTGCGCCTCGAATCCGGCCGGCAGCGCGACGGCGAGCCCGGTCGGAACCGTCGCGCGCGCGCCGGGCGGGAGCGCAAGCGGCTCGAAGACCGCCGCGGCGAGGTCGAGCCCGGCCGACTGCGCGGTCGCGTATTCCGGCAGCGCCAGATCGTCGTGACCCGCCAGGCGGATGACCTGAACCGCGGTCCGGCTCATCCGGCAGTCTCGGGGCGGGTCTCGAACCACTCGGCAATCCGCGTGGCCAGCCGGCGGGCGACATCGTCCTTGGTCAGGCGCGGCCAGTCCTCGGCGCCTTCGCAGGTGATCAGGTGGATCGTATTGGCGTCGCCGCCGAACAGGCCGGCGCCGGGCGAGACATCGTTGGCGAGCACCCAGTCGCAGCCCTTGGCGCGTCGTTTCTTGCGCGCGTTCTCGACGATGTTCTCGGTTTCCGCCGCGAAACCGACCACCAGGGCCGGGCGCGCGTTTCCCGCGCCGGCGATGGTCGCCAGTATGTCGGGGTTCTCCTCCAGCGCGATTTCGGGCGGGCGGGCGCCGGTCTTTTTCATTTTGCGCGCGCCGGCGCGCGCCGGGCGCCAATCGGCGACAGCGGCGGCGAACACCGCCACATCGCGCGGCAACCCCGCCCGGCAGGCCTCCAGCATCTCGCGCGCGGACTCGATCCGCACCACCTCGACGCCGTCGGGGTCGGGCTCGTGGGTGGGGCCGGCAACCAGCCGCGTCGCCGCGCCGGCCCGGGCAAGGGCGCGCGCGATCGCGTGGCCCTGCTTGCCGGACGACCGGTTGGCGATGTAGCGCACCGGGTCGATCGTCTCGAATGTCGGCCCGCTGGTGACCAGCGCGGACCGCCCGGCAAGCCGCACATCGGCCGTGAAACAGGCGGTAACGGCGGCGACGATCTCCTTGGGCTCGGCCATGCGGCCGGGGCCGAACTCGCCACAGGCCATCGGCCCCTCGCCCGGCTCTATGACGCGAATGGCGCGCCGGCGCAGCACGGCGAGGTTGTCCACGGTGGCGGCATGTCGCCACATGCGCACGTTCATTGCCGGCGCGATCATCACGTCCTTGTCGGTCGCCAGCAGCAGCGTGGTCGCGAGGTCGGACGCCAGCCCGTGGGCCGTCTTGGCCATGATGTCGGCCGTCGCCGGGGCGACCAACACGAGGTCGGCCTCGCGGGACAGCCGGATATGGCCCATCTCGGCCTCGTCGGTCAGCGAGAACAGATCCTCATAGACCTTCTCGCCACTCAGCGCCGACAGCGACAGCGGCGTGACGAACTCCGCCCCGGCGCGGGTCAACACGCAGCGCACGCGCGCGCCGTGCGCGCCGAGCCGGCGGATCAGCTCCAGGCACTTATAGGCGGCGACTCCGCCGCCGACGATCAGGAGGATGCGCTTGCCGTTCAGCATCGCCCAAAGCCTAGCGCCGGGCGGGCGCGCCGACAAGCAGCGCCCGCCAAGATGACGTAGAGCTATGTTTCTTCCTGCGTTTCCTTCGACGCCTTCAAAAGGGAGTCATATATCTGCCTGAGCTGCTGGTTCAACGGCCCGTATCGTCGGCAGTGTCTCAGTTTGAAATCTGCCGCTTGCGGTAGGCGGCGGGGCGCCTCGGCTTTATCGCCCGCGCGTCGATCAGCCCGGTGATCCATTCCATGTCCCGCAGCGTGTCCGATACGCCCGCCGCCATCGCCGGGGCGCCTTTCAGTGTCTTGTGGATGCGCATGAAGTTGTAGTGCGTGAAGTAGAGCGAGAGCATGTGCAGATGGTTCTCGACCTTCTTGGAGAAGCCGTTGGTCGGCCTCGTGAACCGATGCATCCCCGTGCGCATCGTGAGGTTGTTCCGCTCGACATAGCCGGTCGAGATATGGGCCGGATCGGGCCGACCTTAGCCTCCCATCTGGCGCAGCCGGTAGCAACAGAGGCGCTACCCTCTCCGGCTCCGTCGTTCAGTAAGTTAGTCCCCCCACTTGGCGGCGGCGGCCGTCTTGCCGATTTCTGCACGGTGCTCGAGAGAAAAATTCGCGGCGCGTTGGAGACCGCCCCGACGTTTGCCTTCATCTACGGGGTGTTTTCGTCCTCGACATCGCCGGTGGCGATCCTCGCCACCGCTACGACGCAGTTCACCACCCCGGCGGGGCGGCGCTGGCCGTTCGGTCCTCGCAGCATCGCCTGTCTCCCCATGATCATGATCACACCACAAAAATCATCGGGCATTCGCCACATTCGTCAAGTTAGATGGCTCCGCAAACAGCAACGCAGGTTCCCGCTCTGTCGGGTCGCCTGCCGAATACAACAGCCTCGATACCCAGCACGGGGTAGCTCCCTACGCTCGGCGAACAGGCAGGGCCTCATGCTCAACCTGCGTGCTGTTTGCAACGGCCCGGCGCCAGCCGGGCTCCGGCAACCAGCGGGAGAGCATTACAGATGAGAAAGTGGATCGCGATGGCGAGCGCCCTTGCCCTCGCAGGGATTGCCGGCGCGCCGGCTGCGGCCGAGGGCCGTTTCGCGATGGGCGTCCAGGGCGCCTGGACAAGCTGGAAAGGAAGCGCCGAGGGCGTCAGCGATTAAGGAGAACGGGTTTGGCGGCGGGATCGTCGCCCGCTACACAGCCCCTGTCTACGATGACGTCTATGTCGGCTTCCAGAAATCCCTCTCGATCGAGACCGCGGAATCGCAGCTTTCGGGCAACTTCGACTTGTTCGACTCCACGGCGAGGCTGGACCAGACAGTCGACATCGACTGGTCCGCCGATATGCTGAACAGGCTCGGGGCGAATCTCGGCGGGGTCGGGATCTATGTCGCCGGCGGCCTTGCCTTGGCACAGATTTCCGCCGAATGGTCGGGAACCGTGGACAGCACCGGGTTCAGCGCACGGACATCGGCAACCCATCTCGGCTACAAGCTGGTGGCGGGTGTCGATGTCCCGTTCGACGAGATCGCGGTGGCCTTCGTCCAAGTCGAGTACGCCGACTACAGGAAGGCGGGCTCGGGACGGACGGCCGCCTGAAGGCTTCGGTGGTGGTGCGCCTGGGCTTGGTCTACCGCTTCTGATCGATCTCCGGTTCGCGGTCCCGGTTCGACAGGCTGGGGCCGCAGCTTTTCAAACTGAGACACTAACGTTTGGTTACATGGGTTTCGGCTACGGAAGACGAGCCCACAATTCCTTCGATCGAATTTGGAAAGACTGGATCTGGGGTTCCCGTATGGATCCTTCCAACACGATCGAGTGTGACCCGAAATCGTTTGGAGACAATCCGATAACGTTTCAGAAGCGCCCGCGAGGCCCGTGACGATCAAGCCAGAATCGCCGCCGCGGCCGCCGCGGCCGCGGCGATCATCAGCCCGCGGCTTCGCCGCCTGGCGGCCATCCCGGCCTGCAACGCCGCGACGGTCTGCGGGTCGAGCCTGACCCGGCCCTGGCCGAGCGCCCCGGCGGAGCGCTCGAGATCGGCGAGCAGGCCGGGCAGCCGGGCGACGCCGCGGGCGATCGTCTCGGCCGCCTCGCGCAGGCGCGCCTCGGGTCCGAGCCGCGCCGCCATCCAGTCCTCGATCAGCGGGCGGGAAAGCTCCCACATGTTGGTCTCCGGATGCAGGTCGCGGCCGACGCCTTCCGCCACCAGCATGGTCTTCTGCAACAGCAGCAGTTGCGGCTGGACCTCCATCCTGAAGCGCTCGGCGACCTGGAAGAGCTGACCCAGGAGCCGGGCGAGCGAGATCCGGTCGAGCGGCAGGCCGAGGATCGGTTCGGCGATCGAGCGGGCGGCCTGGGCGAAGGCGTCTACGGATTGATCGGCCGGCACATAGCCCGCGGTGAAATGGATTTCGGCCACCTTGCGGTAGTCGCGCACCAGGAAGGCGTGCAGCATCTCCGCCAAATAGCGCCGGGTCGGCCGGTCGAGCCGGCCCATGATGCCGAAATCGACGGCATGGACCACGCCGTCGGCGTCGACCAGCATGTTGCCGGGATGTAGATCGGCGTGGAAGAAGCCGTCGCGGAAGACCTGGAGGAAGAAGACCGAGGCCATGCGGGCGACGATCGCCTTCAGATCGTGGCTGGCCGCCTCCAGCCCCGCCCGGTCGTTTAGCGCGACGCCGTCGATCCAGCCGGTGGTCAGCACCCGGCGGCCGGTGCGCCGCCAGTCGACCTCCGGCGCCGAGAAGCCGTCGCTGTCGGCGAAGTTGTCGCGCAGCTCCTGGGCGGCGGCGGCTTCCAGCCGCAGGTCCATCTCGACCGCCACCGTCTCGGCGAAGGTCTCGACCACCTCGACCGGCCTGAGCCGGCGCAGCGCGGGCAGACCCCGTTCGAGAATCCCGGCCATCCAGCGCAGCAGCTCGAGGTCGCGGCCGAAAGCGCCCTCGATGTCCGGCCGCAGCACCTTGACCGCGACCGTCCGTCCGTCCGGGGTCGTCGCGCGGTGTACCTGGGCGATCGAGGCCGCCGCGACCGGAATGTCCTCGAAGACCTCGAACAGCGCCTCGACCGGCCCGGCGAGATCGTGCTCGACGGCGGCCCGGGCGGCGGCGGCGTCGAACGGCGGCAGGCGGTCCTGCAGCATGGCGAGATCGGCCGCGACGGCCTCGCCGACCAGATCCGAGCGCACGGAGAGCGCCTGGCCCAGCTTGATGAAGGCCGGCCCCAGGCTGTCCAGCGCCGCGGCAAGCCGCTGGCCGGGGCGCATCCGGCGTATCGCCCGCTTGCGCGGGAACCCGGCCAGGCGCAGGAACACGCGCGGCCCGAAAGGCGGCGCGACGCCCGGCGGGACGGCGGCGTCATGGCGGGCAAGCGTGCGCAGGATCGCCCAGATCCGCCCCAGGTTGCGGATCGCCCGGATCACGTCCGCCACGCGGTATGCAAGGCGACGATGCCGCCGGACAGGTTGCGGTAGCGCACCGCGCCGAGGCCCGCGGCGCGGAACGCCTCGGCCAGGCTCTCCTGGTCGGGAAACGTGCGGATGCTCTCGACCAGATAGCGGTAGGCGGCGCCCTGCCCGGTCACCGCCGCGCCCAGCCGGGGCAGCACCCGGAAGGAATAGGCGTCGTAGACCGCGGCGAGGCCGGGCAAGGCGGGGCGGCTGAATTCCAGGCAGGCAAGCCGGCCGCCCGGCTTCAGCACGCGGCGGAACTCGGCCAGCGCCGCCGCCCGATCGGTGACGTTGCGCAGCCCGAAGGCGATGGTGAGCGCATCGGCCGACCGGCTCGGGAACGGCAGCGCCTCGGCCCGACCGCAGATCAGATCGAGGCCGGCGACGACGCCGGCGTCGATCGCCCGGTCGCGGCCGACCTCGAGCATCGCCCGGGTGGGATCGCAGACGATCGCCCGGACAGGCGCGCGCCTGAGCACGCCGCGGGCGATATCGCCGGTGCCGCCGGCAACATCGATGACCGTCCAGCCGGGCCGCGGCGCCAGCCAGTCCAGGAGCGCGGCCTTCCACAGCCGGTGAAGGCCGCCGCTCATCAGGTCGTTCATCAGGTCGTAGCGGCCGGCGACGCCTTCGAAGACGGCGCCGACCCTGCTTGCGTGCTCCTCGGGGTCCAAGGCGTCGAACCCGAACCGGGTCGCGGTGGCGCGCGGATCCTCGGCCATCACCGGACCATAGCGCGGCGCGGGTGATCGCGCTAGGCTGCCGCCATGCCCGAGCTCCCCGAAGTCGAGACCGTCCGCCGCGGCTTGGCGCGCGTCATGGAAGGCCGCCGGATCGACGGCGTCAGGGTTGCCCGCCGCGATTTGCGCCGGCCGCTGCCGGAAGATTTCGAGGAGCGCGTGGCCGGTCGCACGGTCGCCGCGATCGGCCGGCGGGCGAAATATCTGACCATCGACCTCGACGACGGAACGGTCGTGCTCGCCCATCTCGGCATGTCGGGGCGCATGCTCATCGACGACGGCGCGCCCGGCGGGTTCGCGCGCAAGACCGGCCCGACGGGGGATCACGAGCATGTGGTCTTCGTGCTCGGCAACGCCACCATGATCCGCTATGCCGATCCGCGCCGTTTCGGGCTGATCGACCTCGCCCGCCGGGAGACGCTGGCCGAGCACGCGCTGCTGGCCCATCTCGGCCCGGAGCCGACCTCGGAGGCGTTCGACGGGCCGATGCTCGCCCGGCTCCTGGCCGGCAAGCGGACGCCGATCAAGGCCGCGCTGATGGACCAGCGCGTCGTCGCCGGGCTCGGCAACATCTATGCCTGCGAGGCGCTTTTCGCCGCCGGGATCTCGCCGAAGCGCCTCGCGGCCAATGTCGGCGCGGCACGAGCCGCCCGGCTTGCCGAGGCGATTTGCGCGACTCTGGCCGAGGCCATCGAGGCCGGCGGCTCCAGCCTGCGCGATCACGTCGCCCCGGATGGCGGGCTCGGGTACTTCCAGCACCGGTTCAAGGTCTACGGCCGGGAGGGCGCGCCGTGCCCGGGATGCGCCTGCGACGGCGTCGTCCGCCGCATCGTCCAGTCCGGGCGCTCGACCTTCTACTGCCCCAGGCGCCAGCGATGAGAGCGCCGCGCGATATGGGAAGACGCCGTCTTGCCTGCGCGGTTCTCGGCATGGCGGCGTTCGCGACGCCGGGACTCGCCCAGACCGCGCCCGGGTTCCTCTCGGCGATCGCCGATCTGCCCCTGACCCCGGGTCTCGCCGAGCGGATCGAAGACAGCGTGGTGTTCGAGCACCGCAACGGCCGGATCGTGCGGGCGATCGCGGTCGGACGGGTGTCCGTGGCCGAGGTGCGGCGGTTCTACCTGCAGGCCCTGCCGGCGCTCGGCTGGGAGCCGGCCGGCGCCGACCGGTTCGTGCGCGAGGGCGAGAGGCTGCAGCTGGATCTGCTGCCCGGCGACGGCCGGCTGACGGTGCGGTTCGCGCTCGCGCCCCACAGCGATTCCTCCCCCACAGAGATTCCTCCAGGTAGATGGGAGCCGCCATGACCTATCGGAACATCCTGACCGAGACCCGCGGCGGCGTGGGCGTGATCATGCTCAATCGCCCCGGTGCGCTGAACGCGCTGTCGAGCCCGCTGATGCGCGAGCTGGCCGATGCGCTGGCCGAATTCGAGGCCGACAACGCGATCGGCGCGATGGTGCTCACCGGCTCGGAACGGGCCTTCGCCGCCGGCGCCGACATCAAGGAGATGCAGGATAAGGGCTGGCCGGACACCTATGTGGAGGACTTCATTACCGCCGAGTGGGAGCACATCACCCGGTGCCGCAAGCCGATCGTCGCCGCGGTGGCGGGCTTCGCGCTGGGCGGCGGATGCGAGCTGGCGATGATGTGCGACTTCATTCTGGCGGCCGACAACGCGCGGTTCGGCCAGCCGGAGATCGCCATCGGCGTGACCCCCGGCGCCGGCGGCACCCAGCGCCTGACCCGCCAGGTCGGCAAATCCAAGGCGATGGAGATGTGTCTGACCGGCCGGATGATGGATGCCGGGGAGGCCGAGCGCGCGGGCCTGGTCAGCCGCGTCCTGCCGGTGGGCGATCTGCTGGAGGAGGCGGTCCGGACCGCCGCCAAGATCGCCGCGATGTCCCGCCCGGTCGCCATGATGGTCAAGGAATCCGTCAATGCGGCCTATGAGGTCCCGCTGAGCCAAGGGGTCCGGCTGGAGCGCCGGCTGTTCCAGGCGACATTCGGCACCCATGACCAGAAGGAGGGCATGAAGGCCTTCATTGAAAAGCGCGATCCCGACTTCGCCGACCGATAGGCGGCGGCGCTCCCGTCGCAGATGTGCTGAACCAGGAGGCTGAACCGGGAGATAGTGTCTCAGTTCGAGGTGCAGTTCACCACCCCGGGGCGGGGCGGCGTTGGCCGTTCGGTCCTCGCAACATCGCCCATCTTCCCATGATCATGCCGTAAATTATCATTGGACATTTGCCGCATCCATCAAGTCAGATGGCTCCATGAACAGCGACGCAGGTTCCCGCTCCGACAGCCTCGACACCCGGAACGGGTAGCTCCCACCCACGCTCGGCGAACAGGCAGGGCCTCATGCCCGACCTGCGTGCTGTTTGCAACGGCCCGGCGCCGATCGAGGCCGCTTATCGTCAACACGGAGAACTCCATGACATTCCGAACGATCGCAATCTTCGCGGCCGCCGCTGGCTCTCTGCTTCTCGTCGCGTGCGGCGGCGGATCGGGCAGCGGATCGACCAACCCTCTGGATGGGGTTTCGGCGATCGACCTGACGGGCGCCCAGACGCCCCAGGAAACGGTTGACGCTCAGGCTGCCAGGGCACGGGACATCGTGGACCGTGCCGATTCCCTGATCGCTTCCAATGCGTATGGCGAGACCAACGATCCCCGCTTTCCCCAGGTTGTCTTGGAGGCTGAGTGCTCGGATGATTCCTGTACGTTACGTTCACGCACGACCAATACGTTCACGAACGACCAACTCGACGTGTTTTGGAACTGGACACGAGCGACCTCGAAACTCGTCCTGCGCGCGTGATATTGACTAGGCACGGCATCACCACGTTCGAGGACGAGGCCAGCGGCGAGGACGCCGACTTCCGCACCTACGGAGCCTGGATGGATCACTCTGCCTTCGCGGTCAACATCGCCACGCTCAGAGATGACGACCTCAGCGCGACCATCCGGTTCGGGCTTGCCGGGGGCGATCTGACCGGCTCCCGCCCCGCCGGCGCTGCAACATGGCAGGGCCTCATGGTCGGCACACCGCAGACCGGCGCCGCCCGGGGCAATTACCTGCAAGGCGACGCACTGCTGACGTTCGACCTCGACACCAACGTGCTCGACGCAGAGTTCACCGACATCAATGACCTCAACCGGAGGGCCGCACACTCGACGACCAGTGTCCGCTTCGCCGATGTGCCGGTCGCCGCGGGCGGTACGTTCGGCGCCGGCAATGCCGGGAACCGCATCCAGGGTGGGTTCTATGGCGCAGGCCATGCCGAAACCGCCGGCGTGTTCGAGCAATCCGGGATCGTCGGTGCGTTCGGAGCCAAAAACCAGCCGTAGGCTGGTCCTGCCCTACCGCTTCTGACCGAGACCCGATTCGCGGCCCCGGCTCGATAGGCTGGGGCCGCAGCTTTTCAAACCGAGACACTACCAACCGGGACAGTGGCTTGACGCGGGCGCAAGGGGGGGCTAAACACCCAGCTCCGACCGAAAAGGGCGACGGACAGGACCGATGGCGAACGTAAAATCGGCAAAGAAGCGTGCGCGCCGCGCGGTTTCACGCACCGCGATCAATAGCGCCCGACGCAGCCGCATCCGGAGCTATGTCAAGAAGGTCGCGACTGCGATCGCCGGCCGGGACAAGGAAGCGGCGAGCGCCGCGTTGAAGGCGGCCGAGCCCGAGCTGATGCGCGGCGTTTCGAAGGGGTTGCTCCACCGCAACACCGCGGCGCGAAAAATCTCCCGGCTGGCCGCCCAGATCAAATCCATCCAGGTCAAATCCATCGGTTGAGTTCTCCCGGCCGCCGCCGCGCCGATTCTTCATCAGACGGCGGAGACGGCGGCGGAAATTCGGGATCGTCGTCTCGTCCGGCGCCTTCTCCGGTCTGACCCCCGTGAAACGCCGCATACTCTCGACCTGATAGAGCAGATCTTCCATCGCCGGATCGCCGAGGCCGGATCGCTGAGATCGTAGAACGGTTGCACGCAGTGTGCCCGGAGCATCGTCGACCGCCGACAGGGCTGGCGGCCCCTCTTGCCGCCCCTCGGGCAAGCCGGCGCCACCCGGGCCTCGAGACGGTCCCACGGGATCAACCTGTCCATCCGCTCCAGGAAGCGGCTGATGCATGACCGACGGATCCACGTGAACAGGCCACGATCATACGCTCGATCCGTACGCCCATCCGACATATTCACAGGTTCCTTGGGACCGCCGCAGCGGCGGTCTCCGGCGCGTTTGTCCACACCCGGCCCGCGAAGAATCCCAAAATATCGGCGTTCCGCTCAATCAAGCCATTGCCAGCCGGCCCGCTGGCCGTTAGGGTTATTCCAACAAGGAGGGAGCGTCTAAGGCGCTTCCCGTAAGTCAAGGAAAAGTGCAAGATAAGGAAAAACGGCGCAATACTTGCCCGATTTCCGAACCGCACAGCTCGTAAACTTCAGGTTTCGCCATATCGGCAGTTTTGTCGAGAGTGCGAAAGGGCTCGGAGCGCCGCCGTTCTGTATCCAGGTCGAACCAGCGGCAGAATGGGAGCGCCGATGCGGGATAAATCCATGATTGGTCCCATCGGAACCGGATCGGTCTCAGGGCCGCAAGTTCGGTCTTGGACCGACTGTCGGCGCACACGCTCCGTGGCGACGCCGACCGCCGGGCCGAAAGCCCCGCCCGGACCGTATCCGGCGGTTCGGAGCTAGCGGGTGGCAGGGGTGGCGATCGACTCGCGCGTCTCTGCACAATGGGCCAGGGTTCGCGGGGCCCTGCGCGCGGAGGTCGGCGAAACGGCCTATCGCAGTTGGCTGAAGCCGCTGACCCTGCTTGCCGTCGAAGACGGGGTGGTCCGGGTCACCGCGCCGACCCGGTTCATGCGCGACTGGGTGGCCAGCCATTACGCCGAGCGGATCCTGACGCTGTGGACAGAGGAAAGCCCGGCGGTGGAGACGCTCGACATCCAGATCCAGGCCGAGCCGATCCGGCGTGAACGGCGCCGGCTGCCGACCGAGCCGAAGGGCCGCAAGGCCCCGGCGGACGAGACCGGGGAGCGGGGGCCGGCCCGGCGGCTGGCTTCGGCCCGCACCCCGCCGCCCAGCGCGCCGACGTCGGCCACCTCGGCCACCCCGCCGGCAGGCGAGTTCAGCGCCCCGCTCGACCCCCGTTTCGTGTTCGACAACTTCGTCGTCGGCAAGCCGAACGAGCTCGCCTACGCCGCCGCCCAGCGCGTTGCCGAATCGCCCACCGCGGCCTACAATCCGCTGTTCCTCTATGGCCATGTCGGCCTCGGCAAGACCCATTTGATGCACGCCATCGGCTGGCATATCCGGCGGCGCCATCCCAATCGCCAACTGGTCTACCTGTCGGCCGAGAAGTTCATGTACCAGTTCATCCGGGCGCTGCGGTTCCAGGACACCATAGCCTTCAAGGAGCGCTTCCGCTCGGTCGATGTCCTGATGATCGACGATGTGCAGTTCATCAACGGCAAGGAATCCACGCAGGAGGAATTCTTCCATACCTTCAACGACTTGGTCGACAACAACCGGCAGGTCGTTATCTCCGCCGACAAGTCACCGTCGGATCTGGAGGGGATGGAGGAGCGGCTGCGCTCGCGGCTCGGCTGGGGGCTGGTGGCCGACATTCACGCCACCACCTACGAGCTTCGCGTCGGCATCCTGCAATCCAAGGCCGAGCAGCTCGGCGTCGAGATCCCGGCCAAGGTGATGGAATTCCTGGCCCACAAGATCACCACCTCGGTGCGCGAGCTCGAAGGCGCGCTCAACCGTGTGGTGGCGCACGCCGACCTGGTGGGACGCGAGATGACGCTGGAAGCCTGCCAGGATGTGCTGCACGACCTTCTGCGCGCCCATGACCGGCGCGTGACCATCGAAGAGATCCAGAAGCGGGTGGCCGAGCATTTCAACATCCGCCTCGCCGACATGCATTCGGCGCGGCGCTCCCGCGCGGTCGCGCGGCCCCGTCAGGTGGCGATGTATCTGGCCAAGCAACTCACCTCGCGGTCGCTGCCCGAGATCGGCCGCAAGTTCGGCGGGCGCGACCATACGACGGTCATGCACGCCGTGCGCAAGATCGATGAGTTACGCGGCGGCGACCCCGGTTTCGACGAGGATGTCGAGCTCCTGAGACGGATGCTGGAAGGCTGAGTCCGGCACCCGTCCCTGCCGCCCGCGCGGCGTCCCAAAGCGACGATTCTTACGGGACGGCAGGCGGTTGTGCTATACTTCGCCTCCCGCTTCGGCGGCGCGGTTCGGCGCGGGCGATGCGGCGATGCATTTTTCCAGACGGGAACCCACGGCACCATGAAGCTCACGATCGAACGCGGGGCGCTGCTGAGGTCATTGCAGCATGTCCAGGGCGTGGTCGAGCGGCGGACCACCATACCCATCCTGTCCAACATCCTGCTGAACGCCGCCGACGGCGCGCTGTCGATGACCGCGACCGACATGGATCTGGCGATCGTCGAGCGCGTGGAGTGCAACGTCGTCACGCCCGGCGCGACCACCGTGTCCGCCCATACGGTCTACGACATCGTCCGCAAGCTGCCCGAGGGCGCCGAGATCGAGGTCGCCAGCGGCGGCGAGCAGAACCAGCTCACGGTGCGCTGCGGGCGCTCACGGATCGCGCTGACCACGCTGCCGAGCGAGGACTTCCCGAAGATGGCCGAGGGCGAGCTGCCCCACAGCTTCGAACTGAGCGCCGAGGCGCTCGGCGGCGTCATCGACCGCACGCGATTCGCGATGTCGGTGGAGGAGACCCGCTACTACCTCAACGGGATCTACATCCATGTCGCCGAAACCGAGAGCGGACCGGCGCTGCGGATCGTCGCGACCGACGGCCATCGGCTGGCCCGGGTCGAGATGCCGCCGCCCGACGGCGCGGTCGGTATGCCGGGCGTGATTGTGCCGCGCAAGACGGTCGGCGAGGCGCGCAAGCTGCTCGACGACCACGCCGGAAACGTGACCGTGGCGCTGTCGGACACCAAGGTGCGGATGACCGTCGGCAACACGGTGCTGACCTCGAAGCTGATCGACGGCACGTTTCCCGATTACGACAAGGTCATCCCGTTCGCCAACGACAAGTCGCTGCGGGTGGAGCCCAGGAACTTCGCCAAGGCGGTCGATCTGGTCTCGACCATCGCCACCGAGAAGTCGCGCGCGGTCAAGCTGCGGCTGGACCAGGGCACGCTGGTGCTGTCCGCATCCAGCCCCGATTCGGGCGACGCCGAGGAACAGATCGAGGCCGATTACGCCGACGGGCCGCTCGAGATCGGATTCAATTCGCGATACCTGCTGGACATCGCCAGCCTGATCGAAAGCGACGGCGCACAGTTCATGTTTTCCGACGGCGCGTCCTCGGCGCTGGTGCGGGATACGTCGGATCCCGGCGCTCTCTACGTCCTGATGCCGATGCGCGTTTGAACCCGGCGACCCATCACGCCGACATGCCGCGTCAGGGGGCGGCGGCGTTTGGGCCGGAACTGGCCGTCAGCCGGCTGACGGTGACCGATTTCCGGAACTACGCCAGGGCGCGGCTGAACGTCGATCAACGCCCGGTCGTGCTGACCGGACCCAACGGGGCGGGGAAGACCAATCTGCTGGAAGCGCTGTCCTTTCTGGCTCCTGGCCGCGGTCTGCGCCGCGCCGCGCTGGGGGAGGTGAGCCGCCGGGCCGCCGATGGCGCGCAAGCGGGCGCCGGTTGGGCGGTCGCCGCCCGACTGGAGACCGCCGCCGGGGCGCTGGAGATCGGCACCGGGATCGCGCCTGCCGAGGGCGCCGCCGGCGCGCGGCGGATCGTGCGCATCGACGGCAGCGAAGCGGCCTCCCAGGGCGAGCTCGCACGATGGGTCTCGCTTACGTGGATCACGCCGGAGATGGACCGGCTGTTCGACGGCCCGTCGGCCGATCGCAGGCGGTTCCTGGATCGGCTGGTCCACGCCCTGGACCGCGAGCATTCGGCGCGGCTGAACCGCTACGAGCGCACGATGCGCGAGCGCATGCGGCTGCTGCGCGATCGGGGCATGCGTGCGGACGGCGCCTGGCTGGACGCTTTGGAGAGCACGATGGCCGCGGCCGGGGTAGCCGTCGCCGCGGCCCGGCGCGGCTTGGCGAGGCGGCTGCACGGGATCTGCGGCGCCGCGACCGGACCGTTTCCGGCGGCTTCGGTGGCGATCGAAGGGGCCGTCGAGGCGATGCTGGACAAGACGCCCGCGCTCGCCGTCGAGGATGCGGTGCGGGCGCGGCTGGCGAGCCTGCGGCCGGTCGATATCGAGGCTGGACGCGCGACATTCGGCCCGCACCGCAGCGATCTGCGCTGCATCCATCTCGCCAGGGACTGCCCCGCGGCGGCGTGCTCGACGGGCGAGCAGAAGGCGCTGCTGATCCGCATCGTCCTGGGCCATGCGCGGCTCGGCGCGGCCGAGCGCGGCGCCGCGCCGCTGATGTTGCTGGACGAGGTCGGCGCCCATCTCGACGCCGACCGGCGCCAGGCGCTGTTCGAGGAGATCCTCCACCTCGGCAGCCAGGTCTGGATGACCGGCGCCGAGGCCGGTCCCTTCCGGACCCTGGGCGGCCGGGCCCAGTATTTCGGCGTTCGCCACGGCGCCCTCGCGCCGCTTGCGTTGTCTTGACGATCGTCTGAGCGATCGGGAGGTTTCATGACACCCGCTGCCAAAGCGCCCCGGCCGAGCCCCGCCGAGGACACCTACGACGCCGATTCGATCAAGGTCCTCAAGGGGCTGGAGGCGGTGCGCAAGCGGCCGGGCATGTATATCGGCGACACCGATGACGGCTCGGGCCTGCACCACATGGTCTACGAGGTCGTCGACAACGCGATCGACGAGGCGCTCGCCGGCCATTGCAGCCGGATCGACGTGACGCTCAACGGCGACGGCTCGGTGACGGTGCTCGACGACGGGCGCGGGATTCCGGTCGATATCCACGAGGGCGAGGGGATCTCCGCCGCCGAGGTCATCATGACCCAGCTCCACGCCGGCGGAAAGTTCGAGAACAATGCCTACAAGGTCTCCGGCGGGCTGCACGGGGTCGGCGTCTCGGTGGTCAACGCGCTCTCGGAATGGCTGGAGATGACCATCCGGCGCTCGGGCAAGGAGTATGCGATCCGGTTCGAGGACGGCGTCGCAACGGCCCCGCTCGCCGAGAAGGGGCCGGCGGCGGACCGCACCGGTACGCAGATCACCTTCATGCCCTCGACGGCGACGTTCACGATGACCGAGTTCTCCTTCGCCACGCTGGAGCACCGGCTGCGCGAGCTTGCCTTCCTCAACTCCGGCGTGCGGCTGGTGCTGAACGATGCGCGCGGCGTCGAGCCCAACGCGGTCGAGCTGCAATACGAGGGCGGAATTCAGGCCTTCGTCGAATATCTCGATCGCGGCAAGACGCCGGTATTCAGCCCGCCGATCACGATCGCGGGCAGCTCCGACCAGGGCGATCAGGGCGAGCTTTCGATCGAGGTCGCGCTGCAATGGTCGGACAGCTATCACGAGACCATGCTGTGCTTCACCAACACCATCCCGCAGAGCGACGGCGGCACCCACCTGGCCGGCTTCCGCGCGGCGCTGACGCGCACGATCAACAGCTATGCCGCCGTCTCGGGCATCGCCAGGAAGGAGAAGATCACGCTCACCGGCGAGGATTCGCGCGAGGGGCTGACCTGCGTGCTGTCGGCCAAGGTGCCCGATCCCAAATTCTCCTCGCAGACCAAGGACAAGCTGGTCTCCTCGGAGGTCCGCCCGATCGTCGAGAGCGTGGTCAACGAACAGCTCGGCTCGTGGTTCGAGGAGCACCCCGCCGAAGCCCGGCGCATCATCGCCAAGGTGGCCGAGGCCGCGGCCGCGCGCGAGGCCGCGCGCAGGGCGCGCGAGCTGACCCGGCGCAAGGGCGCGCTCGACATCTCGTCCCTGCCGGGCAAGCTCGCCGATTGCCAGGAGCGCGACCCCGCGCGTTCGGAGATCTTCATCGTCGAAGGCGATTCGGCCGGCGGCTCGGCCAAACAGGCCCGCGACCGCGCCTTTCAGGCGATCCTGCCGCTGCGTGGCAAGATCCTCAACGTCGAGCGCGCGCGCTTCGACAAGATGCTGGGCTCGGCCGAGCTCGGCACGCTGATCACCGCGCTGGGCGCCGGCATCGGCAGCGAGGATTTCAACATCGAGAAGCTGCGCTACCACAAGGTCATCATCATGACCGACGCCGATGTTGACGGCAGTCACATCCGCACCCTGCTGCTCACCTTCTTCTTCCGCCAGATGCCCCAACTCATCGAGAGGGGCTGTCTGTACATCGCCCAGCCGCCGCTCTACCGCGCCGCGAAGGGCAACACGGGCGGGGTCTACCTGAAGGGCGACAACGACCTGGATTCCTATCTCGTGGAGGCGGGCGTCAAGGATTGCGTTCTCAACCTCCACGACGGCAGCCGGATCGCCGGCGCGGATCTGCGCGTGCGAGTCGATCAGGCGCTGACCGCCAAGCGCCTGCTGACGCCGATGCTGCAACGGGTCGCCAGCGTCGATGTCGCCGAACAGGCCGCGATATTGGGGGCGTTCAACACCGCGCTGCTCGACGACGCCAAGGCGGCCGCCGCGGTCGCCGAGGCGATCGCCCGCCGGCTCGACGGGCTGGCCGGGGAGAACGAGCGCGGCTGGACCGCCGCGTTGACCGCCGAAGGCGTCTTCTCCTTCCGGCGGACCCTGCGCGGGGTGACCGAGCGCCATTCGATCGACGGCGCGCTGATGCGCAGCGCCGAGGCCCGCCGGCTGGACGAAATGGCCGGCGAGCTGCAGGCCATCTACCACCGCCCGGCGGTACTGGTCGCCGGCGAGCGAGAGAACCGCATCACCGGGCCGATCCGCCTTATGACCAACGTCCTGGAGCTTGGCCGGAAGGGGCTATCGGTCCAGCGCTACAAGGGGCTGGGGGAGATGAACCCCGAACAGCTCTGGGAGACCACGCTCGATCCCAACGTCCGCTCGCTGCTCCAGGTCAAGGTCTCCCAGGCGCAGGAGGCCGGCAAGGTGTTTTCGACCCTGATGGGCGACATGGTCGAACCGCGGCGCGATTTCATCCAGTCGAACGCGCTCAAGGTGGTCAATCTGGACGTCTGAGCGCCGCGCGCGCGGCATCGGCGAGCGCATCGAACCGGTGGCCGAAGGCCGCGCACAGGCGGACGTCCCGGAGCTCCTGGGCGAGCGTGCGGTAGAACCGACGGGCGCCCCGGTTCCGCCTGAGCACCGACCAGAACATCCAATGCGCGCCGTCCTCGCGCGCCCGCGCGGCCAGCCCGCGCAACAGTGCCCGCCCGACGCCGCGGCGCCGGGACTCCTCGCGCACATAGAGATCGGCGAGATAGACCCCGCGCGTGGCGCTGTCGGTGTCATAGCCCGGGTAGTAGACCGCGTAGCCGACGAGCGCGCCGTCTTCTTCGGCGACCAGCACGCCGAACGCCGCATCGGCCCCGAATCCGTCGCGCCGGAACTTCTCCGCCGTAAACCGGCTCGGCTGCCCGCCGTCGATCCGGCTGAGCGCGCGCGCCATTGCGGCCACCGCCTCGCCGTCCGCCGGAACCGCCGGCCTGATTTCCAGCGACGCCGGGCCGGCGCAGGGCTCGGCGGGCCGTGACCACCTCTGCAACATGTTTTGTATGGTAATTAAATATCGGACTAAGGTTCTGTTTCAGCCGCCCCTATTGTCACCGAGGGAACGCCACGACCCGCGCGTTCTTTGTGGCGGGATCGTAGTGGCGCCAGTACGCGATACTCTGCCACGTCAAACAAGTTCTTCTCGCCCCAGCATTGCCGGTCCTGACGACAGATGATTTCTTCGGCGTCATCTGGATTTCCTCCCCTCTATCGGACCGGGCTGTCGACGAACCATGTGTGATATTCGGTATAAACGGCCGCCACAACTACGCTTGAAGCGGAACCATGTGCCATAACCGTTCACGTCGCAAATAGTGTCGGCGCAAAAGCTTGACTCTTCCCCGCTTTTCCGAAAAAGGAGAATACTCTGCGGGGTTCCATCGCCGGTAATATTAGCCGCGCGCCCCTGATGCCAGACTGTTTGCAGCGATCAGCGCCTTGCAGGTGAGATGCTCCCCGCACATCGTGCCCGCAGCATAACCCATCTGTCCGACTGTATCCATGTCCCGCGCGCCGTGGCGGGCAGCGAAGTCGCTGATATAGCGGTGAAGACGCTTCGGGCTGATCTTGTGATAAACGCCCTTATAAGCTCGACGCAGGGTGGCCCAGAAGGCTTCATGCCGTTGGTGTGAACCATGTCGCGGACGAACGCGCCGGCGCTATGGCTCACCGTCTCATGATGGAAAGGGATGCCCCTGTATGCTGCCGCCTCGTCCGTGTAGAGCTTGGCATCTGGGGCCGTCACGCTCTCGACAAAGCTATGGCTCGACAAAGCTATGCAGGGTCTTCGTGTCGGTGCTCTCAACGAGCTTGGCCTTGACCCGGTTGGTCTCGCGATCCTTTGCGCCGCCGCCGGCGACCTTGCCGCCGGCCCCGCGACCGGCGCGGATCTTCTTCTTGGCGTGCCTGTTGGCTTCCTTGCCCCCGAAATACGCCTCGTCAACCTCGATCGGACCGCCGAGGGGCCAGTCGTCATCGTTCTCGAACGCCTTGCGGATGCGCCGGAGCATGAACCAGGCGGTTTTTTGCGTCACGCCCAGGTCGCGATGCAGCTTCATGCTGGAGACGCCCTCGAGGCTCGTCAGATGCAAATAGATGGCGATGGCCCATTGCCGAAAGCCGATCTTGGAGCGTTCGAGGATGGTGCCGATGCGGATGGAGAAGTGCCGGCTGCAATCGGGGCACCAGTAGGGGAGAGGCGGATGGCCCTTGGATTCCAAGGTTTCGGCAGACCCGCAGCGGGGACAGTGGCGACCCTCCGGCCAGATGCGGGATTCGAACCATTCGCGCGCCGCGTCTTCGGTGGGAAACATGTCCATCAACTGGACCAGGGTAATTCCCTCACGGTCCGATCGTCCGGTCGCGCTCGGCATGGCAGGCACTCCTTGACCCTCAAAACAGGAATGCGCAGCCGTTTAGTCAAGTATATAATTTCCTTTTGTATCACCGGCGCAGACACACTACATTTGGCGGTATGGCGTCGCGACCTCTCAAGGAGCAGAAGGCCCGGCGGCGGCCCCGGTCCAACATCGTCCGAATCGCGCGCTGGGGTCTGGTGATGGCGATCTGGGTCACGGTCGGGCTCGGTGGCGTCATTGCTTGGTACGCCTGGGATCTTCCCGAACTCTCCTCGCTCGAGACACCGGCCCGACATCCCGCGGTTCTGCTGCGGACGGCCGACGGGGCGATCCTCGCCCGTTACGGCCAGCTCTACGGCGGGCCGGCCCGATTCGAAGACCTGCCAGCCTACCTCATCCAGGCGGTCAGCGCGACGGAGGATCGCCGCTTCTTCGAGCATCCCGGCATCGATGTTCTGGGCATTCTGCGCGCGGCCGTCGCCAATATCCGCGCCGGCGGAATCCGCCAGGGCGGCAGCACGATCACCCAGCAACTGGCCAAGAACCTGTTCCTGAGCCCCGAACGCACGATCCGGCGCAAGATTCAGGAGGCGATCGTCGCGCTGTGGCTGGAAGCCCGGTTCACCAAGCGCCAGATCTTCGCGATCTACGTCAACCGGGCCTATTTCGGCTCCGGCGCCTATGGCGTGCGCGCGGCATCGCGGCGTTATTTCGACAAGCCGGTCGAGCGGATCGGCCTGCTGGAGGCCGCGGTGCTGGCCGGCCTCCTGAAGGCGCCCTCGCGCTATTCGCCGGTGCGCAATGCCGATGCGGCGACCGCGCGCGGCCGCCAAGTGCTGGCCGCAATGGTCGACGCTGGGTATTTGAGCCGAGACCGGGCGGCCCGGGCCGGGCGCGGCCGGCTCCGGCTGCTGGCGGGAACCGGGCCGGGCGCACGATATTTCGCCGATTGGGCGCTCGCGCGCTCGACCGGCTATGTCGGACGCACCGCGCAGGACCTCGTGGTCACGACCACGCTGGATTCCCGGCTGCAGCGCTTGGCCGAGCACACGGCCCGGGCTTTTCTGGCGGCCGAGGGCGGCAAATCCGGCGCCGGCCAAGTCGCGATGATCGTCATGTCGACCGACGGCGCGGTGCGCGCCATGGTGGGCGGGCGGGCCTATTCGGCAAGCCAGTTCAACCGCGCAACCCAGGCGCGGCGCCAGCCGGGCTCGGCGTTCAAGCTGTTCGTCTATCTCGCCGGGCTCGAGGCGGGGCTCGGACCGGCCGACATCTTCGTCGACAAGCCGCTCGACATCGCCGGATGGCGGCCGCGCAACTATGACGGCAAATTCCGCGGGCCGGTCCGCATCGACCGCGCGTTCGCCGAATCGGTCAACACGGTGGCCGTCCAGGTGAGCGAGCGGGTCGGCCGCGGCGCCGTCGTCGGCGCCGCCCGCAGGCTCGGCGTCACCACGCCGCTCAACGCCCACCCCTCGCTTGCGCTCGGCGCGAGCGAGGTGACGCTGATCGAGCTCACCGCGGCCTATGCGGCCGTGGCGAGCGGCGGGCGCGCGGTCTGGCCGTTCGGGGTGCGCACGGTGCGGACCGCCGCCGGCGAGGTGATCCACCGCCGCACTGGCTCAGGCGCGCGGCGGGTGATCCCGGCGGAGCGCGCGGCCACCCTGCGCTCGATGCTGCACGGCGTCGTGCGCAACGGCACCGGCCGCGCGGCCCGCCTGGGCGGCTCCGAGGCGGGCAAGACCGGCACCAGCCAGGGCTTCCGAGATGCTTGGTTCATCGGCTTTTCCGGCGATCTGGTGGCTGGCGTCTGGGTCGGCAACGACGATGAGCGCCCGATGCGGCGGGTGACCGGCGGCGGATTGCCGGCCAGGATCTGGCGCGCGGTGATGAAAGCCGCTTCACCCAAGCCGCCGCCGCGCCGCGTGAAGCCGGAGAATCGGGCGGTCTGGAGCCACGACGACGAAGATCCCGACTATCAGCGGTGAACGCGCACATGGCGCCGACGGCGGCGTTACGCGCGATCCGGGGCATGGTCGAGCGCAACGGCATTGGCCGGACCAGGCCGCGCGGGCGGGCGGATCAGGTGTTCAGGCCCCGTTGACAAAGAGGCTTCCCAAACAGCTTGAACTGTGATTCAAGGCGCCCTCTGCAGGAGGGCCTCTTGATCCGTGGATTGATGAGCGACGGGGAGTGGGCGTTTTCGCGCCCTTCGTGA
The DNA here is from genome assembly GCA_965202905.1 of Alphaproteobacteria bacterium. Lineage (GTDB taxonomy): Bacteria > Pseudomonadota > Alphaproteobacteria > MPNO01 > MPNO01 > CAYFYS01. The sequence continues at coordinate 2,112,034 of OZ241868.1, read as the reverse complement.
TCGAAAGTGGACCGAAGCGTGGCCGCCCGCCGAGGGATCGCCGGCTTGTCCTGAACGGTGTTTTCCGGATCGCGCGGACCGGGGCTCAATGGCGCGACCTGCCGGAGTTATTCGGCGTGTGGTCATTGGTCTGTCGCCACTTCCGCCGGTGGACGCAGTCGGGCCTTTGAGCCGTGCTGCTGGAGACGCTGCATGACACCGAAGATGTCCCCGACAGCCTGCAGATGATCGACAGCGCCATCGTTTGCGCCCATCACTGCGCGGCGGGCGCAAAGGGGGCTCACAAAGAGGGTCTTGGCCGCTCGAAAGGCGGCTTCACGTCCAAGATCCACCTCCGCGCAAATGCCGGCGGTCTGCCGGTAGCCGCCGGGATCGCCGGTGGCGAGGTGTCCGACGACAAAGGGTGCGCACCCGTCATGGCGGGCGGCCCGCAACCCAAGGTCCTCCTAGCCGATCGTGGCTATGACGCGGACTACATCCGTGAAGACATGGCCCAGCGCGGCGGCGTCGCCATCATCCCCACCCGTAAGAACCACACCGTTCAGATCCCTGTCGACAGCCACATCTACGCCCTCGGAAACCAAGTCGAGCGCTGCTTCAACCGTTTGAAAAGGGGATTATATCCCTAAGTCACATTTTGTTTGAACCCGCCGCCCTGCTGCTCATATTATAGTCACAATGAGAGGTTGGCATGGTACAAGAGGCGCCGGGAAAGTCGCATCGCAAAGGCATCACGCTGGCGCAGTTGGTCGCCATATTCCCCGATGATGCGACGGCCGGGGCATGGTTCGCGAAGGCCCGATGGGCTGCACTGCCCCTACTGCGGATCGTTCAATGTCGAGTGTGGCATCAAGCACAGGACGATGACCCATCGGCGCCGCGACTGCCCGAAGCGGCCGATGTTCTCGCTCAAGACCGACACGATTATGGAGGGATCGAACCTCGGCTACCGGACCTGGGCGATCGCGCGGTCTACTTGGTCGCGACCAACCTCAAGGGCGTGTCGTCGATGACGTTGCATCGGGATCTTGGCGTGACACAGAAGACCGCGTGGCACTTGGCCCACCGCATCCGCAATGCGCTCGGAAGAAGCGAAGCGCCGTTCTCGGGGCCGGTCGAGGTCGATGAAACTTATGTCGGCAGCAAACGCAAGAACGTGTCCAACGCCAAGCGAAAGGCGCTGGCCGGAACGGCCGTGGCGCGGCCGGCAAGACGGCCGTCACCGGCGCCAAGGATCGACTGACCAATCACGTGATCGCTCACCCGATCTCTGGGACGGACAAGCCGACGCTGCAGGGGTTCGTCGATGAACGCGCGGCGCCGGGCGCGACGGTCTATACCGACGATGCCAGCGCCTGTCAGGGGATACCCTTCAAGCACGAGGCGGTCAATCACTCGGCGGGCGAATATATGCGCAAGCAAGCCCACACCAATGGGATCGAGTCCTTTTGGGCGCTGTTCAAGCGAGGACACGTCGGGACTTTCCACCACGTCTCCGAGAAACACTTGGCCCGCTATGTGCGGGAGTTCGCAGGACGCCACAACGTCCGCAACCGCGACACCATCGACCAGATGAACGAAATCGTGGATGGGATGATCGGGAAACGGCTGCGGTACCGGGAACTGGTATCCTGACTGGAATTCTGACACCAAGCCTGCGGCTCCCAATCAGGGAGCCGGCCATGCCGCGCATTCTGCTCAAATACATTTCTGTCCTGCCGGAAATGACGCGGAAGGGATTCTTCGAACTGCCCGAGAAATTTCAAAACCAGCTGGCCCGATGCATCGAAAAAACAGGCCGACTCCCACCGTCACATAAGTTGGCGGTCCACTACGGGATAGACATGCCGCGAACGAACCGCCACCTCTGGATGCTTCTTTAAAGGTCTCAGTCCGAGGAAGCCCCCCGCCTACTCACTGGCGGCGGGTTCGAACGTCCAGCCATTCGCCTCGGCTTCCTGCTAGCGGTACACAGCGAAGCATTTGCGTTGCGTGCCATAACTTCGGCAAGCACACACGCAATCCTGACCGCAATTCGACCCCAAACTATAGCAAGTGGGCCAGCAATTGAAGCATACGCCTTCGGACGAAAAGCCCGCTATGCCGCCGGCCGTAAGAACCAAGGCACAAGAGGCGACGCTTCGTACCCAACCGATCAATGACAAATTTCAACATGCAGGAACTCCCGTGGTTGCCGGAGTCCGACTGGCGCCGGGCCGTTGCAAACGTCACGAGAAGGATGTGAGTCCCCGCGTATTCGCCAAGCGCGGGGAGCTACCCCTCGCCGGGTACAGGCTGTTGTATTCGGCGGGCGACCCGACAGAGCGGGCCTCCTCGGACGTTTGCAGGGACTAATCCTCGGCGAGAGGCCAAGCGTGAGTCAAGGGCCTGTTCGCAAGGTGCTCAATCGCCCGTTGCGAGCACCGCCGGATGGGTTGTAAGCTGCTTCCCTCTGGCCGTTGCTGAGGGAGAAGATCAGTGCCGAAGCCGACCGAAAAGCCCGTGGTTCGTGTGCGGCCCTTTCGCTACCAGCTGAACAAGGCTGAGCTCGAAGAAGATGTGGCGGTCGATGCAACGCCAGAGGAAGTTCGCGCCGCCCTCACGCGATCCGTCATCATCGTCGAGGCCGATGACGCCTGGCCGTCAGCAGATTGTGGCTTAGGGATATAATCCCCTTTGAAAAACGCTAGGCGGCTCGCCACGCGATACGACAAAACGCTCATCAGCCACCTCGGCTTCGTCCCCATCGTTTCAATCCGACTCTGGATCAAACACGTTGACGACAAGAACTGGAAACCGAGGGTTCCAAACGCTGGAGTCAATCCACTAGGGACCCTGGTATTTCCTGGTTGCTCGTGAGAAAATTAAAGAAAGAAGGTCCGTTTCAGATACCGGGATGATCCGACATGTCCTCGAACAACAACGGTGGCCAAGGCTCTCTTTTGCCGGCTTAATGGGTGCGATAGCTCGTCTTGCCGTGAAACGCTGGAATTGGGACGAGCCGGTTTACCCCCGTGTCCGCTGGCAGGCTTTCCGGGTTTTTTCCCGTCTGCCACTGGAGAGTGGCCTCCGTCAACAAGCCGAATATCGTATCGACAGGGACAGCACGCTTGGCGAAGCAATGGAGCATTTTCTCGATATAACCGCCGATATATGCCCGATGACCTTCGTCCGGACCCGGTTGCTTATCGAGCAAATGGCCTCGGGCGACACTGCGACGATCCTGCTGCGTGGGGCGGAGCCGATCGAGAATGTGCCCGCATCGGTGGTCGAGCTGGGCCATGCCGTGGCCGGTCTTCAGCCGCTGAACGACGATCCGGCGCGTGAGCGGCTCGGCCCCGGCAGCCGGGTGCGCGACGGTGACATCTGCTTGCGGATCGTCAAGACCTGAGCGGACCGCTCGAGGTCGCACCGCATGGTCAGGGCATCCATCGTTCCGCCGTCCCTGAGCGCGTAGTAGTCCCGGCGGCGGCTGACCGGCTCCAGGCCGCGGCTTTCGTAGAGCCGGCGCGCGGCCCGGTTGAACTCGCCGACCTCCAGGAAGAACCCGCGCACGCCGAGGCCGCTCGCCCATGCCATCGCCGCATCCAGCAGCGCCGCACCCAGGCCGTGGCGGCGGCGGTCCGGCGCGACGCCGAGCGACAGCAGTTCGCATTCGTCGACAACCACGCGGCCGAGCGCGAACCCGGCCAGCCCGTCGGAGCGCCCGACCCGTCCGGCCAAGCCGAACGCGCCGGCCGTCTCCAGCACCCGGAGCACAATGCCGGCCGACCACGGGTCGTCGAAGCACCGGGCGTGGATCCGCGCGAGCCCACCGATCTCGTCGCGGGCGAGCGGCTCGATCCGGATCTCGCTCACGGCCGCAACCGGCCGCCGTCGACCGGCCTGACCGCGTCGGGCGCGCGCAAATAGAGCGGCGCCGCGGGAAAATCCCGCATTGCAGCGCCGCTGGCCAGCCGGCCTTCGGCGATCCGCGCGACGACGCCGGCATCGGGGTTGCCGTCGCCCGCGGCGGTCACCGGGCGAAGGCCGCGCGCGCGCAACAGCGGCGCAATCCGCGCCGCTCTGTTGCCCGCGACCAGCAAATCGGGCTGTTTGACGCGCGCGGCGATTGTCTGCGGCATGGCGGCTTCCGGCCGGGTTCTCGGCGCGCCATCGGGCGCGAACATTTGAACGTATAAGTCCTCCCGCCGGGTATCAAGCGCGACGAGGCAGGCCGCCGCCGTCCGGCCGTCGCGGGAATCGAGCGCGTCCTGCGCAACCGCTTCCAGCGTGGTCACGCCAAGCACTGGGCGGTCGAGCGCCAAGGCCAGCCCGCGCGCGGCGGCGACGGCGATGCGGATCCCGGTGAACGAGCCGGGGCCGACCGTGACCGCCAGCGCGGCGATCCCGGCGAAGCCGAGCCCGGCCCGGGCGAGCGTCCCGACGATCATCGGCATCAGGATCTCGGCGTGGCCGCGGTCCATAGCGACTCGGTCCGCGGCCAGGATGACGCCGTCCCGCAGGACCGCCGCCGAGCATGTCGAGCACGCCGCATCCATCGCCAGCACGGTCATCGCACGGCCGCCCGGCGGACGCCGCGGCCCGGCGCCGGGTGCGGGGCCGCTGGTCCATCCTCGCCGCGAGGCGCTATCCGCACGCCGATGTCGACGAGGCGCCGGAACGGGCAATCGGGCTCGGCGCGGCGGGCTGGGATTTCTATCGCAACGCGTGGTGGCATGGTCGGCTGCTCGACGCGCGGTCCTGTCCGGTGCTGGGCAATTCCGATCCCGACATCCCGCTGATCCAGGCGGGATGTCGGGAACATTTGGAGTTGGCCGGTCTAAGTACCATATGGGTTGACCGCTTCGGTTGCGATTGTGGCCCTTCGGCTGGTCGCGTCGGAGCAGGTCACGCAGCCTTCCCGGTCCGGGTTTCGCGGCGAGCGCGGTCTGCGCCGGGTCGCCGATGTCTCGCCGCGCAGCGCGGGCCGCGCTTTCGGGCGACATTCTCCCCGGTCGCGAGAGGGCCTATGCCGGTCCGGTCGAAACACCCGCCAGGGAAACCGGAGGGACACAGCGATGGCAAACGTGGTCGAGTTCGACAGGGACATCGGCGAGTGCTTCGTTCGCTATGCGCGGCTGGTCGCGAACCGCGGCTATATCCACAACACGCTCGGCAACATGGCGATCCGCGCGCCGCACCCGGATTTCGAGCACGGGGTGGCCTATACCAAGCACGCCGGGATCTCGCTCGAGGAGATGTCGATCGACAATGTCGTGATCACCGACATCCCGACCAGCGAGATTCTCCACGGCGAGGCGATGACCAGCATCGGACACAACCTCAACCGCGAAATCCTGAGGCTCCGCCCGGACATCGACGCGGTCATCCATATCCACGACAACGACACGATCGCCTTCTTTGGCTCGGGCGGGTTCCGTGAGGTCGGGATCATCTCGCTCGACATACCCGTTCATCCGCGGCAAGCCACCTTACTACCTGCCCGCCGACATGGACGTCGAGGCCGATGTCGGGCCGGTCAAGGACTTCATCCAGGGGACCAACTGCGTCGTCCTGCCGGGCCACGGCGTGACCACGCTGGGGCGGACGATCTCGGAGGCTTATCACCGGCTGACCGCGTTTACCTCGGAGATCCGCCGCAACATCGTCGCCGAGCAACTCGCGGCCCTCAAAGGCAGCCGCGTCCAGTACCGCAGCGTCGCAGAGGTCGATCACATGCACCGGTTCGCCGAGCGCATCATCTATCCCGACCGGGCCGACAACGTCATGGCCGGGGAGGAAATCTGAATGCCGTCGCACAATGGCGCCTCTTCCGCGTTCGGTGCCAGAAATATCGCGGGAAACATCGCCGGACGCACTGTCGGCCCGATCCCGGGCGCGGGCTCCGATGACGAGGCAAACGCCGGGGAGGACGAGGCATGGCAGGGAAAATCGAAGCGCTCATGGCCGCGTTGGGTATCGCTGCCGCCGCCGGTCAAGCCCAAGGCCGCGAAGATCCTGACGGTGAAGCTCAGCGGCGATTGGCTGTTCGTCTCCGGCGCGGCGCCCCGGCAGGACGATGAGATCCGCTTCGTCGGCAAGGTGGGGCGCGAGTTCTCGCTGGAAGAAGGCCAAGCTTCAGCCAGGCTGAGTGTCCTGAACGTCCTGGCGGCGACCTCGACCGCATCGTCCAGATTGTCAAGATCAAAGGCTACATCAACGTCGATCCCGACTTCACCCGGATCTCCGAGACCTTAGAACGGCGCCTCGGAGGTGTTGATCGAGATCTTTGGCGAGCCCGGCCGCCACGCGCGGACCGCCATCGGGGTGGCCAACATGCCGTTCGGCGTCGCTGTCGAGGTCGAAGCGCTGATCCGGGTGCGGCTGTAGCCCCGGGTGCGCGGCGCTCAGAAGCGGGTCGACCAGCCGGCCTCCACGGCGGTTTCGAAATCGCGCGCGCCGGGCGTGTTCGGCCGGTCGTCCTGCAAGCGCAGCTCGATGCCGAAGATGTGTCTGCGCACCGGGACGCGGAGCGCGAGTTCGAGGACGTTTATGCTCTCGTCGCTCCGGCTCACAGTATTTCCGCCGGCCTCCCCGTCCCGGTTGAGCTTGGCATGGTGATAGGTGAGGCGCCAAGTCCGGTCGCGCCGGTCCATCACCGCCGCGACAATCGAGAACAGCCGGCTGTCGTTGTCGAGGCCCGGCCCGAGACATCGGTCGTGGTAGCGCAGCCCGGAGCCGAAGTCGCCGTGATTGCAGAACACGTTGAAATCCGGATCTGTTTTTTGAAACCCGCTTGCGCTGTCGGAAAACTCCGCGGTTACGGCCCACAACCCGCCCTTTTCATTGGGCAGTCCGCCGGTCAGCGACAGGCCCGCCACGCCGGCCGATTTGAACGGCAGCCCGTTGGCCTCGTCCTCGCCGACGATCTGGCCATAGATCGACCAACCGACGCCGAATGCATTCAGCATCAGCCTTGCGTCGAACCCGCCCTGTTGATTGCCCGGGTCCTTATCCGGGGTGTTCTCGTTGTTGCCGACAAGCGCATCGAAAAATGTCCTGAAGCCGCATGACCGGCCGGACCCACAGAGCTGCATCAGCCGCGACGCGCCGAGCTCCAGCCCGGGCAAAGGATTGATCGCGCCGCGCAGCCCGACCACGACCGGGTTGCGCACCGCACGTCCGTTATCGCTCAGCACGCCGGTGAAGGCGTTGATCTGCCACGGGCCGATCCAGCTCAGCCACGGCGTTTCGAACGATTCGGGATCGTAGCGCATCAGCCCGAGCTTGGGGAACGGCTTGGCGTTGTTGGACAACGCGACGCTGGTGATGTTGCCCGGACCCCACCAATGCTCGACCATGCCGGCGTAAGCCAACCAGCCGCCGAGACCCTGGGCGATGTAGGAGTCATCCAGGATCAAATCCGGATCGCCCAGGTCGGCATCGCTCAACAGACCAAGCCTGAGCCGTAGCGCCGTCGAATTGGCGAGATATTCCGTGTCGACGCGCGCATCGACGCGGTCACGGCCGGTGGCGGCGAAATCCCTGATCAACGCCGACTTGTTGGCAAGCCGCAGCGCCGCGCGCGCACGAACGGTGCCGCTTTGCGTTTCCTGCCTCAGCCGCGATCTCACCCGTTCGACGGCGCGTCCGACATGGCGCGGCAGGCCGTTCGGGACCTCGGACAAGCGGCGGGCGATCGGGCCCCAGGGCAGCGGCCAAGTCGAGATCAGCGGGTCGACCAGACGGTTGGCGGCCAGGATCTCGATATCGCGGCGCAGCGCCGCGTCGCCGACCTCGGCCCAGGGCGACGCCGATCCCGGCTTGTCCGGGGCCGGCGCGAGCGCAAACATGAGTGCCAGCAAGGCCATGAAGGCAATCCGGCAGGGTATGCGATCGACCGCCGGCCGGCCCGCTGCGCGCACGAAACCCACCCCGCCTCAGCCTCCCGTCAAACCTCACTCTTGCAGCGGACCAAACTTCGCCGATGTCGCCAACCAGCGCAAGTATTAGGTAGTGTCTCAGTTTGAATCGAATCGCTTCGGCTTCGTCGCCTGCGCGTCGATCGAGTTGACGATCCATTCCCCGGTGATCCATTCCATGTCCCGCAGCGTGTCCGATACGCCCGCCGCCATCGCCGGGGCGCCTTTCAGCGTCTTGTGGATGCGCACGAAGTTGTAGTGCGTGAAGTAGAGCGTCGGAAGGCGGGCTACGCGGGTCGCCGGGCCCGGGGCGAACGGCCGCCTGAAGGCTCCGGCGGCGGTGCGCCTGGGCTTGGTCTACCGTTTCCGATCGATCTCCGATTCGCGGCCCCGGTTCAACGAGCCGGGACCGCAGCTTTTCAAACTGAGACACTACCAAGTAGTGCCGCGCGTTGCGCGTTCGGCAACCGAATCCGCACACCGTGTGTATCGCCGCCGCGGTGACATAATCCTCGGCGCGGACCCGCGTATCGCCGTACCCCTCCGGCAACCAACGGCCCTTGGGTCCGGGGTTGTTCCGTTTCGGCCCTACCCGCCATCGCCGGCGAGGTCCTCGCCGGCGATGGCGCGCTCGATCAGGGCGATCGATTCGGCAAGCCCGTAGAGTGCGACGAAGGAGCCGAAGCGCGGGCCCTGGCTCTGGCCCAGCAGGATCTCGTAGAGCGCTTGGAACCAGTCGCGCAGAGTCACGAAAGGATGGCGCTTGCCGACCTCGTAGACCTCGGTCTGGATTGTCTGCGCATCCGCGCCGCCCGGCAGGGACCGCAGCGCGCAAGCGAGCGCGGCAAGGGCCGCGCGCTCGACGGCGCTCGCGGCGCGGTAGGTCTTGGCTGGCTTCACCCGGTCGCGGTAACAGGCGATCGCGTGACCGACCAGCCGGTCGAGGATCGGTGCGGTCTGCGGCGCGGCGTGCGGGTCGTAGCGGCTGATGAACCCCCACAGCACCGCCTTGTCCTCGGTGTTGCACACGCTGGCAAGATTGAGCAGCAGGGCGAACCCGATGGGGCTTTCGGGCGGCGGCGGGTTTCCGGCATGGACGTGCCAGGCCGGGTTGTCCAGGCGTGCCGCCTCGTCCTGGCCGGGGTACTTCTCCAGCCAGCCGAGATAGTCGTCGACCTGGCGCGGGATGACATCGAAATAGAGCCGCCTGGCCTTCCTCGGCGCGTGGTACATGAACAGCGCTAGGCTCTCGGCCGGGGCGCAGGTCAGCCACTCCTCGACCGACAGCCCGTTGCCGCGCGACTTGGAGATCTTCTCGCCCGCCTCGTCCAGGAACAACTCGTAGGTGAAGCCCTCCGGCGGGCGGGCGCCGAGCAGCTTGGCGATCCGCCCCGACAGGCGCACCGACTCTATCAGGTCTTTGCCCGACATCTCGTAGTCGACATCCAGCGCCGCCCAGCGCATCGCCCAATCGGCCTTCCATTGCAGCTTGCAGTGACCGCCGGTGACCGGCGCCTCGACCGTCCGCCCCGCCTCGTTCTCGTAGGCGATGGTGCCGGCATCGGCGTCGCGGGCGACGATCGGGACCTGAAGCACCCGGCCGGTCTCGGGGCAGAGCGGCAGGAACGGGCTGTAGGTTGCCCGCCGCTCCGGCCCCAGGGTCGGCAGGATGACGTTGGTGATCCGCTCGTAGTCGGCCAGCACGGCAAGCAGCGTCTTGTCGAACAGCCCGGTCTTGTAACAGTCCGTCGCACTCTTGAACTCGTAGTCGAGGCCAAACTGGTCGAGGAAGGCGCGCAGCCGCGCGTTGTTGTGGTGGCCGAAGCTCTCGTGGGCGCCGAACGGATCGGGAATCGCGGTCAACGGCTTGCCGAGATGCCGCTGCATGGCGTCCGGGTTCGGGATGTTGTCGGGCACCTTGCGCAGCCCGTCCATGTCGTCGGAGAAGGCAAACAGCCGGCTCGGCACGTCCGAGAGAACCCCGAAGGCGTGGCGCACCATCTGGGTGCGCACGACCTCGCCGAAGGTCCCGATATGGGGCAGGCCCGACGGACCGTAGCCGGTCTCGAACAGCACATAGCCCTTTGCCGGCGCCTGTCCGCCGATGCGCCCGGCGACCTTGCGCGCCTCCTCGAACGGCCAGGACCGCGCTTGCGTCGCCAATGCCTGCTGATCGCCCATGATCCGCCTTCGTACTCCACCCGGACGGCGCGGACCCTAGCGCATCGGCGGCGCCAGAGGAATCGGCGCGGGCGGCGCGGCTGTATTATGATCGGCCATGGCCGAGGCCGATTTTTTCGTCGAAACCGCGCCATCGGCGGTCCTGGTCGCCGGGATCCGCTCGGCCGTGATCCTGCCTGACCGGGCCGATGCGCGCGAGACCGATGTACGCGAGATCTCCCACCGCGAGGCGGCGGCGGCGATCGGCGCCGGGTTGGTGCCGGTCCTCTGCCACGCCAAGGCGGTGGCGCGGCGCCTCGGCATGAGCCCGTTCCCGGCGCGCGACATCCTGGAGCTGTTCGCCTTCGTCCACCCGGCGCAGCCTTGCCTGCCGACAGTAGGCGGCATTGCCGATGCGCTGGAGCTGTCCCGCCCGGCGACGCTGGCCGGGGAGGCGCATGTCCTGGCCGAGGCCGTACAGGTCCTGCTTGCTCAGCTCGCGGACCCGGGTGCGCGCGAGGACCCCGATGCGGCGGCAATCGCCGCCGGGATGGCGCGGGCCGACTGGCCTTGGCCTTGGGCCGGCGAGGTGCTCGCCCGCCTGGGCGGGGCCGACGATGCGCTCGCCGGGGCTGCTGGGTTCGGGGTCTGGCGCCGCCTGCCGGAGATCTCCGAGACCGCGCCGGAGGCGCCTGCCGGCGCCGCGCCCATCGCGCCCGATGAGGCGCGCCGCCGGCTTGCCGATCTGCTCGGGCCGGGCGCGGAGGACCGGCCGGGCCAGGCCGACTTCGCCTCGGCGCTGACCGCGGCCTTCATCCCGCGCGATGTCGAGGACGAGCCGGCCGCAGTCATCGCCGAGGCCGGCACCGGGGTCGGCAAGACCCTGGGCTATATCGCACCGGCGAGCCTGTGGGCCGAGCGCAATGGCGAGCCGGTCTGGATCAGCACCTATACGCGCAATCTGCAGCGCCAGATCGACACCGAGCTCGACCGGCTCTACCCCGATCCGGTCCGCAAGCGGCGCAAGGTCGTCATCCGCAAGGGGCGCGAGAACTATCTCTGCCTGCTCAATCTCGAGGATGCGGTCGGACAGCTGGGCGCGCGCCCCCAGGATGCGACGGCGCTGGGCCTGGTTGCGCGCTGGGCCGCGCGGACCCGCGACGGCGACCTGATGGGCGGCGACTTCCCGGCCTGGCTCGCCGACCTCCTGGGGCCGCGCAACACGCTGGGCCTCGCCGACCGGCGCGGCGAATGCATCTACTCCGCATGCGCGCATTATCAGAAATGCTTCATCGAGCGGACCGTCCGCCGCGCGCGACGCGCCGACATCGTGGTCGCCAACCACGCGCTGGTCATGACCCAGGCCACGCCCGGCGGACTCGATGACGGCTTCGTGCCGACCCGGGTGGTGTTCGACGAGGGCCATCACGTCTTCGACGCGGCCGACAGCGCGTTCTCGGCGCGCCTGTCCGGCCAAGAGGGCGCCGAAATCCGGGTCTGGCTGCTGGGGCCGGAGGACACGCGCGGCCGGCGCGCCCGCGGACTCGCCAGGCGGATCGAGGATATCGCCGCGATCGACGATGCGACCGGCGACTGCATGGCGACGACCCTGGCCGCCGCCCGCTTCCTGCCCGGCGCGGACTGGCGCCGGCGGCTTGCGGCCGGCGCCCCGCGCGGCGCGGCCGAGACTTTCCTCGCCGTCGTCCGCCAGCAGGTCTATGCCCGGGCGCAAAACGCGCACACACCCTACGACCTCGAGGCCGAGGCGCGCCCGCCGCTGCCCGGGCTGCTCGAGGCGGCGGGCGCGCTCGAGGCCGCGCTGGGCGAGCTGATCGAGCCGGGCCTGGCGCTGGCCGCCCGGCTCGCAAGCCTGCTGGAGGAGCGGGCCGAAGAGCTCGACACGCCGACCCGCAACCGCATCGATGCGGTCGCCCGCGGCCTGCGCCGGCGCATCAAGGGTCAGCTCCAGGAATGGCGGGACATGCTGGCGGACCTCGCCGAGGAGACGCCGGAGACCTTCGTCGACTGGTTCTCGGTCAGCCGGACCGACGGGCGCGACGTCGATGTCGGTATGCACCGCCACTGGATCGACCCGTCGCTGCCGTTCGCCAGGCGGGTCGCGGCCTCGACCCACGGGCTGGTGGTCACCTCGGCGACCCTGCGCGACGGCACGGGCGAGGTCGAGCACGACTGGCAGGCGGCGGAAGCGCGCATGGGCGCCGCCCATCTGGCGGCGCCCGCGATGCGGGTCGAGGTGCCCTCGCCGTTCGACTATGCCCGCCTTGCCCGCGTCTTCATCGTCAACGACGTGCGCAAGGACGATCTGGGCCAGGTGGCCGGCGCCTACCGCGCGCTGATGCAGGCCTCCGGCGGCGGGGCGCTCGGCCTGTTTACCGCGATCTCCCGGCTGCGCCGGGTCCACGAGCGCATCGCCGACCTGCTGGAGGCCGATGGGCTGACCCTGCTCGCCCAGCATGTCGACAACCTCGATACCGCATCCCTGGTCGACATCTTCCGCGCCGAGGAGGATTTTTGCCTGCTCGGCACCGATGCCGTGCGCGACGGGATCGACGTGCCCGGCCGCTCGCTGCGCCTGATCGTCTTCGATCGGGTGCCCTGGGCGCGCCCGACGATCGTCCACCACGCCCGCCGCGCGGCAATGACCGATACCCGCTACGACGACATGCTGGCGCGGCTAAGGCTCAAGCAGGCCTTCGGCCGCCTTGTCCGCTGCGCCGAAGACCACGGCGTGTTCGTCCTGCTCGACCCGATGACGCCGTCCCGCCTGCTCGGCGCTTTCCCGCCGGAGGTCGCGGTCGCGCGGGTGGGACTGGCGGAGGCCGTCGCGGAAACCCGCGCCTTCCTTTCGGGTTAGCGCCTGCGTTCGTCGAGGCTGGCTCTGAGCGCGGCGATCTCGTTCCTGAGGCTTGCGATCTCGGCCGAGACCAGGCGTGCGTCGGCATCCACGACATGGGTGACCTCGGCAACCGTCTGCTCGCGCTCGGCATCGTGCAGTGTCTGCATCGAGTCCACGATGATGGCGATGAACAGGTTCAGCACCGTGAAGCTCGACACGATGATGAACGGCACGAAGAATGCCCAGGCATAGTCGTGCGTCGCCATCACCGGACGGACGATGCCCATCGACCAGCTTTCCAGGGTCATGATCTGGAACAGCGAGAACATCGAGCGTCCGACGGTGCCGAACCATTCGGGGAAATCCACACCGTAGAGTTTGGTCGCGATCACCGAGAAGACGTAGAAGACCAGGATCAGCAGCGCCCCCACCGCGCCGATCCCCGGCACCGCGCGCAGCAGCGCCTCGACCACCCGGCGCATCCGGGGCACCGCGGAGACCAGCCGGAAGGCGCGCAGCACCCGGAGCGTCCGGAGCGCCGCGAAGCCCTCGCTCGCCGGAACCAGCGCGATGGAGACGATAACGAAGTCGAACACCCCCCACGGATCGCGGAAGAAGGCCGGGCCGTGGGCGTAGAGCCGGACCGCCAACTCGACCGTGAAGACCGCGAGCACGGTCTTGTCGAGAATGTGCAACGCATCGCCGGTCGCCGCGACAGCGGCGGGCGATGTCTCCAGCCCCAGCGTGATCGCGTTGAAGAAGATCAGGGCGAGGATCGTGTAGCGGAACCGCGGCGCCTCGGTCCACACGCGCAGGCGCGCGCGCAGCGACTCGCGGGTGGCGGGGGCGAGGCCCTGGTCCATCGGCGGGATCTCCGCGATCTGCGTGGCGGGCACTTTCTAGGCGATCGCGGGCCGGGGCTCAACCGCGGCCGGGGCGGAAAAACTTGACTCTGAACAAGAACATTGATCAAACACATAAGAAACAAAGGGAGTTTTCGATGCCTCCCGACATCCGCCTCGTCGACGGATCGTCTCCGCCGCCGGCCTCGGCGCCCGGTCGCGCCCGGGACCGCATTCCGGCCCCGGCTCCGGTCGCGCCGGGGCGTCGGGAGGCCGACCGCGCGGGGCTGGGCGGCTGCGCGCGGCGGTGCGGCGGTGCGACGTATCGAGGGCGGGCCGATGGCCGGGCGCGACGTCCCGGGGCTTGCCCCGGGACGTCGCCGCGATCGGATGCGCATCTGCCCTGGGGCGGGCTCGCCACCGGCGGGCTGCACGATGTGGTGGCCGCCGACGCCGGCATGGCGAGCGCGTTCTGCGCCCTGATCTGCGCACGTCTGGCCGATGCCGGCGGCAGCGGCGCGACGGTGCTGTGGTGCGAAGGCGCCCGGGCGCTCGATGCCGGGATGCTGCACGGTCCGGGGCTCAGGCGCTTCGGGCTCGACCCGGAGCGGCTGACCCTCGCCTGCACCGGGCGCGATGCCGAGATCCTGTGGGCGATGGAGGAAGGGCTGCGCTGTGCATCGCTCGCCGCGGTGGTGGGCGCGGTGCGCGGGGCCTCGCTCAGCCAGACCCGACGGCTGCAGTTCGCCGCCGAGAGCCACGGCGTGAGCGCGCTGATGCTGCGCCCGCCGGCCGCCGGCGCCGCGCCCAGCGCGGCGATGACCCGCTGGCGCATCGATCCCGTGCCCGGCAAGGCCGCGCCCGGGGAGGATTTCACCGCCGGGCTGGCGGATGGAGCTGTTCCGCTGCCGCGGCGGGCGGCCCGGGACCTGGGACGTGGTATGGCGTGATGAGACGCGTGATCTCGCTCTGGCTGCCCCGCTTCGCGACCGACCGGCTGCACCGGCGCATTTCCGCGCGGGGCAGGCTGACCCGCCCAAGCGCGGCCCGCTGGCGACCACGCTCGAGGTCCGCGGCAGGCTGGTGCTGGCCGGGCTCGATGCGGCGGCCGGGGCGGCGGGGCTCTATCCGGGCCTGCCGCTCGCCGATGCCCGGGCGATCCTGCCGGGGCTGAAGATCGTGACCGGCGATCCGCCGGGCGAAACCGCCGCGCTCGCGCGCCTAGCCGGCTGGTGCGGGCGCTACAGCCCCTGGACCACGCCCGAGACGCCTCCGCCGGAAGCGATCGACGGGGCGGGCGGGCTCTGGCTCGACGTCAGCGGCTGCGCCCATCTGTTCGGCGGCGAGGCGGCGCTGCTTGAGGATGTGACCACCCGGCTCGGCGCGGCCGGCTATACGGCGCGCGCCGGCCTGGGCGGCCGCCCGGTTTCCACCGGATGAAGCGTCCGGGAAGCGGGGCTGGACGATCGTGCCCGCCGCCGGCGCGCGCGCCTTCCTCGCCCCGCAGCCGGTGGCCGCGCTGCGCAGCGCACCGGAGACGGCCGCCGCGCTCGAAGCGCTGGGTCTCAGGACCGTGGGCGCGGTCCTCGACCTGCCGCGCGCGAGTCTCGCCGCCCGCTTCGGCAGCGAACTCGCGGCCCGGCTCGATGCGGCGCTCGGCACTACCGGCGAGCCGCTGTCACCCGACGCCCCGATCGGCCCCCACTTCGTCCGGCTGGGCTTCGCCGAGCCGATCGCGACGTCCGACGACACCGCGGCCGCGCTCGCACGTCTGCTCGCCGACCTCGCCCGCGGCCTCGCCCGGCGCCAGCGCGGGGCGAGACGGCTGATGTTCACCTTGTTCGAGCCCAACGGCGCCGTCCACCGCTTCGTCGTCGGCGCCAGCCGGCCCTCGCGCGATGCCGGCCAACTCGCCCGGCTGTTCGCCGAGGCGCTGGCCGGGTTCGAGATCGCCTTCGGCATCGAGGCGATGACGCTCGCGGCCCCGGAGACCGACTGCCAGGGCGCGGTCCAGACGGCCTTCGAGGACTGGGCGCCGCCGGCGATCCCGACGCCGGCACGCTGATCGACCGGCTGACCAACCGGCTGGGGGCCGCGCGGGTTCTCCGCCTGGCCGCGCGCGAAAGCCATGTGCCCGAGCGCGCGGTCCTCGCCCGACCCGCCCTGCGGGCTGCAGGACGCGGAACGAAGGCCGCCTAGCCGACCACGCCGCGCCCGCTGCGCCTGCTCGACCGGCCCGAGCCGATCGAGGCGGTGGCGCCGGTCCCCGGCGACCCGCCGGTGATGTTGCGCTGGCGCCGGGCGCCGCACCGCGTCAGCCGCGCCGAGGGGCCCGAGCGCATCATGTCGGAATGGTGGCGTGCGCTGGAGGCCGATGACGCGGCCGCCCTGCGCGACTACTACCGCGTCGAGGACAGCGAGGGCCGGCGCTTCTGGCTCTACCGCGAGGGCCTCTGCCGTCCCGGCGCGCGCCCCGCCTGGTTCCTCCACGGCCTGTTCGGATGAACGCGATGACCGGCTACGCCGAGCTCCAGGTGACGGCCAACTTCTCGTTCCTGCGCGGCGCCCCGCATCCCGAGGAGATGGTGCACACGGCCGCCGCGCTCGGGCTCGCCGCGGTCGCGGTGACCGACCGCAACACCCTGGCCGGGGTGGTGCGTGCCCACGTGGCTGCGCGCGAGATCGGTATGCGCCAGGCTCGATCTCGCCGATGCGCCCTCGCTCCTCTGCCTGCCGCGCGACCGGACCGCCTGTGGCCGGCTCGCGCGGCTCTTGACCGTCGGCCGCCGCCGCGCGCCCAAGGGAAGCTGCGAGATCGGCCTGGCCGACCTGCTCGACCATGCGACCGGCCAGATCCTGATCGCCCTGCCGCCGCGCGCCCCGGACGGGTCGATCGATCCGGGTTTCAAGGACCGGCTGTCTCGCTCCGGCGGCGCATCGGCCCGGCGATGCACTTGGCGGCAAGCCATCTCTACCGCGGCGACGACCGTGCGCGGATCGATTTCCTGGCGGCGCTCGCCGGGCGAGGCGACACCCCGCTGGTCGCGACCAACGACATCCATGCGCATGTCCCCGAGCGCCGCGGCTGGCCGACGTTCTGACCTGCATCCGCGAGCGCTGCACGATCGACGAGGCGGGCTACCGGCTGGCCGCCAACGCCGAGCGCCACCTCAAGCCGGCCGCGGAGATGGCCCGGCTGTTTGCGGCCACGAGGCGGCGGTCGCGCGCGGCGCCGAGCTCGCCGAGGCCTGCACGTTCAACCTCGACATGCTGCGCCACGATTACCCCGACGACGAGGCGCCGCCCGGCGCCACGCCGCAGGGCGAGCTCGAGAGGCTGACCTGGGAAGGCGCGGCCGCGCGCTATCCCGACGGCATTCCGGAGACCGTCGCCGGCCAGCTCGCCCACGAGCTCGCGCTGGTCGGCGAGCTCGACTACGCGCCCTATTTCCTGACCGTCCACGACATCGTCCGCTTCGCGCGCGGCCGCTCCATCCTGTGCCAGGGCCGCGGGCCGGCGGCCAACTCCGCGGTGTGCTACTGCCTGGGCATTACCGCGGTCGACTCCCGCCGCATGGATCTCCTTTTCGAGCGCTTCGTCAGCGCCGAGCGCAACGAACCGCCCGATATCGACGTCGATTTCGAGCACGAGCGGCGCGAGGAGGTGGTCCAGTACATCTACGAGAAATATGGCCGCGAGCGGGCCGGGCTGGTGGCGACCGTGATCCGCTACCGCTCCCGGAGCGCGGTGCGCGAGGTCGGCAAGGCGCTCGGGCTCAGCGGCGACGCCGTCTCGGCGCTCGCCGGCGCCGTCTGGGGCTGGCGCTCCGACGGAGCGAACGAGGACCACATCCGCGAGATCGGCCTTGACCCGGACGACGAGCGGCTGGCGATGACCATCCGGCTCACCCGCGAGATCATCGGCTTCCCGCGCCACCTGTCCCAGCACGTCGGCGGCTTTGTAATCACCCGCGGCCCGCTGTCCGAAATAGCGCCGGTCGCCAATGCGGCGATGAAGGACCGCACGACCATCGAGTGGGACAAGGACGACCTGGATGCGCTGCTTATTCTCAAGATCGACGTGCTCGGGCTCGGTATGTTGACCTGCATCCGCAAGGGGCTCGACCTCCTGCGCGACCACTATGGCCGGGACCTCGACCTCGCCGGGGTCCCGGCCGAAGAC
Organism: Alphaproteobacteria bacterium; assembly: GCA_965202905.1. Lineage (GTDB taxonomy): Bacteria > Pseudomonadota > Alphaproteobacteria > MPNO01 > MPNO01 > CAYFYS01. Next base: position 2,094,089 of record OZ241868.1, on the reverse strand, counting down.
CCGGCGGTCTACGACATGCTGCGCGAGGCCGATTCGCTGGGCGTCTTTCAGGTCGAGAGTCGCGCCCAGATGACCATGCTGCCCCGGCTCCGGCCGCGCAATTTCTACGATCTCGTCATCGAGGTCGCGATCGTCCGCCCGGGCCCGATCCAGGGCGACATGGTCCACCCCTACCTGCGCCGGCGGCGCGACGAGGAGGCGGTCGACTACCCGTCCGGGGCGCTGCGCTCGGTGCTTGCCAAGACCCTCGGCGTGCCGCTGTTCCAAGAGCAAGCGATGAAGATCGCTATCGTCGCGGCCGAGTTCACCCCGTTCGAGGCCGACCGGTTGCGCCGGGCGATGGCGACCTTCCGCTGCACCGGCGCCATCCGGACCTTCCACGACAAGCTGGTCTCGGGCATGGTCGCGAACGGCTACGAGGCTGGCTTCGCCGAGCGCTGCTTCAAGCAGATCAAGGGCTTCGGCGGGTACGGCTTCCCCGAATCCCATGCCGCGAGCTTCGCGCTGCTGGTCTACGTCTCGGCTTGGCTCAAGCGCCACCATCCTGACATCTTCGCCGCCGCCATCCTCAACAGCCAGCCGATGGGCTTTTATGCCCCGGCCCAACTGGTACGCGATGCCGGGGAGCACGGCGTCCCGGTGCGCCCGGTCGACGTCAACCATTCCGGCTGGGACTGTACGCTGGAGGAGGACACAGGCAGCGCCGGCCGGGCGCTGCGCCAGATCAGGGGGTTTTCGCAGGCCCATGCCGAGGCCATCGCGGCCGCGCGCGGCACCGGCGCCCGCATCCCCGCCCGTTCGCCGATCCGGCCGATCTCGGGCGCCGGGCCGCGCTCCCGGTGGCCGCGCTGGAACGGCTCGCGCGCGCCGATGCGTTCGGCTCGACCGGGCGAACGCGGCGCCAGGCGCTGTGGGCGGTCCGCGCGCTGGGCCCCGAGCCGCTGCCGCTGTTCGCCAGAACCGGCGAGGGCCGGGCCGATCCGGACGCGGCGCTCCCCGCCATGAGCCCGGGCGAGGAGGTCTCCGAGGACTACGCCGCGATCCGCATGTCGCTCAAGGACCACCCCCTGGCGCTGCTGCGGGCGGGCTTCGCCGAGATGGGCGCGATCCCGGCCGGCCGGCTCGCGGCGCTCGCCGACAGCGCGCGGGTGAGCGTCGCCGGGCTCGCGCTGGTCCGCCAGCGCCCGGGCGCCGCCTCCGGGGTGATCTTCATCACGCTGGAGGACGAGACCGGGATCGCCAACCTGGTGGTCTGGCTCAGGACCTTCGAGCGTTACCGCCGCAAGGTCATGGCCGCCCGCCTGCTCAGAATCACCGGCGGGCTGCAGCGCGAGGGGATGGTCATCCACATCATCGCCCGGCGCCTGGAGGATCACGCCGGGCGCCTGCGCGCGTTGGCTGCCGGCGAGCCCCCTGTCCGCCCGCCGCTCGCCCGCGCCGACGAGACCTGCCGCGGAGCCGCCAGCGCCCGGGCGAGACGGGCCTATCCCTCACGCGATTTCCATCAGATCGTATCGCTGACGATGCGGATGATCCGCCGGCGCACTTCCCCGGCGATGCGCGACGGCTTCACGTTGCGCCCGCCGGCATAGACCGCCACCCGGTTCTTCGCCGAGCCGTGGATGCGGCGCTTGGCCGGTTCCTCGACATCGTCGGCCTCATGGCGCGTGCGCGGGCTGCGGCTGAAGGTGATTCGTCGCCTCGACCGCTTCGCTGTCCTGATCTCGCCGTTAATGGCGCCGAGCATGCTGCTATGGCTCTACACCAGAGAAACGCTTCGTCAGTTCTTTGAACAGTGCCTCGGCCCTGTCCAGTGTCTCTGTCGGTATATTTATTGGGTTCGTCGTCGACCACTCAACGACAATCCGGCGCGCGATCTCCGGTTTCCAGCCGTCCGGTAGCTTGGCGCCGTGTCTCTCTGCGGCGCTCTTGATCTGCGCCACCAAGCTGCTCTTGCCGCGGTCATCTTGGTTCAGTGTGAGTTCCTTTTTGGTCACGTCCTTCAAGACAGGGAGAATTGTCGCTTCACCGATAATGTCCTCGATTTCGCATTCCTCTTGCCCGAGGACATAACTCAGCATCAGAACAGCCTTTTCGTAGCCTGCATACAGCTCCTTCATCAGCGCGTCGTGTCGTGCCCGCCCGGCGGCGTCGCCGTCCAGCAGAACAACTGGCCGCACGTCCTGACCCAGGAACAGCGACGCAATGTACCCGACCAGCTTGGTGCCACCACAGGGCGTTATGTAGATATCTTCCGGCAAGCCCTGTCGTTCGAGCGCATGACAATGCAGATTCAACGCGTGTAAATACAGGTACTCCGACATACCCTCCACCAGCACGTTCTTCTTGTGTTGGAAGAGCCCCCGCACCATCGCGTAACCTGCCGCCGCCTGCAGCGGGAAAATCGTTTCCCGGTCCTTCGGCCAGCTATCGGCACTGATCCGTGAATGCCCTGTCTCGTCTTCCGTGACCGGACGGATGCGGTGGATGTGTTCTCCGTCGATCAGGAATGGCGAATGCGTCGTGTAGATCAGCGGATTGTTTTCCGCCAGCGTCTCGAAGAAAGCCATAAGCTCCTGCTGCGCCGTCGGGTGCAAATGCAATCCCGGTTCATCAAGCAATAGGATCGCGTCCTTATGCCCCTCGTCCGATTCCACAAGGAACACCAAGTAGAATGAGAAAAACCACTGGAACCCCTTGCTACGGCTTTCCAACTCGATATCAACATCCGGCCGCCGATCGTCAGACACCCAGATTCTGAAATACGGGCCGTCGGCCTGATACCTGACTTTGTGCCGTCTCTGGCCGAACCATTGGCTAAATTTCTTCGAGATATCGAGCGACGCCGAGTTCAGCTTCATGCTGCGCAGTTCCTTGCGCTCTTGATCGCGTGCGATTAATTCCGGTGTCACAGTCTGGCCCGCAGCCTTCGCTTCCTCAGCTTCCTCTCGGCCCAAACCCGAGATTTCCTGTGCCGTGAGCTCCGCATGTTTGAACATTGTGTTAATCGTCCGCACCCGCGGTTCTTCCGGCCCTGCCGCAAGATCTTCGAGGAACCGCGACAAATAGACGGCGCTATCGAGGATTCCGTAATTCTCGAAATAGATAAACACCGGCAGCTCGCCCTCGATAGCCTCCTTCAGTTGCTGCGGTATCGGCGCGGTTTCCGCCCTGCCCCGCAGCTCGTCAACTGCACCTTGCAGGGCCTCGACCAAGTCGGCCGACGCCGGCTGCGCATGGGCGTTCAATTCCTGCCGCACCTGTCTCAACATCTCGACGCCCTTCTCCGTCCGTAGATCCTGCAGCTTGCTGGCGACTTCTTTCTTGCCGTCAGCCCAGTCAGCCAGTTGTGTTCTCATTTCCTGTGTCGCTTGTTCCTGGTCTTGCGCCGGCGCAGGGAGCCGGCGCGCACCTTGCGCGAACACATCAAGCGCGTTTACCAGCTCACCCGGCTCTACTGGATCGTCGGGTACCTCCGTGTCGTATTCGTATTCCAGGTTGCCGTCATAGTAGCGCGTCAATATCGCCTTCCGCGGTATCCCCGCGCCGTTCAGCCGCTCTTCGAGTTCCTTTCTAAACTCAACCGAAAGCTCAAATTCGACCCTGCACACGGGCCAATCCTTTCCATCACGGTACTCAGCCGTGAAGCGATCTCGCGGGAACTCTCGCTGCGCGTCGTAGGATTCCTCGATCGCCGAATTAAATTTATGCAGCGCCTTCAGCAAGGCGGTTTTCCCGGCCTCGTTACGACCGACGAATGCCGTTACCCGCTCAAGCGGAATCCAGCCGCTATCGTCAATGTTCCGGTAGTTCAGAACTTGAAATTGCGTTGCTGTCAGCTTCATGCAGCACCTGTCACCTGTTTCTGTCTCCCATCACTGCCTGCACGACCATTTCTTCGAACAGATCGACTTGCTTCTCCTGTCGCGGCCGCGCCGACTCGGGTAACAGCTCGGCGATCGCCTCCGCCGGAACGTTCGCGAGTTCCTTCGGCTCCAGCTTGTGCAACCCGCCACCGTAGACGCGACCTTCCCCGAGCATCGCCTGAGGACAAATTTCGTTCAGGAACTCCCAGACCTGCCGTTTCAGCTTCGGCCTATCCTGCAGGGCGCGCTTGATAAGTTCCTTCGGGTACAACATCAGATACACATTTGCAGCCGTCGCCTTTGAATTGTTCAGTATGAAGCGAAACGGCCTGACGCTCTTTTTGTTTCTACGGCCGAGATAGGTGCAGACGAACGGCGCCGGGGGCCGGTATTCCTGCGTGTACCACAGCGTCCGATGCCGGCAGAGATAGCGATCAGCGATGCCTTCCGCCTTACCTTCTTCCAGATAGGTCCACAGCCTTGGATAGCGTTCCCTGATCTCGTCTTCGGTCCACGGAGGATCGAGCAGGAACAAACGCCGCTCCAGCACGGGGTTGCCCTTCCAATCGCCCTTGATCTCATCCTCGGGCACATAGCGCGGGCTCGGCAGGATCGGCTTGAATGTTTCCATCGGCAGCCCGCGCCGTTCGATCTCCTGCGCCGACAAGATGAAATAGTTGTTGTTGCCCGTAGCCAAGCCCCGTTTGATCTTGAAGAAGTCGCCCAGCACCGGCCCTTCAGCCGCTTCATAGCTTTCCTTTATCGGGTAGCGCGTCCATTTTGGATCGCGGCGCAACGTTTCGACCGGCACCAACCGTTCCAGCTTCGGTCGTTCCAGCGTTCCGCCATAGGTGAATCGCGCTTCAAAACCTGTTCGAGTCGCTTCGTTACGGAACCATGCCACGGCCGACGATACGAGAGCGTCACTGAACTGCACGTCGTTCGGATCGAAGCGATGAATGTGCAGAAGCGTCACCTTGTCGAGCAGGTAGCGCTTTACCGAGACGCCGTAATTCACGTCCATGAACTCGCTCGGGATCAACCATCCCGCCAAGCCGCCATCCGCTATCCACGCATGGCTTAAGCCCAGGAAATAGCAATACAGCCCGGCCAGTCCGTTGATCTCCACCCCGCAAGCGTCCCGCGTACGCATCTTCAACCGCTGTTTCTCGCCGTTGACAATATGGTGATGCCGCACATAGGGCGGATTACAGATCAGCAGGTTGAACTTTTCGGCAGCCTCCGGCGTTTCGGCCTGTGTGAAGTCCTCCAGGCGGATATCCAGCCCCGTCTTGTCCCACAGTTTCGCCGCCGGTCCACCGTAATGCGGATCGATCTCATACCCCACAACAGCACCGATACGGGTTTGCGGGAACACGTCCAGCAGCGCTGAATAGAACGAGCCCGTCCCGACCGCCGGGTCGATGAATCGCACTCTCTCGTTCTTACCGAGATGCGCCTTCGCATAGCGCTGTATGTCGACAGCCAAGCCGGCCGGCGTCGCGAACTGCCCCATCCGGTTCCGCACGACCGCGCCCCTCTTCGCGTCCAGCTCTTCTTGTAGAGCCAGCCGCCGCGCCTCCAATTCTTCAACCGATTTCTTCGTCATCTACAACCCAAACTCCCCGAGATCGTCGATACGGTGCTCCCAGACCCAATCGATCCCCTCCGCCGCCTCGTAACCGAGATAGCCGCTGTCGAAATATCCGCACAGAAACAGGATGAAGCGCACGTTGTGACCGTAGGTCCGGCGCAACTGGTTCATCTTCGTGGCTTCCTTTGCTTCGATCAGCAACGGCAGCTCGTCCGCCTTCGCCGCCTTGGGGATCACCACCGCATCCACAGGGATATTGATCGTCTTGGCGGTCCCTTCCTGCTCGACCGGCACGTTGAGACGGAATGAGTACGTCCCTGGCCGCAACTCGTCGTATTTCGTGCCCTCGCCTGTTGGTAAATTTTCATACCCCAGAGATGTCAACCATTCGCCGATCGCGGAAAGCTGGCGCTTTTCCTGTGCGTTACGGATGATCGGATTGGCGACGGCCCCACAAAGGCGATCCGCCACAATCGTCGCGGCCCGGTACAGCTCCTGCTCGGACGGATCGTTCCTGCGCTTCAACCAAACGAAGACATCCGGGTCGGCCATTTTCTCGATGATGTTCCCGATCTTATCGAGGTCGCTGTCCAACTTCCGCCGCGGCATTCGTGGCGGCAGCCTGTTGTCCCTCTCCATCACCTTGACCAAGTTCCCAGAGACGCCGGCAAGGCCGATCAGCCGGTCCACGGCCAGGGGCGGACAAGTGGACATCCGCAGTGACGGCAACACCGAGGGCTTCACCTTTAGCAGTTCCACCCTCACATCTGTCAGGTTCTTCGTCGCTTTGAGCGTCGCCTCGACGTCCTTTGTGGTCTGCACTCGTGTCGTCCGGTAGGCCTCCGGCGCAAAGCGCAAGAACCAGTCGTTGTACATGTCCACAGATTGAGCAATGTCGTGCTTCCAGCGGTCCGGTTTGTCCCTGTTGACTGCCATCACTTGTCGTTCTTTGTTTGATCTGCCCGCTTTGCCTTCCCGTACAGCTTCCACATCTCTTCAAAGAGCTCGTTCAGGCGTACATTCCGGCCTGCCGTTTCCTTCTTGAAAGCGACCGCCGTCTGCTTCGGCAGCCCTGACCGTCCGATGCCGGAAACCGGGCTATATCGACACGATCGAAGTCGTGGAGTCGAGATTCGTCGGGACCACCTTCGGAAACATCCTGCTCGGTGGCGTCACCGGCGTGGCGGTCGATGCTGCATCGGGCGCCAACAACATCTATCCGGACCAGATCGCGGTCACGCTGACGACGGTGGCGAAATAGTCCTTGCGACTACGCCGGCACGGTTTCGAACGTCCTGGTGACCTCGAACGTGCTGGCGTCGATGCCCTCGGACTCGACATCGTAGCCGAGTTCGACCAGGACGCCGTTGGGATCGTAGAGGAAGACCTGGGCGATCTTGCCGCCGCCGACCAGCCGCTTGTCGTACGCGATCCCGCGGCGGTCGAGCGCGGCCAGCATGTCGTGATAGCCGGTGCCGAACAGCCCGATGTGGTCGAGCCCGTCGCCCATCGCCTCCGGCGCCGTGCGCCGCGGCTTACCGTCTTCGCTGTAGGACAAATGGACGATCGCGATGTCGCCGGCATAGAGCCAGTAGCCGTGCTCGTCGAACGGCGGCCGGAAGCCGGTCTCGAGGCCCAGCACGTCGCAGTACCAGTCCTTGGTCTCCTCCATCTTCATCGTGCGGATGTTGATATGATTGAGGCTGTCGATCTTCATGTAGCGGCTCCTCCGCCGGAGTCCCGCCGCGCGCGGCGCGGTTGCGCCCGGCCGCCCGGGGACTTAGGATCTTCGCGATCCATGATGACGCAACCCCGCCGCCGGAGGCAAGACAATGACGGAACCGGTCTGGAACAAGTTTCTCACCGAGCGTGACAAGGCGGTCTTCGACGCCGCGGGCTACGGCGAGCGCGCCGGCTTCGGCGACCGGCCGGTGATCGTGGTCATCGACGTCAACTACAACTTCACCGGCGACAAGCCCGAGCCGATCCTGGACTCGGTCAAGACTTGGCCGAACTCCTGCGGCGAGGAAGCCTGGAAGTCGATGCGCTACATCAAGCGGCTGCTCGATGCGGGCCGCGCCAAGGGCGTGCCCATCATCTACACCACCGCCTCGATGCGGAGCGACGGCTGGGACCGCGGCTCCTGGGCGTGGAAGAACAAGCGCACCGGCGAATGGCGCGCGCACGACGACCGGCGCCGGACCAACCTCGACGGCAACGCCATCAACCACGTCATCGCGCCAGCCCCGCAGGACATCGTGATCGAGAAGCTCAAGCCGAGCGCGTTCCACGGCACGCCGATGTCGTCGTTCCTGACCAACCTCAAGGCCGATTCGATCCTGATGGTCGGCACCACCACCAGCGGCTGCGTGCGCGCCTCGGTCATCGACGCCTTCAGCGAGAACTTCCGCACGACGCTGGTCGAGGAGGGCTGCTTCGACCGCTCCGAGGCGAGCCACGCGATCAACCTGTGCGACATGCACGCCAAATACGCCGACGTGGTCGGCGCCGACGAGGTGATCGAGTACATTGAGAGCCTGTCCGACGGCCTGTTCGACCTGCCGCCGGGCGTGCCCATGTCCGAGCGCGGAGAGGCTTGACGCACTGGCGCGGGGTGGCAGCGCGGCTGCGCGCAGGGCAGGCGGGTGGGTGCGCCTAAATCACCAGCACGCAGAGCGAGACCGCAACCATGCCCCACAGCGTCAGGCGCCTGAACAGGTCCTCGCCGGTGCGGCGAAACATGCGGTCGCCGAGCCAGATGCCCGCGCTCACCGGCGCCAGAAGCAGCGCGACCAGCGCCGGCGCCTGAACGGCGGCGAACGCGCCGGTCACCGAGAAGCCCGCCAGCGCCATCACCCCGGCGAAATTGCTGAACGTGACGAACTGGGCCCGGTTGACCACCGCATCGCCCGGCCCGGCCATCAGATAGAGGAAAATCGGCGGCCCGCCCATCGACAACGCGCCGACCAGGAGGCCGGCAGCCGATCCGGTTGCCACCGACAGCCCTAGCGGATTGAGTCCAACGTTTGGCCCCCTCCTTTTTCTTGCAGCGACGATTTCCCCGGGTTGGGCGATCCGGATGAATGGCTTGGCTTCGGCGGTGTTGTGCTCGTCGATGAAGCGGTGGATGGCGTCCTGGAGTTCGCCGACGGAGCGGAAGACCCCATGCTCGAGCCGCCGCCGGGTCAGCTTTACGAAGAAACCTTCCACGGCATTCAGCCACGAACACGAGGTCGGGGTGAAGTGAAAAGTCCAGCGCGGAGGCTTCGCGAGCCAGGCGCGGACCTTGCTGTGTTTGTGGGTGGCGTGGTTGTCGAGGATGGCATGGATCGGCGCGCCGGCGGGGATCGCGCGCTCGATCCGGTCGAGGCGCTTGAGAAACTCCTGGCGGCGATGGCGGGCGTCATGCTGGCCGATACCGCACCGTCGAGCACGTTCAGGGCGGCGAACGGCGTCGTGTCGCCGTGACGCTTGTAATCGTGCGTCATGGCGGCGCCGCGTCCCGTCTTCAACGGCAAGCTGGGCCGAGTGCGGTCGAGCGCCTGGATCTGCGGCTTCCCGTCGATCGACAGCACTGCCGCGTGGGTCGGCGGCGCGACGTGGAGGCCGACAATGCCGGTGAGCGTCTCGACGAAAGCGGGATCGTTCGAGAGCTCGAACTGCCGCCAGCGATGCGGCGCCAGCCCGTGCGCTTGCCGGATCGTCCACACGGTCGATGCGGCAACGCCTGCGGCCTTCGCCATCGCGCGCAGCGTCCAGCGGGTCGCTCCACGGGGTGGTGGGGTATGGGGCAGCCGCACAATCCCGGCCCCCTGTTCCGGCGCCAGCGGCGTCTTGCCGGATGGGCGCGTCCGGTCCCGGGAAGGCCGTCCACGCCTTCCCGCATGAAACGCTCCTGCCAGCGCCGCACGCAGTTCTTCGACTTGCCCGTCCGGGCCACGATCGCCATTGCACCCAACCCCGGATCGCTGAGCAGCACGATCCGCGCCCGCCACACATGCTTCTGCGGCCGGTTCCCGTCCACCGCGATCTCCCGTAAACGCTGACGGTCGCCAAGCGACACTGTGAACGAAACGCCTTCCCGCATATCCATCACATCGTCGCTGGAAAGGAACTATCTCCAAACCCCATAGAGGACCCAATGGAGGACCCATCAGATAAAATCAATCCACTAGGTCCTGTTGACAAAGAGGCTTCCCAAACAGCTTGAACTGTGATTCAAGGCGCCCTCTGCAGGAGGGCCTCTTGATCCGTGGATTGATGAGCGACGGGGAGTGGGCGTTTTCGCGCCCTTCGTGATCGAAAGTGGACCGAAGCGTGGCCGTCCGCCGAGGGATCGCCGGCTTGTCCTGGACGGTGTTTTCCGGATCGCGTGGACCGGGGCTCAATGGCGCGACCTGCCGGAGTTATTCGGCGTGTGGTCATCGGTCTGTCGCCACTCCGCCGGTAGACGCAGTCGGGCCTTTGAGCCGTGCTGCTGGAGACGCTGCATGACACCGAAGATGTCCCCGACAGCCTGCAGATGATCGACAGCGCCATCGTTTGCGCCCATCACTGCGCGGCGGGCGCAAAGGGGGCTCACAAAGAGGGTCTTGGCCGCTCGAAAGGCGGCTTCACGTCCAAGATCCACCTCCGCGCAAATGCCGGCGGTCTGCCGGTAGCCGCCGGGATCGCCGGTGGCGAGGTGTCCGACGACAAAGGGTGCGCACCCGTCATGGCGGGCGGGCCGCAACCCAAGGTCCTCCTGGCCGACCGTGGCTATGACGCGGACTACATCCGTGAAGACATGGCCCAGCGCGGCGGCGTCGCCATCATCCCCACCCGTAAGAACCGCACCGTTCAGATCCCTCTCGACAGCCACATCTACGCCCTCGGAAACCAAGTCGAGCGCTGCTTCAACCGTTTGAAAAACGCCACGCGGCTCGCCACGCGATACGACAAAACGCTCACCAGCTACCTCGGCTTCGTCCTCATCGTTTCAATCCGACTCTGGATCAAACACTTTGTCGACAGGACCTGGATGGCGTTTCCGTTGACTTGAGTTTGAGCCAAGCGTTCGCATGCCAAGCGATGGTCAAGGACGACTGAACGACCGCAGCCCCGTCACGGAGGAGAAATGGAATGGACGCCTCCCACCCTGTTGATGTGCGGGCGGGAGGGTTGAGAAGCGGACCCTCTCGGGCCGACGGCATCTAAAGCGCCAAGTGGGAAGAGCAAGCTCTTTGCAGGCAAACCGGAGGGGCCGAGATGACGACTCGAGGAACGGTCGTCGGCGTGGATACGGCGAAACGGGTGTTTCAACCGCATTGAGTCGATATAGAGACGGGCGAGATAGTGGATCTGAAGCTGACGCGGGCGAAGTTCCTGGCGTACTTCGCCAACATGCGGTCTGACTGGTCGCGATGGGCACACGGCACAAGGTCCGTCTGCTGCCGGCGAAGAGGGTCCGGCCCTTCGTGAGCGGCAACAAGAACGATACGCACGATGCGCGCGCGATCTGGACGGCGGCGCAGCAGCCCTGAGCACGGCTGGCGCGGGAGAACGACGAACTGACACAGGAAGTGGCCGCCGAAAGGTTGCGCAAGATACGACAAGATGTGACGGCAAACGGGTCAGACCGCGATCCGCCAAGCCTGAATCGTTCTCAAGGCTCGGAGCCCGTGGGAGAAAAGGGGCGCGAGTCGGCAGATTCCATCAGCGCCGGCAAGCAGCAAGCCCCGCATGAAAGGCTGGATACAAGACTGCACTCGCCTGCCCGTCACGCCAAAACCGGTCCTTGCGTTCCGGGCGGCGTCCGCGAAGGCCCGAATTTTCCGAAGAGACGGCAAGGTCTCGCGAAACTGCCGTGGCGCGAGGTTGGCTTCGATGTCGGCGAACGCGGGCGTCGATGCGGCGACCCGCGCCTTGTCCTCGTCGAAAGTGCGGAAGACCGGGAGATCGCCTTAAACCGTCTCCGGGACGCGCTCGGCCGGCGGGGTGTTGCGGCTGCGGCCGCTGGCGACCTTGCCGTCGATGATCACCATGCCGACGCCGGGGATATCGCCCATGCCGACCGATTCCAGCAGGTCCTTGCCAGCGGTATACTGGGCGCGATCGAGCAGCGCGAAGTCGGCCGCGCGCCCGATTTCGATCAGCCCGCAGTCGAGGTCGCGCACCCGCGCTGTGTTGCCGGTCGCGAAGCAGAACGCGGTCTCGGCCGGGACCTCGCCCAGCGCCGAAAGCATCGCGACCATGCGGAGGACGCCGAGCGGCTGTACGCCGGAGCCGGCCGGGCCGTCGGTGCCGAGGATCACCCGCGGCAACTCGCCCAGCTCGCGCGCGGTCCGGAGCGCGAACAGGGCGGCCTTCTCATTGCCGTTATGGACGATTTCGATGCCGGCCCGGCACTGCTCGCACAGGCACGCGATCTGATCGAGCGGCAAGGCGGTGTGGCCGCCGTTGATGTGGCCGATGATGTCCGCCCCGGCCTCAAGCACCACATCCTTGTCGATCAGCCCGGAGCCCGGAATCGATGGCCCGCCGGTATGGATGGTCGACTGGATGCCGTATTTGCGCGCCCACTCGACCATGGTCCGCGCCTCGGCGCCGGCCTTGACCCCACCAAGCCCGATCTCGCCCAGGAGCTTCACCCCGGCCTCGGCCATGAACCTGAAATCCTCCTCGACCATGCCGGTTTCGAGGATCGGCGCCCCGGCATGGACCTTCACCCCGCCGACCGGGAAAGCCGAGAACGCCCGTTGGGCGGTGATGCCGAGCGCGACCACGCCCTTGGGATCGCGCGGCCGGCCCGGCAGATGCACCTCGCCGGCGGAGATCATAGTCGTCACCCCGCCATGCATCGAGCTGTCGATCCAGTTGAACTGGCTCTGCCGCGGGGTCCAGTCGCCGAACACCGGATGGACGTGGCTGTCGATCAGCCCGGGGCAGAGCGTCACCCCCCTGGCATCGACCGTCGTTGCCGCGCCCGAGACATCGCAGTCGGCTTCCTTGCCGAAGGCCACGATCCGCCCGTCCTCGGCGACCAGCGTGTCGGCGTCGATGATCGGAGCCTCCAGCGCGCCCGACAGCATCAGGCCGATATTCTTGATGACCAGCTTTTCCGCCATGGCGCGGCTTACCCCCTGCGTACGGTCACGAGGACGGCCCGGAGGATCGCGAAATTCGCCGGCCCGTTCAAGCCCGGCCTCAGGGCGCGATCTCGTCCGACCAGACGGCAAACCCCATGCCGCATCCCGTCCCGGCCGGCGAGCGGTAACACGGCACATAGTCGTGCCAGACCATCGGCAGCGCCTCGGCGGCGCCGGCGGCGGCGATCCAGTTGCGGATCTCAGAGCTGCCGCCGTTGAGCCGGGCGAGCGGCAGCGAACTCAGGGTCTCGGCGTCCTTGTCCCGGCAGGCCCGGAGCACCGCGCGGTCGAGCTCCTCATCGACCGTGAAGTGGCTGAGCCCGCCCGAGGCGACGATGCCGACCCGGGCCGGCTCCCCCACCATGCCTCGACCGCGCTGCGGATCGCCTGGCCCAGCCTGTAGCAGCGCTGCGGCCTTGGTTGGTTGGGCGGGTAGTTAAGTGTTCAGAACGACCGGGACGATCGGGATCGTCTCGCCATCCGTCAGCCGGCGGTGGACGAAGCCGAAGGCATGGCCCTCGCCCCGCCCGCGGGCGAGCCTGGTGGCGTCGCTGACGTCGAAATCGTGGTCCATTAGGTGCTCGACAAGGTGCAGCGCGAGTCCTGCGGCGACCGGGTAGTCGCGCGCCGCTCCCGGTTCGTGGAACTGCGCCCGCGCGCGACGCCAGAACCCCGGCGCGTCGTCCGGCAGCGACAGGGTCGCGTTGCGGATCGTCGCGCCGCGCATCGGCGATCGCCGCGGCCAGCCGGTCGAGCCCGTCGCGGCAGCGGGCGACTCGCCGGGCGATCACCTCGGTCTTGATCTGCTCGTCGATGTCCGCCGGCGCCTCGGCCAGCAACGCCTCATAGCTTCCCGGTTCGCCGGTGCGCGACAGCAGGCGGCGGTTAAACCGGTCCCTGGCAGCGTAGTCCGCCTAGTCCTCGACCGTCGATTTGAGCGCGGGGCTGTGGGAGGATCCGATCGCGAGAGCGACTTCGGCCATACGCATACACCTGATCGCCAGCCGGCAGTCTCGCTACTGTGCGGAAGCGCGCGGCGATTGTTGAGACAGGTCCGGGTGAGGACCAGGCCGGAGCCGCGCTTCGGGATTTTGCACGACGTGACCACAAGACGCCTTCGAGGCCGGCTTCTTCCCTGTCCTCCGATACACGCGCCGCTAGGCAAAAGTAGGGAGCAGGAAGGTCGTGGCGGCTCTTTCGGAGGCGGCGGTCGACAGGGCGCCGGCGTGGACCGCAGCCGCGACGCCGTGCGGTATGCGCCGCTGCAAGGCGATCGGCCAAGGGGCCGATACGGTTATTGAGGCCCGTCCGCCGCCAGGAACATTGACAGAACTGGGGTCGGCGGCGTGGAAATTTGTGGGACCGCATCACGTTTGTACTGGATCTATGCCCATAGATCGCGTTAGACAGTGCCCGGGCATGAATAATTGGTGGCGCGCCCGCGGCGCATATCCCGGCCGAGGGTGCGTCGACATCATTAGGGTTCCGAGTCTTCCGGGGTGGAACCCGAACAGGTGAGGTTTGAAGGATGGGATGTCGTGGGTCTGCCTAGGTTACGATTGGGACCGCGGGATCGAAACGGGGGCGTTGATTGCCGATACGGAGGCAACCCTCCACTTCGGGGAATATCGTCGGGTTTCTGTCGCGACGAGAGGATCGCGGCAGGGGCCGCCCCGAGGCGCCCGTGGCTCCGCCCCGCCGCGTGGGCGTCCCGCTGGCCGGAACCGCGTCGGTCGGTCTGCGGTCCGGATCGGAGTCCTGCCCGGTTCGGCGGCATTCTCCGTAAAGCCGCGAGGGGGCGCTTGCGCCGCACATCCTGCGGGTAGTGCGACCGCGGTCGCGTGCGTGGCAGCGTGACGCAGAGTGGAGGCAATAAGATCCAACCGACTCCCACGACCAACGATGCGCTTCCCATGCGAGGCGGGGATTTCGATGGGCTTGTCGCCGGACTGGACTACGCGGCGCGTGGGCAAACCGGATACAATTTCTACGCGCTCGGCGGCGAGCTGCTGAGCACCCTGTCTTATGCGAAGCTGCGCGAAGCCGCGATCGATCTTGCGATGCGTCTGGCCCACCGGATCCCGCGCTCGGCGTGCGTCGGGCTAATCAGCAAGACGACCCCGGATTTTGCCATCGCCTTCTTCGCCTGCCAGTATGCCGGGCTCGTCCCGATGCCGCTGCCGCTGCCGATGGGCATCGGCCGCAAGGAGACCTATCTGGCGCAGATCCGCCGGATGATGCAGAGCGCCCATGCCTCGGCGGTCGTCGCCTCCGAAGACCTGCTGCAATTCGCCGTCGAGGCGACCGAAGGTCTGTCGGACGTTCTGGTCTGCTCCTACGAGGCCATTCGGACCCTGCCGCGCGGCGCCGGGCCGCCGGTCCCGCTCGGCAACGATGAGATTTGCTACATCCAGTATTCATCGGGCAGCACGACCGCACCCAAGGGCGTGGTCAGCACCCAGCACGCAGTCGTCAACAACTGCGGCGGGATCATCCAGCACGGGATCGCGGTCGTTCCCGGCGACCGTTGCGCCTCCTGGCTGCCGCTCTATCACGACATGGGGCTGGTCGGGTTCATGCTCTCGCCGATGATGTGCCAGCTCTCGGTCGACTACATCGAGACGGCGCATTTCGCGCGCCGGCCGCTGCTTTGGCTCGACGTGATGTCCAGGAACCGCGCCAGCATCAGCTTCAGCCCGTCCTTCGGCTACGATTTGTGCCGTCGGCGGGCGGTCAATGGGGCGGCGGCGAGCTACGACCTGTCGCAATGGCGAATCGCCGGGATCGGCGGGGATATCGTCCGCGCCGATGTGCTCGACCGGTTCAGCGCAGCCTTCAAGGCGAGCGGCTTTCGGAAGCAGGCCTTCACGCCGAGCTACGGCTTGGCCGAGGCGACGCTGGCGGTCACATTCGCGAGGCTCGATTCGGTCTTCCAGACAGACACGATCGACATGCGCCGCCATGGCCAGTCGGGGGATGCCGTCCCGGCCACGCAGGACACGCCGCCCCAGCACCGCCGGACCTTTGTGAACTGCGGCAGCCCCCTGCCCGGCCTCGAAATCGAGCTGCGCGACGGGCGGGGACACCCGCTTGGCGACCGCAAGGTCGGCAGGATCTTCGTCAAGGGCCCCAGCGTGGCGACCGGCTATTTTCGCGACATCGAGACGACGGCGGAAATCTTCGATGCCGACGGCCAGCTCGACACCGGCGACCTCGGCTACACCATCGACGGGGATGTCGTCATCACGGGGCGGAGCAAGGACCTGATCCTGTGGAACGGCCGCAATATCTGGCCGCAGGACATCGAGTGGGCGGTGGAGCGGTTGCCGGAGGTGCGCGACGGGACCGTTGCCGCTTTCACCATCGATGGCGCGCTGGACGATCCGATCATTGTCACCCTGGTGGAGTGCCGGCTCAAGGACCGCACGGCGCGCGAGAACCTGGCGCGCGAGATCGCTGCGACCATCCATTCGGAAACCGGGGTCCCGAGCCGTGTCGTGCTGGCGCCTCCGCGCAGTCTGGTGATGACGTCCTCGGGCAAGCTGAGCCGCGCGAAGGTGAAAGAGAAATACATCGCCGGGGCGTTCCGTGAGGAGCCGCTCCGCGAGAAGGTTCTCGTCCAGGACGCTGCAAACTCTCAGCTATGACGGTCGCGAAGCTTCCGGCGGCCGATCCGTCTCCCGTGAGGTGTGAGTCGTCGATGGGCGGGCTCGTCGCGCTGACCGGGGCGACCGGTTTCCTCGGCAGGCATCTGACCGGCCGTCTTCTGACGGACGGCTGGCGGGTCCGCGCATTGGCGCGCGACCCGCGCGGATTGAATGGGGCGGAGGGCGTCGATGTCGTGGAGGGCGACCTCGCCGACCGCGCCGCGCTGGAACGCTTGGTTGCGGACGCGGACGCGGTGGTCCATTGCGCGGGGCTGACGCGGGGCGGTCGGCCTGCGGACTTTCACGCGGTCAATGCCGTCGGCACCGCCAGGCTCGTTGCCGCGGCGGGCGCCGCGCACCCCCGGCCCCGGCTTCTTCTCATATCCTCGCTCGCCGCACGCGAGCCGGCAGTCTCGCCCTATGCCGCTTCCAAACGGGCCGCCGAGGATGCACTGTTTCAGCTTGGCCGCGATCTCGAGTGGGCGGTGTTGCGGCCGGCGGCCGTCTACGGGCCGGGCGATCCGGCGAGCCTGCCTCTGTTCAAGCTGTTCAAGCGCGGGTTCCTTTTCGTGCCCTGCGTCGGACACGGTATGGATGGGCGTGTCTCGTTGATCTATGTCGCGGATCTCGCCGGTGCGGTGGCGTCAATGCTGGCGGCGAGTCCTTTCGGCCACGGCATCTTCGAGCTCGCGGACAGCCAGGCCGGCGGATATTCCTGGCGGGCAATCGCCGAGAACGGCGGGCGTGCTCTGGGCACCAGGGTGCGACGGGTCCCGGTGCCCTTCCGCCTGATGAGCTTTCTCGCCGGTGCAAATCTCGTTTTTCGGCGCGTTCTCGGCGAATCACCTCTGCTCACGCCCGGCAAGGTCCGCGAGATTTTTCATCCCGATTGGGGGGTGGCCGAAGACCCGCTCGGCGCGCTCGTCGACTGGCGGCCGGAGGTGGCGATCGGCGATGGATTTTCCTGGACCGCGCGCTGGTACCGGCAGCAGAACATGCTGTAACGCAGGCTGGAGGACCGTATGAGAGAAGAGCAGTCGGCGACCGTGCCCACGGTTGAAGATGACGAGTTGATGTTCCGCAAGATCTGCGACTTGATCGCGCCGTTCAACGAGCGCGGCGCCAAGCTCGCCTACGACACCAATATCGGACGGGATCTGGAGATCGACTCGGTGGCCGTTTTGGACCTCATCATGGAGGTCGAGGACAGCTATAATGTGTCCTTCCCAATGAACCTCATCTCCGAGTTTCAAACAATCGGCGATCTGATGGAAGCGGTCCATCGACTCAAGCGGGGATAAGACGTCAGTGAGCTCTTTTAGACGGTTTCAGGATCTCTCCGAGCAGCTCGGACAGGTCCTGAAGTTCGGCAGCGACCCGTTCGGCGTCACCATGGAAGCGGTCCAGTCGCCGACCCGTGCAATCATCGAGGGACGCCCCGTCATATTAGCTGGCACCAACAACTATCTCGGCCTGACCTTCGATCCCGACTGCGTCGCCGCCGCCAAGGAAGCCATCGAAAAGCTCGGGACGGGAACGACCGGGTCGCGGTTCGCCAACGGCACATACGCCATGCACCGCGAGCTCGAGCAGAGCTTGGCCGGTTTCCTCGGCTTCGAGCGAGCGATCGTCTTCTCCACCGGCTACCTCGCCAATCTCGGCACGATCACCGGATTGACCGGCCCCGATGACACGATCCTGATCGATGCGCATTGCCACGCCTGCATCTATGACGGCTGCCGGCTGAGCGACGCAGCCACCATCCGCTTCCGCCACAACTCGGTGACTGACCTCGACAACCGCCTCGGCCGGCTGCCGCAGGGCAAGGGCATCACGGTGGTCGTCGTCGAAGGCATCTACTCGATGCTGGGCGATGTCGCCCCTCTGGCCGAGATCCTCGAGGTGGTGCAGCGCCACAAGGCCTATCTCTACCTCGACGAGGCCCATTCCTTCGGCGTCTTCGGCGAGCACGGCCGCGGCGTGGCCGAGGCCGAAAACGTGCTCGACCGGGTCGATTTCTACATGGGCACCTTCAGCAAGAGCCTGAGTGCGACCGGCGGTTTCTGTGCCTCCAACCACTCGCAATTCGACCTCCTACGCTATACCAGCCGGCCCTATATGTTCACCGCCTCGCTGTCGCCGTCGAATGCCGCAAGCGCGCTGGCCGCGTTGCGCCAGATCGAAGCGCGGCCCGATCTCCGGGCGCGGCTCTGGCGCAACGCCTCGCTGCTCTACGACGGCCTGTCCGCGCTCGGCTTCTCGCTATGCGCGCCGCTGGGGCCGATCATCGCGATCCGTATGGCCGATCGTGCCGCGGCGGCCTATAGCTGGAACCAACTGATCGAGGACGGCGTTTACGTCAACCTCGCCATCCCGCCCGGCACGCCGGACGGCTCATCGCTGCTCAGGCTCTCCATGTCGGCGGCACATAACGAAGACGAGATCGGGAAGATTTGTGAGGCGTTCTCGCGGCTCGCCGACGATCAGAGGCCCGTCAAGGCCGCCGGTCGCTGAACGCCCGGGCGGCTTAGCGGAACGCGCCCCTGCGGTAGAGCCGGAAGGCGAGGACGGGCGCGGCGAGCAGCGGGTGGCGGCGCTGCCACGTCGTCGGGTTGACCGTCACCCCCGAATGGCTTTCGACCTTTTCAAGGATGTAGTCGAGCCCGCCCTCGAAGGTGAACGCGCCTTTGGCGATGCGGGCCACGCCCAGCATCTTGCCTTGAACGCGCCGGACGGCCCAGCGGCGACGGGCGCGGGCATTCTCCCGGCGTCGCGCGGCGTGGGCGAACTCTTCTTTCCCGCCGAGGATGAGCGCCGCGATGCGCTCGTATCGCTCCGGGTCGGCCTCGAAAATCTCGCGCGACCGCTCCGGCCGCTCCGGCCGGAGCTCGCTCGCATAGCTTTCGCTCAGCGCCCGCAGCCAGATCTCGCGCGCGGTGAACCGCGACGGCATGAGCCCGAGCGTTTCCCGCAGCATCGTGCGCGCCGCCTCGGCGAAGGCGCATACCAGCCGGGCGCGCACCGCCTCGTCGCGGGCATAGGCGATCGCGCAGGGCTGGGAAAACCGGCCCCAGATCAGCGACTGGAAGGCGCGCGGCGTGGCCAGGCGTTCGAAATCGGCAAGCCTCAGCACGGTGTATTTGGCGCGCAGCGTGCGGTCGCCGAAGCGCGTCTCGAGGCGGTAGACGTTGGGCGGTAGCAGCCGGTTGGCGAGCGCGGCGAGCGGGCGGCGATGAAACGCCCGATAGGACTCTGCCAGCACATAGATGTCGATCGTCCTGTCCGCGCAATCAGGCTCGCGGAGCGCCGAGCCATAGAACAGCAGCGACAGGACCGCGCCGCCATGGCGCGCAAGGATCGCCTCGGCAGCCGCGGCGGCGGGCGGCGGGGCCGGACCGGCCGATGCGTCGAGGTAGTCGAGAAGTGCCCGGTCGGCGCCCACCGGCCGCACCTCAGTGGAGGAATCGCACGGCGCCGCCGATCTCCAGCGTCACCGGCGTGTCCGGCAGCGGTTCGAACATCTCGCCGTCGAGGGTGAACGGGCAGGACATCCGCAGCGAGACCCGCTCGACGTTGCGGCTTACATAGCCCTCGCTGTTGATCCGCGGCGGCCGCCCGGCGCACAGGATCGGCAGCACGGAGCGCGCGAGCCGATCGGCCGGATAAGCCACGTCGGTCACCCGCAGGGCGCCGGGGCCCTCGCCCCAGAACGGCGTCATCCCCAGCGCGAAGCGGCGCAGCGTGCTGCCCAGCATCAGCAGGCGCTCTCCCGAGCGGCGCTCCGCGCCGTCCCAGCCGACTTCGACAGACTCGCCGCGGAAGATCTCGTCTTCGCGCGCGCCGTTCAGCGCGCGGCGGGCAAGCAGCCCGGCGATCGTCGCGCCGACCGCGAGCGAGGAGGTGATGCCGAGCGGATGGATCCCGCGCCGGCAGAGCTCGATCGCGCGACAGACCGCTCCCAGCCCGAACAGCATGCCGTAGACCGCCGGCCGATCGGGGCCGCGCGACATGCGTATGACCGCACGCTCGGCGATGCTTGCGGCGACGGGTCCGCGCCGCGCCGCATCCTGCAATCGCGCGAATGCCTTGCGCGGCGGATCGCCCAGCCCGACATCGGCCGCGACCGCGTTGGTCATACCGCTGGGGATCGCGGCGAGCAGCGGATTGCGTTCGAACGGGGCATCGTTGAACATCGTACTGAGGACCGCCTGGATCGTGCCGTCGCCGCCGTCGAGCGCGAGGAGCCCGACCTCACGGGCGGCGAACTCCGCAAGGATCGGGCCGATATCGGCGATCGAGTCGAGCTCGCCCCGCACGATATCGGGTTCGCCGCGCGCGGCCGCGGCCATCGGGCTGCCGCGCCTCTTGTTGCGCTCGCTCCGCGGATTGGTGATGAGTCCAATCTTCATGGCGCGACGGTTTTCCTAGCGGATCTCCTGGTGGGCCAGCAAGGTCAGACCGGCCAGCGAGCAGATCACCGTCGCCGACCATGCCGCGACCGAGGGCGGCAGCAATCCCGCCTCGCCCATGCCGACCAGGAAGCCGTCGACGGCGAAGAA
The DNA here is from genome assembly GCA_965202905.1 of Alphaproteobacteria bacterium. Taxonomy (GTDB): domain Bacteria; phylum Pseudomonadota; class Alphaproteobacteria; order MPNO01; family MPNO01; genus CAYFYS01. The sequence goes on along the minus strand of OZ241868.1, from coordinate 2,073,296 downwards.
CACGAACCCGCAGAACAGGCCGGTGCCGACGATGACGACACCGCCGCTTTCCCGCCGGTAACGCTGGACCAGCGGGACGATCAGAAGAAAGACGACGACGATCACCGCCGGTTCGGCAAATTTCCGCTGTAGCCGCAGGTCATAGACATAGGCCGGGTAGGCGCCGAGGTCGGAGCGTCGCGAGATCTCCTTGAGCGCGGTGAAGGTGAGTTCCCGCGGGTTGGTCGCGAGCGCGGCGATCTGCGGCGGCGCCAGCGAAACCGACCATGGCAGACGCTCGGCACGGGTGACGCCCATCGTCGCGACGTCGAGCCGGTCGACATTCTCCAGCCACCACCTGCCGCCCTCGTGCACCGCGCGGGACGCGTCGATCCGGGCGGTCATCGCGCCGGCGGCGTCGCGCACGAAGATCGCGACGTCTTCCAGGACGCCGCCCTCGCCCGCAAAGCCGATCCGGATCACGTCGGCGCCCTCGTGCAGCCAGAGCGGGCGGACCGCGGCGCCGTCGCCGCCGCGCGCGTAGTCGCCCACGCCCCAGGCCCGCAGCGCCTCGGTCGAGCGCGTCGAAAGCTGATCGGCGACGACGAAGCCCACGGCCGCGAGCAGCACCGCGACTGGGGCGATCGCGGTCAGGAGGCCGAGCTGGGAGACCCCGGCGGCCATCATCGCCACCAGCTCGCGGCGCAGCGTCAGGCCGACCAGCGTGATCAGAGCAGCCAGCAACAGCGAGAACGGGAAGATGCGCGCGAGGATAATCGGCGTCCGCAGCGCCATGTAGCGCAGCACCGAGCCTACCCCGGCGCCGTCGGCGGCCACCACCTCCTCGCCGTTCGCCATCAGATCGAGCATCATCACCAGCGCCGCGAGAGCGAAGGCAATCAGCAGCCAGCGCGAAAGAAGCAGTCCCGCCAAGTATCGCTGCAGCATCGACATCGGCCGTCCGGTCAGCCGCGCGGAAGCCGTCGAAGCAGATCTTCGAAGGATCTGGACAGAATGGCCAGTGCCGGCTCGCCGACGCTGCAGGCCGCCCGCGCGAAAAGGAACGTGCCGAACACCGCCAGGCAGGCGAAGGGCGTCCATGTCCCGAGCCAGACCGGAATCGCGCCCTCTCCGCCCAGCGAGGCGCCGAGCTTGACCGACTTCTCGTAGACCACCAGCACGACCAGCCCGAGGACGACGCCGGCCGACCGTCCCGCGCGCCCGGTGCTCAGCCCGAAGGGAATGGCGACCAGCGGCAGCAGCAGAATGGAAATGGCCCCGACCCAGCGCCGGTTGAGCTCCGCGGAGAGGCGGGTTCGGGAGATTCGCCGCGCGCCTTCGGCGTGCGCTTCGGAGAGCTCGAACAGGGTCATCTCGCGCATATCCTTGCCGCGCGCCCGGAACCGGCCGTTCGCCCCCGCGCCGAGGTTCCAGAGATAGACATCGAAGGCAAGATTTCCCGAGATCGCCCCGTCCTTGCCGAAAAAAGTCTGTGCCCCTCCGCCCAGCGCAAGCACCGCGCCGTCCCCGTCCGACGCGCGCCGCAGCGTACCGCGGTTGGCCGTGGTGACCGCGCTGCGTCCCTCGCCTCGCTCGGTGTAGACGAAAACCTCTTCCAGAGCCCCGCTTTCCGGGGCGTGCCGCCTGGCCATGAAGGTATGGTCGTCGACGGTCACGAACGTGCCCTCGCGGACGATCGCGGCAAGCGACTGGTGGGCGATGTCGTGGACCAGCCCGCGATAGGCGTAGCGCGCATGGGGCTGAATGTAGGCGACGATGAACAAGGCGATCGCCGCCAGGCCGATACCCATCGCGGCGACCGGCGCCAGAAGCCGCGGCAGGCCGAATCCGGCGCTTTGCAGCGCCATCAGTTCGCCGTTCTCGCACAGACGATGCACGGTCAGCAGGATCGCCAGGAAGAACGCCGAGGGCAGGGCGATCTCGAGATAGTGGGGAATGAGGCTGAGCAGCATCCGCGCCATGTGCCCGAGCGTTCCCTGATAGCTCGCCGTCAGCTCCATCACGCGCAGCATGCGCTCGAGCAGCAGGACGAGCAGGGCGATACCCGCGAAGGCGCCTGCGTGACCGAGGATACGCAGCATTATGTAGCTGTCGACGACCTTCACGGCCGCGGCTTTCGTCGATCCAACGTCATCGGCTGACCGAGGCTCACCTCTGAGCCAACATTATAGCAGCGGTACCATTGGGCGCGGAATTCCTGTAATACTGCGCGGTCGTCGCCCGGGCGCGGGGCGCGCGGAGAGGTGAGCCCGTTGATCGTTCTGGGATACGACGCCTGGAAGCGCCAGGAGTATTTGCTCGACCGCATGTCGCTCAAGGACTTGGTGCGGGGGTATTTCACCTACCCGGCGATCCAGGTCTATATCGCGCTCATCGTGGTTTCGCTGGCGCTGGTCTGGGCGTGGATCGACGCGCCGGTTCGCACGGTGCTGGCCGCGCTGGTCTCGGCCGCGATCTATCCGCTGGTCTGGTACCTGCTCCACCGGTTCTTGCTGCACAGTCGCCGGCTCTACAAATGGCCGCACACCGCCGCGCTCTGGAAGCGCATCCACTACGACCATCACCAGAACCCGAACGACCTCGCGGTGCTGTTCGGCGGGCTCCACACTACGCTGCCGACGATCGTTCTGGCGACCGGGCCGATGGGATGGGCGATCGCCGGGCCGGCCGGCGCCGCGGCGGCGATCGGGGCGGGGATCCTGGCCACCTGCTTCTACGAATATTGCCACTGCATCCAACACCTCGCCGTCCGGCCCCGCTCGAAATTCCTGTTACGTATCAAGCGCCTGCACCTCGCCCACCACTACCATAACGAGAACGGCAACTACGGCATAACCAACTTCTTCTGGGACAAGGCGTTTTCGACCTACTACGGAAGGATTCCCGAGATGCCGCGCAGTGCGACCGTCCACGATCTGGGCTATACCGCCGAGGAGGCGGCGCGGTTCCCGTGGGTTGCAGCGCTCGGCGCGACGGCCGGTCGGGACGATGACGCCGCTGTCGTCTGAAGCCCGCGCAGCGCCCGTGCGCGATCCGCGCCCGGCCGCCGCCGTCGATATCGTTCCCGTCACGACCCGGGCCGGACGCGAGGCGTTCATCCGCCTGCCGTGGGCGCTCTACGCCGACGACCCGGCCTGGGTGCCGCCGCTGCTGCACGAGCGCCGGCGCCACCTCGATCCGGCGGTCAACCCGGCGCTCAAGGCGATGGATAGCCGGCTCTGGCTGGCCTGCGCCGACGGCCGGCCGGTCGGGCGGATCAGCGCCCAGATCAACCTCGCCCATCTCGCGCGCTACGATGACGGCGCCGGCCATTTCGGCTTTCTCGAAGCGATCGAGTCGGAGGCGGTCGTGGCCGCTTTGCTGGACACCGCTGAGCGATGGCTGCGGGAGCGCGGCATGCGGCGGGCGCTCGGTCCGTTCAATTTCACGATCAACGAGGAGTGCGGCCTTCTCGTCGAAGGCTTCGAGACGGCGCCGTCGATCATGATGCCGCACGGCCGACCCTGCTATCCGTGCTTGGTCGAAGCCTGCGGCTATGCCAAGGCCGTCGACATGATCGCCTTTCATTTCGACATGGCGAACGCCTCGATCCCGGAAGGGATCCGCCGGCTGGTCGATCGCGTGCGCCGGAACCCGGCGGTCCGCATGCGCGGCCTGCGGCGGTCCCGGCTCGTGGAGGATATTCGCTGTATCCTCGAGATCTTCAACGACGCCTGGTCGGGCAACTGGGGCTTCATCCCGTTCTCCGAGGACGAGATGGCCCACGCCGCGCGCGAGCTGAAGCCGTTCATCCACCGGGACTCGGTTTGCATCGTCGAGCTCGACGGCGAGCCTTCGGCGTTCGCCTTCGCTCTGCCCAACCTCAACGAGGCGATCCGCGACCTCGACGGCCGGCTGCTCCCCTTCGGCTGGGCGCGGCTTTTGTACCGGTTGAAGTTCAATCGCATCAGGACCGGGCGCATGCCGCTGATGGGAGTCCGGCGCCGTCACCACACCACGCCGATCGGGGCCGGGCTGGGCTTCGCCGCGATCGAGGCGGTCCAGCTCGCCTATCGCCGCCGCGGCGTCGTCTCGGCCGAACTGTCCTGGGTGCTCGAGGACAACACCAATCTCGCGCGGCTCCTCGAGAGAATCGGCGCGGCACCCTGCAAGACCTATCGGATCTACGCGAGAAACCTGTGAGCGCGACCGAAGCGCCCTTCACCGCGCTCGTACTCGCCGCGCGCCGCACGGCCGACGATCCGGTGGCCCTCGTGGCCGGCGTGCGGAACAAGTGCCTCGCCGATATCGGCGGCGCGCCGATCCTGGCGCGTGTCATCGACGCGCTGACGGCGAGCGGAAAGATCGGATCGATCCTGGTCTCGACCGACGATTCCGCGGGTCTGCGGGACGAGCCCGCCCTCGAGGCACTGATTTCCTCCAGCTCGGTGCGCCTGGTCCCCTCGGGTACGAGCGCGCCGCAAAGCGTCTTGCTGGAACTCGCGCGCGAGGTCAACGGCGCGGTCTTTCCGGTGCTGGTGACCACCGGCGACCACGCGCTGCTGAGCCCGGCGATGGTGCGGCATTTCTGCGCCGAAACCGAGGCCGGCGCGGCGGATTTGACCGTAGGGCTGGCCCGTGCCGAGACCGTGCGCAGCCGGTTTCCCGAGGCGCGGCGCACCTATCTGCGTTTCCGCGGCGGAACCTATTCGGGCTGCAATCTGTTCGCGCTGCGCGCGCGCGAGGCGCTCCGCGTGGTGGCGTTCTGGAGCCGTGCGGAGAAACACCGCAAATCGCCACTTCGGCTGCTGCGCGCCTTCGGACCGACGCCGTTCGCCTTGTTTGCGCTGGGACTGCTGACGCTCGATCAGGCGATGCGGATGGCCTCACGCAAGCTCGGTGCGCATGTGGCGCCGGTGCTCATGCCGCAGGCCGAGGCGGCGATCGATGTCGACAAGCCGGCCGATCTCGCTCTGGTTCGGCGCATCGTCGGCGCCGAGGCGCCAGCCGCGCCCTTAGCCCGCAGACTCACGCGCCCGGCCGGACCCCCTTCAAACGGTCCTTGACGGCGCCCGGGCCTGCAGAGTCCGGCGCTTGATCCTGCCGCGCCCCGGAGGCGGCTTGGGCCGGACGAAGCAGCGCTACCCAATGCTCGTAATTCCGCGATCGGCGTGTCGGGATAATGGCCGCGTCCATCGCGTGATATTGCGCCGCTCTGCCGCAGAAGCCTTGACACCCGTTGCCGCGACTGAGATCTATCGGCGGTCCGAATCGACTGAATGAACCCATGACCGGCGCCTGCCCGCCCGCGAACGAGTGTGCCGCCTCGGGAGGGGCGTTGCACGCGACAGTGGACAGCTTGGCGAGGCAAGCTGCCGGTGCGGCACGCGCCCCTGCGCACAACAGGGCTCCGCCGCGCTTGCGCGTGGTCGGATCCTGCCATGTCCGGCTGTGGGGCATGGACGCCGGGGAGCGCCTCCGCCGCACCTTTCGGCTGGCCGGCGTCATGCCGGCTTCGGCGGGTGAGCCCGAGGCGGGCAGTACCGGGCTGATCCTGGTCGGCGCCGACTGGGTTCTCGACGCCGGGCTCGTCAGGGAGCTGGCGCGGCGACCGGGCATCGTGCTGGCGGCTCCGGGCGACGAGGATGCGCGCGAGCGCATCGTGCTCGTTCATCTCGGCGCCGGCGTACGGCCCGAAGCGCATCTGCGCGCCGCCGATGCGGTCGGGCGCGACGTCGCGGCGGCCGCCGGTCTGGGCCTCGATATCGTCGATGCGGCAACGATCGGAACCGCCTACAACAACGCGCTGCGCAAGCGCGAGCCGCCCTATGTCGGCTCGTTGCTCGAGACGCCGCTGAACGAGGTGGAGCGGCGAACCTTCGGGGCCTCCTACAAGGGCGTCACCGACTTCGTGACCAAGTGGCTGTGGCCGTACCCGGCCCGCGCGGCGACCCGCTGGGCGGCGGAGAGGCGCATCACGCCCAATACCGTGACCGGGGCGAGCCTCGTGCTGGTGCTGATCGCGATGGCGCTGTTCGCCGGCGGGCAGTTCCTGGCCGGCATCCTGGCCGGCTGGACGATGACCTTTCTCGATACGGTCGACGGCAAGCTTGCGCGTGTGACCCACACCTCGTCCAAATGGGGCAACATCTTCGACCATGGGATCGACCTGATCCACCCGCCGTTCTGGTGGGCCGCCTGGTGGTACGGTCTCGGCGGTGCGGAAGCAGGCGATTCGCTCGAGATCGCGATGTGGATCGTCGTCGCCGGCTACGTCGTCGGGCGCCTCGTCGAGGGAGCGTTCCTCAAAGCCTTCGCGATCGAGATCCACATCTGGCGGCCCGTCGATTCACTGGTTCGTCAAGTTACCGCGCGGCGGAATCCCAATCTCGTTCTGCTCAGCGTCGCCGTCGTCGCCGGCCAAGCCGAGCTCGGGTTCTATGCCGTGGCCGCCTGGACGCTGATCTGTCTGGCCTTTCATCTGGCGCGGCTGGGCCAAGCTTTCATCGCGCGCGCGCGCGGCCATGAGGTCCGCTCCTGGCTGGCCGAGCCGGCCGACGAAGTCGGTCCGGCCTGATGGCGCCGGACCCCTCGCGCGGCCAGGCGGGCCGGACCATCGTCGTCTTCGATCTCGACCGGACGCTGACCCGCCGCGGCACCTGGACGCCGTTCCTGTGGTTCGTCCTGCGCGGCCGCCCGGCGCGCTGGCCGGGCATCCTGGTTCTGGCGCCGGCCTATCTCGCCTGCGCGCTCGGCCTGATCGGTCGCAAGCGCCTCAAGGCGCTAGGGCTTTCCGTGGCGGCCGGCGGCCTCGACCGCACGCGCATCGCGGCGCTTGCCCAGGCTTTCGCCGCCAGGGTCCTCGCCCGGGAACTGCGGCCCGGCGCGCGACAGGCCATCGGCCGGCACCGCCGTGAGGGCGATCGCCTGATGCTGGCAACGGCCGCGCTCGACCTCTATGCGGAGCCGATCGCGGCCGCGCTCGGCATCGGGACCGTGGTCTGCACCCGCTCGTCCTGGTCGGAGGGCGGGCTGCGAATCGAGCGCAAGAACTGCTACGGCCCGGACAAGCTGGCGGCGATTGAGGCGACGCTGGCGGGTGAGCGCGCCGGGTACAGCGTCATCGCCTATTCCGATGACGTCTCTGACCTCCCGCTGCTCGAATGGGCCGACAGCGGCATCGCCGTTCATCCCAACAGAGGCCTGCGCGAGTGTGCTCCGGCCTGCGGCGTCGAGATCGCCGATTGGCGGGTAGCGGCGCCTGTTCGAGGCCACGACGCGCGGTGAAGGCGATCATCCTCGCCGCCGGGCGCGGCTCGCGCCTGCTGCCGCTCACCAGGGACATGCCCAAGTGCCTTCTTCCGGTAGGCTCCGGCAAGTCGGTGCTCGAGCATCAACTCGGAATTCTGCGCGATTGCGGTATCTCCGATGTCGTCGTCGTCAGCGGGTTCAAGACCCGGCTGGTCGATTTGGTGATCCGAGACTTTCCCGCCAACGGGGTCAGGATCGAGAACCTCTACAACCCGTTCTTCCACGTCGCCGACAATCTCGCGAGCTGCTGGATGACGCGGGGACACATGACCGAGAACTTCATGATCCTCAACGGCGATACGGTCTTCGCGCACGATCTGCTCGACACGGTGCTGTCGAGCCTCGCAGGCCCGATCGCGGTGACGATCGACCGTAAGGCGGATTACGACGCTGACGACATGAAGGTCGAGCTCGACGGCGAGCGGGTGCTGGCCATTGGTAAAGGGCTGCCGCCCGAGCGGACCGGCGGCGAATCCATAGGGCTATTGGCCTTCCGGGGCAACGGGCCTGGCCTTTACGTCGAAGCGCTGGAGGATGCGATACGCGCGCCCGGCGGGCTCAAGTCCTGGTTCCTCAAGGCGGTCCACGATCTTGCCGGGACCGGGGCGGTCACCGCGTTCTCGATCGAGGGCCTGCGCTGGGCTGAGATCGACACCCACGAGGACCTCGCAGCGGCTCAGGCGCTGTTCGGCTCGTCGTAGCGCATCGTCCAGCCGACTTTGGCGCCGGGCTGCGCGGCGCCGAAGCTTCCGACGTGCAAGACGGCACAGAGCATTGCCCCTCCCTACCCGATAGTGGACTGCTAAGGAATCTCTGAATATGTCGGAGGGTGTACAGATTGAGTGTATGATTGTGGCCCGTTCATGTGGAGCTCGTGGTCATGCATCAGCAAACGTTTGCGGATCTGGACTATGACAACAAGAAGCGCAGGACGCGGCGCAATCGTCCCCCTGATCCTGGAAGCACGCGGCCTCGATGTCAGCCCGGCGATGATCGACACTCTGCGCCGGGCCGGCGACGAGGCGAGCGCCGCCGCGCTGGAGACGATCTACCGCGAGGAGATCGGCCATGTCGCGATCGGGTACGCGCCGCACCCGGCTCGTCGAGGTCGAAAACGCGATGAAGGTCGTGGCATGACAACCCAGCTTATCCAGAGCGAGGACATCTCGGTCGAGAGATTGTTTCAATCCACTCCTGCGGCACCAGCCTGACTCACCGAAATTAAAGGAAATTATATACTTGACTAAACGGCTGCGCATTCCTGTTTTGAGGGTCAAGGAGTGCCTGCCATGCTGAGCGCGACCGGACGATCGGACCGTGAGGGAATTACCCTGGTCCAGTTGATGGACATGTTTCCCACCGAAGACGCGGCGCGCGAATGGTTCGAATCCCGCATCTGGCCGGAGGGTCGCCACTGTCCCCGCTGCGGGTCTGCCGAAACCTTGGAATCCGAGGGCCATCCGCCTCTCCCCTACTGGTGCCCCGATTGCAGCCGGCACTTCTCCATCCGCATCGGCACCATCCTCGAACGCTCCAAGATCGGCTTTCGGCAATGGGCCATCGCCGTCTATTTGCATCTGACGAGCCTCGAGGGCGTCTCCAGCATGAAGCTGCATCGCGACCTGAGCGTGACGCAAAAGACCGCCTGGTTCATGCTCCAGCGCATCCGAAAAGCGTTCGAGAACGATGACGACTGGCCCCTCGGCGGTCCGATCGAGGTTGACGAGGCGTATTTCGGGGGCAAGGAAGCCAACAGGCACGCCAAGAAGAAGATCCGCGCCGGTCGCGGGGCCGTGTCGAGAGCGTGACGGCCCCAGATGCCAAGGTCTACACGGACGAGGCGGCAGCATACAGGGGCATCCCTTTCCATCATGAGACGGTGAGCCATAGCGCCGGCGCGTTCGTCCGCGACATGGTTCACACCAACGGCATAAAGCCTTCTGGGCCACCCTGCGTCGAGCTTATAAGGGCGTTTATCACAAGATCAGCCCGAAGCGTCTTCACCGCTATATCAGCGACTTCGCTGCCCGCCACGGCGCGCGGGACATGGATACAGTCGGACAGATGGGTTATGCTGCGGGCGCGATGTGCGGAGAGCGTCTCACATGCAAGGCGCTGATCGCTGCAAACAGTCTGGCATCAGGGGCGCGCGGCTAATATTACCGGCGATGGAACTCCGCAGAGTATTCTCCTTTTTCGGAAAAGCGGGGAAGAGTCAAGCTTTTGCGCCGACACTATTTGCGACGTGAACGGTTATGGCACATGGTTCCGCTTCAAGCGTAGTTGTGGCGGCCGTTTATACCGAATATCACACATGGTTCGTCGACAGCCCGGTCCGATAGAGGGGAGGAAATCCAGATGACGCCGAAGAAATCATCTGTCGTCAGGACCGGCAATGCTGGGGCGAGAAGAACTTGTTTGACGTGGCAGAGTATCGCGTACTGGCGCCACTACGATCCCGCCACAAAGAACGCGCGGGTCGTGGCGTTCCATCGGTGACAATAGGGGCGGCTGAAACAGAACCTTAGTCTGATATTTAATTACCCTTTATTGCCTGTCGAAGCGCGCCGGCGGATCGGCGGGGATGTCAGCAATCTGATCGATATAGTGTGCGTATCGCCGCCGCGGTGACGTAGCCCTCGGCGAGGTCGTGGGCGACCGCCCCGGCGGCGCGCGCCCGCGGATTACCGTACCCGCCGCCGCCGGCGGTCTCGAGCATGAAGCGTTCGCCGGCCTTGAGCGCGTAGCGGCCCGACGCCGGGGTCTCTTCGGCGTCCTCGCCGCCGTACCGGATAACGAACCGGCTGGCGTGACCCGGCCGGCCGCCGGCCAGCCCCAGCGGCGGCATCCGCGCCCGGTCGTAGCGGCGGGTGACGATCGTATCCTGCAGCAGCTCGTAGGTCCGGCGGAAGCTCAGCCCGCCGCGAAACTCGCCCGCCCCGCCCGCATCGGCGACCAGCTCGAAGGCGGTGATCCGGCAGGGAAACTCGGCCTCAAGGATCTCGATCGGGGTGATGTGCAGGTTGGACAGGTGGGTGGCGACGGCCGAGCATCCGTCATGGCCTGCCCCGCCGCCATAGGCCGAGGAGAAGATCTCGTATTGCAGGCTCGCCTGGCCCTCGCGCCCGCCGCCCAGCCAGTTGATGGCGATCGAGCCGGACGAGCCCGCGTTGGCGATCGCCCGCTCGGGCCGGAAATGAGCGAGCGCCTCCAGGATCACGTCGACCAGCTTGAGGTTCGCCTTCTGATAGGACGAGACCGGGGCGGGCGGGCGCGCGTTGGCCACGGTGCCCTCGCCATAGACGATTTCGACGACCTCGCGCATGCCGTCGTTGAACTGGAGATCCGGGCCGAGGCAGCCAATCAGCGAGTAGAAGACACAGGCCTCGACCATCGAGGGGCGCAGGTTTATCGGACCCTTGGCCTGTCGGTCGCTGCCGCTGACGTCGACGGTGATGCGCTCACCGGCGACGGTGACGGTCGCGTTGAACCGCACCGGGCGGTCGAGCTCGACCCCGTCGTCGTCCATGTGCCCGACCGCCGAGGCGGCGCCGTCGGGCAGCGCGGCCACCGCCGCACGCAGTTCGCCGGCGGCGGCGTCGAGGATCGCCCGAAAGGCATCGAGTACGGTCGCGGCCCCGAAGCGCGTGCTCAGCGCCTCCATGCGCCCGACCCCCAGCCGGGTTGCGGCGATCTGCGCCCGGATGTCTCCCTCCACCAGCGCCGGCTGACGGCTGTTGGCAAGAATCAGGCGATGGATGTCGGCGTCCTCGACCCCGCCCGCAGCGATCCGGACCGGCGGCAACAGCAGCCCTTCGTGGAAGATCTCGGTCGCGTTGGCCGACGTGCTGCCCGGGTTGACGCCGCCGATATCGGCCTTGTGGGCGATCGAGCCGGCGAAGCCGACCAGCGCGCCTTCGGCAAAGACCGGCGCCGCGAAGGCCATGTCCGAGACATGCGGCAGGCCGCCCTCGTAAGGGTGGTTGCAGACGAAGATGTCGCCCCCGGTCAGGCTTTCCTCGCCGTAGAGCGCCAGAATCCGACCGACCAGGTGCTTGTAGACCGGAGCATGGAAGAACATCGGCGGCGCGGTGATAAGCCCGCCGGTGCGATCGAGGATCACGCAACTGAAATCGCGCGATTCCCGGATGATGGTCGAGTATCCCGAACGGTAGAAATGGTAGTGCATCTCCTCGACGAGGCTTGCGACCTTGCCGCGGAGCACCTGGACCGTGACGGGATCAATCACCGCCGCCGGCCGCCCGGCTCAGCACGAGGTTGAGATGCGAATCGACGGCCGCTGACCAGCCGGCGGGAACCACGGTCGTCGCATCGAACTGCTCGACCACCGCGGGGCCGGCGAAGCGGACGCCGTGGGACAGGCGGTCCCGGTCGACGATCAGCGTCTCCGTCGCCTCGCGGCCGTCGAAATAGACCGTGCGCCGGCCTTTGACCGCCTCGGCCGGAAGAACGGCATCGGCGGCGGGATGGTTGACCGGCTCGTATTTCGGCGTCGCAACGCGAACCCGCAGACGGTAGCTGACGATTTCGACCTCCTTCTCGTGCGCGGCATGGCCGTGGAAGCGCGCATGGTGCTCGTCGAAGCGCGCGCGCGCGGCGGCGAGATCGCCCGCGCCGAGCCCGCCGATCCCGAGCCCGTCGAGCGGCACGCGAAGCTCGTAGCCCTGGCCGACATAGCGCATGTCGAACTCGCGCAGGCGCTCGGCTGCGGCCGGATCCAGGCCCTCGGCGGCCAGTTCGGCATCCGCGCGGCGCTCGAGCGCGACGAACACGGCCTCGGCATGATCGGGGCCGACCTGGCCCAGCGGCCGCAGCTCGGAGCGGATGTAGTCGTGCACGACGTTCGAGCACAGCAACCCCAGCGCCGAGAACGCGCCCGGACGCTCGGGCACCAGGATGCGCGTCATGCCGATCTCCTCGGCGACGCCGGCAGCGTGGACCGCGCCCGCCCCGCCGAACGGCAGCAGCGCGAAGTCGTGCGGATCGACGCCGCGCCTGGCCGCGACCACCCGGACCTCATCGGCCATGCGCATGTCGACGATCCGCCTGATCCCGGCCGCGGCCTCGCGCGCGGTCATGCCGAGCGGCTTGCCGATGCGGGATTCGAGCGCCTTGGCCGCCGCCGCCACGTCGAGGCGCTGCGCCCCGCCCAGCAAATGCGCGGGGTTGAGATAGCCGCACATCACGTCGGCATCGGTGACCGTCGGATCCTCGCCGCCCCTGCCGTAGCACGCCGGGCCCGGCTCCGCGCCGGCGCTGCGCGGGCCGACCGACAGAAACCCGCCGCTGTCGATCCAGGCGATCGAGCCGCCGCCGGCCGAGATCGTCGTCAGGTCGAGCGCGGGCACACCGATGGGCCGCCGCGCGATCACGCCTTCGGTGACCTCCAGCGGCGCGCCGCCCTCGATGAAGGCGATGTCGCAGCTTGTGCCGCCCATATCCAGCGTCACCAGCCCGGTCTTCGCGTCCTCGCGCGCGAGATAGGCGCTGGCCTGGGCGCCGGCCGCCGGCCCGGAAAGCAGCGTATGGACCGTCTTGCCGCCGGCGATCGCGGCGGTGAACGGCATCACCCCGCCGTTCGACTGCATCAGGAAGCGCTGCTGGGTGGTCACCTTCTCGGTGTCGAGCCCGCCGGCCAGATCGCCGACATAGCGGACCAGCACCGGCTCCAGATAGGCGTTCATCAAAGTCGTCGACATGCGCGGCCATTCGCGCAGCCGCGGCAGCACCTCGCTCGACAGCGAGACCGTCGCCTCGGGATAGATCTCGGCGATGATCTCCCCGGTCGCCCGCTCATGGGCCGGGTTCATGAACGAGAACAGGTAGCAGACTGCGATGGATGCGACGCCTGCCTCGCGCAGGGACCGCGCGGCCTCGGCGACCGCCTCGCGGTCGAGAGGAGCGAGTTCGTTACCCTCGTAGTCGATCCGCCCGCCGATCTCGCGGGTCAGGCTCTGCGGAGCGATCGGTTCCGGCTTCTTGTAGAAGTAGTCGAACGGGTTGCCGTCGCGCGCTTGGGACTGGACCTCCTGGATCGCGCGATAGCCTTTGGTGATCAGCATGCCCACCTTGGCGCCGCGCATCTCCAGGAGCGCGTTGGTGGTGATGGTCGTGCCGTGGGCGAAAAACTCGATCGCGCCGGGCTTCACGCCACCGGCGACGAACCGGCGCACGCCTTCCAGAACCGCGAGCGCGGGGTTGGAAGGCGTGCTCAGGACCTTCTCGATGGCGATCGCGCCGTCGGCGGCGTTCAGCAGCACCAGATCGGTATGCGTCCCGCCGACATCGACGCCGAGCCGGTAGCCGTCCCGACCGCTCATCGCCGCACCCTAATGTTCATGGTCGTGACCGTGATGGTCGTGGCCGTGATGGTGGTCATGGTGATCGCCCGGAGCCAGGATCGACTTGGGCACGGCGCGTTCGATCTCCCTGTACAGCGCGGCGAGCCGGTGGGGCGTGACAGTGAAGCCGAGATCGAAGCCGAACATGCGGGCCACCAGCACGAGTTCGGAAGAGTCGATATCGCGCATGAGGCCGATATCGGAGGTCTCGATCGGCTCGACGCTGACCTTGTCGCTGTGGCCGAAGGATTGCGGGGTCACGTCCTGTCGGGCGGCGGCCGCGTTCCGGCCCAACCCGGTCAGGTAACGGATCATCGGCGGAAGGTCGGCGTGACCGCATTCGACATCGACCGACTCGCCGCTGTCCCCGAGGATCCGAAAGGAAGCCCGCCGGCCGCCCTCGCTGACGTCCGCGCGGTCAAGCCGGTCGAGGCTGAGACGCCGCTCGCTCATCGCCTGGTCCTCGCCTTGAAGCCCTCGGTCGCGCGCACAAGCGCCTTGCAGATCCCCGGATCCATCGCCGAGTGGCCGGAATCGGGCGCCACAGTATAGTGCGCCTCCGGCCAGGCGCGGTGCAGCGCATCGGCGGTCACCATCGGGCAGATCATGTCGTAGCGTCCCTGGACGATTGAGCACGGCAGGTGGCGGATGGACCCGATCGCCGCCAACAGGCCGTCCTCGGGAAGAAAGAGCCGATTGGTGAAATAATGCGTCTCGATCCGCGCGAGCCCGGCCGCCATCGAGTCCTCGCTGAACGCGGCCACCGTCTCCGGGCTCGGCATGAGCGTGGAGCACGCGCCTTCGTAGCGGCTCCAGGCCCTGGCGGCGGGCAGCGATATCGTGGGATCCCTGCTCATCAGGCGGCGATGATAGGCGGCCAGGATATCCTCGCGCTCCTCCTCGTCGAGACCCTCGACCAGGGCCTGCCAAGCCTCGGGAAAGACCGAGCGCATGCCATAGAGAAACCAGTGGATTTCCCATGCCGTGCCGAGGAAGATGCCGCGCAGGATCAGGCCCGAGACCCGCTCCGGATGGGCCTGGGCGTAGGCCAAGGCAAGCGTGCTGCCCCAGGAGCCGCCGAACAACTGCCACGACTCGATGCTGAGCATGACGCGGAGCCGCTCCATATCGGCGATCAGGTGCCGGGTGGTGTTCCGGCGAAGCTCGCCGCGCGGCGTCGAGCGGCCGGCGCCGCGCTGGTCGAAGACCACGATCCGGTAGAATTGGGGATCGAAGAAACGCCGATGGATGGGAATAGCGCCTGCGCCCGGACCGCCATGGAGAAAGACCGCTGGCGCGCCATCAGGATTTCCTGAAACTTCCCAGTAGATGCGGTGCGGCTCATCGACCGCCAGCGTACCGCTGTCATAGGGCTCGATTTGGGGATAAAGCCGCTCACGCATTTTCGAAAGGTCGTCGACCGACTTCCAGGCAACCCTCGCGTCCTGGTCATGCCGGCCGGGCGGCGCAAGCGTGGCGACGGGCGGCGGATTGCCGTGAGGGCGACTATATTCTACGCACGCCTGTTGCCTTGGCAACTGGCGCTGTCGGTGGCTTGGGCGGCGGCCGCGCCGGGACATGCGGGCGCGGTTAACCGGACGCCGCGCGAAGGCGTCGTGCGGACGGTCATCGACGGCGACACAGTCATGCTGAACAGCGGCGCGGAGGTCAGGCTGGTCGGCATCCGGGCGCCCAAGCCGCCGCCCGGCCGGCCGGGTTTCAAGGCTTGGCCGCTGGTCGAGGCGGCCAGGGCGGCGCTGGAATCTCTCGTCCTCGGCCAACCCGTGACGCTTTCCTATCACGGCCTGCGAATCGACCGGCACCGCCGCCTGCTGGCACATCTGAGCGTCCGGCAGGCAGGTGGCGGCGAAGCCGTGTGGGTCCAGGGACAGATGCTGAGCCGCGGCCTCGCCCGGGTCTATACGTTCGCCGACAACCGCGGCCGGGCGGCAGAGATGCTCGCGGCCGAGCGCGCCGCCCGCGCGGCCGGACGGGGCATCTGGGCGCATCGATTCTATCGCATACTGCGTCATGATCGGACGCACAGGTTCCTCGATACCTTTCAACTTGTCGAGGGCGTGGTACACGCTGCGGCCGTCATCCGGGGCCGCGCCTATCTCAACTTCGCCGCCGACTGGCGGCGCGACTTCACGATATCGATCGCACCGCGCGACATGCGCCGGTTCAGGCGCGCCGGGCTCGAGCCCGGCGGGCTCGCCGGCCGGACGGTGCGCGTGCGCGGCTGGCTTCATTGGCGCAACGGGCCGATGATCGATGCGACCCACCCCGAGCAGTTGGAGGTGCTCGACAAATGACCGCAAGACCTGCACTGGCGGCTGCCGCCCTGGCGCTCGGGCTGACCGCGATTGGCGGCGGGGCATGCACGGTCAACCCGGCGACCGGGGAGCGCGCATTCACCGGCGGCATGTCGGCCCGGGAGGAAATCGAGACCGGTCGCAAGCTCCACCCGCAGATCCTCGCCGAGATGGGCGGAGCCGACGGCAACAAGGCGCTGGCGCGCTACGTCGACAGCATCGGCCAATTGCTGGCGCGGACCAGCGAGCGGACCGACCTCAAATACACCTTCACCGTCATCGATTCGGACATCGTCAACGCCTTCGCCATCCCCGGTGGCTACATCTACGTCAGCCGCGGCCTGCTCGCGCTCGCCGATGACGAGGCCGAGCTCGCCGGCGTGCTCGCCCACGAGCTCGGCCACATCACCGCGCTCCACCACGCCCGCCGCCGCGGCCAGACGCTGATCGCCAATGTCGGGCTGCTCGCCGCCGGCGTACTCGCCGGCGCCGTCGCCCCGGGCGCCGAGCGCGGCATCATGGGGCTGGGCCAGCACGCCGCGACCGGCGTGTTGCGGAGTTTCTCGCGCGAGAACGAATACGAGGCCGACGATCTCGGCATCCGGTACCTGTCGCGCGCCGGCTATGACCCGCAGGCGATGGCGCGATTCCTGGCCAAGCTGCGCGCCCACAGCCGTCTGGAGGCGATAATCGCAGGGCGGGCTCCCGACAGCATCGACCGGTTCGACTATCTTGCCACCCACCCCGCGCCCCGGGCCCGCGTCACCCGCGCCAGCGCCAAGGCCAAAAGGGTCAAGGTCAGGCAGCCGATGAGCGCGCGCGATATCTATCTCGACAAGATCGACGGGATCGTCTACGGGGAATCCCCGGCGCAGGGGTTCGCGCGCGGCCGCGACTTCATCCACCCCGACCTGCGGTTCCGCTTCCGGGCGCCCGAGGGCTTCCGGCTGCACAACGCACCCGCCGCGGTGACCGCCGAAGGCCCCGGCGATTCGCTGATCGTCTTCGACCTGGAGCGCAACGCCGGGCGGCGCGGCACATATTTCTACCTCACCTCGGTTTGGGCGAAAGGCGCGCGGCTGGAGCGGGTGCGCAACATCACGGTCAACGGCTTGAAGGGCGCCGAAGGGTTCACGCGCATCAATACGCGACGCGGCGTCGTCGATCTGCGGCTGGTCGCCATTCGCGGCCAGCGCGATGGGATCTTCCGGTTGATGTTCCTGTCGCCACCCGGCCGGACTGCGCGGCTGCGGCGCGGCTTCGAGGCGACCATCGCAAGCTTCCGCCGGATCGGCAGCGCCGAGGCCGCTTCGGTCAAGCCGCGTCGGCTGAAGATCGTCCGAGTCCGCCGCGGCGAGACCCAGCGCACCATGGCGCGGCGCATGGCCGATGCCGAGCGTCCGCTGGAGCGGTTCCGGGTGTTGAACGGGATTGGGCCGCGCGACCGGCTGCGTCCCGGTCAGCGCGTGAAGATCGTCACCGAATAGCGGGCGCCTTGAGCACGGCCGCGATCACCGCACGGGCACGCTCGCCTGCATCCTGCCGGCTGCTCGCCCGCGGCCCGGCGACGTTGAGCACGCCGATGCCGCGGTGCACGATCCAGGCGACGGCGCGGGCCGCGGCCTCCCCGTCGTCCTCGACCGCCATGTCGATGACCAGGCAGGGCCGGCCGAGGCGCGCGGCGAAGCCGACCGTGGCCCCGGTCCCGCCGCTGGGCCGGCCCCAGCTCAGCACCAGCGTGCCGTCGGAATCCCTGACGTTGCGCCGGGTACGCTCGATATAGCTCGCGCTCGACGCCTCGTTCAGGGGGTAGCGCGCCGGGATCGCGCCGTCCTCGGCCCGGCGTCCGCGCGGACACCAGCCGCCGCACGGCGCGCCGGCCGCCAGCGCGGCATCGAGCGCGCCGCGATCGACGCCGGTCTGTCCGCCGGAAACGATGCGCTGGATCACGCCCGCCGGCGCGGCGCCGACAACCGCGCTGCTTCGCCGGATCCAGCCATGCCTGCGATCATCGCGGGCAATTGCCTCGGCTAAAAGCTCATCATACCTTGCGGCGATGCTGCGCGCGATCAGGTCCCGGGATTCGACGGCCGCGGCCGTTGGGGACGACCGGTTCCGGCTGTCGATCTCGACCGCCTTGATGGCCGCACTCTGCGGGCTGGTCTTCCTGGGCACCGCGGCGGTTCTGGCGATCGGGCTGTGGGGCGCGGCGCGCAACACGCTGGGGCTCCTGGCCGACAAGGCGGAGCTTGCGACCGGCGGGCTTGCGCGCAGCCTGCGCCAGCATCTGGACCCGGTGCGCGACGGCAACGCGTTTCTGGCCGACCTGATCCGGCGCGGCGAGATCGATGTCGCCGACACCATCCAGCTCGTCGATTACATGATCGGCTCGATGGCCGCCACGCCGCAACTCCTCGGCATCGCGTTCATCTCGCCCACGGTCGAGGTGATCCGCGTCAGCCGGGCCGAAAAGCTGCTCGGAATCCACATCCAGAATGGCGCGGCCATCCCCCTGTTCAGAACCGCGCTCGCCGAGGCGCGCCGGCGCAAGGAGGCCTATTGGGGCGCACTGATCTGGAACCGGCGGATCGCCTCCACGCTGGTCAATCTGCGCGCACCGATTCGTCGGAACGGCGAATTCATCGGCATGCTGGTCTCCACGGTGACTGTGCGGGCGCTGTCGCGCTTCCTGCACGACCGACGGTCGGACGCGATTCCCGACGGTTTCATCCTCTATGGACCTAACCATGTGCTGGCGCACCGCTCGCTTGCCGAGGGCGCATGGCCGCGTGCGTCCGATATTCCTTTGCCGGGGATCGAGCAGATCGACGATCCGGTTCTGGCCAATCTGTGGAACGAGTCCGCCCGCCATGAGCTGGTGCTGCTGCGGTTCAGCAAGCACACCAAGGGTCATTTGGTCGAGATCGGCGGAGAGAACTACCCGGTCATCTACCGCGAGCTCGCCGGCTACGCCGACCGGCCGCTGCTGGTCGGGGCCTATGTCAGGCCGGGCTCGACCCAGGGCGACGAGTTCGTGCGGCTGCAGATCACCGCACTGGTCGGCCTCGGCATACTCGGCCTCGGGGTCGTCGCGGCCCTGTTTCTCGGCCGCCGGCTGGCCCAGCCGATCGCCGGGCTTGCCGAGGCGACCCGGCGCGTCGGCGCGCTCGAACTGTCCGAGGTGCCGATCGTGCCGGCCAGCCGGCTGCGCGAGCTCGACGATGCGGCACGCGCCTTCAACGTTATGAGCAATGCGCTGCGCCGGTTCGAGACCTATGTGCCGCGCAAGCTGGTTACCCGCCTGATCGCCCTGGGGCCGGATGCCGACATCGCCTCCGAGGAGCGCGAGGTGACGGTGATGTTCACCGACATCGTCCGCTTCACGACGCTTGCCGAGTCGCTCGGCGCGGCGGAGACCGCGAACCTGCTGAATGCCCATTTCAGCCTGCTCGCGGCCTGCATCGACGCGACCGAGGGCGCCGTCGACAAGTATATCGGGGATTCGGTGATGGCCTTCTGGGGGCCGCCTTTCGGCGGCGCCGACCATGCCGGCCAAGCCTGCCGCGCGGCGCTGGCGATCCGCAGCGCGCTGGCCGCGGACAATGCCGGGCGCCGGGCCGCGGGGCTCGCCCCGGTGCGCGTCCGGATCGGGCTCCACACCGGACCTGCGATTGTCGGCAATATCGGCGCACCGGGCCGGATCAACTACACGCTGGTGGGCGATACGGTAAACACCGCTCAGCGGCTGGAGCAGCTTGCCAAGACCAGGTCCGCGAGCACGGAGTCCGAGGAGGAGGCGGCGGTGATGCTGAGCGAGACCGTGGCAGCCCGCGTCCACGGCCGGTTCGAGATGCGCCGGCTGGGCCCGCAGGCGCTGCGCGGCCGTGCCCAGGTGCTGAACGTCTACGCGCTGTGATGCGGCCGTCCGGGGCGGTGGCCGTCACGCCGCCTTGGACAGCACGGCCTCCAGCTTTTGGGTGGCGGCATTGCGGTCGATCTTCTCGACCAGGGCAAGTTCGTCGGCGAGACGCTCCAAGGCGGCCTCGTACATCTGCCGCTCGCTGTAGGACTGGTCGGGCTGGCCGGCGGCGCGGTGCAGATCGCGCACGACTTCGGCGATCGAGACCGGATCGCCGCTGTGGATCTTCGCCTCGTATTCCTGGGCCCGGCGCGACCACATGGTCCGCTTGCCGCGGGCCCGTCCGCGCAGGGTGGTCATGGCCGTGTTCATCTTGTCGCGTGAGCTGATCCGCCGCAGCCCGGAGTCCTTGACCTTGTCCACCGGGACGCGCAGCGTCATCTTCTCGGCCTCGAACGAGATCACGAACAGCTTGAGATCGAAGCCGGCGATCTCGCGGTTCTCGACCCCCAGGACCTTGCCGACCCCGTGTGTCGGATAGACAACATAATCCCCCTTCGAAAAGGGCAGTTTTCTTGCCATAGCGCCGTCTCTACCTCACGATGCCGGCTTGGATCGCCTGCCGGTGTGTCGCCCTTCCGATTCCTCTGCCTGAAAGGACAGGGCCTCCCGCCCGGCACTGTCGATGATCGCAGGCGCAGGGAGGTCCACGCGAGGACCCTGCGGACCCGCCCCGAACGCGTCTCCCTCGGCCCTGGTTACGGGTACCAGAAAATTGCTTGAAATGTAAGCAGTACAGTACCCGCGGCGGTGGCGCCGCCCACGCGGCTCAGGTGCCCTGACCGGGCTTCTCCGAAAAGTGCTGGCTGAACTTGTCGGCGACCTCGCGCCAGTCGTCGCCGTCGGCCGGCGGATCGCCCTTGCGCGTGATGTTCGGCCACAACTCGGAATATTTGCGGTTGTGCTCGACCCACTCCTCGGCACCGTCATCGGTGTCGGGATGGATCGCCTCTATCGGGCATTCAGGCTCGCACACGCCGCAATCGATGCACTCGTCGGGGTGGATGACCAGCATGTTCTCGCCCTCGTAGAAACAGTCCACCGGGCAGACCTCCACGCAGTCCATGAACTTGCACTTGATGCAGATCTCGTTGACGATGTAGGTCATCTCGACTCCACTCCCGATCCGATTGCGCCCCAACCGCGTCCGATGTACTCCGGCCCGCCGGGCTTTCCTTGTCAAACGGTGGGGAACTTAGACCGATTGCCGTATGGAACCAACCCCTTTGACGTTTCGAAAAGCTCCACTCGGGCAGCGGTCAGCCGCCGTCCAGCCGCGCTGCGGCGCGCTGGCGCGCGAGGCCCCGATCGCGGTCGGTGACGTAGATCAGCCCGCCGATCCGGCGCATGAGCTGAGCCTCGTGCGCGTCGAGATGGCCGTCGGCGAGCACCACCTCCCACAGCATTTCGACCAGTTCGATCCGCTCGTCATAGGAGAAATTGTCCTTCACCGCGCGGGTGAAGCCGAGGATCTGGGCCGCGTTTTCGACCTTGGACTCGGCGGCTTCCATCAGAGTCTTCGCCTCGTCCCGGCTCAGCGACAGGCGGGAGCCGAGAAGCGCCAGAATGCGCCGGCGCTCGACCTCGTCGTAGGAATCATCGACGCACGCGGCATGGACGAGCAGCGCCGCGGCGGCGATCTTCCGCTCCTGGTGGCTGTGGCCGGTCGTCCCCGACGCCGCTTGGCCGTCGCGAGTAACGAAGAACTCTTTGATCCGGTTCAGCATTCTAGCCGGCCAGCGCGGTCGGCGAAGGGCTCGTCGCGGTGAGCGGGATGGCCCCGGCGGCGGACTCGGCGATCTCCTCATACAGAGACCGGGCTTCCTGCGCCGGCCCGCGGCGTTCGCCCAGCGCCACGACCCGCACGACGCGAATAGTGCGCGCCTGGGGAAAGGTAAGCACGTTGCCGGGGCGGACCGGCTGGTTGGCCTTGGTAATGACGGTCCCGTTGATGCGTATCTTGCCGTCCTGGCAGAGCCTGTTCGCCTGTGTACGACTCTTGGAGAACCGGGCGCGCCAGAGCCACTTGTCGATGCGCATCGTCGTTTCCGTCATTCGGACCTCTTAAGTTCCCGGAGAATTGCGAAGGGCGAGCCGGGATCGACTGTTGCCGCGGCCGGACCCCGGCGGTCGACGCCGCGCGACTGCTTGTGCGGGCGCTTGGGCCGCGCCCCGACACGGATGTACCGGTCTTCCGCGCCGTTCTCCGCCGGGCGATAGCCCAGCGCGTTCAACACGGCCGGGGCCTGCTCGGCGGTCAGTCCCGTCGGCGAGATCATCGCCGCGGTCGGCGCGAAAGGCCCGGCGCGCGCGGCCTTCGAGAGCGCGATCGCCAGCCGGTCGAGAATGTCGATTCGGATCGCCTGGTCGGCCAGGACCCAATAGCCGCAGGCGGCGTAGAACGCGCTGTTCACGGCGGCGTCGGCCCGTACCGAGCACAGGCCCGGGGCCGGGGCGGCGCGCGGTGGCTGGCCATTGTGGATCGACCACAACAGCGCGCGCAGCCGCGCCGCTCGCGGCTTGATCAGCGCCGGAAGGTAGATCGCTTCGAGGCCGAACCGCACGCCCAGGCGCTGCATCGCGCGGCGGTCATTCGAAGCGATGTCGGCAAGCAGCGAGCGGACCGCGCGGCGGCGGACCGATCCCAGCGCCTCGACGAGCTGGAAGGCGAGCCCGCGCGCCGCGCCGGCGAAGCCTGCTTCCCGCAGCCCGTAGAGCGGCGCAAGGCCGGCCGCGAGATGGGCGTGCAGCCAGGCTGCCAGCCGCGCACGCACGCGTCCGATCTGGTCGCGCTCCAGCGCGCCGCCGGCGTTGATCTCGATTCCCGGCTCCAGCGGCGCCGGACCGGCGGACAGCCGCGCAACGCCCAGGTCCTGCCACAGGATGGTCGCATCGTCACACAGGCTGAACCTGTCATCGCCGGAATCCGCCAGCCTCGCGACGCGGGCGTTGATCTCGTGCTGCACGATGCGGCTTGTCGCCGCGGTCAGCGCGCGCCTGCCGTAGTCCCCGTCCGCCGTCAGCGGAACGAACCGGAACCCGTCGATCCGGCCGACGGGCTCGCCCTCGACGCTGACATCGCCCGATGGATCGACCGAGGCGATCAGATCGGAGCTGTCGCCGGCCCGCCTCAGGATCGCTGCGCGCCGATCGACGAAGCGCCGGGTCAGGCTCTCGTGCAGGGCATCGGACAGCCGGTCCTCGATCGCGCGCGCCCGCTCCCGCCAAGCGGCCGAATCGTCGATCCAGTCGCCGCGGTGGGAGATGTAGGTCCAGGTCCGGACATGGGCGATGCGCGACATCAAGGTGTCGATGTCTCCGTCGGTCCGGTCGAGATTGGCGATCTGGCGCGCGATCCAGTCGGTCGGCAGGCGTCCGTCCCGCCCCGCCAGATGGCCAAAGACCGTCGCCAGCAGGCGTGTGTGAGCCTCGGCCATCGTCTTGCGATAGTCGGGGATCTGGCAGACCTCCCACAGCAGCCGCAGCATATCCGGGCTCCGCGCCTTTGCGGTCACCGCCTCGTCGTGCAGCATGGCGGCGAGCGCGAGCTGGTCGTCGCCCTCGCGCGCGCGCACCAGCCCGGCGCGCGGCGGCCTGGTCTCGAGGCTTGCGAGCAGCGCCGCCGCGGTCCGAAAGTCGAGACCGCCGTTGCGCCATTGAATCTCGGTCAGCGGCTTGAATCTGTGGGATTCCACCGCCTCGACGATCTCGGGCTCGAGCGCGCCCAGCATGGCGACGGTACCGAAAGTGCCGTCGGACATGTAGCGCCCGGCGCGGCCGGCGATCTGGCCGAGTTCGGCGGCGCTCAGGGTGCGGTGTATCCGCCCGTCGAACTTCTGCCGCTCGTAGAACGCGACATGGTCGAGCCGCATGTTCAGGCCCATGCCGATTGCATCGGTCGCGACCAGATAGTCGACCTCGCCGTCCTGGAACATCGCGACCTGGGCGCTCCGCGTCCGCGGGCTCAGCGCCCCCAGGACGATCGCCGCACCGCCGCGCTGGCGCCGCAGCAACTCGGCGATCTCATAAACCCGGCCGGCGGAGAACGCGACAACGGCGCTCCGTCTGGGCAGCCGGGTAAGCTTTTTCGCGCCGGCGTAGCTCAGCCGCGACAGCCGCGGCCGGGCGACGAACTCGGCTTCGGGCACCAGCTTGCCGATCATGGAGCGCATCGTATCCGCGCCCAGGAACATGGTCTCCACGATGCCGCGCGCGTCGAGCAGGCGCTCGGTGAACACGTGGCCGCGCTCGGCATCGGCGCACATCTGGATCTCGTCGACCGCAACGAAGTCGAAGCGGCGGTCCAGCGGCATCGATTCGGCGGTGCACAGGAAATAGCGCGCCCGGGCGGGGACGATCTTCTCCTCCCCGGTCACCAGGGCAACCTGCCTGGCGCCTTTGAGCTTGACGACCCGGTCGTAGTTCTCGTGCGCCAGCAGCCGCAGCGGAAATCCGATGACCCCGTTCGAATGGATCAGCAAACGCTCGATGGCGTAATGGGTCTTGCCGGTATTCGTCGGCCCCAGAACGGCCGTAATGCGCGCACGCGGCCCGTTTGCGGACATGCTCTCAGCATCGTTGTTCCAAGCGGAAAAAGCAAGCTTCGACGGGGCTTGCGCGGGCCCGATCGGCCGCGCATATCTGTGGGCGGGCTGGGTGCCGGCAAGGGCCGCCCGGGGTGCTTAAGGACCGGAGTTGGACCGCATGGCCGAAGAGACGCTGGAATTTCAGACGGAAGTCTCCAGACTTCTTCACATCGTCGCGAACTCGCTTTACAGCGAGAAGCGGATCTTCCTGCGCGAGCTGATTTCCAACGCATCCGACGCTTGCGACAGGCTACGCTACGAGGCGATCACCAAGCCGGACCTGACCGCCGACGACCCGGATTTCCGCATCCGCATCACGCTCGATGGCGGGGCGCGAACCATCGAGATCGCCGATAACGGCATCGGCATGGACCGCGAGGCCCTGATCGGCGATCTCGGCACCATCGCGCGCTCGGGCACCAGCGATTACATCGCCCGGGACGCAAGCGAGGCGGACAGCGCGCTTGCCCTGATCGGCCAGTTCGGCGTCGGCTTCTACTCCTCCTTCATGGTCGCCGGGAAGGTCGAGGTCACCAGCCGGCGGGCGGGCGAGGAGGCCGCCTGGCGCTGGACTTCGGACGGCACGGGTTCGTTCACCATCGGCGAGGCGGCCCGCCCGGGCCGCGGCACGACGGTGCTGCTGCATCTGCGCGCCGGCGAGGACGAGTTTCTCGATCCGGCGACGCTGCGCGACATCGTCAAGACCTATTCCGACCACATCGCGCTCCCGATCGTGCTTTCGCACGGCGACGATGAAGAGACCGTCAATGTCGGCTCGGCGCTTTGGACGCGGCCGCGCGGCGAGATTACCGAAGAGCAGTACAAAGAGTTCTACCACCATGTCGCCCACGCGTTCGACGAGCCCTGGATGACGCTGCACTGGCGCGCCGAGGGCATGCAGGAATACACCAACCTGCTGTTCATCCCCGCGCAGCGGCCGTTCGACCTGTTCAACCCCGAGCGCAAGCACGGCGTGAAGCTCTACGTCAAACGGGTTTTCGTGACCGACCAATGCCCGGAACTGATCCCGCAGTGGCTGCGTTTCCTGCGCGGGCTGGTCGACAGCGAGGACCTGCCGCTCAATATCGGCCGCGAGATGCTACAGGCCAGCCCGGTGCTCAATCGGATGCGCCAGGCGATCGTCAAGCGGGTGCTCGGCGATCTGGGCAAGAAGGCCGAGGCCGAGCCTGCCGCCTATGCGGCGTTCTGGGATACCTTCGGCGCGGTGCTCAAGGAAGGCCTCTACGAGGACCGCGACCGGCACGAGGCGCTGCTGCCGCTGGTCCGGTTCCATTCGACCGCCGGCGAGGGCCTGGTCGGGCTGTCGGAATATGTCGGGCGGATGAAGGAGGGCCAGGAGGCGATCTACTACATCACCGGCGAGGAGCTCGAAGCCGTCCGCCGCAGCCCGCAGCTCGAAGGATTCCGCGCGCGCGGAATCGAAGTGCTGCTGATGACCGACCCGGTCGACGAATTCTGGATCCCCTCGGTGGGCGCCTTCAAAGACAAGCCGTTCAGGTCGGCCACCCGGGCGGGCTCCGACCTGTCGGCGATCGCGCCCAAGGAAACGCCCGGGACCGGCGAGGTGGTCGACCGGGGGCGCATCGATTCGGTGATCGCGATGTTCAAGCTCGCGCTGCACGAGGAGGTCAAGGATGTCCGCGTCTCGGACCGGCTGACCGACAGCGCGGCCTGCCTGGTGGCCGACGAAGGCGACCTCGACATCCACCTGGAGCGGCTGTTGAAGCAGCACAGGCAGCTCGATACCGGCTTCAAGCGGATCCTGGAGATCAATCCGGGCCACCCGCTGATCAAGAGCCTCGCCGAGGCGGTCGGCCGGGACGGATCGGCAAGCCAGCTTTCCGATGCGGCTTGGCTGGTGCTCGATCAGGCCCGCATCATGGAAGGCGAGCCCCTGCCCGACCCCGCCGCCTTCTCGCGCCGCATGTGCGAGGCGCTCGCCCGCGGATTCGAGGCCGGGGCCTGACCTCCGCCGCCAGCCGGGGCTTGTCGCGAAGACCGGCAACCCGATCCGCCGCTCATAAGGCCCATTCGCATCGGCAGACCACGGGAATGGGACGAAGGGCGGCCGTGCAACGAGCGATGGGCTGCCGTTCGGACGGTATCTCCATCGACTCGCGAAACGGTTGAACTTAGACTCCCCGCCAATCCGCGTTTGGATGGGGATGGTTTCGATGCCGGAAGGTCGCCTCCGATTGTGCCCCGTGATGTTTCGTGCGTCCCGCCTACAGGGCTGCCTGCGGCCCTCGGCCGAAGGCGCTGGAACATGACGCCTGACGTCCCCGCCTCGCCCGGCCCCGCTGGCGAACGCGGGTCCTCCGACAAAGGGGTCGGCGGCCGCCTTCGGCGCAAGGAGGACGACCGGTTCCTGCGCGGGCGGGGGCGCTACATCGGCGATTTCCGCCTCGACCGCATGCGCGAGGCGGCGTTCGTCCGGAGCCCCGTCGCCCACGGCCGGATCGTCTCGGTCGAAATCCCCGAACGCCTGCGCGAGTCGGTCTTTCTCGCCGAGGATCTTGCCGGGATCCGTCCGATCCGCGCACTGTCGCCGCTGCCCGGCTTCAAGCCGTCCGAGCAGCCGGTACTGTGCCGCGACAAGGTCCGTCAGGTGGGCGAGCTGATCGCGATGTGCGTCGCCGACACGCGCGCCGAGGTCGAGGACATCGCCGATGCGGTGACGGTTCAGATCGACCCGCTGCCCGCGGTGGTCGATCTGGTCGAAGCGCGCGAGCCAGGTTCGGCGCTGGTGCATGAGGAGTGGGGCGACAACGACTACATCGAGGTCGGCTACCACGGCGATATCGAAGCGGCCGCCGCCGCAGCGAGCATCCGCGTCATGCGCGAGCTACGCACCGCGCGCCAGTGCATGGCGCCGATCGAAGGCCGCGGCTTCATCGCCGAATGGGACAGCCGGCTTTCTCAACTCGTCGTCCACGGCGCAACCCAGTTCCCCCATGTCGTGCGCACCGGGCTCGCCCAATGCCTGGGCATCCCGGAGGGTCAGATCCGGGTGATCTCGCCCGATGTCGGCGGCGGGTTCGGCTACAAGGCGATCCTCGCCGCC
The DNA here is from genome assembly GCA_965202905.1 of Alphaproteobacteria bacterium. GTDB lineage: Bacteria > Pseudomonadota > Alphaproteobacteria > MPNO01 > MPNO01 > CAYFYS01. The sequence continues at coordinate 2,045,739 of OZ241868.1, read as the reverse complement.
GAGGAGGTCTGCCTGAGCTGGCTGGCGATGCAGCGCGGCCATCCGGTGCGCTGGCTGGAGGACCGGCGCGAACATTTGAGCGCCAACGCCAACTGCCGCGAGCATCACTACAAGATTACCGCTTTTGCGGACGACGACGGACGCCTGCTCGCGCTCGACGCCGAATGCATCGTCGATTCGGGCGCCTATTCGTCCTATCCCTTCACCTCGGCGATCGAAGCCTCCCAGGTGGCCGCCATCCTGCCCGGACCCTACGATCTTCCCGCCTATCGCTGCCGGTCGTTTTCCGTGGCCACCAACAAGCCGCCGATCCTGCCCTATCGCGGCGTTGCCCGGCCCGGGGTGTGCTACGCGATGGAGCTTGTCGTCGATGCCGTGGCGCGCGCCGCCGACATCGAGCCCTGGCAGGTCCGGCTTCGTAATCTCGTGCCGCCCGAGGCGATGCCGTATGACAACGTCACCGACAAGCATTTCGACAGCGGCGACTACCCGGCGCTCCTGCATCGCGCGGTAGAGGCGATCGACTTCGAAGGCGTGCGGGCGCGCCAGCGGCGCGGCGAGCCCGACGGCCGGCTGATCGGCGTCGGCTTCGCGAGCCTGTCGGAACAGACCGCGCACGGGACGACGGCCGACGGCAAGAAGCGCGCGCTTCACGAGCTCGCGATGGCGCGGCTCACCCCGGACGGCGGACTCGAGCTTCGGGTCGGCGTGCATAGCCACGGCCAGGGGCTGGAGACCACGCTCGCCCAGATCGCCCACGAGATCCTCGGCGTCGATCCGCAGCGCGTTCATGTCGTCCACGGCGACACGGCTCTTACGCCTTACTCGACCGGGACATGGGGATCGCGCTGCATCGTCTGGGCCGGCGGCGCCGCCGCCGCAGCCTGCCGGGAGATCGCGGACCGCGCCTCGCGAATCGGCGCGCGGCTGCTTCAGGCCGACGCGCAGAGCGTGCGCCTTATCGACGGCGCGGTGGTCGGGCCGTCGGGAAGCATCTCCCTGGCGGAGATCGCCGGCGCCTATCATCTGCGCCCGGCCGATCTGCCCGAAGACGTCGACTCGCGGGGGCTGGAGGCGACCGAGGGCTACGCGCCGGGCATCCGCACCGGGGTGCACACCGGCGCCACCCACGCCGCCGTCGTCGCGGTCGACCCCGCAACGGGATCGGTCGAGATCCTCGATTACGTCATTGCCGAGGACGCGGGCGTCATGATCAATCCGATGATCGTCGATGGGCAGATCATCGGTGGCGCGGCCCAGGGGGTGGGCTCGGCGCTCTACGAGGAAGCCCGGTTCGCCGAGAACGGCCAGCCGCTCGACACGACGTTTGCGGACTACCTGCTACCCGGCGCGACCGAACTGCCGGATGTGCGCGTGCTGCACATGGAGACGCCGTCGCCCTACACCACCTTCGGCCAGAAGGGCGTCGGCGAGGGCGGCGCGATCGGGCCCGGCGCGGCGATTGGCAACGCGGTCAACGATGCGCTGCGGCCATTGGGGGCCGAAATCTGCGAGATTCCGATTACGCCGCGCCGCGTGCTGCGCGCAATCGCCGATATGCGCGACGCCAGCCGGGAATGACCGAGGTTCTGAAGTTCGAGACCGACGTGCTGGTGGTCGGCGGCGGCGCGGCGGGCATGTACGCCGCGGTCGCGGCCACGCGCGGCGGCGCCCGGGTCGTGCTGATCGACAAGAACGTCATCGGCCGCGGCGGTGCGACGATCATGGCGCAGATGACGTGCGCCGCCGCGCTGGGCGAGGCCGAGCCGGACGATCCGGCGCTGCACACCGAGGACACGATCGAGGCCGGACGCGGGCTGTGCGACGAGAACCTCGCGGCGCTCTTGTGCGAGAACGCGCCCGCCCGGATCCGCGAGCTGCGCGGCTGGCGGGTCGACTGGGCCGAGGACGAGCACGGCCGGATCAAGCAGGTGATCGCGCCGGGGCACGGCCGGAAGCGGTGCTGTTACGTGGATTTCCTGCGCACCGGGGCGACGATCGCCGCCGCGCTGCGCAACCGGATCAGCCGGACCGATACGATCCGCCGTCTCAGCAACGTCAGCCTGACCGACCTTGTGGTCGAGGATGGCCGCGTTGCCGGGGCGGTCGGCCTCGACGTGCCGACCGGCGCGCCGGTCGCGATCGCGGCCGGCGCCGCGGTGCTTGCCACCGGCGGCCTGACGGCGCTGTTCCTGCGGACCACCGCCTCGAACAACATCGCAGGCGAAGGTATCGGGCTGGCGCTCCGCGCCGGGGCGCGGCTGGTCGACATGGAGTTCGTGCAGTTCTTCCCGATGGGTCATCTGGCGCCTCGGCTGATCGGACTCGATCCGACGACCTGGGAGCCGATGCGGGTCAAGCTCGGCGGCCGCATCGTCAACGACGACGGCATCGAGTTCATGAACGACTACGGCCGCGCCGAAGACGCAACCTACAACACCACCCGCGACCAACTCACCTTCGCGATCTGCAAGGAGGTCGAGGCCGGCCGCGGCTCGCCCCACGGCGGGGTCTATCTGTCCTTCGAGCATCTCGCGGAGGAGACCCTCCGGGCGGCGATTGGCCCGGCGCTCGACATCTTCCTGCGCAACGGCATCGATCTCACCCGGCGGCCGGTCGAGGTCTCGCCGATCGCCCACTATCTGATGGGCGGCATCCAGGTGGATACCAGGCTCCAGACCGGCGTGGCCGGCCTGTTTGCGGCCGGCGAAGTTGCCGGCGGGGCCAATGGCGCCAACCGGCTGTCGGGCAACGCGCTGCCCGAAGCGATGGTCTACGGCGAATGCGCCGGCCGGTTCGCCGCCGAGTTGGTCGCCGCCGACGGGGTCCCCGATTGGCCGGCCGCGGCGGCGCGCAAGCGGGCCGACGCCGTCCGCGCCAGGCGTGGGAACGGCGCCGCATCGGGCGCATCCCCCAAGGCCCTGCTCAACGATCTGCGGAGGCTGATGTGGGAAAAGGTCGGCCCGTTCCGCGACGAACAAGGCCTGAGCGAGGCGCTGGACCGCATTCGCGCGATGCGGGAGCAGGATCTCGAAACCCTGACGGTGGAAGATGAGGCGGCGTTCAACACTTCGCTGGTCGAATGGTTCGAGCTCCGCAACGGGCTGCTCGGCGCCGAAGCGGTGACGCTCGCCGCGCTCGGCCGCCGGGAAAGCCGCGGCGCCCATCAAAGGAACGATTTCGTGGCGACGGACGATGCCCTGCGGCGCCCGCAGGTCCTCTCGCTGCAGGGCGATGCGACGGTCTCGGCCTTCGACAGCCATCGGGCAAGGACGGCTCGATGAGCGGCAATCCAGCCCCGCCGGGCGCGCGCTCGACCGCACGGCTGAAGGTATGGCGCGGCCGGTCGCACGATGACGGCCGATACGACGAGTTCGATATCCCCTACGACGACGGCGATTCCGTCCTCGACGGCCTGGTGCGTATCCGCGAACTGCACGATCCCGGGCTCGCCGTCCGATTCAGTTGCTTCAACGCCAACGTGTGCAAGGAATGCACAATGGCGATCGACGGCGAAGCCGGCTATGCCTGCATGGTCAAGCTGCGGCCCGGCGTGATTCAGGTCGACCCGCTGCGCAACCGCCCGCTGATCCGCGACCTCGTGACCGATACCCTGTCGCGGAAGGAACGGATCTAACCTCCCGCGCGCAGAGGCAACGCGCTGCGACCGCGGAACGGCGATCCGGAACCGGCGCCGCGAATCGCAAGTCGCCGTACCGGTCGGGCAAGGCCGGGTGCGGGCTCAGGGCAGCCGGTCGACATAGTCCTCCAGCCGGATGCGGTCCCAGGCCTCCTTGGGAGGCACGATGCGCTCGGCGAAACCGAGCGTCGCCGGCCTGGTCGCATCGATGATCATCTTGGTCTGCATCGGACCCTTGTCGGTGCGCACCTCGCCATAGGCGGATGGGTCGAGATGCGCGCCCATGGCGTAGGGGATGATGCTGACGTCGCGGTCGGCCTGGACGTGGGTCGAGATCGCCCAGAGCATGTCCGAATCGTTGTAGATGTCGATCTCGTCGTCCACCACGACCGCGATCTTGACGTTGGGGTCGGCCGCCAAAGCGGCCAGCCCGGCGGACTTGCCCTCGCCCGGGACCCGCTTCCTGATCTTCACATAAGCCGTGAAGGTGCAGTTGCCCGAGGGCGGCATGTGAAGGCCGGTGACCGAGGGGACGAGCTTGGAGACCGCGGTGTAGAGTGCAGCCTCGAAGGTGAGCGCGCCGGCCAGGTTGTGCTCGCGGTGCGACGGATCGAGGTCGTGGAAGATCGCATCCCTGCGCATCGTGATGCCTGTGACCTGCATCAGCCCGACGGGGTCCTTGGCCGGGCCGTAGAAGCCGGTGTATTCGGAGAACGGGCCATCGCTGGTCTCCTTGTTGGGATCGAGGACGCCTTCGATCGCGATCTCCGCCCAGGCGGGCACCGGGATGTCGACCGTCTCGCCGTCGACGACCTCCAGCGGCTCGCCCATCAGCGCCCCCATCATCTCGTACTCGTCGCTGTGGAAGGACTGCTTGGAGAGCACGCCGAGCACGCCTGCCGGGTGGTGGCCGATGAACAGCACCGCCTGCATCGGCTTCCCCGCCTCGCGGTACTTGCGATAGATATAACCGGCGTGGTGCGCTGGGTTGAACATGCAGGCGAGCTCGGCTTTGCCCTGAACCTCGTGGCGGTACACCCCGGCATTCAGCACTCCGGTCTCGGGGTCCTTCACTACCAGGCAGCCGATGGCGATGTACTTGCCCGAGTTGCCCTCGGCGTGCTTGAGGATCGGCAACGCGCCGAGGTCGATCTCGTCCCGGCCGATCACCACCTGCTTGACCGGGGCGTGGTCTCTCGAAACCTGCACGGTCGGCACCGGCCTGGCGATGCGCTCGCGGAAGCGGTCGAGGATCTCCGATTTCGGCCGGTCGGGGTCGACCCCCAGCGCCAGACCCAGGAGTTCGTACTTGCCGAACAGATTGGTAACCAGCGGCATGTCGGAGCCGGCGACATTCTCGAACCGGATGACCGGCCATTCGTCGCGGTCGGCGAATTTCTGCTGGATCACGCAGGGCTCGTAGATCGGATCGACCTCGCGGCTGACCGAGGCGAAGTAGCCCGGCCCCATCTGGCGGGCCTCGGCGAGGAACGTCCTGAGATCCTTGTTCATCGACTGCTCCGTTTCGTGTCCGGCGCGTCCCGCTCAGGGGATGAGAACCGTCGAGCCCGTGGTCCTGCGGCCCTCGAGGTCGGCGTGCGCCCGGGCGGCGTCGGCCAGTGAATAGACCTGGTTGACGTTGATCCGCACCGCGCCGGCGCCCACGGCCTCGAACAGCCTGCCGGCGCCGGTCTCGATCATCTCCCGCGTGGCGGTGTGATCGGCCAGTCCGGGCCGAGTGAGGAACTTCGAGCCCCGCGCCAACAGCCCGGTATCGAGCGGCGGGAACGGACCCGAGGCCTGGCCGAAGCCCGCAATCACCCCGCGCGGTCGGGCACAGGCGATCGAGGCTTCGATCGTATCCGCGCCGATCGAGTCGTAGACCGCATGCACGCCCGCGCCGCCGGTGATCTCCATCACCGCCTCGCGGAAATTCCGCTCGGTATAGACGATCGGATGATCGCAACCGTGGGCCTCGGCGATCGAGGCCTTGGCGGCAGAGCCGACGGTGCCGATGACGGTCGCGCCCAGATGTTTCGCCCATTGACAGAAAATCAGGCCGACCCCGCCAGCCGCGGCGTGGATCAAGACCGTATCGCCACGCCGGACAGGATAAGTCCAGTGCAGCAGGTAGTGGGCCGTCAGGCCCTTGAGCATCATCGCCGCAGCAATGCGGTCATCGACGCCATCGGGCAGGCGGACGACCTTGTCGGCGGCGATCAGCCGTTCGGCGGCGTAGGCGCCCAGCGGCCCGGCGTAGGCGATGCGCTCGCCGACGGCCAGCCCTTCCACGCCGGCGCCCACTTCGCTCACCACGCCCGCCCCTTCCGAGCCCACGATCGCCGGCAGCGCCAGCGGATAGACCCCGCGCCGGCGGTAGGTATCGGACAGGTTGAGTCCGATCGCGGTATGGCGCATGCGGATCTGTCCCGGCCCGGGCGCGCCGACCTCGACATCCTCCAGCCGCATCGCCTCCGGCCCGCCATACTCGTGAACCACCAACGCTTCGGTCATGCGCGTTTCCCCGGGCCTCGCCTAAAGCGGAACGGCCAGCAGATTGTCGATCGCGAAGGTGTCGGCGACGACGATCTTCTTGCGGAAGCGGAGCGCGCCGTGCTCGCGGACGATCTCGTCCTCGTACTTGCCGGTCGAATAGATCCGGGTCTCGCCTTCCTCGGTCGAGTGCAGCACGAGGTAGCTGGCGCTGGTCCTCCAGAAGTCCTCCGCCGCCTCCAGTACGCGCAGATTCGCGACCATGTAGCGGATGTGCAGATAGGGATAGGTCAGAGTATCGCGCAGGACGGCGATCCGGTCCTCGATCATCCCGCGAGTATCGCACATGATCAGCGCGCCGGGCAGATCGAGTTCGCGGTTCTCGCGCGACTGCACCTCGTAGACACAGCTCTCGGTGAAAAATCCCGGCCAGTCCTCGAAGCGTCGTTCCTCCAGCGCCAGCGCATAGTCGGCATAGAGCGCCAGCAACTCCACATAGGGCGCGCCGGCCTGCGGGTCGTCACGCGCCATTGCCCGGTCCCTGCGCGCCGTTGAATCGCATGACTTTGCGGTAGTACTGCCAGAAGCCGCGGATCGAGACCTCGGTGACCAGATGGTCCTGGTCCTCCACCGCGCCGCGCCCACCCATCTCGATGAAGGCGCTGTCGCCGCGTTGGGTGCGCGCGCCCTGCTGCACCAGCCGGGCGGCCTCGCCGTCCTCCATCGAGATGAACCCGGCCGGGCCGATCATGTTGGCGAGCCGCAGCTTGTCCGCATGCTCCTCCGCGGCGGCGTCGTCGAACCCGAAATAGGTCCAGTAGATCTCGAATTTCTCAGGCCCCTTGGGGCGCACATGCCGGATCTGAAACGCGCCCTCCACCTGGGCGATCACCAATGACGGAAAAATCGACATGATCACCAGGTTGATATCGTCGTCGAACGACCGCCTGGTGCCGATCAGCCGCGGGTCCTTGAGCGCGAACTCCGGCCGGTACTTGGCGTTGGTCTTGTACTGCTCGGTCAGGAGCTCGTGGTCCTTCGCATCGTCGGGATCGGCGATCGACAGGATGCAGTTGTTCTTGTGCTCGGGATCCATCAGCGCAGCGCCCTTCATGGCCGGAGTCTGAATCCCGAAGCTGACATGGAACAGGTGCAGCAGCGGCGCGTGATAGGGGTCGCGGGTGTTCTCGGCGTAGAGCTTCCAGTTCGCCTCGACCACTTGGCGGAAATAGCCCAGCCGGCGCAGCGGACGGCTGGTGATCCGTTCGATCTGCGCGACGGCGTTGGGACCGAGATAGTCCTCCAGCGGCATGATGTCGTCCGCGAAGGCGCCGAAGATCAGGCCGCGCAGGCGCGCGACCTTGAGCTTGCGCAGGCCCCGGCCCTCGAGCGCGAAATCCTCCGGCATACCGCCCTTGCCCTTGACGCCCTTCTGCTGGGGCACGGCGATCAGGTTCCCGGCGTGGTCGTAACACCACATGTGGTAGGAGCAGTTGAACTGAGAGGCGTTGCCGCGCAGCCGGGTGACGACCTGCGCGCCGCGATGGGCGCAGCGGTTCTCGAAGGCGTGGACCTGCCCGTCCGTCCCGCGCGCCACCACCACCCGGCGCTCGCCGAGATAGGTCGCGGCGTAATCGCCCGCTTCAGGGATCTCCTGCTCCAGGGCGAGATACTGCCAGTGCGGGCCGGAAAAAATCCGGTCGAGCTCGTGGTGGTAAAGCGCCTCGTCCCAGAACACCTCGAACGGCACTCTTGTGCCGTCGTCCCGCGCCCACGCAATGTCGAGCCCGGTCGCTCTCCCCACCGCCATGTCGCCGCAAGCCCCGTCTGGTTTCGCGCCGATGGTGGGCGAAGAGCCGGGCCCGGGCAAGCCTAATGCGCCTGGGCGCGCACCAGCGCCTCGGCGAACCGGTAAAGTGCCCGGTTGCGACCGAGCTGGCTCCTGCGCATCGCGCGCGCTTCGGCGATTACCGCCTCGGCCCCGGCCGATGCGTATCGGCCCTGGTCGTAGACCACCGCGCCGCCGACCATGACGGTCGCGACCGACCGACCGCGCTCGGAGAACACCAGATGCTGGACCGGGTCGTTGAGCGGCGCGAAGCCCGGCGTGCCGAGATCGTAGAGCACCAGATCCGCCTTCATGCCCGGCGCGAGGGCGCCGAGCCGTCCGGCCAGGTTGAGCGCCGCCGCACCGCCGGTCGTCGCCATCGCGAGGGCGGCGGCCGGACCCGGCCAGTCCGCCCGTTCGACGCCGGTCACCCGCGGCAGCAGGCAGGCCAGGGTCATCGCCTCGTGCAGGCTCAAGGTGTCGTTGGTGTTTGCCCCGTCGGTGCCGAGCGCCACCCGAACGCCTTCCTTGAGCATCCTGGCGATCGGCGCGACGCCCGCGCCGATCTTGGAGTTGGAATGCGGGTTGTGGACCACGACGGCCCTATGTTCGGCCAGGAGCGCAATGTCGGCGTCATCGACCCAGATCGTATGGGCGAACGACCAGCGCCGGTCCAGGATGCCGAGCGCCGCCATCTGGGCCACCATCGAGCGGCCGTAGCGCCCGGCCGTGAGCGTCTGCTGGATGCGGGTCTCCAGGAGATGGGCGTGGACGCCGAGATCGTGCTCGACCGCGATTCGGTGACAGCGCACCAGCAGGTCGTCGGAACAGCGGACCGGGTTGGACGGCCCCGGGAAGATCGAGATCAGCCCTGCGTGGCCGTGCCATGCCTTTACGACCTCGCGGCATATGGCGTCGATCTCCGCCGCCGGCAGCGGGGTGAGCGGGTTTTCCGCAGGGATCTCGACATCGAGGCCCTTGAACCGCGCCGGATCGATGTCGTCATAGTCCATGTCGAAGATCCGAAGCGCGATCGCGGCCCGCATGCCGATCCCGGCATAGGCGCGCGCGACCGGCGCGACCGCCTCGACCCGGCAGTTCTGCTCCGGGTAGTGGTCGATCGCCGCGGTGACGCCCGAGCGCAGCATGTCGAGCGCCCCCAGCGCGGCCGAGATCTCGATCTCCTCCTCGCTGCGGCCGAAACTGTCGGCTTGGTTCATCCACATGAACCCGACATGGTCCATCCCGTCGGCCGTCCCGCGCAGCATGTTCGACGGCGAATGGGTGTGGGCGTTGACGAACCCCGGCACGACCAGCCGGTCGGCGCCCGAAAGCACCGCTGCATCGGCGCCGGCGTCAACCCGGCCGGCATCGGCGACCGTCGCAATCGCGCCGTCCCGGACCAGGATGTCGCAGCCCCGCATCGCCAGCCCGCCGTCCACCGGCGCCAGCGCGCGGCAGTCCTTTATCAGCGTCTCCACCGGACGCCTCCCGCCGTTCGTTCACCAAGCTTCAGGGTAGAGGCCCTTTCGCGGCAACGACACCCCGAGACCGGAGCCGGCAAGCGGCCGATCCGAGTTGCCCGCAGAGCCCCGCCCCGTCACAATCGCGCCGATCGAGCCATGCGGACTGGACGATGACGACGGCGGACGGATCGGGATACGGGCGGATCGGCGTCGTGCCGGAAGAGGACGACACGCTGACGCGGGTCGGATTCGGCACGCCGATGGGGGAGATGCTCAGGCGCTACTGGCAGCCGGTCTGCCTGTCCGACGAACTCGGCGCGCTGCCCAGGCGCGTGCGCATCCTTGGCGAGGACCTGGTGGCGTTCCGCGACGGATCGGGGCGGGCCGGGCTGCTCTATGCCCATTGCATCCACCGCGGCGCCTCGCTCGAATTCGGCCAGATCGACGGCGAGGGCGTCCGCTGCTGCTATCATGGCTGGCATTTCGACGTCGAAGGGCGCTGTCTCGACCAGCCGGCCGAACCGCTGGGCAGCGACTACAAGGACAAGATCCGCCAGCCCTGGTACCCGGTCCGGGAGTATCACGGCCTGGTCTTCGCCTATATGGGACCGCCCGACAAAAGGCCGCCGTTTCGCAAATACAATGTCCTGGAGCGTCCGGGCTCGGACTACGGCGCCTATCGCGACCACAGCCGCGGCGCGATCGCCGAATGCAACTGGCTGCAACTCCAGGAGAACGCGATCGATGCCTGGCACACCTATGTGCTGCACACCTGGCACGGCGGGGTGTTCAACTTCACCGACGCCTATTCGGCGCGCCCGGAGATCGACTTCGTCGACGTCGGCCATGGCGTCCAGTACATTCGCGAGGCGACGCTGCCCAACGGCAACCGGTTCCTGAGGGTCAGCGAGGTGATCGTGCCGACCGCGCGCTGCATCCCGCCGGCGACCGTGCCGGGCGACGACCCCGAACGCGAGACCGAGCCCGCCCGGCGCATCGGCTGGTGGGTGCCGGTCGATGACACCCGTTCGGTCGGCTTCCATATCAACCTGTCGCCGCCCGACAGCGACAAGCCGCCGCGGCGCAGCGCGCTCGAGATGCCGCCGCGCACCTACGAGGACCGGCAGCGCCTGCCCGATGACTGGGAAGCTCAGGTCAGCCAGGGCCCGATCGCGAGCCGCGGCCGCGAGCATCTCGGCACATCGGACATGGGGGTGGTGATGTTCCGCCGCCTGTTGACGGCGGGGCTCGCGGCGATCGACCGGGGCGAGGATCCGCCGGGCCTGCTGCGCGAGGACACAGAGCCGGTTCTGCAGATCGGCGCGCGCAACGCCGTCACCGTACCTCCCACCGCACCCGGGAGCGTGCCTGTCATCGCGCCGGGGGGCGGGCCGGCCGAATGACTGGGCGGAGCACGCCGGGAGATCTCCTGACCGCGCGGCCGCGGCTTGTCGGCGCGCGGGTCACACGGCGGGAGGATCCCCGCCTGCTGCGCGGCCTCGGACGCTTCGTCGACGACCGGCAGGTCCACGGCATGGCCCATGTCGTCTTCCGGCGGTCCGAAACCGCGCATGGCAGGCTTGCCGGCATCGCTCTGTCGGAAGCGCTGGCGATGCCGGGCGTGATCGGCGTCTACACCGCCGCGGACTTCGCCGACATCGCCCGGCCGATCCGCGCCACCTCGCGCATGAAGGACTACCACGCAACGCCGCTGGGGCCGCTCGCCGTCGACAAGGTGCGCCATGTCGGCGACCCGGTGGCCGCGGTTCTCGCCGACAGCCGGTATGCGGCCGAGGACGCGGCCGGGCGGATCGCGCTCGACATCGAGCCTCTGCCGAGCCTGGTCGATGCGGCGGAGGCCGCTGCGGACGGCGCGCCGCTGCTTTACGAGGATGCCGGCACCAACGTGCTGGCCATGCGGGCCTTCGGGCGCGGCGATGTCGACCGGGTCATGGCCGCGGCCGCGGTCCGGGTCCGTGGCCGCTTCCGGATCCACCGCAAGACGCCGGTGACCATCGAAGCCCGCGGCGGTCTTGCCGAGTACGACAGGCGGAGCCGCACGCTCACCCTCCACTCGACGACCCAGATTCCCGGAATCGTCCGCGACGCGCTGGCCGAGATTTTTGCCATGCCGGGCAGCCGGGTGCGGGTGATCTCCGCCGATGTCGGCGGCGGGTTCGGCGCCAAGGCGACGCTGTATCCCGAGGATATCTGCCTGGCGGCGCTCGCCCTGAAACTGGGCCGGCCGGTCAAGTGGTTCGGCGACCGGCAGGAGGATCTGCTGTCGACAACCCAGGCGTTCGACGAGACCGTCGATGCGGAGCTCGCGCTCGACGCCGAGGGCGCCGTGCTGGCGCTCAAGGCCGATGCGCTGGGCGATGTCGGGGCCTTTTCGGTCTATCCCTGGACCGCCTGCCTGGAGCCGGTGCAGGTGGTGAGCTTCCTTCCCGGTCCCTATCGGTTGCCGGCCTATGACGGCCGCGTGCGGGCGGTCGCGACCAGCAAGCCCGGCGGTGGGCCCTATCGCGGGGTCGGGCGGCCGATCGCGGCCTTCGTGACCGAGCGGCTGATGGACATGGCCGCGACGAGGCTCGGCATGGACCCGGTGACGCTGCGCCGGCGCAACCTCGTGGCCGAGGGGGAGTTTCCCTACAAGGTCGCCTCGGGCATCGTCTGGGACCGCTCCAGCTTCATCGGCTGCCTCGACACGGCCTGCGAGTCCGCCGGCTACCGGGCCTTGTGCGCCGAACGCGATGCCGCCCGCGCGGCCGGCCGCTGGGTTGGAATCGGGATCGCGTCCTATTCCGAGCTCACCGGGCTCGGATCCCGCATCTCGGTTGCGCCCGGAATGCCGGTCAACACCGGCACCGAGGGCGCCTCGGTCGAGATCGACGCGACCGGCTCGGTCACCGCGTTCTTCGGCGTGTCCTCCCAGGGCCAGGGCATCGAGACCACGCTCGCCCAGGTCGTCGCCCAGGAGCTCGGCGTCCGGCTCGAGGACATCCATATCGACCTCGGCGACAGCGCGACCAACGCCCACAGCACCGGCACCTATGCCAGCCGCAGCGCGGTGCTTGCCGGCGGCGCAGGCACGCTGGCCGCCCGCGCGGTCCGCGCGAAGGTGATTCGCTGCGCGGCTCACCTGCTGGAGGCCGCCGAGCCCGACATCGAGATCGCGGGCGGCGTCGTCGGCGTCGCCGGCACCGATCGGACGATGACCGTCGCGGAGCTCGCCAAGGCGGTCTATTCGCAGATGGGCCGGCTGCCCAAGGACCTGCGCGACGAGATCGGCAATCTCGAGGCGCGCCGGGTCTACGATCCGTTCTTTGCGACCGCGACCTCGGCCACCCACATCGCGATGGTCGAGGTGGACCCCGAGACCTGCGCAGTCTCGATCGGCCGCTACGTCGCGGTCGAGGATTGCGGCCGGGTGATCAACCCGCTGATCGCCGACGGCCAGGCTCATGGGGGAGTCGCGCAAGGTATCGGCGCGGCCCTGCTGGAAGAGGTGATCCACGACGAGGCCGGCCAGATGGTGACCGCCAGCTTGGCGGACTACCTCGTGCCGTCGTCCTGCGAGATCCCGCGCATGGAGGTCGTCCACCTCGAGGACGAGCCGCCGGGCACGCTGGGCGGCGTCCGCGGGCTGGGCGAGGGCGGCGCCATCGGCGGCCTCGCGGTGATCGCCAACGCGGTCGCCGACGCGCTGGCGCCGCTGGGCGTCGTGGTCACCGAGGTGCCGCTGACGCCCGCGCGGATCTTTGAGATGGTCCAGGCCGCGCGCCCGGCGGCCTTTCGCTGAGCCGCTAGCCGACCGATGACAGCCGCGCTGGAGCTGACCACGATCGGGCTGACTTTCCTGCTTGCCGGCGCGGTCAAGGGGGTGATCGGGCTCGGCCTGCCGACGGTCTCGCTTGCCGTCCTGACCGTGGCCCTCGGCCTCCAGCCGGCGATGGCGCTGCTGCTGGTCCCGTCGCTCGCGACCAATTTCTGGCAGGCCGCCGTCGGCGGGCATCTTCGGACGATCGTCGCCCGCATTTGGCCGCTGCTGCTGCTCGCTGCGGTGACGGTGTGGATCGGCGCGGGCGCGCTGACCCGCATCGACATCGCCTATTTGTCGGCGCTCCTCGGGCTTCTGATCGCCCTGTATGCCGCGGTCAGCCTCGCCGGGTTTCGCCCGCGCGTTTCCGCGCGGCGGCAGGTCTGGGCGGGACCCCTGGTGGGCGCCGTCAACGGCGTGCTGACCGGCATGACGGGCTCGTTCGTCTTCCCCGGCGTGCTCTACCTCCAGGCGCTCGGCCTGCCGCGCGATGCGCTGATCCAGGCGATGGGGATGCTGTTCACCGTCTCCACGGCCGCGCTCGGCGTCGCGCTCGCCGGCCGCAACCTGGTCTCTGCCGATCTCGGCGCGGTCTCGACTGCGGCGGTCGCGCCGGCGCTCCTGGGCATGGCGATCGGCCGGCGGCTGAGCCGGGCGATGTCCGATGAGCTGTTCCGGCGGGTGTTCTTCACGGCGCTCCTCGCGCTCGGGCTCTACATCGTCGCGCGCTCAGGTCTCTGAAGCTTGCTCTGCGGCGACTTTTGCAATAACATAACATTTCATTGCCCGCCTGCGTGGCGGACGGGGATGCGCATCGGACGCCGAATGTGACCACACATCGATACTGGCGCCGGCCGATAGCCGGTTTTCTGGCGATGCTGGCGATGCTGGCCGGCATCGCACATGCGGGGCTGCATCTTGCCCACGCCGACGATGCGCATTTCGGCTCGGTCGCCGATGTGCAGTGTCAGCTCGCAAGCCTCGAGGCCGGGGCGTGCGCCGTTCCGACGACGGCGCCGCCGCTCCACTGGGCGGCAGTCTCGCAAACCGTGCCGGCCGCCCGCCTCGGTAAACCGGCGCCGGCCTGCGCCGGCACCGCGCGGGGCCCTCCGCAGGCCTGAATTCCCGACCCGATTGAGAAACCCGACGCCTGGCGCCCGTTCGCGCCGTGTGTCGTCCGTTCGGAATTCAGCCCGGAGAAGTCGATGTCCGTTTCGAAGACAGTCATGGCCGCGATCGGTTTGTGCGGCCTGCTCGCATCCCTGCCTGCGATGGCGCAGGGCGGCGGCGCGAGCCAGCTTGAAGCCATCAAGCAGCAGATGCGAGAAATGCGCCAGGCACACGAGCGCCAGATGAAAACCCTGGAGGGGCGGCTCAAGGCGCTGGAAGCCCGAAAATCCGCCGCTCCGCCTCCGGCGCCGGCCAAGCCGGCCCGCGCCGCCGACGGGATGTTCGGCGGTGCGTCGGGAAGCCAGTTCCAGATCGGGCTTTCGACATCGGTCGCCGCCGGCGGGTCCAGCGCCGCCGATGGCCTCATCGAAGGTCTACAGGCCGGCCACCACGATCCCAACCGCAACGGTTTCACTCTCCAGAATGCCGAGCTCTTTCTCGGCGGCAGCGTCGATCCGTATTTCGATGCCCAGGCCAACGTCACTCTGGTGATCGACCGGGAAGGCGAGACCGTCGTCGAGCTGGAGGAGGCGTTCGCCACCACGCGCTCGCTGCCGGCCGGGCTACAGATCAAGGCGGGCCAGTTCTATACCGAGTTCGGCCGCGCCAACCCGATGCACCCCCATCGCTGGGACTTCGTGGATCAGCCGGTGATTCTCTCCCGCCTGTTCGGTCCGGACGGGTTGCGCAGCCAGGGGGCGCAGGTCTCCTGGCTCACGCCCCTGCCGTGGTTCTCCGAGATCGCCGTGAGCGCCGCGAACTCGCGGGGCGAGACGCTGCGAAGCTTTCTGGGCAACGACGAGCTTGTGATCCGCGGGACCGAGTTCATGGACCGCCCGATCGACGACATCGGCGACCTGCTCTATTCGGCGCGCTGGCTCAACGGCGTCGATCTGTCCGATGAGGTCAGCGTGAATATCGGCGTCTCCGGCGCCACCGGGCCGAACGCGACCGGCGCCGGCACCAGGACTTACATCGTGGGCGGCGACATCTACGTGAAATGGCAGCCGAAGCGTACCCGGCGCGGATTCCCCTTCGTTGCCTTCCACGGCGAGGCGCTCTATCGCAAGTTCGAGTTCATGGACCCGGGAACCCCCGAACATGAGGACTTTACGGACTGGGGGATCTTCGGCCAGGCGACTTACGGCTTCGCGCCCGGATGGGTGGCGGGCCTGCGCGTCGACTACGCGACCGGTGACGGCGACGATCCGACCGATATCGCCAGAATCCGAGCCGACAGCGACGATCGCTGGCGGCTGTCGCCCAATCTGACCTGGTATCCGACGGAGTTCAGCAAGGTGCGGCTGCAGTACAACCGCGATTGGGCCGATCACCTGGACGCCGATGAGAACGGCGTCGCGAACACGGTCTGGCTGCAGCTCGAATTCTCGCTGGGCGGCCATTTCGCACACACTTTCTAGGAGGCGACGATGCACCGAACCGCGCTTGCCATTGCCGTCGTCGCAATGCTGGACGCGGCGCCGTCGGCCGCCCAGCTTCGCGTGGTGGCCACGACCGCCGATCTCGCCGCGATTGCGGCGGAGATCGGCGGGGATGCGCTCAGCGCACGCGCGCTCACCAAGGGGGCCAGCGACCCGCACTACGCCTCGGCCCGACCGAGCATGATCCGGCGGGTCTACCGTGCCGATCTGCTTCTTGCGGTCGGCGCCGACCTCGAAATCGGCTGGCTCCCGGCGGCGCTTCAGGCAGGGCGAAACGGGCGCGTGCTGCCGGGCCGGCCCGGCTATCTCGATCTGTCGCAATCGGTCCGGCTGCTCGAGATCCCCGCCGGCCCGGTCGACCGGTCGATGGGCGATGTCCACGCGGCGGGCAACCCGCACTACCTGCTGGACCCGGCGCGGGGGGTGCTGGCCGGCCGGGCGATCGCCGCCCGGCTGCGCGCGATCGATCCGGCCAACGCCGCGGCCTATGACCGCGGCCTGCGGAGCTTCGAGGCGGCCCTTGCCGCCGGGCGCACCGATTGGAGCGCGCGGATGGCGCCGCTGCGCGGCAGAAAAGCGATCGCCTATCACCGCACGTTCACCTATCTCGCCGACGCGTTCGGGTTTGCGATCGTCGGCCAGCTCGAGCCACTGCCCGGCGTCGCGCCCACGGCTTCTCACATCGCGGGGTTGATCGCGCGCATCAGGGCCGAGCGCATCGGCCTGCTGATCATGGCGCCCTATCACGAGCGCCGCTCGGCCGCGCTTCTGGAACGGCAGACAGGGATCCGCGTCGCGGTCCTGCCCCATGCGGTGGGATCGGTGGAAGGCGTGCGCACCTATGGCGGTCTGTTCGATGCGATCGTGACGGCGCTCGCCCGCGTCGGGGCGATATAGCATGGCGGCCGGGGAGATCCTGCTGCCCGGGTTCGCCTTCACCTTGCTGCTGGTGTTCAGCCACACCTATCTCGGGCTGCATGTGCTCGCCCGCGGGATCATCTTCATCGACCTGGCGCTTGCCCAGTTCGCGGCGCTCGGCGCCAGCGTCGCGTTTCTCTTCGGCCAGGACGTGCATGGTGGCGCGGCGCGGGCCTACGCCTTCACCGCGGCGATGGCCGCGGCGCTCGCATTCTCGATGCTGCGCCGGGTTCCCGGCAAGACCACGCGCGAGGCGATCATCGGCATTGCCTATGTGGTCGCGACCGCTGTCTCGATCCTGGTCCTGAGCCGATCGGTGCAGGGCATGGAAGCGCTGAAAAGCCTGTTCAACGGCAGCATCCTGTGGGTCGGCTGGACCGAGGTCGCGGCGATCGGGGCGGTTTACGGCGCGCTCGGGCTGGTCCATTTCCTGTGGCGCGACCGGTTTCTCGCCCTGTCCCTCAAGGAAAATGGGATCGGTTGCGCGGGAATTGTCTGGGAGTTCGCCTTCTTCGCCTCCTTCGCCGCGGCGATCACCCTGGCGGTCGAGGCCGCGGGCGTGCTTATGGTGTTCGCCTTCCTGATCATCCCGGCCTTCTGCGCATCGATGATCGCGCACAGCTTCGCAGCCCGGCTGGTCGCCGGCTGGGCGCTCGGCGCCATCGGCAGCCTTGGCGGGCTCGCGCTGGCTTACGCCGCCGACCTTCCGGTCGGCCCGACGGTGGTCGCCGTCCTCGGCCTGCTGCCCATCCTTGCCCTCTCCTTTCGGCGGCGCGGATGACGCGGGCGGGTGGATGAGGCCCGCGCGCGCATCGCCAGAGTCCGACATGCGGGAACCGGGCCGGCCGGCCCGAATCGGGACAGCTATTCCAGCGTGTGCAGCTCGCGCCGAAGGATCTTGCCGGTCGAGGTCGTCGGCAGGTCGGCGACGATCTGGACTTCGCGCGGCACCTTGTAGGCGGCCAGATGTTCGCGGCAAAACGCGGAAATGTCCTCGGCCGCGGCCGTCCGGTCGGGCTTGAGGACGACATAGGCCTTGGCGATCTCGCCCTTTTCGGCATCCTGCCTGGCGCCGACGCCGGCCATCGCGACCGCCGGGTGGCCGCAGATCACCCGTTCCAGCTCAGCCGGATAGACGTTGAAGCCGGCGGTCAGGATCATGTCCTTCTTGCGGTCGACGATATAGACGTAGCCGTCCTCGTCACGTTTGGCGAGATCGCCGGAATGGAGCCAGCCATCGGGCCGGATCGCCTCTCCGGTGGCGTCCTCGTTACCGTAATAACCCATCATCACGAACGGGCCCTTGACCATCAGCTCGCCGACCTCGCCGTCCGGCAGCTCGTTCGAGGCATCCTCCGGATCGACGATCCTGGTGCGGTGGTAGAGCATGTCGAGCCCGACCGAGCCCAGCCGGTTTTCGCCGTACGAATGCTGCATCACGGCGGGACCGGCGAGCTCGGTCATGCCCCACAGCTCGTAGACCTCGACACCCGCCCGCGCGGCCCATTCCTCGGACTTCGCGACCGGCATCGCCTGGCCGCCGACCACCGAGCGGGTGAGCGAGGAGAGATCGAACGTCTCGAAGTCCGGATGGGCCAGCATGTAGAGATACATCGTCGGCACGCCGTCGGTGATCGTCGCCTTGTGCTCGGCGATGGCCGCCAGCAGCGCGCCGGCCTCGAACCGTTCGAGCAGGACCAGCCTGGAGCCGAACAGGAAGCAGAGATTCAGGATCGTGCAGCCGTAGACATGCGCGCACGGCAGCGCGGTCGCATGGATATCGTCCCCGGTGCGCATGTTCATCGCCGCGGTGATCGCCGCGTTCAGGACGACGTTGCGATGGGACAGCATCGCGCCCTTGGGAAACCCGGTCGTGCCCGATGTGTAGCAGATCGTCGACAGCGCTTCGGCCGGGATTTCCGGCGGATCGAAGGTTGCCGCGCCCGTCTCGACCAGGTCTTCGAACCTCACCGCACCGTCCAGCGCGCCGCCGATGACGATCACCTCGGCGAGGTCGCCGGAGGCCTTCAGGGGCAGGATCGGCGCGGCGCGGTCGGCGGTGGTGAACAGCGCCTTGGCGCCGCAGTCCTTGACCACGTAGGCGACCTCGTCGGGGGTCAGCATGACGTTGATCGGGTTGATTACCGCGCCGAGTTTGGCGATCGCGTAATAGGCGACGATCCACTCCCAGCCGTTCCGGGCGTAGAGCGTCACCCGGTCGCCCGGCTCGACGCCGATCGAGGCGAGTCCGTTGGCCAGGCGGGTGGCCAGCCCGTCGATCCCGGCGAAGGAGAAGGAGCGGTCGCCGCAGATCAAGGCGGTCTTGTCGCCGAACCTGGCCGCGGCCTCGCCCGGTAGCTGTCCGATCGTCTTGTGCAGCATCGCCGAACTCCCTCAGTCCAGTATGAAATCAGTCCAGTATGAAATCGAAGGCCTCGCCCCGGCGCCGGACATGGCCGACCGAGGGGGAGGGGAAGTGGGCGGTCATCACCGCCGTGTCGGTCTCGCAATGCGCATCCAGGAAGGCAAGCCGCGTGGCCGCGGACCGGGCGGAATCGGTGCAGCCGACCGCGCTCCAGCCGGGCTCGCGGCATTGCAGCGGGGTGTGGCAGACATCGCCCGACAGCACCGCGCGGCTCCCCTGCGAAGCGAGGTGGATCGCGACATGGCCGGGCGTATGCCCCGGCGTCGGCTCGAACCAGACCTGATCGTCGAAGGCGTGGTCGTCGTCGACGATCTCGGCTTGGCCCGCCTCCAGGACCGGCAGGACGGAATCGTCGATGCAGCCGTCGGAATACTTCCTGCCCTTCTCGTTCAGCCCGAGCCAGTAATCGAACTCGGTGCGCGCGAAGACGTAGCGCGCGTTGGGGAAGGTGGGCGCCCAGCGTCCGTCGACCAGCCGCGTGTTCCAGCCGACGTGATCGGCGTGCAGATGGGTGCACATCACGAAGTCGATGGCCTCGGGCGCGAGTCCGATCGCGGCCAGCCGATCGAGATAGGCCGTCGATGCCCGATGCGACCACGACGCGTGGAAGCGCCGCTCCTTACCGTTGCCGACGCAGGTATCGACCAGGATCGTGTGATGGCCGGTTCGCAAAACGTAGGACTGGACCGGCATGACCAGCTTGTCGGTCGCCGGATCGAGGAAGCGCGGCTCGAGCCACGCCCGGTGCGGGGCCAGCGCGTCCGGCGTGGCGTCGGGCAACAGGAAGCCGACCGGAAACTCCGGCTGCTCGGTCTCGACCACCCGGTGATAGGCGATCCCGCCGACGGTCCCGCCCGACGCCATGCGCGATCCGCTCACACCCCGCCCACGAAGTCGACGATCAGGCGGTTGAAGGCTTCCGGGTGCTCGCGATAGGTGAAGTGGCCGGCCTGGTTGAAGACATGCATGTCCGAACGTTTCTCCTTCTCGGACAGCATCTCGAACAGGCAAAAGCCCTGGTCCAGCGTCGCCGTCGGGTCGTTGGCGCCCCAGATCAGCAGGTTCGGCTTGCCGAGGCCGCGGCGCAGCAGGGTGTCGAAGGTTTCGGCCTTCTGGCGGCCGTGATGGGGCAGGAACAGGGTGTCGAGCAGCCCGCCCTGGTTCATCTTCCCGACCGCCTCGGCGTATTTCGGAAGCTGTGCGATCCGGACCAGCTCGTCCACCCACGCCCCGGTCACGCAGGAGGCGTGATAGGAGTAGCGCTCCATCACCCAGCGCTGGCTCTCGCGGCTGAGCGCCGGGCGCGGCTTGTCGCGGAAATGCAGCCCCGTGCGGCTCTGGCCGGGCCCGAGCGTGCCGGTATCGACCATGATGACGGACGCGATGCGGCCGGGGTTCTCCAGCGTCATCCGGCAGACCAGATAGGCGCCGCGCGAATGACCGACGATGTGGCAGTCGCCGAGGTCGAGCGCCTCGAGACAACCGAGCGCGTGGTCGGTCACCGACTGCATGGTGTAGGCGTCGTCTGTCTGCGGGTTGTCGGTCTCGCCCTGGCCGATCTTGTCGATCGCCACCACGCGGCAGCGTTCGGCCAGCCCGTCGAAGTTGAGGTTCCAGTCGGCCGCGCAGTCCGCGCCGTCGAGCGAGCCGAAATTGCCGCCGTGGAACAGCACCACCGCGGGCCCCGAACCCTTGTCGAAATAGCGCGTGCGGATGCCGTCGACCTCGATGAATTTCGCCTGGTTGAAGTCCATGTCCCGTCCCCCCTCAGGCGGCGTGAACGAAGCTCTTGATCACTTCGTTGAACCGCTTGGGCTGCTCGCGGTAGCTGAAATGGGCGGCGTGATCGAACACCTGCAGGCGCGCGCGACGCTCCTTCCCGGCAAGGATGCGGTAGAGCGCTTCGGTCTGGGCCTGGGTGACGGTGTCGTCCTTGCGGCTCCAGACCAGGAGCACGGGACGCTGGATGCCGCGCTGGGCGAGGATCTTGAACATCTCCTCCTTGTCGGCCAGCAGGCCCGGCAAGAACCTGGTCCACAGGAATCCCTCATCGTTCATCTTGGCGACGGCCTCGCGGTATTCCGGCCGTTCGGAGATCCTGAACAGGGCGTCGAGCCACTCCTCGGTGATATGGGAGGGGTCGCAGGAATATTTTTCGAGCACCCAGCGCTGCGCCGCCCGGCTCAGCGTCGGCTCCGGGTTGTTGGCGAAGACGTAATCGTTGCGCCCGGTGAACGGCGCGCAGGTGTTGGAATTGACGATGGTGCAGGTCGCGACCAGCTCTGGATGATCGACGCTCACCCGGCAGGTCACGTAGCCGCCGCGCGAATGGCCGATCAGGTGCACGTTCTCGACGCCGACGGCGCGCAGGAAACCGGCCGCATGGCGGACCACGGCCGACATGGTGTAGTCGTCATCGACCTTCGGGTTGCCGGTATAGCCTTGGCCGAGCTTGTCGAAGGAAATCACCCGCGCCCATTGGGCGAGCGCGTCGAAGTTGAGGTCCCAGTCCTCGGCCGCATCGGGCGACGTTGTCGCGCCGAAATGGCCGCCATGGACCAGCACCAGCGTCGGCCCCTCCCCCTTGTCGAAGTAGCGCGTCCGCACGCCGTCGACATCGACGAATCTTTCCTCGCAGCTTGGCATCGCCGCCTCCCCTTGCGCCGCCTGCAGAATTATAACCCGCAGAATTATAACCCGACCGGGACCGCGATGGGATGCCCTTGCCGGCCGGTTCGGGGCGGATATGCTGCGGCGATGACGCAAGCCGGACCGCCCTTCCGCGCCGAGCATGTCGGAAGCTTCGTCCGGCCCGATCGGCTGCTCGAGGCCGTGCGCGCCCATCGCGCCGGCACGATCGATGAGGCCGCGCTCCAGGCCATTCAGGACGAGGCCATTGCGGAGATCGTCGCTTTCCAGGACGAGATCGGCATGCCGTCGGTCACCGACGGGGAGTTCCGCAGGCGGTCGTGGTCGGCGGGCGTCATCGATGCGCTGGACGGGCTGGGCCTGCGCGAGGAGGGCGTGTTGAGCTTCAGGAGCGCCCGTTCCGACCTGGGCGTGGCGTCCTCACCCTACGCGGCGACGCCCCTTACGCGTCGGCGGCAGATCGTTGCCGAGGATTTCCGCTATCTGAGATCGCTTTCGCCAAAGGGCGTTCCGAAGGTGACCATGGCCTCGCCTCCGGTACTGCACTTCTTCCTCGGGCCGCGCAGCTTCGAGGACGAGGCCTATCCCGACCGCGATGCGTTCTTCGCAGACCTGGCGCGGATCTACCGGCAGGAAGTCGACGATCTGGCCGATGCCGGCTGCACTTATCTGCAGTTCGACGATACCGCCCTGCCGTGCAATTGCGATGCGACCGCGCGGGCCGGCGTGCGCGCCCGCGGCGAGGACCCGGACGGGCTGACAGAGGCCTATGTCCGGCTGATCAACGGCTCGCTCGCCGGCCGGCCGGAAGACATGACGGTGGCCGTCCACATGTGCCGGGGCAATCTCAAGGGCATGTGGATGGCCGAGGGCGGCTATGAGCCGATCGCGGAGCGGGTGCTGGGCGGGCTCGATGCCGATGTGTTCCTGATGGAGTACGACACCGATCGCGCGGGCGATTTCGCGCCACTGCGCTATCTGCCCGAAGACAAGGTCGTCGTCCTCGGGCTGATCAGCACCAAGACGCCGGAGCTGGAGCCGCGCAGGGACATCCTGCGCCGGATCGAGCAGGCCGCCCGGGTCGTCCCGATCGAGCGCCTGGCGATCGGCCCACAATGTGGGTTCTCCTCGGGCGGCGGCGGCGGCCAGGTCGTCGGCCGGGACGACGCGCGGCGAAAGCTGGAGCTGGCGCTCGAGATCGCCGACGAGGTCTGGGGCGCCGTCTGACCGCCTGGCCTCGATCGGCGCGCGTGCGTGGCTGGACTTGGCTTCGCCTGCCAAGCCAGCAACGCGCCAAGCCGGGGGCCGCCATGGCAGCCAATACAAGCCGGGCCGACCGGGACCGGAGGTTCTACGCGCCCTGTCTCGATGCGGGATGTGGGCTCGAGAACCATTGGTATCCGGGTCTGTTCAGCCACGGGATCGCCGACTGCGAGGTCAAGGGCATCAGGATCGCCGGCGCGCCGATCCTGCTCCGGCGCGCCAAGGGCAAGGTGCATGCGCTGCTTGACCGCTGCGTCCACCGCGAGGTGAAGCTGTCGCTTCACCCGACCTGCCTGATGTTTTCACCTTCGATCTTGAGGACGGCGGCTTGGTTTCGATCGTGGCCGCGCCCGACGACGAGATCATCGACAAGGTGAGGCTGCGCACCTTGCCGGTCCGGGAGTTCAAGGGAATCGTCTTTATCTTCATCGGCGACGAGAGCTACGCGCCGGCGCCGCCGGTCGACGACGACTACGAGTGGCGCGCGGCCCATCCGCTGGACCCGGACACCGCGCTTCTCGGCATCCAACCGCACCGGAAACTCGAACTGGCACCTTGCCGTCGTGGAGGGTGGCGTTTGGAATGCGAATTTAGGGATGGTTGCAAAGTGTTGATCTCAAGGGAGAAGTTTGGGAATAACCCGGGTAGGGATTAACGTTTGGAATGCAACTTATTTTCGGAATCTTGGTGATTCGTTGGCGTAGAACTGTCGGAAACCCGTCGGAAAAACTCCTTTTCGCGGGCTTAAATCAACGCTTTGGCGAGGTGGTCTTCGAGGGCATCGAGGATGTCCTGTCGGGTTTCGTCGGAGACCCCGAGGAAGGGGCGCGCCGGGATGTCGCCGAAGGGGATGGGCTGGCCGCGCGCGGTGGCGCCGAAGGCGCCCCTGGCGGCGCCGAACTGATGTGTGGGGGCATAGACTAGGCTGGTGCCGGCGACGGCGGAGAAGGCGTCATGGGCGCTGGTCATGCTGCCGGCGAGATCGCCGGAGACCTGTAGGATCTGGCCGGGCCATTTGCGTCGCCTGGCGCGGCTGGCCCTGGTGTGTTCGGAGAGGCCGGCCCAGGGATCGCCGTCCGGCGAGGTTTCGGTCTGGAAGGCGTCGAAGGCTGCGTCCTCCAGCGCGGCGGCGATCTGCTTCATCGCGGGTGCGAGGGACTTTCCGGCGGCGGCCAGGCGGTCGAGCGCCTTTGCGACCTCGGCGTCGTCGTACTTGATTCCGGCCTTCATCGGGACTATTCAGGGCGGGACGCGAGGGGTGCTGAGGCAACGCGACGGCCGGACCGGCTCGGGCGCCGAGGGTCCGGAACAGCCACGCGGAGGCCGTCCGAGGCCAGACCGCGCACACCGCCACCAATCACCGCCCCCCGCGTTCTCCCCTGCGATCATGGGCTCTTCGGGTAGAGCAGGACGCCGAGGCGCTGGCGGTCGGCTGCGTCAGCCGGCCGTGACATCCTCGTCGCCGGAGCCCAGTGACGGACAGGGGAATTTTCCCTTTCCGCCTTCGACTAACCGTCGCGTTCAGCCGGTTCTGATCGTGGCCAAGGCAATTAGCGAACGGTTGGGGATTCGGTTGGTCGATTGCGTGAAGAGGACGCGCCCCACGCCACAATTGAAAAATGTCTTTGACCTGGACGAACGCGCGAAACTTCTCGAGAAACTGCACGCCGTCGACAAATCGGTTACGCGTGGTCGGTCGATCTTGCTCTTCGATGATCTTTACAGATCGGGAGCGACGATGAATGCGGTGACGACTGAATTATACAAGTCAGGGGAAGTAGCCGACATCCATGCCCTGACAATCAGCCGGACGCGGAGACACCAATGACGAAGGTCTTCATCGGCGGCTCACGACGCGTCTCCCGCTTGAGTAAGCATGTTCAGAAGGAATTGGATCACATAATCGAGAAAAAATTTTCGATCCTCATCGGTGATGCCAATGGGGCGGACAAGGCTGTACAAAAATATCTTCATAGGAAAAATTATCGTGAGGTTGAAGTTTTCTGTACAGAAGGGAATCTCCGAAACAACGTTGGCGAATGGGAGACGCGCGACATACCGCCAGGAACCCGGAAGCGTGACTTCAATTTTTATTCTAAAAAAGATCGCGCCATGGCGAAAGAAGCAACGTCTGGCCTAATGATATGGGACGGAAAAAGTATAGAGACCTTAATGAATACATATCGGATAATTAGAAAAGAGAAAGAAGTGGTTTTTTACAGCGCCCTTGATAAATCGTTTAAATTCCTTAATAATATAGAAAAATGGAACAGGTTTATAGAAGCAATAGAAGAATTGGATGAAGATATAATTCATAAATTTAAGAAAAGAATTATTAAAGAAGAAGACAGTGAAACACCAATGTTATTTTCCATTAAAGAATAATTGATATGGAGGATACTATCTTTCTTTGATTTAGGCGTTCAAGACGACATCGGTTCGTTGGACGGTCGGAGGTCTTGCTCAAGCTGTATCCCAACCCGCGTCGGGCTTGACAGGCCCGGGGCCGCGCCCGACCGCTTCCCCACAAGGCCGACAACCTCAGCAGAAGCGGACAGTCGATGTGCTGTGAAAACCGGATAAATCCGCTTGCCGGCGACGGAAGGTCGTCCTGGAAGCGGCGGTTTCGACCGTTTTGTCTGTTCACGAACCGGACTCGACCTGTTAAATGCGGTAGACTGAACGCAGCAGAGCAGTAGACAAGGAGTGCGTCCGGCCTCGCACGGACTGCGTGATGGATCGGCTGTCTCACGAAATCCTGTCGTTCTGGTTCGGCACCACCGACCTCGGCTCGCCGATCGAGCGGCGCCAGATCTGGTTCCGTGCGACACCGGAGTTCGACGCCTATCTCGCCCGAACCTACTCCGGCGTCTACGAGCGGGCCGCCGCCGGCGCGCTCGATCGCTTCAAGGACACGCCTGAGGATTGCCTGTGCCTGATCATCATGCTGGACCAGTTTCCGCGGAACATCTTCCGCGGCGGCGTGCGCGCCTATGCCAGCGACGCCAAGGCGCGCGAAATTGCCCGGTACGCGCTCGCCCAGGGCTACGACCAGGGCTTTCACCGCTGGCCGAAGACGTTCGCCTACCTGCCCTTCGAGCACAGCGAGATCCTGGCCGACCAGGAGCGCGGGGTCGCGCTCTACCGCGCCCTCGACGACGAACGCTCCCTGCAGTCGGCCATAGACCATCGCGACGCGATCAGGCGCTTCGGCCGGTTCCCGCACAGGAACGCCCTGCTCGGCCGCGAGAACACGCCGGAGGAGGAAGAGTATCTCAAGGACCCTCCGCCCTGGGGCATGACGGCCGCAGAGTTCGCCGCGCGGGAGAAACGGAAGGCGGACCGCGAGCCGGTCGGTGACCCGTCGCGCGAGCCTCGGATGCCATAGCCAGCCGCGGCGGTCTTGCCAGCCGGACCCCGCCGGAGGCGGACAATTCCGGCGCCCTGGCGATCGCGCCCACCGGGCGGGGCTGGAAAACAGGGAAGGAACCATGAAGATCGTCGTCTATGGCCCGGGGCGGCGCATCGGCATCGTGCGCGACGGCGAGATCGCCGATGCGAGCGCGACGGCGCGCGCAATGCCGTCGAGCTGGCCGCCGCGCTGGCGCCGAGCGATCTGGGGCGGTTCATCGAAGGTGGACCCGCTATGCTCGAAAACGCCAAAGCCGCGATCGAGCATCTCTTCGGCGGCGCGGCGGAAAGAAGCGGGCCCCGCGGCGAAACGATCGTTCAAGCGGCCGATGCGACGGTGTTGCATGCGCCGCGCCCGCGGGGCGCCCGGGGCGCCTGCGCCGGCGGCAATTTCGCCGATCACGCCGCGGCCATGTCCGAGCGCGCGGCGCGCCGCGGCGAGCGGAGCCCGTTCGAGGGCGAGCCGCGCCGGGTCATCCGGGACATGGGGATCTGGGGGTTCTGGAAGGTCGACCGCGAATCGGTCGGCCCCGATGGCGCGATCGTCTATCCCGAGCGCGCCATCCGGCTGGACTACGAGGGCGAGCTCGCGATCGTGCTGGCCAAAGAGGCCAAGGATATCCCGGCCGAGGAGATCGGCGAGCATATCTGGGGCGTCACGCTCCTGGGCGATTGGCGCATCCGGCTCGCACCCGAGCCCGGCCCGCTCAAGTTCGCCCGGCAAAAGAGCTTCGACGGCTGCTGCTCGATCGGCCCCTGCATCGTCGTCGGCGAGGATATCGACCCGTTCGACACCGAGGTCGAGACCCTGGTCAACGGCGAGCGCCGCCAACACTATTCGACGCGGGACATGGTGTTCTCGTTCGGCGAATATCTGGCGCATCTGTCCCGCGACTTCACCTTCTACCCCGGCGACATGATCAGCGGCGGGACCGCCGCCGGCACAGCCGCCGATTCGAGCCCGCTGCTCGAAGACGGCGCCCCGGCGCCGGAGACCTTCCTGAACCCGGGAGGCATCGTCGAGATCAGGTCGCCGCGGATCGGCGCCTTGCGCGCCACGGTGGTCGCCAAGCCGGATCGTTAAGGCATGTCCGTTTCAAGCCGCTCCTTCAAGCCGCTCCAGCCCGCACCCCCCGCAGCGCGGGCCGGCTCGGGCGATGACCCGTCGGCCGGGGAAACCCCGCTCCTGCGGGGTCCGACGGTTCGAACGAGGCGGGCTCGCATGAGCAGACGCCGGGCCGCTCCCGCGCGGCCCGACCGGCCGGCGTCATGATGGGGCGGAGCGCGCGCCGTCGGAGGGGCCGGTCCGGCATCCCGACACGGCCGCCCGGCGGAGACCGCGCCGGGAACCGGGCTGCGCCTACGTATCCAGATAGCTCCGCAGCAGCCTCGACCGGCTCGGATGCTTCAGCTTGCGGAGCGCCTTGGCTTCGATCTGGCGGATACGCTCGCGGGTGACGGAGAATTGCCGGCCGACCTCTTCCAGGGTGTGGTCGGTGTTCATGCCGATGCCGAAGCGCATGCGCAGTACGCGCTCCTCGCGCGGGGTGAGGCTGGCGAGCACCCTTGTGGTGGTCTCGCGCAGATTGCCCTGGATCGCGGCGTCGAGCGGCTGGACGGCGTTCTTGTCCTCGATGAAGTCGCCCAGATGGCTGTCCTCCTCGTCGCCGATCGGGGTCTCGAGGCTGATCGGCTCCTTGGCGATCTTGAGGACTTTTCGGACCTTCTCCAGCGGCATCGCCAGGCGCTCGGCCAATTCCTCGGGCATCGGCTCGCGGCCGATCTCGTGCAGGATCTGGCGCGAGGTGCGGACCAGCTTGTTGATGGTCTCGATCATGTGGACCGGGATGCGGATGGTGCGCGCCTGATCGGCGATCGAGCGGGTGATCGCCTGGCGGATCCACCAGGTCGCATAGGTCGAGAACTTGTAGCCGCGGCGGTACTCGAACTTGTCGACCGCCTTCATCAGGCCGATATTGCCCTCCTGGATCAGATCCAGGAACTGCAGCCCGCGGTTGGTGTATTTCTTGGCGATCGAGATCACCAGCCGCAAATTGGCCTCGACCATCTCCTTCTTGGCGCGGCTGGCCTCGCGCTCGCCGCGCTGGACCTGATTGACGATGCGCCGGAACTCGGAGATCGGCATCTCGATCTCTTTGGAGATCTGGGCGATGTCCTTGCGGATCCGGCGGATGTCGTCCCTGTTTCCGGAGACGAACTCCTTCCAGCCCTTTTCGGACAGCCGCGAGACCCGACTGAGCCAGTTGCGGTCGGTCTCGTGGCCGAAATAGTACTCCAGGAAACTGTCGCGGTTGATCTTGGAGCGCTGGGCGAGCCGCATCAGCTTGCCTTCGAAGCCGACCAGCCTGCGGTTGTGGAGATAGAGCTCCTGGACTAGCTGGTCGATGCGCGTGTTGTGCATGTGGACGGACTTGACCAGCGCGGCCAACTCGGCGTTGAGCTTCGCCAGCCGCCTCTCGGAGGCCTTGCTGAACTTGGCCTTCTTCTTGCGCGCCTCCTCGCGCCTGGCGTGGAGCCGCTGCGTCTTGGTATGGGTCGAGGCGATGTTGTCGAAGGTCTCCAGCACCTGCGGCCTGACGCTCTCCTCCATCGCGGACAGCGAGATACTGGCCTCCTCGCCGTCCTCGCCGTCGGCCGCGCCGTTGGTCTTCTCCTCACCCTCCGCCCCGCTCTCGTCGCCCTCGCCCCGGCCGACAACGGGGCTGCCGTTGGGCTCGCCGCCGTAGGTCGCATCCAGGTCGATCACGTCGCGCAGCAGCAGCACGCCGTCCGCCAGCCCATCGCGCCAGCCGAGGATCGCGCGCAGGGTCAGCGGGCTCTCGCAGATCGCGCTGATCATGCGCTCGCGACCGGCCTCGATGCGCTTGGCAATCGCGATCTCGCCCTCACGCGCGAGCAGCTCGACGCTGCCCATCTCGCGCAGATACATCCGCACCGGATCGTCGGTCCGGCCAAGATCCTCGTCCTCGCCCGAGGTCGCGGCATAACCGGTCTCGGCCTTGGCCTCCTCGCCGCCGGCCTCGTCCCCGTCCTCGCCGTCGACCACGTTGATGCCGAGCTCGGACAGGTTGGTCATCGTGTCCTCGATCTGCTCGGAGGACACCTGTTCGGGCGGCAGCGCCTCGTTCAGTTCGTCGTATGTGACGAAGCCGCGTTCCTTGCCGCGGGCGATCAGCTTCTTGACCGACGCCCCCATCGCATCGATGAGCGGGGCGTCGGCGGCCTCCTCGCGCGAGGAAGCCGTTTCGTTGGCGCTGGTCGTCTTGGTCGCCATCGCGGTCCCTATGTTATGTTGTTTCCCCGTTCCGGCGAGCCCTCGGCGCGCCGCCCCCGGGCACTCAGGCTTCACGCCCCCGTCCGTGGCCGAAGACATGACTCTGCGGGTCCATCTCGGCGAAATCCGCAAACTCGGCCCCGATGTCCTGGGATGCCTTCAGGTGTCGGAGTCGCTTCAGGTTCTCGTCGCTCGGATCGTTCGCCAGGGCCATTTCGGCCGCCGCCAGCTCTGCGTCCAAGGCCGGCTTCATGAGGCGGTCCAGTGCATGCGTGAGCCCCCGTCGTGCAGACTCAATCGACGACTCCGGCCGCGCGATGGGCCATTGGGCATACATGTCCGCACAAAGCAGCGAATCCGCCGCCTCGGCGTCCACCCCGGTCAATTGGAGCCTGAGCGCCGACGCGTCAAGCCCGGGCGCCCGTCTGAGGAGCAATAAAATCTCTCCGAGAAGCTTGTCAAGTCTCTCCTCGGACATATCAAGGCCCGATAAACGCTCGCAGAATTCATCGGCCAGTCCCGGGTGGCGCAGCACCGTGGCCAGCACGAAGCGCTGGCCCTGGCGCGTGAGCGTCTCCGGGGCGGCGCCGGCCGGCATCGGCAGCGACGGCGGCGCGCGCCGGCGAAATCCCGAAAGCTCGCCCAGCCGCCGACGCATGTGGGCGCGGTACTGGAAATGGACCTTGCGGTCGTCGATGCCGCCGACCAGCCGGTCGAGCTGCTGCTCGAGGCCGGCGATGCGTTCGGGCGTGTCCAGCCGCCGTCCGGCCGCCGCCATCTCCCAGACCATCTCGACCAGACCGCGCCGGCGTGTCAGGCAGGCCTCGATCGCGCCCGGGCCGCCGCGCGCCAGCAGGCTGTCGGGATCCTCGCCCGCCGGCAAGCCGACGAACTGCAGCGACTTGCCCGGCCGCAGGATCGGCAGGGCGCGCTCGGCCGCGCGCCACGCGGCGCGCTGGCCCGCCGCGTCCCCGTCGAAGCACAGGATCGGCTCGTCCGCCATGCGCCAGAGCTCGTGCAGATGGCGCTCGGTCAGCGCGGTGCCCAGCGGCGCGACGGCTTCGGCGATGCCCGCCCGGGTCAGCGCGATCACGTCGGTATAGCCTTCGGCCACCACCACCCGGGCCTTCTCATGCGCCGCCTGGCGCGCGGTCGCCATGCCGTAGAGCACCCGGCCCTTATGGAACAGCGGCGTGTCCGGAGAGTTCAGGTATTTCGGCCTGCCCTCGCCCAGGATTCGGCCGCCGAAGGCGATCACCCGGCCGCGCCGGTCGGCGATCGGGAACATCACCCGGCCGCGGAACCGGTCATACGGCGTGCCGGCCTCGGGACGGATCAGCATGCCGACCTCCACCAGCATCGTCTCGGGCGCCGCCGCGTCCATGACCGCGTTGCGCAGCGCGGTGCGCGAATCCGGCGCGTAGCCCAGGCGAAACCGGGCGATAGTGGCCCGATCGATCCCACGCCGCTCGAGATAGAGCCGCGCCTCGCCCCCGCGCGGCCCGGCGAGCTCGCGCTCGAAGAACGCGCAGCAGCGCTCCATGACGCCATGCAGATCGGCCTTCCGGCGCTCGGCCTCGCGGACTTCCGGGCTCGCCCGCGGGATTTCGAGGCCGGCCTCGCCCGCCAGCCGCTCGACCGCCTCGGGGAACGACAGTCCTTCGATGCGCATCACGAAGCCGACCACATCGCCGTGGGCGCCGCAGCCGAAGCAGTGGAAGAAGCCTTTCTCCTGGCTGACGGTGAACGAGGGCGTCTTTTCGTTGTGAAACGGGCACAGGCCCGAGGCCTCGCGGCCGCTGCGCTTGAGCTGGACGTGCCGGGCGACGACATCGGCCAGCCCGACCCGTGTGCGCAACTCGTCGAGGAAATCGGGCGAAATCGCCATTCCAACCCTTGTCATGCCGGCCGGCGGGGCTCGCGCCACCCCTTATGCGCTGCTCAACGAAATACGCTGCTCGACGAAACCGCGGGCGGCCTCAGCCGCCGGTCAGCTCCGCCTTTACCACGGCCGAGGCCTTTGTGAAATCCATCCGGCCGGCGTAGCGCCCTTTCAGGGCCGCCATCGTCCGGCCCATATCCTTGAGGCTGGCCGCCCCGATCTCGTCCACGATCGAGCGCACCGCCTCGGCAAGCTCGTCATCGTCGAGCTGGCGCGGCAGGAAAGTGCGGATCACGCCGATCTCTTCGGCCTCCCGCCTGACCAGCTCCTCACGCCCGCCTTTCTCGTAGAGCACGATCGCCTCCTCGCGCTGGCGGACCATGGTCAGCAGGACCTGCAGGATGTCCTGGTCGCTGATGCCATCGGCGTTGCCCTTGCCGCGGGCGGCGATGTCGCGATCCTTCACTGCGGTGAGGATCAGACGAATCGTCGAGACCACGTTGGCCTCTTTGCTCTTCATCGCCTGCTTGAGGCGATCGCTCAGATGCTCTCGCAGCATCGATCCCCACCACCATCCCCGGGCCCCGGTCGGCAAGCGTATCCGAATTCGCGTGCGGCATCAACCGATGCGATTAGCGCAAGTCTCTGTTTACATTTATGTAATTTCATTTCGTCTCTGAGAGCGCCCGGCGCGGCGCCCGATGTCCGGCGGCGGCGCCCCTTGAAGTCGGGCCGGCGCGGCGCTAGATATATACGCCTCGTGGTTCCCAAGCATGTGCGCCGCGCCGCCCGGGTGCGGCGTGTGCGCCGGGCCGTTTGTAGTGGGCGGACAGGTGATGGACAGAGTCCCCATGACATCGGATGGCTACGCCAGGCTGGACGCAGAGCTGCGGCGCCTGAAGACGACGGAACGTCCGGAAATCATCCGCGCGATCGCCGCGGCGCGCGAACACGGCGATCTGTCGGAGAACGCCGAATATCATGCCGCCCGGGAACGGCAGGCCTTCGTCGAGGGCCGCGTGGCCGACCTCGAGGACATCGTCCGCCGCGCCGAGATCATCGACGTCAGCAAGCTGTCGGGCAAGAACGTCAAGTTCGGCGCCACCGTCACGCTGTCCGACGAAGACACCGACGAGAAGCGGACCTTCCAGCTTGTCGGCGAGCACGAGTCCGACGTGGCGGCCGGCCGCCTGTCGATAAACTCGCCGCTGGCGCGCGCGGTCATCGGCCGTACGATCGGCGATTCGGTCGAGGTCACGACGCCGAAGGGCGCCCGCTCGTTCGAAGTCACCGGCGTCAAGTACCGCTGAGGCGGGCGGATCAGCCCGCCTGGGCGCCGCGCGACTCGTCGACGGCGATCGGCACGCCCGGCCGGTGCTTCGAGGTGCGCACGGCCAGGGCCGACTTCACCACCGAGACGTTGGGCGCAGCGGTGAGTCGGGTCGTCAGGAAGCGCTGATAGGCGTCCCAATCGGTCGCGACGATCTTCAGGAGAAAATCCGTCTCGCCTGCCAGCATGTGGCACTCGCGCACCTCGGGCCAGGACGCCGCCAGGCTCTCGAAGGCGATCAGGTCGGTTTCGGCTTGGCTGTGCAGCCCGACATTGGCGAACACGGTCACGCCGAAGCCCAGCGATTCCGGGTCGATCTCTGCATGGTAGCCGAGGATGCAGCCGGTCTCCTCCAGCGCCCGGACCCGGCGCAGGCAGGGCGGCGGCGAGATCCCTGCGCGGCGGGCCAGCTCGACATTGGTCATCCGCCCGCGATCCTGCAGGTCGCGGAGGATCCGCAGGTCGATCCGGTCGAACTTTACACGGGCCATCGACGCTTCTCCCGGAATTTCGGCCACCGTCACAGGCGCAACTAAGTCGGGGCGCAATTAAATTACCATTAGCCGTAATTATATTTCAAGACTGGCGATGGCCGGCGGCGTTCGATCTCTGGAAATGGCCGTTGGGTGGTCCTAACTTCAGCACTGTTCGCAGTAAGCAGTAACGAGACGGCCGCGCGCCGTGCGTCGGATCGGGAAGCCATGTCGCAAACACACTCTTCGAAAGTCCTCATTCTGGGGTCCGGGCCGGCCGGATACACGGCCGCGGTCTACGCCGCGCGCGCCGCGCTGGAGCCGATGCTGGTCACCGGCATCGAGGTCGGCGGCCAGCTCAGCATCACAACCGACGTGGAAAACTATCCCGGCTTCGCCGACGTCATCCAGGGTCCCTGGCTGATGGAGCAAATGGCCGCCCAGGCGCAGAACGTCGGCACGAATCTGGTGAGCGATCTGATCTGCGAGGTCGATCTGTCGCAGCGCCCGTTCCGCTGCACCGGCGACGGCGGCGACATCTATCTGGCCGAGACCATCATCATTGCGACCGGCGCCCAGGCTCGCTGGCTCGGGCTCGACAGCGAGGCGGCCTTCCAGGGCTTCGGCGTCTCCGCGTGCGCGACCTGCGACGGCTTCTTCTTCCGCGGCAAGGAAGTCGCGGTCGTCGGCGGAGGCAACACCGCGTCGGAAGAGGCGCTGTATCTGACCAGCCACGCGACCAGGGTGCGCCTGATCCACCGCCGCGACCGGCTCCGGTCGGAGAAGATCCTGCAGGAGCGCCTGTTCCGGAACGACAAGATCGAAATCGTCTGGGACACGGTGGTCCAGGAGGTCCTCGGCAACCGCGACCCCCCGGAGGTGACCGGCCTGCGGCTGCGCAACGTCAAGACCGACGCCGCGAGCGAGCTTGCCGTCGCCGGGCTGTTCGTCGCCATCGGCCACGACCCCGCGACCCGGCTGTTCCGCGGCCAGATCGACATGGATGACGAGGGCTATATCAGGACCGGGCCGGACAACACGGTGACCAGCGTCCCGGGCGTGTTTGCCGCCGGCGACGTGCAGGACAAGGTCTACCGCCAGGCGGTGACGGCGGCGGGCACGGGCTGCATGGCGGCGCTGGAAGCCGAGAAATTCCTCGCCGGGCACGATTTCGCGGCTGCCGCGGAGTAAGAGACGCGAAGGCCGGTGACGATGGATTGGGACAAGCTACGGGTCTTCCACGCCGTCGCCGAGGCGGGCAGCTTCACCCACGCCGGGGAATCGCTGAACCTCTCGCAGTCGTCGGTCAGCCGCCAGATCGGGGCGCTCGAAACCAGCCTCAACGCGCCGCTGTTCCACCGTCACGCCCGCGGGCTCAGGCTGACCGAGACCGGCGCGACGCTGTTCCAGACAGCCAAGGAGGTCTTCGCCAAGCTCGCCATGGCCGAGGCGATGGTCAGCGAATCGCGCGACCGGCCGAAGGGCCCGCTCAGGATCACCACCACCGTGGCCTTCGGCTCGATCTGGCTGACCGAGCGGCTGCGAGAGTTCATCGAAACCTATCCGGAGATCTCCGTAACCCTGATGGTCAGCGAGGACGAGCTCGACCTGTCGATGGGCCAGGCCGATGTCGCCATCCGCATGACCCCGCCGCGCCAGTCCGACCTCATCCAGCGGCGCCTGGCCACCATGCGCCACCACGCCTTCGCCGCGCCGTCCTATCTCAACAAATTCGGCACGCCGCACCGGCTGGACGAGCTCGACCGGCATCAGTTGATTGCCTATGACGAGACCATCCATCCGCCCTATTCGGAGATCAACTGGATGCTCTCGGCCGGGCGTAGTCCACGCGCGCCGCGCCGACCCGTGCTGAGCGTGAACAACATCTACGGCATGTACCGCGCGGCCGCGAGCGGCCTCGGGATCGCCTCGTTGCCTGACTATCTCGGGCAGCTCGCCCGCGACCTCGTTCCGGTGTTGCCGGAGATGGAGGGGCCAGCCTTCGACATCTATTTCGTCTACCCCGAGGAGCTGCGCCACTCCCAGCGCATTGCCGCATTTCGCGATTTTCTGGTCGGCAGCGTTGCATCCGGCGGGATCTACTGAGCAATCGCTTGCGGGCACATTTCAATCACGCAGTTTATGCATGGCTGAAATGTGAAAAACCCGGTGGCATCGAACGCCGAACAATCACATTTGGGTAGTGTCGAACATTGGCGAAGGGCCGTCGCGCAGCAGCGCCGGTCAGGCGCTTCGAGACCCGAGCGTGTTCTGCACGCCGGATAGGGGTCCT
The DNA here is from genome assembly GCA_965202905.1 of Alphaproteobacteria bacterium. GTDB lineage: Bacteria > Pseudomonadota > Alphaproteobacteria > MPNO01 > MPNO01 > CAYFYS01. The sequence goes on along the minus strand of OZ241868.1, from coordinate 2,009,941 downwards.
CGGACCCTACGTCTCCCAGACGTGAAGCCTCCCTGTTGCACTGGCCCGGAAATCGCCGATTTCCGGGCCCTTTCTTGCGTTCGCACCAGCGGTCGCCGGCGAGGGACGAGATGGGCGTAGCGGTTAGAAATCGCCCCAGGCGCGCCGGACGGCCGGGCGTGCTTCGATCGCGTCGTGCCAGCGCTTGAGGTTGGGGTAGTCGTCGAGACCGACGCCGCCCGCCCCGTGGATGTGGACGTCGGGATAGGACGAGATGTCGGCGATCGAATAGGCGCCGGCGAAGTACTCGTTATCCGCCAAATGCCGGTCGAAGATCGACAGCAGGTCGCGCAGCACGGTGTCGTAATGGGCCTTGGCGGGCGGGACGTCCTCGCCGAAGCGGTGGAAGAACAGGCCGAACTGCTGGGCGAGCGGGGTGAAGGTCGAGGCGCCGAAGAAGAACCACTGATCGACCGCCGGGCGGACGGCCGGGTCCTCGGGGTAGAGCGCGCCGCCGGCCTTCTCTGCGAGGTACTTCAGGATCGCGCCCGATTCGCACAGCGTAACGCGGCGACCGCCCGGCCCGTCCGGATCGGCGATGGCCGGGATCTTATGGCCGGGGCTGATTTTCATGAACTCCGGATCGAACTGCTCTTTCTCGCGCAGATTGACCGGCTTGATCGTGTAATCGAGCCCGGTCTCCTCGATCATCTGGCGCGCCTTGTAGCCGTTGTCCGTCGTCCAGAAATACAGATCGATCACCGCATCCTCCCTGGTTTGCCGCGTTTCAGCGTATTCGACCGCCGATCGATCGCCTATCGTCCATCATGTGTCAACGGAAAGGCCCGGCCGCCGGACCTGTTGCAGCCGGACATGCCGGTACGGCGCGACGCCTGTCGCGGTGTCTCGGAGGCCACCGAATAGACAGCGCAATCGACGTGACTTAAGCTGGCGACCGGTCCGGGAGAGGTCCGACGATGAGTGAAAAGGCGCTGCGAATGCCCGCCAGGCCGCGCATCCGGCACACCATGCTTCGGGTCAAGGACCTGGAGACATCGGTCGATTTCTATACTGGGCTGTTCGGCATGTCGGTATTCCGCCGCATCGAGAACGAGGGCGGGCGCTACACGGTCGTCTTCCTCGGCTACGGCGAGGAGGAGAGCCAGCCAGCGATCGAGCCGACCTAATAACTGGGGCAAGGACGACGACTACGACAAGGGCGACGGGTTCGGCCATATCGCGATCGGCGCGCCCGACATCTACGGCCTGTGCGAGACCCTGGCCGAGGAGGGGGTCGACATCCCGCGTCCGGCCGGGCCGCTCAAGCACGGCGGGCCGAACGCGCCGGTCATCGCCTTCGTCAAGGACCCCGACGGCTACATGATCGAACTGGGCGAACGCGCCTGAGCGCCGGCCCGCGCAAAGCCACAACCCCCGCGCGAAGCCACAACCCCCGCGCGAAGCCATAACCGAGGAGGCCCGAATGATCGAAAACAAGGGTGTCGTCCACTTCACCATCCCGGTCAGCGACCCCGAAAGGAGCGAGGCGTTCTATCGCGATGTCGTGGGATTGCGCACCATCCAGCGCGTGCCGGCCATCGGCATGACGTTCATGGTGGCAGGCAACGACCACGTGATCCTGACCCGTTCCAAGACGCCGATCGATCCCAACCCGGGCAAGGAGTTCCTGATCCACCACGCCTTCCGCGTCGACGTCGACAAGTACGAAGCGGCGATCGAGCACGTCAGAAGCCACGGGGTGGAGATCTTTTTCGAGGAGGACCGCCGCGACGGCGTGTTCATCGGCCGTCAGTGCTATTTCCACGATCCCGACCGCAACGTGCTGGAGATCAGTGCGCTGGAGCGGATCGGCGAGGGCTACGGGCTGGACACCGCGGAGGACTTCCTGCCGTTCGCCCAGGAAACGCCATAATCCCCGTTTGAGACGAGGTCAGGTCATGGAAGGAACCGCGGCGGCAAAGTTCAACGTCGGCGGCGTCTGGCTGGACCGGCCGTTCAAGGTCCGGCGGCTCGGCCATTTCGGCTTCAATGTCCGGGATGTCGAGGCATGCCGCGCGTTTTATACGGATCTGCTGGGGTTCAGCATTTCCGATCCGCTGGATTTCGGCGCCCGCATCGGGGACGAGGCGACGTGCAAGCGGCTCGGCGGCACCGTCGGCTATTTCATGCGCCACGGGACCGATCACCATTCCTTCGTCGTCTTCCCCAAGCCGGTGCTCGACCATCTCGCGGCGGGCGGACCGAGGCGCCCGGACATGACGGTAAACCAGATCACCTGGCAGGTCGGCAGCCTGCGCGAGGTGACCGCGGCCGAGGCGTGGCTGCGCGGGCTTGAGAACCCGATCCGCCGGTCGGGCCGGGACACGCCGGGATCGAACTGGCACGTCTACCCGTGCGATCCCGACGGGCACATCAACGAACTCTATTACGGCATCGAGCAGATCGGCTGGGACGGCCGTTCCAAGCCGGAATCCTTCGCCGGGCGCGGGTTTCAGGAGACCCCGGGCCTGCCGCAGATCTCGGAATACGAGGAGGTCGTCCAAGCGCGGGCCAACGGCGCCGATCTCGCCTCCGGCTACCGCCACGAGCATGACCTGATTGCCGGATACGATGTCGGCGGCATCCTGCTGCCGCGGCCGTTCAAGGTGGTCCGCGTCGGCCCCGTCCGCCTGTTCGTCGACGATCTCGATCGGGCGGTCGGCTTCTATCGCGACCGATTGGGCATGGCGGTCACCGAGGAAATCGGTTGGAACGGACACCGCTGCGTCTTCCTCAGGGTCAATACCGAGCACCATTCGATGGCGCTCTACCCGATCGCCCTGCGGGCCGAGCTCGGGCTGAGCGATCACACGAGCTGCCTGTCCTTCGGTATGCAGGTCGGCGACTACGCCCAGCTCCGCGGCGCAATGCGGTTCCTCGAAGAGCACAATGTCACGATCAAGCGTCTGCCGGTCGAGTTGTCCCCTGGAATCGACTATTCGGCATTCGCCATCGATCCGGACGGCCACGCGATCCAGCTCTACTGTTATATGGAGCAGATTGGCTGGGACGGCCGGCCGCGCGCGCCCGGGGAGCGCCGCCCGGTCTCCGGGGACTGGCCCGAAACGCTGGAGCCGGTCTCCGACAGCTTCGCGGGCGAACCGTTTCTCGGCCCACTCGGATAGGATTCACACGGTCGCGCTTTGCCGTCGCCGGCAATCGGAGTCACGCTCCCGCCGCATGGGCCGGGGCCGATGGAATGAGTGAGAAAGAGAGGACCCGATGAGGCTCTGCCGGTTTCGCAACGGCGCGGGCGCGGACCGCCTGGGCGTGGTGCGCGACGGGCGGGGCTTCGACGTCACGCCGGCGCTGGAGGCGCTCCCCGCCTACCGCTTCGCCTTCCCGCCGGGCGATCCGGTGATCGCCAATCTCGGGACCCTGCGCCCGGCGTTGGAGGCGATGGCCGGGACGGTCACGGGCGTTCCCGCCGCCGAAATCGCGTTCCTGAGCCCGGTCGCCAATCCGAGCAAAATCATCGGCGTGCCGCAGAACTACGAGGAACATGCCGAGGAGGCGACTGCCGACGAGATCGCCGATGCCGGCAGGCTCGATTTCTGCCTCAGCGTCGTCAGCGAAATGCGGCAGAAGAACAACACAGCCAATCTCGTCCTCGACCTGCCCGGCCAGATCGCCTGGGCCTCGAAATTCTACACTCTGCACCCCGGCGACATCATCATGTCCGGCATCTGCGCCGGCGTCGCGCAGATCGCGCCGGGCGATGTGATGCATGTGGAGTTCGAGGGCGTCGGCGCCATGGACGCGCCGGTCCGCGCGCACAGCGTCTACTGAGGACCGGCGCGGCTCCATCCTGCAAGCTTCCGATCCCGGCACCGGCGCGGCCCGGCCTCAGGCGAGCGCCGGCATGACCTGCCCGGCGAACAGCTCGATCGAGCGCGTGTTCTCCGCGAGGCTCAGGTCGCCGAAGGCGAACTGGCCGACGAGATAGCTGGCTGCAGCGGGACAAAAGTCTTTGTGAATGGCCTGGGTGAACGGTCTGGGTCTTGGGCCGAAAATCCAACCGGAATCGGGCTGGAAATCCGGGCCGGGACCGGCGGGTTCGGCGGCGTAGCGTGCGCGGCTGTGTCGCCCAAGGGACACCCAACGCCTCCGCCGCCTGCTCCCGTGTCGGCTCCCGGGCTTGCCGTTCGTCGTCCTTAGCAAGACCTCCGCCGGCGTCATGGCGCCGCCTCTGCGAGGCGATGCCAAACCGGACGGATCGCATGGCGCTGCACCGGACATGAAGCTTGTTGGCGACAGAACCAGGAAAAACGCTTGTGGCGGCGTCAGCTACGGTGTAGCCATACGAAGCTGCCGTGTGCAGCGTTCGGACCAACCGAAGCCCTGAAGGAGGGATGAGACGTGAAAAAGATCATCGAGGCTGTCACCCCCCCCCCGCGTGAGGGATAGCAGCGCGGAGTCGACGCGCTGGACCAGGCCGACGATCCGCGAATGGAACTGCGTTCAGGGGACGAAAAGCGGCACACGGGACGACAACACCGAGAGTGCTCATTATAACAATAGCTTGGCAGGATCGTGACGCACGGCCGCCCTTGATCTGCGGATAGCACGGCCTGCGGATAGCGCGGCGATCGGGCTTGGCGCTACGAGCTCTACGCCGGACGGGCGTGGGACGCCGGGTCCGGCGTCTCTTATCGGCGCACCCCGGTTCAACGCCAACCCGACCGCCGCGAAGCCGCCCGGATTTACCGCCGTTTCAGCGCCCCTGAAACGCCCCGAAAACCCCCGTTTACGGCCCGTGCAAGCCCCATCCAGGCCCGGATTCGCGAAGACTTTCCGCCGCCCCCCCCCCCGGGTTTCCGGGATCTTCCCGGCATCTTCCGGATTCACAAAGACTTTCGTCCCCCGACACTGGCGTCGGAGACCTCCAGCCGCCCGGCAAGCTGTGCGGCCACGGTCTGCGGCGCCCCGGCGATCGCCCGTCCCTGGGCCGCCATATCGTCCCAGTGGGGCGGGCGCTGGTGCTTGGGCGGCGCGGTGTCGTGGCGCACGAACAGGTAGTTGAAGCTCTTGTGCCAGACCGGGTAGGCGCGCCGCGCCGCGGCGAGCGCCGCCTCGTCGGTCTCGGCGACGACCACGAACAGAGGCCGAGCCCGATCAGCGGCTCCGCGCCGTCGCCGCCGTGTTCGGCGCCCCAGACCTCGCGAAACCGGTCGGCGAAGGTCCTGGTTTCCTCCGCGGTGTCGAGGCTGACGACATGGCTCCCCATCCGGGCGGCGCGCTCGGCGCTTTCAGTCGAATGGACGCCGTACCACAGCGGCGGATGCGGCTTCTGATAGGGGCCGAACATCAAGGGCACGTCGTCGAAGTCGTAATGGGCGCCCTTGCCATCGAGCCGGCCCTCGGCCATGCCGGTCAGAACCAGGTCCAGATATTCGCGGCAAACCGGCTCGGATACGGTGTGGTCGTTGCCGAAATAGGCCGCCTCGATCGCCGAGGCGCCGCAGTCGAAGCCGATCTCCAGCCGGCCGCTGCGGCTGGTCCAGCATGCAGATCTCCTGGACCAGCCGCAGCGGATGATAGAGCGGCAGCGCGAAGACCAGCGGCCCGAAACGCAAGCGCGTGGTCCGGGTGGCGACGGCGCCATGCCGAGCGGCGTCGAATGGTGCTCGGCGACATGGTAGCTGCGGAAGCCCGCCCGCTCATAGAGCGCGATCAGCTCCAGCCGGTCGGCGTAGTATGAGTCCAACGGCTGGCCGGTGGCGTCCAGATGGTCGAAGATGCCGAACTCCACGAGCCGTCCCCTTGCCCGATCGAGCGACGCCCTGCGCCCGGCCGGATTGCGCCCGGCCGGGTCGGCGCTTGTGGAACCCGCGCTCGAAATGGCCTTTACCCTCCAGATCGCCCTGCTCGAAGATCCACATGTAACCCCGCGCCGGGTTCGACAGGATCTCCCAGCAATTGTCGTCCATGTCCCAGAACATGAAGCTGTAGGTGCCGTGCTGCTCGACCGGCCGGGTCGGCTTGTGCAGCCCCCAGATCTCCTGGCCGGCGAGCACGGTCCGGTGGGCTTCGTCGACCTCCTCGGGGGCGCCGACATCCAGGCCGTTATGGTAGTAGCGCGGCATCTCGTCCTTCTGCTTGACCTGGACGACGGCGTAGACGTGGTCGCCGCCGAGCCGGACCATCAGCGAGATCGGGCTGGTCTGGACGACTTCGAGCCCGAGGAACTCCTCGTAGAACCGACGGGTACGCGCAAGATCCCTGCAGCCCAGCGTCCCATGCGAGAGGAAGCGCGGCCTGATGGCTGACCCGATGGTCGTAGTGTCGGTCGTCGGCATGGGCCTTCCCTCGCAATGACCCCCCGGATTGAGCGACGCCCGGCGCGCAGTTGTCAACGCCGGCCCTGACGTTACCCCTGCAGGCGCGGCTCGGAATTGCGTGCGGTCCGTTTCGCGACGGCAAGCGGACACCCGAGCCTTGGCAATTCGTTTCGGTGTCCAAGACTGCCGGCAAGGGATCGCCGGGGCCGCGCGCCCGCTGGCTCATCCCCTGTGCCGTTCCTTCGCCGTCACTGCGATCGGAGCCGCTTCCCGGATGTTCATCCGTTGTTCGAATCGCGACCCGCGGTTTGGCGGTCGTCGGTATTAGATCGCCGGGTCCGCGGCCGCTGTCCCGGCCGCCGGCCGGCGGCGTCCGCCGAACGGGCGCAGCCGCGACATCATCGTATCGGCCCGGCCGAGCGCGCGGTCGAGCCTGGCCATGGTGCGGGCGAGATCGGCGCTGTCATCGCGCAGGAAGACCATCAGGGTGGCGAGATAGATCGCCGCCAGCCCCTTGACCCTCAGCCTGCCGAGCGGGCCGGAACTGCGGATTCCGGCGGCCTCCAGCGACCAGGCCATCGAGCGCATCAGCCGGCATCCGGCGGCAAGGCCCGCCCCGGGCGCGGCATCGCAGACGATCGAGCCGAGCGCCGGGCGATGCGGCCGCAGCGCCTCGAAGCGGCGGACCAGCACGTCGAACAGCCGGTCGCGCGCCGGCTCGCCGAGCGCCTCGGCATCGGTGCCGGCAATCACCTGCGCGTCGATCCGGCGGGTGAACGCGGCCACGATCGCGCCCTTGCTGCGGAACATGCCGTGCAGGTCGCCGAGGCCGATGCCGGCGGCCTCGGCGATATCGCGCAGGCTCACCTCGCGCCAGCGCCGTTCCGCGGCAAGCCCCAGCGCGGCGTCGATGACGCGGTCGGGATTGAGTCTTCTGGGTGCGGCCATCGTGTTCGATCCGCTGTCGTCTGTATTGCGCCAAGTCTAGATCGAAGACCGCATTTTCGGAAGCCCCGCTTTGTGTGAGGGCATCCTCGCTTGTTGCCCCCGGCGCCCCGCCATGCGAACGTGCCGACGGCGGACCATGTCGGGGTTTGGAGCGCTCTCGGCTCGTTGTCGGCCAGGGAGCGGCGCATCATCGCGCGGCGCTTCGTCAACCAGCTCGCGCTGAGCCGTGCCGCGATCAGCCGCGATTTGGGGCTATCCAAGGAACGGGTCCGCCATCTCGAAATCCGCGTGCTCGCCCGGCTGCGAGCGGTGATCCAGCCCGCCGGCTGAGGGCTCCCGGCGCTTCATGCCGCGGCCGGGCCGGCCGCATGGCGGGATCGGACGCGCGCGGTCAGGGTCCGGTTAATGCAGGCGGACCAGCCGGCCCGAGGACGGGTCGCCCCGGACATTCCCGGCAAGCGCACGCAGCGCGGGCCGGAGCACCTTGCCGGCGGCGTTGCGCGGCAGCGAGTCGAGGAACAGATAGCCCCGCGGCCGCTTGTAGCCGGCCAGCGCGCTGCCCCGGCAATGGGCGTCCAGCGCCGCGGCGTCGAGTCCCGCATCGCCGGGCACCACGCAAGCCAGCACGATCTGGCCCCAGCGCGGATCGGCCAGGCCGATCGCCGAGCACGCCGCGACTCCGTCATGGGCCTCGAGCACGGACTCGATGTCCTCGGGGTGGATGTTCTCGCCGCCCGAGCGGATCACGTCGTCGACCCGGCCGCGCAGGGTGAGATCGCCGTCCGGCTCCTGCAGGACGATGTCGCCGGTGTAGTACCAGCCGTCGCGAACCCTCTCGGCGGTGATTTCGGGCATGTCGAGATAGCCCGAGAACGCCGCGTCCGCGCCGGCATCGACGATCAGCTCGCCCTCCTCGCCGGGCTCCACGGTCTCATCGGGCGCCCCGCCGAAGCGGATCGCGCGGGTCCGGGAAAAGAACCCGGGCCGGAGCGTTGCCGGGCGGGCGGCCGGTTCGGGGTTGTAAAGCGCGCACATCGTCTCGGTGGTGCCGTAGATATGCCGGATCGTCGCCGCCCAGCTCCGGTCCATGTGCGCGATCAGCGCGGGATCGATCGTCGCCCCGCCGTAGAGCGCCAGATCGAGCGAGGCGAGCCGCTCCGGCGCGTAGCCCGGCGCCGCGACCATCGCGTGGTAGAGCGTCGGAATGGCGAACATGTAGGTGATCCCGTGGCGCTCCGTCGCCTCGATCGCCTCGACCGGATCGAAGGCCGACATGACGTAGTAGGTGCCGCCGTAGGCAAGCATGACCAGAAACACGCCGTAGAAGCCGATGGCGTGGCTGAGCGGCATGAAGCCCAGCGTCCTGTTGTGGGTCCCGTGCCGCAGCCCGGCCTGGGTCGAAAGCCAGATCACGCGGTGCTCGGTGGTCCGGTGGGCGAGCACGACGCCCTTGGGCAGGCCGGTGGTCCCCGAGGTGTAGAAAATGAACGCCGGGTCCTCGCGGCCGGGGCGGGGATGCGGCCCGAGCGCCGCCGGGTCCGCCCGGCAGGTCGCGAAGTCCTCGGCCGGCCCGGCCGCGCCGCCGCAGGCGAGGATGGGCGCGCCGGCCGGCAGCGCCGCGGCGGCGGTCGCCGCCAGCGCCTCGTCGGCCGGGACGATCGCGGCTTCCATCCGGCCGCACGACAGGAGCCCGCCGATGTCTTCGGGCTTGAGCCGCAGATTGATCAGCGCCGGAACCGCGGCCAGCCGTTGCAGCGCCAGCAACGCGATCGCATGATCGAAGGTGCCGGGAAGCACGGTTGCGACCCGCATCCCGGCGGCCACGCCGCGCGCGGCGAATCCGGCGGCAACGGTCTCGATCTCCTCGATCAGCGCGCGATAGCTCAGCGCCCGGTCGCTGCGGTCATCGACGATCGCCGTTTGAGCCGGCGTGCGCTCGGCTGAAAGCCAGACGAGATCGAATGCGGTCTGCATGACCCATCTTGGGACGGTCTCAACCGGCGATCAAGCGGGCGAGCCGGGCGAGGCAGGCATCGCGGTCCGGCGCAAATCCCTCGTCCAGCCACCAGTCTTCGACCGCGCTCAGACTCCCGCCGATGCGCGGGCCCGCCGGCACGCCGGCCGCCAGCACATCGCCGCCGGCGAGCGGAAAAACCGGCTGGGTCCAGACCGCAAGCGCCGCTGCGTGCGCGCGCCATGCCGCGGGCGAGCCGGTTCCGGCTGCGCCGGCGACCACCAGCGCGTCGCCGAAAGCCGGCGCGCCCCAGCGGTAGAGCGCGCGGCGTATCGCGCTTTCGCCGTCGTCCGCGGCGAGTCGGGCGGCGTGCCCGACCGCCGCCGCCAGACGACCGGCCTCGGCGCGCGACATGCGCAACCTGTCGGACAGCCGCGCCGTATCGCCCGTCGGGCATTCGATCATGGCGGCAAGCCGCCGAACCGCCGCGGGCGCGAGGCCGAGCCGGTCCTCGAACCCGGCCGCCGCCGCCAGGCGTCGGGGCTCGCGCGCCTCGCCGAGCACATGGGCGAGCGTGCCCGACTCGTCCATCAGCGCGAACACCGCGGCCGGATCTGGGGCGAGCAAGGTGGTCGAGATTTCCGCCCAGACCCTTTCCGCGGACAGGTCCGGAAGCCTTGGCGCCATTTCCCGGCACGCCGCCAGGGCATCGGGGTCCGGGGCGCCCTTGCCGTACCACGCGTGGAACCGGAAGAACCGCAGCAGCCTGAGCATATCCTCTGCGATGCGCTCGCGCGGCTGCCCGACGAAGCGGACCCGGCCGGCGCGCAGGTCAACGAGTCCGCCCGCGGGGTCGTAGATCGTCCCGTCCGGATCGCAGTAGAGCGCGTTCATGGTGAAGTCGCGGCGCGCCGCATCGGCGGCCCAATCGTCGGTGAAGGCCACCACCGCGCGGCGCCCATCGGTCTCGACATCGCGCCTCAGCGTGGTCACCTCGTAGCCCACGCGATCGATCACCGCGGTCACCGTGCCGTGGGCAAGCCCGGTCGGCACGCTGCGGATCCCCGCCGCTGCGAGCCGACCGATAACGTCTTGCGGCGGCCAAGCCGTAGCGATGTCGATGTCCTTGACCGCCCGACCCAGGACGCCGTCGCGCACGCAGCCGCCGACGAAGCGCGCCGGCGCGCCCCGCCCTTCGAGCGCGGCGATCAGAGCGCGCACCGCAGAGGAGGTCATCCACGGCTGGGGATCGATCCTGCCGGCCGCAATCACCGCTTCGGCCACCGATCAGTTGGCGGGCCGGGCCCGCTTCCCAGCAGGCTCCGGCGCCTGCTCCGCCGGCACGATCTTACCGTCGACGATGCGCGCAGGCGTGTAGACGGCGCCGGGCCCGGTGCCGGTGAACACCGACAGCGAACCCAGGGTCAGCGCCAGCAGCACGACGCCGGCGATCCCGAGCTTGTCCCACGGCGCGGCGGCCCATTCGGTCTTCCGGTCCTGCCGCCCGGGCTTGGGCGGCGACAGCCGGTTCCAGACGTACCAGGCGACCGCCGGCAGCACCAAGGGAATCAGATAGGTGATCAGGATCCGGGTCATCGCCGCAGCAACGCTCTCGACAGGTCGACCACCAAGCGCGCCGTCAGCCCCCAGATGAAATGCCGGCCATAGGGAACGGCATAGAACTGGCGCTCGACGTTTCCGCGCACCCTGGTCTCGAAGCGATGATTGGCCGGCTCGACGAGAAAGTCGAGCGGAACCTCGAAAATCTCCGCCACCTCGTTCTCGTCGGGGACCAGCGACAGCGGCGGCTCGATCACGCCGACGACCGGCACGACCCGGTAGCCCGATCCGGTCTCGCGAATGTTGAGCCGTCCGGCAAGACTCACCCGCTCGGCCGGCAGGCCGATTTCCTCGGCCGTTTCGCGCAGCGCCGTCGCTTCGGGCGAGCCGTCGTCGGGCTCCATGCGGCCGCCGGGAAAGGAAATCTGCCCGGAATGGGACTTCAGGTGATCGGCCCGCCGGGTGAACAGCAGGGTCAGCCCGTCCGGCCGCTCGACCACCGGGACCAGCACGGCCGCCGAGCGAAACGTCTGGCCATTGCTGCCGCGCGGCCATGTAATGACCCGGTCCGGGCCGTCCGGGCCATTGCTGCCGCGCGGCCATGCAGTGATCCGGGCCGGGCCGGGGTCGACCGGGACGGCGAGGGATTCAAAGATATGCGCGCGTCCCAGGCGGCTCACAACCAGCGTCTCATTCGTCTCCGGTCCGCCCAAGCGCGAAGAACCCGCCACGACTCCAAACTCCCAGGACCGGGCCGTCGGCGCCGGCCTGCTCGTCTCCGAGTTCCACGAGGTCATAGAACACCGAGCGGACGATCAGGGCTTCCAGACCGTCCCTCACCGTCAGATAGGGCGCGGGCTCGCCGGTTTCCACGTCGACGGCAACCCGCAGCGGGTGGTCCTCATCCAGCGTGACGATGTCATCGACATTGGTGCGGAACCGCAAGCGGCGCTCCGTGCCGGCGCCCTCGACGAACATCTCCACGGCCGTGAACGGCGCGTCGTCGACCCGGATGCGAGCCTTCTCCACCGGGGTCTCGAGCCAGAACTCGCCGTCCTCGTCGCGCCGCAAAACGCCGGCGAACAGCTTGACCAGCGGTTTGCGGCCAATCGGCGAGCCGTGGTAGAACCATGTGCCGTCCCGCGCGATGCGCATGTCGATGTCGCCGCAGAACTGTTGGGAGAACTGTTGGGCTGGTGGCGAGGAGCCGTGAGCCGCCGGCCGGCTGCGGAGACCCTGCGTCAATCGGGCGAGATCAGACTCCGACATTCCAGCGCCTGCCAATCCGAGGTTCCCGTGTCCGACGCCCCGACCGAACCCGTCAGTCGCCCGCCCGAGGACCCGCTGCGCGCCACCGCGGAGATCGAGTCCCTGAGCCACCGCATGGCCATGGCCCGCGACCGCATCGGCCGCGTGATCTTCGGCCAGGAAGAGGTGATAGAACAGACTCTTACCACGCTGCTCGCGAGCGGTCACGCATTGCTGATCGGCTATCCGGGCCTCGGCAAGACGCGGCTCGTCGAAACGCTCGGCGCCGTGCTGGGGCTTGACGACAAGCGGGTCCAGTTCACCCCCGATCTGATGCCGGCCGACATCCTGGGCTCGGAGGTGATGGAAGAGAACGAAACCGGCCGCCGCGCGTTCCGGTTCATCCCGGGCCCGGTGTTCTGCCAGCTCCTGATGGCCGACGAGATCAACCGCGCGAGCCCACGCACCCAGTCGGCGCTGCTGCAGGCGATGCAGGAGCACCGTGTCTCGGTCGCCGGCCAGTACCACCCCTTGCCTCAGCCGTTCCATGTGCTGGCCACCCAGAACCCGCTGGAGCAGGAGGGGACCTACCCGCTGCCGGAGGCCCAGCTCGACCGGTTCCTGCTGCAGATCGACGTGGGTTATCCCGACGAGCTCGCCGAGCGCAGGATGCTGATCGGGACGACCGGCGTCGAGGAAGCGGCGGCCGAACGGGTGATGTCGGGTGAAGAACTCCGCGCCGGCCAACGCCTGGTCCGCGGCATCCCGGTCGGTGAAGAAGTCGTCACGTCGATTCTCGATCTGGTCAAGTGCGGCCGTCCGGAGAGTTCGGATATTCCCGAAGTGAAACGCCAGGTCGCCTGGGGTCCCGGCCCGCGGGCAAGCCAAGCGCTGATGCTGGCGAGCCGCGCCCGGGCGCTGCTCGACGGCCGCCTCGCGCCCTCAATGGACGACGTACTCGCGCTCGCACCGTCGGTCCTGCGCCATCGGATGGCCGTCAACTTCGCCGCGCGGGCCGACGGGGTGACGGTCGACGACATCGTCGCACGGTTGTGCGCGCGCCTCGGCTAAGCCAGCCGCGGCGGCTCGGAACTCCGACACCCGGCGCCCCGGCGCTGCGCCGCGCGGCCGAAGAAGCCGCCGCGCGCGTCCCCGACCTGATGGTCGCCGCGGAACGGATTGCCGCGACCGTCATCCAGGGGGTGCACAGTCGCCGGCGGGTCGGCCAGGGCGATGCCTTCTGGCAGTTCCGACAGTACCAGCGGGGCGATCCGGCCCAGGCCATCGACTGGCGCCAGACCGCCAAGTCGCGCGCCGCCTTCGTCCGCGAGAACGAATGGGAAGCCGCTCAGAGCGTCTGGATATGGTGCGACCGCTCACCGTCGATGCAGTTCGCCTGGGGGGCCGATCGCCCGGACAAGCAGGCGCGGGCCGCGGTGCTCGCGCTTGCGCTGTCGCTGCTGCTGATTCGCGGCGGTGAGCGGGTCGCGCTCCTGGGCTCGGGCATGACGCCCAATAACGGGCGCGCGGTGGGCCTGCGAATCGCCGGGATGCTTGCCCGCGACGAGGAGCCCGGGCCGAGTCTGCCGGCGATCGAGCCCCTGCCGCGCCACGCGCGCCTAGTGGTGTTCTCCGACATGTTGCAGCCGATCCCCGAGATCGAAAGCTGTGTGCGGGAATTTGCCGCGATGGGGGTCGATGGCCATATCATGCAGATCGTCGATCCCGCGGAGGCGAGCCTGCCTTATGACGGCCGCCTGCGGTTTGAGGGGCTGGAAGGCGAAGGAAGCATTCTGATCGGACGCGTCGAGGAAATCCGCGATGAGTATGTCGCCGTCATGCGGCGTCATCGCGAAGGGCTGAGCGACCTGGCCCGCTCGGTCGGATGGACCTGCGCGAGCCATCTGACCGACGCCCCGCCGCAGACCGCGCTGCTGGCGCTCCATGCGGCGCTCGCCTGAGATGGGGTCTGAGGCGTGCTGAGCCTGGGCGCGCTCGGCTTCGCCTCGCCCTGGATCCTGCTGGCCGGGCTGAGTCTGCCGGCGATCTGGTGGCTGCTGCGGATCACCCCGCCCGCGCCGAGACTGGTGAATTTTCCCGCCGTCCGGCTGCTGCTGACGCTGCGCTCGGCCGAGGAGCAGCCGGCACGTACGCCGCTCTGGCTGGTGATCCTGCGCATGGTGCTCGCCGCGCTGATCGTCCTGGCGCTCGCCGAGCCGATCTTCGACCCGCGGGCGGCCCTGCGCGGTTCCGGCCCGCTGGTGCTGGTGATCGACAACGGCTGGGCGGCGGCGCAGAACTGGCAGGAGCGGCGGCAGGCATCGGAGGCAATGGTCGACCAAGCCGACCGCGAGGGCCGGCCGGTCCATCTTGTCGCCACCGCGCGCACCGAACGCAACCGGCCGATCGAGTTCTCCGACCTGCTGCGCCCCGAGGAGGCCCGGGAGGTCCTGCGGACGATCCATCCGGTCCCTTGGAAATCCGATCTCGAGGCCGTGCTCGCCGCCGCCGACTCGCTCAGCGTGGAAGGCTCGGCCCATGTGACATGGCTATCCGACGGTCTCGACGGCGAGGCGGCGGTCCGGCTCGCCGAGCGGCTGCAGCGGCTGGGCAGCCTCGAGCTGATGACCACGGGCCCGGACGGCATCGCGCGGCTGATCGATCCGCCCGAAGGCGACGCCCGGGGGCTCGACGTATCGGTGCGGCGCGCCGGCGGCGCGGGCACGACATCGTCATGGGTGCGGGCGGTCGCACCCGACGGGCGCGTGCTGGCGCGCGGCGAGGCGGTCTTCGCTGACGGCGAGCGGCGCGCGACGGTGCGGCTCGCGCTTCCCACGGCGCTGCGCAACGCCGCGGCCCGCCTCCAGCTCGAAAACCAAGCGACCGCCGGCGGGATTTTCCTGCTGGACGAGCGCTGGCGCCGCAGGCCCATCGGCATCGTCTCCGGCGGCTCGATCGATGCCGATCAGCCGCTGTTGAGCGCGCCTCACTATCTCGAGCGCGCGCTTCGGCCGTTCAGCGACGTGACCCGGGGCACACTCGCCGAGCTCCTGGGCCAGAGCTTCGCCGTCATCGCGCTCGCCGATATCGGCAAGCTCGGCGCCGGCGAGGCGAGCCGGCTGGCCGGCTGGATCGAGCGCGGCGGCGTGGCGGTGCGGTTCGCCGGACCCAGGCTGGCGCGCGGCGGCGATACCCTGCTGCCGGTCAAGCTGCGTCGTGGCGGCCGTGCGCTCGGCGGGGCACTGTCCTGGACCAAGCCGGCGCTGTTGTCCCCGTTTGCCGAATCCTCGCCGTTCTTCGGCCTGCCCATCCCGGGCGACATCCGGGTCCGGCGCCAGGTCCTGGCCGAGCCGTCGCTGGCGCTGAACGACCGGATTTGGGCGCGGCTGACCGACGGCACGCCGCTGGTGACCGCCGAACGGCGCGGCCGGGGCTGGCTGATCCTGGTGCACACCACGGCCAACACCGACTGGTCGAACCTGCCGATCTCGGGGCTGTTCGTGGAGATGCTGCGCCGGATCGTCGACCTGTCCCAAGGCGCCGTCAGCCACGACCCGAAGGCCGTACTGCCGCCGCTGATGACGCTGGATGCCTTCGGACTCCTCGGCGAACCGCCGGCGGCGGCCGACCCGGTTTCGACCGATCGTCTGGCCCGGTCGCAGATCGGGCCGCGCTCCCCTCCGGGTTATTACGGCAACGACACCGCCCGGCACGCGCTGAACCTGGCGCCGGCGATCGAGAGCTTCGAGCCGCTGGGCGCCTTGCCGGCGGGAGTCTCGCGGATCGGCTACGGCGGCGACCCGGCGATCCCCATCCAGCACTGGCTGCTGCTTGCGGCCCTGCTGCTGGCGGTCGCCGATACGATGATCGGGCTGGTCATGCGCGGCCTGGTTCGGCTGCGCCCGTTCCGGTCCGCGGCCGCCGGCGCGGCCCTGCTCCTTCTGGCGCTGCCGGGCGGCCCGTCCGACGCCCAGACCCGCTCGGGCGAGCAGGCGCCCACCGGGCCGGACGCCAAGGCCCTGATGGCGACCCTGGAGACCCGGCTGGGCTACGTGCTGACCGGCGATTCGCAGGTGGATACGGTCTCTTCGGCCGGGCTTTCGGGCCTCAGCGCGGTCCTGCGGCGGCGCACCGCCGTCGAGCCCGGCGAGCCGCTTGGCGTCAATATCGAATCCGACGAGCTGGCCTTCTTCCCGCTGCTCTACTGGGCGGTCTCCACCCGCCAGCGGCCACCCTCGGAGGGCGCGCTGGAGAGGCTCAACCAGTATCTGCGCGGCGGCGGCACGATCCTGTTCGACACCCGCGAGCGCGGCGACTTCACCACCGGCCCGTTCGCCGGCTCCGGCGCGGCGAGCGGGCAGTTGAGAGCGCTGCTGCGCGGACTCGACATCCCGATGCTCATCCCCGCCCCGCGCGATCATGTACTGACCAAGGCGTTCTACCTGATCTCGGATTTCCCCGGACGCTGGACCGGCGGCCGGGTCTGGGTCGAGCGCCGCGGCGGGCGGCATAATGACGGCGTGTCCTCGGTGGTTATCGGTTCGAACGATTGGGCCTCGGCCTGGGCCGTCGACCGGTTCGGCAACCCCATGTTCCCGACGGTGCCCGGCGGAGAACGCCAGCGCGAGATCGCCTTCCGGTTCGGCGTCAACTGGGTGATGTACGCGCTGACCGGGAACTACAAGACCGATCAGGTCCACGTGCCGGCGATCATCGAACGGCTGGGGCAATGACCGGCATCGCCTTCGCCCCGCTGTTCGACTGGACGCTGCTGTCGGTGCTCGGCGGGCTCGCGCTCGTCGTCCTGGCGCTCGGTGCATTCAAGCGGGCGCGGGGGACGGCGTGGCGGGCCGCGACCATCGCCGTGTTGTGGCTTGCGCTCGCCAATCCTGCCCTGGTCGACGAGGAGCGCGAGCCGATTTCCGATCTCGTCACCGTGGTCGTCGACGATTCGCTCAGCCAGCGGATCGACGGGCGCGCGGCGCGGACGGAAGAAGCGCTGCAGCAGATTATCGAGCGGCTCGGCAAGTTCGGCCGTCTGGATGTCCGCGTCGTGCGCGCCGGCGCGAAGGCGGGCGGATCCGCGGCGTCGGCCGAGGACACGCGGCTGTTCGAGACCCTTGGGCGAAGTCTTTCCAACGTCCCGCGCAGGCGCATGGCCGCGACGGTGCTGTTGACCGACGGACAGGTCCACGACGTACCGAAGGCGGGCGACGCGCTGCCTTTCGGCGGCCTGATGCATGTCGTCCTGACCGGCAAGCGCACCGAGCGCGACCGCATTCTGTTCGTCGACAGCGCGCCGAGTTTCGCCCTGGTCGGCAAGAAAGCCTCCATCCGGGTGCGGATCGAGGACGAGAGCGCCGGCGCCAGCCTCGCCCAACTCACCGTCTCCCGGGACGGCAAGGTCCGTCAGCGGCTCGCCGTGCCCATCGGCGGCGTCCACGACATCGAGGTCGAGATCGACCATGCCGGCCCCAACATCATCGAACTCGAAGTCGACGGCCGCGCCGACGAGCTGACCATGCTCAACAACCGCAATCTGGTCGAGATCAGCGGCGTGCGCGAACGGCTGCGGGTGCTGCTGGTCTCCGGCGAACCGCACCCCGGCGAGCGGGTCTGGCGCAACTTCCTGAAGGCCGACCCGTCGGTCGATCTGGTCCACTTCACCATCCTGCGCCCGCCGGAGAAGCAGGACGCGACCCCGGTCCGCGAGCTGTCGCTGATCGCCTTCCCGATCCGCGAGCTGTTCGAGGTCAAGCTCGAGGACTTCGATCTGATCATCTTCGACCGCTACCGCCGGCGCGGCGTGCTGCCGGGGATCTATCTGGAGAACATCGTTCGGTTCGTCGAGGACGGCGGCGCGGTTCTGGAGGTGGCCGGGCCGGCCTACGCCTCGGCGCTCAGCCTGCACCGCACGCCGCTGCGCTCGATCCTGCCGGGGGCGCCGACCGGCCGGGTGTTCGAGCGCGGTCTGAAGCCGGTGGTCTCCGATGTCGGACAGCGCCACCCGGTGACCGCCGATCTGCTGGGCGCTTCCGGCGATCGGTCGCGCTGGGGCCGCTGGTTCCGCCAGATCGAGGTCGAGGCGACGCGCGGCCTGACCCTGATGAGCGGCGCGGAGGCGAAGCCGCTGCTGATCGTCGACCGGATCGGCAAGGGCCGCGTGGCCCAGCTCTTGAGCGACCATATCTGGCTGTGGGCGCGCGGCTTCGAGACCGGCGGGCCGCATTCGCAGATCCTGCGGCGGCTGTCCCACTGGCTGATGAAGGAGCCGGACCTGGAGGAGTACGATCTCCGCGCGGTCTCCGATGAGCGCGGGCTGACGGTCATCCGGCGCAGCATCGACCGCGATCACCCGCCGGTTCAGGTGACCGCGCCTTCCGGCAAGACCGTTACCGCCACCCTCGATACCGGTTCAGGCGGGCGCGCGCGCGCAACGCTGCCGGTCGAAGAAGTCGGGCTCTATCGCGTCAGCGACGGCGAGCGCACCGCGCTCGTCGCCGTCGGCAGCCTCAATCCCGTGGAGTTCGCCGATATGCGCACCACGGCGCGCCGCCTGGAAGAGCCGGTGCGCGCGAGCGGCGGCGGCATCGGCTGGCTCGAGGACGGCCTGCCGTCGTTCCGGCGGGTGCGGGCCGGGCGCAACGCCGCCGGCAACGGCTGGTTCGGCCTGGTCGCCAACCGCGACTACCGCGTGGTCAGCATCGTCGAAGCGCCGCTCCTTCCCGCCGTCGCGGTGCTGATCCTCGGTCTCGGCGCGCTGATGCTCGCTTGGCGGCGCGAGGGGCGCTGAGCCGGGCAATCGCGATCGGAAACGGACCCCGCTCGTGCCGGGCCGATAATGCGCCGCGCCGGGCGGCTACTGAATTCCGAGGCCGCTGCAGACGGCGAGCACGATGTTCTGGATGAGATAGACATCCCTGACCAGCGGCAGCGATACCGCGCCGAGGAACAGAAGCCCGCCGACCAGAATGAGTTCGCTCTTGCCCAAGGCCCAATCCGGAACGCCGTCTTCGACCGTGCCAACTTGGCCGCACGTTCGATCCAGGGGATGAATGTAGGCCCTGTGGGCGGCGAAGGCCAGCGTCGCAATCGGCTTGCAACCGAACGGCGGAAACAGGATACTGGCCGTTCAGTATGTGAATTCCCTGCCGCGCGCGAATCCGGGCGCGCACCAACCTGGGCGTGCACCAACACAATGGCCGGCCGCTAATGGCGACACTCGCACCGCTGGAATCGAAACCGCGCGCCCCGGCAACCGCACCGGCGGCACGAAGTGGCCGGCGGACCAAGAAGGAGCAGCGGCGGATCTCGATCGAGCGGCTGCTGGCCGCCGCCCTCAAGCTGTTCATCACCCAGGGCTATCTGGCTACCTCGGTCGAGGAGATCGGCCGGGCGGCGGACCTGACGAAAGGCGCGGTCTATTTCTATTTCGGCGCCAAGGCGGAGCTGCTGCTGGCCCTGCTGGACCGGGCCGAGGCGTTGACCGTAGAGCCGACGATCGCCGCCGTCCGACAGCGCGACGGCACGGCGCGGGACAAGCTGGTCGCCTTCATGCACTCGCAGTCGATCATCGGCGCCGAGCGCGGCGCGCTGATGATGCTGGCGATCCTGATGGCCACCGAGTTCCACGGCTCGAACGATTCGATCGAACGGCGGCTGGACGGGCTGATGGGCCGGTTGGCGTCCCTGCTCGAGGAGATCGTCGCCCAGGGACGCAGGGAGGGGATCCTGCGCGACGATCTCGGGGCGCGCGAAACCGCGAGTCTGCTGTTGGCGGTCAACCAGGGAAGTTTCGTCGAATGGTACCGCCGGGGCCGCGACCTCGACGGTCCGGGCTTCGTGCGCGCGATGCGCACGATCGTGCTCGACGGCGTGGGCGCCGGCGGGCCGGGCCCATCACGCGATTTGGAAACGGGAGAAAGCTGACATGACAACGTCGATCGGGCCGGAGCCGGCCGAAGAGGCGCGCGAGCAGGCGCTTCAGGAGCGCATCAAGGCCGGCTTCGTGCTGGAGGACGAGGACGAGATGACCCCGCGCTACCGCGACGTGCTGGTCAACACGATCCACATCGCGGCCGACCTGGAGGTAGTGACGCTGCCGACCTATTCGCCGGCGATCAAGACCTCGCCGACTCTGGAGGACAAGATCGCCATCGCCGCTGCCTGCCAGGACGAGCTCGGCCACGCTCAGGTGATGTACCGCATCCTCGAGGATTTCGGCTACGACACACACGGGTTTCTCTTCGAGCGCGATCCCGAGAAGTGGCGCACTTTCCAGATGCTCGAGTTCCCCCACGAGGACTACATCGAGTCCGTGGTCTCGATGTGCTACGGTGACCGCGCCGGCTACATCACCACCACCGATCTGGAGGAGAGCTGTTCCTACGCGCCGTTCGCCCGCTCGCTGCGCAAGGTAAACTTCGAGGAGACCTTTCACGTCGGTCACGGCGAGCGCTGGACCCGCTTCTTCTTCAACTACACCGCCGAGACCCGCCGGCGGGTGCAGGAGGCGGTCGACTTCTACTTCCCGCTCTGCGCCGCCTGGTTCGGGATGCCGGACCACCTGAAGACCCGGACCGATCAGATTTCCTACAAGATCCGCGGCGCTTCCAACGACGAGATGCGCCAGAAATGGATGTCCGAGGTCGTGCCTTATTCCGAGAGCGTCGGCATCAAGGCGCCCGCCCATTTCGACCAGGAGACCGGCAAATACGTGCTCGACTACGAGCCGCCGATCCATCTCGACGAGGAGACCCGGACCTGGCACTACGACCGGCAGATCACCTGGGAGGAGCAGCTCAAGGTCTGGAAGAAGGGCTCCGGGCACAAGGTTCCCTCGATCACCCGGGTGCAGCAGGAGGTCTGGGGCAAGGATCTTTGGTAGGACGTGAGCGCGACCCGCGAGCAGGTGGTCGAGGCGCTGGAGCGCATCCACGACCCCCATGTGCCGGTGAGCCTGCGCCGCATGGGCATGCTGCGCGACATCGAGATCGGCCCGGGCGGCGTGGTGAGCGTCGAGGTGTGCATCCCCTGCATGGCCTGTCCCGGCGCTGCGATGATCCGTGCGGGCATCGAGGAGGCGGTGGGCGCGCTCGACGGCGTCAGCGAGGTTCGCGTGCTGGAAGGATGGCACCTGCCCTGGTCGCGCGAGATGATCGAGCCCGAGGTCCGCGCGCTGATGCGCGCCAACGGCATCCAGGTCTGAACGAACGAGTGAGTCGAGAATGACGGCAAGGCGCAAGAAGATCGACCGGCCGCGCGAGCGCGGCGGCGTCGAGCCCAAATACTACGAAGTGTTCGCGCGCAGAACGTCCGCGGACGCGCTGACCCATGTCGGTTCGGTCGAGGCGCCGAACGACGATCTCGCCCAGATCCGCGCCTGGTACATCTACGACCAGCACCGCTGGAAGGAGATGTGCGTGGTGCCGCTGGAGGCGATCGTCACGGTCACCGAGCGCGCCCGATCCACCAAGATAAAGATGAACTGAGATGACCTACAGAATCGCCGAGCTCGAAACGAGCCTCCATCCCGGTCTCGAGACCGACCTGCTGGCGATCGCCGACACCAAGCTGGTGCTCGGCAACTGGTATGCCGAGTGCGTCATGAACGGCCGCTCGCTGCCGGATTTCGCCGGCATCCTCGGCATGTGCACGGTCAATTACGGCCACACCAGGGCGATCTACCAGCATCTCGACCATCATGGCCACGACTACAAGCACCTGGAGCGCGGGCGCGGGGCGGACGCAATCCATTCGATGAACCTCCTGGACGAGGCGCCGGCCGGCTGGGAGGATTTCATCGCCACCGTCTGGCTCGCCGAACTCGCGACCTGGCAGCTCGTCTCGGGCTTTCTCGGCCACACCGACCGGGCGATCGCCGGCATCTCGCGCAAAGTCGGCGAAGAGGCCTATTTCCATCTCAAATACGCCCACGGCTGGATGCGCATCATTGGCGAGGATGCGGCCGAGCGCGCGCGGTTCGTGGACTCCGTCGCAGCGCGCTACCCGCTGGCGCTGCAATGGTTCGGGCCGCACTCGGAGACCGATCCGGTGTTCGAGGCCGGCGAGCGCGACATGCCGCTGGCCACGATCAGAGAGGCGTTCGCGGCCGAGGCCGCCAAGGTGGCCAACCATTTGGGCGGTCGCGCTCCGGACATGGCTGACGCGGCGGCCCTGCCCGCCGGTTGGCGCGAAGACGCTCGCAGGCTCGGTCAGCTTCCGTCGGGCCTGTTCGAGGTGGTGCGCTTCAAGGACCCGGAGCTCGCCCATTGACCCCGGCGCGCGCCGGGGCGGGACACCGGGAGGCCCATTCGGGCGACCCCGATTTTCGCGGCGTGCGCTGCCCCGACTGCCAGGGCGCCGAGCTCGAGGTGGTCTCGCTGTTCGGCGGCGCCGCTTCCGAAGTCCTGTTCCGCTGCAACACGTGCTCAAGCTGCTTCAATTGGATCAAGTGGCAGGGCGCCCTCCCGCCCAGCGCCCACGACATCTGAGCCGGATGTCCGGGTTCGGGCAAAGAGTCCGATCGGAGGAGTTCGACCGAAGGCCCGGGCTGGCCCAACGCGTGCGCGGGGTGGCGGGACTCGACGAGGATCGAGATCGTACCCGTCGGCCCTGCCCGCCCCGTCAGGCCCGCCGCCGGTAGCGCGTCTTGCCGTCGGTCTCGTCGGCGAGCTTTTCCAAGGCGCCCTCGCTCACCAGGTAGTTCAGGTGCGACAGCGCCTCGCCCATCGCGAAGCCGATCTGGTGGCTGTCGAGCTTGCGGTGGAACAGGATCGGGATCAGATCGATCGCGGTGCGCGGCTCGGCGCAGAACTCCAGCGCCGCACCCAGCCGCTCCCTGTGGTGCTCGCTCAGATAGTCGAGCCGGTCGTGCAGGCCGTAAAAGGGCCGGTTGTGCGAGGGCAGCACGAACGCGCCCTCGGCCAGCGGGCGCAGCGGCTCGAAGCTCTCCAGGAACTGGCGCAGCGGATCGCCGTTGGGCTCGGAGAACCAGACGCTGATGTTGGTGGTGATCCTGGGCAGCACCTGATCGCCGGAGAGCAGCACCTCGACCTCCGGGCAGTAGAGCGAGGCATGCTCGGGCGAATGGCCGCCGCCGGTGATGACGCGCCAATCGCGCCCGCCGATCTCGATGGTCATGCCGTTCCAGATCCGCTTGACCCGGCGCGGCACCGGCGCGGTCCAGCGACCGAAATTCTTCACCCCGGCGCGGTAGGCGTCCACGCTCGGCCGGTCGAGCCCGTTGCTGATGAAGAACGCCATCCAGTCATCGACGTTGTGGGTGACGTCCTGGGTCCAGGCGAGATGGGATTGCAGCCATTCGCCGTAGGTCATCCAGAGCTCGGCGCCGAACTCGTCGGCGAGCCAGCCGGCCAGCCCCAGATGGTCGGGGTGGAAGTGGGTGACGATCGCGCGCTTGAGCGGCTTGCCGCCCATCGGCCCTTCCATGACCCCGGCCCAGTGCGCCCTGACGTCATCGCCGTTCCAGCCGGTGTCGACCGCCGTCCAGCCGTCGCCGTCCTCCAGCAGATAAAGGTTGATGTGATCGAGCGCGAACGGCAGCGGCATCTTCAGCCACCGGATGCCGGGCGCGACCTCCAGGGTCTCGCCGTATTCCAGGTCTTCGTGGGGATAGCGCGGCTGTTCGGTCATCGCTGTCACTCCGGGGCGCGTTACCGGGCGGGCTCCCGGCCGCGAGCGCCCTTGATCCTCTTCGCGCCGGTCCTGGGGAGGCGGGCGGACCCTATCAGCGCGACCCTGGCCCGGCAACCGCAGGCGCCTGTCCGGGTCATGCGAGTCCGCTCGACAGGGGGTTGGCGGCGGGTCCTCAGATCTCACGCGCAAGACCTTTCGGGCCCGGGATGCGAACCGGGAATCGCTCATGGCCGCGAGTATGTCCCGACGACCGTCGTTCTCTGCCGACTCTCGCCTCTGCGCCAACTCTGCCGGGACCCGCGCCGGCTCAGGGATCGAAGGCCGGCACGTCCAGCACCGCACCGCCCAGCCGATCGAACATGCGTGCGCGCCAGGCAAGGATCGGATCGGCCGCCTCCAGGACCTGATAGGCGCTGACCATGCGCAGCCATTGGAGCGAGCCCATCAGGATGTAATCGGCATAGCCGGGCGCGGCGCCGGCGAAGAAATCGCGGCTTGCCAATACCATGCGGGCAGGCGCGAACGCCGCCCGGACCGCAGCGCGCTTGCCGTGGCGCGCGGCGTGCAGCGCCTCCAGGCTCATGCCGAAGCGCTTTTCCCGTGTTTCGAGGAAATAGCCGCGGTCGGCCTCATCGACCAGATCGTAGACATCCTTGGCGATCAGCGAGACGATCTTGAGGTTGATCTCAGAGTCCGCCCAGGCGTTGAAGAACCGGGTCATCGCGCGCCCCTCCTCGCTGCCGAACAGCGACGGGCGGTCGGGGTAGGCATCGTCGAGGTAACAGGCGATCGACCAGGAGTCGCTGACCACCGTCTCGCCGTCGCGGATCACCGGCACGCGATCCTGGTTGCTGAAGGCGATGACGTGCTTCTGGATGAAGCCCACCGGCACGGTCTCGTAGTCCAGACCCTTATGGGCGAGCGCCAGCCGGGTCCGCCAGCAATAGGGGCTGAACCTGCGGTCGTCGCGGCCGCACAGCTCGTAGAGGGTGATCGTCATGGTCCGCTCCTGCTTTTGCCTCGCCTGTCGCCCGGGCGACCAATACCACCTCGGCCGCGTCGGGCCAATCGGCCGGAAATTGTTGACAACAAAGGCCCCTTTGCCAATTGACGATGCTTGACTTGGTTTCTAGGTTGTCGCCCGCGTCGAGGTTCGGGGAGCCGTCGGCCAGGAGCGCGATCCGAATATTCGTATCAAACCCCGATGAGGACGAAGAGATCATGGCTCGACCGGCCATGCCGGACGTTCGACCGCGCAACCCGTGCTTCTCTTCCGGACCGTGCGCAAAGCGGCCCGGCTGGTCGGCGCAGGCATTGTCCGGCGCGCTGGTCGGGCGCTCGCACCGCTCGGGCCCCGGCAAGGCCCGGCTGAAGGACGTCATCGACCGGACCCGCGCGATCCTGCGGGTGCCGGACGGCTATCGCATCGGGATCGTTCCCGCCTCCGACACCGGCGCGGTCGAGACGGCGCTGTGGTCGCTGCTCGGCCCGCGCGGCGTCGAGGTTCTGGCATGGGAGAGCTTCGGCGCCGGCTGGGTCGAGGACATCGCCGGGCAGCTTCGCCTGGACGACGTGCGGGCGATCGGTGCGGAGTACGGCGCGCTGCCCGATCTGTCGAGCGTGGATTTCGACCGCGACGTGGTGTTCGCCTGGAACGGGACGACATCGGGTGTCCGGGTGCCCGACGGCAACTGGATCCCGCCCGACCGCGCGGGGCTGACGATCTGCGACGCGACCTCTGCGGTCTTCGCGCTGGACCTGCCGTGGGACCGCCTGGATGTCGCGACCTATTCCTGGCAAAAGGCGATGGGTGGCGAGGCCGCGCACGGCGTGCTGATCCTTTCCCCGCGCGCCGTCGATCGGCTCGGGACCTACACCCCGCCCTGGCCGATGCCCAAGATCTTCCGGCTGACCGCGAACGGCAGGCTGATCGAGGGCATCTTCCGCGGAGAGACGATCAACACGCCCTCGCTGCTCTGCGTCGAGGACGCTCTGGACGGGCTGAAATGGGCCGAGGAGATCGGCGGTCTGGATGCGCTGATCGCACGCACCGAAACCAACATGCAGGCGATCTCCGCCTGGGTGGCGCAATCCGACTGGATCGCGTTCCTGGCCGCGGAGCCGGCGACGCGCTCGCCCACTTCGGTCTGCCTGAAGATCGTCGATCCCTGGTTCGAGGCGCTGGCCGGGGACGCCAGGGCCGCGGTGCTCAGAAAAATCGAGGCGCTGCTCGAGCGCGAGTCCGTGGCCTTCGACATCAACGGCTACCGCGCGGCCCCGCCCGGGCTGCGGCTGTGGGCCGGCGCGACGGTGGAGGTTGCCGACCTGGAAGCGCTGTTCGCGTGGCTCGACTGGGCCTATGCGGTGGTGAAGCAGGATGTGGCCGTGGCCGCGTGAACGGAGTTCGAAGATGGTTCGCGTCCTGATTTCGGACACTCTGAGTCGGCAGGCGGTCGATGTCTTCAAGGGACGCGGTATCGACGTCGATGTCGATGTCGGACTCGATCCCGGGAAGCTGCTCGCGCGCATAGACGGCTATGATGGGCTCGCGGTGCGCTCGGCGACCAAGGTCACCGATGCGCTCATCCGGGCCGGGTCGAGTCTCAAGGTGATCGGACGCGCCGGGATCGGCGTAGACAACATCGATGTCGACGCGGCTTCGGCGCGCGGCATCGTTGTCATGAACACGCCGCTCGGCAACGCCGTGACCACCGCCGAGCACGCGATTGCGTTGATATTCGCGCTGGTCCGCCAGATCCCCGCCGCCGACCGGTCCACCCAGGCCGGAAAATGGGAGCGCTCGAAATTCGTCGGCATGGAGCTGGCGGGTAAGACCCTGGGCGTCGTCGGGTGCGGCAATGTCGGCTCGATCGTCGCTGACCGGGCGCGCGGCCTGAAGATGAAGGTCGTCGCCTTCGATCCCTTCCTGACGCCCGAGCGCGCGCAGCAGATCAGCGTCGACAAGGTCGATTTCGAGACCCTGCTTGCGCGCGCCGACGTGATCACCCTGCACACACCGCTGACCGAGGCGACCCGTTGCATGATCGACGGCGCGGCGATCGCGGCGATGAAGCCCGGTATGCGGATCATCAACTGCGCGCGCGGCGAGCTGATCGACGCGCCGGCCCTGCGGACCGGCATTGCAAGCGGCCGGATCGGTGGAGTCGCCGTGGATGTCTATCCGGAGGAGCCGCCCGGCGACTACGCGCTGTTCGGCCTGGACGGGGTGATCGCGACGCCGCATCTGGGCGCATCGACCACCGAAGCGCAGGCGAAGGTCGCCGTCCAGGTCGCCGAGCAGATGACCGACTATCTGCTCGACGGCGCGGTGATCAACGCTGTCAACGTGCCATCGGTCAGCGCCGAGGAAGCGGCCCGGCTCGCGCCCTACATGACGCTTGCCAATCAGATCGGCAGCCTTGCCGGACAGGTGGCCGAGACCAGCATCGGCACGATCGTCATCGAATACGAGGGCGCGGTCGCCGGGCTCAACACCCAGCCCATCTCGACCTCGCTGCTGCACGGGCTGCTCTCACCCATTCTTGAATCCGTCAACTTCGTCAACGCGCCGATCCTGGCGCGCGAACGCAACATCCAGATCACCGAGGCCAGGCACGACCGGCGCTCGGACTATCGGTCGCTGGTCCGCCTGACCGCGACGACCGAGCGCCGGACCCGTTCGGTTTCCGGGACGCTGTTCGCGACCAACAAGCCCCGGATCATCGAGTTGAACGGAATCCCGCTGGAGGCCGAGCTCTGCTCGCACATGCTGCTGACCGTCAACCGGGACGAGCCGGGCTATATCGGCCGGCTCGGCTCGACGCTCGCCGAGGCCGGGGTCAATATCGCGACTTTCCATCTGGGGCGCAGCGGTCCGGGCGGCGACGCGGTGGCGCTGCTTGCGCTCGACGGCGCGATCCCCCAGGAGGTGCTGGCCGCAGTCCGCGCGTTGCCGGGGGTCGTCCAGGCCCGGGCCCTGAAGTTCTAGGCCCGCGGGGTCCGGCCCGATGACGGAGATCGAGCGCAAGGCATTGCTTCCGGCCGGATTGCGGGATGTCCTGCCGCCCCATGCGGCCCAGGAGGCCGAGGTGGTCGAGCGGCTGATCGCGCATTTCGCCGCCAACGGATACGACCGCGTCAAGTCGCCGCTGGTCGAGTTCGAGGACAGCCTGTTGAGCGGCGCCGGGGCCGCGACGACCGCGGAGACCTTCCGCCTGATGGA
Organism: Alphaproteobacteria bacterium; assembly: GCA_965202905.1. Taxonomy (GTDB): domain Bacteria; phylum Pseudomonadota; class Alphaproteobacteria; order MPNO01; family MPNO01; genus CAYFYS01. Next base: position 1,982,031 of record OZ241868.1, on the reverse strand, counting down.
CCCGCTGTCCCAGCGCATGATGGGCTTTCGGTCCGACATCACGCCGCAGATCGCCCGGATCGCCGCGACTCGGCTGGGCGGCCTGCCGCGCCCGCTGCGGCTGTGCTACGCTGGAGAGGTCCTGCGCGTGAGGGGCACCCAACTCCGGCCCGAGCGCCAGTTCGCCCAGGTCGGCATGGAGTTGATCGGCTCCGATGCCGCGCGCGCGGATGCGGAGCTGGTCGTGCTGGCCGCCGAGGCGCTGGCCGCGGTCGGCGTTCGAGACATCACGGTCGATCTGACCCTGCCGCCTCTGGTGCCGGCGCTGTGCGCCGCCCACGGCCTGACGCTGGAGCACAACCGCGACCTGCGCGAGGCGTTGGACCACAAGGACGCGGCGGCGGTCGCCGCCCACGGCGGCAAGCTGGCCGGGATGCTGTGCCGTGTCCTGGCGGCCTGCGGCACGGCCGAACGGTGCCTGGAGAGGCTGAGCGGGCTGGATCTGCCCGACGTAGCCGCGCGTGAGCGCGAGCGCCTGGCCACGGTCGTGGCAGAGATCCGGGCCGCGGCGCCGGGTCTTACGCTGACCGCCGATCCAGTGGAAAACCGCGGGTTCGAGTACCACACCGGAATCTGTTTCACGATCTTTCCGCTGGACGTGCGCGGCGAGCTCGCCAGCGGCGGCCGCTATATGGCCGGAACGAACGGCGCGAGCGTCGAGCCGGCGACCGGGATCACTCACTATGTCGATACCATCCTGCGTACGTTGGCCGAGCCGGCCGCGCGCCAGCGTGTCTACCTGCCCTTCGGCGTCGCGCCGGAGATCGGCCGCGCCCTGCGCGCGGAAGGATGGGTCACGCTGGCCGGGCTGACGACCGGCGCCGGACCCGTCCCGGAGGCCGAACGGCTCGGCTGTACCCACCTTTTGGAGGCCGGCAGGGTCCGGCCGATCCCATGACCGGCGGCGCGGATGGGTAACGTCGCGGTCGTCGGCGCCCAGTGGGGCGACGAGGGAAAGGGCAAGATCGTCGATTGGCTGTCCCAGCGCGCCGATGTGGTGGTGCGTTTTCAGGGCGGCCACAACGCCGGCCACACGCTGGTGATCGACGGCAAGACCTATAAGCTCAGCCTGCTGCCGTCCGGCGTCGTGCGCCCGAACAAGCTCTCGGTGATCGGCAACGGCGTCGTGGTCGATCCCTGGGCGCTGCTGGAAGAGATCGACGCGATCTCCGCGATGGGCGTGGAGATCACCCCGCAGACCCTGTGCGTCGCCGACAACGCCTGCCTGATCCTGCCCATGCATCCCCTGGTCGATCGGGCGCGCGAGGCCGCGCAAGGCCGGAACAGGATCGGCACCACCGGGCGGGGAATCGGACCGGCCTATGAGGACAAGGCCGCGCGCCGCGCCATCCGGGTTTGCGATCTGGCCGATCCCGACGGGCTGGTCGAGCGGGTCGGCACTCTGCTCAGCCACCACAACGCGCTGCTCCGCGGCCTGGGGGCGGATCAGCTCAGCCGCGCCGACGTGCTCGACCCGCTGCTCGAGGTCGCGCCGCGGCTGCTGCCCTTTGCCGCGCCTGTCTGGCGGCGGCTCGACTGGGCCCGCCGATCGGGCGAGCGGATCCTGTTCGAAGGCGCCCAGGGCGCGATGCTGGATGTCGATCACGGCACCTATCCTTACGTGACCTCGTCCAACACCATGGCCGGCCAGGCCGCCGCCGGCAGCGGGATCGGCGCGCGCGCGATCGGCTATGTGCTGGGCATCACCAAGGCTTACACCACCCGGGTCGGCAGCGGGCCGTTCCCGACCGAGCAGGACAACGAGATCGGCCGCACGCTGGGCGAGCGCGGCCGGGAGTTCGGCACCGTGACCGGCCGCAAGCGGCGCTGCGGCTGGTTCGATGCGGTGATGGTGCGCCAGGCGATCAAGGTCGCCGGCATCGACGGGATCGCGCTGACCAAGCTCGACGTGCTCGACGGGATGGACACGCTGATGGTGTGCATCGCCTATGACGGGCCGCATGGCCGGCTTGGCCATCTGCCGGCGTCGGGGCGGGAGCAGGCGGCGCTGAAGCCGGTCTACGAGAGGCTCGAAGGCTGGTCCGACAGCACCTGCGGGGCGCGAAGCTGGGCCGAGCTCCCGGCGACCGCGGTCAAGTATATCAGGCGCATCGAGGAGCTGATCGAGGCCCCGGTGGCGCTGCTGTCCACGAGCCCTGAGCGAGAGGACACGATCATGGTGCGCGACCCCTTTTCGATCTAGAACGCTTTTTCAAGGCGGTATCGGGCGCTGTGATTGAATTCAATCGGAATTATCCACAGCGATGGTGGCGCTTGACTCAGGACGATTGAGGTTTGTATAAGGAGCCTGCAGTCAGGCAGAGCTGCGGTTTCGCGGTTCGTGGGCTCGGTGCCCGCTTGGCTGCTTCCTGCTGCAAGTCGGAATCTCCTGCCGCCTTTCGGGACAGAGCGTGTTTATCCTATACGTCGACGGCTCTGGGTCTGTCGGAAACCCTGATGAACGACACTTCGTACTCGCCGGCGTCGCCGTCTGGGAGCGTCAGATCTTTCACCTAATCAAGGCATTAGATGATTTGGTGGGCACCTTCGGACTGGGCCCCGCTAAAGATATCGAACTCCATGGTAGCCCGATGTATCAAGGCCGGAACAAGTGGCGACGAGTTCAGAGGGCGGATCGAGAGAAGATGATGCGCCATGCTCTCGATTGCCTTGTCAACGCATCAAGAGGCGTCCGCGCGTTTGGTGTGGCCGTCAACAAGCAGGCTCGTTCGCCAGCCGATCCGGTTGAATATGCATTTGAAGAGATTTCAAACAGGTTTAATCTATCTTGTCACGGAACTTCACTGAACGTGGAGGCCGCGACCAAGATAGACAAAAGGGACTGATTGTGATGGACGCATCCCATTACGAGCAGCCTCTGCAAGGCCTTGCGCGAGACTTCAGAATTAACGGGACGCGGTGGGGCCATCTACGAAACTTAGCCGAAGTGCCGCTTTTTGTCGACTCACGTGCGTCGCGGTTGGTCCAGCTCGCGGACCTTGTGGCATTTGCCATGTGGCGCCAGTACGAGCACATGGACGGCCGGTTCTTCAAAGCCACTGTCCATCGCTTCGACCAGTCCGGGGGCGTGTTGCACGGCTGGTTCATTACAGAGAAGCTAATGAAGTGTGCTATTGTCCCGCCTGCACGTCACGGCAGGTACCAAGATAACTCAGGCGATGGTTTTTAAACCGAACATTTCCGAGTTCAATTAACGTTAGATCGGCGGAAATCGGTTCGATTTTCGTTCGGGCGTCGAGTATTTCGTCTCGTAGCGTCCGAGACCGTGTCGCCCGAGTCGAGCGAGATCCACGAGGCTGGGCATCCCTCGCACACCTCAGAGATCGCCCGCTCGCTCAGAACCCGCGCCGTTTTCCGAGAACGAACCACGCTTTCCAGCACCGCCCGTTCCTCCGCCGTCAATTCGACCGGAGTCGCTTCCTGGATATTCATCCGCCATTTGAACCACCGCTCGCTCCCCAGAGATTGTCAGTAATCGGGCAGGACGGGCTTGGGCCTGCCGAGGACGCGCTCGAAGCGCTGGCAGAGGTCCATCACCAGATCGTCCGCGCCCCGGGGCCGCCTTGGCGAGCGCCGCCGCGGGCGATGTCAGGCGCCGCCCAGCAGCCTGGCCGCGGTCAGCGCGTTGATCCGGGTCGCCGCCTCGAGATCGGCCAGCGCGATCGATTCGTCGGGTTGGTAGACCGGCTCGCCGCCCGGTCCGAAGATCACCGTCGGGTACAGATCGCCGAAGCTCGCGGTATCGCCGAGTCATGAGCCGCCAGTGAACACCGGAGGCTCGCCCATCACCGTCTCCCACGCCTCGGCGAGGCAGGCGACGACCGGCGCATCGGACAGCGCCATGAAGACGTTCTTCCGATCGGCGACGACCAGCTCGATCGCGATCTCGGGGTCGCCTCCTGGATGATGGCCTGGACATCGGCCAGCGGCACCCCGGGCTGGGGCCGCGTGTCGACCCGGATGGTGCAGCGGTCGGGGATCATCGAGGGGCCGCCGGGGAACAGCCCGCCAAAGATGCGCCCGACCGCGATGTAGAGCTCGGGCCCAACGAGGGCCTTCATCTCTTCGCTGATCTCGGGGAAGTAGCGCAGCCTGATTGGGCTCCTCGACCATCTGGGCATCGCCCGGGCCCATGTGCTGGGCTATTCGATGGGCGGGCGGGTCGCCCAGGACATGTCCGCACACCACGCCGATCGGGCGGACGCGGTCGTCCTTGCCGCCTCGGCGGCGAAGCCCAACCCGCTCAATGTCTACAGCCTCCGCGCCGGCGCCTATCTCTACCGGCAGTTCGGATCGGAGGCCGCGGCCGCGTTCGGCCCGCTGATCTCGTTTACCCATCGCTATTTCGAGAACCACCTGGACTCGCTTACCGACGATCTGGGCGCGCCGGCGGCCCATCCGATGGCGCTGCACGCTTACGAAGGCCATGCGCGCGCGATCGAGCGGCACGACGCCACACCGTTGCTGGGCCGTATCGCCGCGCCGACGCTGGTCCTGATGGGCGACCAGGAATGGCTCAACCCCATCTCGGATGCCGGGATCATGGTGGCCGGTATCGCCAACGCCAGGCTCCAGGTGCTGGGGCGGCGGCCACGGCTTCCTGTGGGAAATCCCCGAGGCCTTCAACCGCGCCGTGCTGGAGTTCGTCGCGGCGAATCAGCTGTGAGGCCGCGCTCGACCAGGAGCCAGGCGATCACCCCGCCCGACATCATCGCCGCGCCGCCGATCAGGAAGATCGGCACATAGCTTTCGACGGCCTCGAACAGGGCGACATAGGCATACCCGCCGAACGCCTGGGCGATGCCGGCGATCAGCGCCATCCGGCGCGAGACCGCGGCCATGCGCTCCGGGCCGACGAGCTGGTGGGTGCGACCGCCCATGATCGCGGTCAGGCCGGGCTGGGCGCCGACCACGAGCGAGGAGGCGACCAGCGCCCACGTCGCGGTCTCCAGCACCGGCAGCGCGATCCCGGCGCCGACGGCCGCAAACGACAAGACCAGCCCGGCGCGGAAGCCGATCCGGTCGGCGAGCCGGCCCCACAGATAGGCGCCGGAGATCGCGCCCAGCCCGAACAGGGTCCATTGCAGACCGCCGAACGCCTTGCCGTGGGCGAGCCCGCGCACCAGGTAGTCGACCCAGAAGAGCGCGTGGGGGATGAGCCCGAGCGTGAAGACCGTCCGCGCCGCGACCAGCCCGGCGACCGTTCTGGACCAGCGCAGCGGCGCATACGCCCCGGCATCGGTTTGGCCCGCGCCCTTTTCGTTCTCGAGCGGGCGCCATCCCCAAAAGGCGACCAGGGCGCCCGCGGCGCCGATCAGCGCGAGCCCGGACCAGGTCGCGGCAAGGCCCAAATCCAGCATCGGCGGTACCGCGATGCCGGTCAGCAGGATGGCGACGCCGACACCGGTGAACATGGTCCCGGTCGCCGCCCCGAGGCGGCCCGGCGGGGCGTGGCGGGTGACCACCGCAAGGCAGTGGATCATCATCACCGAAACTGCGGCGCCGACGAGAAACCGCCAGAACGCGAGCCACCAGAACCCCCAGGGCGCGATGCTTGCCACTAGGCAGGCGACCGCGACCGCGACCATGAGCCGCAGGGTCGCCGCCTCGCCGAGCCGGCGGCTCAGCCGCAGCGCGGCCAGGGCGCCGACGAGAAAGCCGAGCAGGTTGCCGGCCCCGACATAGCCGGCATCGGGCGCGCTCAGCGAGCCGCTCTGCACCAAAGCAGGGATCATCGGCGCGTAGGAAAACCGGCCGATGCCCATGCCCAGGAACAGCGTCGCGGCCGCGCCGATCGAAAGCCGCAGCCAGCCGGGGATCATGATCCGGCTCAGGCATCCGCGACGGCCCGGCGGTAATCTTCGGGCACGCGGTCCGGCGTCGCTATGGACGGCCGGTCGACCCGGCGGCCGGACCGCGCGGCAAAGGCGCTGGCCATCCGCACCGCACCGCCCGAATCCTCCGGCGTAAACCGCGGCCAGCCGGCGGGCGGCAAATCGTTCTTCACGGCGCTCAGACCACCGGCCAGCGCGAGATCGGGCGGATATTGGCGCGCTCGATCAGCTTGGATGCCAGAGTGCGGCAGTTGGCGTGGACTTCGGCGAGATCCATTGTGGTGAGCTCACGGTTCTCCATCAGGATTTTGCCGTCGACGATCACCGTATCAACGCTGTCCCCGGTCGCCGAATAGACCAAGCTGTAGACTAGGTTGTAGCTCGGCGCCCACTCGGGGCGGTCGGTATCGATCAGGATCATGTCGGCCTTTCTGCCGGGTACGAGCGCGCCGAGATCGTCCTCCCAGCCCGTCGCCTTGGCGCCCTGCCCTCCAGCGTCGCCATCTCGACGACTTCCTCCCCGGTGATCGCCTTGAGATAGGGGTACCACCAGTCCTTGAGCCAGTCGCCGGTCCTGAGGTTGTCGGGAATCAGGCCGCGGGCGAGCTCGATCAGATGGGCATGGCCGTCGATCAGCCCCGGCATGACCAGCTTGAGCGAGGTGCCGACGGTCCTGATCGCGCGATAGGCCTTGTGCAGCGCCGCGGTCTTGTCGGCCGCGAGGATGCGGTCGCCGCGGATCGCGATGGCGCCGTCGGTCAGGATCCGCCGCTGGTCATCGAGCGTCAGGATCGTGGCGTTCTCGATCAGGATGTCAGCAGTCTCGCGCATCGTCGGTCCTCCCTGCCGCGCTCAGGCTAACCGCCGCCGGAGGGGTGCGCAATCGACGGTCGCGACGCTAAACTGGACCGTCATGGCGGACCCTTACGAGATCCTGGGCGTTGCCCGCGACGCCTCGGACGAGGAAATCAAGCGGGCCTTCCGGGCGCTGGCGAAGGCGCTGCACCCCGACGCCAGCCCGGGCGACGCGGAAGCGGCCGAGCGCTTCAAGGCGGTGGCCGCCGCCTACGAGCTGCTGAGCGATCCCGAACGGCGCCCGGAGCACGACTCCGGAGGCTGGCGGCGCGGCTATGCCGACGGTTTCGGCCCGTCCGGAGGCTGGCGGCCCGGGGACGAGGAGTTCGTCCGCGACGTCAACGACAGGACCGGCGAGCGGCCGATCGACCTGTTCGGCGACATCGCCGGCAACCGGCGCGGCCGGGTGTTCGGCGCGGCCAGCACCTCGATGATGCTGCCGGGCGAAGACCTGGCCGAGACGCTGCGGATCTCGATCAAGGACGCCGAGACCGGCGCCACGCGGGCGATCGACCTGGTCACCGGCGCGCAGGTCGAGATCACCGTCGCGCCCGGCACCGAGTCGGGGCGGACGCTCACCTTCGAAGGGCTCGGCCTGCCCGGGATCGGCGGCGGGCCGCCCGGCAACCTCAACGTCATCGTCGAGATCCTGCCCGCACCCAAGCTCGGGCAGGGCGGCTGAGCCGAAGCGCGTCCACAGCCACCGCCGTTCACGGCGCGCTCGCCTGCCGGGTGATCACGGTATCGCGCCAAGTGCTGTAATAGGTGCTGGCGAACAGGACGGCCGCGCCGACCCAGGTCCAGACGCTGGGCAGTTCGCCGTAGAAGAAGAAGCCGATCGCCGCGACCAGGGGCAGGCGAAGATACAGCACCGGCGAGACTAGGCTTGCCTCGGCGGCGGCGAACGACCGGGTGATGCAGACCTGGGCGCTCAGCGCCGAGACCATGAAGCCGACGACCGCAGGCAGATCTCCGAAGCCCGGCGTCACCCACGTCAGCGCCGTGGGCACCGCCGCGATCGGTAGCTGCAGAACGAAGCCGTAGACCAGGATCACCTTGACGCTGTCCCGGCCCGACAGGAAGCGGGTCGTGACGTCGACGCCGCCGAACAGGACCGCAGCGGCAAGTGCGATCAGCATACCGATATGGATCTCCGCGAAGCCCGGCCGGATGACGATCAGAACGCCGACGAAGCCCAGAATCACCGCGATCCAGCGATGGACGTAAAGCGGCTCCTTCAGCGCGATCGCGGCGAAGATGACGGTGAAGATCGGCAGGGTGAACTGCAGCGCCACCGCATCGGCGATGGCGATCAGGGTGACCGAGTAGTAGCCGGCGCAGACCGCCAGGAACGAGAACACCGCCCGTCCGGCATAGAACTTGAGATTCTCGGTGCGCAGCCCGGCAAGCCCGACCCGGACGATCCAGGGCAGCATGACCGCGAAGCCGAAGGCGAGCCGGAAGAAGGCGATCTCGAAGACCGGGAACGTGGCGGACAAGTGGCGCACCAGCGCGAGCGCGACCGAGAACGAGACCGCCGCCCCGGTCATCCAAAAGACGCCTGCGATCGGGTTGTGACGGACGGACGAGCTCACGCGCGGACGGTCTCTGCTGGCTTGGCTTCGCGGCCACACAGGGTGCTCATCGCGCTTGCGCGCGGGCAAGCGCATTCTCGGCCGCCGCCGGTCGGCGACCGGCGCGCTCGACCGCACGGCTCGCCCAGGAAGACCACCGCCGGCCATGCCGGGACGAACGGCCATGAGGCCGGCGGCGACTGCGCAGAATCAGGACTTGGCGCCAAAGTCTATTTCGGCCGCCGCGACCCGGCCCGGCGGATCGCCTGCCAGATCCGCTCCGGCGTTGCCGGCATCGCGATGTCTTCGACCCCCAGCGGCGCCAGCGCATCGAGGATCGCGCTCATGGCCGCCGGCAGCGCGCCGGTCGGCCCCGATTCGCCGACGCCCTTGATCCCCAGCGGATTGGATGCGGTCGGCCGGGGCAGGCTCGCGACCTCGATCGCGCTCAAGTCATCGGCCCGGGGCAAGGTGTAGTCCATCAGAGAGCCGGTCAGGAGCTGGACCGAACCCGGTTCGAAGCGGATGTCCTCCAGGAGCGCCTGGCCGATCCCTTGCGCGATTCCGCCATGCATCTGGCCGTAATAGAGCATCGGGTTGACCACCGTGCCGGCATCGCTGACGCAGGTGTGGCGCTCGACCGCAACGGCGCCGGTTTCGGGATCGATCTCGACCTCGCAGACCTGGACCGAACTCGGCCAGTTCCAGTAGCGCGGCGCGAAGAAACCCTGGGCGAACAGCCCGGGCTCGATGTCGGGCGGCAGGCGTTGGGGCGCGAACGCCGCCTCGACCACATCCTGCAGCGTGAGGCGGCGGTCCGTGCCGCCGACCGCGAACGCGCCGTTGTCGAAGGCGATATCAGTCTCGGCCGCCTCGAGCAGGTGAGCCGCGATCCGCTTGCCCTTGTCGACGATCTTGTCCGCGGCGATTGCGACCGCCGACCCGCCGATGGCCATTGAGCGCGAGTTGAACGTCCCCCGTCCGTAGGCCGCGACATCGGTGTCGCCCTGGACGAACCGGATCGACCCCGGGGCGACGCCGAGGCGATCGCACAGGACCTGCTTGAACACCGTCTCGTGGCCCTGGCCGTGGCTGATCGTGCCCATGATCAGCGCGATCGTGCCCGACGCATCGAACCGGATCTCTGCGCCCTCGATATTGGGGGTGGATGTCTTCTTGACCGTAGCGGCCAGCCCGATGCCGCGCAGCCTGCCGCGTTCGGCCGACCGGGCACGGCGCCCGGCGAAGCCGTCATAGGCCGAGCGTTCCAGCCCATGATCGAGATTCGCCGGGAAGTCGCCGACATCGTAGACGTAGCCCAGCGCGTTGGTCCACGGCATCATCGCCGGCGTGACCGCGTTGCGGCGGCGGATCTCCGCCCGGTCGAGCCCGAGCGTACGCGCGGCGATGTCGACCATGTGCTCGGTGACGTAGGCCGCTTCCGGCGCGCCGGAGCCGCGATAGGGCGCGGTCGAGGTGGTGTTGGTGAAGACCCCCGTCACCTCGACCAGGACCGCAGGCGTCCGATAGATCCCGGCCAGCGTGCCCAGGTTGCCGACCGGCGGGCGCGGGCCGCGCACCGAAAGATAGGCGCCGAGATTGGCCCGGGTCGCGATCTTGAGCGCCAGGAAACCGCCGTCGTCATCGAAGGCGAGGGTAAGCCGGCTGGCATTGTCGCGGGCGTGGTCGTCGGTGGCGAACCCCTCGGTCCGGCTGGAGACCCATTTGACCGGCCGGCCGACGCGCCGCGCCGCCCAGAGCACCAGCACGAGCTCGCGATAGTTGCCGCCGCGCATGCCGAAGCTGCCGCCGATGTCGCCGCTGACCACCCGGACCTGGGTTTCCTTGACGCCGAAAACGTTGCGGGCCAGCTCGTTCCGCAACTGATGCGGGTTCTGCAAGCCGGTGTGGAGCGTGTAGCGGTTTTCGCGCGGATCGTACGCGCCGATGCAGCCGCGCGGCTCCATCGCGACAGCGGTGATCCGGTTGACCGACAGATCGCGCTCGACAACATGCGGGGCCGATGCGATCGCTGCCTCGACGGTCGCCGCATCGCCCTCGCTGTAGAAGAAACAGATATTGTCCGGGCAATCGTCCCACACCGCCGGCGCGCCGGGCGCCAATGCGTCCGGGATCGAGGCGATGGCGGGCAACGGTTCGTAGTCGACCGCGATCAGGGCGGCCGCGTCATGCGCCTGGGCCTCGGTCTCGGCGACGACGAAGGCGACGTAATCGCCGACGAACCTGACGCGCCCGGCGACCAGCGCGGGCTGCGGCGGGCGCGGCATCGGGCTGCCGTCGGGCCGGTCCCGGCTATCCTCGCATTGCATGGAGCCCAGCCCGTCGGCAACCACATCGGCGCCCTTCAGCACCGCGAGGACGCCCGGAGCGGCCTCGGCCCGGGCGGTGTCGATCCGGACGATCGCGGCGTGGGCGTACGGCGAGCGCAGCACCACACCGTGGGCTTGGCCGGGCAGCGACAGATCGTCGAGGAACAACCCCCGGCCAGTGAGCAGCCTCGAATCCTCCTCGCGGGGGACCGAGGCGCCGATCGCGAATCCGTCCATCGACGGGCCGGAGCGAGGGCTATTCGGCGGCGATCAACCCCGGTTGCTCGATGTGGGACTCGTGCAGCGCCGGCATCACCTCGCGGGCGAACAGCTCCATGTTCGCCTGGGTGAGATCGGCCGGCAGGGTGCCGAACTGGCACAGCGCCAGCAGGTTGCCGAGGGCGATCGTCCGCTGGCACTCGAGCAGCTTGCGGCGCACCGTGTCGGGGCTGCCGACGATCACCACCTCATTCTCCATCAGGGACTCGATGGTCTGGCGCCTGACGATGGAGGATTTGTGCTTGCGCACGTTCTTGAGCGAGGCGATGGAGGTGTAGCCCGGCGGCAGCAGCATCTCCGGCGGGTTGCGCAGGAACTTGTTGGCGAAGGCCTCGATGTGGGGCCGCGCCTCGTCGATCGCCTTCTCGTCGGTGTCGGCGACATAGATCGGCACCAGCCAGCCGAGTTGGTCGGGGCTGGCCTCGTAGCCGTATTCGCGCGCCTTGTCGCGATAGCCGGTCATGAACTTGCAGACCGACCGGAACGGGCTGTAGGTCTGCATGTAGGTGTATTTGCGGTCCGGATGCGCGGTCCATTCGATGGTCTCGAACGATCCCTGCGAGGGGCACCAGATCGGCGGATGGGGCTTCTGATAGGGCCGGGGCCACAGATTGACGTACTCGAAATGGTAGTACTCGCCCTCAAAGGCGAACGGGCCCTCGCGGGTCCAGGCCTGGATGACCAAGTCATGGGCTTCATGGAAGCGGCCGTGGGAAAAGGCCGGGTTGGCGCCCATGGAATAGTACTCGCAGCCGATGCCGCGAACCATGCCGCTGATCAGCCGCCCGCCGGTGATGCAGTCGATCATCGCATGCTCTTCGGCCAGCGTCAGCGGATGTTCCCTGATGCCGAAGGCCGAGCCGACGATAGCGATCTTGGCGCGCTCGGTGCGCCGGGCGAGCGCGGAGGCGGTCACGATCGGGGACGGCATGATGCCGTAGGCGTTCTGATGGTGCTCGTTCACGCACAGCCCGTCGAAGCCCAGCTCCTCGCCGTATTCGAGTTCGTCCAGGTAGCGGTTGTAGAGCTCGCGGCCCCTTTCGGGGTCGAAATAGCTGTTGGGCAGCACCACCCAAGCCGACCGGTATTTCCGGTCGTAGTCCAGGTCGAGATAGGCATAGGGCATCAGGTGGAAGAGATAGACTTTCATGGCGTCACCCGCTGTGTCCGTGCAGCGAGTGTATGCGAGGCCGCAATGCGCGACAACGGGCCGGCCGGCGCCCTGTGCATCACCCGATCGACCGCCCCGAGGACGCCGGGCGCTTCGATCTCTTCCACCGTGAAGCGCCGCGCGGCGCCGCGGGCGGCTACTCCGGCCGGCCGGCCATCATCCTGACCGCGCGATAGGTCATGACCGTCTCGCCGTCCTGGTTCAGCACATCGTTCGCGGTGGTCACGATACCGCGGTTTCCTTTGCTGGTCGGGCGGATGTGGGTGACCTCGACCTCGGCATGAACCGTATCCCCGGCAAACACCGGCTTGAGCACTTTTTTCTCGACTTCGAGCAGGGCGAGCCCGGTGGTCTGCATGCTGGCCTGGCACAGCAGCCCCTCGATGATGGTGTAGGTGCAGGCGGCCGGCGCGACCCGGCCCTTGAGCACGCCGTGCCCCTGGTTGAACGACAGGTCGGTAAAGATGGTCTCGACCATGCCGGTCACGCCGATGAAATTCACGATGTCGGGCTCGGTGATGGTGCGGTTCAGCGTCCTGAAGCGGTCGCCGACGGCAAGATCGTTCCAGTAGAAGCCGATGCCGATGGTCTTCGGAGTCATGCGTTTCCTTTCTCTTGGCGTCCCTTATCTTGGCGTCCGGCGCTGGCGGCGCCCGATTCGAACAGCGCCGCGATCTCTTTTTCTCCGAGCCCGGCTTCGGCCAGGACTTCGGCGCTGTGCTCGCCGAGCTTGGGCTGCAGCCGGTCGATCGCGCCAGGCGATGCGGCGAACCGGACCGGGATGCCGGGCATCACGATACCGCCTTCGGTGGGGTGCTCCGCCGCCTCGAAGAACCCGACGGCCCGAAGATGCGGGTCCTTCGGCAGGTCCTCGATCGCGGTGATCGGAGCGGCCGGGATGTCGAGCCCGGCCAGGAGCGCCAGCCAGTCGGCCGAGTTCCGCGCGACAAAGCACTCGCCGGCCAGGCGGTAGAGCTCCTCGATGTTGTCGTTGCGGCTGGCAAGGTTCCGGAATCGCGGGTCCTCGGCACGCTCCGCCTTGTCGACCGCCTGCCAGAACCGGCGCCACTGGTCGTCGGTATAGGCCAGCATGCAGACATGGCCGTCCCGTGTCCGGTAGGGCCGGCGCCAGGACGCCAGAACGCGGGGGTAGCCGGCCGTGCCCTCGGGCGGCGCGAAGCTCAGGCCGTAGAGGTGCTCGGTCAGGTTGAAGGCGGCCATGGTCTCGAACATCGGGATTTCGACGAACTGGCCCTGCCCCGTACGCTCCCGGTGGACCAGCGCGGCCATCACCGAATAGGCCGCGACCAGCGCGCAGGTCTTGTCGGCCATGATGGTCGGCATGTAGCGCGGCTCGCCCACCAGACGGGCCATCAGATCCGCGCTGCCGCTCTGGCCCTGGATGACATCGTCATAGGCCGGCGCCCCGGCATAGGGGCCTTCGGAGAGATAGCCGTGCAGCCCAGCGTAGACGATCCGCGGGTTGGCGGCCAGCACCGCGCCGTGATCGAAGCCCAGCCGGGCGATCTTCTGCGGCCGGATGGAGTGCACAAACACGTCCGCTCGCTCGATCAGGCGCCACAAAGCGCTGCGCGCTCCCTCCTGCTTGAGATCCAGCACCGCCGAGCGCTTGTTGCGGTTGACGCCCAGGAACAGCGCGGCCATGTCGTCCGACCGCCCCGGCCCGGTACGCCGCGTCGTGTCGCCCTCCGGCGCCTCGATCTTGATCACGTCGGCGCCGAGATCGCCCATGATCTGGGTGGCGAGCGGTCCCAGGATCACCGAGCTGAGGTCGAGCACCCGGATGCCGTCGAGCGGCCCGCGCATACGCACGCTCATCCGCCGGCCTCCAACGGCCAGCGGGGTCGCGGGGCGAAGTCGAGCCCGTCGGTCAGCCCCAGCGCCAGCCGCTCGATCCCGGCCCAGGCGATCATCGCGCCGTTGTCGGTACATAGCCGCGGCGGGGGCGCAACGAAGGCGAGCCCGCATTCGGCGGCGAGCGCCTCGAGCCGCGCGCGCAGGCAGGAATTGGCGGCCACGCCGCCGGCGATCACGAGGCTCTCGCCGCCGGGGAACCCTGCCCGGAAAGCCGCGATCGCGTTGCGGCAGCGGTCGGCCATCACGTCCGCGACCGCCTGCTGGAAGCCGGCGCACAGATCGGCGGCGTCGGAATCCTTCAGCGGGCCCGGCGGCAGCGCCTCGATCGCGTGCCGGACGGCGGTCTTCAGCCCGGAGAACGAGAAATCGCAGCCCGGCCGGCCGGCGAGCGGCCGGGGCAGCGCGAAGCGTTCGGGATCGCCGGTTTGGGCCGCGCGCTCGACCGCCGGCCCGCCGGGAAAGCCCAGCCCGAGCATCTTTCCCACTTTGTCGAAAGCCTCTCCCACTGCATCGTCGATCGTCGTGCCCAACCGGCGATAGCGCCCGACGCCCTCGACGGCGACGAACTGGCAGTGCCCGCCCGAGACCAGCAGGGCGAGATAGGGAAAGGCGGTCGCCCCGGTCAGCCGGGGCGTGAGCGCGTGGGCTTCGAGATGGTTGACCGCCAGGAACGGCAGGCCATGCGCGGCCGCGATCGCCTTGCCGGTCATCGCGCCGACGATCACCCCGCCGATCAGTCCCGGCCCTCCGGTCGCGGCCACCGCGTCGAGCCCGGCGAAGCCGATGCCGGCGTCGTCCATCGCCCGGCGGATCACCGCATCGATCACCTCCAGATGCGCGCGGGCGGCGATCTCCGGCACCACGCCGCCGAAGTCGCGATGGGCCTCGAGCTGGCCGCGCACCACGTCGGCGAGAATCCGCCGGTCGTGATCGACCACCGCGGCGGCTGTCTCGTCGCAGCTCGTCTCGATGCCGAGCACGCGAGTCATCGATCCTCGCGCTCCGACGGCGCGCGCTTGGCCGCGCGCTCGGCCGCCTTCCCGCTCGACCGGTCGTATTCCTTGCCGGTCGGCCGGCGTTTCGCGCCCAGCGCCCGGCGCACCCGCCAGAACGGGTCGCGCGGCGCCACGGCGGGTTTTTTCGGCTTCTTTGACATCGTTTCGTTTATGGCCGCATATGGCTGGGTTGCTGACGGCAGTGGGCGATGAGCGCGCGGATCAGGATCGGAACGCGGGGCAGCCTGCTCGCGCTCGCACAGGCCGGCGAGGCCCGCGCCCGCTTGGCCGCCGCCGACCCGGCGCTTCGCGACGACGGCGCGATCGAGATCGTGGTCATCCATACCACGGGCGACCGCGTAACGCAGGGTCCGTTGTGGCAATTTGGCGGCAAGGGCCTGTTCACCAAGGAAATCGAGGAGGCGCTGACCGAGGCCCGTATCGATGTCGCGGTGCATTCGATGAAGGATGTCCCGACGGTCCTGCCCGAGGGCCTGACGATCGCCGCCGTCCTGCCGCGCGAGGATCCGCGCGACGCCTTCATCACCGCCGACCCGAACGGCGGTCCCGACGGCCCCGCGGCCTTGCCCCGGAATGCGGTCGTGGGCACCGCATCGCTCCGCCGGGCGGCGCTCTTGCGCAACAGGCGGCCAGACCTGCAGGTGGTGCCGTTCCGCGGCAACGTCAACACGCGGCTGCGCAAGCTCGCCGACGGCGAGGTCGCGGCGAGCCTTCTGGCGCTCGCCGGGCTCAAGCGGCTGGGGATGGCGGACAAGGCGCGATCGGTGCTGTCGGCCGAGGAGATGCTGCCGGCGGTCTGCCAGGGCATCATCGGGCTGGAGTGCCGCGAGGACGACACCGCCGCGCGCGGCCGGCTGGCCCAGGTGAACGATGCGACGAGCACGGTCGCCGCGGCGGCCGAGCGCGCGCTGCTCGCCGGGCTCGACGGCTCGTGCCGGACGCCGATCGCGGCCCTCGCGGAGCCCGCGGCTGACGAAGTCCGCCTGCGCGCGCTCATCGTGCGGCCGGACGGCACCGGGCTCCTGAACACCACGCGCTGCGGCGGCCCGCACGATGCCGCCGCGATGGGCCGGGAAGCCGCTGAAGAGCTGCGCGCCCGCGCCGGGCCCGACTACTTTTCGCCACCGTGAGCTGTGAGCCGCTGCGCGCGCTACTCACCCGCCCGGCCGAGGACGCAGGCCCGCTATGCGCGCGGCTGAGCGCGCTCGGCATCGAGCCAGTCGCCGAGCCGCTGATGGCGATCGAGCCGGTCGCCCGCCGCACGCTCGACCTCGCTCGCGCACAGGCAGTGCTGCTGACCAGCCGCAACGGTGCAAGAGCACTTGCCGCGGCGACCCCAGCCCGCGACATCGCGGTCCTGGCGGTCGGCGATGCGACGGCCGGGGCGGCGCGCGCGGCCGGTTTCGCGAACGTGCTCAGCGCGGGCGGGACGGGCAAGGATCTCGCAAGGCTCGTTACGGCGCAACTCGACCCGAATGGCGGCCGTCTGGTTCATGCCGCCGGCGAGACGGTGGCCGGCGACCTCGCTGCGGCGCTGGCGGCGAAAGGCTTCACCGTGTGCAGAGAGGTGTTGTACAAGGCGGTGTCGGCAACGGCTTTGACGGCTCCCACATCCGCGCTGATCTTGGAGGGGCGTTTGGCGATGGCGCTTTTCTTCTCGCCCCGCACCGCCGCGATCTTCTCTGCGCTCGCCGGCGCACAGGCGCTCGAAGCGGCGTGTGCGGCCATCCACGCGGTGTTCATCTCGCCCGCCGCCCTGCAAGAGGCGCGCGCGCTACCTTGGCGTAGAACGTGGTGTGCGGCGAGACCCGACATGGCCGGCTTGCTGGAGGTCGTCGCCGCGGCCCGAGACGCGATTGGCCCGAAACGGGACGAGAAGGGCTGACATGTCCGATCCCAAAGACCCTGCCGACGACTCCACCGAAGACCCCGTCGAGGACGCCGGCGCGTCCGCCGCCGGGGAGGAGGAGGCGCCGCAGCCCTGGGGCGCCGGCGCGCGGCCCTTGCGCAAGAAGCGAACCCGGCTGTGGGCCGGCTTGGCCGTGCTGGTCCTGTTCGCGGCGGGCTGGACCGCGTGGCCGGCGCTCGAAGCCTTGCTGCCGTCGGGCATGAAGGCCGTGTTCGAGGACAAGCCGCGCGGGCCCGACTTGGCGGTTCTCGCGCTGGCCGGGCGCATCGACCGGCTGGAGGCCGAAATCGCGCGGCTCGACTCCGTCCGCCTCGCCGCCCGGTCCGGCGGGGACGGGCCGGCGCTGGCCGAGATCCAGGCGACGGTCTCGCGGCTTACCTCGCGCCTGGGCGCCCTGGAAGCCAAGCCGGTCCCGCAGGATTCGGGCGCGCCGCCGTCCGACGACCGCATCGAAGCGCTGACCGAGCGGCTCGATGCGCTTGAACAAGCCGGCGCGCAGACGGACCCGCTGGCCGAGCGGTTGAACAAGATCGAGCATCGGGTGGCGTCGGATACCGGCGCGGCGGCGCTTGCCCGGGTCTCGGCCGAGAACCGGCGCCTGGCCGCAGCGTTGGAGCGTATGTCGGCGCAGATCGCAGGCATCGAGGCCCGGCGCGCCGAAATCGTCGAGACCTTGGAGGCGCAGGCCAGGCTGGGGGAGGCGCAGGCCGGGCTGGGCCGGGACCTGCAAACCGTCGCCGGCCGGCTCGAGCGGCTGGAAGCCAAGGCGGCCCGGCTGGCCGACGCCGATCTGACCCGTAAGGGCGATGCGCTGCTGCTGGCGATCGGCCAACTGCGCGAAGCCATCGCCGGCAACCGGCCGTTCTCGGCCGAGCTCGACACGGTGCTGCGAATCGTCGGCCCCGAAAGCTTCCTCGCCGAGGTGACGACGCCGCTCGCCCCGCTCGCCGCGCGCGGCATCGAGACCCAGGCGCAGCTTATCGCCCGCTTCCCGCGCCTTGCCGTCAAGGCGGCCCAGGCCGCGATCGCGCCGGAGGAAGGCGGCTGGATCGGCCGCACCGTCGCGCGGCTGGCGCGGGTGGTCACCGTCCGGCGCGTCGGCGAGGACGTGAGCGGCGAGACGGCAATGGCGGCCCTTGCCCGCGCCGAGGCGGCGCTCGCCAAGGGCGACCTCGCCGCTGTCGAAGCGGCGTTCCATCCCATCGCCGGCAAGCCGGCCGAGGTGCTGGCCGAATGGCGCGCCGCAGCACTTGCCCGGACCGCGGCGCAAACGGCGATCGCCCGGCTGAGCAACGAGACCATCGCCCGGCTGTCCCGCGCGGCCGGGGCGGCCAACGGCGCCGCCCGATGATGCGGCGGCTGGTCGGCTGGATCCTCGGCATCGCCCTGCTGGTCGCGTTGGCGGTCTGGCTCGCCGATCATCCGGGCTCGGTCAGCCTCCAATGGCAGGGCTGGCGGGTCGATACCAGCGTGGCGATCCTGCTGGGCGGGATCGCGGCGGTGACGCTTGCGACCGCGATCGTCTACCGCGGCCTGGCGGTCGCCGCGCGCGTCCCGCGCCGGTTCCTGGCGTTCCGCCGCGGCGCCCGGCGGGAGAAGGGCTATCGCGCCCTGACCCAGGGTCTTGTCGCGGTGGCCGCGGGCGATGTGGCCGAGGCCGAGCGCCAGGCCCGTCGCGCCGACGATCTCCTGGACGACCCGCCGCTGACCATGCTGTTAAACGCCCAGGCCGCCCAGCTCACCGGCGATGAAGCGGCGGCGCGGCGCTACTTCTCGGGAATGCTGGAGAAGCCCGAGACCGCGTTCCTCGCGCTGCGCGGGCTGCTCATGCAGGCCCAGCGCGAGAACGACGAGGACGCGGCGCTCGACTACGCAAGGCGCGCCTTCGCGCTCAGGCCCAAGACGCCCTGGGTGGTGACCACCTTGTTCGACCTCCAGGTCAAGCGCGGGCTATGGCGCGAAGCGCTGAGCACGGTCGAGACCGGCCTGAAGCACGGCATCTTCGCTGGCGAGGACGGCAAGCGGCGCCGGGCCGTCGCCCTGCTCGCCTGCTCGGCGGCCTCCGGCGATAGCGGCGATGCCGGCGACGCCAGGCGCGCACTCGACTTCGCCAGGCGGGCGCACGGCCTCGCACCGGAGTTCCTGCCGGCGACGCTGCGCTATGCCGGGCTGCAGATCGCCGGCGGGCATGGCAGGGCCGCGGCCAGGCTGATCGAAGGCGCCTGGGGCGCGCGCGCCCACCCGGAGCTCGCCCGGCTCTATTTATCCGCCCGCCCGGACGCGGATCCGCTTGCCCGGATGCGCCGGATCGAGCGGCTTGTCAGCCACAACCCGGGCGACATCGAGAGCCATTTGGTGCTCGCCGCCGCGGCGATCGAGGCGGGGATCTGGGGCAACGCGCGCGGCCACCTGGAGGCGGCCGATGCGGCCGGCGGGCGCGACGCCAGGCTCTGCCGGCTGCACGCCGATGTCGAGGAGGCCGAGCACGGCGATGTCGATGCGGTCCGCCACTGGCTGCTCGCGGCCGCCGAGGCGCCGCCCGACCCGGCCTGGGTGTGCGGGGACTGCGGCGCGGCCTGGCGCCTCTGGAGCCCGGTCTGCGGCCATTGCGAGGCCTTCGCGACGCTTGCCTGGTCGACGCCATCGCGCGTCCGCGAGCTCATCGCCCCGCCGTCCCCGCCGGGCGAGCAGGAGCCCGCGACCGCCCCCCTCCCGGTCGCTGCCGAGGCCGCCGATCCCGGCCCCGAGGACATCGCCTTCACCGAATCCCACAGCGCCCGGGCGCGCACAGCATAGCTATGGAACCGGGACCGGCTTGGCGTATAGTAGCGCCCCGCTGCCGCAGTAGCTCAGATGGTAGAGCAACGCATTCGTAATGCGTGGGCCGGGGGTTCGAGTCCCTCCTGCGGCACCACTTCGCTCTCATGACAGCGTTCCGGTGAATCCGGGCGGGGGTTCAGAACAGAGTCCGGCAGGTTGTTATCGGAAGCCGCCGAAGGGCCTGAATCGCTCCGGGTTTACCGCTCAGGCGATCTCGCTCCGCACGGTCTGCCTCGTTGCTCGCCGAATATAAACCGGCGACGCACAACCCACCGGGACCACTCGATTCATTCCGGGCCGGACACTAACGGGACGCGGCGTTCCGGAAGGCCGCGCGTCCGATCAGCCGAAATCGACCCCATTCTGAACGCCCGGCCGCGCGGCGAGCTCGTCGTACCACCGGGCGATGTTGGCCAAGCCTTCGACCAGCTGCGGCGTGACGATCCGGCAGCGGTACATGTGCCCGAAGAAGGCGAAATCGGCGATCGTCAGGTCCCGGCCCGCGCAATAGGGCCGGGACGCGAGTGCGGCGTCCCAGACCTCGAGATGGCGGCGGTAGCGCTGCTCGAACATTTCCTGGGTCGGTTTGTGCGGCTCTTTCATTCGACCGATCATGAAGATCGTCTGCAGCCCGAACCCGAGATCGGTGGCGATGTTCATGTAGTGCTCGTCGAAATGAATCCGGTCTTCGGACGTCCTGGGCAGAAACTTTCCTGTCTTCTGAGCGAGATAGGACAGGATCGCGGGTGACTGCGACATGGTGATCTCGGCGCCGTCGGGACCGTCGCGGTCGACGATCACCGGGGTCAGGCCCTGCGGGTTGAGCGCCAGGTGCCCGGGCTCGTAGTTCGCGCCGTTGGCGAGGTCGACGAAGCGGAGCCGGTAGTCCAGGCCGCATTCCTCGAGCATGATCCGCACGCGAATGCCGTTGGATGTCCCCGCGGCGTGGAGTTCGATCATGATCGCTTCCTTTCCGTTCGTTCTTTCGTTCGGTGGCCGACTGTCTGTACTATCTACGGACGGAGAGCGGGCGACAAGATCGCGCGGCGAACGGAAGGGATGCAGACGGTGCGGACAATGGGGCTGACGCTCTATCACTTCAACAACTCGGTGTGCTCCCAGAAGGTCCGGCTGGTGCTGGCCGAAAAGGCGCTGGACTGGGACGAGCGGCTGGTCGATCTGTTCACTCTCGAGCAGTACGACCCCGGCTACGTCAAGCTCAACCCCAAGGGTGTCGTCCCGACGCTGGTCCATGACGGCCAACCGGTGATCGAATCGACGCTGATCTGCGAGTATCTCGACGATGCGTTTCCCGATCCGCCGCTCAAGCCCGCCAGCCCGGCGGGGCGCGCGGCGATGCGGGTGTGGACCAAGGCGGTCGACGAAGGCTTGCACGAAGGCGTGACCGCGATCAGCTTCTCGGCGATGTTTCGCGAGCGCATGAAGTCCATGGGCGAGGATCTGCGATCCCGGCGCTATCTCAATATCGGCGATCCGGTGCGCCGCGACCGCGACCGCGCCGTCTTCGAGCACGGCGTGGATGCGCCTCACGTCTTCAACGCGATCGCCGCCTATGAGAGCCTGTTCGCCAAGCTCGACAAGGCGCTGGCCGAAGGGCGCGAGTGGATCACGGGCGAGGCTTACTCCCTGGCCGAGATCGGTCTCGCGCCCTACGCGGCGAGGCTGGAATATCTCGACCTGCTCGGGGTGTGGATCGGCGAACGGCCGAACGTCTCGGCGTGGTGGGACCGCATCAAGGCGCGGCCGGGATACAGGTCGGGGCTCAGCGACCGGCTGAGCGATGCGGAGATCGAGCCGATGAAGCGGTTCGGCGGCGCCATTCGCGGGCGCGTGGCCGAGCGGCGGCGGGAATATCTGGACGCGTTCCCGCCGGTCGCTCCAAGCCCGTAGCATAATTCCGGGGGCGCATATGCGCGGATTTCTGATCCTCGTGGGCGGCGGCCTGCTCGGCCTTATCGGCGGCTTCGCAGCAGGGATCTTCGCCTACCCTTACATCTTCCTCGCCGACATCGTGGCCACGGAACAGGTCGCCGAGGCCGAAGCCGGCGCCCTGATCGCCCAGGGATCCTTCATCCACGCCGATCCGTCCGATCCGATCCACTACGGCAAGGGCGGCGTGAAGGTCTACCGATCGGTGCTGCACCTTGAGTCGGACTTCGAGGTTGGGCCGGGGCCGAAATTTCACGTCTACCTGGTGCCGACCGGGAAGGTCCAGGAGGCCGAGGACGTGAAAGGCACGATGTTCGTCGATCTCGGACGTCTCAAGGCCTTCAAGGGCAGTCAGAACTACCCGGTGCCGGCCGGTGTGACCCTCGAAACCTATCGTAGCGTGGTGATCTGGTGCGAGGAGTTCGGCGTCCTGATCTCGCCGGCAAGGCTCAATTTCGTAAACTAACCGGCGTCCTGCGGTGCGCACGGGCGGACGGATATGAAGGCATGGCAATCCGGCGCCGAGGCGTCGATCGCCGGTCTCGCGATGGTCGATGCCCCGATGCCCGAGCCGGGGCCGGACGAACTACTGGTCCGGGTCGAGGCGGCGGCGCTGAACTACTCCGACATCCTGATGATCGAAGGGCGTTACCAAGTCCGGCCCGATCGTCCGTTCACGCCGGGCCAGGAGGTCGCCGGGACCGTCGTCGACAGCAGCGCGCGCGTCGCGGCGAAGGTGTTGTGGGGCGGGTTCGCTGAATACGCGCTGGTCCGGGCGGACATGGCGATGCCGGTTCCGGAACCGGTTCCCGCGATCGCTGCGGCGGCGCTCCCGGTAGTCTACACCACCGCCATGGTCGCGTTCACCGAAACCGCTTCCGTCCGCCCCGGCGATTGGGTGCTGATAACGGCCGCTGCCGGCGGGCTGGGGATCGCCGCGACGCAGCTTGCGCACCACCTGGGCGCCCGGGCGATCGCGATGGCCTCGGGCCCGGCCAAGGCCACTGTCGCTGTCGAGGAAGGGGCCGAGGCGGTGATCGATTCGGCGACCGGAGATCTCGCCCGGGCGGTGATGGAGACCACCGGAGGCCAGGGCGTGCGCCTCGTCCTGGACAGCGTCGGCGGCGCCCTGACCGAGGCCGCGCTGAGGTGCCTTGCCTGGCGGGGAGAGATCCTGCTGGCGGGATTCCTGAGCGGCGAGATCCCGCGAATCGCCGCCCACCGGCTCCTGCTCAAGGGCGCGGCGGCCAAGGGCGTTTACTGGGACCACGACCGCGACGCGGCAATGGTTGCGCGCTGCAGCGCGCGGGTCATGGAATTATGCGCCGCCGGAATTCTACGGCCCCGCGTATCCGCCGGTTACGGGCTGGCCGATCTTCCGCGCGCGCTGGCCGAGATCAAGGCGCGGCGATCGGTCGGCAAGCTCGTCTTGAGCTTTGCCTGAGCTGGGCCGCCTTCCGGTCGTGCTACATGGCTACGCGCGGCCAAGGTTCGCGCGTAACCTGTGCGCGACAGGCCAGCCGGGCGCTGCTCGGTTAGAGCGTTTCAGGGTCAGTCCGAGAGACTGTTGTCTCCGCTACGCCAGCGAGTCTGGGATTTGCACTTCTTGCAGATCCGCTCCCCCGCCCAAGCACTCGAGAACGCCTCGCCGCACATAAGGCAAGACCTCTCCTTCTCGCTGTACCTGTGCTCCAACCCCTGCTCTTCGGTTTCGTATTCAAGCTCGTCCATGTTACCAATCTACGACATGAGACGGGGCAGGACAACGCCGATGTTTCTCTCGCATGGAAGCCATGCAGATCTGCACGGTCAGCGATCCCAGCGGCGTTTCGGCCGACCCGTCAACGAGGGGTCGCGGACCCGGAGCGAACGGCTTATGATCACATCCGAAACCGCAATCATCGGGCAGTCGGAGACCCTGTTTTGAAAGAGGATTTGCTGGAGACCACCGGCACCGTCGTGGAAAAGCTGCCGAACGCGATGTTCAAGGTGAAGCTGGAAAATAAGCACGAGATCATCGCGCAGCCCAAGGGCAAGATGCGCAAGTTTCGCATCCGGGTGATGGTGGGCGACCGGGTCGATGTGGAGATGTCGCCCTACGATCTCACCCGCGGCCGTATTACGTTCCGCCACAAATAGCGCTGGGCGGCCCGCCGCGGCCCGGACCGCGAGGCATTGAGCGATGCCCGACCGAAGCCCGCGCGCCAATGTCGGTGCGATCCGCAGCCCGCGCGGGACAAACCTGACCGCGCGCAGTTGGGCCACCGAAGCGCCGCTGCGCATGTTGATGAACAATCTGGACCCCGATGTCGCCGAACAGCCCGAAACGCTGACGGTCTATGGCGGCATCGGGCGCGCGGCGCGCAGCTGGGACTGCTACGAGCAGATCGTCGCCTCGCTGACCAGGCTCGGCGAGGACGAAACGCTCCTGGTCCAGTCGGGCAAGCCGGTGGGAGTGTTCACGACCCACCGGGACGCGCCCCGGGTGCTGATCGCCAACTCCAACCTAGTCGGCAATTGGGCGACCTGGGAGCATTTCAACGCGCTCGACCGCGCCGGGCTGATGATGTACGGTCAGATGACCGCGGGCTCGTGGATCTATATCGGCAGCCAAGGCATCGTCCAGGGCACCTACGAGACCTTTGCCGAAATCGGGCGCCAGCATTTCGGCGGCAGCCTCGCCGGCAAGTGGATCCTGACCGGCGGGCTCGGCGGGATGGGCGGCGCCCAGCCGCTGGCCGCAACGATGGCCGGCGCCAGCCTGATCGCCGTGGAGTGCCAGCTCAGCCGGATCGATTTCCGCATACGCACCGGCTATCTCGACACGCAAGCGGGATCGATCGAGGAAGCGCTGCGCATCCTGGACGACGCGCGTGCGGCCGGCCGGCCGGTCTCGGTCGGGCTGCTGGGCAACGCCGCAGAGATCTACCCGGAAATCCTCGCCCGCGGCATCCGCCCCGATGTGGTCACCGATCAGACATCGGCGCACGATCCGACCAACGGCTATCTGCCCGCCGGCTGGAGCCTCGATCAATGGGCGGAGCGGCGCGAGCGCGACCCCGACTCGGTGGCCAAGGCCGCCAGGCAGTCCATGGCACGCCAGGTCGAGGCCATGCTGGCCTTCCACCGGCAGGGCATTCCGGTGCTGGATTACGGCAACAACATCCGCCAGATGGCCTCCGAAGCCGGCCTGGCCGGCGCTTTCGAATTCCCCGGTTTCGTCCAGGCCTATGTCCGGCCGCTGTTCTGCCGCGGTAAGGGCCCGTTCCGCTGGGTGGCGCTGTCGGGCGATCCGGAGGACATCTACCGTACCGACGAGAAGGTCATGGAGCTGCTGCCCGAGGACGGGGCGCTGCGAAACTGGCTGGAAATGGCCCGCGCCAGGATCAGGTTCCAGGGGCTGCCGGCGCGGATCTGCTGGCTGGGATTGGGCGAGCGCGACCGGATCGGGCTCGCGTTCAACGAGATGGTGCGGACCGGAGAGCTTTCGGCGCCGGTGGTCATTGGCCGCGACCACATGGATTCCGGCTCGGTCGCCTCGCCCAACCGCGAAACCGAAGGGATGCGCGACGGCTCGGATGCGGTGGCCGACTGGCCGCTGCTCAACGCGCTCTTGACCACCGCGAGCGGGGCGACCTGGGTCAGCATCCATCACGGCGGCGGAGTCGGCATCGGGTTCTCGCAGCACGCCGGGATGGTCGCGTTGGCCGACGGCACCGAGGACGCCGCGCGCCGGCTGGCGCGGGTGCTGTGGAACGACCCCGCCTCGGGCGTGATGCGCCACGCCGACGCCGGCTACGACATCGCGTTGGAGACCGCCCGCGCGCACGGGCTGCGCCTGCCCATGCCGGGCGCGGGATAGCGCAGCCTGCGTCGGGTTCGAGAGCCCGGTCCGTTCGATCCGGCGCTTGATTTCGTCCTTGAGCTCGAGCCGAGGCTTTTTGGAGATAATCAGGCTCAGCACGACCAGCTTGTCCTCGCCCTCCAGATGGCGCAGCGGGGTGAAATCGCCCGACCGCGGCGCGTCGTGCTCCATGAACAGGCAGTCGACCTCGAGCTCGCCCAGGAGCGCCTTGGCGACCGGCTCGTATCCGCCCTCGGCACCCCACGCGCCGCGCACGTTGCTGCGGCACATGTGGACGCCGGCCCTCGGGCCCTCGGGCCGGTTCTCGATGCAGGCGTTGATTATCTTCGCTTAGAAGCCCGGCAGCGTCTCCGGATCCTCGCCGATGCGCCGGTGGCGGTCGTGAAACTTCGGAATACCGGTCTGCTCCTGTAGTTTGACGACCGCGCGGATGCACCGGTCCTCGATCTCGCGCCGGACTTGGTCGGAATCTCTCCGCGCTCGTGCTTTTCGATCGCGTTTTTGAGCTCCTCCGGCCTCAACAGGCTACCGATTTGATCGGCGCGAAACGGCGGCTTGCCCAACTGCATGTCGATTTCCACCTCGCTGATTTGGCGTACCTTTGGCGGATCGTGGCGCCTGCGCGCGGCGCGCAGGCCGGGCGGCTCAGGGCGCCGGCTCGGTCGCCTCGATCTCGACCTCCGCCCGCACCGCCGGCCCAAGCCCGTATAGCGCTTCGCCCGCCCCTGCCCGGTGCGTTACCCTGGGCCCGGCTCGATGCCGCAGCGCCGGCAACGCAAACCAGGGGAGCCTGTCGATGAATGAAACCGGAAATCCCGCCGCGCTCGCGGGCAAGGTCGCGGTCGTCACCGGCAGCGTCCGGGGGATCGGGCGGGCGACCGCGCTTGCGTTCGCCGGGGACGGCGCATCGGTCGTGATCAACGGACGTCAATCGGCCGAGGCCGCGCGCGCGATCGCCGGCGAGGCCGAGGCCGCCGGCGGCAGGGCGCTGGTCCATCTGGCCGATGTCAGCGACCCGGACCAGGCGGCGGGCCTGATCGCCGCCGCAATCGACGGATTCGGCCAGCTCGACATCCTGGTCAACAACGTCTCGCACCGGATCGCCAAGCCGGTCGAGGAGACGACGTTCGCCGAATGGCGCGACGTTCAGTCGAATACGCTCGATGCCGCGTTCGCTTGCATCGGCGCCGCGGTGCCTCACCTGAAGGCGGCCGGCGGCGGCTCGATCATCAATATCGGCGGGGTCTCCGGCCACGCCGGCGTGAAGAACCGCTCGGCCGTCGCCGCCGCCAAGGCGGGGCTTGCCGGCATGACCGCGGCGCTGGCCGTGGAGCTTGCGCCCGCCGGCATCAACGTCAACTGCGTCTCGCCCGGCAGCATCGACAACTACCATGCGCCCGGACACGTGCCCGCGCATTTCCGCGAGCGTCCGCCGCCGATGGGCCGCATGGGGACGGTGGACGAGATCGCCGCCATGGTGCGCTTCCTGTGCGGACCGGAAGGCCGTTACGTCGCCGGCCAGACCATCCACGTCTGCGGCGCCTGGAACATCTCGATTGCATGAACCGGCGGCGGGCTCGCCTTGCTGGATGTCCCGCGCGCTGCTAGCGTTTCGCGAGGCGGCGATCGAGAAGCCGGCCGAAGGGGGGGGCCGAATGCCCGGAACAGCCGGCGTACCCGGCGCGCGCGCGATCCGTCCGGCCTAGCGCCGCGCGATGGAGCTCGCGCTCGTCGTCATCGTACAGATCCTCTATGCGGTCGCCAGCTTGGCGCTGGTCTCGGTCGGGCTGGCGATCATCTTCGGCATGATGGGGGTGATCAACTTCGCCCACGGCGAGTTCCTGATGCTGGGCGGCTATGCGTTCCTCCTGGCGCTCGCAGAAGGGGTGAACTTCTGGATCGCGATGTTGATCGTGGCGCCGGTGACCGTCGGCGTCTTCGGAATCGCGGTCGAGCGGCTTATCATCCGCCATCTCTACGGCCGGGTGATCGAGACCGTGCTCGCGACCTGGGGGCTGAGCCTGTTCCTGATTGGCTTCGCCGCGACCGTGCTCGGCTATCACCAGAAGGGCGCCGCCCCGCCGCTCGGCAATGTCGCCATCGGCGTCTACCGCGAAGGCGGCTATACGTTCTTCGTAATCGGCATCACGGCGGTGATCCTGGTCGTGCTCTATTGCGGCCTCAAATACACCCGCTTCGGTCTGATCGCGCGCGGGACGATGCAGAACGCGGCGATGGCCCGCGCGCTCGGCGTGTCCATCGACCGGGTCTACGCGGTCACCTTCGGGATCGGCGCCGCGCTCAGCGGCCTTGCCGGCGCGATCCTCGCCCCGATCGCCGGCGTCCTGCCCGACATCGGCGTGACCTATGTCGTCAAGGCCTTCATCACCGTGATCGGCGGCGGGGCGGTGGCGCTGACCGGCGCCGGGGCCGCGTCCTTCCTGTTCGGCACCGTCAGCCAAGCGGTCACCTTCCTCAGCCGGCCGGTGGTGGGCGAGGTCGCGCTCCTGATCGTCGCCATCGTCCTGCTGCGGCTCCTGCCGGCCGGCATCACCGGGCGCTATTTCCGGAGGAGCCTGTGAGGGTCCCGGGCGGAACCGCGGAGATCCTCGCGCTTGCGGTCGTCGCGCTCGCTCTGGTGTTCGGCGTGCCGGCGGTGCTGGAGCTGTCCGCGCTGGTCGATCTGACGCAGTTCATCGCCATGGCCATCCTGGCGCTCAGCTTGGCGCTGGTCTGGGGCTGCGGCGGCATCCTGTGCTTCGGACAGTCGGCCTTCTTCGGCCTGGGCGCCTATGCCTATGCGGTCGCGGCGATCAATCTCGGCGAGAGCACGGCACCGATCCTGATCGCCATCGTGCTGCCGATGCTGCTGGCTGCGGTGCTGGGATACTTCATGTTCTGGGGCCGGGTGAGCGATATCTATCTGGCGGTGATCACGCTCGCGGTCTCGCTGGTCTTCTACTATCTGATCGGCGCCTCCGCGGGCAGCGACTACCGCATCGGCAAGGCGCTGCTCGGCGGCTACAACGGCATCCCCGGGGTTCCCTCGATCAACGTACCGGGCGACCCGGCGGCGTTGATCGAGTTCGACAGCCTGTACGCCCCCGCCGCGGTGCTGCTGATCCTGGTCTATGTCGGCCTCAGGCTGCTGCTGGCGAGCAATTTCGGGCGCGTGGTCATCGCGATCCGCGAGAACGAGGTCCGGGCCGGTCTGCTGGGCTATGACGCACGGCGCCACAAGCTGATCGTGCTGACGATCGGCGCGGGCATTGCCGGCATCTCGGGCGTGCTCTTCGCCGCGACGCAGAACTATGTCAGCCCGCCGGTCTTCGGGCTGTTCTTCACCGCCCAGATCATCATGTGGCTCCTGGTCGGCGGGCTCGGCTCGCTGCTGGGCGCGGTGATCGGCTGCGTCCTGATCCAGTACCTGACCACTTGGCTCGGCGAGACCAAATACGCCGACGTTAACATCGTGCTCGGGGTGATCTTCGTCGCCATCGTCCTGTTCGTCCCGCGCGGCGTCGTCCCGATGGCGGGCCGCCTGGCCGACCGGCTGGCGGCGAAGTTGCGATGAGCGCACCGCTGCTGCGGACCGATTCGCTCACCATGCGCTTCGGCGGCGTGACCGCGGTCGAGGATGCGAACTTCTCGCTCGATGACGGTGAGCTGCGCTGCCTGATCGGGCCCAACGGCGCGGGCAAATCGACGTTTTTCAAGTGCCTGATCGGCCAGCTCCGCCCGACGGCGGGCCGTATCGTCTTCGACGGGGCGGACATCGCCGGCGATGAGCCGCACGAGATCGCCCGCCGCGGGATCGCGATCAAGACGCAGGTGCCGAGCCTGTTCGACGGGCTGAGCGTGGCCGAGAACCTGCGGCTCGCCGCCGGCCGCAGGCGCGACCGCGCCGCCACGCGGCGGACGGTCGAGCGGATCATCGCCCAGGTGGGACTCGACGAACAGGCCGGACAGCAGGCGGGCCAACTGCCGCACGGCCGGCGCCAGTGGCTCGAGCTCGGGGTCGTGCTGGCCTGCGACCCGCGGCTGATGCTGCTCGATGAGCCGACCGCGGGCATGACCCATGCCGAGGTCGTGCGCACCGCCGAGATCATCCGCGGGATCGCCGTCGACCGCGCCCTGATCGTCGTCGAGCACGACATGCAGTTCATCCAGATGATCGCCGGGAAGGTGACGGTCTTCCATCAAGGCCGGATCCTGGCCCAGGACACGATGGCCAACATCATGGCCGACGAGCGCGTGCGCGACGTCTATCTCGGCAAGCAGGCCGCGACGGCGGGCGAGGCGTGATGCTTTCGGTCGACGGGCTGCGGGCGAATTACGGCCGGATCCCGATCCTGGTCGGCATCGATCTGGAGGTCGCCGAAAGCGAGGTGGTCGGCATCCTCGGCCACAACGGCATGGGCAAGACCACCCTGATGAAAACCCTGATCGGGCTGGTGCCGGCAACCGGCGGGACGGTCGTCTTCGACGGCGCCGACATCACCCGTGAGCGCGCCCACCGCCGGGTCCAGCGCGGGCTGGGCTATGTGCCGCAGGGGCGCGAGATCTTTCCCCGCCTGACGGTGCGCGAGAACCTGCGCATGGCCGCGGTCGCGGCCGGCGGCAAGGACGAGAGTACGCTGGACGAGGTGCTGGCCGATTTTCCACGTCTGTTGCCGCTGCTCGATCGGGAAGGCGGCGCGCTCAGCGGCGGCGAGCAGCAGATCCTCGCCATCGCGCGCTGCCTGTGCACCCGGCCGCGGCTGATCCTGCTGGACGAGCCGACCGAGGGAATCCAGCCCTCGATCGTCGAGCAGATCGCCGGGAACCTGGCCGCGCTGCGGCGTTCGCGCGGGCTGACGGTGGTGCTGGTCGAGCAGAACCTCGACTTCGTCGCGGCGCTGTCGAGCCGGGTGCTGCTGATCCAGAAGGGCGCCATCGTCCGCTCGCTCGCCCCGGAGAGTCTGCACGAGGCCGACATCGTCGAGGAGTTTGTCGGCATCGGCGCGGTGGGCGGCTGATTGGCCGCGAAGCCCGGCCGCCCGAAACACGGACCATCGATCAAGATAATTTGGGTAGTGTCTCGGTTTGAAAAGCCGCAGCCCCAGCCCCAGCCTGTCGAACCGGGGCCGCGGTGGATGCGTCGGTTCACGAGGCTGACCAACGGCTTCTCCAAGAAGATCGAGAACCATCTGCACACGCTCTCGCTCTACTTCACGCACTACAACTTCATGCGCATCCACAGGACGCTGAAAGGCGCCCCGGCGATGGCGGCGGGCGTATCGGACACGCTGCGGGACATGGAATGGATCACCGAGGAATGGATCGTCAACTCGATCGACGCACAGGCGACGAAGCCGAGGCAATTCGATTCAAACTGAGACACTACCATGATTTGACGTCCCTGCCGGGGCCTGGGATAATCCTACTTGGCTGACTCTGGCGGCAGCGGCGCAATGCTCGGCAACTGCGTCTTGCCACGCAACAGGCCGTTCGCGCCTGCCGAGGCGAAACGCTCCTGCCAGCGCCACATGCAGGTCTTCGACTTGCCGGTCTTGTGCTCGATCGCGTTGGTGGCCATACCATCGGCGCTGATCAGCACGATCCGGGCTCTCCGATGCCGGACACAGGCGGTGAAGCACAACGCACTCAAATCGCTCGATTCATTTCGGGCCGGGCACGAAGACCCGAATCATTGGGGGGGAGCGCGATGCCGAAACGAGTCGAAGTGAATCCGAAATGGCCGTGGGCCGAAAAATTCCCGTTCAACCTGGGGATCAAGGTAGGCAACACCGTCTATGTCTCGGGAACGGTGGCCTGGGGCCCGGACGGCAACATCGTCGGGCCGGGCGACATGCTGGCGCAGTCGCGCCAGGCCTTCGCCAACCTGGCCGAAATCCTGGCCGAGGCTGGGGCGAGCATGGACGATGTGGTCAAGATCACCGCGTTCCTCACCGACATCGACCGCTATGCCGAGTACTCCAAGGCGCGCTCGGAGGCCTTCACCAACAACATGCCGGCGAGCACCGCGGTCACCTCCCCCAAGCTTCTGCAGGACGGGCTGCTGGTCGAGATCGAGGCGGTCGCCGAGATCGGCAGCGGCTGAGCGACCGTGACGGGGTCGGGTTCGCAGCCGTGAATCCGGCCAAAACCCAGGACAATACGAACTCCCGGAGGCGGGTATGCCGCACACGCTGAGGACTTTTCTCGAATCGATCGACAATCGGACCATGCACATCCACGATCCAGTCAATCCGGACAACCAGATCGGCTATCTGTGCTCGCAGAGCAGGGGGCCGGTGATGTTCCACAACCTGACCGGCTATCCCGGCTGGCGGCTGACCGACATCCTGATCAAGGACCGCGCCGGCCAAGCGGCGGCTCTCGGCCTGGACGCCGTCAATGAGGTCTGCCCCTATCTCGCCGGACGGATGGCCGCCGGGCGCGGCAAGTCGGTGATGGTCGAGGACGGCCCGGTCAAGGAAATCAGGATGCTGGGAGCGGAGGTCGATCTCCACAAGCTGCCGATCCCGCAGCACTCGGCAGGCGACGGCGGGCGCTACCTGGGCTCGGGCATCACCATCACCAAGGACCCCGAGAGCGGCGTCCGCAACGAGGCCGTCATCCGGATGATGCTCACCGAGGACCCGCGGAAGGCGACCTTCTGGATGGCCGCCCGGCACAACTACGCCCACTACCTCAAATACGTCGCCAGGGACGAGCCGATGCCGATGGCCTTTGCCATCGGGCTGCACCCGGTCTACGAGATCATGTCCAACTGGTCGGGCCGGCACGAGGATTTCGACGAGCTCGAATACGGCGCCGGCGTGCTCGGCGAAGACATCGAGATGATCCGGTGCGAGACCATCGACCTGGAGGTACCGGCGCACGCGGAAGTCGTCATCGAAGGCATGGTGCACCCCCGCGACCGGGCGCCCGAGGGTCCGTTCGGCGAATTCACGACGTTCGGCGCCGGTGCGCAGGGGCCGGCCCCGGTGTTTCAGATCACCGGGGTGACCCACCGGAAGGACCCGATCTTCCGCCACATGCAGGCGACTTGGTTCACCGACCACCAGCCGCTGATCACCCTGCCGATGGAAGCGACCTATTACAACCGCCTGCGAGACACCCACGGCAACACCGACATCAAGGACGTATTCGTCCCGCCCTGGGCCTCCCAGTTCATGATGATCGTCCAGATGGAGGCGAAGTGGGACGGTCAGGCGCGCGATGTCCTGATGTCGGCGCTCACCGGCCCCAACCTGCACGTGAAGGTCGCCATCGCCGTCGACGAGGATGTCGACATCTACAACGCCGAGGACATTCTGTGGGCGATCTCGTGCCGCACCAACCCAGCCGAGGAGGTTCACATCATGCCGGGCGCGCGGCTGCACCCGCTCGACATCTCGATCCCCGAGGTGGGCGATGAGTACACCGTCATGCGGATCGGCGGGAAAATGGCCATCGACGCGACAAAGCCGCCGACCTGGCGCGCGACCGAAAGGCAGATGTTTGCCAGAGTCGACCCGATGGGCAAGGGCGATCCGGCAATCGCCCGCATCCTCGAACAGGTCCGCGCGCCGCGCTAGCAACGGCTGCGTCCCGGCATTTTCGCCGACCGGAGTAACCGCCCATGGCCGGCGTTTTCGCCATGCCGCGCAACGAGCTCAAGTCGATCGGGCTGATCGCCTCGGGGCACGGTTTCAGCCACTTCTTCATGCTCGCCCTGCCGCCGCTTTTTCCGCTGATGCGCGCGGATCTCGACGTCAACTGGACGGCGCTGGGCTTGATCCTGACGGTCTACTCGGTCGCCACGGGCTTGGCCCAGCTTCCCGCCGGCATTCTGGTCGACCGTATCGGCGCCCGCCCGGTGCTGCTTGCCGGGCTTGCGGTCCAGGCCGCCGCGTTCAGCCTGGTCGTCCTGTTTCCGGGCTACTGGTCGCTGTTGGCGCTGATGTTCGTCGCAGGCCTCGGCAACGCGGTCTTTCATCCGGCCGATTACGCGATCCTCGCCGCCCGGATCGAGCCCGAGCGCCAGGGCCGCGCCTTCGGCATCCACATCTTCTCCGGC
Organism: Alphaproteobacteria bacterium; assembly: GCA_965202905.1. GTDB lineage: Bacteria > Pseudomonadota > Alphaproteobacteria > MPNO01 > MPNO01 > CAYFYS01. Next base: position 1,948,422 of record OZ241868.1, on the reverse strand, counting down.
TATGCCGGATGGGTCATCGCCCCGCCGGCGATGCTGTTCCTGACCGCGATCTGGGACTGGCGGACCGCCTGCTCGATCGTCGGCGTGCTCGGGCTCCTGTTCGTCGCCGTCGCCGCGCTCTTTCGGGACGCGCTGAGCGATGCGGCGGTGCGCGGCAAGCCCGGATCCGAAGAGCGGGGCGAGAAGCGTTCGGCCGCCCGGACGACGCTCTCGACGATCACCGCGCCTGCCGTGCTGCTGTTCTTCCTGTTTTTCCTGGCGCTGGCGACGGGGACGGCGGGTATCATGAGCTTTGCGGTCGTCGCCCTGGTCGAGCTCTACGACGCCTCGCTGGAGATGGCCAACGCGCAGCTCACCGGCTATTTCACCGCGGCTGCCGTCGGCGTCCTGATTGGCGGGGTGATGGCCGACAAGGTGAAGAACCACGAGAAACTCGCCGCGCTCTGCTTCATCGCCTCGGCCGCGTTTCTCGGCGTGATCGCGCTGAAGATCCTGCCGATCGCCTATGTCGCGGCGCCGATGGCCGCAAGCGCCTTCACGGTGGCGCTGGTCAGCCCCTCGCGCGACCTGATGGTGCGCAACATCTGCCCTCCGGGGACGATCGGCACTGTCTTCGGCTTCGTCACCACCGGGTTCTCGATCGGCACCGCGGTCGGCCCGCCGGTCTTCGGCCTGTTCGCCGACATCGGCTTGCCCGAGATGATTTTCTGGCTGTCGGGGCTGATCACCCTGTTCTGTATCGTCTCGATCTATGCCGCCAAAACGGCGACGCGCTAAGGCCCCGCCACTGAAGTCGGGCTCACGGTGAGGCGGCGTCGGCGTATGACGAGAGAGGTCATGGCGGCGTTGTCGGGACAGTCGGCGTCGGGACAGTTGGCGGGCGCGGCGTCGCCTCGACGTATCCCGGCAGCTATCCCAGGTGGGCGCCGCCGCTGATCTGAAGAATCTCGCCGGTGATCCGGTCGGCGCCGGCGACCAGCCAGTCGATAGCGTCGGCCACATGATCGGCAACCAGCCTGGCCTTAAGGGGGGAGTCCGTCACGAACCGGCCGAGCACCTGCTCGTAACGCTCGTCGCCGAGGCCGGCGCGGTTCCAGCGCGTGTCGGTCAGGGTCGGCGCGACGCAGTTCACCCGGATCTCCGGCGCCAGCACCCGGGCGAGCGACAGGGTGAGCGTGTTGAGCGCGCCCTTCGACGCGGTATAGGCGATCGAACTGCCGGCGCCGTTCGCCGCGGCATAGCTTGAGACGTTGACGATCGCGCCGCCGCCGGCCTTCATCGTCGGCGCCGCGGCCCGGCTCATCTGGAAGGCGCCCAGGACGTTGACGGCATAAGAGTCCATGAAATCCCCGGCCGTCAGCGCCTCCAGATCGAAGGCATCGACGAACCGGGTCATCCCGGCGCTGTTGACGAGGGCGTCCAGCCGGCCCCAGCGTTCCGTCACGGCCCTTGCCATCGACCGGCAGTCCTCGTCCCGGGAGACATCCCCCTTCAGCGCGATCGCCTCCACGCCGGCGGCCTTGCAGCAGGCCACGGTCTCCGCGGCGCCGTCGGCGTTCTCGCGCCAAGTCACGGCGATGTTGCAGCCGCGCTTGGCCAGACGCAGCGCCGTGGCGGCGCCGATGCCGGAGGAGCCGCCGGTAATCAGCGCCGTCCCGCCCATGATCTCCATCGTTCAGCCTCCCTGCACGGCCCGGTTCAGTTTCGCAGGTCGCGCAAGCGGGGCGCAAACTGTTCTTCTTGCCGGACGGAACCGGCATGGAGAAACCGCAGATGGCGCGCGTCGAACCGATGAAGCAGGCGGACATGTCGGCCGAGCAGAGACGCATCGGCGAGGAGATCGCCGCACCGCGCGGCGGCAAGCTGGGCGGGCCGTTCGCGATCTGGCTGCGCAATCCCGAAATGGCCGACCGAGCCAACCGGTTCGGCGACTTCCTGCGCACCGGCACGTCGCTGCCGCGCCGCCAGAGCGAGCTTGCGATCCTGATCACCGCGCGTTTCTGAAGCGCACAGTACGAATGGCACATCCACGAGCACACGGCGCTGGAGGCCGGCGTGCCCGCAGACGCGGTCGCCGCGATCAAGCAGGGACGACGCCGGACCTGACCGATCCGGCCGATCGGGCGGTCTACGTGCTGTGCGCCGAGCTCTACCGGACCAGGGAGATCGGCGACGCGACCTACGCCCGCGCGATCGAGGCTCTGGGCGAGGCCGGCGTGGTCGAGATCGTCGCCGTCGCCGGTTTCTACACGATGGTGGCGCTGACCCTGAACGCCTTCCAGGTCGATATCCCGGACGGCGGCGCGCCGCCGCTGGCGCGGCTCTGAGCGCCCCGCTCAGTCGTCGAACGCGCGCGAGCCGTCGGGGAGCGGCACCTGATAGACGTTGAGCATCATCGCCAGCAACGTGTAGTAGCCGGACATCGCCACCAGGTCGGTCAGCACCTCCTGGCCGAGCAGCTCCTGGGCCCGGCCATAGGTCTCGTCATCGACCCGATGGCTTTCGTGCAACGCGGCGCAGAAAGCATAGACCGCCTCATCGGTCGGATCCTCGAAGCGCGGCCGGCCGCCGGTGCGGATCGCCTCGATCGCCTCGACCGGGATCCCCGCCTCGCGGGCGAGAGTGTGGTGGGCGAACCATTCGAACTCCGCACCCCAGAACCGCGAGGTCACCAGGACCGCAAGCTCGCGCAGCCGGTCGGGAAGCCCGGATTCGAAGCGGATATACGCGCCGAGCTTCTGGACGTGATCGGCGATCTTCGGGCTGTGCAGCAGCACCGGGAACGGGCCGCGTACATGCCCGCGCGGCCCGCTCGCAATCGCGGCGTAGACCGCCTTCTGCGCGTCGGTCATGGACTCCGGGGCGACGGGAAGGTGGCGGGACATCGGCGGCTCCTGTTGGCCTGGTTGCGGATCGGCTGCGGCCAAGCATAGGGATCGCGGCGCGGCGTCTCCATGCTTGACCTGCCGGCCGCGATGATGACTCTCCGGCCTGTCCGTAGTCCCTTCGATCGAGGCAGATCCGGCTGAGCGAGATCCCGCACGATTCGATCCTCGGCCGGTGGACGGCCCTGGTTCGGCGCGCCGCCTGGCCGATCGCCGTGCTCGCGGTTCTAAGCGCCGTCGCCGGCGGCGTCCTCGTCGCACGCACCGTCGGGATCAACACCGACACGTCGGAGATGCTCTCGCCGCAGCTCGATTTCCGCCGGCTGGACGCGGAGATGAAGGCGGCCTTTCCCGGGCTCGAGAACAACCTGATCGTGGTCGTCGATTCGGACACGCCCGAACGCGCCGAGCGCGTCGCCTCGCTCCTGGCCCGCGGAATGCGGGCGCGCGCGGACGTGTTTCCCGGCATCTACCGGCCCCAGGCCGATCCGTTCTTCCGCCGCAACGGGCTTCTGCTCGTCTCCGTCGAACGGCTGGAGGAGATCTCCGAGCGCATCGCCGCCGCGCAGCCCTTTCTCGGCGCGGTGTGGGCGGACCGCAGCCTGCGCGGCTTGGCCGACATGATGGCGCTGGCGGCCGGGCGGGCGGTCGAAGGCGGCCCCGGCGGCGGGCTCGCGGGGCTCGCCCATGCGCTGGACGGCATCGCAAACGCGATCGGGGCAGAAGCCGCCGGCGCGCCGGGAGAGCTGTCCTGGCTCGACCTGATGTTCCGGGACGAGGACCCGCTGCGCTCCGGCCGCCGCCAGATCCTGCTGGCGGAGATCGCCTTCCGCTTCGGCGACCTGCAGCCGGCCAAGCGCGCGATCCGCGCCGTGCGCGAGGCGGAGGCGGAACTGCCGCCCGGTCTCAAAGCCGGGGTCAGCGTGCGGCTGACCGGCAAGCCGGCGCTCTCCTACGAGGAGCTCAGGGTGGTCAGGACCGGCATGGAGCTTGCCGGCGGACTGTCCCTCGGACTTGTCGTGATTCTGCTGTTTGTCTGCTTCGGCTCCGTCAGGCTCGCCTTGGCGGCGCTTCTGACCCTGGTCATCGGTCTTGTTTGGACGGCGGTCTTCGCGGCGGTAACGATCCAGGTGTTGAACCTGATCTCGATTGCCTTCGCGGTGCTGTTCATCGGGCTAAGCGTCGATTTCGGCATTCATTTCGGGCTGCGCTATCGCGAATCCGGATCACTGGGAGAGGCCGCCGGAATGCAGCGCGCCGCCCAAGGAGTCGGCCCGGGCCTCGTGCTCGCGGCGCTCGCCGCCGGACTCGGGTTCCTGTCCTTTCTGCCCACCGACTACCGCGGTCTCGCCGAGCTCGGCTTCATCGCCGGTTGCGGCATGGCGATCGGTCTGTTCGCGACGCTCACCCTGCTGCCGGCCTTCATCCTGGTCCTTCGCGTGCGTCCGGAGGACGCGGCCGCAAGTGCGGGAAACAGCGGCGAAACCGTCGCCCGTTCGCTGGAGCGCCACGCCCGACCGATCGCGGTTGCCGGCGGGCTGGTGGCGATTCTCGGAGCGGTGCTCGCCGCATGGGTGAGCTTCGATTTCGACCCGCTGCGGCTCAAGGATCCGCGCAGCGAGTCCGTCAGGACCGTGCTGGATCTCATCGAGGACGGATCGACCGACGCCTACGCGCTGCGCCATCTGGCCGCCGACATCGGCGCGGCACAGGCCGCGGCTGCGCGCGTGCAGCGGCTTGCGACGGTCGAAGCGACCAGGACGCTCGCGCGCTTCGTCCCGCAGGACCAGGACGAGAAGCGCGAGATCATCGACGACACCGCGCAGTTCATCGCGCCTGCCCTGCTCGCCGATCCACACGCGCCGCCGGATCGCGCGCAGACGCTGGCCGCGCTGCGCGGCCTGCGAACGGCGCTCGACCGGCTGGCGCAGGAGGGACCGCCAAGCGAGACCGCCGCCGCCCGGCGGCTCGTCGCGGCCCTCGACACGCTGGTCGCCGCCGGGCCGGACGCGCGGCGGCTCGCCGCGCTCTCCGAACGTCTGTTGCGCAACCTGCCCGGCGCGATCGAGCGCCTCGCGACCGCGCTCGATCCCGAGGAAATCACAGTCGCGACGATCCCCGCGGCCTTGCGATCCCGCTGGCTTGCGGCGGACGGGCGGGCGCGGCTGGAAATCTATCCGAAGGAGGCCATTCACCGGGACCGCGCTGCGCTGCGCCGCTTTGTCGAGGAGGTGCGCGCACGAATCCCGTCGGTTTCAGGAACCCCGGTGACGCTGCTCGAGGCGGGCAACGCGATCTTGCGCGCGTTTCTGGAGGCGACCACCCTCGCGATCCTCGCCATCGCGACCCTGCTGGCGGCGATACTGCGCTCGGCGCGCTCGGTCCTGATCGGCTTCGCACCGCTCCTGCTGGCGGCGCTGATGACGATGGGCGTCATGGTGGCGCTCGGCCTGTCCTTCAACCTTGCCAACGTGATCGTTCTGCCGCTGTTGTTCGGGGTCGGCGTGGCCAACAGCATCCACATGCTCTCGCGCGAGCGGCGCGAGGGCAGCGCGGCGCGGGCGATCCGCTCCAGCACGCCGCGCGCGGTGCTGTTCAGCGCGCTGACCACCGCCGCCTCGTTCGCGAGCCTCGGACTTTCGGCTCACCCGGGGACGGCGAGCATGGGCTGGCTGCTGACCATCGCCATCGTCAGCCTGCTGGTTTGCAGCCTCACCGTTCTGCCGGCCCTGATGCTCACCTGGCCGGCGCGGCGCGCGTCCGGGTGAGGAGACCCTGCCCGGCGAACCAGCGCACCGCGTCGGCAAGCGTCTCTTCCAGCGGACGCAGGTCGAGGCCGAGATCGACCGCGGTTTCGAGCGCGCCGGGCCGCGCCGGGCGCCGTGTCATCCTGACGCCGGCGAGCGGGACCGTCGGCGGGCGCCCGGTGATGTGATCCGAGATCGCCTCGGAGATCGTCGCAGCGACGTGGGCCAGCGCATACGGCGCCCGCCGGCGGGGCATCGCAAGACCGGTCAGCCGTTCCAGCATCCCGAGGAGTCGAGACAGGGGCACCGCCTCGCCGCCCAGGAAATACCGGGCGCCGACAGCGCCGCGCTCGGCGGCAAGCACATAGGCCCGGGCGAGGTCGCGAACGTCGATCGCCCGCATCGGGAAATCGACATAGGCCGGGTTCCGGCCGTTGAGGAAGTCGAGGATCATCCGGCCGGGCGGGGTCAGGTTCCGATCCCCGGGCCCGATCGGCGGACAGGGCGCCAGGATGACGACCGGCGCCCCGCCCCGCGCGGCCTCGAGCGCCGCGCGCTCGGCCAGAAACTTGGAGCGGGCGTAGCCGCCGGGCATGTCCTCGATCTCCGGCTCGATTTTGCCTTGCACCGTAAAATGGATCGCGGCGGTCGAGGTCACGACGGTCCGCGCAACGCCGTGGCGCGCGGCGGCCGCGAGCACTGCTTCGGTGGTTGCGACGTTCGCGTCGATGAAGTGCTGCGCGCGCGGCGCCCAGAGCTGTGGATCGCCGGCGATGTGAAAGACGCGCTCGATTCCCATCATCGCGCGGCCGAGCGCCGCAGGGTCCGCGGCCGCGCCGGTCACGATCTCGACATCCGGAGGGAGGCCGGCCCCCGGCGCGCTATCGAGAACGCGCACGTCGCGTCCCGCGTCGGTCAGCGCCGCGACCACATGACGGCCGATGAACCCCGCCCCGCCGGTCACCAAATCCATCACCGGGTCCCGCAGACGAGCAGCCCGGCATCGGCCACCGAGCCGATGAACACCCGGCCGCGGCTGTGGGCGGCCACCGTGGCGGCCGACAGAAGCCGGCCTTCCGCGTCGTCGTGCAGCAGTTCCGACCGGCCCCGGTCGACATCGACGGCGAGAACGCGCGAGGGCGCCCGGTCCCGCCCGAGCCAGCGGTAGCGGTAGAGCGCGAGGTCCCAGAGCGACGGGTGGACGGCGACGAGCAGGCGCGTCCTTGCGGCCCCGGCCCAGAGAAGGTTGTCGGGTCCGCCGTCGATGTCGATGGCGCCCGCACCGATCGCTTCGGCCCCGGCCAGGCGATAGACCAGGAGGCTTTCGCCGCGCGTGGATGCGACGAAGAGCCGCCGGCGGTCGTTGTCGAGCGCCAGCCCGTTGGCGACCCGGATTCCGGCGACCAGCGTCCGTATGCGCCAGCTTGCGCCGGTCGCTGCCCGGTCGATCAGCACAACGCTGCCGCGGGCGAGCCCCGCGATGTTCTCGATCCAGCGACCGACGGCGCCGCAGGCCGCGCCGTCATTGCTGACGACGAACCGCTCCGAGGCGAGCCCGACGACGTCGTTGGCCCGGCAAAGCCCGCGATCGACGACGCGCGCGCGGTGATCGAGTCCGCCGGCCCCGACGGCGAAGACCTCGATCGAAACCGCCCGGTGGCGGTTGACGACGAGCAGGGTGGCGCCGCCGCCCGCGTCTTCCATCAGGTCGACGCCGTGGGGAAGCAGGCCGTTGCCATCCCGCTTGAAGCCGGCGGTCAGATCGCGCGCCAGGGCCCTGGTTCCCGCCTGCGGCACGGTATCGGGGTCGAGGCGGTAGATGCCGCCCTGCGGCGCGCCGTCGGTTCCGCTGCGACCCGCGTTTTCCACGGCGAACCGGTCGTTGGCCGAGAGATAGAGCGTGCCGGTGCGGCGATCGACCGCGATGTCCTCGATCCCCCGCAGCGCCCGGCCGGTCGTCTCGTCGAGAATATCGACCGGGCGGCAGTCCGATGCGGCGGCCGTCGCCAATCCGATCAACGCCAGAGCCGTCCCCAGCATCGGCCGGCTCAGGCGGCCGGGCGCCGGTAGCGCCAGTGGTCGATATACCGGCCCCAGGCGGCCTCGACCCTGGCGCGGTCCCCGGACGCTTCGGCGTGACGGTTGCGCTGGTAGCCCCGGATGCTGTCGAGATAGGCGCGGAAGTCCGGCGCCGCCTCGTCGAACCCGTCGAGACCGAGGGCGGCGTAGAGCCGGGCGATCTCGTCCATCGGCCGGGCGGCCAGCCTCTCGTAGCGCAGCTCGTGGAACTGCCCGTCGGGAATCGCCGGGCGGTCGGCCAGGAACCGGTCCATCAGACGGGCGTAGCCGTCGATCACGACGCCCTCGATCGGGACTTGCGCATAGTCCTGAAGCGCAAACCGCCGGAACAACTCGCGGTAGAAGTTACGCATAGAGACGAAGATTTCGAACGGATCGCGGACGCAATGGACGAACTTCGCCTCCGGCCAGATCTCGAGGATCGCCCCAATTCGCGCCGTGTGGACCGGGTTCTTGATGAGCAGCGGCCGCCGGCCGCAATGCAGCCAGGTCTTGCGCGACAGGTAGACGAAGCTGCGTTTCCATGACGCGATCTCGGCCCGGGTGCAGCCGTCGAAGAAGATGCCGCGCGCCTGATTGCGGGCGAACGACCGGGGAAAGTAGATCCCGTGATAGAAGGAGAGCGGCGTCATGTTGGCCAGTGGCACTTCGTCTTCCTGGGGTGAATCCGGCGCTACCGGAATGGCGTCGATGTAGCGCTCTTTCGGCAGCATTCTTTCGAATACCGATCGGGAAATTTCACCCAGCCCCATGAAATCCCACGGCATTCCCGCAGCAACGGGCGAGATATAGCCGAAATCCCCGCGCGACAGGATGTTGAACAGATGCGTGGTGCCGCTGCGCCAGTGCCCGATGATGAAGATCGGCGCGGGCATCTCGCCGGCGGCCCGCAGCTTCTGCTCGACAAAGACCCGTTCAAGGGCGGTGAAGGGAAGGCGGGCGAGCGTCGCCGCCAGCGCGATACCGGCCTGCGGAAGCGCCCGGCCGGCGATGCCGCCATTGCCGAGCAGGACACGGGTAAGGGTAGCGATATCGGCGCCGCACAGCGGATGCATCAGGGCACGGGATCGCGGCTTGGCCACGGGCTGCTCTGCTCCGGGAGGGGCCGGGTAGGCTTACGGGTCCGGGCGGGACTATAAAGGACCGCGTAGCGGAAGCGAACGATCCGACCGGGAGAGCCCCGTGCGCGAGGCAGCCGGGCGGCCACTTCGGAGCCACCGGGATCGCCTCGTTCATGAGCGAGATTTTCGATGAGGACGAGGTGAGAAGGGCATGGTGAGCCGGCACGGCATGGAGTCGGGCGATTGAAGCCCTCAATCGACGCTCTGCGTCCGCTGTGGCGCCGGCTGCCACCCAACCTGCGCGGGATCGTCTGGATCACGCTGGGCAGCGTGGCATTCTCGCTGAACGACGTGTTCATCAAGACTCTGGGGCGCTCGCTCGATGCGATGGAACTCGCGCTGTTCCGCTATTCAGTCGGCGTGATCATCCTGGCGCCGCTGTTCTGGCGGGCCGGCATTGCCGGGCTGAAGACCCGGCGGATCGGCATGTACCTGTCGCGGCTGGTCATCGCCTCGATCGCCCAGATCGGCACGCTGATCGCGGTGATTCATTTGCCTTTGGCGAGCGCGACCGCGCTGTCGTTCTCGCGGATTCTGTTCACCACGATCGTCGCCATCGTGCTGCTGCACGAGCTGGTCACCCGCCAGCGCTGGTGGGCAACTGGTTTCGGCTTCGTCGGCGTGCTCGCGATGCTGCGCCCCGGCCCCGAGGGGATCGAGCCGATCGCCCTGGTCGCGATCGGCGCGGCGATGGCCTTCGCGGTGGCCAACGTGATGATCCGCATGCTCTCGAGCACCGAATCGGCGGTCCGGATCCTGTTCTACTACCATATCGGCGGCGTCGCGGTTTTCCTGATCCCGGCGATTCTGGTCTGGCGCTCGCCCGTCGGCTGGGAGTGGGCGATGGCTGCCGGCATCGGGCTCTTGACGACCCTCGGCATGATCGCCTTCGTGCGCGGCTTCGCCGTCGGCGAGGCGAGCGTGATCGGGCCGATGGAATATACCCGGCTGATCTACGCCGCTGTGCTGGGCCTGTTGATCTTCGGCGAGACTCCCGATTTCTGGACCATCCTGGGCGCGCTGATCATCATCGCCAGCACCACCTATATCGCTCGGGTCGAGGCCAGGGCCGCGAAAGCGCCCGGGTGAAATCAGGTGAAATGAGAAGACGAAAGGAGCCGCCAATGGAGGCCAACCGGATCGATGTCCACCACCACATTCTGCCACCGGATTACGTCGAGATCGTCGGCGACGAGCGGATCGGGCCGCTGATCCTGTCTGGCAAGACGCCGGAATGGACGCCGGAAATGTCGATCGAGGCGATGGACCGCAACGGCATCGCGACTGCGATCACCTCGATCTCGGCGCCCGGGTTCTGGTTCGGCAGCGCGCAGGAGACGATCGCGCTGTGCCGGCACTCCAACGAATACGCGGCGGAGATTCGCGACCGCCATCCCGGCCGGTTCGGCGTCTTCGCCGGCCTGCCACTGCCCGATGTCGCGGCGAGTCTGGACGAGATCCCCCATGCGCTGGACACGCTGAAGGCCGACGGCATCGGCCTGCTGACCAGCTATGGCGAGCAATACCCGGGCGATGCCGTCTTCGCGCCGGTGTTCGATGAACTCAACCGGCGCCGCGCGGTGGTCTATTTCCACCCGACGCAGGCGCCATGCAGCCAGTGCCTGCCGGAAATCCCGGCGGCCACTCTCGAATATCCGTTCGACACCACGCGGGCGGTCGTGAGCCTGCTTTACGGCGGCGCCTTCGCGCGCTGCCCGGACATCCGGTTCATCTTCTCCCATGCCGGCGGCGCGGTGCCGTTCCTTGCCGAACGCATCGCCCGGCTCGCCGCCCTCCCGCGCTTCAAGGACAGCGTTCCCGACGGCGCTATCCCGGAGCTCGCCCGGCTCTATTTCGACACCGCGCTGTCGGCCAACTGGTTCGCCTTCCGCAGCCTCCTGGAGCTGGCCGGCGCCGACCGCGTGCTCTTCGGCAGCGACTACCCGTTCGCGCCCGAGGCCACCATGACCGCGACCGTCAAGGGGCTGATCGACCTCGGCCTGCCGCCGGCCGATCTCGCGGGCATCGAACGCGGCAACGCGCTGGCGCTGTTCCCGCGGCTCGACGGGGCTTGATCCGATCCGCTTCGGCGGGCGGGCGCGGAGGGAGGGGGGGGGACGCCGGAACTCTTCATGGCGAGCCTCGTTTCCGGTCCCGATCGAGGCTCCGTTCTGAGCCTCGATCACGCGCCGCCACGAATCCACGAGTCGCGACGAGGACTTCAAGCCATCGCGGCGCGTCGGACCGCATCGGGCGTGAACGGCAGGCGCCTCAGGGACAGGCCCGTCGCGTCTCTGACCGCGTTGGCGATCGCCGCCGCGGTGGGGCCGGCGGTCGCCTCGCCCGCGCCGAGGAAGGGGGCGTCCGGCCGGTCGATCAGGATCGTCTCGATCTCGGGCACGTTGTCGAAGCGCAGGATGGGGTAGGTCTCCCAGTCCCGGCTGGTGATTCCCGTCCGATCGAACGTCACCTCCTCGTGCAGCGTCCAGCTCGCGGCCTGGATCAGCCCGCCTTCGAGCTGGGCGGTCAGACCATCGGGGTCGACCACCTGGCCGGCGTCGGCGGCGATGACGGCGCGCAGCAGCCTGATCTCCGCCGCATCGGTGACCTCGAGCTCGATGCCGACCGCGGCATAGGCCGCGATGTTCTTGTACCGGGCGAAGGCGAGGCCGCTGCCGCCCCCGGCCGGCCGCAGCCGCTCGCCCACCGCCGCCAGCACCGCGCGCGCCCGGTCGTCGCGGAGATGGTCCAGCCGGAAGGCCACGCGGTCCTTCCCGGCGGCGAGCGCAAGCTCGTCCATGAAGGATTCTATGGCGAAGACGTTCGCGTAAGCGCCGAGGCCGCGCAGCGCCGAGGTGCGCAGCGGCAGGTTGCGGACCAGGTGCTTCACCAGTCGCGGTTCGGGGAAGTCGTAGAGCGGCTCGAGATTGCGGTGGATCCCCATGTGGCGGGCCATCGCCGGCTGGGCGACCGGCGCAGGGCGGGCCTCGGCTACATGCCGCATCGCGAGCAGGCGCGCCGGGCCGGCGCCGCCTGGCCCGGGCCGGGGCCGCATACTGTAGGTGTCGCCAAAGGACTCGTGGGACCATGCGACGACCCGGCCCCGGCTATCGAGGCTTGCGGCAAGCTCCATGACCATGCACGTGCCGTAGGGCTCCCAGGCGTGCTCGTCCGCGCGCGACCACTTGAGGAGTACCGGCGTGCCCGGCAGGGCGCGGGCAATCAGCGCCGCATCGACCGCCGCGTCATCGGCGCCGTTGTGGCCGTAACAGCCGGCGCCCGGCACATGGGCGATGCGCACCGAATCAGGGTCCATGCCCAGCGCCTCGGAAAGGCTCGCGCGCAGCACATAGGGTCCCTGGCTGTGGGTCCAGATCGACAGGCGTCCGTGCTCGAACAGCGCAAATGCGGCGGACGGGCCGATCGAGCCATGCATCTGATAGGGCCGCTCGTAGCGTGCGGCGAGCGCGACGGCCGCGTCCGCCGGGGCCGGCGCGGGCTCGGGCGCCGGCGCGTCCTGCGGCACGCCGTTGACGACCGGCAGGCTGACCCGCGCATTGCGGGTCAGCCGCTCGAAGACGTCTTGCGGCTCGAGCCCGTCGCCGAGATCCCATCGGGCGACCGGCGCGATATGTCCGGCCGCGCGGACCGCGGCGAACTCATCGGCGGCGGCGACGGCCAGAAAACTGCCGTCGCGAACGACCTGGACCCCATCGTCCGCAAGCCTTCCGGCGACCGCCTCATCGAGGCCGCGCAGCCGCGCGTGATAGTGCGGCGGACGGATCACGCGGGCATGGACCATGCCGGGCAGCGTCATGTCCTGGACGAAGTGGGGCTTGCCGGTGACGATTTCCCGCATGCCGCGGGCGATGGCCGGCCGCCCCACATGGCGAAGCTCGGCGGGCGCCTTCACGGTCGCATTGGAGTCGACCGGGATTCCGAACGGCCTGCCGCCAGCCAGCTCCTGATAGCTGGTGGTCCGGTTGGTCGTGCGCGCGCGGATCTGGCCATCGGCGACATCCAGCGTCGCGGGGTCCACCGCGAGCATATCCGCCGCCGAGGCGAGCAGATGTGCCCGCGCCGTCGCCGCGGCCAAGCGAACCGCTGTGGCGGAGTCAGCCATCGAAAGACTGCCCGAGGTGATCCCTTCGTCGGGCGAGAGGCCGGTCTCGGCGCGCACGACGTCGATGCGCCCGGGTGCGACGTCGAGTTCGTCGGCGACCAGCAACGCGACCGCGGTGGAAATCCGCTGGCCGATATCGACCTTGCCGTTGCGCAGCGTGATGCGCCCGTCGGCGCCGATCGACAGCCAGTCGTCGAGATCGGGGTTGCGCTCCAGGCTGGGATTAACCGCCATCGTCGGCGCCCTCCCGAACCAGCCGATCGACGGCCGCGAGCACCAGCGGATGGGAACCGCAGCGGCAGAGATGATCGTTCAGCGCCTCGCAGATCTCCGATTTCTCCGGTTTCGAGTTGCGGCCGAGCAGCGCGACGACCGCGATCACGATTCCCGGCGTGCAATACCCGCACTGCGCGGCGTTGCCTTCGATGAAGGCGCGTTGCACCGCGCGTCCGAGCGCATCGGCAGACAGGCCCTCGACGGTGACGATCTCCTTGCCCTCGAACTCCGAGACCGCGCGCACGCAGCTCAACACCGGCGCGCCGTCGACGAGCACCGCGCAGGCGCCGCACTGTTCGAGACCGCAGCCGAGTTTGGCGCCCATCAGCCCAAGCCGGTTGCGCAGCACATAGATCAACGGGGTCACCGGGTCGGCCTCGACCGCGCGGCGGACATGGTTGACCCGCAGGGCGATCTCGCTCATCGGCCGCGCGCCTTGGCCGGTTTCCGCGGCCGGCCGAGACGGACCTGCCCGGCCCCGGCGAGATCGAGTCGGGCGCTCCGCCGCGTATTGCGCCGGACCGATGCGCCGGCCGCCCCGAAGACGATCAGCGGCACAACCGTTCCGCGCATACGCATATCGAGGCCCCCTTTACGTGCCGCGCCGCCTTGCCGGTGACGTTTCAAGCGCTTGCCCGCCGCTCGGCCGCAAGACGCTCCTCCAGCAGCCGGCGGGCCAGCACGACGCCGCGGTCGGCGTCGACATGAATCGTCGGGCGGTCCGGCGGGTCGAACTTCATCATTCGGTGCTGGGTCTCCAGCACCTCGGTGTCCTCATCGAAGGTTTGCTCGACCGCGACGTGGAGCATCCGGGTCAGGTCCTCGTCGTCCTGTGCGAAGCGGCGCGACAGGCCCCAGAAATAGTGCGTGGCGTCCGGGGTGGCCGGCGTAATCGCGTTCAGCACCTCCCAGCGCAGTCCGCTGTCGAGGTCGTGCGAGCCGGCGGCGACCGCGCGCGCATCGATCCAGATGAAGGACGGCGCCTGATGGCGGATGATCTGGTAGCGGTCGATATTGCCTTCGAACCCGACGGCCTTGGAGAACAGGGGCGGCGGCGTGCAGTCCTGGATGATCCGGTCGATGCGGATCAGCGCGTCCTCGCGCCTGGCCTCGACCGGCGCCTCGGCCAACTCGGCGTGGCCGATGGTCGCGCTGTGCACGAAGGTCTCGTGAGTGAGATCGAGCAGGTTATCAACCAGGAGCCGGTAATGGCAGCCGATCTCGCGGTAGTCGTCCGAGCACGTCCAGCCCGGCTCGTCCATCCAGTGGAAGTCGGGGATGGCGTCGGGATCTGCAAGATCCGGATCGCCCGGCCAGACCCAGATCCAGCGGTGGCGCTCCACCGCCGGCAGCGCCCGGGCGCGGATCTGCGGCGGGATCTTTTCCTGGCCGGGAATGCGGACGCACGCGCCGTCGGGCGCAAACGCAAGCCCGTGATAGCCGCACTGAAGGATGTCGCCCACGAGCCGCCCCTTGGACAGCGCGTAGCGCCGGTGCGGACACCGATCGTCCAGCACCACCGGCCCGCCCGCCTCGGTGCGATAGAGCACGCAAGGCTCGTCCAGCAGCCAGCGCTGCACCAGTGTTCGCCCGATCTCGCCCGCCCGCGCGGCGACGTACCACTGATTGTGCAGAAACATGAGCATGCTCCGAAGGCCCGGGATCCGATGGCGCGATTTCAACCCATCGCCGCCGAATTGGCAACGACCGCACAGGCCGATCCGCTTGAGATCGCCGACGCGCCGGCCGCATAATTCAGACTAGGACGTTCCGATACGCCAGGACGGTCCGATACGACCGGGAGCAAGGACATGGATACGCCGGCGACGACGGGGTTTGCCTACATGACCGGCTTCGGCAACGAGTTCGCGACCGAGGCGGTGCCGGGCGCACTTCCGCGCGGCCGCAACGCGCCGCAGAAGGTCGCCTTCGGGCTCTATGCCGAGCAGCTCAGCGGCACCGCGTTTACCGCGCCGCGGGCGGAAAACCTGCGGACCTGGGTCTATCGCATTCGTCCCTCGGTGAGCCAGGGGCGGTTTGCGCGCATCGACAACGGCTTGTTGCGCACCGCACCGCTGGCCGAAGCTGACTGCCCGCCCGAACAGCTCCGCTGGAACCCGCTGCCGATGCCGTCCGGGGATGCCGATTTCATCGACGGGCTGGTCACGATGGCCGCGGCGGGCGATGCGGCCGTGCAGGCCGGCATGGCCGCGCACATCTACCGCGCCAATGCCTCGATGCAGGACCGGTTCTTCGCCAATGCCGACGGCGAAATGCTGATCGTGCCCGAAACGGGTCGGCTCACGGTGATCACCGAGCTCGGCGCGATGGTGGTCTCGCCCGGCGAGATCGCGGTCGTCCCGCGCGGCATCCGACTGCGTGTCGCGCTGCCCGACGGCGCCGCGCGTGGCTATGTGTGCGAGAACTACGGCCAGGCGCTGCGGCCGCCCGAGCGCGGCCCGATCGGCGCCAACGGTCTGGCCAACCCGCGCGACTTCGAGGTGCCGGAGGCGCAATTCGAGGACCGCGAGGGCGACTTCGAGCTGGTCACAAAGTACCAGGGCAACCTGTGGGCCGCGCCGATCGGCCATGCGCCGACCGACGTTGTGGCTTGGCACGGCAACCTCGCGCCCTACAGGTACGACCTCGCACGATTCAACGTCATCGGCTCAGTGAGCTTCGACCACCCCGACCCCTCGATCTTCACCGTGCTGACCTCGCCGTCGGATCTCGCCGGGACCGCCAACATTGATTTCGTGATCTTCCCGCCGCGCTGGCTGGTGGCGGAGGACACCTTCCGCCCACCTTGGTTCCACCGCAACGTGATGAGCGAGTTCATGGGCCTGGTGACGGGCCAGTACGATGCGAAGGCCGAGGGGTTCGTGCCGGGCGGGGCAAGCCTGCACAACGCGCTTACCCCGCACGGCCCGGATGCGGAGTCCTACGCCACCGCCGCGGCGGCTGATCTGGCGCCGCGGTTTCTCGCCGAGACGATGGCCTTCATGTTCGAGACCCGTTACGTCTGCCGGCCCACCGCGTTTGCGCTCGAGACGCCGGCGCGCCAGCGCGGCTACCCGGACTGCTGGCAGGGCCTGATGCGCAACTACTCTCCTTGAGGGCTCGCCTCCTCGGGCTCGAACGCCAGCGCGAGCGAGTTGATGCAGTAGCGCCGGCCGGTCGGCATCGGGCCGTCGGGGAAGACATGGCCGAGATGGGCGTCGCAACGCGCGCAATGGACCTCGGTGCGGGTCATGAACAGGCTGCGGTCGATGGTGGCGCCCACGGCCGCCTTGTCGACCGGCTGGTAGAAGCTCGGCCAACCGGTTCCTGAATCGAACTTGGTCCTGGACTCGAACAGCGGCCCGCCGCAGCAGATGCACTTGTAGATGCCGGGGTCCTTGCACTTGTCGTATTCGCCGCTGAACGGCCGCTCGGTCGCGTGCCGGCGGGTGACGGCGTATTGCTCAGGCGTTAGCTGCGCCTGCCATTCCTCGTCGGTCTTTTCGATTTTTTCGGTCTTGTCGGTCTTTTCCCTTGTGGCCACGGGCTCAACCCCCTCCGGAATTGCGTTCGATGACATCGCCTAGCGCGCGCAGGGCTTCGGCCGCGGCCCCGCGATAGCTCGAACCGTGCATGCAGGCGAGCGTCGCCGGATCGAGGTCGGCCAAGCCGTTCAGGATCGGTCGGGTCCGGCTTGTGTACGGCGTCGAATGCGACATCGGGCCGTCGGCTTGCCTGCCGCTATACTCGGCAGCGCGGCCCACGATGTCTCCCTCGTAGAGCGGCTCGACATCGCCGTTGTGGCCGAACAGGTCCGAGCAGAACAGGGTCTGCGCGGTTTCCTCGAACAACAGGCTCGCATCCCAGCCATGCGGAACGTGCCTGGTCTCGATCACCCGGAACCGGTGGCGGCCGGTCTCCAGCCGCTCGTCCGCCTCCAGCACGCGCGGCGGGCGGATGGCGAAATCGCCGACGCTGGTGCGCGCGCCGACGAAGCTGCAGAACGGCGTCGCCTCGGGCGCCAACCGCAGCCAGTCGTTAAGCGAGCCGCATTCGTCGGACTCGAAGTGGCTGAATCCGATCCAGCGGATCGAGCGCGGGTCGAGCACTTCCGAGGCGGCTTGGCAAATCTGCTCGAAGAAGCCGCACAGATTGGTGTGATAGAGCAGCGGCTCCGCATCGCGCACGAGGAAGCTGTTGAACTGGAAGTCGGCGGCCGCGTTGTAGGCGCTCAACCGAAAGACATCGGGGGCGATCTCGCTGACCTGCGCCATCTGGCGGGCTCAGTCGCGATAGGACGTATCGACCGCGTCGAGCTGGCGGACCAGCGCCGGCCACTCGCGGTCGCCGGCCCGCGTGACGGACAGATTGAACTGTCCGGCGGTGTAGCGGCAGATTTTCTCGGTCAGCGTGTGAATGCGTCCGCCGGCCGCCATCAGCTTGAGCTGGGCGCTGCAAACCTTCTCCAGGAAGAACATCAGGGTAAAGGCCTCGCCGATTGAGCGGCCGACCGTGAGCAGGCCGTGGTTGCGCAGGATCAGGGCGAAGCTGCCGCCGAGATTGGCGACCAGGCGCCGGCGCTCCTCGAGATTGCAGGCGATGCCCTCGAACTCGTGGTAGCCGACGCTGTCGTAGAACCACAGCGCGTCCTGGTTGACGAACATCAGCCCGTCTTCGAGGCAGGAGACCGCCATGCCGGCCTCGGTGTGGGTATGGATGACGCAGTTGACGTCGGGCCGCGCGGCATGGATGGCGCTGTGGATGACGTAGCCGGCCTCGTTGATCTCGTACGGGCAGTCGTCGAGGATATTGCCCTCGAGATCGATCTTAACCAAGTTCGAGGCGGTCACCTCGTCATAGCGCAGACCGAAAGGGTTGAGCAGGAAGCGCTCCTCCCCGTCGGGCGAGGGCACCCGCGCCGAGATGTGGTTGTAGATCAGGGTCGTCGCCCAGCCATACATGTCGGTCAGCCGGTAGGCGGCGGCGAGTTCCTGACGCGTGCTCCATTCGGCATCGCTCACCCGGTCGCGCACCGACGGGCTTTTGAGGGATTTGACCACACTCGCGTTCATCTCTGCCTCCGGGTTCGGAACCTGTCGCACCTTAGCACGCAAAGCGCGGCGGCTGCACGCGGCCCGATCCGCCCGATCCGTCGGCGGCCGGACGCGGTGCTTGGCATGGCAGGGCGCTACGGCGCCCGCCGCCGGTGGAGCGTTGCCTCGCGCCGCGCGATATAGGTGGTCGATCCGAAGATCACCGCGGCGCCGATCCAGGTCCACGAATCCGGCACCTCGGCGAAGATCAGCCATGCCGCCAGCGCGGTGAAAGGCAGCCGCAGGAAGTCCATTGGCGCGATCAGGCTGGCCTCCAGCAGGTGCAGCGACCGGGTCAGGCAGTACGGGGCGGCGGTGCCAACCGCCGCCAGCATGATCAGCAGCGGGATCTCCTGCCAAGTCGGCCCCTGCCAGAGGACGATCGTCGGCACGGCGCCGACCGCGACCATGAGCAGGTTCGAGTAGAAGCCGATCGCAAGGGCGGTGTCGGTCCTGGTGAGCATTTTGATGACGATCACCGCGCCGGCATAGAACACCGCCGAGCCCAGCACGAGGAGGGCCGGCAGCTCCATCGAGGCGGTTCCCGGGCGCAGCACGACGAGCACGCCCAGGAAGCCGATCCCCGTCGCGCTCCAGCGCCGCCACCCGACGCGCTCGGACAGGAACAGCGCGGCCAGGATCACGGTGAACAGCGGCAAGGTGAAGTGGAGCGCCGTCGCCTCGGCCAGCGGCATTGCGAGGATGGCCTGGAACCACATGGTCATGGCGATGAAATTTACCAGCGCCCGGATGAAATGGAGTTTCAGCACCCCGGTCCGCAGGCCCCCGATACCATGCCACAGAAAATACGCGCCCAGCCCGAGGGCGCCGATCGCCGAGCGGTGGAAGATGATCTCGATGGGGGTCATGTCGGTGGCGAGATGGCGCACCAGGATCGGCGTCAGGGCGAACAGCATCATCGAGACGACCGCCCAGACGATGCCGTTCAGGACGCGCCTGGGGCCGCGCGGTCCCGCCGAGACCGTGCCGTTCAGGACGCGCCTGAGGCCGCGCGGTCCCGCGCCGTCATTCTCAGTTGTCACCATGGGCGAAGACTACCGCAAGGCGCCGCTCCTGTCGTGCGACAACCGGGCGAAAGTTGGGCCCGACACGGGCGGGCTTGCGCCGCAAATCGTCGGATGTCGGGTGTGGAACAGCATCTCGCTCAGGGCGGGGACCGTTCCCGCCCCGGCCGGCTGCGCGATGAGCCGATAGCGGAGGGCGCGAACCGGCTCGACGGGATCGGGGTCTCGGTCGGCGAGCCGGCCGCGCTCACCGACCGGGAGCGGCGCGGCGCCCCCAGTCTCGGCGCAGCGCGTTGCGGTCGATCTTGCCGCGCTCGTTCTTGGGGATTTCGGCGCAGATGACGATATCGCGCGGCTGCTTGAAGTCCGGCAATACGGATGCGCAATGCGCGCGCATCGTCGTTTCTTCGAGGATGGCGCCCAGCCGTGGCGCGACGTAGCACACCACCGCCTCGCCGTAGACCGGGTCGGCGACGCCGATGGTCGCGGCCTCGACGATATCCGGATGCCGCATCAGCGCGTTGTCGATCTCCAGCGGCGCGATGTTCACGCCGCCGCGGATGATCACGTCCTTCGCCCGGCCGGTGACGTGCAGATAGCCGTCCGGATCCAGATAGCCGAGATCGCCGGTCTTCAGCCGCGTGCCGCCGATCCGCTCCAGGCGGCCGTCCGGCTGAAGGTAGCCGAAGCCGTTCTGCGCGCCGCCGATCTCGATCTCGCCGATCTCGCCAACCGGCAGTGCGGCGCCGTCCGGCGCGACGATGGTGAGGTTCTGGTATAGTCCCGGCGGGCCGACGCTGCCGATCCGGCGCTGCCCGGCATGGTTGCCCGCGATCACGCCGCCCTCGCTCATGCCGTAGATCTGGACCAGCTCGATGCCGTAGGTTTCCTCGAACCGGCGGTGCTGCTCAACCATCAGCGGCGCGGTCGAGCAGCTCATGAACCGGACCCCGGCGAAGCCCGTGCCGGGCGGCGGGCCTTTGCGGTCAAGCAGCATGTTGACCACCGTCGGCACGCCGACCACCACGCTTGGCCGGTGGGCGGCGATCCAGTCGAAGAAGGCGGATTTCGAGAACCGGCGCGCGAACAGGATCGTCGCGCCGACCACGAGGCAGGGCATCAGGGTCAGCATGTGCGAGGATGCCCAGCTAAACGAGCGGTATTCGAGCATTCGGTCGGCCGGGCCCAGCTTCCACATGTCGATGGTCTGCTCGGCAATCCAGAAATAGTTGCCGAACTCGTGGATGACGCCCTTGGGTGCGGCCGAGGTGCCGGAGGTGAAGCTGATCACCGCGACGGCTTCCGGCTCCACCGGCCCGACCGGCCCGGTGGCCTCGGGCAGGGCGCGCACGGTCCGGTAGAGCATGGTCATCGATTCGAGCCGGAAGTCGCCCCGAGGCAGACCGCTCGCCTCGATCGGCGCATCGAAGACCACCAGCCGCGGCCGGACCCGGGCGATCATCTCTCCGATATGGGTCGCGTTCACCTCGACGTTGATCGTGCAGTAGCTCGCCCCGTAGGCAAGCGTCGCGAAATAGAGCGCGAGCTGGTCGAGCGTGTTCTCGCTCAGCACCAGCACCCGGTCGCCGCGGCCGATGCCGTGGGCGGCGAAGTAGCGCGCAAACCGCCCGGCCAGCGCGTGCATTTCGGCAAAGCTCAGCGCCCGGCCGTCCTCGATGGCGTGCAGGAATGTCTTGTCGGGCGCCGCGCGCGCGTGGGCGCCGATCAGGCTGGCGACGTCACGGTACCGCGCGGGGTCCGGTGCGTCGCATGGAGGGTCCGGCATGGTCTTCGAAGCGGTCCGCATCGTACGGCCATTCTAGCACGAAGGGCCAGGGCAATCGTATTGCCGGCCGCCTGGATTCGGGGCACGATCACGGGTGAAACTGTCGGAGGGCGTCATGTCGACATCCCCAACCGTGCGCACGGGCGCCAACGATTTCCATGCAGCGATCGAGGACGCGCATGTGGTCGCGCTGTAGGAGATGTTCGGCGGCGAGGGCGGGCCGTCGATCAGGCCCGAACCCGCGTTCCACTGGCCTTGGCGGGTAATCGGGCCGCTGCTCGACCGGGCGGTGGCCGAAACCGACATGGACGACGCCGAGCGCCGGGTCCTGTCGCTCGCCAACCCGGCCTACGGCCGCAGGGACGACTATCGCGCGACGACCAACCTGAACGCCGGGCTTGCAGATCCTGATGCCGGGCGAAAACGCGCGGCCGCACCGGCATTCCGTGGACGCTCTGCGGTTCGTGATCGAAGGGAGGGGGCGGCGACCACGGTCGACGGCAAGCGCTGCGAGATGGAGCGCGGGGACTTGATTCCGACTCCGGCCTGGACGTGACACGAGCACCGGGGCGAGCAGCGCGTGGTTTGGCTCGATTCGCTCGACGTGCCGCTGGTCATGGGCATGGACGCGACTTTCTTCGAGCCCGGCCCGGGCGGCGACTTCCCGGAACTGCCCGCCGACGCCGCGTTCGCCGCCGCGGGCTTGGTTCCCGCCGGAACCATGACCACGGACGCGCGCGCCGCTCTCGCGCAGACCCCTGCGGACGACGACGGCGCGCGGCGTATGCGCTACGTCAACCCCGCGACCGGCGGGCCGGTGCTCTCGCGGCTCGACTGCTACCTGCTCGGTCTCGACCGCGGCAAGCCGATGCGGCGCTTCCGGACGACCAGCAACGCAGTCTGCTTCGTGGTCGAGGGCGAGGGCGCAAGCTCGGTGGGCGACATCGCCGTCGCCTGGCGTGAAAACGACATCTTTACTCTGCCGCACTGGAGCTGGACTTCGTACACGGCATCGAGCGAGACGGCGGCGATCTTCCAGTCGACCGACCGCGAGGTGATGAACCGGCTCGGCCTGCTCTACGAAGAACGAGAATAGCGCGGCCGCTGGCCGTTCGAAGCGTTCGATCGCAGTGGCGCCGGGGGCTTGGCCGGCGCGTGTCCGCCGCTTGATCTTGCCGTTTGTCGGAATCAAAAAGCCCCCGAAAACATAACCGTCTTCAGGGGCTTTGTGGTTGCGGGGGCAGGATTTGAACCTGCGACGAAGCTGTTCATCGATCCTGTGATCGCGGAGATGCGAGTCTCGGAGGTTCAGCGCAAGGACATCGCGGCCCTGCATCACAGCCTGCAGGACAAACCCTATCAGGCAAACCGGACGCTTGATGTGCTCTCCGGGATATCCAACATGGCGGAAGTGTGGGGCTGGCGCCAGGACGGATCCAACCCTTGCCGCCATGTGAAGAGCTACAGGGAGCACCAGCGGGAGCGATTCCTGTCCGAAAAGGAGACAGCGCGGTCGGGCGAGGTTCTGCGCGAGGCGGAGGAGGAGATGCCCTCGGCGGTCGCCGCCTTCCGCCTGCTGCTGCTGACGGGCTGCCGGATGTCGGAGATCCGGGATCTGCAGTGGGAGCATGTGAAGGAGGATTGCGTCGAGCTTCCCGACGCCAAGACCGGCGGTAGAGTGGTGCTGCTCGGACCCGAAGCCCAGGCCTTACTCTCAGCCATTCCCCGCGCGAAGGACAATCCGTGGGTCATCGCGGGCAAGAAACCGGGCTCGAATCTCACCGATCTTCAGCACCCTTGGCGGCGCATCTGCAAACGCGCAGGTCTTGAGGACGTTAGAATACACGATCTCCGGCACAGCTTTGCGAGCAGGGCGCTGGCGCTCGGTGAGAGCCTGACCATGATCGGCAAGCTCCTGGGGCACACCCAGGTACAGACCACGGCCCGCTACGCCCACTTGGCGCGCGATTCCATGCAGACCGATGCCGCGCGGATCACTGGAAGCATTGGTGGAGACCTGACGCAGACCGAGGCGAAAATGCCGACCGGGTGGAGGTCCGAGGACGGCCAGCCGGACACCAGTTGACCGCGCTGAGCCCAACAGGTAGTATTCGGCCTATGACGAATCTCCATATTCAATCCGTTAAGAGCCCATTCGACGACCCGAGACTTGCCTCGGTCGCCATCGCAGCATTGAGCAGGGCTGACGCCATGGGCTTGCTCTCCCGCCAGATCACATGTCTCGACGATAAGGCCATGGAGGGACTCGAGACCGGCATGGCGGAGGCTGGCATTAGTCGATCCTTCCTCTCAGAACTCCATCGTCTGCCCTGCTCCGACCCGACACGGCTTTCCGCCCTGTTGGAGAAGATCAACGAGGCTCTGGACGAATCGCCCGCCCCCGCCCATGAGTGGCGCACGTTGCAGGGCACCTTGGGGCCGGACTTGCTGGCCAAGCTGCTCGGCATCTCCCAGTCCAGCGCTCGACGCTATCTCTCAGGCATCCGGTCCACACCCGACGCGGTTGCGGCTCGTCTCCATTTCCTGGCTTTCATCGTCGGCGATCTCTCGGGTGCCTACAGCGATATCGGCGTGCGCCGTTGGTTCGATCGTCCGCGCAAGCGTCTGGACGGCTACCCGCCTGCCCGGTTGCTTGCTGGCCGCTGGTTGCCCGACGAAGAAGGTCCGCAGCGGGTGCGCAAACTCGCTCACTCCCTCGTGTCATCCCCCGTCACATGATCGCATTCCGCCACGCCGACCCTCGCTTTCTCTCTTCTGCGCGAGGATTCACCACAGCCCGCCGGACGATGGAACGCTATTGGGGAGACGACCAACTATTTCTGCGATACCCCTGACGGCGCCTGGGCCGAGTTCCTGCGCCATGAGGAGATTGACGATCCCGAGGACCTTCTCAGCATTCGTCGGGCGCTTTGGGCTGTAGACATCGGAGAGGCGCCGGCGCTACAACTCGATCTGCCTCCCGAGACTCTGACGGGCGGCACTGACACTTGGCCCGCATGCCGGGAACTCGCTCAGCAATATCGGCAGCACACGGACGGGATCGCTGCGCCTTCGGCGGCACTCCATTCGGGCGGCGCCCGGGGCTGGCGCGTGGAAGGCGGCCTCCAACCAGGCCCGCCCCGAGATGGCAAAGTCTTTGCCCTCTTTGGCCCACGACCGGACCTTGTTGGCTGGGCCGCCGCCATCGAGGGGCGCCCGAGCGCAGAACTGCTTGCGAAAGTACGGCACTTCCAGCAATAGGTGTTCCATCTGGTCGCTCCGCTGTCTTTGCGGCAGCGACATTGCCGTTCAAAGCAGATTTGTGGCCGGTGGCTCACGGCACGCGCGGCCATGCCCGCATTTTGCGGTTGCCATGTACCCGGGGCTCGGCGCGCGCTCGCGCGCCGTCGCCGAATGATCGACACCCCTCTTCGTCTCGAAACGCAGCGGACAACGGATACGGCTCGCCGTTCTTCAA
The DNA here is from genome assembly GCA_965202905.1 of Alphaproteobacteria bacterium. GTDB lineage: Bacteria > Pseudomonadota > Alphaproteobacteria > MPNO01 > MPNO01 > CAYFYS01. Next base: position 1,923,809 of record OZ241868.1, on the reverse strand, counting down.
ACGGCTTCCGGTGTCTCGCGCCCGGCGCTCCGCGCCTCCGCCTTCCGTCCCGGCAGATCTCCCTTGTGCAAAAAACGCCTTACTGGCTTCTCTCGCCCATCTCGATACCGCGCGCCTTCAACACCCCGTGCATCTGCGCCACGGTCACGCCCCTGGCCCGCTGCCCGAGCATGCGCTCTCGCAGCCGGTCCCGCACATTCTTGAGGCTCAGCTTCGGCTGTACGAGCTTCGCCAATTCGGCTTCCATGACCTCGAAGTCGATTTCCGCTTCGTTGAAGTGCCGTGCGACCACGATACGAGCCCCCACATCGTTCGACCCTGCCAGCAGCGAGCGCATGATCCACTGGTGCACCTGCCGTGTCGATGGATCAGACCATATATATTGCGGCCGGACCGATCTAAAGCTCAGGATATTGTATCTCCGACCGTAGTTGTGATATACGGATAATCCGCTCATTGGTAACCGTGTCAGCGCTTATTCGTCTTCTCAAACCCTCTGCACTAAAGTGCGCTGGCCTGGGAGACCGTGGCTCGAAATCGGTCGAGGAAGGACGTTCCGCTTAGCCAATTCGGGTAACGATCTGACGCATATAAGGATATTCTCTCCAGCAGTCACCGACGCCGTGCCAACTATGGGCCGGAAGCCGACGCCCGGTCGAGCCGGCACGGCCAGCCGGGCCGTCCGCGTGTACCACCATGGTAGCGACGCTGGCCCAAGCGGCGGCGGCGTACTACTTGGAGAGTTAGCGCTCGTTCCGGCATCCCAACGAGTACTAAACCGCCGGCGAGGAGCCGGACGGGGTGTGGTTCAACCCGAAGGGCCTGTTCGGTCTGGAGGACGGCGGGAAAGTCGACGGCGGAGACTTCCACCGCCTCTATCACGGCTTCGCGCCCGACGGCTCGGGCAAGCTGACCCGGAACGCCGGCAGCGAGAAGCGCTCGCCCGGCCTCGACATGACGTTCTCGGCTGACAAGAGCGTCTCCGCGCTATGGGCCATCGCCGATCCCGATCTGCGCGCCCGGATCGAGCAAGCGCACAACGACGCCGCGCGTGTGGCGCTGGACGAGACGGTGTTCCGCCCGAGACGGTGTTCCGCCATTGCGGCTGAACCCGCATCTGCGATCGCGAGGGCCGGATCGAGGTGCTGCCCGCCAACATCGCGGTTGCAATGTTCCAGCACGGCGCCAGCCGGGACAACGACCCCCAGCTTCGTACCCACTGCGTGATCTTCAACGTGGCCAGAACGCACGGGGACGGCAGGTGGCGGGCGCGGTCTACCGCAATGCGCTCGCCTGGAACCTCCGGCAAAGCCTCGGCTTGCCGATCGGGCAATACAGCCAGGACGGGGAGTTCCCCCGGATCGCAGGCGTTCCGGAAGATCTCGCCGTGCACTGGTTGAAGCGGCGGGCGGCGATCGTCGATGCGGCGCATGACATGGGCTTCCGTGTGGAGGGCAACGCGGCGCGTGCGGTGGCGGCGAACAAGGTCACGCGGGCAGGCAAGTCGCCCGACAATGATTCGGAGGTGCGTTACCGGCGCTGGCGTCATGAGTCCCGGGGCTTCTGCGAGCGCGAGGTGCTGATCGCCGGGTTGTCGGGGACGGCCGGGGACATCACCCGGGAGCAGATGCGCGATCTCACCGCCGTGCTGGAAGCGCTGCCCGGGCGCCTGACCCGGGAAGAGGCGGTGTCCCGCCTGCCGGACGCGGTCGAGCGGGTGAGCAACGCCACGGCGGGATTGCTCGGCCGGGAGGCGGCGGCGACCTCGATAGAACGCGTCATGCGCCATCCCGACGTGGTGCGGCTGACCCGCATGCCGCGCTCGGCCGAGGACCGGGCGGACGTGGCCCATACCAAGCTCTACACCACGGGGCGCACGCTGGAGATGGAGTTGGCGGTGCGCGAGATGGCGGCGGCTCCGGCGCCGCCCACACACATCGACGCCGGCGCGCGCGCGCCGCCGCTGAACGACATGCGCCGCCCGCGCCGGACCCTGAACTCCGGAGGCCGGACTGGCGGCCGGCATACGAGCCCGTGGTCCGCGAGTGGAACGCGCTCGTCAATCCGGCTCGCTCTCAATTCTACATGGGCGGCTGTGCCGAGCTGATCCCGTGCATCCGGGCGCTGACGGAGAACCCTGACATCCCGTCCGAAAGGCGCGAGTCCCTAAGTCCGGACGTTGCAGTACCACGAACGCCATCTCGCGGCGCGGAAGAAGGTCGAGGATTTCCTCGCCGCCGTCGAGCGGCACAAGGACAGGCGCGACACTCTTCGCGACGCAGCGATCACCGCCAATGTGGCGGTTGGCGAGATGCCGGCGTACCGACGCCGGAGACGCAAGGCCGAGCGGCTGAAGGAAGAGGCCCAAGCCATCCTCTCGGACCGCGAGACCTATGGCCCCACCTCGACAACATCGTCATCGGCGGGAAGCGTGCGCAACGCGCGGTTTCCGGTCTCGGCGGGGCGATCCGGGAGGACGACGAGGAGGCTGGCCCAGGCCCGGCTGGAGACGCGCGAGCAGCGCCAGCTTGCCCGGCAGTCGGCCCGTCTCAAGTTCACGGCGGACACCGGCGCCGATACGCCGGTGCGCGGGGTGCTCTGGCAGTTCCGCCGCGTCCATGACTGGGACGGCCGCACGGCGGAGAGGGACAGGCAAACGCGGTCGCTGGAGCGCTGGAGAACACTCAGGGAAACCTGGAACCGGCAGGTGGCGCGCGCCAGCGCCAGAGCTTGGCGCTAACGCGCGTGCGCAAGGCGCTCCGCGACGACGACCGGCACATCGCGGCGAGCCTCGGGGGCAGCGCGAGGGCGAAGACGAGCGGGCACGCGAGGAGCGCATCACCCGGATTCTCGACGATCCCCGAGAAGCTGCGGGACATGCGCAAGCAACGCGAGGCCGGGAAGCTGCAGCGCAAGAGCCGGTACCAGAGCAGCGGCATGAGCATGTAGCCCAGCCGGGACAGGCAACATCCGCCGCCAGGGACGACGCTGGAAGCCGTCCACACGGGAGGGCAACCGCCGCCTGATCGACCGCTATCTCGTGCCCCTTCTTCGGCACCATGCGCGTCGCAGAGATCGCTCGCGCCGATGCGCGGCACTGGTTCGATTCCATGAGCGCTACCTCCGGCAACGCCAACCGGACCCTGCCGGTCCTCTCCGTCATGATGCGCCAGGCCGGGTTGTGGGACCTTCGTCCCCAGGGCTCCAACCCCTGCCGCAACATGCGCCGTTACAGGACGGTCCCGCGCGAGCTGTTCCTGTCGCTCGCCGAGCTAAAGCACCTCAGCTTCGTGCTCGACTACGCCGAGGACAAAATCGTGCCAGTGAACGGGGACGGCGGCAGCGCCTCTCTTCGGAGCGCCGACCGCCAGCCCCGCTCACGGCCAGGCTCGCCCTCTCCGTGGCGACGGCACTGCATGGGCACGGGTAAACGGCGACGGCTATACGGATAAGGACAACCAAGAAAAATGCTCCCGGCCGGCGGCGCCGCCGGCCGGGACTTGTTCGTCAACTACCGGGAAACGGTTCGACCCGCGCCGCATACCGCGCGTACCGCTGGTGTGCAGAGATCGTCATGGAGACGCAAGGCCGCACAGCCGAGGTTGCCGGGCGGTGACTCCGCCCGCAGCGTCTTGATAGCATCGCAATCGTCGTGTAGACTGGGCCCTTGGCGAGAGGAGGAGGGTGGCGAGCATTACGATCCGTAATCTCGACGACGACGTGAAGACCCGCTTGCGCGTGCGAGCGGCGGAACACCATCGCTCCATGGAAGAGGAAGTGCGGCTGATCCTGCGCGATGTGGTCGGGCGCAAGCCGAGTTCCCGGAACCTCGCGAGCATCATCCGTGAACACTTCGGGCCGGACAACGGCGTGGACCTGGAATTGCCGCCGCGCGAGCCCGGGCGCGAACCGCCGTCCTTCGATTGAGTCTGCGTTATGGTCGCGCTGCTGGACACCAACATCGTCTCCGAACTGATCCGCAAGGCGCCCGATCCCGTCGTCGAGGCGTAGGCCGCCGGCCACCCTCTGGAAGACTTGTTCTTCTCGGCGGTCGGCGAAGCGGAGTTGCGCTACGGCGCCGCCATCTTGCCGACGGGCCGGCGCCGGGAAACGCTGGTCTCGGACATTGAGAGGATGCTGCGCGACGCTTTCGAGGACCGGGTGCTGCCATTCGACAGCGAGGTCGCGCGCGCCTACGCGGACATCGCCGCGATGCGCCGTTCCGCCGGACGCCCTGTCGCACCGGCCGACTGCCAGATCGTGGCGATCGCGCGCTCCCGCGACATGGCGGTGGCGACGCGCAACGTTCGGGACTTCGAGGACATCGAGATCGTCGATCCCTGGGCGACGGCATGAACAGCACGGCTTGTGAATTCGAGCCGCACCGGGGGCCATGTCATGACGGGCGGACAGATGAGCCTCGATCTCGCGGGACGGCCAGGCGGCCGTGTCCTCCTCGACTGCATCCGCGCCGAGAGCCGGGACGAATCCGAAAAGGGGCGCTGGTTCGAGCAGTTGTTCATGCGCATCGTGCTTCAGCAGCCCGGGTTCGAGATCGACGGGATCTGGCGCTGGCCCGATTGACCGGAGCGCGAGGCGTTGACCAGCCTCGACGGCCACGACACCGGAATCGATGTCGTGGTGCAGCGGACCTCGGGAGAGTGGGTCGCCATCCAGTGCAATCGCTACGAGGACCGGCATGGGTTAAATCCGAACGGGACATCCCCACCGGATCGCTCTCGTCAGGAGATTCCATATGGACGACGCCACCATCTATCGAGTCGCGCTTGGCGAGGATGTGCAGCCCGACGGGTGGCAGCTCGCGCTGACGACCGATACGTGGCCGCAGGTCCTGGTTGCGCCGACGGGCTCCGGCAAGACGGCGGCGGTGACGCTCGGATGGGCCGCGCACCGCCTCCGAAGCCCCGGCCGCACGCCCCGCAGACTCGTCTGGTGCCTGCCGATGCGGACGCTGGTCGAGCAGACCGCGCAGGCTGTCCGCGACTGGCTCGGCAAGCTGGCGAGCGAAGTGGACGATGCAGGCCAACTTCCGCGGCCGGAGGACGTATACGTACTCATGGGCGGCGTGGGCAGCAACGACTGGCTGAAGAGGCCGGAACATCCGGCGGTGCTCATTGGTACCCAGGACATGCTGTTGAGCCGCGCCTTGATGCGCGGCTACGCCTCCTCCCGTGCAATCTGGCCGATGGAGTTCGCCCTTCTGCACGAGGACGCGCAATGGGTGTTCGATGAAGTGCAGCTCATGGGCGCAGGCCGTGCGACCTCGGCGCAGCTCGAAGCGTTCCGCCGGGCGGATACGGAACGAGCCCGACGCGAATGCCGCCCCATGGGCAGTCCATCCCGTAGCCTCTGGATTTCCGCGACGCTCGATCCGCGCTGGCTCGCCACCGTGGATCACCCCGCACCCGCGGCGGTCGTCAAGGTCGACCCGGCCGCAACGCCGGACGGCAGGCTCGCCTGCCTTTCACGCGCCACCAAGAGGCTGACTCGTTCATCGGTGGCGCCGAAGTCGGAGAAGTCGCCTGACGTCGACAGCTACATCCAGGGGCTTGCGGATGCGATCCTGGGTGAGCACCGGCCCGGGTTCATGACGCTCGCGATCGTTAATCGCGTGGACCGCGCGCAGGCGCTCCACAAGGCGCTCGACGAGAGGCTGTCGAAGCGAAAATCGGCGGCGCCGGCCTTGGCCCTCGTCCATTCCCGCTTCCGCCCCGCTGACCGCCGGCGGGAAATGGACAAGGTGGTCGCGACGAGTGACGAGACTCCGAACGGCCGAATCGTTGTCGCCACCCAGGCGGTCGAAGCGGGCGTAGATATCTCCGCGGCGGTCATGTTCACCGAGGCCGCGCCCTGGTCGTCGATGGTCCAGCGCTTCGGTCGAGCCAACCGCTATGCCGAGCTTCCCGATGGCGCGGACGTGCATTGGATCGACCTGCTCCAGCCGGGAGCCGACGGCGCGCCATTGGACAGGGGAGCCAACACCCTGGCGCTCCCCTACACCGTCGCGGAGTTGCGGTCCGCAGGGGAACGGATGTCTGAACTGACCGATGTTGCGCCGGTGCACCTTCCCCCACCGGAAGATGTCGAGCCGTCGCGCCGCGTCATCCGCCGCAAGGATCTCGACGATCTCTTCGACACGGATCCGGACCTTACCGGCTTCGACGTGGACGTCTCACCGTATGTCCGCGACGCCGAGGACACGGACATACGCGTCTTCTGGCGCGACCTTCCTGCGCCGGGAGACGATCCGCCGCGTCCTCGCCGGGAGGAGCTGTGCGCCGTGTCTATTCGCGCCGCCAGAGCATGGCTCAAGACGCTCCGGAACAAGAATGTTCCCGTGTTCCGGCGCGACCCGCAGTGGCGGGGCCGTGATGGCCGGACGGGAACTGCCCCGCCAGGATGGACGCCTTTCCGGGACGAGCCTTGGCCGGGACTGATACTGCTCGCAGATCGGAGCGCCGGAGGTTACCGTGAGACTGTCGGATTCACCGGCAAGCTGAAGGATGTACCCGAGCCGGTGGCCGATACAACCATGTCGGCCGGCGCGAGCGCGGCTCCGGACGGCTCCGCTTCCATGACATCGGACGAAACCGAGGGACACGATGAGGATTCGCTGAGCCAGATCGGGACGGTCGTGCCGCTCGCCGATCATCTGCGACATGTCGCTGCGGAAGCGGAATCGCTGTGCGGCGCTCTCGGCGTGAACGACGATGATCGGACGACCATCGTCCGCGCGGCGCGTTGGCACGATCTCGGCAAGGCGCACAAGGTCTTCCAGGAGACGATGCATCGCGGCCTCGATGGACGGGACGTTCCGCCGGGAGTACTGCTTGCCAAGACGATCAAGCAGCGTCGACACGGACGGGCCTATTTTCGGCACGAACTCGCATCCGCCCTGGCATTTCTCACTCACCAGGGTTGGTCGCGGGACGCCGACCTGACCGCCTATCTGATCGCCGCTCACCACGGGAAGGTTCGGCTGAACCTGCGCGCCCTGCCCAAGGAAGGCGCGCCGAAGCACGATTCCCGCGCCGGGGCGCGTTTCGCCCGGGGCGTATGGGAGGGCGACGAACTGCCGCCGGTCGATCTGGAAGGCGGCGAGCGGTGGGAAGGAGGAAGCCTTCTGCTGTCGATCATGGAACTAGGCTGGGACGAGGTCAGCCGCGAGAGCTGGACGGAGCGCACGCGCGAACTGCTCGCGTGGCTCGGACCGTTCCGCCTCGCCTGGCTGGAAACCCTCCCGCGGATCGCCGACTGGCGGGCATCCGCGAAAGAGCGGCACGGGAGCTACCCATGACCGGTGAACCGCTCTCGCTGAACGGATGCGCTCCGACGCCGCTGGCGTCCTACCTGAAGGCCCTCGGCGTCTTGCGCCTGATCTCGTCGCCGGCCAACCATGTTTCCGGCGAGGCGGCTGATCCGCACGCACGCGGCTGGTGGGAGAATGAGTGCTTCCACCTGCGGACGAAGCTGAGCCGCGCCGCCCTGCTACACTTCTTTCTGCACGACTACGCGCCGAGTCCGATCATTGCGCCGTGGAACGGGCGGGCGGGCTTCCTCGAGGGCGATGCGGGCGAAACGTCGGATCGCACCGGCGCCCGCCTGATGCGCGCCATTGATGAAAGCGATTGCCCTCGATTGGAGCTGATGCGACGTACCGTCCACTCATTGCGCGGGAATCACGACCTGACCGAATATAACAAGCTCCGGGCGCTAGGTAAGGATCTCGAAAAAGAATCAAGGAATCTCACCGGCGACGAGAAGAAAATGAAAGAAAATGAGACAAAAAAGGTCAGGAAAAAAGCACAGGAAATCAAGAGTCTGTTGCTGCCGATTTTAAGATCTGATATGGACTCGCATCACGTCTGCTACATTGACGCATGTTACGTACTCTCAGCCGACGAGGCCGCCGCTCCCCTGCTTGGGTCCGGCGGTAACGACGGAAGCCGCGACTTCGGCGTCAACTTCGCAGAGAAACTCGAGAGCGTCATCGACTTCGAGAACGGAACTCCGACGGACTGTGCGGATTTCAAACTCGATTCCGCGCTGTTCGATGTCGTCGGACGCGCTGGAGAATGTGATGCCATGGGTCAATACAGCCCCGGACATTTCGGGCCGAATGCGACGGTCGGATACAAGGGATCCAACCCGCTGAATCCGTGGGACCTCGTTCTGGCAATGGAGGGCGCCTTGATGTTCGCCGGCGCTCTTACTCGACGTTGGGGAACGGCGGGCGGCAGCCGCGGCGCCTTCCCATTCACCTTCGAGCCCACGGGCGCCGGGACAGGCAGCCTGTCATCGGAGGACCCGAACCGGCCCCGCGGCGAAGTCTGGACTCCTGTCTGGACCAAGCCAGCTATGTTTTCTGAAGTCGCTGCGATCTTCGCGGAGGGACGACTCACTGCCGGGCAGCGCACGGCCCGAACGGGGCTGGACGCCGCGCGCTCGGTCGCGCGGCTCGGCTCCTCGCGAGGCCTCGGCGGATTCGAGCGATATTCCATCATCCAACCTGACAGCAAGATACCTTACCAAGCGACGCCGCTCGGCCGATTCAACGTTCCAGATCGACCGCGCAAGGACCTTGTTGACGACTTGGAAACGGGCAACTGGCTTGATAGCGCACGGCGACAGGTCGACAAGAAAACGGTTCCTGCTCGTGCGCGACAGGTGATGCGTCGGCTTGAGGACGCGCTGTTCCAGATGACGTCACCGAATCATGGACGCGAAGGAACACAATACGCGCTAATGGCTCTCGGCAGCCTCGTCGCCTGGCTGGCGACCAATCCGAAGGTCCGTGGGACCTTGACGCCGCCGCCACTGCTTTCGTCCGACTGGATTCGAGAAGCGGACGATGACAGCCCGGAGTTCCGCATCGCCGCCGCACTGGCCGGACTCGGATTACCAGCGCCCGGGCCCCCTGAACAGGTCGAAACCGTACAGATCGACGACGCCGGCGGTGATGACGAATCATCGCCAGCATTGGAGACACCGAGCACCGAAAGGTCGGCAGGCGCCCCGATGCCGGTGCGAGTGAAGATCGCTCCGCCGATGGCCGCCCATTTTGCGCCACTCGACGAGGAGAAGTTTTTTTCCAAAAGGACTCTCAGAACCCGCCGCGCATGGTCCAAGGACGGTGGCGCGCCGCCCACCGTGGTCTGGGGAGCCGGCCCGCTCGTTCCAAACATGCTCGCCGTACTGGAGCGGCGGCTGGTGGAGGCGGCGATTCGCGGACTGGACGACAAGCCGCTCGCCAGCGCCACGGCCGCGCGGCTTGCGGATGTGGCCGCGTTCCTCTCCGGCGACTTCGACGATACGCGCTGTGCGGCGCTGCTCGCCGGTCTCGTGTGGGCGCAACCGACGCGCCTTCGATCGACGGGCGCCCATGCGGATGCGCCGCCCGTTCCGGTCGCCTATGCGGCGCTCAAGCCGGTATTCACGCCGGACGCTGCTCTCCACGGCGCTGGCGCGCTGCCCGGCACGACGCGAATGCCGGTTCCGCCAGGACTTCTCGCGCGCCTGCGTACCAACGGCGACAGCCGCGACGGACGAGCGAGCGACTTGGCCGTGCGTACCGCCCTGGCGCGCGCCCGCGCCTCCGGCCTGCCAACGCCTTTCGGCGCCTCGCGCTCCGGTTCGTGGAAATCCAAGGTCGAGGGCGGCCGCATGGGCGCCGGCGTCCCGGCCGACCGCCTCGCCGCGGCGCTCTTGATCCCGGTCGGCGAGCTGGCGTTGACCGCCCTGATAAAGCGGGCCTATCCGGGCGCTCTGCCCGAGCCTGAAGACAACACCGTGACCGCGGAGGATACGACGAATGCCGCTTGACCTCGTCTCAATCGACAATGCGCCCCGCCTTCTGATCGAAGCCGACCTCAAGCCGGTTCAGGGCACGCGATTCCAACCGACGGGGTTTCCCAATCTCGGGCACGCCGTCTACGACTCGCCCGACGGGCAGGGACGAACGGTGCTCGTGGAGAGTGCGCAGTCGATGGCGAACCGCCTGGAAGCGGTCTGCTGGGATAGCGTGGCCGATGATTGGGTCGATCCGCTCCAGGGCCTGCCGATCGTGAAGGTCGTGGACGGGGATGGCAACGCGCTCACCAACTCCTTGCTCGAAGCGCACCGGCTCAACTCGCCGTACATCCTGGAAGGCAAGGATAAGAAGGTCAACGAGCTGCTGAAGACCCGGCTGGCCGCCATGGATGTCGGGCGGGTCGATTTGCGTGAGCTGGCCAAAGTGCTCCTGGAGCTCGACACGAACGCCCTTCTTCACGGGGTATTTCTTGCCAAAAAGGACCTTGCCGGCGGCCGGTTGCGTCTGCCCAGGTCCCTGTCCGCCTTCATTGAGGCCGAGAACGCAAAGGTCGCAGCGAGCGGTGGCGTGAAGAACGACAGTGTGAATCCGTCCGGGGACACGGCGAAGGGTTTCGGCAACGTGCCTTTCGCACGGGACGAATGGACTGCCGGGAAGATCACCGCCTATTTCAACATCGACCTGCGCCAGATCCGGGCCTTCGGTCTGGGACACGATGTCGAGCGGTTGTTGATCGTGCTCGCGCTCTTCAAGATACGGAAGTTCCTCGCGGAGGCACTGCGGCTGCGCACCGCCTGCGACCTCGATGTGAGCGGAGTCACAGTCACCCGGCCGGAAGGCTTCGACCTCCCGCACCTCGACGAGATCGAAGAAGAGCTGCCTGGGCTGATCGAGGCCTCCGGCTCGATGAGGCTCTTCGGCGAGGACCGGGTTCTCACCGTCAAGTATGAGAAGTGAGCGCATGTTCGCGCTCGCCTTCCGCTTCCCTGCTGGCCGCTACCATGCAACGCCGTGGGGCCGCAACGTCAACGAAGCCGATGTTGCTTGGCCGCCGGAGCCGTGGCGCCTGCTGCGCGCGCTCATCGCCGCATGGTGGCGCAAAGGTGACCGTGCGCACTGGTCCGAGGACGATCTCGCACACCTGATCGACGCACTCGCGGAGACACTGCCGGAGTACGGCCTGCCGGCCGATGCGATCCATGCCCACACGCGCCATTACATGCCGACCGGAAAGATCGAGCAGGGCCGATTGAAGACCATGCTCGTCTTCGACGCCTTCGTTCGACTGCCCGTCGGGGCGACGCTGGTTGCCGCGTGGCCGCGTGTGGCGCTCGAACCCGGACCGTTCGCGTTCGCCGCGGATCTCGCACGCGCCATCGGTTATCTCGGCCGGGCGGAGAGCTGGACGGAGTGCGAAGCGCTTTCGGAGTGGGACGGCGCGGTGAATTGCCGGCCGCTCGATGCGGCTGGCGGCGGGGACCCGGTGCGGCTGCTTGCGCCGCTCAGCGCGGATGCCTACGCGGCCGAACGCCGACGGATCATGGATGACTTGAGGCGCCGGATACGCGCGACATCCAAGCAAGCACGGACGGAGAAAGCGCTGGATACGGAGATCGACAAGGAGTTGCGGAGCAAGGGGCGGCAGGCGCACACGCTGCCCGAGCGTCTCATCGATGCGCTCGCGCTCGACACGGCGGATTACCAGGACAGGGGCTGGACTCGCCCACCGGCTTCCCTCGAGGTGGTCTATGCGCGCAAACCGGAAGCCGCTCCGAGAGTAGTTGCCCGGCGTTTGACCCGGCACAGGCCTTCGCGAACAGGAATCAACCTGCCGACCGTAGCCCGCTTCCTGCTGGCTGGCCGGCCGCTTCCGCGTATCGAAGACGCCGTCAGAATCGGCGAATTGATGCGCCGGGCAGCGCTCGCAAAGTTCGGGTGGCAGGTGGACGAAATGACCGGGCGCTCGATTCCGAAGGCCCCGCGGGAGATATCGGGCCGAGACGAGGACGGCAAGCCGCTCAGAGACCCGTTCCATGCGCACGCGTTCTGGCTGCCGGAGGACGCCGACGGCGACGGGTGGATCGATCATGTGTCCGTGTGCGTCGCCGGCGGCATGAACCCCAGGATCCGTGTGGCTCTCGATCGCATCACCCGTCTTTGGCTCCCGCAGCAGCAGCGACAGGACGACGACGCTGCCGAGCCCGGCGGCGTGATGGAATGGCGCCTCGCGCTGGAGGGCTTCGGCAAACCGGCCGATTTCGCCGGCGGTGCGCGCATCTTCGACCGATCAAGCCGATGGCGGAGCGTGACTCCGTTCCTGGCGGCCGGACACCTGAAGACGTCCGGCTACCGGGGCGAGGTGCGAAGGTTGCTGAAACGCCGTGGACTGGATGCAACCAATGTCGAGGTGAGCGAACTCCCCGAGATCCCCATCGGCGGAACCGAGCGGCGCGCGATCCACTTCCACCGCTTCCGTTCCCGCAGCCGGGAAGCACAGCCTGACGCGGCTGGCGCGCTGCTCGACATTGTGCTGCCGGAAGCGATTGAAGGTCCACTCGCTATCGGATACGGCAGCCACTTCGGTTTGGGGCTCTTCATGGCAGTCGATGACGACCTGCAGGCGAGTTCCTCCGGTCGGATGCCGCAGCCAACAACATGAAGCGTTGAATCTGCTTCAGGAAGGTCCTCGTAGTCAGTTTCGATGATGAATGAGGTTCTTGCGGCCGCAACTCAGTCCACCCGTCTTCGATCAGCACCCGCTCGTTCTCGTGGTGGATCGCTGGACGAGTCGGGCGTCCAACGCGCAGAGAACGAAATGCGCAAGGCCCTGGGGGACATCTCCCGTCGCCCGGAGCCCAGACATCACGGCCGCCATTCAACACGCCATGGCGGCGCTTGAGGCGACCGCGCGGCCCAGGCCGTGGCCTTCGCCGGATGCTTACGATGTGTTTGCCCGCCTCGCAGATACGCCGCAAAATCGTATCAACGAAATGCTACCTTGGGAATGGAAGGGTAAAAACCAGAAAACAAAAGCCGCATAGCCGCGCTCCTTGCCAGATGCTTACGTCGTAGGCGTCACCGACCGATCCCATCGACGGCCGCACATCCCACTCTGTGGGGGGAGGGGCTCGGCAACGACCTCTCCTACCCGGCCGCCAGGAGTGCGCTTGAGTTGTCTGGAGATGGATTCCATCTGTTCGCTAATAGTTTACCAATCCGATATCATCGTCGGGGAACAAAAGTCTTTGTGAACCCGGAAGAAGGCGGAAGAGGGCAGAACTCAAGGGGTTGGGGGCGATCGGGCGGGGTTGCAGGGCGGGGCGGAAAGTCTTTGCGAATCCGGGCTTGCACGGGGCTTGCAGGGGGAATTTCGGGGCGTTTCAGGGGTGCTGAAACGGCGGTAAATCCGGGGCGTTCGGAGGGGTGGTTCCGGCGGAGAAAATCGAGCCGTGCGGATCAGCCGTCGGCGGCGTCTTCGTCCTCGTCGTAGGCGTTGAGGACATCGGCGAACTCGGCCTCGAACTGGTCGCGGGGCATGGTGGTGACCTCGAGATAGGCGTCCCGCGCGGGTCCGGGTTGAGAGAGGATGTAGTTGGTGAGGAACTGGTCGTCTATCTTGGCCTGGAACTCGGCCGACGGCGGCGGCAGGTTCTCGACCTCCTTGGCTACCCGCCTCGACTCCTCCAGTCTGCGCTTCTGCTCCGGTGTCAAATTCGCCATCGTCGGCATCACTCGATCTCTTCCATATATATGGTCACTTGTCCGCCATCGCCGGGCTCGATTTCAGTGACCATGAAATTTTGAGAGATGAGCCGCAGAGAGAAACGCCGCTAACTCAATGAGTTAGCGGCGTTTTCTTTGGTTGCGGGGGCAGGATTTGAACCTGCGACCTTCAGGTTATGAGCCTGACGAGCTACCGGACTGCTCCACCCCGCGTCGTTCTCTTGTATTGAGTGGGGCTTATCGTGAATGGGATTGGTGCGGACCGGTTCGTATCGCGCGCTTGGAAGACTTGGCAGCGACCTACTCTCCCACGCCTTAAGACGCAGTACCATTGGCGCTGAGGGTCTTTACGACCGAGTTCGGGATGGGATCGGGTGTAGCTCCCTCGCTATGACCACCAAGTCATCCAAACGCGTGGACGCATCCGGCGTCTGTCCTGTTGTCGGGCCCACCGCTGCGCATGACGGTTTGCGTTCAAGCCGATCGAGCGATTAGTACCGGTTAGCTTCATACGTTACCGCACTTCCACATCCGGCCTATCAACGTGGTGGTCTTCCACGGCTCTCGGGGAGAACTCGTTTCGAGGGGGGCTTCCCGCTTAGATGCCTTCAGCGGTTATCCCGTCCGCACTTAGCTACCCGGCGGTGCCGCTGGCGCGACAACCGGTACACCAGAGGTGCGTCCACCCCGGTCCTCTCGTACTAGGGGCAGCTCCTCTCAATTCTCCTACACCCACGGCAGATAGGGACCGAACTGTCTCACGACGTTCTAAACCCAGCTCACGTACCACTTTAATCGGCGAACAGCCGAACCCTTGGGACCTGCTCCGGCCCCAGGATGTGATGAGCCGACATCGAGGTGCCAAACGACGCCGTCGATATGGACTCTTGGGCGTCATCAGCCTGTTATCCCCGGCGTACCTTTTATCCGTTGAGCGATGGCCCTTCCACGCGGGACCACCGGATCACTATGACCGACTTTCGTCTCTGCTCGACCTGTCAGTCTCGCAGTCAGGCAGGCTTATGCCATTGCACTCGACAGCTGATTTCCGACCAGCCTGAGCCTACCTTCGCGCGCCTCCGTTACTCTTTGGGAGGCGACCGCCCCAGTCAAACTACCCACCATGCAGGGTCCCTGGCCCGGATGACGGACCGAGGTTAGATATCAGAGTACATAAGGGCGGTATTTCAAGGGCGCCTCCACGACGACTGGCGCCGTCGCTTCAAAGGCTCCCGCCTATCCTACACATAAGTCCCCTAATACCACTGCAAAGCTGTAGTAAAGGTGCACGGGGTCTTTCCGTCTGACCGCGGGTACTCCGCATCTTCACGGAGACTTCAATTTCGCTGAGTCGACGTTGGAGACAGCGGGGCAGTCGTTACGCCATTCGTGCAGGTCGGAACTTACCCGACAAGGAATTTCGCTACCTTAGGACCGTTATAGTTACGGCCGCCGTTTACCGGGGCTTCGGTTCAGAGCTTGCACCCCTCCCCTTAACCTTCCGGCACCGGGCAGGCGTCAGACCCTATACGTCGTCTTGCGACTTCGCAGAGTCCTATGTTTTTAGTAAACAGTCGCCACCCCCTGGTCTGTGCCACCCTTCCCCGGTTGCCCGAGGAAAGGTCCCCCTTCTCCCGAAGTTACGGGGGCATTTTGCCTAGTTCCTTCAACGTCGTTCTCTCAAGCGCCTTGGTATGCTCTACCTGTCCACCTGTGTCGGTTTAGGGTACGGTCTATATGCCGGAGTTGTTTCCTGGAACGCCTTCGCTGCCCGTACAATCCGATAAGCACGGACAACTTACGGCATTCGTCACTTCCGGCAGGCCCAGGAATATTAGCCTGGTTCCCATCGACTACGGCTTTCGCCCTCGCCTTAGGGGCCGGCTCACCCTGCGTGGATTAGCCTTGCGCAGGAACCCTTGGACTTTCGGCGAGAGTGTTTCTCACACTCTTTGTCGCTACTCATGTCAGCATTCTCACTTCCGATACCTCCAGACGACCTCACGGCCGCCCTTCGCGGGCTTACGGAACGCTCCGCTACCGTTCAGAGGACAGATACCAGACGCCGGTTTTCGGCCTCCGACATCACGCGCGCAAGAAACGATCAACGGCACACCGTAGATCGTTTGCATGGCCAGTCGATACGATTTCGACGAATGCGTACCGGCTCCATCGTCTGACATCTGACAACTGTCCTCTGAACCCGCAGCTTCGGTGCACGGCTTGAGCCCCGATACATCTTCGGCGCAGGATAGCTTGTTTAGACCAGTGAGCTGTTACGCTTTCTTTAAAGGATGGCTGCTTCTAAGCCAACCTCCTGGTTGTCTTGGCCGTCCCACATCCTTTCCCACTTAGCCGTGACTTGGGGACCTTAGCTGGCGGTCTGGGCTGTTTCCCTCTCGACTACGGACCTTAGCACCCGCAGTCTGTCTGCCGCACTATACTCGCCGGTATTCGGAGTTTGGTTAGGTTTGGTAAGACTCGCGCCCCCCTAGCCCATCCAGTGCTCTACCCCCGGCGGTAAACATGCGACGCTCTACCTAAATAGATTTCGCGGAGAACCAGCTATTTCCGGGTTTGCTTGGCCTTTCACCCCTAGCCACAGGTCGTCCCCCGATTTTTCAACATCGGTGGGTTCGGCCCTCCAGTGCGTGTTACCGCACCTTCAGCCTGCCCATGGCTAGATCACCCGGTTTCGGGTCTAATCCGTGCAACTCGGTCGCCCTGTTCAGACTCGCTTTCGCTTCGCCTACA